>NZ_WTLI01000040.1 GCF_011421635.1 Paenibacillus turpanensis
GCAGGAGCGCGGCCGCGACGAGCTGCGGCTGCGCAGCGCCGACGGGCGCCTGCAGGAGCTGCTGCGCCGCGCCGCGGCGGCCGACGGCGAGCAGCTGCGCGCCAAGGAGAAGCAGCGGCAGGAGCGCGCCGCGCTGAGCGAAGAATACCTTCGCCTGCAGGCGAAGGTGGATGCGCTGCTGCCCGAAGAACGGCGGGACGAGCTTCATGCCGTACCGGCCGCCGGCGGGCAGGAAGCGCTGGAGCGGCAGCTCGCCGAGGCGAGGGAGCAGCAGCGCCAGCTCGAAGCCGAGCGGGACGCCCTCAACCAGCGGATCGGCAGCGTCCAGCGACAGCTGCAGGAGCTGTCGGCGGCCGAGGCCCGCGCTGCGCTGCGGCAGCAGCTGCTCGAAGAAGAGGAAAGCATGAAACGGCTAGCCCGTTCCTGGATTACACAAGCGCTCGCCAAGTCGCTCATCGAGCGGACCAAGCAGCACTATGAGCAGCAAAGACAGCCGCATGTGCTGCGAACCGCATCGCGCTACCTCGAAGCGCTGACGGCAGGGCGTTACACCAAGGTGCTGTCGCCGTTCGGGCAGTCCGAGCTGCTCGTTGACCGCTTCGACGGCGAGCGGCTGGTTCCGGCCGAGCTGAGCCGCGGTACGGCGGAGCAGCTTTACCTCGCGATGCGGCTTGCGCTCGCCGATGAAATGGCAAAAACGACCGGCATGCTGCCGATCGTCATGGATGATATCTTTGTCAATTTTGATGAACGGCGAACGGAAAATGCGATCAAGCTGCTGAGTGAATTGTCTGAGAACCGTCAATTTCTGTTATTTACGTGCCATGCGAGGATCGTAACTATGGTCGAGAGGCATGCACCCAAAGCAGGAATCGTCCGCCTTGATCATTCCTCATAAATCATTTTTACAGTCATACCGCCATCGATCACCAGATTTTGACCGGTGATAAAGCCGGAGCGCTGGTCGGCGAGATACAAGCACGACTCCAAAATATCCTCCGGACGGCCCACCCGTCCGACTGGATGCTGGAGGCGGTCGCGTTCGCTATGCTCGGGGGTGTACGCCTTTGAGGCCTTCAGCCACAGCCCCGTCTCAATCCAGCCGGGGCTGATCGCGTTGACGCGGATTCCGTATGGTCCGAGGGAAACGGCCATCGCATGCGTTAAAGCGACGATGCCGCCCTTGGAGGCCGCGTAAGCTTCGGTGTCGGCCTCGCTCATCAGCGCCCGTGTGGAAGCCATATTAATGATCGAACCGCCGCCCTGTCTTTTCATGTACCGGGCGGCACGCTGCGAGCAAAGGAAGGTGCCGCGTAGGTTGACCGCGATGACGCGGTCAAAGTCTTCTGCGGCAAGCTCTAATGCAGGAGCGCCCTTGCCGATTCCGGCGTTGTTGACGAGAACATGAAGCCCGCCTAACTCGGACACGGTGAGCTCCAGCCACTTATCAACCTCTTGCTCATCCGCCACATCGGTGCGCATGAACATCGCGTTTCCGCCGGCCTCACGAATAAATTTAATGGTTTCAAAGCCTGCTTCTTTATCGGTATCCGCAATGGAAACGCGATACCCTTTGCTTGCAAAGCCTACGGCAAGTGCGCGGCCGATGCCTTGGCCTCCGCCTGTAATCGCTGCTGTTTTCATAACGGTTCCTCCTTTATGTACAACAATCATAATAAAATAAGCTGCTTGAAATACTTATCCCCACAATACCACGCAACTGCAGCCTTTTCCACGATTCCGGACAATCCATTGCTTTTTTTCAACTTCATCGAATACTATTACATAGAAGCACAAGAATGATAGGAGGTGATTTACAGTGGAACAAGGAACAGCGCCGGAGCATAGGGGAGCGGCGCCGGAAACGGTGAAGCGCAAAATTACATACCGGGTCGGATGGAAATCGGGCTCGATTGAAGTCGACGAGACCGTCCGCAAAAACGCGCTGGCCCGATCGGCACAGCAAACGCTGCTGCAGAAAGCGGCTAACCGTTATGTTCTTCCGCTTTGGCGGCCGCTTCCGCTGCTGCCCGGCAAGCTGCTGCTGCCCATGGTAATCCTTTTGCCTGTGATCGGCTTTATTGCGACCCTGATGCTATCCTATTTGCTCTTACAATAAATTCAGTTTTTGAAGAGGGGAGATCTGCATGTATTTAGCACTTTCCATTTTGGCTGGTTTGCTTGGCCTCGCAGTCACCGCATGTGTTGTCTTTACGGCCTATGTTTACTACACCGAGCGGAAGAAAACGGGGGGAGGAGATACGAGCATCCCCGCCAAGCTGCTGCGCTGGACTGCAATTGATTACGCCGTCCTCTTTCTTTTTTTAACGGGTACCGTGTTCTTACTGGTTGAGCTTGTTGCGGTAACCCGGGACCGCGAAAGCTATCCGTTCTATCATTACGGTTATCTGCTTTCCGGAATTATGTACAGCGTGCTATCCATGGTATTTCTCGTGGTCCGCATGACGATGCTGCTTCGTGCTGCTGCACCGTCAAACGACCCGGCTGCTGCGCTTGTTCCACAGCATAACGAGCCAAAACAGGCTGATGCAGCCGAATAACGGGTATAACGTCGATAAGAGTGCTTTAAAGCCGAACTGGCTGATGACGTAGCTCGAAATGAGCATAACGATTAATATTTTGCTTGGTGAAAGCTTCGTACGCTGCTCGAGCTGAAGTGAGGCGCCGTAAACATCGGCGATATAGGTAGTAAAAATTTCGGCGTAAATCATAAACAAGAACAAGGTTTGCACGAGTTCACCGAGTCCTCCGGCAATATACCCCATCGGGATTTCATAATCGCGGATGGCCGGGTCATACGCCGCAATGGCAAAGTGGCCCGCCATCAGCATAATTCCGATTCCGAGTCCACCTAAACGGCCTCCCCATAAGACTACATTGCGATCCTGGATTTTTGACCCGAGCGGGACGAGTACCGCTTGCGAGGTGGCAAGATTAAATGCAGCGTACAGTAACGGGGCGATCCAAGCCTTAATCGGATCGATCTGATTCGGCAGACTGATCCAATTCGCTGCGGTCGGTTCATCTGCTACATTCATCACGACGAGCATTGTGAAAAGCAGCATACAGGGAACGACAAAAGAGTTGACCGCAAGAATTCCGTCCATGCCTCTCAGAATGACAAAGTAAGCGAGCGTCAGCGTAATGGCCAATCCCGCCTGATAAGAGAACCCCAAATGCTCTTCAAATATGGAACCACCGCCGGCAAGCATGACCGAGGTCGCACTGAACAAAATGAGTAAATTGAATGTGCTCACCCATGTTCCGATCTTTTCTCCAAAAAGATGCTTGTTAAAATCTTCGTAGGATTTTGCTTTAATTTGATGCGACAGCAGCATCATCTTCGTGCCCAGCCATACGAAAAGCACGGTTGCAGCCGCAATGGTCAGCACGGCTACTCCGCCGTATTTGGTGAAAAACTGGAAAATCTCCTGGCCTGTAGCGAAGCCGGCTCCTACCACCGTTCCCATAAACGTAAAGGCTACCTGCAAAATCCGAAACCCTGTTTTCAACCCTTCTACCCCTCTCTATGGAGTAATCTATAATCAAGGTATGACAAGCAGGGGGCGGCCATGCCTTAGTTGCCGGACGAGAATTAAAAAAAAGAAACCGGCCTACATCCGGTTTCTTTTCGAGTCCGCTATTCGTTTGCAAACAGCTTGATGGATTGAATCGTATCCGTTTTTGGATCGATATCCAGCTTCAAAATGGTTCCGTTCCCTTTGTAGGAAAGCACATACTTGGTGTTGGTGTCCGGCTTTCCGAGTGCGTTCACCGCATCCTGCGTCGATTGCTTCAGCTTCAGTCCGTTTAATCCGGTGCTGATTTCCGCAGACTGCACCTCAACGAAAACAACGGTTCCGTTCTCTTGAATGCCAACGGAAAACCCATCGTATTGATGGACGATCACAACGGGCTTTACATCGGCCATCTCGTGCTTTTCGGTAGCCTCCCCGTACAGCTTCACCATATCATTGAGACTGGAGGTTAAGCTTAGTCCCATCAAGGCTGGCTTTTTTGGGTCAAAATCCTCCGAGATTTGTACCTTCTGCCGAGGTTCCTTGCTGCCGTCGCTGTCCTTGGATTCAACTGCCGAGTTTTTGTCGGAAACGACCCCAGCTTGAGCCTGACCGGAAGCTCCCGTTTCGCTGTTATTCGTAGAGGCCACCTCAATGGCTTCCTTCTTGCTTTCTTGAAGAAGCTGTTCGTTCGTTTCCGGAGCTGCTTTCGCCGGCTGCGGAACGATGACAGGTGTTTGAACCGCAACAGGCTCATTGCCGGGCTTCGGTTCAGCCTGCTGGTCACTGCATGCAGACATAGCCGAAGCTGTCAGCAGGATCACAATTCCTGCGCCTGCCTTCCGTACCATTCGTTTATTCATTTTCTCTCTACCCCTTCTTTCCAAACCGAAGCCGTATATGCTTACTCATCATACTCCGGCAGGGTTGTCACACACAAAGACGGTTTCCGAATAAAACGGATGAATTAACGCGAAAAATAGGACTCTATGGATGTAGGGACCATCTTTTTGTGCACGATCAAGCATTTGTTTCCACTCTTACTTATTTAGACGTTTTTTGGATAGGAAAGTTGCAGTTCTCTATGAGAAATGTAACACATTTCAGCATTCTCTTGAAGCATGGTTGGAAAAATGGTATGTTCGAACTATCGGGACGAAAGGCAGTGATCGGATGAATCAGCTGAAAGAACGGATTATGAAGGAAGGCGTTGTCGTTTCGGAGCATGTGCTGCTGCTGGACACTCTTCTTAATCATCAGATTGATCCCCAGCTTACGATGGAAATGGGCAGGGAGTTCGCCCGCCGGTTTGAAGGATTGGGGATTACAAAGGTATTAACGGTGGAATCGTCAGGAATTCCATCGGCGTTTGCCACCGCATTGGAGCTGGGCGTTCCGCTGGTGTTCGCCAGACGGAAGAAGCCGACGGGACATGAAGACACCTACTGGTGCGAACGGGTGCCTTCTTTTACGAAAGGCTTCGTAACGGACATTGTTGTGCAGAAGAGCGTATTAAGCGAGTCGGATCGGGTATTATTTATCGATGATATTATCGCGAACGGGGACGCAGCGCGGGGCTTGCTACGGATTGTGGAACGCTCCGGCGCCCATTTGGCAGGGGTCGGGATTGTTGTTGAGAAATGCTTCCAAGCGGGGGGCAGCAGCATCCGTGAACGGGGGATCAGGGTGGAAGCGCTGGTACGAATTGCTTCTTTGGAAGGCGGAACCATTCGATTTGCGGAAGATGCTGCGGAAAAGCACTAACATTTTCATGGTCTGCCTCTCTTTTCGAGGAAGCCTTTTTAAACTATAATGGGGGTAAGCCTTGGAGAGGAGGGTCATGACATGGGGAATGAACAACTGCCCGTAGAATTTTTCCAGAAGAAGTTGTCTGAGGCGAAGACGCACTTCGAGCGGGCCCTGGACTGCAAACATACGGAATTTGATGACCTCTACCCTTATATGGTGGAGCATCCGCAATTTTTCTGGTATAAGCGTTATGTAGCATGGTCCGAGCTGCTCACTGTCGTTCGGTTGTGCGAGGAGCTTTCCATGGAGTGGAAAACTCAGTTTACCGAGCCGCAGGTGGAATACATTACAAAGCGTGTGATGTCGAGTCGTGTGCTGGATTGCTGGTATGAGTCAAAGGAACATGTCGGTTAAATAGAGAGTATATACATGGAATCCCGGCCTAAATGACATCCTATCATTTAGGCCTTTCCTTTTTTGGCTGGAGGGACAATCATTCATGCAAATTACAGACGAACAATTAGATGAGTTTCGAATTCAAGGACTTAAGGTAAGAGTCATTCGGGATGCAAACCCGGCGAACGATGTGCTCGGCTATGTGGTGGCATGGGATGACAGCACCGTGATGGTACGGAAGCAAAACCGAAAAATCGTAAAGCTGGACAGGGGGTACCGTTACCAAGAGGCCGCTCTGGAACGGGAAATCGATACATAATAAGCGCCTGCTTCTCAGCATCGTTATGATAAGCCGCAGCATCAATCCTGCAGCAAGGATTTAATGAGGTCGCCGACTGATACATCCCGGAGCTCTTCGATGAGACGATCCGTTCGGGATTTTCGTCTTAGCGTTCCGGACAGTACGATTTGAAGCTGTTGGTCTTTGTCTACGAGGACAGACTCGACGATGAGGGCATTGGAAAGCAGGCCGGCGATGACTGCCAGCTGCTGCGGACTTAATCGAGGCTTAGGACGCTTGCCGTTCGCACTGCCATTTTGATTCTTTCCGTTCGTGCTTCCATTGCCGCCGTTGGTTCCGGGTTTGGGCATCGCCGAGTCACCACCTTAAAATTGAAGTGCCGAGTAACGATTAATCTAAAATGAGACCGGGGACGAGGTACGAAAGATTATCGTCACCTCCTCCTTCTGCTCCTTCTCCTGCAAGAAAGCTAACAATGATGACGATTAAAACCACTAAAGCAATTGCTGGCTGGATATCATCCTCATTCCAGACTGCCATAGGAATTCACCTGCTTTTCATTTTCTTCTACTATTATAGGCCGTGGCGGTGCATTTCGTTCCTGTCAATCCACCATTCCGATCGAAACAGGCACCTGAGGACTGTCTAGCTCATATCCTAGAGAGAAATACCTTGGATGTTAAAAGGAGGTGGGATCATTGGCAGAGAAAAAGGAAAAGAAGTTTTGCATCCGCTGCTTCCGCGAGCTGGGGGAAAAGGAAAAGTATTGTGTGCAATGCGGTGCTCCAACGGCGAACCGCTGTACCTACAAGGGCGGACTAGTTGGTGAGCCCTGCGGCAACGTGAATGATCCGGATGCGGTTTATTGCTCCAAGTGCGGGGCTCCTACCGAATACCGGGAGCTGGGGCTGATTCCCGGCCATTACGAGGCAGCTACGCGTCCTCGTGAAGAAGAGGAGGATGAAATGCAGGCGTTTAATCACCCATTTTTCCGTCATGATTGATTATTACGAGGATCAGGGACTCTCTACATAAAAAAAAGGCGATACGCTACTCGATTAGTAACGGATCGCTACCTCATAAGGCTCTTCTTTATCCAGCAGCATTTTGCGGGCTTGCACCTGCAATATGCTGTTTTTAAATATCGCTTTACCGCTATAAGGATCAACCGGAACAGGGAAGGCGACGGTCTGTTTATATAAATTAGGACCTTGGAGCTCTGCTTGGAATCGGGTTAAGCTTAATTTCAGCTGCTTCGGCTTTACATTGGAGGGAATAGTAAACTTAGTGATAATTTGATTATGGGTTTCGAAGCACTCGTAGGAGTATTGCGAATTTATAAAGCCGGTTTGGCGAAAGGACTGCTCCACCATGGTTTTCATTTGCTTTTCCAGTGCAGCCGGGTCAAAAGGTGCGGCATGGTTGCCTCCGTCTTGGAACGGGTTTCCGAATAAACGTTCAAAAATCGTCCAATCTGTAAAAAATGGATCTTGCTGCTGGTTGCTCATCGCGTAAGATGCACCTCGTTATTGGTCCTCGTTTTCATTTTCGTTTTCGTTTGGCTGCTCGATATCTTGAAGATTTACGCCCTTGTCACTTTGCGGAGTGGCAAGCCATTTTTGGATCTCCTCGGGATCGGTTAATGCTGTCATTCCAATGTTCAGCGTTCCTTTTAATTCCTTAACGGCAAGCTCCTGAATTTTATAGTTGATATTTTCGATGGTAACAGGTTTGATTTGCTCGACCTGTTGCTTTAATTGCCCGAGTGTGTCTTCCATTTCTTCGATTTTGCTTTGCATCAGCCGGTTCCATTCCTGCTGCTGATGGACAAAGTGTTGGAAACGCTGCTCAAGAGAATATGAGCTATAGGAATAGGGCGACGGATAATACATTTTGAATGCACATCCTTTCCAAGAATCCAAGACTATATTGGCAGGTTGAACGAGACGACCTCCCATGTAACACGTTTCCTCAGTTATTGCCGGAGCCGTTTGCCAATATTTCGCAGTCGTCCCGTCCATATGTCCGTGGTCGCAGAGTGTTGCTGCATGTCAGATTGCTCCAACGCTTCCCGTAATACCGATTTCGCCGATATTGCCTGCACCGCTTGCCGCACTGGCATCGCCAATGGCCCCAACACTGCCAGTAACGCCGATTTGACCAATATTGTCTGCGCCGCTCGCCGCCCCCGCATCGCCAACTGCTCCAACGCTTCCCGTGATTTCGGGTTCCCCGATATTATCGACGCCACCGGCGTTTCCTTCAGAGGGAGGGGAGTCTTGGCTCTCCGACTGCATGGTGATTTGAGAAGGATAGGCGGAATTGCGGGCGATGATTGTTTTCCCTATGTTCAAGGAGCCGATGTTACTGATCGTCTTTACATGTAGATTTGTAATATTGATAATCACGGCTTCACCCTACAATTGCTTGGAGCCTTGATCGACGGCGTCGGGGTCTGTAACCCATGAAGCATTCCCCGAATAGGAATTCGGGCTGTAAATGGAATTGCCGACTATGGTCTGACCGCCTTGGCTTTTGGCGTTTGCGCTCAGTCCTTTGTAAATGGCGCTCCCGAAATCAACGGAGCCGTTGGAGGAGATATTGTTCACTTTAATATTATATATATTGTTAACATGCGGCATATGAATCCACCTCGTTTCGATATCCTTTTATAGTCATGCTAAATCTGCTTCGATACCTGGTCCAGCATATCGGGGTCCACGGTATAATTGCGGTTGTAGTTAGAGATTGCCGGGCTGTAATACGAATCGCCGATAATTGTCTGTCCGCCTATGGATTTGGAATTAGCATTGTGGCCCTTGTGAATAACGTTGCCGAAGTTTATGGACCCGTTGGATGAGACGTTATTTACACGGAGGTTGTATATGTTGTTGATGTGTGACATTGGGCAACCACCTTTAAATACGTTGTGCTTTAGTTTATGGGCGGAGAGGCTTGCGTGTGACGATCTGATACGAATATAAAATTTTTATAAAAAAAGTTTGACAACCTATGGGCGTCCGTGATATATTTATTTTCGTTCCCGCTACGAAAGAAATGGTGAACAGCAAGATACGCGGTCGTGGCGGAATTGGCAGACGCGCTAGATTCAGGTTCTAGTGGTGTAACAGCCGTGGAGGTTCGAGTCCTCTCGACCGCATATAAGAAAAACCCTTGAGAAATCAAGGGTTTTTTCTATTTTCTTTTAATTTAATTGCGTTTGAAGAATGATTGAAAACGGCCGTTAGGGACGGACTGGTGACAGGTCACCGTAATGCCCGCTGCCGCGCGCTGCTGTACCTAATCGTGGAATCTAGGGTATAAGAATGAAAAAGGGCATCTGCAATCATAATCCCTCATCTATGCAATAAAAAACAAGTGTGTTAATTTAGAATAAATGCTAATTTAATAAACGGACGATGGATGGCAGCCTGGTTGATCAACAGGTTGCTTTTTTGCATTTCTTTGGTTAATGGTGCTATTGAAACGGACTGGTTCATATGGAGGGATGAAATTGTTTAGATTTCTTTTTATGCTCATTGGAGTACTAGTTGCTGCTACAGCATGCTCGACCAGTGATAAGGGTGAACCGGTTCAATATGAGAAAACGGTTGGTGACTTATCGTATGTAATTCGGTTAAGTAAACAGCAATTTGAACGGAATGAAGAAATCCCGGTCTATGCGAAAGTAACCAATCTCGGAAATGAAACGTTAACTTATGTCAAGGGCAGCTCCAGTTGCCCCGTTCACATAAGCGTGGAGATCATTAATCAAGAATCAATGAAATCTTTAGCGCACAAGCAGGAATCAGATATTCCTGCAGCTTGTACAGCAGATCTCATCAAAGCTCAATTAAAACCAAATCAAACGATTGAACAAGAGTTTGTCTTTATTGGAAAGCATTATGGCGGTCGTATACTCGAATCCCCAACCCCGCGTATAAAACTTGATCCGGCACCGCCTGGCATTTACAAAGTTCAGATATCTTTGACTCCAGAAGATTTTATTATTGAAGACCATCAGCGAAAAACGATAAATCCACGTCCAAGTGTGAATACATCCATTGTCCTATACTGACTCGAATGGAAGGGGTACGCTTCCATCCTGAGCAATTAGGGGATTTTACAGTACGTGCTAAGGGCATGAATGAATTAGGTTAGAACAATTAGGTTTTAGTGGGGGAGGAAATATGAAGAAAATTGCTGTAATCATTTTAAGTTTTTTAGCTACACTTCTTGTATCTTGTTCTTCTGTAAAATATTCGAATGAGGATGTTCATATAATTAACGACAAAGGAAAAGAGAGTACAGTGTATGTACAAGCCAAGGAGAATGGGGGTGAAAGTGACGTGGGTCAGGAACAACAACAGATTCCTGCGGATGGAAGTGATCTTTGGGATAAATCAACATGGACGAATATGGCACCGACTGCACAAATTATCGGCAACATTGAAAAAGTGAATATCAAAGAAGGAAATCTCATTAGTTTAGATGTTAAAGTAGAAACACAAATTACAGAACATGGGACCATTAATAAAGACGACGTCCTCTCGATTTTATTTTACGAGAAGCTCCCAGATAATGATAAGCTTGTTGAAGGCCAGAAGGTCATGACTCAACTTACACATTATAAAACAAAAGCAGGCAGAGATATTGAATGGGGTGGCCAATTGAGCACACTTTGGCACCAATTTGAGGGTAAGATATACAACGCATACGAAGAAGCTTTTGAAGGTTTTTCCACATTTGCTGAATACGCAAAATCCCGTGGTAAATGATGATCGAAGTGATGTTTGCTTATCCTCGCGTATAATTGAAATTTAGTGTGCTTGTCAAGGTGAGGGGAATGTTATGAGGTTTTTGATGATCCTGGTAACAGGGCTATTTATACTTACGCTCATGTGGACAAATCCTGATGAGACCGATTTTTTGAATTGGGTTGAAAAGAAAGAATCTACGAACTTTCCGAGTAGTACGCCATTTGATCCAGTAAACTTGAGAAGTAGTAACTATATGTTTTTCTCAGTGTACGAGTTATCCATTGTTCGAGAACGGATCCTATCGGAAGATCAGAACAATATTAAACTTATGGAGAAATCTGCTGTCTACTCAGGTGTAGGTATTTTAGGAATGATATTTCCAATGACTGCACCGGATGTTGAAGGGAAGCAGGCCCCTTTTTTTAACTAGTTGGAAACATGGTGAGTTGTCCCCGCCAAGTCGATACCACACAAGTATATAAATCATGGCATTCTTGATGGTGATTGACTGTACCCTTTTGGTCAAAAAGTGAATGAGTTTGAATGACTTTATCATTACGGCCATACAATAGAAAATTAAACGCATGAAAAAAGAGCAGGAGGGGAGTATCTCAATGTCATTAAGTTAATCGCATTGTCTGAGAC
>NZ_WTLI01000041.1 GCF_011421635.1 Paenibacillus turpanensis
AACGCGCCTCGAATTGGACGATTTCGTATGGGGCGACAGAGGGGCGGACTCCGCCGATGCGGAGGCTTCGAACCTAGAGCCGATTTCCGGGCCGGGCAACCTGGCTTATGTCATCTACACGTCGGGAACGACCGGCAGACCGAAAGGAACGCTGATCGAGCATAAGAACGTCGTGCGCCTCCTATTCAACGACAAGAACCTGTTCGACTTCGGGCCGTCCGACACGTGGACCCTGTTCCACTCGTTCTGCTTCGATTTCTCCGTCTGGGAAATGTACGGAGCTCTGTTGTACGGAGGCAAGCTGGTCATCGTACCGCCGCTCACGGCGAAAAATCCGGCCGATTTCCTGGCGCTGCTAGGCCGCGAACAGGTCACGATTTTGAACCAGACGCCAACGTACTTCTACCAGCTGCTGCGTAAGGTTTTGGCGGACCATCCGTACGATCTGCGGATTCGCAGCGTCATCTTCGGGGGGGAAGCGCTCANTTGCGAGAGGATACCTGAATCGTCCGGATCTGACGGCGGAAAAGTTCGTCGATTCCCCGTTTGCGGAGGGGGAGAAGCTTTACCGCTCGGGCGACTTGGCGGCTTGGCTGCCAGACGGGAGCATCGAATACCTTGGCCGGATCGACCATCAGGTGAAAATCCGCGGCTACCGGATCGAAATCGGCGAAATCGAGACGCAGCTGCTGAAGATCGCCGCCGTGCAAGAAGCCATCGTGCTCAACCGCGACGACGCGAACGGCCAAAAGCAGCTTGTCGCTTACTACGTAGCGGAAACGAGGCTGTCGGCAAATGAACTCAAGGAGGAGCTCGCCAAGCAGCTTCCGGGGTATATGATTCCTTCGCACCTCGTGCAGCTGGAGCGGATGCCGCTAACCCCGAACGGTAAAATTGACCGCAAAACGCTGCCCGCGCCGGAGGAAGCCGCGGCCGGAGGAGCAGAATATGTTGCGCCGAGAACGCTGCTCGAAATGAAGATCGCCCGCGTCTGGCAGGATACGCTTGGCGTTCCACAGGTCGGTGTAAAGGATAACTTTTTTGAGTTGGGTGGCAATTCGTTAAGTCTGATGAGGCTCGTTCAAGCCGTTTACGATGAAACGGGCATCGAGATACCGCTGAACCGCCTTTTCCACAATGTAACAGTTGAAGCCATGGCTTTCGGCGAGGGAGATCTCGGTCTGGATAAAGGGGGAGACTCCTTCATTAAGCTGAATAAAGCAGGAGATCTGAACGTGTTCTGCTTCCCTCCGGGTAGCGGCTTTGGTATCGGTTACCGAGAGCTCGCAAGCAGGCTCGACGGCCGGTTCGTGCTCTACGGCATTGATTTTATCGACGATGCCGTCGATTACGAGGTCATGCTGAACCGTTATGTGGACGAGATCGTCCGCATCCAGCCGGAAGGACCTTATGTGCTGCTCGGCTACTGCTTCGGAGGCAACCTGACGTTCGAGGTAGCCAAAACGATGGAGAAAAGAGGGTATTCCGTAACGGACGTGCTCATGGTGGACTCGTGGATTAAAGACACGCTGACGCCTTCCGAAACGTCGGAGAAAGAGCTTGAAGAAACACTTGCCGATTTCGACGAAGAAGAGAAGGAATTAATGAGCAACCCGCTCGTGCGGGAGCGTGTTCATCGGAAGGTCCAAGCGACATTGGCTTACGAAGCGCAGCTTATTAATTCCGGCACGATCCCTGCCCGGATTTACGAACTGATTGCGAAGGACAGCGAAGCGTACCGCCTGGAGCACCAACTGCCATCCTGGCGGGGGGCAACGACGCAAGCTTACGCCGATTACCGGCTGGAGGGCGCGCACGAGGAATTGCTGGAACTCGCGCGCGTGGAAGAAACGGCCGCCGTCATCCAAGACATCTTAGAGCAAGTCAAGCGGCAGATCGAAGTGGATGATGGGGTACTGCATGGAAGCTGATCGCCAGCTGTCCGTTCAAGAACAAGGCACAGCGGCGCCTTCCAAGCGCCAAACCGCTTACGCCGCCTGGAAAGCGTTCTGCTGGCTGATGTCCTATGTAAGTCGTCACAAAGGCTGGATGATCATCGGTACCTTGTCCGCCATTGCCGCCGCCGTTATTGAGATATGGACGGGAAGCTTGATCGAGCAGCTGACCACCCAGGCCGAGAAGGGGGCTGGGCCAATCGCTCTGCAAATCGTGTACACGGTCTTTGTGGTCATCTTGCTCGGTGTGCCGGCGAAGTTTTTCATGAGCTTCGGCGTGGAGCGAAGCAGCGCCTCTGCAGTGCAGGATATCCGCAACCATGTCATGCGTCATATCGGCAAACTTCCGGTCTCCTATCTGGAAAAGCAGCACTCCGGGGATGTATTATCGCGGATCAACAACGACCTGCAGCTCATCCAGCAATTTATGATTCGGGACCTCGCCCAGTGGTTTTATCATCCGCTGTTGTTCATCGGCTGTTTCGCTTATTTGATCTACCTCCAATGGGAGCTGATCCTGTACAGCCTGCTGTTATTCCCCGTAGCGCTCTTGGTTTCCCAATGGATCGGCAAACAGTTAGAGCGGTTGACGGAGGAAGCCCAGGCGAACATGGGCCGAATGAACGTCAACCTCCAGGATACGCTTGGGGGTATGCCTATTGTAAAAAGCTACCTGCTATCCGGCATATTATCTCGCTCTTACCAATCGCTGCTGCAATTGACGGCCCAAAAAAAGCTGGCCGTGAAAAAGCGGGAAGCCTGGGTCAACCCGCTGCTTTCCACGCTGATGATCAGCCCGATCATTTTCGCCGTCAGTTACGGAAGCTATTTGATCTACAATGGGCAGCTAGGCGCGGGAGAGCTGGTCGCCTTCCTGTATTTGCTGAATCTGTGTCTGGAGCCGCTGGAGCATATTCCCGAGCTCATCACGCGGACGTTCGAAATGGCCGGTGCCCTGAGAAGGGTCTGCGAAATCGTCGAGCAGCCGACCGAAACGGAAAATGGCCGTTCGCTTCCGAAAGCGAGCGCCCCCCCCATCGAGTTTCAGAATGTAACCTTCGGGTATGAGGAAAGCTCCCCGATTCTGCGGAATCTTAGCTTCTCGGTGCCGGAAGGGAAGACAATCGCGCTTGTCGGAGCGAGCGGCGGAGGGAAGAGCACGGTTTTTAAGCTTGTATGCGGCTTTTATCCGCTTCCGGAGGACCAGGGCGAGATCCGCGTGTTCGGCAGCCTGATCCACAGCGCCGATCCGGAGCAGCTCCGGTCGCATTTTTCCGTAGTAGCCCAGGATTCATATTTGTTTAGCGGCACGATCGCCGAAAATATCGGCTACGGGCGGGAAGAAGCGTCGATGGACGAGATTATCGAAGCTGCCAAAGCCGCTCAGGCGCATTCCTTCATTATGCAGCTTCCGGGCGGCTACCAGACGTATGTCGGCGAGCGAGGAGGCTTTTTGTCCGGCGGGCAGCGCCAGCGCATTGCAATGGCCCGGGCTTTTCTGAAGGATGCCCCCGTTCTGCTGCTGGACGAGCCAACGTCGGCTCTTGACCCGGAGTCGGAAAGCGCGGTTCAGGAAGCGCTGGGCGTATTGATGAAGCAAAGAACCACCATAGTTATAGCCCACCGTCTTTCTACGGTACAAAACGCCGACGAAATTTGGGTAATGGAACAAGGAAATATTGTGGAAAAGGGCACCCATGAACAATTGCTGGAGATGAAAGGACTGTATGCCCAGTCGTACTACCAGGAATTTACCGAGTCTGCCGCACACAGGGAGGTGGCGTACACATGAAAAAGGGCGGATGGCTCGCGCAAGTGAAAGAACTCGGCTACTTGCTGAAGTTTATGAACCGCAAGCGCAAAACCCAGTACGCCATTGGCCTGGCCGTGACGGCGATCACCCAGACATTGTTCCTGATCGCCTTCAGCTTGGTTGTGCAGAACTTGGTTGATTTTGCCGTGTCCCGAGATACGTCCCTGATGGTGGAAGCCTTTATTATTCTGGGCGCGGTCCTGTTCTTGGAAAATATGATTTCTCCCTGGTTCATTTACTTATACCAGCGTAGTGTCGAGCTGACTGTGCTGAATATCCGCGAACGTCTTTATGACAAGCTGTGCCGGGTGCGGCCGAGATTCCTGGAGCAGACGCACCATGGGGACTTGCTGTCGCGGGTGAACAACGACGTAACGACCGTTGAGTTCACATTTTCGCAGGTTTACTTCGTTTTGCTGCTTCAAGTTGTCTTTTGCATCGGCTCCATTGTCTCCATGGTATCGATCGATTGGCGGTTTGCTGGCGTATCCCTCGTCATTCTACTGCTGTCCTCCGCAGTCAGCCTGAAGTTTGCGCGGGATATTCGCGTCTTGTCCGAACAAGGCTTACAAACGCTCGGTAAAATGACCGAGAAATTCAAAGATTTTATGGGCGGCATTCAAATTGTGAAGCTGTTCCGCATCCGCACGATTTACGACCAATACGAGGCGTTGAACGAACAAATGACGCAGACGCTTCGGCAAACCGCGCAAAAGAACGGAATGCAGGCTGCGGTGAACCATTTTATAAGCTACGTCACATTCTGCGGCATCATCGTCATCGGCAGTCTTCTTTATGCCTACGGACTGATGGGAATGGGCAGCGTCGCCGCCCTGGCGGTTCTGCAAGTGAATCTGACGCACGCCTTGTTAAACTTGGGGATGGTTCTGTCGATGACCCAAAATTCGCTCGCGGGCGCTCACCGGATTGAAGAGGTACTAAGAGAGGAAGAGGAACCGGAGCGTTTGGGATCTCCTCGCAGCGAGCTCGTGTCGGAGGCTGCGGTGGAGTTTCGCGATGTGGAATTTTCCTATCAGGCGGATAAAAAGGTGCTTATCGACATGTCCATGCAGGTGTTTCCCGGCCAGGTCGCCGCTATCGTGGGGGCCAGCGGCAGCGGCAAAAGTACGCTGATCAAGCTGCTGCTCGGCTTTTATCCTGTGGACAGTGGAGAAATCCTGCTCCAAGGCAAACCTTTTGGACATTACACGCTGGACGAAATCCGCAGGCAGATTGCATACGTTCCGCAGGAGCCGTTCTTGTTTACCGGCACGATTGAGGAAAACATCCGTTACGGCAACCCGGATGCAACGGATGAAGCAGTGATCGAAGCGGCCAAAGCAGCGTACGCTCACCATTTCATTCAGGAACTTCCTGAACAGTATAAAACGCCGGTGGGAGAGAGAGGAGCGTCGTTGTCAGGCGGACAAAGGCAGCGGATTGCGATCGCCCGGGCGATTCTTAAAAACGCCCCGATTCTGCTGCTGGACGAAGCGACTTCCGCGTTGGATAACGAATCCCAGCATTGGGTACAGCAGGCCCTGAACGAATTGATGAAGGGACGCACCACCATTCTGATCGCCCACCGTCTCAGCACCGTGGAACATGCGGATTTGATTACCGTCATGAACCAAGGGACGATCGTCGAGCGGGGCCGCCATCAGGACCTGCTGGCGCTCGGAGGTTATTACGCCCGGCTGTACGGCTAAAGCCGCTTTCCTGCTTGCGAAAGCGATAGAGTCTTTTAGTTATCCAAGGTAAGGTATGACTTTAAAACCGGCAGTTACCAAAAAGCGGAGACACGAAAAAGGGGAAAGAGTCCGCAGAAGCCGTTTCGGGAATGGCGTGCGCGGTTCTTCTTAAGAGTGACTATGTGACATCTGGGTATAAACCTGTCTCCTGTCTATAAAGAATCTCTAAACAGGGAGTGTGTCGATGTGAGAGAGAATACCAGAGAGCAATATGGATTAACGCAAGCCCAGCGCCGAATATGGTTTATGGAAATTATGCATCCGGGAACGTCCATCACGATGCTTTCCGGGACCTATCAGATTACGGGTGAGATCGACACACAGCTTCTGGAGCAAGCGGCAGCAGAGATCGTCAAAACCTATGACGCTTTCCGAATCCGCATTAGTGGAGATTTGCAAAATCCAACGCAGTGGTTCGAAGAGCCGGAGAATGTCCAAGCTAGGATAAGCCGCCTCGAACTAGGTACAACCGAACAATTTTATGCTTGGGTGAAAGAAGTAAGCGAAGAACCGGTCAGCGTATTCGACGAACACCTCCACCAATTTACAATTATCCATTTTGCGAACGGCCAAGTATGGCTCAATTTGAGGGTAAATCATATTATCGCCGACGGTTTGTCCCTCAATGCTTTGCTGCATGCGGTGATGGAAAAATACCTGGAACTGCGTAAAGGCATCTCCAGCAGTTACCAGGCCCCTTCCTATCTGGATTATATTTCCGCGGAGCGTGAATATGAGCAATCGGATCGTTATCAAAAAGGAAAGGAATACTGGCTGACGAAGTACGCCATTTTGCCTGAAACGACCGGCATTAAATCGTATCCGCCATTCTCGATCGGCAGCGAATCCAACAAACGGGCCATCACTTTGGGCGGTTCCCAGTATGAACGTATTCTAGCCTTCAGCGAACAATATCAGGTCAGCTTATATACATTATTTCTGTCCGCCATGTACGCCTTATTGTACAAGCTGACCGACAGCACCGATATTCCGGTCGGCACGGTTTTCGCCAATCGCACCAGCAAGAAGGAAAAAGAAACGATCGGCATGTTCGTCAGCACCGTGGCCACGCGGATTCGTCTGAATCCAGACGAACACGTGCTTTCCTTGATCCAAACGGTTTCCAAGGAAAATATGGCGGATCTGCGGTATCAGAAATATCCTTATAACCAATTGATCCAGGATTTGCGCGAACACCACGGCCGGAACGATCTTTCGGGGCTGTTCCGTACATCTCTGGAATATCTGCCTTTGAAAATCGTGGAGTACGAAGAAATCAAGGTACGCCCGGAGGATCATTTCGGTAGACACGAGATGGACGATTTGCTGCTGCGCTTCGACCATATGCTGAATGAAGGTCATTTAATTCTCCATGCTTCTTATCGTACCGGCCTGTTCGAGACGTCCGAGATTGATCGGATTATGGAACAGTATGTTACCGTTCTGGACCAGTTTCTTCAGACTCCCGAACTGCCGGTACGCGAGATTTCTCTGCTGAGCGATGAGGAGAGACACCGCATTCTCAACGTTTTTAACCCGCCGATGGAAGGGCTGAGCGAGGGAGAAGCGTTTCATCGGTATGTTGAAAAGTTTGCCCGGGAAATTCCGGATCATCCGGCCGTCGTCTACATGGACAAACAGCTGAGCTACGGCGAATTGAACGAACGCGCCGAGCGGCTGGCTTCTCTCCTTCGCGATCAGGGCGTGGGAAGGGAGACGATTACGGGGATCTGGGCGGATCGTTCGGTGGAACTTCTGGTCGGGGTGCTCGCCGTTTGGAAAGCCGGCGGAGCCTATGTACCGTTGGACCCCGATTATCCGTCGGAGCGGATTGAGTACATGCTCAGCGATAGCGGAGCATCGGTGCTGCTTACGCAGCGTCATCTGTTGGAGTGGGCCGGAGGTTGGTTGGCCAATGACCGGCTGAAGCTTCAAGCTGTCTATGCCATGGATAATGAACAGATTTATAACGGGGATGCCTTTTCCGTGGAGTTTCAATCTGCCGACAGCGCTCCGCAAGACTTGGCTTATGTGATTTACACCTCGGGTACGACGGGACGCCCGAAAGGCGTCATGATCGAGCACGGTAGTCTCGTGAATACGGCGGATGCGTACCGTCGCGAGTACCGGTTGGATCAGTTCCCAGTGCGGCTGCTGCAGCTGGCCAGCTTCTCGTTTGACGTGTTCGTCGGAGACATCGCGCGGACACTGTATAACGGAGGCACGATGGTGATTGTGCCTAAGGATGACCGGATTGATCCGAACCGCTTATACGGCTGGATTCGGGACCAAAGCATTACGGTATTCGAATCGACGCCTGCGCTCATCCTGCCGTTCATGCAGTATATTTATGAAGAAGGGCTGGACGTCAGCTCCATACAGTTGCTGATTACCAGCTCGGATGCTTGCAGTGTCACCGATTACCGATTGCTGCAAGAAAGATTCGGTGGACAATTCCGCATCATCAACAGCTATGGTGTTACCGAAGCGGCCATTGACAGTAGCTATTACGATGAGCCGCTGGACAAGCTGCCGCTGTCGGGTCATGTGCCGATCGGCAAAGCTTGGCTGAACGCCCGGTTTTACATTGTTGATGCCACGTTAAAGCCGGTTCCTGTAGGTGTTCCGGGCGAGCTTGTCATTGGCGGCGCCGGGGTGGCACGCGGATACTGGAACCGTCCGGATTTAACCTTCGAGAAGTTTGCGGATAGCCCGTTTGTGCCGGGCGAACGTCTGTACCGGACAGGCGATTTGGCCCGCTGGCTGGAAGATGGCAACGTCGACTTCATCGGCCGGATCGACTATCAAGTGAAAATTCGCGGATTCCGGATCGAACTTGGCGAAATTGAAACGGCCCTGTTGCGTTTCCCGGGCGTCAAGCAGGCTGTGGTGACCGACCGTACGGATGAGCAGGGGCAAAAGTATTTGTGCGGCTATGTGGCTGGGGATGCTTCCTTACAGCTAAGCGATCTGCTGTTCCAATTGAAGCAAGAGCTGCCGGCCCATATGGTCCCGGCCCGGCTGGTGTCCCTTGATAAGCTTCCGCTCACGCCGAACGGCAAGATTGACCGCAAAGCGCTGCCTGAACCGACCGGAGCGGTAGAAGCAGGCCGTGAGTATGTGGCTCCTCGCACAACGCTGGAAGTAAGGCTTGCTCTCATTTGGCAGCAGGTGTTGGGTATTGCGCGAGTTGGAGTCCAAGATGATTTCTTTGACCTGGGTGGTCATTCCTTGCGAGCCTCCACGCTTGTTTCTAAGATCCGGAAAGAGCTGCAAGTCGAGGTTCCGCTACGGGAAGTTTTCCGTTACACCACGATCGAACAGCTGGCCCAAAGAATCGGCGGTTTAAAGCAGCAGGAGACGTATGAAATTACAAAGGCGGCGGAGGCCGAGTTCTATCCGGTTTCATCCGAGCAAAAGCGTCTGTACGTCCTACGCCAGCTTGACGGGGCCGAGCGCAGCTACAATATGTCGGCGGCGCTTCTTCTCGAAGGCAAGCTGGACCACACGCGTGTCGAGCACGCGTTCCGGGCGCTTATTCAGCGCCATGAGACGCTGCGTACCGGGATCGAGCAGATTCAAGGCGAGCTTGTCCAGCGTGTCTATGACGAGGTGGAATTTGCTGTCGATTATTTCCAGTCGATCGAGCGGGAAGTGGAACAAGTGGTGAAAGCTTACTATCGCTCCTTTGATTTGACCAATCCGCCACTTCTCCGCATCGGCCTGATCGAAGTCGCCGATGATCGCCACATTCTGCTGTTCGATATGCACCATATCATCTCGGACGGCATTTCGACAGCACTTCTCTTCGACGAGTTCAGCCGCCTGTATCGGGGCGAGGAGCTGGCCCCGCTGCGCATTCAATACAAAGATTATGCCGTTTGGCAGCATTCCGAAGCCTACGCGCAGATGCTCCAGCCGCAGAAGGAGTACTGGCTGGAACAGCTGTCAGGCGAGCTGCCGGTCTTGGAACTGCCGACGGACTTCCCGCGGCCTGCGGTGCAAAGCTTTGACGGCCGGACCGTGAAATTTTATATCGGGAAAGATCGGACGGAGAAGCTGAAAGAGCTGGCGGTACGGACGGGGACAACCCTGTACATGGTGCTGCTGTCGGCTTATTCCATCCTTTTGCATAAATATTCGGGTCAGGAAGATCTGATCGTCGGAACGCCGATTGCCGGAAGAACGCAGGATGAATTGCAGCCGGTCATAGGGATGTTTGTCAATACGCTGGCCATTCGCAGCCGTCCGGAGCGTTCCAAGCCGTACCTTTCGTACCTGGAAGAAATCAAGGACATCACGCTCGGGGCTCTCGAACACCAAAATTATTTATTCGAAGACTTGGTGGAAAGTCTTCACATTACGCGCGCGACTGGACGGAATCCGCTCTTTGATACGTTCTTCTCCCTACAAAATACGGAGAACGAGAAAATTGTCATCGAGGGGCTGGAGCAATCGTTTTATCCGCTGGAAAACCGAACCTCCAAGTTCGAGCTGCTCCTGGACATTTCGGAGCTGGACGGTCAACTCGAATGCCGGTTGGATTACGCTACGGCATTGTATAAACAGGAGACAGCGGAGCGGTTCGCCAGACATTATGACAAGCTGCTCGAAACCATCGCAGCAGCGCCGGACGGGGATATTGCCTCGCTGGAAATGCTCACGGAGGAGGAAATCCGCGAGCTGGTGCGAGGTTTCAACGAATCGGAGGCGGACTACCCGCGGCAGCAGACGATTCACGGCTTGTTCGAAGAGCAGGCGGAG
>NZ_WTLI01000042.1 GCF_011421635.1 Paenibacillus turpanensis
CCATCAGGTGAAAATCCGCGGCTACCGGATCGAGCTGGACGAAATCGAGACGCAGCTTCTGAAAATCGAGGGCGTGGAAGAAGCGGTGGTGCTCGCCCGTCAGGACGGCGGGGGAGAGAAGGCGCTTGTCGCCTACTTTGTGGCGGATCGGACGCTGACGGTCAGCGAATTGAGAAACTCGCTGGCCCAGGGAATGCCGGGGTACATGATCCCGTCGTATTTCGTGCAGCTGGAGCGGATGCCGCTGACGTCTAACGGCAAAGTGGACCGCAAAGCGCTGCCGGAGCCGCAAGGCGGCTTGCAAACGGGCGTCGAATACGTAGCGCCGCGTAACCGGACGGAGTCCCAGCTTGTGAAAATCTGGGAGGAAGTGCTGGGCTACTCCGGCATTGGAGTCCTGGACAATTTCTTCGAGCTCGGAGGCCACTCCTTGCGGGCGACGAACCTTGTCAGCAAGATCCTGAAGGAAATGAACGTCGAACTTCCACTGCGCGATGTGTTCCGCTATACGACGGTAGAGTCGATGGCCGGGGCTATTGCCTGCTTGGAAGAAACGCGGCTCAGCTCGATTCCGAAAGCGGAAGAGAAAGCGTATTATCCGGTTTCCTCCGCGCAAAAAAGGCTGTACGTCCTGCACCAGCTGGATGGCTCGGAGCTGACTTACAACCTCCCATGCGCCTTGCAATTGGAAGGGGCTTTGAACGAGGCCAAAGTGGAAAAGGCGCTGAATACTTTGGTGGCCCGGCACGATATGCTGCGCACCGGCTTTGAAATCGTGGATGGGGAGCCGGTTCAGTGTATTCATCCGTTCGTAGCTTTCAAGGTCGAGAAGCTTAAAGCAAGCGAAGATCAGGTTGCGGCCATTCTTGAAGGCTTCATTCAGCCTTTTGACTTGACCCAGCCGCCTATGCTGCGCGCCCTGCTGATCGAACTGGAGAAAGAGAAATTCTTGCTCGCGCTGGATATTCATCATATTGGTTCCGACGGCCTTTCCATGGACGTGCTGCTGCGCGAATTCGTGCGGCTTTACAATGGGGAAGAATTGCCGGAGCTGCGGATTCAATACAAGGATTACGCTGTTTGGCAGCAATCAAGGGAGCAGCGCCAGCGCATCAAAGGGCAGGAGGAATACTGGCGCGGGGTATTTAGCTCCGAGCTTCCGGTTCTTGAGCTGCCTTTCGACTTCTCCCGCCCGGCCGTCCAGCAGTTTGACGGTCAAACGCTCACGTTTACGCTGGATGCGGAGAAAAGCGAAGCTCTCAAACGGCTTGCCAGCGATTCGGGGGCGACGCTGTACATGCTTCTGCTGGCTGCGTATTCCGTATTGCTTCATAAATACTCGGAACAGGAAGATATAGTGGTCGGCACTCCGATTGCCGCCCGTTCTCACGCCGACCTGCAGCCGATTATCGGCATGTTCGTCAATACGCTGGCCCTTCGCTTGGGTCCGGCGGCGGAGCGGACGTTCCTGGATTACTTGCAGGAAGTGAAAGAAACGACGCTTGGAGCCTACGAGCACCAGGACTATCCGTTCGAGGAGCTGGTGGAAGCTCTTCAGGTGAGCCGGGATTTAAGCAGAAATCCGCTGTTTGACACCATGTTTTCTTTGCAAAAGCACGAAAGCTTGGATTTAACTCTGGAAGGCTTGCAATGGTCGCTATTCGACATCGAGGAAAAGACGGCAAAGTTTGATCTTAGCTTAGATATCGTGGAAGCCGATAACGAGCTGGTTTGCAAGATCGAGTACGCGACCTCGTTGTTTAGACAGGAAACGATGGTACGGCTGGCGGGTCATTACGAGCAGCTTTTGGCGTCGATCCTGGCTCAGCCGGGTGCGCGGATTGCGGATTTAGATATCTTGACGGACAGCGAAAAGCATGATTTGCTGGTCGGGTTTGACGTGTCGTCTTCGCCTCATGCGAAGCAACCCGCCGCAGAGGGTACAGGCTTGGAGGAGGAGTCGTGGATAGAGAGGACGTTCCACGAGCTGTTCGAGGAGCAGGCGGAGCGCACTCCGGAAGCGCTGGCGGTTGTCTACGAAGACAGCAAGCTGACGTATGCGGAGCTGAACGCCAAAGCGAATCGTCTGGCGTACGCGCTGCGGGCGCGCGGGGTGAAGCCGGAACAGGTGGTCGGCATTCTGGCCGGCCGTTCGGCGGAGCTGTTGATCGGGGTGCTCGCCGTATGGAAAGCGGGCGGCGCTTATGTGCCGCTCGACCCGGACTATCCGGAAGAGCGGATCGAGTATATGCTGGCGGACAGCGGGGTGTCGGTGCTGCTCACACAGACCCGCCTGCTGGAGCAGGCGGAAGCTTGGCGCAGCGACGGAGCTCTTGCGCTGCAAACGGTGCTTGCGCTTGACGACGTCGCGACGTACAGCCTTGGAGCGGCGGAAGCGGCTGTGTGCGTACAAGCTTTGGGCGAAGCAGGCGCAAAGGCGGAGGCTTTGGCGCTAGCGGAAACGGCTGCTGCGGAAACGTCCGCCACGGCAGAAGCCGAGAGGAACGTACAAGCGGCGGATCTCGCATCGAATCCGGTGAATGTGAACAAGCCGCGCGATTTGGCATACGTCATCTACACCTCCGGTACGACGGGCCGTCCGAAGGGTGTGGCGGTGGAACACCGCAGCCTGGTGAACACAGCGGCGGGCTACCGCCGGGACTACCGCCTGGACCAGTTCCCGGTCCGGCTGCTGCAGCTCGCCAGCTTCTCGTTCGACGTGTTCGTCGGCGACATTGCGCGGACGCTGTACAACGGCGGCACCATGGTCATCGTGCCGAAGGACGACCGGATCGATCCAACCCGCCTCTACGGCTGGATTCGCGACTACGCCATGACGGTGTTCGAATCGACTCCCGCGCTGATCGTGCCGTTCATGGAACATGTGCATGTCGAGGGTCTGGACCTCAGCTCGATGCAGCTGCTGATCACAAGCTCGGATGCGTGCAGCGTAGCGGATTACCGCACCCTGCAGGAGCGCTTCGGCTCGCAGTTCCGTATTATTAACAGCTACGGCGTAACGGAAGCGGCGATTGACTCCAGCTTCTATGACGAGCCGCTGGAGAAGCTGCCGAAGACGGGTAGCGTGCCGATTGGGAAAGCGTGGCTGAACGCCAAGTTCTACATCGTGGATGCGAATCTGAAGCCGGTGCCGATCGGGGTGTTGGGCGAGCTGGTTATCGGCGGAGCGGGTGTGGCCCGCGGTTACTTGAACCGCCCGGATTTGACGGCGGAGAAATTCGTAGACAGCCCGTTCGCTGCTGGGGAGCGGCTGTACCGGACGGGCGATCTGGCGCGCTGGATGCCGGACGGCAACGTGGATTTCATCGGCCGGATCGACAACCAGGTTAAAATTCGCGGCTATCGGATCGAGCTTGGAGAAATTGAAGCGGCCATGCAAATTTTTGCCGGCGTGCGTCAAGCGCTTGTCATCGACCGGACGGACGAGCGGGGGCAGAAATATTTGTGCGGGTATGTCGTTGCGGATTCCAGCTTCGATCTGGAAGGGCTTGTGGCCCATCTGGACGCCGCGCTGCCTTCCCATATGGTGCCTTCGCGCATCATGCGCCTGGATCAAATGCCGCTTACGCCAAACGGGAAGATCGATCGTAAAGCGCTGCCTGTGCCGGAAGGAAGCATTCGTGCCGAGGCTGCATACACGGCGCCTCGTACTCCTGCCGAGCAAGCACTTGCGTCGGTTTGGCAGTCGGTGCTGGGAGTGGAACAGGTCGGCACGATGGACAATTTCTTTGCGCTCGGCGGCGATTCGATCAAGGCCTTGCAGGTATCGTCCCGTCTTTTGCAAACGGGGTACAAGCTGGTCATGAAAGATTTGTTCCATTACCCGACGATTACCGCCCTTAGTTTGCAGCTGCAAACGGCGGAGAGAACGGCAAGTCAGGCCGAAGTGACGGGAGAGGTTATCTTAACCCCGATTCAGCGCTGGTTCTTTGAACAAAATCCGGCTGACGTACATCACAGCAACCAGGCGTTCATGCAGTTCTCCAAGCAAGGCTTTGACGAAGAAGCTTTATGCCAAGCGGTGCGTCAGCTTGTCGTGCAACACGATGCTCTCCGTACGGTTTACCGCCAAACCGAGAATGGCTATACCGCATGGAACCGCGGCGCCAGGGAGAACGAAGCGCTGTTCGATCTGGAAGTTGTCGATTTTAAGGGAATCGCCGATGTGAAAGATGCGGTAGAGGCTAAGGCGAATGACATTCAAGCGAGCATTGATCTGGAAAATGGCCCGCTGGTGAAGCTCGGCTTGTTCCGCTGCGACGACGGCGACCACCTGCTCATCGCGATCCATCACTTGGTCGTAGACGGCGTATCCTGGCGGATTCTGCTTGAGGATTTTGCTACCGGCTATGAGCAGGCGCTGCAAGGGCAGCCGATCCGTCTGCCGCTCAAAACGGATTCATTTCAAACGTGGGCGAAACAGCTCGCTGATTATGCGAACGGTCCGGCAATGGAAAGAGAGAGAGAGTATTGGAAGCATATCGAGCAATTGACCTATGAACCGCTTCCGAAAGATTTTGAACAAGGCAGATCCAAGCTGAAGGACAGCGGGCTCGTGACCGTCCGCTGGACGCCAGAGGAAACCGAACAGCTGCTGAAGCAGGCACACCGTGCTTACCATACAGAAATAAATGATTTGCTGCTTGCCGCGCTTGGCCTCGCGGTACAAGCTTGGAGCGGCCGGGAACGCGTGCTGGTGAATCTCGAAGGGCACGGCCGGGAAGATATTTTGCCGGATATGGACATTACGCGCACGGTAGGCTGGTTTACAAGCCAATTCCCTGTCGTTCTGGAGCCGGGTCACGCTCAGGCGCTCGGTCATCAGGTGAAACAGGTTAAAGAAAGCTTGCGCCGCATTCCGAACAAAGGAATCGGCTACGGAATTCTGCGTTATTTGTCGGCGCCGCGTGACGGCGATCGATTTGCTTTGGAGCCGGAGATCAGCTTTAACTATTTGGGGCAATTCGACCAGGATTACGAAAGCAGCGGCTTCAAGTCGTCTCCGTACAGCCCGGGCTCCGATTCCAGCCCGAATGCAGTGATGGATTTTGTCCTCGATATCAACGGTAGGGTGTCGGAAGGAGTGCTGGAACTCACGATCCGTTATGGGGAAACCCAGTATAAACGGGAAACGGTAGAGCGCCTGGGAATCCTGCTTCAATCGAGCTTGCGTGAAGTCATCAGCCATTGCGTATCGAAAGAGCGGCCGGAGCTTACACCTAGCGACGTTCTGCTTCAAGATGTGACGGTGGAGGAACTGGAGCGGTTAGCCGAACATACGGCGGCGCTCGGCGAACTGGAGAATGTGTATACCTTGACTCCGCTGCAAAAAGGGATGTTGTTCCACAGTCTGCTAGATGCCGATTCGGAGGCTTACTTCGAACAGGTGACCTTCGATTTATACGGAAGCCTGAATCTCGAAGCCTTTACCCAAGGATTGGATACGCTGGTGCAGCGGAATGAGGCGCTGCGGACCAACTTTATTACCGGCTGGAGAGACGAGCCGATTCAAGTGGTATTCCGCGAGCGGAAGTGTGAAGTTTACTTCGAAGATATTCGCTCGGTAAGCGATGGAGACCCGGAGAAGATGATAGCCGATTTCGTCAGCGCGGATAAAGCGAACAAGTTCGATTTGGCCGGGGACTCTCTTATGCGCGTGACAGTTTTGCGCACGGGCGACGAGTCTTACCATGTGATCTGGAGTCACCATCACATTTTGATGGACGGATGGTGCATGTCCTTCATGATCAAGGAAGTGTTCGATACCTACTTCGCGCTCCAGGAGAAGCGGATGCTGGAGCTTCCTCCGGTTACCTCGTTCTCCCGGTATATCGAATGGCTGGAAGCTCAAGATGCAGCGAAAGCTACGCGTTACTGGTCCGAGTATTTGGCAGGTTACGATCAGCAGACCAAGCTGCCGCAGGAGAAAACGCAGCTGAAGCAGGGCGCTTTTGAGGCGGCTGAAATTGATGTGGAACTCAGCAAGGAATTGACCGGGCAAATCGAGCGGGTGGCGCGCCAGCAGCAGGTGACGCTCAATACGTTCATGCAGACCGTATGGGGACTAGTTCTGCAGGTATACAACAACAGCGAGGATGTCGTATTCGGCTCCGTGGTATCCGGGCGTCCGGCGGAAATTCCAGGTATCGAAAGCATGATCGGCCTGTTTATTAATACGATCCCGGTCCGTATTCAGGGCAAAGCCGAGGAGACGGTAGCCGATATCTTAAGAAAAACCCAGGATCAAGCGCTGGCATCGGGAGCTTACGAAACGTTCCCGCTGTTCGAAATCCAATTGCTGAGCGAGCAAAAGCGTGACTTGATCAACCATATCATGGTCTTTGAGAATTATCCGATGGAAGAACAGATTGAGCAGGTCGTCGGTGGAGACAAGGAAGCGCTGAAAATCGCTAATATACAATCGCCGGAGCAAACGAATTACGACCTGGACATTACCGTCATTCCGGAAGAGCATATTTTGCTGCGGTTTACGTACAATGCGCTGACGTTCAGCGAGGAAGACATCAGGCAGATCCACGGTCATTTTGCCCGGGCGCTGGAGCAGGTTGCGGCTAACCCGAACATCCGTGTGAATCAGTTGGAGCTTTTGACGGAGGCGGAAAAAGAGCAAATTTTTGGCGCGTTTAACCCGGCGCAGCCGGAAGCGGCTCCGGCGACCGCGTTCCACCGGCTGTTTGAGGAACAGGCGGAG
>NZ_WTLI01000043.1 GCF_011421635.1 Paenibacillus turpanensis
CATCCCGGAATTTATGGCGGTTGAGGGACCGCTTGAATTTGATCGGCTGAAGTCGGCGCTGCAGCAGCTGTGCGATAGGCATGAGACGCTGCGGACAGGCTTTGAGCTGCGGAATGGGGAGCCGGTACAGATCGTGCGGGACACGATGGAGCTGGATATTACTACGCTGGAATGCACCGAGGAGGAGCTGCCTCGCATGATGGAGGAGCTCGTGCAGCCGTTCGATTTGGCCAAGGCGCCGCTGTTCCGGGCGGCCGTGATCCGTACGGGAGAGGAACGGTATGTGCTGTTCACTGATATGCACCATATTATATCGGATGCCGTTTCGATGGGCGTGTTCATCGAGGAATTTAGGAAGCTGTACGCAGGCGAGCCGCTGGAGCCGCTGCGCGTGCAGTACCGGGATTATGCGGTATGGCAGCAAAAATACGCCGAATCGGAAGCGTTCCGCGAGCATGAGCGTTACTGGCTGGAGCAGCTGTCCGGCGAGCTTCCGGTGCTGGAGCTGCCGACCGATTATCCGCGCCCGGCCTTCCAAACCTTTGAAGGTGCAAGATGGAATGCGGAGCTGCCGGCAGAAACACTTGCTTCCCTGCGCCGAATCGCCCAGCAAACCGGCAGCACGCTGTACATGGTGTTTTTAGCGGCGTATAAGCTCCTGCTCTCCAGATATACGGGACAGCAAGAGATCCTCGTCGGCTCGCCGATCGCAGGAAGGACGCAGGACGATCTTCATGCCCTAATCGGCATGTTCGTTAACACACTGGTCATTCGCACGGAGCTGAGCGAAGAAGAAAGCTTTACGCAGCTGCTGCTTCGCGTGAAGGACAGCACCCTGCGTGCCGGCGAGCATCAGGAATATCCGTTTGAGCTGCTGATTGAAAAGCTGGATATGAGCCGTGATGTCAGCCGCAACCCGGTATTCGATACGATGTTCGATTTCCAATATAAGCCGAATCAAGAGCTGAGCCTGGATCAAGTACGAATTACACCATTGATGCTGGAGAGCCCGACTTCGAAATTTGATCTTAGTCTTGATGTTCTTGAGGAAGAGGAAGGGATTACGCTCAGCTTTGAATATTCGACAAGGCTTTTCCGCAGAGAGACGGTTGAGCAGTTATCCGAGCATTACATGAAGCTGCTGTCGAGCATCGCGGATGAACCGGATGCTCCGCTGGCGGAGATCAGCCTCCTTCGGGAGGACGAACGTACACGCATGACTGTGGATTGGAATACATGCCGAGCAGCTGCAGTAGAGCCCGTCTGCGGTACCTTCCATGAATGGTTTGAAGTGCAGGCGGAACGGACGCCGAATCATGCAGCCATTCGCTATGGAAGCAATCAAATGAGCTATGCGGAATTAAACGCGAAGGCGAATCGTCTGGCTCACCAGCTAATTGAGCATGGAGTCGCTGCGAATGCGGCCGTCGCGATTATGACGGAGCGTTCGCTGGATATGATCGTCGGTGTGCTCGCGATTTTGAAGGCTGGGGGAGCCTTTGTCCCGATCGATCCGAATTATCCGCAGGAGAGGATTCAGTTCATGCTGGATGATTGCGGCAGTAAATGGCTGGTGACGCACCGACAGCTTCAACAGCGGGTGGTGTTTAGCGGGGTTGTTGTAGAGCTTGATCTTGATCTTGATCATCTCGCGGAGTCTGTGGAGATGCTTGACAAGGCCAAGGACAATCCGAGGACTACGGTTCAGCCGGGCGATCTTGCTTACATGATTTACACTTCCGGTACGACGGGGAAGCCGAAGGGAGTCATGATCGAGCATCAAAGCTGGATGCAGGCTTCCGCTGCATGGATCACGGAATATCGGCTTCAGACGATGCCGGTTCGGCTGCTGCAAATGGCGAGCTTTGCGTTCGACGTATTTGCCGGAGATTTGTCCCGGGCGCTGTTAAATGGCGGTCATCTGGTCATTTGTCCGGAGGATGTGAAGCTGAACCCGCCGTCACTGTATGACCTTTTGCAGCAAAACCGGATTACTTTGTTTGAGTCGACACCGGCCCTGGTTGTACCGCTTATGCAATATATCGCGGAGGAGCGTTTACCGGTCGACCATCTGGAGCTGCTCATTTTAGGCTCTGATAGCTGCTCGAAGGAAGATTTTGTGTTCCTGATGGAGCAGTTCGGCTCGCGGATGCGCATATTGAACAGCTACGGCGTTACCGAAGCGTGCATCGATTCAAGCTATTACGAAGCGACCACGATCGATGAGCTTACGACGACGACCGTACCGATTGGGAAGCCGCTGCAGCATGCCAGCTTTTATGTGCTTGACCGCCTGCACCGACTACAGCCCGCTGGTGTATACGGAGAATTGTATATTGGCGGCAAAGGGGTAGCCAGAGGCTACCATGGCCGGCCGGAGCTCACCGCCGAACGCTTCATCCCGAATCCATTCGTGGCTGGGGAGCGGCTGTATCGAACGGGTGACGTGGTGCGCTGGCTGCCCGACGGCAATCTGATCTTCGCGGGCAGAAGCGACCGGCAGGTGAAAATTAACGGGTACCGGATCGAGCTGGGTGAAATCGAAGCGGTGCTTTTGAAACAGCCGATGGTGCGCGAGTGTGCGGTCGTTGACCGTACTGAGCTGTCGGGATCCAAGACGCTTTGTGCTTACGTTGTCATGGATCAAGCTGCTGCGCTGGATGCAAAGGAATTAAAGGAATCGCTGCTGCGGGAGCTTCCTGGTTATATGGTTCCGGCGCATGTTGTCCAGCTTGACAAGCTTCCTTTAACACCGAACGGGAAAATTGATCGGACTCGGCTGCCTGTTCTACAGGCTCCGGCGACGGACGACTCTGCTTACGTCGAACCGACAGGTGAGGTGGAAGGACTGCTCTCTGAAATTTGGAGCGAGCTGTTAGGAGTTCCGAGGGTTGGCAGACAGCATCACTTCTTTGACTTGGGCGGCGACTCGATTAAAGCCATTCAACTGGCTTCTCGATTGCGCAAGCATGGCTTGACGCTTGATATTTCCAAGCTGTTCCTGTATCCGACGCTGGAGCAGCTGGCCGTTCATGTCAAACAGGCGGCAGTTGTGATCCCGCAGGAGCCGGTAGAAGGTAATGTTCGGCTGACGCCGATTCAAAACGAATTCTTTACCTTCGACGATAAAGAGCTGCATCACTATAACCAATCGGTTGTGCTGGAATGCAGCAGCGAAAGGCTTGTCCCGCTTCACATTCAGACCGCAATGAGCCGATTGGTCGAGCATCACGACGCGCTGCGAATGGTGTTTTTCCAAGAGGACGGTCAATGGAAGCAGCGGAACCGGCCGTTACTCCGCAGCGAGGAAGAAGCGTTCCATTTCTACGAGTTTGACCTGCTTGAGGAAAAGGAGTCTCAGGATAAGGTAACAAAGGAGCTGGACCGGCTCCAAGGCTCGTTTAGTTTGGAACACGGGCCGCTCGTCACTGTCGCTTTATTCCATGCACCGGATCGGGATTACTTGGCTATGATCGTTCACCATTTGGTGGTGGACGGCGTTTCCTGGAGGATCCTGCTGGAGGACTTCGACACTGCCTATACCCAAGCGAAGCAGGGCTTGCCTGTACAATTACAGGAGAAGACAACCTCGCTGCAGGACTGGGCGGAAAAGCTGCACGGGCTGGCCGCTGACGGCGCCTTCGACCGAGAGCTTTCCCACTGGAAAGCGATTGAAAATGCTGCAGCAGGTCAGCTTCCAAAGGAGGCGGCCGCGCAGTTACAGCCGACTGCTGCCTCCACGGCATGGGAATCGGTGGAATGGACAGAGGAGCAGACAAAGCAGCTGATGACCGAGGCTCACAAACCGTACAACACCGATATAAACGATATTTTACTCGCCGCACTCGGCATGGCTTTGTCCGAGTGGTGCAAATCGGAACAAATTGCGATCAGCCTGGAGAGCCATGGCAGAGAATCGATCATTAAGGACGCCGATGTTTCCCGTACGGTCGGCTGGTTCACCAGCCAATATCCAGTGCTGCTGACGCTGCCTTCCCAAGTGGATTTGGGTTATCAAATCAAGTCGGTGAAGGAGCAGCTCCGGGCCGTTCCGGGCAAAGGGATCGGTTACGGCTGGCTGAAGCTTACCGGACGGGGGCTGTCCGCCGCATGGCAGCCGGAGATCAGCTTTAACTATTTCGGAGAATTTACGGCCGGCGGATCAGACGGGAAATTTGAAATATCCTCCGTTTCGAGCGGACATGAAATCGGAGCCGAGCGGAAACGGGAATTTGCGCTGGATATCAATGGAGCTGTAACGGATCACAAGCTGCAGTTTTCGTTTAGCTACAGTACTCAGGAGTTTACATCCGAGAAGATTCGCAGCCTAGCGGACGCGTTTAAGGCAAAGCTGCTGGACCTGATCAACCACTGCTGTGCCAAAACAGAACGAGAGCTAACTCCGTCCGATCTCGGAACGAATAACGAGCTTTCGATCGATGAGCTACATGACCTTTCCAGTCTAGTTGCCAGCAAAATCAAACTTTAGGAGGAATCGCTGTGGGAAACGGGGCCGAGATCCAAAAAGTGTATCCATTGTCACCCATGCAATCGGGGATGCTGTTTCATTCCATTACGGATCGCGATTCACACGCTTACTTCGAGCAAATGGTGATGCGTCTGAAAGGCCATTTGGACAAGGTTGCTTTTGTCGAGAGCTTTCAGAGATTAATTCAAAGGCATGAGGTGCTTCGTACCATCTTTATTTACGATCAAGTGAAGAAACCGCTGCAGGTCGTACTAAAGGAGCGAAAGGCGGAGGTCCGGTTCGAAGCCGCTTATCCGATGGAAGCCGGGGAGCAGGCCGAATACGAGAAACGTTGGATCGAGCAGGACAAAAAAAGAGGCTTCGATCCGACCTCGGATTTGCTAATGCGGGTTTCTGTGCTGCAAACGGGCAATGAGGAGTACACCGTCATTTGGAGCCACCATCATATTTTGATGGACGGCTGGTGTATGAGCATTTTGTTCGGAGAGTTTTTCGAAATTTATAAGGCGCTCTGTGCCGGTCAAGCCCTAAGCTTGCCGGCTCCGGCTCCATTTAGCCAATACATCGATTGGCTGGAAAAACAGGATAAAGCCCGGGCTTCCGCTTTCTGGAAAACGTATCTCGACGGCTTTGGGCAAACGACCCCGATTCTGAAAAGCGCCCATGCCGCGCGCGGCGATTACGTTTATAACGTGTTCTCTCGCGTACTGGATGCCGAGCAGTCCGCAGCGCTGCTGGAAGCGGCGGGAGAATGCAAGGTAACACTAAACAATTTTATGCAATCGGCATGGGGAGTTCTTCTGCAAAAGTATAACCACACCCAGGATGCCGTGTTTGGTTCCGTCGTGTCGGGAAGACCGGCCGAGCTTGCGGGTGTCGAGGAAATGATCGGCTTGTTCATAAATACGCTGCCGACCCGGGTTCGCTCTGAGGGAGTGGAAACATTCGCCGAGCTGGCAGCCGCCTTTCATGAAGCCTCGGCACAGGCAAGAAGCTATGAATACTATCCGCTGTATGAAATTCACGCGGAGCGCAGCTTGAAGGAAGGGCTGTTTGATCACCTGATAGCATTTGAGAATTTCCCGGTATCCAAAGAAGTAGAGAGCATGAGCGAGGATCTGGGGCTTGGCTTCACGATTGAAGCGGATGAGGAAAGCTTCGAACAGACGAACTACGATTTTAATTTGATCATTGTTCCGGGCAGCTCCATTAAGCTGAAGGTACAATTCAATGAAAGCGCAGTTCGCGTGGAGAAAGTGGAGCAAATCCTCAGCCACTACATGTACATTTTATCTCAGGTATCGGCAAACCCTGAGATTCGCTTATCGGAAATCGAGACAGCCACGCCGGAGGAACGCCGCACGCTCGTGTGGGAGTGGAATGCGACAGAACGGGAATACAACCGTTCGCTTCGCATCCATGAGCCGTTCGAAGTGCAGGCCGAACGCTATCCTGAGCGGGCTGCGCTGTGCATGGACGGGCAGGAGCTGCCGTACGGCGAGCTGAATCGCCGCGCCAATCAGGTGGCGAACTACTTGCTGCAGCAGGGCGTCGTGCCGGGCACGTTCATCGGCATCATGATGGACCGCGGCTTTGACATGATCGCCGGCGTGCTCGGCATTTTGAAGGCCGGCGCGGCCTACATCCCGGTCGAGCCGTCCTTCCCGGCGGCGCGGCTGGAGCACATCTTCGGCTCGATGAAGGTGCCGCTTGTGCTGACGCAGGCGCGGCATGCCGAGAAGCTTTATGCGCTGGAGGGTTTGCTGCCCGAGCTAGGGCTCGCTCGCGGGGTCTTGCTCGACGAGCCGGGACTGCTGTCCGGCTTCGACGAGGCGAACCCTGTTGCGCTCGAAGGCGCAGCGGCGGACCAGCCGGCTTACGCGATCTTCACTTCGGGCTCCACCGGTGTACCGAAGGGCGTGATCGTCCGTCATCAGCCGGTAATCAACCTGATCGAGTGGGCGGAGCGCATGTTCGGC
>NZ_WTLI01000044.1 GCF_011421635.1 Paenibacillus turpanensis
AATGACCACACTTCGGTGTGGTTTTTTTGTTTTGTTCGAGCGGTGAACACGGAATAACGATTTTGTGTCTATCATTGGAAGGCAGGAGTTGCAAACCTTAAAATGGGTATCCTGTTACAGAACAAATCAAGAAATGGGACTCCCTACGTCCCTACGGATAAGGATCCTCTTCGTTTGTTGAAATGAGTCGAGTTTTCATGCGCAGCTGTCGGATTATATAATCCGACATAAACTGCACTTTTAGTTTCCGTGAAATTTGCTTCCGTGAAAACCTCCCTTTCGATTCGTTCATAAATTTGAAATAATACGCTTGATTATGATCGAATTTTGAGTGCTTCCTTCTTTACAAATTATTTATGATTATATATAATCATAAATGAGAATAAATGATCACGATTCAAGCATTGGTTTTCATTCCGTAAACAATGAAACCGGATCGTGCATTTTCGACAACAATGCTCGTTATTTGTTTGCTCGATAAGTTGCCAGCAATTCAGGCAACGCAATAAATGAGCACAAATGAGCATCGATGCACGCTAATTCCCGTTTTAAGGGGGGAACCTTTTTGCTTTACGAAGAGGAAAGAAAACAAAAAATCGCGGATTACGTACAGGAACACCGTCGTGCCTCCGTACAAGAGCTGGCACAGCATTTTCAAGTGTCCGAATCGACAGTAAGGCGTGATTTAAAGGATCTCGAAGAAGTGGGCAAACTCCGCAGAACGCACGGCGGCGCGATGCTGCTGCAGAACGATAATAACGAACCTCCTTTTGTAGAAAAGGAAGACCGTTTTCGCGCTCAAAAGGAAGCGATTGCATGTGCGGCTTTATCCATCGTTCAGGAAGACGAGACGATTTTTCTGGACTCGGGCTCGACAACCTATTGCTTAGCGAAGCTGCTAAAGAACTACCAAAAGCTCACGGTTGTAACCAACTCGGTGATGGCAGCTACGGAGCTTTCCAGCTCCAAAGGAATTGATCTTGTACTCACCGGCGGCACACTTCGTCATGAGACGCTGGCCATGGTTGGACCCATTGCGGAGAAGACGCTCGATTATATACGAGTGGATCATGTATTTTTGGCAATTAACGGATTTGACGTGGAGAGTGGGTTATCTACGCCTTCCTTAATTGAAGCGGAAATGAAACGCAAAATGATCGGTGCCGGGAAGCAAGTGGTCCTATTGGCTGATCATAGTAAGTACGGAAAGGTATCTTTTGCAAAGGTTGCTGGTATGGAGGTTGTTGATCTTCTCATTACCGATGAAGGATTACATGAGGAGAACCGAAAAGCGATAGAGTCAGCCGGCATACATCTAATCACCACGTAGTCAGGAAGTGAGAAGAGGATGAAATCGAAGGTAATTACCGTCACGATGAACCCCGCTCTTGATAAAACGGTTCTTGTCGATCAATTTGTATACGGTCAACTAAATCGGATCAAAGAGAGTCGAATCGATGCCGGCGGAAAAGGGATCAACGTAGCGAAGGTGTTAAAGCATTTTGAGGTTGAAGCAGAAGCCTGGGGGCTGAGTGCGGGCTATCCTGGAAAAATGCTTAAGAATAAGCTGGATGCGCTGGGCATCTCGTCGGTTTTTATCGAAGCGGATGGAGAAACCCGTACCAATACCAAGGTGGTCGATTCCAGCTCGAAAGTCACGACGGAGTTAAATGAACCCGGATTTCATGCAAATGAACAGCTGTTAGCCAAATTCCTTAACCAATTCGAGCAGCAGGTTTCAACGGCATCTGTAGTGGTTCTTGGAGGCAGTCTGCCGCCGGGCGCACCTGCAGATTACTACTATAAGCTCGCATCAAAAGCAAAGGAGCAAGGTGTTCTCGTCGTGCTTGATGCTGATGGGGAAGCGTTTGCAGAAGGGCTGAAGGCCGCGCCGTATGCAGTCAAGCCGAATATCCATGAGCTTGAGACGTATTTTGGTAGCGTTTTCAAAAATACGGAGGAGGTTCTAGCGGCGGCTCGTCAGCTTCTATCGATGGGCATTCGGGTGGTTCAAATTTCAATGGGTGGTGATGGATCGATTTTGGTCGGCGAGGAAGGTGCGTTTCAAGCAACGCCATTTCCGATTGAGCCGATTAGCACGGTAGGGGCTGGGGATTCCATGGTTGCGGCGATGGTCTATGGGCTTCTTCAGCAATTAGGCTTAGAAGAGATGGCACGAATTTGTTCTGCGGCAGGCACCGTTACAGCATCCAAGCCGGGCACAGAGGTATGCACGCTTCAGGAAGTGCTCCAAAACAAGCACTTGGTATCCATCACCCGTTTGGGATAAAACCATGAAACTTGCGACAAATTGAAGGAGGAGAAACAATGAAAAAAATTCTTGCAGTGACCGCATGTCCTACAGGAGTTGCTCATACGTACATGGCAGCGGAATCGCTCGCTAAATTGGCAAAGGAAAAGGGCATTCCATTAAAAGTTGAAACTCGGGGCGCCGTAGGTGTTGAAAATGAATTGACCGAACAGGAAATCGCGGAAGCGCATGCGATTATCGTAGCGGCTGATACTGACGTACTCGAATCGCGTTTTGCAGGGAAGCCTGTCGTGAAGGTTCCTGTTGCACATGCCATCAAAAATCCTGCTGGGCTGCTTGACGAAGCGTTGAACAAAGAAGCGGCTGCGGTTTCGAATGATTTGTTGAAGCAGGTAGAAGCAAATAAAGCGGAGCGCAGCGCAGCGAGAAGCGGTCCTTACAAGCATTTGATGACCGGTGTGTCGGCCATGCTTCCTTTGGTTGTTGCCGGCGGCTTGCTGATTGCGATTTCGTTTATTTTCGGAATTGAGGCGTTTAAAGTTGAAGGCACGTTGGCGAAAGCGCTGATGGATATCGGCGGGGGCGCAGCGTTTGCTCTGATGGTACCGATCTTGGCCGGGTTTATCGCATTTTCGATTGCTGAGAAGCCGGGCATGGCTCCTGGCTTGGTCGGCGGGATGCTGGCTTCGCAAATCGGTGCAGGCTTCCTGGGCGGTATTATCGCAGGCTTCCTCGCCGGTTATGTCGCGAAATTTCTTAAGGATTTGATTAAGCTTCCAAGAAATTTGGAAGGGTTAAAGCCGATTTTACTCATTCCGCTACTAGCGACAGGAATTACAGGCCTGCTGATGATTTATGTTTTCGGCCAGCCGGTTAAAGCAATTATGGACGGCTTGACAACGTATCTCACCTCGCTCGGTTCGGCGAACGCGGTTCTGCTTGGCCTTTTGCTCGGTGCGATGATGGCTTTTGATATGGGTGGTCCGGTGAACAAAGCGGCGTATACGTTTGCGATCGGTTTGCTGGCAAGCGGCATCTACGGCCCGATGGCGGCTGTAATGGCTGCGGGGATGACGCCTCCGTTAGGCTTGTGGCTGGCAACGCTTATTGCGAAAAGAAAGTTTACCAAGGAAGAACGAGATGCCGGCAAAGCTGCATCGGTTCTCGGAATTTCCTTCATTACCGAAGGCGCGATTCCTTTTGCAGCAAGTGACCCGTTCCGCGTAATCCCATCCATCGTGGCGGGCTCGGCCGTAACCGGCGCACTGTCGATGCTGTTTGGCGCAACGCTTAGAGCGCCGCATGGCGGAATCTTCGTACTGCCGATACCGAATGCCGTAAGCAATGTCGGTATGTACGCGGTAGCGATTATTGCCGGTACTGTTGTAACGGCACTGCTTCTGGCGATACTAAAACGTCCGGCAGTAGAAAAGACGGCAGCCTAATTTCAAGCGTTAACGATAAGCAGCGCATAAAGGGAAGGGCTCCTTCCCTTTTCTACACATATCGATGATCTAAACCAGGGAGGATTTAATTATGCAAATTCAAGGATTACTTGACGAGCGTTCAATTTTTATTCCGTTGGCGGCTGGAGAAAAAGAGGCAGTCATTCGTAGCATGATCGACGGCTTAGATGCTGCAGGTGCAATTTCCGATAAAGAAGCTTACTTGAATGCGGTATTAACTCGTGAAACGACTGGATCGACGGGAATCGGGTTCGGCGTAGCCATTCCGCACGGCAAATCCAAGGGCGTCTCGAAGCCTGCGCTTGCCTTTGCCAAGCTGCAGCAGCCAGTGGACTGGGCATCGTTAGACGGCAATCCGGTTACGGCCGTTTTTATGATTGCGGTGCCGGAAGAAGCGGCAGGCAATGAACATCTGCAAATCTTAATTGCGATTTCCCGCAAGCTCATTGACGATCAATTCCGCAGCCAGCTGATGCAGGTATCCAGCTCTAAAGAGCTGATGGACTTGCTTGAAACGATCTAATAACTTGCCTAAGAATCTAAGAATCGTAGAATCAAACCTTTAGGAGGACTTTACATGCAAACACAAGAAGCTACGATCCGGAATGCATCCGGTTTTCATATTCGCCCTGCCCAATTGTTCACAGAGAAAGCAGCATCGTTCCAATCGGATATTCGCCTGACGGTTTCCGGTCAAAATCAAGCAATCGATGGAAAAAGCATTTTGGGATTAATGACCTTAGGCTTGGAAAAAGGCTCGGTGATTCAAATTTCTGCTGAGGGTCCGGACGAAAAAGAAGCGGTGGAAGCATTGGTGGCATTGGTTGAAAGCGGGTTCGGCGAGGGCTAATGCCTTTCAACGGACGGATAGGAGGCTTGGAATGAAAGCTACAGAAATAAAATTGCGCGGTCTCGGGGTTTCTGACGGTACAAAAGCTGGCAAAGCCTTTGTTTATAAGCCGTTTTCCTTTGCCGATGTCGTGGAAGGAAAAGCAGACAACCCCGATACGGAGACGGTGCGGCTTCAAGAGGCGAAAGCAGGCTGTGTGACGGAATTGAATGATTTAATCGAAAAGGCGCAAAAGACGCTGGGCGAAGAGAAGGCGACGATTTTAAAAGGGCAAATCAGCTTTTTGAACGACCCGTCTTTTTACCCGCCAATGGAGAAGCTCATTGCCAATGATCGTGTAACCGCTGAAACCGCGGTGCTCCGCATCACCAATCAAGTGGCGGCGATTTTTGAATCGATGCCGAATGAGTACATGAGAGAGCGCGCTGCAGATGTTCGTGATGTCGGGCGCCGCTTGCTTTCGAAATTGGTGAACTTTCAAGGCCGTCAGCTTTCTGATATTCAAGAGGAAGTCATCGTCGTAGCCGACGATTTAACGCCTTCGGATACCGTTCAGCTCGATAAACGTTTTGTGCTCGGCTTTGTTACGCGGATTGGGGGCAAAACTTCTCACACTGCCATTCTGGCCAATTCTCTTGGCATCGCTGCAGTCCTTGGCTTAGGCGCTGGGGTTGAAGAAATGAAGGATGAGGATCTGCTCATCATTAACGGTGCTACAGGCGAATGTATTTTGCGTCCGGAACAGGAAACGCTGGCGGCTGTTCAACAGGTGATGGCTGCGGAAGTGGCGGAGAAAGAGCGGCTGCAGCGCTTTACTCAGGCGCCGGCCATGACAAAGGACGGCGTTCGCTTTGAAATTGCGGCGAATATCGGAACACCGGAAGAAGCGGTCGGACTGCCGGATAAAGGCGCCGAAGCGGTCGGTCTTTACCGGACTGAGTTTTTGTTTATGAGCCGCAGCACAATGCCCGATGAAGAGACGCAGTTTAAGGCGTATAAAGATGTGGCAGAATCGATGCAGGGCAAGCCGGTCGTCGTTCGAACGCTGGATATCGGTGGGGACAAGGAGCTGCCGTATTTGCAAACACCGCATGAGCTGAACCCGTTTCTAGGCTACCGAGCGATTCGGCTTTGCTTAGATCAGCAGGAGCTGTTTCGTACACAGCTTCGAGCGATTTTAAGAGCGAGTGCTTTTGGTGCGTTGAAGGTAATGTTCCCGATGATTTCAGGGCTGCAGGAATGGCGCCAAGCGAAAGCAATCTATGACGATGTTCGCGCGCAGCTCGTGTCGGAGGGAGTTACCGTTGGGGAAAAGGTTGAGCTTGGCATTATGGTGGAAATCCCATCTGCTGCTCTGCTTGCCCGTCAATTCGCCAAGGAAGTCGATTTCTTCAGCATCGGCACGAACGATTTGGTGCAGTATACGGTAGCGGTAGACCGGATGAACGAAAAGGTATCGTATTTATATGATTATTTCCACCCTGCGGTCATCCAGTTGATCAAGCAGGTGATTGATGCATCTAAGGAAGCCGGAAAATGGACCGGAATGTGCGGCAGCATGGCAGGTGATCCGCTGGCGGCGCCGCTGCTTGCCGGACTTGGACTTCACGAATGGAGCATGTCCTCGGCTTCGATCCAGAAGGTGAAGGAAGCGATCACGAAGCTGAACAAGGCGGAATGCGAGCAGCTCGTAGAGCGCGTGCTGGCGATGGATACAGCTGAGCAGGTGCGTGAAGCGCTGATCGCTTTTCAATCGAAATCTTAGTGAGAAAGGTGCTGTCCTCTGGGGCAATGTCATTAAGTTAATCGCATTGTCTGA
>NZ_WTLI01000045.1 GCF_011421635.1 Paenibacillus turpanensis
ATAAGGAGACTTAACGCACTTAAACAAAAGGCAAGCAATCATGGATAAACTTAAACTTCAGCAGGTCCCCATAAATCATAGTCAATTAAGCCAGCTGTTTGATTTCGTAAGAAAAGACTTTCCTTTCATGACGCATATCCCGTTCTTTATCATCCGACGAGCGATGAAAAGAGGAGTATTGCATGGAGTTTATCTTACAGACGGTGAAATTGTATACGGGTATGCCATATATCAAGTCGAACCCTTGTTAAACATGATGCATGTGTTATACCTTGCCATACGAGCTGAATATCGATCCTTAGGGTTAGGTGGTGCCTTGATGGGGCGATTACAAGAGCTCGCAAAGAATGGTCTTCTTTTAGAGGTCGAGGATCCAGAAGCAGCAAAGGATTATGAGGAAATTACAGTACGAACTCGGCGTATATCGTTTTATGAGCGAAATGGCTTGGCACTTCAATCCGAATCAAGGTTGAGCCACTTTGGGTATCCTATACTGATCATGACGAACAAAACTTCTACCGGAATGGATTGGCTCAGCTATAGTCGACAACTTTATAATCGGGCATATGGATTTCCGCTTGCTAACTTTGTAATAAAAACCCGTAATTGACTCTAACGATAAATGTTAGTTGAACTAAGCACACATTTAATTTGCCGTTACTGACAGCGCGGTGAACCGCTCCACAAATAGTGGTAAACTGGAGGATTGGGTTGAAGGTGGAGGCGGCGATGCTAGATGTCCAAAGAAGGGCTTAAAGCGACACATGTGGAATGCCTAATCTTGATTGTATGGGGGAGCGAGCCTAAATAGGCTGCGCTCCTTGTTATATGAAATGTATAATGGACTTCATATAAGACATTTTAAACTAACAGCTGAGAAGGATGGAGCAAACTACAGGAAAAAAGCACCTTGTCCTTCACTCCGGTAACACTAACGGAGTTGATTACTAATAACAGGGAATTCGGAATACCTTCGATTAGCAAAAAAACACTGTTGAGTATAGTGGTAATAAAAGGCGAGGGTTATGTTATGCCAAAAAATGATAATATGCTAGCAATTCTATGGATGTTGAATTCGGGAGAGAAATGGACTGCAAAGCAAATATCGGAAAAGTTAGAGATAAATATAAGAACAGTTTATCGGTATATTGATGCACTATGTGCCAGTGGCGTCCCTATCATATCCGACACAGGGCACAATGGCGGGTATAGCTTGCTGCACAATTTTATCAGATCTCCTCTGAAATTTAGTATTAATGAAAAAAAGGCATTGCTTCATGCTGCCCTATTTGCAAAAGAAGCCGGTTATCCTTTGAGTGAGGCATTAGAAAATGCAACATCCAAGTTGAAAATGTATTCGAATCAGGAGCAGGAAAGTAAACTAAACCACCATTTAGCCGGTTTTGAAGTCATAAACCGCAGGGGATACCCCGCTGTTCAGCCGGTATTGCAAGAATTGGAGCACGCTGTAGCAAATGAATGGTCGGTAGAAATTTCTTATCGTAACAGTCATGAAGAGCAGTCCCCCAATAGGGTTATAGACCCCTATGGCGTAGTTAATTGGAACAATAAGTGGTACACAATTGCATTTTGCCACCTGCGCAAGGAGATCCGCAGCTTTCGGGTAGACCGAATTCTGAACATCACACGCACGCCATTCTCATTTAGGCGTCCCAATGAATTTTCAGCGCGTACTTTTTTTATGAAAAATCTGTTGCCAGATGTAGTAGATAAATCCCGATTCATTTCTTTAATTATTGGTGGCAGGGCAGAAGCGTTGGATGATTTGTGTATTCATTGGTTTTTGGAGCATCATTTGCAGGAGCGGACATCAAAGCAAGCAATCTTTTTACTTGAGGAAGAATCACTGTATACACATGTTCCGTATATCATTCTTCCTTATGGGAAATCCATTCAAGTTATAGAGCCACAGAATCTAAAGGATAAACTTGTGAAGGTTGCTTCAGAGTTAATGGAATATTATCAAGTTTAACAACTTTACTGACAGCAGTTGTCAGTGAAGTTGTTTTATTATAAGGACAACCACTCATTACAGGTGAATGGTTGCTGATACCTAAATGAACTTTATGAGGAGTAATTAGAAATGAATAATACCGTATATCTTTATGTGTTTGATACCATGTCCGATTGGGAAATAGGTTATTTAGCCGCCGAACTGAACTCTGGAAGATACTTTAGACAGGGGTTGGCTCCGGCAAAAATAGTTACTGTAGGGATAGAAAAGACTCCAGTAACGACAATGGGCGGATTGAAAATAATGCCAGACGTTAAAGTGGATGAGTGCAGCATTCAAAGTGTAGATGCTCTGATTTTACCTGGTGGAAATACATGGACAGAAGCTATTCACGCGCCCATATTAAAGACTGCCGAGATGTGTTTAAAGGAAGGAATCATAGTTGGAGCCATTTGCGGTGCTACCTTAGGACTGGCTCAAGCAGGATTGTTAGATACACGTTGGCACACAAGCAATGATCTGGCCTACCTTAAAATGATTTGCCATTCTTACACGGGCGAAGAATATTACAAAGTGGAATCTGCTGTCACCGATGGAAAATTGATCACTGCATCCGGAGTAGCACCATTAGAATTTTCTGTTCATGTTTTAAAAGCGCTAGATGTGTTTTTTCCAAAAACATTAGACGCTTGGTATCGTCTTAACAAAACTCAGGAACCCAACTATTTCCACGAGTTAATGAGCTCAATCCAATGACAAAATAGGAACACAAGGCATGTTGAATGATGTGTGTTGCTTATCAGGAAATAGTTTATTGGAGCCAATTTACCTATAAGACGAAACTTAGGTGCTGATCCGGCAGCAGACTTGGAAATGTGCATCCCGCGCATTGTCTCAAACACCTAGAAACCTTTTGCGCTACGATTCGATTGACGCCCTCCCGTTTTTACATTGCAATTTGGAAATACATCGAGTATTATAGACACCATAGATCCATAATAGTAAAAATAATGTCTTTGTGAAGGGGGAGGGGATTTTGCAGTTCTCTAAAAGTACAGATTATGCGCTGCACGCCTTAATTCATTTGGGACTCTCTGAGAGAAGCCATCCTGTTGGAATAAAGGAACTATCGGGATCCCTTGGTGTATCCGAAAGTTATTTATCTAAAATCATGTCTAAGCTGAGGCAGGACGGAATCGTACGTGCCGTACCAGGAGTGAATGGCGGTTATGAACTAGCCAGACCGGCGGAACAGATCTCGTTTCTTGATGTGATTCAAGTGATTGAAGGAAGGCAGCAACTATTCGAATGCTCGAATTCTAGCTCACAGCAGCATCGGCTGTTAGTAGAACAGGGGTCTGCACCGGACAAACAGAGAAGTTTGGAAAGGAAAGAATGTCTGGTCGAGAAAGTGATGTTGGGAGCGGAACAGCAGATGCACCAGTACATGCGGGAACACACGATCCAGTCGGTACTGGATGAGGCTGTAAAGCGTCGTAATCATGAGGCAAACAAGAAGTGATACACTTCTTGCGTTTTAATTATGGATATTATAGATCTGGTATAGGGGTGTTTATATATGGACAATCCACTTTATGATGTGGCTATTATTGGCGGCGGACCGGCTGGACTGAGTGCTGCTCTGGTGCTTGGAAGGGCAAGAAAATACGTAGCTTTCATTGATGAAGGCCGCCCCCGCAATGCTGTAACTCACGAAATACACGGTTTTCTTACCCGTGATGGGATCTCGCCGAGCGAGTTTCGACGGCTTGCAAATGAAGAGATCGCTGCTTATCCCTCCGTATCGTTTTTTACAGAACCAGCAGTGACCATAACCGGAGCAGACAGCAGATTTGAAATTGAGACCATGCAAGGAAAACGTTTGTTAAGCAAAAAAGTATTGTTTGCCGTGGGCATGAAGGATCGGCCGCTCGACATCCCGGGACTGAAGGAGGTGTACGGAAAAAGTGCATTTGTCTGTCCGTATTGTGACGGCTGGGAATTAAGGGATCAGCCGCTTGTCATCATAAACAAAGGAGCGGAGCTTATGCATTTCGCGCCACTCTTATCCGGATGGACGAATCGTATTACCGTTTGCACGAATGGTCCTGATGAATTAACGGATACCGAGCGAGAGGAACTCAGGCGGAATCAAGTGCTGTTGTTTGACTCACCGATTCGGCGGATCGATTCCAATGACGGAATCACGCGGCAAGTTGTTCTGGAAGACGGCTCGTCCATAGCCTGCAGAGGTATCTTCTTCAAGCCGGAACTGGTTACGGGATCGAATCTGCCGAGAACGATCGGATGCCAGATGACGGAATTGGGAGAGGTTGTTGTTGACGATTTTGGGAAAACAAACATTCCAGGTGTATATAGCGTAGGGGATGTGACATCCCGATTTCATCAGGCTATAGCAGCAGCTTCAAAGGGGTCATTAGCCGCTGTGGTGATCAACAATGAGCTTAATGGAATAGCTTGGAAGGCAAATTTATGATCGATGCAGCGTGTAAAGCGCGGTCCCTTTATGCAGGAGAGGGCAGTATTATGGTTCATTCAACTATATAAACCACAAGAAAGAGTGAGGAGCGATTATGGACGATTTTTATAATGCTAAAGTTTGGGAAAAAGCGTGGAAAGACGCTACGGATTTGATTTTTGCCAACATGAAAAAGAATGGAATCGATCTTACCCGGTCTTTTGATCAAAAGGCCAAGGTTTTCAACGAGCAGTCCTTTAGCGAAGAGGGGAGGAGACGCAGCAGACGCATCATGAACTGGATGGAAGGACAAGGGGTTCGTTTTGAAAACGCAACTGTTCTTGATATTGGCGCTGCATCAGGCGTTTTCACAGTACCATTTGCAGAGAGAGGAGCTCATATAACCGCTGTGGAGACTTCTCCGCCGCTGGTAGAACTGCTCGAGCAGAACACGAAGCATTTCGCTGAACAGGTAAACATTGTACCCTTGCCTTTTGAGGAGATTGATGTTGCGGCCCATGGATGGGAGAATGCGTTCGATCTTGTCTTTGTCTCCATGAGCCCGGTTGTTTACAATTGGGAGTGTGTGGAGAAGCTGCTACAATGCTCCCAAAAATATTGTTACATCAGTATGCCTGTAGTTCCAACAGAGCACAGTTTAGTAAACGAAATTTGGCCGCTCGTTACGGGTCAGTCTTACGAATCGAAGCTTACCGAAATGGGATATCTCCTTCATCTGCTATATCTCAAAGGGTATGCCTACCAATCCCTTATTTCAAGGGAAGTAAAAACGAGAGAAATCTCTAGAGAAGCGGCGCTGCAAGAAGCAATGACTTGGCTTGCCCATCATCGTCTGCCTGTGGATGAGAGAAATCGAAGCATCATTGCCGATTATTTGGAACATGCGTATCCTTCAGGAAAAGTAGTCATTCAAGAAGGTGGACGTTATGGCAAAGTCCTGATTCAATTGCAGGATCAGCACATGTATGCGGGAGATCTCTAAGCTTTAGTATTAAATCTATCCTTGAGACTCAGCCGTAAGGGTGAGCGAGGAAGTACGACGATTGGCCGCTAAAACTTGCCGTTAGAGACAGCGCGGGGAACCGTATCACAAGCGACGCGAATTATCTGTAGGAAGAAAGCTGCAATCACTTC
>NZ_WTLI01000046.1 GCF_011421635.1 Paenibacillus turpanensis
TCTCGGCGACAGGAATTACATCTTATCACGCTTGTTTCAAACTAGCAACCGGAAATTTTTACCCCAACCACATTCACTAGTTGTAAAACAATATGAGGCAAAACAATTTTGATTTGGATCGGTTTTGCACTTCCCAAATCCGTTTCATCTTACCGCGCCTCTTGGGGCGGAATAACAATATACCATCCGCAATACAAATGTGCAACACGAAAAAAATTCCACAGCGGAGTTGTATTCATTTTTTACATGATGCCTCATAAATATACCTCGCACCGCACAAAAAAGAGAAGCCCCCACAGGCTTCTCCCAATTCATAAGCGCTGGCTAACGAACCGCTTCTCTTTTCCCGTCCAATGAAACAACGGTTTCCGCCGATTTTATAGAACCCGCATCCCGCGGCGTTTCCACCGCAGTCCCGGTATCTTCAACTAATTCACGGGTCGATTGTTTAAATTCTTTGAGCGTCCTGCCGAAGGCACGGCCGATTTCCGGAAGCTTAGACGGACCGAAAATAATAAGGGCAATGATTAAAATTAAAATAAGACCAGGGATCCCCAAATTTTGCAACATATCATACCACCCCTTCTATTCTTTTTTTGGATAAACCGCAACAGCCTCAATTTCAACAAGCCAATCCGAACTAACTAACCCAGCCACAGCCATTGTCGAGCGGGCCGTCTTCGTCGGATTACTTTCCGTCCCAAAGAATTGTCCGTAGGCGTCAAACCATCCTTGATAGTCCACTTTGTTTTCCTTAGCCGGATCAGCAACTAAGTATACTCGTAGATAGATTACATCGGACAAAGTTAATCCCTTTTCTTTTAAATCCGCTTCAATTCGTTTCAAAATCCCGATCGATTGAGTTTTAGTATCACCATACCGTTCATACACGGTCTTCCCATCCTTGTTCAGCAAGGGCGGAACCGTACCACTTGTAAACAGGTATGCACTATCTGCAGGGACCGCCACCCCCGAAGCAATGGAAGAAGCCGGATTTCCGTAAAACTCAACTTCATCGATAGGTTTTGCAGGATATTTATTCGGTGTTACGACATCGGCCCCATAAGCCGTTATGGATACAATAGAAAGTGCAAGCACCACAGATGCAATAAATATAACTTTCCGATGATTTTTTTTCATAAACACTCCCCCTATTGTTTCATAACACGGTGATGAATTTGATCCACGACGAGCCGAGCCGATTCAAACGCACCCGCCATCCACCCTGTCAAGTAGCTCATATGCTCACCTGCTAAATAAATCCGCCCATCCGGCTCGTTCAGCTTAGGATAATACGTCTTTCTATCGTCGGCCGTGTAGCTTGCCCAGCCCCCAAGATGATACGGAACCTTATGCCAAGCAATTGAGAATGAAGTTTCAAACTCTTTATAATATTGGCTATGTACCTTAGCCCCTTCGGCTAAAGCATAATGTTCTCTTTCAAGTAGGCCCATATTTCCCAGCTTCACTGCTTGATCCCCGAAATTGTAATAACCTACTACAACACCTTTTTCACTCAAGTATCCGTAAGACGGATACCAAATTTGAGTTATATCCATATTGGTTTGTGTCATTCCACTAAAAATATTTTCATCCTCTTCCCAGAAGCGGCGCTTAAACTGGAATCCGATTTTACCGGTGGCCGCATAAGAGATTTTTGAAATGGCCTCAGCCATTGGAGCTGAGAAGTCGGCAGGAATACTCTTTAAAACAGACAACGGTATCGCGCAAACACAAAAGTCGCCTGTCTCCTCCACCATTTCCCCCGTTTTCGTGTTTTTACCGACAATACGCACTCCTTCGCCCGTTTGCCGAATTTCTTTCACTTCAATGCTATATTGAATTACCTTACCGAGCTTAGCAGCCATCGCCTTGCCGATAGCATCCATACCGCCTACCGGCTGAAACATCAGCATCTGCTGATCGATTGAATATTCGGAACTAAAGTTATTGCCGAATCCGGACTGTATAATCGCCTGCAAATCGTAAGGCTCATCCTGCACACCCGGATCCATACCGCCGCCTGGCCAATCCTTATAACCCCTGCGGCTGGAGCCTTTATAAAACAGGTCAGGATCAAGATCCCCTTCGCGTTTTAAATATTGCACTAATTTTTCTTTGTCCATTGGCGAAAGGGGTAAGTCCAGAACATCTTGATTGATTGCCTTTGCCAGCAACTCATGAGTATATCCGCGTAAATCCGCCTTGGCACTGCGTTTTACGATTTTTTTACCGGACAATCCCCCAACATTTTCGTTATAATAATAAGCTGCCTCATTTACGTTACCGAATATCTCAAGAGCAACCCCCAGCTCTTTACAATAATCCATAGTAATATGATGCTGAGGGATTCTTGCAGGCCCCGGATTAAAATATTGCCCCTCATCAAACCGGCATACCTGCTTGACTCCCCCTGCCTCAGTCAGCGAATCGCCTCTGCGAATCGTATAATTCCGGCCGCCGGGCCGACTTTGGGCCTCTAACACAACACAATCGTATCCACCCTTCATGAGCTCATATGCAGCCGTCATCCCGGCTAAACCGGCTCCAAGGATAACTACTTTTTTGCCATTACGTTTGGTGAGCGACAGATCCCCGCCCGAAGGCGGTTCAAACAATGCGCTTGCTTTAGATGGCATGCCCAGAAGCCCCAGGCTGCTCATTGCCGCAAAAACTGCTGTGCCACCGCCCACCTTACCGACCTTAATCAAAAAGTCTCTTCTTGATAAACCAGCAGATCCACGCTCTTCCATTTCTCCAACTCCTTTTCCTACTAGTTACAATCCAATGCTATCACGTCTTTGCATCAACAGAAGTAAATATGTTATAAAATCTAACAAATAATTTTCATTTTCTATTTTATGTGTAATATAATATTACATAAATATTCCGTAATATTGGAAAGGAAACGGATAGGAGTGTTGAAATGACGTACCAGGATAAAAAGGTGATTACTATCGGGCTCGTCAGTGAACTCACAGGGCTTTCCATCCGACAGATTCGATACTACGAGCAGCGCAAGCTGATTTTTCCAGAGCGAACAAAGGGCGGGACAAGAAAATACTCGTTTTCCGACATCGAAAAGTTAATTCAGATTTCCGAGCACATGGAAGACGGTCTACAAACCTTTGAAATACGTCAGCTTCAAAAAAAGAACATGGCTGCTTCTTATAGAGGTCTTACATCAACCTGAGCAAGCAAATAAGGCAGTGCCACTCGGCACTGCCTACTTTATTTCATAAAAAAAGCACTCTATAAAAGAGTGCCTTGCGGATTTGGCAGGCTAAGCAATCCGTAATGCATGGTCGCCGCAATCATCCGATCTTTGTATTCAATTACATCCGTTACCGGACAGCTAATTCCCATCAGCTGAAGCTGAAAACCACTACTCCTCAATTCAACTCGGTATAATCCTTGATTGGAACAGGCAAGCAATTGATTCCCAAAACGGAACAGTTGATAGAAGCATTTCCCTTCAAAGCGGACCGCTTGAAAGCCACCTCTGCGATCGCTCTGTATCAAGCAGCCGTCTGTTGTGATCCCGAGAATATAATCTTGATAAAGAACTAGACTCGTAACAGCCTTGGTCAATTGATAATCGTACCAATCCCCAGTCAATACATCGTAGTAAGCAACACCCTTTTCAAATGCAACAAACAAATAATTCGGTGTACTCACCATATCGTAAACATGCTTACCTTCGAATGCGATGCACTTCCATTGATGGTTTCCATGCAGTACAGCCAGCCCTTGATCCGTAGCCGCTAATAAGGAGCAGCAGCTTTTCGCCACACGATGACAGGAAAAACGCAAGCCGGCATTTTCCCATTCCTTATCGTTCCAATAATATAAACCTTGGTCGGTAGAGGCGAGCAGGTTTTGTTCGATTACATGCAAACGGTAAACAATCGCTTGACTTGGAAGCCCTGCATCCATACGCTCCCATTTCTCCACGTCCGATTGAATATAAATCCCTTGGCCAAAGGTAGCGGCAATAAGGTGTTCACCATCCAAGCAAGCTAAGGAAGAAACACGAATGGACATCGTTTCAAACCGGTCAATACTGCTAATGGTTAATGCATGCTGAACGGCGTCGAATAACAATCCCACTGTGACACCTCCTTCACATGCTCTTTGTTTTGCGATCGAAGCCGCTCCATACTTTGTAACATCACATAAACCTTGTTTTGAGCCTCTTTCAGCTCATAATCATCGGAGATTCGGAGTTCTCTCTTTTCTCCCGTGAGAAGATTTGTCGTTTCAATTGTATCAGGAAGCTTACCGAAAGCCTTGTGACAAAACACTGCAGTCATATGTAAGTATCCATCGATAACGTTTCGTTCCTCATCTACGAATACTTTTCTAACGTTATAGGATGTTTTCGTACACTCGATCATTTGAAAGATCATGGAGAGCTGCACACTCTGATTGAAAATCGATGTCGTGAATGATTCAAAAAGAACAATAGGCGTTTCAAGATCTCGCATATTTTCGATCCAGGTTATAAATTGACTGCTCACCTCAGATAGTACTTTTTGATAAAGAAAATAGGTCGGAAACATATTAGGCTTCAAATTCCATCTGCGAAGAAAACAATCGTAAATATGTTCTCGTGTGCGCATTTCAGGTTCGATAGTATACACATCATTTAAAGCATGATTAACAATGTATTGAACCCTTTGCTTCCAAGTAAGCCGGCAGTTTTTGTTTTTGTTGCCCCGGATGTATTTATTGCAATAATCGGTAGGGCTACGCAGCCAATCCTCAACTTCGTAATCTTTAAAGGATAAGCTTTCGAGAAAATGCGGCTCACATGGTTCGTCTGTATTTTTTGTTACCATCATGGATTACAACGATTGAGCGAACTTCTTTCCGAAGTCACGGCAGGTTTCTTTTTCATCTGCAGACGGTGATAGTTCGATCTTCAAACCTTCCAGCGTTACTTCAGCACCGATTTCCTTTGACTTTTCAATCAAAATGTCGACAGCCGCACCCACCTGCGAATAACTAGAATCACATGATCCAAAAACCGCTGCTTTTTTACCCTGAAGATTTACATCGTCCATCTCTTCATAAAAATCAAGGAATTCGTCCGGAAGCTCACCGTCACCCCAGGTATACGCACCAAACAAAATACCATCATACTCGGTTAATTCACTTGCATTTGTATCAACAACGGATTTAACCGTGATATCTATTCCAGCATCACGTACGCCATCCGCGATCGCGTCCGCCATGTCCTCGGTATTTCCAGTCATGCTTGCGTAAACCATAAGAATAGTAGCCATAATAAATAAATTCCCTCCTGGTTGATAATGATTATCATTTTTATATAATTAATGATAATGGTTCTCATTATCATTGTCAACTATTTTCTTCTATTCACAGGTAGTTGATAAGATTTCTATGAAGATTTGCTATAGGCTCAGCAATACAAAAAAACAAGCACACTGATCCATTGATCAATGTGCTTGTTTTTTAATTGGCTTGGCGGCGTCCTACTCTTCCGGGACCCTGC
>NZ_WTLI01000047.1 GCF_011421635.1 Paenibacillus turpanensis
CACAGCATTCACGCTGCGGGCTGGCGGAGAAGTAGATCGAGGAAGTCGGCCCTTGGTCCGCAAGAGGCAATTACGAGGAAGATGAATCAGCGGACAACCCTGGCGGGTTCGTGAATGCAAGAACGTTATATGACATGACCGAACAGAATAATGGGGTGATTTTTCTGGAAGAAGATACCTTTAATGAATTAATTGTAATGAAAGCTTCAAGAAAGAACCCGAAAATCGGGGATGTATTTGTTGTACAACCCCTTCCTGAGGTTTACTACTGCGGACATGTTATAGAAACAAACATACAGTCGAAAAATCCTTTTATTAATGGGATGTGTCTAGTTTTTATATATAATTACAAAACGATTAAACCTGTACTACCGAGTGCTGAAGCGTTAGAAAGAAACGGATTATTGATTCCACCGGTTGTGATTAATTATCAAGGATGGACGAAAGGGTATTACTTGACGATTGGAAACATAGCTCTCGAACAAATGAAAAATAAATTTGATTATGGCTTTTGGAGTACAACTACACGGAGATACTACAGTACTACTGGAGAAGAACTTAAACATAAGCCAGAGTATAGGGATATATATGGATTAGCAAGCTACGGTTATATAGGTAGAACTATACATAGATTACTGAATGATTTAGAACTATTTGAAGTAGAGGATATTTGAAAGTTTATCGATGAAGCGGTCACGTCATATAACACAGCATTCACGCATCGGGGGACAAGCCCCCTCGGTCCGCCAGAAGTGGTGGGCAGGGGAGAGGAATCAGGCGGACACATCCGCATCACCTAACTGCGCAAGCGCAGCCGACCTTCGGCCTTAAGGTGATGGGACGTCGAGAATGCAAGAACGTTATACGAAACCACTTAGAAGTAGGAGAAGAAACATGTTTCATGATACCGGAGAGACAGTTTATGGTTTTTTTTATAACTACGATAAGTTACTTGAGTGTCCTGAGTGTTTACACTGCATAAAGCTAAGGAAAGATAGCTCAATTCTTAACTGTTATAATTGTGGTTTTCAAAAAAACCTAAGACATAATGGCTTGTTTGCTGCTTTGTGGGGCAGAAATGATGGGATTGTGTATGGGTGTAAGTTGTTCTTGAGGACACGGGCTTGTGGACATGAACTTTGGGCATTTAACAAAGAGCATCTAGATTACTTGGAGGGTTACATAAGTAATTTAAACCGACATAAAAAGCCAAACATAAATCAAAGTGTAGCAAGTAGAATGCCTGATTGGATGAAATCATCGAGGAATAGAGTGAAACTAATCAATGCTCTAAAGAAATTAAGAAGAAAATTAGAGAAATTTTAAGTCTATGCTTCGAAGTAAGTGGCTTCGTATAACACAGCATTCACGCATCGGGGCTGAGCCCCTCGGTCCGCCAGAGGGATTTCGGAGAAGTGGAGGCAGGCGGACAACCCGCACCGACTAACTGCGCAAGCGCAGCCGGCACTTCGTGCCTTAAGTCGGTGGGGTTCGTGAATGCAAGAACGTTAGCAGAAATTAATGCAATTCATTATTTTATGAAGGTGAATCGACGATGCATTCTATTTTTAAAGAGCTCGTAGAACATATTGAATTTACAAATGATCTAAAGAATGATGTTTATTTGTTTTTAACAGCAAACAATTGCCCGAAAACAGCAGAACATTGTATTCATGTTGGAACGGAATCAAGAAAAATTGCACTTACTGTTCAAGCTAACCCTGAAGCAGCAGAAATTGCCGGTTGGTTGCATGATATCAGTGCTGTAATTCCAAGTAACGAGCGAATTGAAGTATCTAAACAATTACAGATCGATATTTTACCTGAAGAAGAATTATTTCCAATGATTATTCATCAGAAGATATCAATGGTGATGGCAAGAGATATTTTTAGTATTACAGATCAAGAAATATTGGATGCCGTTGGTTGCCATACGACTTTACGAGCTAATGCTACCTTGCTTGATCAAGTATTATTTGTTGCTGATAAGATAGCTTGGGATCAGTCAGGAGAGCCACCTTATTTGAAAGTGCTTAACAGAAATTTATCGAAATCATTAAGTCATGGGGCATTCGCATATATCAACTACTTATGGGAAAGAAAAGAAACTTTAAAGGTAATACATCCATGGTTGAAAGAAGCATATGAAGATCTAAAGAATAAAGTACATATTGAGTAGTTGACTCGAAGAGGGCATTAACATCTGCTAACACCGTATTCACGCTGCGGCCCCTGGCGGGGCCTTGGTCTGCAAGAGGCATTTCGGGGAAGTGACTTCAGCAGATAACCCTCACTGGCTAAGTCCGTCGGACCCGGGGCTGGCGCCCCTTAAGCCAGTGAGGGTTCGTGAATACAACAACGTTATATGAAAGTCCGGAAGTACCTTCAAAGATCTTATGAAAGAAAGTGAAAAAATGGAAGAAGATATTGGAAACTTTGAATTAATAACTTCAGAAATTGGGACAACATTCAGTTGTTATAAATTCAAGTTCATAACTGGATTTCGTTTCTTTAAAGTTCATAATAAATATTATGAAGAAGTACCGATCTTAGAAATGGAATTGGAATACAAAGAGGATAAAAATACTTACATAATTACATTACAATTCAAGGGAGTTCAGAACTTACACATTTCAAGTACAGCAGATTATGGAATACAACTAAGTTCTTTTGAAATCATAGATATTAAAGACGATGGTTGGTGTGATCTGAATTATAAAGTTAATGATTATGAGACCGAAAACGTAACATTTTATTGTAATCACATAGAAGTGATATCTATAAACAAAATGTAGATTAATCGAGAAGTCCGGACCTTCATATAACACCGCATTCACGCTGCGGGGCCTTGCGGCCCCTTGGTCGCAGGAGCATATTCAGAGGAGTATATTCAGGCGACACACCTGCACCACCTAAGCGCGGTCGCGCCCAGTCGGGAGCCGGCTTCGCCTATGGCTCCAAGCTCCTTTAAGGTGGTGAGGCGTCGTGAATGCAAGAACGTTAGGTGAAATCTATGCAAATGAAAGGAGAAACCAGGTGAGCAAACTCGGAACACCTTTTACATATTCAAAAGAACAACAAATGAGACATGTAAAATTTCTTGAACAGGGTATCAAACAGCAAGTATTGCTCGAATCAATTGTCGATGCTTCTGTCAAGATATATGAAAGGGATGCTATATCTGAAGAGGATTTAGAGCCGTTTGTCATTGGTATTAATTCAAATTATGTTTCTGTTTGGGGAATCTCGGGTGACAGGATCCTGAGACTTAGTAATGTGTATGACTTAGCAAGTCAACTGGCACTTAAACTAATTGAAGATAAGAGTGCCACTGTGAGATTCAATTTATTGGCGTGTATTGATAGATATGTGAACCGAGAATTGCTAATTAAACTACTAGAGAGATCTGTTAATGATAAGAGTCCTAAAGTTCGGGCTAAAGTTGCAGATATTGTATGGCGAATGCATGATGAGAGTTTGTTACAATTTCTAATTAAACGACGCGAAACTGAATTGGATGATAAAGTGCTGTCAGCAATATCTTTTACGTTAGATAATTTTAACAAGTATCGCGGTTAGGGGGATTCGAGGAAGGCATGGACTTCACCTAACGCCGCATTCACGCGTCGGGCCTAACGGCCCTTGTGTCCGCACCGAGGAATTTCGTGGAAGAGGAATCAAGCGGACAACCCTGCACTGCCTAACCGCATCGCGGCCGTTCCCTTCGGTCACTTAAGGCAGTGAGGGTTCGTGAATGCAAGAACGTTATGTGAAATCCCCGCAACTGATAAAGGAGAGAGTATAGTGTCCTCAGTTCATGATAACGAGATCTTATCCTATGAAATAGATTTAAATAATAAGAGAATTGTTCTTCATACTCTATATGAAAGTAAAAGTTTGATTGAACACACTGACGTTATTTTCGATGGTGTTCTGTGCCATATGTTTGAACACCAACTATCTGGCAGTATCATACTTGCTATAAATGAGTATGAGTTGGAATACTTTTTTTAGGAACGAAGAGAATTTAGAACTCCTTAGTAAAACTAAGAATTACGGTTGGCCAATGATGTATGAAGACGCTGCTCAACTTGAACAGAACTTAAAGCAATCACAATATAAATACATAGTTATTTTGTCTTCATATGGATTAAATGGATGGATCCTTGCAAAGGACTGGGAAATACAGGTGAAGAAAAGAGAAGAACAAAAAGTATAGAGAATTATTGCACGTGAAGCTTCGAAGGCGGGGACATCACATAACAACAGCATTCACGCTGCGGGCCGCTGTTGCGTCCCTTGGTCCGCACCGAGGAATTTCGAGGAGGTTGAAGCAGGCGGACAACCCTGCACCGACTAACCGCATCGCGGCCACTCCCTTCGGTCGTTTAACCCGGTGAGGGTTCGTGAATACAACAACGTTATGTGAAATATGAGCAGAAAGGAACAACCATTATGACCGACATAGAAATTATCGGTGATCGTCAAGAATTATTTAAAAGAATGAAAATCTCTGAAATTAGACTTTAAGGATTTATGCAACTCTTTAGATGCATGGAAAATGAAAGCAGAAGACCTTTTTTATTGCGCTAGTATATTAGAACTCCAACTAAAAAATGAATTGAAATTAGTTTCAATTGATTCAAAAGTAACAGTTAGTATAGACAGAATAAGTTCAACTTATTTGCTTCTGATAGGATATTCTTTTGAACTGCTAATTAAATCTATATACATATCAAGAAACCTACAACCTGTATTTGATCATAATCTATTGTTGCAAATTAATAGATTAAATATAGTAATTAGTGATGATGAAAAGCATTTATTGGGGAGATTGACTGATGTAATCTATTGGGAAGGTAGATATCCAACACCCAAAAAGATAGATCATTTTAAAGAGAAGCGAAATGTAATTGTATTGAGTCACGATTTAGTTATTATTCACGATTTATATGAAAGGTTAAGAGCACAGATACTTTGAAAGATGAATCGAAGAAGGCTCATACATCACATAACACAGTATTCACGCTGCGGGGCTTTCTCCCCTTGGTTGACAGATGTATAATCATGGAAGAAAGCTCAGTCAACAAACGACCCAGCCCAAGATAAGAGCTATCTAGGGCTGGGTCATTTCGTGAATACAACAACGTTATGTGAAATCAATGCAATAATTGGAAGGATTAATAAACATAATGAATAAATTCTTTCGTTACTATATCATTACGACAGTCACCTTATCTTTTATAGTAACTACAACATTTAAGGTCATCACATTAGTTGCAATTCAGGATAATACAATAGATTTCTTGGATAGTCAACATTAAATCAGACAACCTTTT
>NZ_WTLI01000048.1 GCF_011421635.1 Paenibacillus turpanensis
CTTTTTGATTCACCAGCAATTGCAGATAACGTTGTTGCATTCACGACGCCTCACCACCTTAAATAGCCCAGAGCCAGGCGAAGCTGGCTCGCGAATGGGCGCGACTGCGCTTAGGTGGTGCAGGTGTGTCGCCTGATTCCTCTCCCCCGAAAATGCTCCTGGCGACCAAGGGGCCGGCAGGCCCCGCAGCGTGAATGCGGTGTTAAGTGATGTCGCCTCATCCTCGAAAACGCTAATAAAAAATCTTGAAATCATTAACTGAGTATTTGTCATATCTTTCTTTCGCATATTCTTTCTTTTCCCCACTTGCTTTTTCTGTCTTAGTGCCGTTAAACCAAATTGATCTCTTACCTTCATTCTTACCTGATTTATTAAGTACTGACTCTTTAATAAATTCTTCAGAAGTCATAATCCAAGTCTTTTTCAGCCTTTCTGAATAAAACACAAAATAATAGTTATTTCTCTCTGTGTGGTCTATAGCTGCGAATAGAGCTGCATCACCTAGCTTAACATCCTGAGATCTAGCCTTTATCTGAACTTCACAGTAACTTCCATCAGACCTTTTAATTATTGCATCAATTGCGTTATCATCAACCAGCGGAACATAAACATCAATTCCTTCTTTAAGCATTAAACCAATTAAATAATATTCAATACGCTTCCCAAACCCAGCAGTATGTCTAAATGGTTTACTCATTTGGCATTTTACTCCTTCTTTTCTTGAATTACAGATCCTAGGCGATTTCACTTAACGTTGTTGTATTCACGAACCCTCACTGGCTTAAGGGGCGTAAGCCCCGGGTCCGACGGACTTAGCCAGTGCTGGGTTGTCTGCTGATTACGCTCCTCCGAAAAGCCTCTGCAGACCAAGGGCCGCAAGGCCCGCCGCGTGAATACAGTGTTATGTGAAGTTATTGTCCGCTCTGAATAACCAACACTAATCCTTTATATCTTTGAAACTTAAATATTTACTAAAAACTTGGTTGACATTAGTGTATTGATCAGTAAACCACAATAAAAGCTCTGAATCTTCAGTTTTTCTAAATTTTAATGCGTTATCATATATTTTATCTATTGCTACTTTAACTTCCTTGTCAAATAAAAAGCATGCTTCACTTGTTGAAATAAAGTAGTTGGTAATATTATCTGGCGTAACCTCTGCATTTTGTAATACTGTAGTAAGGAAAACCATAACAGACCTATATACATTTAATCTTCTTTCATAGAGGTCTAATCGCAACTTATGTTTATTGACTTTATGTTGTTGATAGGCAATGAATGCACCAATAATTGCAATTATGGTTGTTACTATCCCCAAATAGTGGTTCATTATTTTCTCCTTTAATTTTTATTTTTTTATTAAATACAATAATTTCACATAACGTTTTTGCATTCACGACGTCGAGAACCTTAAGGCCCAAAGGGCCGGGTGGCTTCGCCACTTAGGTTCATAGATGTGTCCGCCTGACTCCGCTTCCCTGCTGCCAACTTCGGGCGGACCGAGGGGCGCAGGCCCCGATGCGTGAATGCGGTGTTAGATGAAGTAAGTGCCTTCCCGAATTAGCTGAAAAATTTATTCATTGTTGGTTTCATAAATATATTCCTTAGCAATCACTTCTAAAAATGCGTCATCTTCATCTTCCCAGTTTGTAAATACGAATTTACGATATTTAGTATCTTCTTCTCTCATCTCTGATAAAGAGTAAAGCATCATCCCAATAGGTCTATTTGCATTTACGTTTATAACATTTAGAAATTGAATAGAGAATATTTTTTCCTCTATGCTTTTTAAGATTACTGTCAAATTATTCTCTTCATTTTCTATATTTTCTATTACTGCGTCGTGGAACTTATAGTCTCCAATATAAGCAATAAATTCATCACTCAACAATATCACTCCTGAAATATATTAGTTTTGCTTTTAAAAATGTTGTTTAATATTCTTTGCACTTATTTCATCTAACGTTCTTGCATTCACGAACCCGAAGGGTTGTCCGCTGATTCATCTTCCTCGAAAATGCCCCTCACGGACCGAGGGCCGTATGGCCCGATGCGTGAATGCTGTGTTAGACGAAGTTTCTGACATCCTCGAGTTTTCAATCTAATGATCTTGATGCTTCTATTAGTTCATCTTCCTCATCTAATGCCTTTAACACTCTATCAATATCCTCCACATCATATCTTCTGACAATAATCATATGCTTAATGTGCATTCCTGGTGGGTCTATGTTCTTTCGAGATAAGTTGTTATGTAATCTTTGGGGTGTATATATAATACTCCAACGTTTTGTACCGTCCGAAAAACAAATCGTTATTTCAATCCAGTTCCATTCATTCTCATCGTTACCTATCTCGTCGTCTAACCGCCAACTAACCAATCTTGGTCTTAATTCTTCGCTCACTTATAATCTCGCTCCCAAGAATTTGATTTATCTATCCCAGAAATTTCGTCTAACGTTGTTGTATTCACGAACCCGAGAGGCTTAAGGCGCGTCAGTGCCGGGTGGCTCCGCCACTTAGCCTCGCAGGGTTGTCTGCCTGATTCCGCTCCCCCGAAATGCCTCTGGCAGACCAAGGGCCGTCAGGCCCGCCGCGTGAATACGGTGTTATAAGATGTCCCCGCCTTCTTTGAGAAACAATCAAATGACTTGTATCTTAAATTTATGTAATCTATTATTTATTTCTATTACTTCATTCCATTCAGGTGTATCTGGAGGCTTTATTGGTAAAAACATAGTATATGCAGTGTATCCTAATTCAAATAAAGGCTTATCTGATTCTAATAGATATGGAAATCCTATGTGTGCAATTACGCCAAGAATCTGTTCAGAACGAGTATCAAAGTACTTATACTTTAATTGATCTCTAATTATTACTTGAATTAACTCATTAGCAACTCTTACTGATTTATCTGCATCCTTAAATGTTTCTACTTTATTAGTATTCTTATATACCTTGTCAAGAGAGAGGGCTATAAAACCATAATTATCTGTTAGTGATATTTGATTTTCTGCTTCCTTTATATTTCGTTCAATACTATTTCGGCCATTTAATCTTTTGGCGGCGACTGAATACTTCTTGCCCTTATATTCAAATGTAAAGTCTGGCTCTTCAAGCGTTACATTAAGACCAGACATTTCAAATATAGAACTTAAATAATATTGAAACTGATAATTCCATGGCTTAGTATCGTTATCATTTTCAACGATATTACCTCCGAATATCAATTCGATTTCATTCCGTACATCTCTATTATCACATGTAAGAATATTACTCGAACTAGCGATGGATATTAATTCCCAATAATCCTTATATCCTTGAAGTATATCCTTATAATTTTCTCGAATTCCACTATAATTTTGTCTCGCTATCGAATCAATATACTCTCTTTCAAATTTCCTTTTGTATTGTTCAAACCGACAATTTCCATTAATTCTGAAACCAGAAATTCTTAATTGATTTAGTGCTTGATCAATCATTACGGGTACTTCAAATATCCCTTGATCAATACCATAATGTGGTAGCACCATGACAACACATCCTATTATATCTTTAAATGTCTTAGCGGGGATTTCTTATAACGTTCTTGCATTCACGAACCCGCCAGGG
>NZ_WTLI01000049.1 GCF_011421635.1 Paenibacillus turpanensis
CTCCGCCTGCTCTTCGAACAAGCCGTGAATCGTTTTCTCCTGGTCGAACTTGGCTTCAGTGTCATTAAATCGACTCAGCAGCGTCTCCCTCTCGTCTGAGGACAGCACATCGGCTTGTCCGAGCTCCAGATCCGGCTGAAATAAAAGCACGGACAGCAGCCGAACAAGATGATCGGCCGCCTGTTCCACAAATGCCCGCTCGTACCGCTGCCTGTCAAAGCTTATTTCCAGCTCGATGGAGTGGTTTTGGCGGTCAAAGCGAAAAACCGTATCGGCCGCCACCCGGTTACCCAGCGGTTCCGGATGAATCGGGGAGAAGGATGCGACGGTGTTGACGACCGGGAGGCCGTCCCCCGTATAGTCCAGATGGAGCGGCTCCACCATTTTCCGAAAAGGCAGGTGCTGATGCTCTATCGCCTCGCCGATGGAGGCTTTGATGCCACCGAGCAGCGTTTTCAGCGTAGTCTGGTGGCTTATGGACGTCTTGATTACCAAGATGTCATGTGGCGGCGGAGTCCCGTCGGGGTCTGCGCTATAAGAAGGCATGCCGACCAGCACTTGGTCCCGCCCGGTATATTTGAACAGTAGGCTTTTTACTCCTGCCAAAACAATCATATACAAAGCCAAATCCGAACCGTTGCCAAGGCGGATGATTCTCTCCGAGAGTTCGCTCGGCAGGATACGGTGAACCAAGCCCGGCTCGGCCGCAGCTTCTCCGCCCGCGGGTAATTTGGAGGATTGACTGTAGGGAAGGAAGCTCAGGCTGTCATCGGCGTCAAACTTACCGCTCCAGTACCGTTCTTCCTTTTCAAACAAAGATTTCATTCGTACCTCCCCTAAAAATGAAGTGACCGCATGCCCCGGCGCAGGTCCGAAAAAGCTTACTTTCGGCCTGCGCGTTTACGGGCTTGGCGTTGTTCGCCGTCTTCCTTGGAATGCGCCTTATAGGATTAGAACGCGAATTCGATCATATCGACGGCACTCTTTGCGCTTGCCGCAGGTTTATGGCATTCAATCCGGCTTAGCTCAAGTTGTGGATTTTCCGCAATTTGAGACAGTACCCGCAGGAAATCCTCGATCAAGGAACGGATCATCGCTTCTTTGAACAGCTTGGCGGCGTAGAAGAAGCCCCCGCTCAGCGCCCCGTTGTTTTCATACATAAACAGGGTCAGATCGAACTTCGCTTCTTCCAAATAGTCAAGCTCGTAAGTCTTCAGACTGACCCCTTCCAGCTCGGCGTCTCGTTCTTCAATATTTTGCAGGTCGAAAACGGCATCGAACAGCGGGAAGCGGCCCGGCTCCCGCTTCACATTTAAACGCTCCACGAGCTCCTCGAATGGATAATCCTGGTTCTCGAAAGCACTCAAAGCCGTTTCCTTCACTTCTTCCAGATAGGACAAGAACGTTTTGTCGCCCGACGGACGATTGCGGATCGCCAGCGTATTGACAAACATCCCAATAACCGGTTCCAAATCAGCGTTCGTTCTTCCCGCCACCGGGGTGCCCACGACCAAGTCCTCCTGCCCGCTGTACTTGGACAGCAGCACGGTATAAGCCGCAAGCAGCACCATGAACAGCGTGCTTTCACGCTCGGCCGCCAATTTGTGCAGCCGCGCAGAGAGAGAAGCTTCGACGTCGAACTCCAGATGCGCGCCTTCGTAGCTGCGAGCCGCAGACCGTTCGTAGTCCAACGGCAGGTCCGCCGTCGGCAGCTCGCCTTCGAAGGTTTGCAGCCAGTACGCTTCCTGCCGCCCGATCCGCTTCTGGTGGGCCTCCGACTGCTGCCAAACGGCATAATCCTTGTATTGAATGCGCAGCGGCGGCAGTTCTTCTCCAGCGTAGAAACTCGAGAACTCATCGATCACAATCGTCATCGATACGCCGTCGGACACCATATGGTGCATGTCGAAAAGGAGAATATGCAGGTTCGGCTCCAGCTCGATGACCCCGGCGCGCAGGAGCGGCGGCTTGCCGAGATCAAACGGACGAACGAAGCTGCGGACGATCTGCTCAATTTGAGCCGCATTCTCTTTATCCGCTTGGTGATGCTCGATAGCAAAATCGACTTGCGGGTAAATCCGCTGAACCGCTTCGCCCTTCACGATTTCAAAACCGGTGCGCAGCGATTCATGCCGTGTTATCAATTGCCGCAAGGCGGCTTCCAAGCGGTCTAAATCAAACTCGCCTTCCAACTTCACCAGCTCCGGCATGTTGTAAAGCTGATCCGCTCCATCCAGCGTGTGCTGGATGAACAGCCGTTTCTGCGCGGAGGATAGAGGGTAGTACTCTCTCTCCTCCGCTTGAGGAATGGCCTCATGCTCCTGTTGTTCCATCCGGGCGATCGCCTCGGCCATCGCCGCAATTGTCGAGTGCCGGAATACGTCGCGCAGCGGCAGGTTGACGTTTAATTCCTTAAATACCTTGCCCGCCAGCGTCGTCGCCCGCAGGGAGTGTCCGCCGA
>NZ_WTLI01000005.1 GCF_011421635.1 Paenibacillus turpanensis
CATCCCGGAATTTATGGCGGTTGAGGGACCGCTGGAATTCGAGCGGCTGAAGTCGGCGCTGCAGCAGTTGTGCGATAGGCATGAGACGCTGCGGACAGGCTTCGAGCTGCGGGATGGGGAGCCGGTACAGATCGTACGGGACACGGCGGAGCTGAACGTGTCCCTGCTGGAATGCACCGAGGAGGAGCTGCCTCGAATGATGGAGGAGCTCGTGCAGCCGTTCGAGTTGGCCAAGGCGCCGCTGTTCCGGGCGGCCGTGATACGCATAGACGAGGAACGGTATGTGCTGTTCATCGACATGCACCATATCATTTCCGATGGTGTTTCGATGGGTGTTCTCGTCGATGAAGTGACGAGGCTGTACGCAGGGGAGCGGCTGGAACCGCTGCGTGTGCAGTACCGGGACTATGCGGTTTGGCAGCAAACGTACAACGGATCGGAGACGTTCCGCAAGCACGAGATGTATTGGCTGGAGCGGCTGTCCGGCGAGCTGCCGGTGCTGGAGCTGCCTACGGATTACCTGCGGCCGGCTGTTAAGCAGTTCGAGGGCTCGAGGTATCGATACACACTCAGCCCTGAGTTAACGAGCCGGATCCAACAATTTAACCAAGAGCATGGCGCAACCCTGTTTATGACTCTGTTTTCGATTTACAATCTGCTCCTTGCTAAATACAGCGGGAACGAAGATTTAATCGTTGGAACTCCTGTTGCCGGGCGAAACCATCCCGATATGGAGAGGGTTGTCGGCATGTTTGTTAACACCCTTGCCATTCGTACGCAGGTAAGTCCAAGTATGACGTTCACAAAGTTGCTGGAGCAGGTGAAGCGGCATGTGTTGGACGCATTTGAGCATCAGGATTACCCGTTTGATGATCTGGTGGAGAAGCTCGGCGTATCCCGCGATACGAGCAGGACTCCTTTATTTGATACGATGTTCGCTGTACAAAACATGGAGATGCCGGAAATGCAAACGGAGCGGCTCTCGTTCCGTCCATACACGGTTGAAAGCGATACGGCTAAATTTGATCTGACATTCGAGGTGTTCAGCGGAAATGACCGGATTCATTTGGATATCGAATACAGCACCGCGTTGTTTACGGAACAGACGGTTGCTCGCATGCTTCGTCACTTCGAACAAGCGATCGAATCGGTGATTTCCGAACCGTCACGCCTGTTTTCCGAGATCGAGATCCGCACGGCAGAGGATATCGCTGCTGCAAAGCGGCTCGTTCAAGCGGCCGACACGGAAGAGGAAGTAGAGGCTGTTCCCGTAAATAGGGGATCTATTTCCTGGATATTCGAGGAGCAGGTCAAGCTCCATCCGAACCGGACAGCACTCGTCTTTGAGGACGAGAGCTGGAGCTATTCCGAGCTGAATGCGATGGCGAACCGTATGGCCCATGTGCTCAAGGCTCGGCTGCAGCATGCGAAGCAGCCGCGAGTAGCGCTGCGTGTAGACCGTTCACCAGAGATGATCGTAAGCATTTTGGCGACCCTCAAGGCAGGGGCGGCATACATTCCTTTGGATCCGTCGTACCCGGATGAACGCGTTTCGTCCATCCTTCAGGATAGTGAAGCAGCCGTCCTGTTAACGTCAGCGATGGACCGGGACGCTGGGTTTCAATTGGTCGATGTAATCGATATTGCTGACCCTGAGCTTTATGCGGCAGCGACTGACGATTTACCGGAAGTCACGGCCTTGGACGACATTGCTTACATCATGTATACCTCCGGAACGACCGGTAAACCGAAAGGTATTCTAACCACACACCGCAATGTAATTCGAGTCGTAAACAACACGAACTATATTGAGATCACCGAGGAAGATGCGCTGCTGCAGCTTTCAAATTACGCTTTTGACGGATCCGTATTCGATATTTTCGGTTCGCTCCTGAACGGGGCCAAGCTTGTACTGGTCTCCCGGCAGGCGATGCAGGATGTCGCAAGACTGACTCAATTGATCCGTGAAGAACAAATTAGCGTGATGTTCCTGACAACTGCATTATTCAATACGTTAATCGATTTGGAGCCGTACTGCTTTTGCGGGGTAAGAAAAGTGCTGTTTGGCGGCGAAAAGGTTTCGATTCAGCATGTGCGAAAAGCGATGTCCGTCCTCGGTTCCGGCAAAATGCTTCATGTTTACGGACCGACGGAAACGACGGTTTTTGCAACCTATTATCCGATCGGCGCGGTTGACGATAAGTCTTATACCATTCCGATCGGGAAGCCGATTAACCAAACGTCACTCTACATTCTCAATTCACACTTGCAACCTCAGCCGATTGGCGTGTGGGGCGAGTTGTATATCGGCGGCGACGGCGTCTCGTTGGGATACTTGAACCGTGAGGAGCTGACCCGCGAGAAATTTGTCCGTCTGCCCGGCTTAAACAGCGTGACCTATCGTACCGGGGATCGGGTTCGCCTGCTGCCGGATGGCCATATCGAATATGGGGAGCGGCTGGATGGGCAGGTGAAGCTGAGAGGCTTCCGCATCGAGCTGGGTGAAATCGAAAGTGCGATCCGCAATCTTCCTGAGGTACGGGAAGCTGCAGTCATTACCCGGCTGCTGAACGGTACGATGGCTATAGCTGCCTTCCTCGTCCTGGAAACAAGGGGACAAAGCCAGCCTTCGGCCGACTCCATTCGCCGGCACCTTTACGGACGACTGCCGGAGTACATGCTTCCATCCGCATTTGTTTTCCTGGAGCAGCTGCCGTTAACGGCCAACGGCAAGATTAACCGCAGAATGCTGGAGGGATATCCGCTTCACGAAGTCTCGTCCAAGGCATTTGTTGCTCCTGCGACAGGGATGGAGCGGAAGCTTGCCCTTCTTTGGGCGGACATCCTGCAGGTGGAGCAAGTAAGCGCGAAGGATCACTTTTTTGAGCTTGGCGGCAATTCGTTGCGGGCGATGATGCTGTCCGGGCGGGTGACGCAGCAGCTGAACATCAAAATGACCCTAAACGATGTGTTCCAGCACCCGATCCTGCATGATTTGGCGAATTGCTTGGAAACGCGAGACAGCACCGTATTTTCCGCAATTGAAAAGGCCGAGGAAAGAGAGTGGTATCCCGTATCGCCGGTACAGAGGCGAATGTACTTCCTTCAACAATTAGAGGAAGCAGGAACCAGCTACAATATGCCGGCTCTGTTTACGGTGGTTGGTGCTCTGGATCCGGTGCGAGTTCAGGACGCGCTGGACCAGCTGCTGCAGCGGCATGAAACGCTGCGGACGGAATTTGCCATGATCGAGGGGGAAATTGTCCAGAGAATCCACCAAAATATGAAGACGGAGGTGCAATGGATTCGTGGCGAGGGGCAGGATGTTAAGCTCTTGGTTTCGTCGCTGATTCGTCCTTTTGACCTGAGTCAGCCTCCATTAATCCGCTTATCGGTGATTCCAATTCACGCCGAGAAGCATCTCTTCGTGTTTGACATGCATCATATTGCAGCCGACGGAATGGCTATGGATGTGCTGATGTCCGATTTCGCCGCCTTTTACCGGAGAGAAGCACTCCCGGGGCTGGAGCTCGACTACAAAGACTACGCCGTATGGCAAAACCGTTTGTTAGCGGAGGGTGGTAGTCAAAGCCTCGAGCAGTATTGGCTGGATGTTTTCGCTGGGGAGCTCCCGGTACTGAACCTGCCGACAGATTATCGTCGTCCGGTTACGCAAACGTTTGACGGCAGCAGAGAGCGATTTGTTATATCCAAGCCGCTTGCCGAGAAAATCAAATCGTTCTCGAAGCAAATGGAAGCGACGCCGTTTATGACGCTGCTGGGGGCATTTTCGATGCTTCTTGCCAAGTATTCGGGTCAAACCGATATCATCATCGGCACACCGGTTTCCGGTCGGCGCTATGCAGGGCTGGAGCATCTGATTGGATTGTTTGTCAATACGCTTGCTTTACGGACTTATCCGGAGGCCGGAAAAACGGCTGCTGATTATATCCAAGAAGTGAAGAGACATGCTCTGGAGGCTTTCGCACATCAGGATTATCCGTTTGAGGAGCTGGTGGACCGGCTGCAGCTGCGCCGGGATTTAAGCCGTAACCCGTTGTTTGACGTGATGTTCTCTTATCATGAATTGGAAGAGCAGCAGCTCCGCATGGATGACCTCACGGTGCAAGCGATGGAATTTGAAACCAATGTATCCAAATTTGATCTTACGCTTGATGTGACGGAAACCGCTGACGGATGGATCGCCGAGTTCGAATACAACACGCAATTGTTCAAGGCGGAGACGATACGAATCCTATCGGAGCATTTCCACACCTTGCTTCAATCCTTGACGGACCAGCCGCAGGCCGAGATTGGCCGACTGAATATGGTGCCGGAGCGCGAGCGGGAATGGCTGCTTCGTACCCTGAAAGAAAATGAGACTGCTTATGAGCGGGAGCGGTCGATAGATCAGCTGTTTGAGGAGCAGGCGCGGCAAACACCGGACGCGGTCGCCATTCGCTGCGGCACCAATGCATTGACGTATCGGCAGCTGAATGAAGCTGCAAACCGTCTGGCCAACGTACTTCGCCGCAATGGAGCGGAAAAAGGCGCGATCATCGGGCTTCATCTGGAACGATCCACGAATTTGATGGTCGGACTGCTCGCGGTGCTGAAAGCTGGAGCTGCATATGTGCCGATTGACCCGTCGTTCCCGTTGGAGCGCATCCAATTCATGCTGGAAGATGCAGCGGTTACCGTTCTTCTAGCCGATCATGACCAGGTTGAAGGCTTGAACTACATCGGTCAAACGATGAATGTCTCGAATCCGGCGTTGTACGCCGAAGAGAGTCCAGCCAATCTCGCTGTGCCGATAGATGCGAAGGATTTGGCTTATGTCATTTACACCTCGGGCTCCACGGGCCGTCCGAAAGGGGTCATGATTTCTCATCAAGCGGTCCATAACTTTATGTGCGGCATGAGGGAGCATATCCCATTCGAGGCTGGCCGATCGATATTGTGCCTAACGACCGTATCATTTGACATTTTCGTCACGGAAACGCTGCTTCCGCTTTGCAGCGGCATGGAAGTGGTCATGTGCGACGAGCTGGAGCGCAGGGAAGTGACGCGTCTGCTTGATTTGATCGAAAAACAGCGGGTTTCGATGCTGCAGGCAACGCCGTCCACGGTTGAATTTATTCTTTCTCATCCGGAAGCGACCGCTAAGCTCGGTTCGATTCGAGAAATCATGGTTGGGGGCGAGGAGCTGCCGCTCACCCTGCTGAACAAGCTTCGCAGCACCGTCACGTCGGCTGAAATTTTTAACGTATACGGGCCGACCGAATTTACAGTGTGGTGCACGATCGGCAACGTCACCGATGCGGCACGTGTCACGATCGGCAGGCCGCTGCAGAACACGGCCATTCTGATCGTGGATGCAAACCACGAGCTGCAGCCGCTTGGTGTCCCCGGCGAGCTGTGCATTGCCGGCGACGGCATGTCCAAGGGGTATTGGAACCGCGACGAATTGACGGCGGAAAAATTCGTATCGATTCCGTTCCTGCCCGGCAAGATGATGTACAAATCCGGGGACTTGGCAAGGTGGCTCCCGGACGGAAGCCTTGAGTATTATGGCCGGATGGATTTTCAGGTGAAAATTCGCGGCTACCGGATTGAATTGGGAGAAATCGAGGAGCTCATCCGATCGACGCCTGGGGTGAAGGAAGCCGTCGTTACCGCGAAAAAAGATAGTCAAGGCCAAAGCTACCTGTGCGCTTACGTCGTTTCCGATATCGAGCACAGCTACGCACAGTGGAAGTTGATTTTGAGTGAGCGCCTGCCGGAGTACATGATCCCGAATTACGTTATGTATCTTGATAAGCTGCCGCTGACTCCAAATAACAAGGTGGACCGCAAGGCACTGCCTGATCCGGATACCGCTTCGCATCGGGAAAGCAATTATGTAGCCCCAGAAACGGATACGGAGAACACGCTCTGCCATATCTGGGAGAAGCTGCTAGGTGTTCCGCGGGTAGGAGTGCTCGATCGATTCTTCGAACTCGGCGGGCATTCGCTGAAGGCGGTTGCGCTCGTCGGTGAAATTATGAAGCAGTGCAGTGTCGAGCTTCCGCTGCGCTTCGTATTCCAGCAGGAGACCGTCCGTGAGCAGGCGGCTATGATCGATCGGATTCGAGCCGGTTATTTGCTCGACCAGCCTGTCACCGTCCTGCAAAGCAAAGAGAAAGCGGAGTCGATCTTCTTCTTCCCGCCGCTCGCCGGCTATGGCGTCGTTTATGAGCCGCTGGCAGAGCAGCTGCCGGATTGCAATGTGTACGGGTTTGACTTTATTCCGGAAGAGGATCGCCTGCAGCGGTACGTGGAGATGATCGAAGCGAAGCATAACGAGTCTGATCCGCTCATTCTCGCGGGATATTCCGTCGGCGGCAACCTTGCGTTCGAGGTCGCCAAGGCACTGGAGCAGCGGGGACATCGGGTCAGCCATTTAGTATTGATTGATGCCTACCGCAAAACAGAAAGCTTGTCGCAATCGGAGGAAGAAGCCTTGGCCGAAGTCCGAGACGTGCTTGACGATGGAGGAATGTACCAGGATGTGCTTGCCAATCCGGCGATCCGTAACCAGGTCGAGAACACGATGCTGGGATATAAGAAGTACTACAATGCGCTGCAAAATGAGGGTGCTGTATCTGCGGAAGTGCATCTCATTCGTTCGGAGGAATTTGCGGATCATCCGTTGTCCTGGAACGAGGTAACCGAAGGGGAATGCAGGGAGTATCAAGCGCTCGGAAGCCATGAAAGCATGATGACCAATCCGATGCACCGGCAGGCGACGGCTTTGATGCTGCGAGGCATCTTGGATGCGATCTGGAACCGAACCGATGAGCCGGTAGTGACAACATAACAAAGCCCGAACGAGACGGTATAAACGTACTTCAATCATGCGAGGAGTGTCTTCATGCTTCGGATTTTCAAAAACACCAGCTTTTCACTGTTCGTCGGCTCCCGAACCATCGCAAACATTGCTGACAGCGTCTACTTCATGGCGATCCTTTGGCTTGTGCAAACCGCCTCGGGCTCGGTCGCCTTCACCGGTCTCGCCTACAGCGCGATGTCGGTGGCGCTGCTGTTCAGCTTTGCCTTCGGACCGATCATCGACCGATACTCGCCGGCGCTGCTGGCCGGGATCGCGCTGCTGGTCCAGTCCGTGATTATCGCGGCCATCCCATTCCTTGGGGTGGCCGGAAATCAGGTGCCGCTGCTATTGGCACTTCTATTCATAGCGGCATTGTTCTCCGCCTTGTATTATCCGGCGATTAACACACTGCTGCCTCGGATATTACGAGGCAAGGAGGATCTGTTCGCAGGGAATTCCATTATTGGTTCCACCGACGAGATCATTAACTTGGCCGGCTTCCTGGCCGGCGGCAGTATTATCGTGGCCTTCGGCGTCAACCAAACGTTATTTTTATCCGCTGCCATGCTGCTTGCGGCCTGCGCCGCTTACTTTATTTTAACGAAACGGCTTGCCGCCACTCCCGCTCCCGGTCTTGAAGAAGCGGACCTGGAGCAGGGGGAACGGCTGCCGGCCAACTTCAAGACCTACTTATCCGAGTTAAAAGAAGGCATGCAGTTCGTGCTGAACAATGATTTTCTGCGGCTCGTTCTGCCTCTTTCCGCTATTTCCAATCTTGGCATGGCGATTGTCATTATCGTCATCCCATCGGTCGGCGAATCGTTCGGCTCGGCATTTTACTTCAGCCTGCTGTACGTCGCATCGTTCGTCGGCATGATCATTGGCGCTCTGCTGAGTAATGCCCTCCCGAAGAACGGGCTGGTCATGAGCGCATTTTGGATCGGAGAGGGCATCGCTCTCATTCTGTTTGTGCTGCTGCCGCATCAATTCGTATGGAAGCTGGTCGCAGTCATTTTGTTTGGCATCTGCTCCGGTCTGAACACGGTGCTGTTAACGTCGTTTGTCCAGCTCATGACAAAGGAGCATTTGCTAGGACGAGTCATGTCCGCCGTATCAACGCTGGCCAGCATCTCGCTTCCGCTTGGCGGTTTGCTCGGCGGCCTGCTCTCCTTTTGGCTCAGTGTAGATTGGATTATGATCATTAGCTCTGCGCTTATTGTGTCCAGCGGGTTGTTCCTATTGTTCAAGGAACAGATTCGCAGCTATACGGTCGATGAGCCCGTTCAAGCCAAAGAAGTGTCGGTATAGCTGAGAAGGGAGGTGAAAACCGTTGAATTCTGTCTCTTATGATATTCGTTCCATCATGGCACGAGATCCGGCGGCAAGAAGCAAGTGGGAGGTCATGCTGTGTTATCCGGGCTTCCATGCGGTTCTGCTGCATCGAGTGGCGCATGGTTTGCACGCGCGCAATCGTAAAATGCTGGCGCGTATGGTCGCTGCCTTTAATCGTTTCTTGACGGGAGTGGATATTCACCCCGCTGCAGTAATCGGCAAAGGTTTGTTTATCGATCACGGCGTTGGCGTAGTCATTGGGGAAACGGTAGAGATCGGGGATGATGTAACGATATATCAAGGAGTGACGTTGGGAGGCACAGGGAAGATTTCGGGGAAACGACACCCGACCATTGGAAATCATGTGGTCATTAGTGCCGGGGCCAAAGTACTCGGACCTTTTAAGGTAGGGGATTACTCAAAGGTCGGGGCCGGAGCGGTTGTTTTGAAGGAAGTCCCGCCTCACTGCACGGTCGTCGGTATTCCCGGCAAAATCGTGAAGCGGAACGGTCGGTCGGACCGCGCCGAGGACGATTTGGAGCAAACGAAGCTGCCAGACCCGGTAGGCGAACAGCTGGCGGAAATGGCCGCGATGATCCGCGAGCTCAAAGCAGAGCTGGACGAGCTCAAATCGAAGCAAGAAGAAATGCAGGCGCGCGAGCCTGTTCATGCTTAACTTAAAAATCCAATCATGAAGGGTGATGGAAGAAATGAAATGGTTATGGCTATCTGTTCTGCTGCATTTTATCGGTTTGGTTTGGGATGAAATTTACCATCAAACGCGCATAGTTGACGTGGAGTATATTCCAGTTCCGCATTGGCCGATGGTTATCGCGCCATTTCTGCTCGTTGCCTTTTCGTATAAATATTTCAAGTCGGATCGTCCGCAGAGCAAGCCGCTCAGCCTATTACTTATCCTTGCTACGGTTGTCCTGCTCGTTGGTACCGCATGGGACAACTTCGGCTATCATGTACGCGGCATCGAGCTGCCGGAAGACGCGCCGCCTCATGTGACAATGCAGCTTGGATTTTACGCCACCTTATTACTTCTGATTGCGGCAAGCATTACAGGGGGCTTCAAGCAAAGAAGGATCCGTGTTGAGGGATGATTGTTTTTGACAATGTGTCCGTACAGTACGAGCAGCATGCGGTTCTGCGCAATGTGAATCTGGAGTTTGCCACCGGCAGCTTTACGTACCTCCTCGGCCCATCCGGGTCGGGGAAGAGTACGCTGCTGAAGCTTCTCTATCGCGAGATTGAGCATTACCAGGGCAGCATCAGCATCATGGGTGAGGATTTGAAAAAGGATCCTCGCTGGAAGCTGCGCCGCAAGGTGGCAACGGTGTTTCAATCGTTTGAGCTGCTGGATCGTAAGACGGTCTATGAAAATGTCGCGTTAGCCGCACAAATCCTGGGCATGAAAGCAGATGAAATTCATCGAAAAACGATCGATTTGATTCATAAGGTTGGGCTGGAAGGCAAGGAAGACCGGTTTCCTCATCAAATCTCGGGGGGCGAGCAGCAGCGGGTTGCGATCGCAAGAGCGCTTCTAAGCGAGCCGCACATTTTGCTGGCTGATGAGCCAACCGGAAATTTGGACATGGAGCATGCCGTGAATGTCATGAAGCTGCTCGTTCAGCTGCACGAAGCCGAGGGGATCACGATCATCATGGCGACCCATTCGCAGGAGCTCGTCACCCGGTTTCCTTTTCAAAAAATCCGGCTGCAGGAAGGGGGTGTCACGGAGGTTGTCGGAGCTTAAATTTATACTAGATGAAGCAAGGGAGGACATTCTCCGAAATAAAGGGCCGGCGTTGGCGACGATCGGTTTAATTTATTTGTTCCTTACCCTCTGCGGAAGCTTGTTCCTGCTGCAATCCGGGGTGCAGCATTTGTCCGATTATTTGGTTTCGCAATCCAAGATTAAGCTGTTTGTCGATGAACAAATGGCGGAGACAGCAGCCTTGGCACACGTTCTGCAGGAGAAAAGCTTTGTGAAGCGGCTGGATATCGAAACGAAGGAAGAAACCGTAGCCAAAATGAAGGAGCTGTTTCAGGAGCGCGACCATTTGCTGGACGTTTTTCTGGAGAGCGGGTACCCGGATATGATTACGATCGAGGTCCATGACCCGGCGCAGATTCCCTACATTGCGCAGCAGCTGCAAACGATGCCGGGCATTTCCGAGGTGATTTATTCGCAAGGCTATGTTACGCAGGTGATTGCCTGGTCGGAAAAAGCGGGTACTTATGGTGCCGCGGCGACCGGATTACTGTTTTTCGTCAGTCTGTTCTCTGTGATTATGACCGTCAATCTTATGCTGTATCAAAATCAAAAGGCGATTCGCATCAAGCTGCTGCTTGGAGCCAGACCGCTCTATGTTCGCGGTCAGTACATGATTCAAGCCGGTTTGCTGGGGATGCTGGGAAGTATTCCTGCCGCGCTTACGATCTATATGGGATATTCACTCGTGATCAATGAAATGAATCCCAACTGGCTGACGTTCATCCGGCTGCCGGATTCGCTCGTGATCGCAACGATGGTTATTACCATTGCCGGCGGCACATTGCTGGGCGCAATGGGGAGCTACACGTCAACTCGAAGGATGATCAAGCATGCGTAAACATAGGAATAGGACCGTATTCGTTGGGGCTTCTTTCCTGTTCCTGATCCTGTTCACGGTCACTCCGTTTCAAAGTGTATTCGCCCATTTAACGGGAACCTTCGGGAGCTTTATGCAATCCTTTGATTCCGAGGAGTCGGTGCTCGCTCTGCAAGAAGAGTTAAAACGGACTGCGGCCGAGCTGGAGACGATGAGCGAAGAGGCGGAAGAGAAGCGGCAGAAGTACCGCGAGCAATCGGAGGAATTCGAGCCGATTTTGAAGTTTTATCGGACAGCCGCAGCGGATGCATATCTTGAGCTTATGATGCAGGGCGAGGAAATGATCGATGTGCTGGCCTTTCAGCAGTGGTATCGGCAGAAGCTGGACCAAGATTTGGCAAAGCTGGAGCAGCTGCATAAAGAATATGTCCCGCTGCGAAACGCGGTCCGCACGAAGCAGGATTATGAAGCGCTGCTTGGACTTATCCAGTCGAGTATGCAAAAGCGTCAGCGACTTCAGCAGGAGCTGAAGGGGGCATCGGAGGAAGAAATCGAAAAAGCGATTTCCCGGCTGTGGACCGAAAACATCGGCTACCTGTTGGAGCTAAAGGCGGACAAGGATCTGATTGAAGCCGATCCAACTGCATTTATCCGCCAGCGTTCGTCTGCTTCGCCGTATCGGTTGGAGCAGGACTTAATCAACGAAAAAAGTAAGATGCGCTACTATTTCCGCTACGATCACATTTACGCGTATTTTGCACGAAATGATGCCGAGGTTATATTGGTCGGTATGATTCAGCGTAAAGACGGTGATTTGGTTGCCCTGGAATTTGAGGCTGGCTTTGTGAACGGCTTTCAAATTCCGGAAGAGCTGTTGGGGATACTCAAAGGCTTTGAAATTCCTTATCGCAGCATATCGAATCAAGCTTCTTCCGACTTTTTTGTCGAGTCCACGACAGGGGCTGTCATTATTCAACCGCTTGAAAACATGAAGGAATAAAGGAGACTGCGGCCTAATGAAATCGAAAATCCAAACGGTACTGCTCTTCATGATCTTGGCAGCAGTGCTGATGCCGAGCAGCGTATTTGCCCATGTGACAAACGATAAAAATTTGTTTGAGGATTTGCAGGATTCCCCCGCCTTAGAGGCTGTAGTGAAGCTTCGCGCTTTGAACGTAATTACGTACGATGAAGGAACGAGCTTGTTTAAGCCTGCGGATAAATTAACACGCGCCGATCTGGCTTTTTGGGGCGGCAGCATGCTGGAGCCGGGGAGTCAGAAGGATCGGAAAGCTCTGGGACAAGCCGTTGTCGATAAGGGCTTACTTCCGAGTCTGGAGGGGAACGCCACGCTGAAGGATGTCATTTCCGTCTACTGGAACGGAAAGCTTCAGATTACGGATAACGTAGATCAGGAAATGACGCGGGAGCAATTTGTCCAGTGGATGCTGACGAAGCTTGACGCTTCGGCGGGCGGTACGACATTGTTTGCGACAGCTGGTATGAGTCAGGGGCCGACCGGTACGATCGAAAAGGTAGAGTCGGAAATGATCGGCGAAAAGGAATCCGCCTATGCTAAGTATACGGTTGTCATTGGCGGGAAATCGTATTCGCTTACCGATCATCCAAAGGTGCTGAACGGACCGACCGATCTTAGCATGTGGACCGGAAAACAATTGGAGGAGAGCTGGATCTCCGAAAATCACGGCAATGGAAATGCGCTGGCCTTTCTTAAGCTTAAGGGCGGACAATTTGTCGAGGCTGAATTGGCATCGGCCTCGGGCCACCATCACCATCAGCATCACATGCCGGCACCGGACAATCAATCGAGTAACAGTGTGTTGTATGCAATAGGCGGCGCTCTGATCGTATTGGCCGCAGCAGTCATTTGGCTGTTCTTCGGACGGAGAACGAATCGGGCTGCGCCAAAGGGAATCAAGCAATGACCTTCGCCAAGCCCTTCTTGACGGCTAAGCGCTCGCTGCTCATCCGGTTTTTACTTGTCATTTTGTTCAGCCTAGGATGGGCGCCGAACTCCCTTCTCGCACAAAATGCGACCGAAGACGAAGCGCTGATTCAGCGCATTGACGCATATCTTAGGGAGGAGCTTGCGGCCTCCGGCTTACCGGGTCTCTCTCTTGGCCTAGTGAAGGGAGAGAAGACCCTATTCTTGAAGGGCTATGGAGTGGCTGATCCCGGCGGCCGGCCGATGACGGCGCAAACGCCGATGATACTTGGATCGACGAGTAAATCGTTCACAGCAGTCGCAGTGATGCAGCTGGTGGAAAAGGGGCAGCTTGAACTTGAGACCCCGATTACAAAATACGTTCCCGAACTGGTGTTCGACCATCCCGAATGGGGAAAGAACATCACCGTGCGCCATCTGCTTCATCAGACGAGCGGGCTGACAGAAGCACAGGGGCGTTCGGATCTAGCCCTTACAGAAGACCTAACGATGAGGGAACGCGTGGATAAATACGGCGGGCTGATTCTTCATTCCGCTCCGGGCGAGGCGTTCGAGTATTCGAACATTAACTATACCTTGCTGGGTCTGCTTGTCGAATCGGTGACTGGGAAATCGCTGAACCAGTACATATACGAACATATTTTCGCCCCGCTTAACATGTCCAGCAGTTTTACATCGTATGAAGAGGCGAAGGAGCGGGGGATCGCAACGGGGTACCGCACGTGGTTCGGCAGGCCGATCCCCACCGAGCAGCCGTATTTGTCCAACGATGTAGCAACCGGATACGTTATCTCAACGGCGGAGGATATGACGAAGTATGTTTCGGCCCATATCCAGGCGGGGGGAACAGCAGCTCTATTATCGGAAAAAGGCTTCGCCGCGCTGTTTGAGCCGGGACTACGGCAATCGCCGGAGGTAGGGTATGGCATGGGCTGGTATATCAATATGTCCAGCGGATCGAAGTGGCATCACGGGGATCTGGCTCATTTTCACAGCGCAATGATTATTGTTAATGAGGAGCAGCCTTGGGGCGTTGTGCTGATGGCGAATGCGAACAGCTCTCTGAGCCTGACGCCGATGCTGTATAAGCTGAGCAGCAATATCGCCGACATGATCAAAGGCCGTCCCATTGAAAGGGCTGCCGAGGATCTGAAGGGCACGCAGCAGGTGATGAACGTTGTGCTTGCCTTTTTCCTGCTTGCTTCCCTTTCCCAGTTTTGGTTCGATTCGGTGTCACGCCGTAAACAAAAGCGCCGGTTTTACCGCATCCTCGGGCCCATCATTCCGAAGGTGCTGCTTCTTCTTGCCATTTTTATGCTGCTGCCCGAAATGGCCGGGGCACCGTTTGCCGTCATTATGCTGTACCAGCCTGATATTGGCTATGTCATGTCAGCGATTGCACTCATTACGGTGCTGGCTGCAGTGCTGCATCTAGCTGCGAGTTATCGTAAAACGACTGATTTTTTACAGAGGGACGGGAAAACGAAAGCAGCGGCTTTCAACATCGACCGTCTGCGTATAGAAAGGAAATGAGCGAAGTTCAATGAAAATGAAGCTGTATTGTTTACCCTATGCCGGCGGGACGGCCATGCTGTATTCGAGGCTGAAGCCTTATCTCCATGAAAGCATCGAGCTTTGTCCGATCGAATTGTCGGGCAGAGGCAGAAGATTTGGCGAGCCTTTGTATGCAAGCGTTGAGGCAGCAGTTATTGATCTCTCTCGGAGTATCAACTTTGACGAAAGTCCCTACGCGTTATTCGGTTACAGCATGGGAAGCCTGCTTGCGTATGAGCTAACACACACAATCGTGCAAAAAGGATATCGAATACCCGAGCATGTTTTCCTGGCGGCCAAGTCCGCGCCCTGTGTCGCGGCTTATAGCGAACCGGTCCATACGCTGCCGGATGAACAGTTCCTATCCTATATTCGAGAGAATAAAGGTACGCCTGACGATTTTTTTGCGCATCCCGAGCTGGTAGAGCTGTTTTTGCCGGTGCTTCGGGGGGATTACCGCATATTGCACCATTATCGCTGGAAAGAGAGCCGTGAGAAGCTCCCTTGTGACGCAACGGTGTTGTTTGGGTTAAAAGATGAGCTCCCTGAAGGGGCAGTGCAGGGCTGGCAGCAGCTTTTTGCTTCCGCTGTTGAATATCGGGAGTTTCCCGGGGGGCATTTTTTCATTCATGAACAAATGCAGCAAGTAGCGGGTGCGATTAATGAAGCGGTCACAAAGCGGATCGAAGCGCAAATCATCCCTTTACTGGGGTGACGGTAAGGAGGAATGCTTGGCTTGGAACGCAGCAGTTAGGGGGCTTGGCAATGAAGGCGCTGTCGCAACAGGAATCTGTTTTATCCTTGATACAACTTCGAAACACGCCGGGGGAAGCCTCGATTTTGGATCAAGCGTTTGCCTATTTGCCGCCGTCAAAGCAGCAAAAGCTGCGCAGGTACAGAGTCAAACAAAGCTATTATCAATCGTTGGTAGGGGAAGTTGCAGTTAGAGTCTATGCGATCCTGAGCTTGAAGATTGCCAATGACAAGCTGAAGTTTCGAGCAAATGAATACGGAAAACCGATGCTGGTCAATGACGAGCGGTTTCAATTTAACATTTCGCATTCCGGAGAATGGGTAGCCTGTGTAGTCGGATTGGGCTCGGGGGCCGCCGGGGTTGATATTGAAGCAGTAAAGCCGCTGGACCTCTCGATTGCTGAAAGCTTTTGTTCCCCGCAGGAAATGGCCTGTTTGCAAACGCTGACTAGTTCTAAGGAGCAGCTTTCGTATCTGTATGACTTATGGACGCTCAAAGAAAGTTTTATCAAAGCGGACGGGAGAGGGTTGTCACTGCCGATTCAGCTAATTGAGTTTCAGCTCTCTCGGGAGGAGATCTGCTGCCATTTCAATGGAGAGGTGCAAAACAACCGCAGGTTCAGGCGGTATCCTTTTAGCACGAACGGCACGGACTTTATACTGTCATTGTGCTGTACGACTTCATTTCTGCCAAGAGAAATCACAAGGTTTGCTGCGGAGGAAGTTGCGGAGCATTTTATTGAATTGGCGGAAGGATCTAAGATACCAGATAAGAGTAGTACGGCGATTCCGACCTATTTCTCATAGGATCAGGCGGCTCACATGATGTGGGTCGCTTTTTTTATAAATAGGGAGGTAAATTCCTTAATTAGAAGAATATGAGTAATAATCACTTCCTTTCATTGGGGGATGCCATGGAATATGTAAATAAAAAACACTCTCGGGGTAAAGAAAGCTCAAAGATCCAAACCCCAATAACGGAAACGAAGGGAACTACAGCTTCCTTATACGTCGACCCTTTCGATTCTGGACATGCTTTCGACCTGCAGCGAACGCTTGGAAATCGAGCAATTAGCCAGATGATGCGTCAAAACGCTGCACCGGGCGGGCTCCCCAGCATTCAACGCACGCTAACCCGTTGGGATGATCTCCAAACCAATGGGGCTGGAATTATATGGGCCCCTCATCGCGCACAGCCCGATGATCATGATCAATTACAGCCGCAAGAAACGATTCTCGGGCTTGGAGCTTCCATCGAGGGTCTATCCCATACCGCACCGGATCACTGGAGAACATCAATTCAGAGTAAAGGAGCGCATGCTTCAGCCCCAGCAAGTCTCGGTGTTGAGGGGCGGATTGGACCGGATCGTCCGGAAGGAACGGAGCCCTCAGCAAAAGCATCATTAAAATATAAGCGTAAGCTGAAGCAGGCAGCCGGCGGTAAACCCTATCAGTTGAATACTTTGCTGCCAGTAAGCTTAGGGGGAGACGGCAAGCAAGCGGAACACCTGGTGGCTCTTCCAGGGAAGGAAGCGGCACAAGTATTGGATATCCATGAGAAGCTAATGCGTTTAGTTAATATAGGAAAGGCATGGATTCAATTCGATAGTACCGTTGAATATGAGCAGGACTCCTCCAGTTCTAATCTTACGTATGCAAAACAGATTACGATTAATTACTGGGAATATAGGCCAAACGGCAAAAAAATGAATCGTAGGGGGATCACCTTACAACCGATTCCACCGTCCGATTACAAGGCGAGTAAGAAAAAACGAAAAGTAATAACAAGTCGAGTCAACAACAAATATGGTGAACTTGACGACAGGGACGACTCAGCTGCAACCCGGTTCCAAACAAGGGTCGTCTTTAGTTCAACGAATGCAGTTGGGGACGGGGTGTTTATGGAAGCGAACCCGTTAGGTCCTGATCACAAAATGGGCGAGGAGCCAAAAAGTAAAAACAACGGCGGCAATTACGTTTGGCATCGGCGTACAGCAGAGTTACAAAAAGCTGCCCAAAACAAGGAAAAATACATTGCCGGACACCTGTTAAACCATCATGTAGGCGGACCGGGCAACGACTCCCGCAACCTAACGCCAATCCCAAACGAAGTGAACGCCAACATGCAAACGGAAGTAGAACGGCCTATTAAAGGGTTAGTTAATGACGCAAAGGGGTGGATCTATTATCGGGTTAACGTGACTCACAGCAAGGACGTATCCGGTCTGGAATATCCAAGTCAATTGGATTTTCTGTGGTACCAGATTGATAAGAAAGGGATCGAAGTGGCGAACACGCGTGAGACCCGTAAGTATAATATCTCCGCACCTTCCTCCTATGCTGCTGGCACAGACCACAGCGCATGGGATACTGCAGGTGAAATAAGAGGTCTTTCGAACATTCAGAATACAACCGCACGAACAAAAACGAACTTGTTCGAACTCATATTGGACGATAACGATACGCTGCGCAATCAACGCAAAATCATTATGCCGTTTATCCGTTTCTTAAATCAAATCGGCAGTAACGGCGTCATTAGTACCCATTTACATCAAACCGTTGAACAAATACTGTCCCGATATTTACCGAAGCCTAACTCTCCCGAAATGCAGGCTTGGCAGCAGATTGAGGAGATTCGCAAAAACATCGAGGATCAAACGGATGAACTTACTTCCGATGTGGCTGTTCAACTGCTAAACGCGACTGATACTATCCAAAGCGAAATGAAAATCAGGCGAGATTCGGCTCTCCAAGAGGTTACCCATTATCAGTATGGTACAAAAAATCCAGTCCATGCCCGGGAATTAGTTCATGCCTTTAATACTTCTAAAGTAGAAGAAGACCGAGAATTTGATGTGTTGCTGAATTTATCTAAAACATTGATTCAGAGAGCATTAGAATTGCGTCAATATAAAGAAGGCTTATTCAACGTGACAGAGCAGTTATCCGGAACACCAAGTGACCGGACGGTATCTGCGGCGGAAGCGGAAAAGCGTCACAAAAAGGCGCTTAAAAAACATGATGAATCCAACTTTGAGGAAGCCATGAATATGGCCATTGAACTGCTGGGACCAGAAGAGATGAATGATCCGCCGATGAGTCCCGGCCAATACCAGAACTTCACCGAGGAGGTCACAGGATCAGCTGGCAAAAGCTTCGCTGATAATCAAAGAAAGGTTACAGAAGCAATCGTAGGGAAGCGCGATAAGCCTAAGAAGATGAGAGAGATATACAAGAAAAAGTTAATCGCGAAGAAAACAAGGGTTTATGGCCACCAGCGTCTCAAATTTTTATGGATAAAATATTCAGAGCATTGGCCTGAAACGAAAAAGAAGAGGTATGCAAAATTTGAAACCCATTTACAAAACAAAGGGACGGACGATCTTGAAGAGCTGTATAAAGAAAATACAAGATTATTTTTAAAGTATTTACATTGGGTAGAAACCGAGCTAACCAAGACGAACATCCTGAAGAAGAAGAGATATCGTAAAAAATTCAATCTCATAAATATCCAGGATGACGACGCGATGAAGTCTTGAAAGGAGATCATACCGCATGAGGGAGTTAAATCAAATAGAACTAGCTGCAGCTAAGAGCAAAGAGGGTCGTCCTTATTCCCATATCTGGGAGCATTATGCCGACGAGCTGGAACGACTCGATCTTCAGCTGCAGCTTATTTATTTGCGGCGTCAAGAATTGACACCGGACCCGCAGACCGACTCCTATCGAGGCATGTTCGTTTCAGAGGAAGAGTTTTGGCGGCTTTCTGGCGGTATGGCGCCGGCAGCGGAAAACTCGAAGCAGCTCGAAGCGACCGTTCAGCGCCTGAAGCTTAGCGATGCGAAAATAGAGGGGCGCCTTGCAGCCAGCAAGGGACATGTTTATTTACCGCTGCTTCATGCAGCTGATATTTTCGGACTTTGTCCGATTGAGCAGCGTATGGTCATGGTGACGGCAGCGGTGGAGCTTGATCGCAAATACGAGCGTATCTTCGGATTTCTTCAAGATGATTTGACTTTGAAGCTGCCGACGATAAGTCTTGTGCTTCAGCTTGTATGCCGTACTGCGGAAGAGCGTATGTCGGCGGCCATGGCCTTTGCTCCTACCGGGATGCTTGCGCGCTTTTTTTGGCCGCAGTGTGAACAGGAGACCGCCGGCCGTTCGATGCTGTCGCAGCCCTTAAAGCTGGACCGACGTATCGTTATGTTTCTGGTGAATCCCGGTGCTTTCAATGATGGACTAATGCCTGCAGCTCGTCTCTATGCTCCTGACGAAGTGCTTCAGCCGCTCTTCGTCCATCAAGAGGTTCAGGAGAAGCTGCAGGTTTACCTTCGAAAGATGACTGACTCTCGATTCATGCCGGAGCAAGGAGAATTCTTACCCTGCAGCCAAACAGGCATTTATTTATGGGGAAAAGCGGGCGCAGGCAAAAAGCTGCAGGCCAGGCATGCCAGCAGGGCATTGAATAAGCCTCTGCTAATCGCGGACTTATCTCTCCTCATCTTCGCTCCATCCGACGCCGACTTTATACGGCTGCTGCAGGAATTAATTCGGGAGGCGATGCTGCATCAAGCAGTGCTGGGCTTTACCGGTTTAGAATGTCTTTGTCCTGAAGAAACAGACACCGGTATATCGGCAAGGTATCGTTCGCTGTTTTTTCAGGCTATGGATCAGTTCAGTGGGATTCTGGTATTAATGGGGGATCGAGCAATTCGGCTTCAAGGCGAAGCGACTGGGCGAATCTGGCTTGATGCCGAGCTTCCGGTGCCCCATGATCGTCAGCGTGAGGATGTATGGCACAAATTTGCAGAGGAATTAATGGTACAAACCGATATAGACTGGATGGTACTGGGAGGGAAATTTCGTTTTACACCGGGCCAAATCCGTCGTTCGCTGCTTATGGCGTTAGAGCGTACGTTATGGAAGCATGCATCGGAATCAACGAAATGTGAGGTTCCAGCCTTAGGTCAAGAACGATGGATCACCCGTGAGGCGTTGATAGAGGCGTGCTACAGCCAAACCCAGCACAAGCTGGAACGGAAAGCAGCACGGATTTCCCCCCGATACAGCTGGGACGATCTCGTGCTGCCGCGTGAACAGCGGGATCAACTTCTTACCGCTTGTAACCAGATGAAGTACAGGGCAAAAGTTTATGGGAGCTGGGGGTTTGACCGTAAGCTGGCCTACGGGAAGGGACTTAGCATGCTTTTCGCAGGCCCTCCAGGCACAGGTAAAACGATGTCCGCGCAGGTCGTCGCCAAGGAATTGGAGTTGGAGCTATACAAAATCGATCTTTCTCAGGTCATCAGCAAATATATAGGGGAAACCGAAAAAAATCTGCATGAAATTTTTTTGGGGGCGGAATCAAGTCAGGCCGTATTATTTTTTGATGAAACGGATGCCCTATTTGGAAAACGATCTGAGGTGAAAGATTCAAGAGATAAATATGCAAACATTGAGACGGCCTACTTGCTTCAAAAAATGGAAGAATACGAGGGGGTTTCCATACTGGCGACCAACCTTTTGCAAAATATAGATGAGGCGTTTCTGCGCAGAATTAATTACATTATTAAATATCCGTTTCCAGATGCCGTGTTCCGTGAAAGCTTATGGCGGAATCAGTTCCCAACTGAAGCGCCGGTTTCTGAAGATGTCGACTTTCACTATCTTGGGCGCAAATTCGAGATTGCAGGTGGAAATATTAAGAACGCAGCGCTTACGGCCGCCTTTCTCGCAGCCTCTAAAAATGAGACGATTGGCATGAGGCATATCATTCAAGCGGTGAAACAAGAACTGCAAAAAACGGGGAAAATTATCGAAAACAGCGACTGGGATGAATTTTAAGGGCGGTGTGCGTTATATGGTGCCTCTATTTTTTTGAAATAGGCATGGAAAATATGTCCTTGTATGTAAGGTATAATGAAAAATTGTTATAGTCATATGAACTTACAAGATTTATAATAGATGACAAGGAAAAATAATCTAAAACAGGATAGAAACACTATAAACGGAAGGTCGAAATATGGGTGATTATACGGTTATTGCGGATGTCGGGGCATCCCTGGTCAAACTCTTGCGGGAACATATGACACCTCATCCTATTCCGCAGCCTGAGCAGATCGGGTTAGCATCTCTTGTCGAAAGAGGAGATCTTTACCTATCGTTGTTCTTATACGGGGTCCGTGAAAGCGGTGACAGCAGACGAACTCAAATGGTCACCCGTGGAACGGGGGAGCTGCAGTTTCCGCCCATGGCGATGGAATTAAGCTATCTGCTCACGGTTCAATCGCCTGCCGAGCTGCAGTCACGCTCTCTTGACGAGCACCGAATCCTTGGGCGTGCGATGCAGGTGCTTTATGATCATTCCATTCTGAGGGGTGCGATGAACACGGGTACGCTTGCGGAAAGAGACGAGGAAGTTCGAATCGTGCTCGACAACCTACCAGGCGAACGGCTGATTCAAATGTGGAATTTTGCAGATACCCCCTATAGGCTTTCTCTGAGCTACACAGTCGGGCCTATTTTTATCGAATCTACCCGAAAGAAATCGACACAGAGAGTCTTGGAACGAGATTTTCGCATTCAAGGTTAGGGGGATTCGAGTTGGATTCTTTTCGGATTACACATCTAAAGTCCCGCGTATCCTTGATTGTTTGTTTGTATTCAGCGATCACAAGAGAAGAGGTTTACATTCAGGATATTACGGTTTGGTTAGAGGGTGTTGCTGCTAAGCCGGCAGTTAAGTCTGATGGCTGTTTTATTTTTGACAATGTACCGGAAGGATTCTACACACTTCATATTGCCTCTACGTATTACTTCGCGGAAAAGAGAGAGATTCAAGTCAATTCTACATCTTCTTCTACCTCGATGATTCAAATCGGTCTCCTCCCACTCCCATCGTATCCATTTTCCATGGGGCTTTCCATCCTTCGAATTTCTGTAAGGACTCAACGAAATCAACCCGTAGCTGATGCTTTCATAGAATTGACGGTCATTCAGGAAGATGGCGCACGCGGACGTATCACGCAAGAAATACAGGAGAGCGGTTCAACCGTGCTTACTCTCGGTGCTGTTACGGGTACCGTTTGGCCGACAGACCGCTATCTGCTCCGCAGCCGTTCTGCCAATAAAATCGAGGAACAGATTCAGATTGAAAAGGTATCCGAGCTGGGCAGAAGAGCCGAGCTTGGTCACCCATTACAGCATGCTTATCCTAGAGGCTCATACTTACTCCCGGTTGTAAAGACGATTACGGATGCTAACGGGGAAGCGGTCGCTGCTTTTTCAAATCTTGGTGTAAAGCAGTTCCGGACGCAACTCTTCGTGGAAAATTCAACAAAACTAGATCAGCAGGATGAGAGAATTTTGAAGGAGGTGGTCCTGGAGGAAGGTAAGACCGTTTCGTTAACCATAATACTTTGACAACACGACAATACGCGAAATCATGGCCGTTCAATCTAGCTGCATGTAAAGACCAGCATCGGGCGCCATATGTTCATCCAAATTACAAAACTCCCAATTGGAAAGGAGAGAACCGGAATCAGGATGCGGGGAGTATGTACCCAACTAGGGATCAGCCCATCATGACCGGGAAACAATGGCCGAGTATTTATCGCCTGGAGTGTATGTCGAGGAATTTGACAGCGGTGCACAGCCGTTAGAGGGGGCAGGCACTAGCACAGCCGGATTCATTGGTTTGGCGCAAAGAGGTGAAATTGAAGGGATACCACAGCTGGTTACGAGTGTAGCCGATTTTAATCGACTTTATGGCGGTTACTTGTCGGAAAATTTATTCGGCGAATATCGTTATTTAGCATATGGGGTGGAGCATTTCTTCCTTAACGGGGGCTCTCGCTGCTTCATTATGCGTGTTGCACCTTCGGACGCAAAGCCGGCCGCTATCGAGGTGAACGGAATTCATGGATCATCTGTTCTCTCGATCCAAGCAAAAAATCCGGGTGCCTGGGGGAACCAAATCCGGGTTACAATCATTCCTTCGAGTAAAGCGAGAACGCAAATTTACGAGATTGTGGGAGATAAAAAATATCGCGTAAAAAATAACGCGGGCTTTCATGTAGGAGATGTCGTTGCTTTTGATTTGAACGGGACAAAGCAGTACAGCAAGATCGTTTCTTCACAGGACAATATCATTGAATTATCGGAAGAGTTAGAGGGAGAAGAGGAGATTATCGACAGCAGCTTGCTGCCAGCCAAGGTGCTGCGCACCTGCGAGGTATCCTTGTATGTGATCTATGGAGATGAGGCGGAGACCTACGAAAAAGTATCGTTGAACGTCTCAGCGTCCAATCATATTGCTAAAATAATTTCCCGTTCCAACATCGTTAACATCCAGGATCTCTCTGCCGCTGTATCCGGAGCGATACCGCCGTTTGAGGTCATTTCCGGCACTAAAGAAGAGGAAGGTCAGTATCAAATCGCTCTGTCGGGCGGCAGTGACGGGTCTTTAGCGAATTTATCCGCTGCAGACTATATGGGGCAGGATCGCGGGCCTGGACGCAGAACCGGAATTCAGTCTTTCATCGACAATGATGTCGTCAGTATTATGGCGATCCCTGGCGTAACGGACCCGAACGTACAGCTGTCCTTGGTCGCACATTGCGAAAATTTGGGCAGCCGGTTTGCAATTCTAGACATTCCGCGAGACAAAACCAAAGTGTCGGATGTGTTGACGCACCGCAATATTTTCGATAGCAGTTATGCGGCGATGTACAACCCTTGGCTGCAGGTGTTTGATCCACTCGATAAACGGAATATATATATTCCTCCATCTGGATCTGTAGCCGGTATTTATGCCCGCTCGGACAACAGCCGCGGTGTACAGAAGGCGCCGGCGAACGAGGTAGTTCGCGGAGCGGTAGGCTTGGACTGCCAGTATAACAAGGGCGAGCAGGATATTTTGAACCCGAAGGGTGTGAATTTAATTCGTTCCTTTGCCGGACAAGGCATCCGAGTGTGGGGCGCCCGGACAACCTCTTCCAACTCGCTTTGGAAATATGTCAATGTTCGACGACTCTTTATCTTCCTGGAGGAATCCATCAAAAACGGAACCAACTGGGTTGTATTCGAACCGAACGATGAGCAGCTTTGGGCACGCGTTCAACGTACGATCGATGCATTCCTTACCCGGGTATGGAGAGACGGGGCGCTTTTCGGTTCGAGCGCAGGCGAAGCATTCTACATTAATATTGGGCGAAGTACGATGACACAGGATGATATTGATAACGGACGGTTGATTTGCGTAATTGGGGTGGCTCCTGTAAAACCAGCCGAATTTGTAATCTTCCGGATTACGCAGAAGACGAGAGAAGAATAGGCAGGATCGTTACAAGCTGCGTAGGTAGAAATGATGTCCGCCGAAACGATTTTGACGAATGGGAGAGGGGCTTAGTATGTCTGGTCAACGAAAGGATCCATACCGTAATTTTCGCTTCCGGATTGAGGTGGAAGGGATTCAGCAGGCTGGGTTTAGTGAGGTGTCCGGTTACGATGCTTCGGTATCAGTTATTGAATACCGGGAAGGAAATCAAGTGACGACGGCCCGTAAACTCCCCGGCTTATCTAAGTACAGCAATATAACCTTGAAATGGGGCGTAACAGACTCCATGGATATGTATAACTGGATGAACGATTCTTTAAAAGGCAAGTTTATCCGGAAAACCGTAACAATTGTCGCTATGGATGAGGAAGGCAATGATAAGGCGACCTGGCAGGTTATCGAAGCCTGGCCGGTTAAATACACTGCACCTAATTTTAATGGAACGGGAAACGAAGTGGCGATCGAATTGATGGAGCTCGCACATGAAGGTATGGTACGTACAAAATAACGCATAAATACGGATCGGAACAGGGAACGCAATATTGATGGATAGGACGTGCTCATGTTCCTTTCCGATCATAGGGAGGCTAACAGCATGGCATTTAATACGGAGTATGAATTTGAGCTGCCGCGAGGATATGTAGACGAAAACGGCAATCTGCATAAAAGAGGAGTAATGCGTCTTGCAACTGCTGCGGATGAAATTTTGCCGATGCGCGATCAGCGCGTGCAGCAAAATCCCGGCTACTTGAGCATTATTTTATTGGCCAGAGTCGTCACCAAGCTCGGAGAGGTTCGCGCGATCGATACAAGGGTGATTGAGCGTTTATTTACAGCAGATCTTGCATATTTGCAAAATTTGTACCGGACGATTAACGAAGTGGATGTTCCTAAGGTACATACTGTATGTCCCAAATGCGACCATGAGTTCGATGTGAACGTGTCTTTTTTGAACGATCCGGTGGAGGCATAACCGGATATCCCGTTGACAAGATTTACGAAGAAGCCGGCTTTATCGCGTATTATTTTCATTGGCCTCATGAAGAAATCATGTCAATGGAACATAGAGAACGGCGCAGATGGTGCGAGGAAATTTCACGGATTAACAAAAATTTGAACAGCAGTGAAGAAGAAACGAATGAAAATCCGTTTGATGTGTTCAGCAAGAGGTGAAAACGGTGACCGGAACTAAAACGGGAAACGTCATTGGTGCATTTCGCTTCCAAGTCGAAATCAAGGGACTTATTGTCGGAGGATTCTCTGAAGTTACAGGAATGCAGGCGGAAACGGAAGTTATGGAGTACCGGGAGGGTGGAGTTAATACCCATCTTCATTACTTTCAAAAACAAACCAAGTTTTCGCGAATTGTATTGAAGCGTGGTTTAAGTCAATCTCCAGAGCTATGGGAATGGTACGAGAGCTCCATTATTGGAAAATCCAAAAGGACGAACGGTTCCATTATCTTGTTCAGTGAAGCTGGGGAAGAGGTTTGCCGGTGGAACTTCTTTGACGCGTATCCTGTTAAATGGGTCGGTCCTCATTTACAAGCAACCAGCGGCAGCATCGCAATCGAGTCCATTGAGATTGTACATCACGGATTGAAGACGATATTCCGCAAATAGTGTGTGACAGGGGGATGGTAGCAATATGATTGCAAAGAAATATCATCAAATCCCCAACGTTTCCATAAGATCAGTAAACGTTCGAGGAATAGCTGGAAATGCCGACCTCTTCGGAAGGTCTGCTGCACAGTCTCGTAGGTTTGGACAGCACATAGCGGACAAATATGGCTTGGCACAAAGCGACCCATTCCGTCAGCCGGAGCTGATTTTTCGCAGCTCTGTTCCTAATCAAAGAGGGAACGGAGTCACCAACGGAGCTGCGATGATCACTTCTCTCTATCTGAAACTGCAGCTCCAATTGCAACTACAGTTCCTGTTGATCTCGAAGCACAATATGTACCTGCTAAACGTTCGACCTTCCCTAGAGCATAGCGGGTTCATGAGAATGGTGGATAGTTCCATCACAAAACAGTTGTTGCATGACTCTCGGTCAGCAATGATGACAGCATCAAGGAACAGGTTCGTCCACACAAGATCATTATGGGAAAGCACGGTTCACACGGACACGGCTTCAGTTTTTTCACATCTGCAGCAGCAAGCGGTAAAGCATATCCACTGGCCAGATGCGGTGTTAGGACCGAGGACGAACTTGGATCATCTCCGTGTTAGCGACTTCTGGCGTAATAGCGAGTGGATTAATAGGATCAATACCTATGCTGCGAATGAGCAGTTCCTTCTTTCGAATGTGAACCTGCAGAGTTGGCAGGGTGTGAGGAGGGACAGGGATTCTTTTCCGCTTCCAACCATTTCCCGTTTTGTACTCCATCCTTCCATGTACTACGAGAAGCACAAGAATCGGATACAAACGCATCAAGATAAGCCTAATAAGCCGATTAACTCTGATGAAGAGGTTAACCTGATTTCTAATAAAAATTATCTTTGGCTTAAGAGAAATAGCGATTTTTGGATCGGTCGTAGGAGCCTGGTACACCAAAAGTCTACCAACCTTCACGGTTATGCAACATTTCGTCGGCAGCGATTGACTAAGGGTAGTGCGAATGCTGTGACCCACATCAATTCTACATGGCAGCCGTTGAAGGTCCAATATGGGCAGTTGGACTCGTTCACTACTATGATGATGCGGCGAAAGGTAAGAGAGCATACGATCAAGAATTCGCTCACTGAGCAAGAGCTTGTCTCAACTAGTAATTTTGTTTCAAAAAACAAGCTGGTCGCCACCACAACGCTTGTTCTAAAGCCTACGCTAAACTCACTTATGATGCTGGTTGATGATCTGGTTGATGTTCAGGTTCTTCAACTACATCAGAAGCCCGATCAAAGGATGGAACCGCAGTTTAACGTTGTCCAGCTCCGATTTTTTCCTTACCTGTTATCGCACGAGAGGAGTTCCAGATTAATTGGAGGACAGAAGGACAGCACGTACTACCGGATGAATGTCTTGCATGGCGATCAAATTTTTCCTATTCGGACAAAACAGAAACAGCGGCCACGACTTGCGTACTGGAAGGACGTGGTCAACCATTTATTACTCCGAGAAGACAGTTCTCGGTTCATAAATGTTGTTGCAAATGTTCGAAATGCTGAGCTGGGTTTTCCGGTAGTGAAAACTGGGTTTACGTACAGGCCGTCTGAACAATGGACAAAGGTGTCCGCTTGGTCTGTACTTAAACCACAATCTATATTTCATCGAAATACCGTTCATGGACTATTTTGGAATACCACTGTTCATGGGCCATACAGGAATCACGCTCATGCTCCTGATCAACCGGGCCAAACTGAAGCAATGGAATGGTTGCGCGCTTATCAAGCGGAGGTTGGTATTCACCGCGAACAAGCGTTGGTTCCTTGGCATAAAAAAGAGGGGCTCACACTACCGGTTCGTCACCTGACCTCCGTCTTTCCTTCCTATCCTGCGGTGGGTAGGGGCCAGGGACTCGTCATGGCTTTTGCATTTCTGTCTAAACGAAAGGGACTTACTGCATTTAGGGGAACCGAGACCCAGAGTCAGGGAGCAAGCTTGTCTGCCCATTCCTTTAATTCCGTTGTGTTCGTTCCATGGGTACGTGAGCACCCTCGGCCGGAATGGGAAACGAGGTTGCGGTATATCCAACATCAGCGTCAGGCGATTATGCGGCAGCAAAAAAGTCGGAATACAGAGGCGGCTCCGGCGGTTGGCTCCTTCTTTACACCAATCTATGGGCTTCCGATGGATACCCTGCAGCAAGCAAAAGCGGGAACATGGTTGATGATGCAGCGTTTTATGCGACTGGAGAAGACGGATTGGCAGCTTGCGCCTTTCCATCGAACGGCCGATTTCCACACCCTAGAGAATATGAAAACCCTCTTATTATCGTTTCAACTACAGGGACAACAACAAGCAGTACGTTTTCTTTCCCCGTGGATCGATGTAGGCAACGCAAACACCGATATTGGCGTTTTCCGTTCCCTGGGAGCAAACAGCTACAACTCCGCTTACCCAGGTTTCTTTAAGCCGTTATTAATTCATGCTTTTCCTTACGATTCAACTGCTTTACGTCCGGCGGCTTTGTCTTCCCGACATGAGGTGGATTCACGGCAGGATCAGCAGCGTGTTGGATACGGCCTTCATGAACGATCAGCTGCCCACTTCTTGAATCGCTTACTTACCTCCGGGCAAACTTCACTGATGAAAGGTATGCTTTCGGCGACCGATCGATTGCTGAATCCAGTTTTTCGCCGAATCTACGAGTCGGAAAGACACGCAGGTCCGTTGACAATGGAAGAGAAGATTTCTCAGTTTTCTCAGAAGCACAAACATCAACCCATGGAAAGCCAAAAGCAAAAGAAAACGACAATTCATCGCTTTCCTGATCAAAGGGGTCTGCAAGCTATCCAACTTTGGAAAACCCATCTGCCACTCCAAGGAAAGCGCTCCATGGCAGTAGTTGATCGTAAGGTAGCTTCTTTCTTAAAGAAAGCAGCAGATTATGAATGGATGGGACACGGGAGTGGCTTTTACCAAGCGCGAGCTCAATCGCATAGGATGGGACTACCGCAGCTGCAGTCCGTCCTTCGGGCGGCTCCCCGTCAAGCGGGCCTTGACCGAATAAGCGTCCTGCAGCGTCAATCTTCGAACATATCAGGAAATGTTATCCTATCGGATATGCTCAGAGATGGTTCTATTTTCAAACATACGGGATTGCCCATGACGAACATCAGGTATAGAGATGCTTCAGCACCTCAGAAGTCAGATGCTTGGACCGCTTCACCGGTTGACTTCCGCTGGCTGAAGCAAGCGGAAGCGTCGGAGCACAGCACTCCAGCGGAGTTTGACGAGACGTCAGCCCTGCAGCTGAAGGTAAGCTGGCTCGAAGATGCCGTTAAGAGCATGCCCCAGATCAATTACCGAAAAATTGCTGAGAAAGTGTATCAGGAAATTGAAAAAAAGCTAACGTTTGAACGACAGCGAAGAGGACTGTAGGCAGCGCGGCGAGGATAATTTGGATTTGACCCCACTGACGGAAAGGAGTGATCAGGTTTTCCGATGCCACTTCAGAAAGCGATGATTATAGTCGATCGAGGTAAAAATTCAAATGATTCCAATGATTCGATCGAAGTATTGTTCAATCCAAGCGAATATACGTTGGATTCCGGAAATACCTACAATTGGATGAAAATCCAAAGCTTATCGATGCCCATCGGACAATATGCATATGGCAATGGAACGACGCTTTCGGTGGAGCTGTTTTTCGACACGTACGAAGAACAGAGCGATGTGCGTGACTACACGAATCAAATCGTCGCTTTAATGGACAAGGATTCAACCTTACGACGTCCTCCGGTTTGCCGTTTTGTATGGGGCTCCCTAGACTTCCAGGGCGTTATCGAGAAAGTGACACAAAATTTTATAATGTTCCTTGATTCGGGCATTCCGGTTCGCGCCAAGCTGAAGGTGAGCTTCAGGTCTTGGAAGGATCCGGAGGAATTAATGAAGGAACTTCCTCCAGCGAGGATGGCTCAGGTAAAACAGCGCATTCGAAAGCAGCAGGAAGAGCTGTGGATGATTGCCGATCAAGAATATGGAGATCCGGGGCGCTGGAGAGAGATTGCCGACGCCAATAACATTAATAACCCGCGAAGAATGGAAACGGGGCGGAAAATCACTGTGCCGGGAGCGGATTAGCGATGGCGAAGCTGGAGCTTGACACGTCTCAATACACCTTGGACCAATTAAAACAAAAATACGCTGATTTTATGGCTCCCGCTTTGGAAGTGAAGATTGCGGGGACCGCCCTGCCTCAAGGTATCGGTATCTCGCATATTGAAGTGGAGACGACGATTGAACCGGTCGCCGATACGTTCACTTTTCGTGTTGCCAATGCATTCGATCTGCAAACGAAGCAGTTTCGTTGGCTTAACGTATTCACACTGGGAGCATCGATTGAGCTTCAATTTGGCTACGGCAGTAAACTTACGCCGATATTTTCGGGTTACATAACTTCGGTCGTTACTGAATTTGCGGAGAGTGAGACACCGGCCCTGACGGTAAGGGGAATGGATTTAACCTATTTAATGCTTAAGGGCAGCAAATCACGTACATGGAATAACAAAAAATACAGCGAGATTGTTGAGGAAATTGCGAGAAGCCACGGTGCTACCCCTCATGTGGACGCAACAACGACGAACTATCCAACCGTTTCGCAAAATCGGATTAACGACTTCATGTACCTCCAGTATTTGGCCAAGACGGTAAACTACGATTTTTTTATCGTTGGTAAGCACTTATACTTTCGTAAGCCATTCACACAAATGTCGCCGGTAATAACGTTAGAATATGGCCAGACGCTTAAGAGTTTGTATATGGATGCCAATTTAGCGGAACAAATTACCGACGTTAGCGTTCGGAGCTGGGATGACAAGAAGCAGGAGCTGATCGAGGGCAAGTCGGGAGTGATCAAGAAGCTGGGCACGAACTCGAAAACGGGAAAAGACCTGCTTAGTGCAGAGAGTGGAACATACACCGAGTATATTTATACGAACACAGCAACGATGGAAGAGGCTCAAAGTATGGCAGACGCATACTTAAACAGGCGTGCGATGAAGCTTTTACACGGAGTGGGTGAGTCCGTTGGCCTGCCAGAGATCAGGGCGGGACGTTATATCGAATTAAGCGGACTAGGACAAACTTTTGACCAGCCCTATTATGTGACCGGTGCGACCCATCAATGGTCTGACGACGGTTATATCACCCGCTTTCAGATCGGAGGAAATGCAATATGATGATTCGTCCTGAAATCTCCTTCGCTGCAGCAGATCCTTTTACTCAATCCATTCATGGGGTACTCGTTGGTGTCGTATCCGACAATAATGATCCGGATAAGCTGGGGCGTGTAAAGCTGAAGCTCCCGCTCCAGGAGACGACGACAGAAACGGATTGGGTGCGGATTGCGACATTAATGTCCGGAAATGGGATCGGCTGTCTCTTTATTCCCGAGGTTGGCGATGAAGTTCTAGTCGCCTTTCATTTGGGAGACCTTCGGCAGCCCTTTGTAATTGGTATGCTTTGGAATGAAAAAAATAAGCCGCCTCTTCCTGCAGAGAAAAACGATGAGCGCAAAATCATTTCGCGTTCAGGGAATGAGCTGGTTTTCAATGATAAAGCCGGTGAGGAAAGCTTCAAGGTTAAAACCAAAAAAGGTCAACAGATTGAATTTACAGATCAAAACAGTAAGATCCGCATCTCCGATCATAGCGGCAATAATGTGATTACGATCGAAGGGGCTTCCGTCAATTGTGTTTCCATTCAAAGTAGTTCAACGAAGATTACGTTAAATACGGCGGGTGAAATCACCATGGAGAGCCAGCAAGAGGTAACGATCAAATCGAGCCGCGTTCAAATCGAAGCAACGGCGGCGTTGTCTTTAAAGGCGGGGGCGTCACTGGATTTAAAGTCAGACGGGATCATTACGATCCAAGGAAGTATGGTGAAAATGAACTGAGTACGGCCAGAACGTGGTTAGAAGGGAGAGCTTTCCATGGCGGATGAATTATTAGGAAGAGGCTGGAAATTCCCTGTACAGGTAGATCCAGCGACCGGTAAAATCCGCATGTCGGAATACGAGAATGATATCGCGGAGTCCATCCGAATCATTCTGGGTACCAACAAGGGGGAGCGTGTTATGCGGCCCAGCTTCGGCAGCGGCCTTAGGGAATTTGTGTTTGGAAAAGTGGATGCCGGGTCGACCCGCCTATTGGAAACGAGTGTACAGGGCGTCATTCGTAAATGGGAGCAACGGGTGGAAGCAGTTGAAGTAAAGGTCGTCCCTCGTTCCATGGAATCGGGCCTTGTGGATATCCACATCCGTTACAGCATTCGGTCCACCAATGGTATACATAATCTGGTGTATCCGTATTTCTTGCAGGATGGCTCCTAAGATAAAAAGATCTCGTAAAAGGTATCGTTAAGATGCAGAGAAAGGGGGCGGGCCCGTAGATGAACCCTCCGAACATCGATTCGCGTGATCTTACCGACTTAATCAAGCAAATGAAGGAATTAGCGCCATACTACACTCCGGAGTGGCGATTCACACCAGATACTCCGGACCCCGGATCGGCTTTATTTCTATTGTTTGCCGACATGTTCCAGGAAAACATTGCTCGTCTCAACCGCGTCCCGGCCAAAAACCAAATTGCTTTTTTGAACCTATTAGACCTTACCTTGCTGCCGGCTCAACCGGCTTCAGCTTACGTGACCTTCAGACTTAATGAGGGCACCCCTGAACCCGTGCTCGTCCCTGCGGGAACTCAAGTCATCGCTGCGGAAGACGAAGGCCCGGTTCCTTTTGAAACGGTCCATACCGTACTGCTGACTCCAGCATCGTTGACAACAGGTTTTGTTACGAGTAAATCCAGGGACTCCATTATTCAGCTAAACAGCGCATTATTCAAAAACAGAGGGCATGATCAACGGGCGGCTACCCCTGTTTTTCATTATAACGAAGAGGAAAATCTTCAAGAGCATACGCTTCTTCTTGGTCATTCTTACTTGTTGACACTATCTGATACCGCGAGGATAGAAGTGGAGCTCGGGCATTCGGCCGATCCGCAGGAAGCCGAGGAGCTGGCCAAGCAGCTTGCGAATCCGCAGATCACGGAGTGGTGTTACTCCGCCCCTCTGGGCTGGCACTCTTTTGACCGCGTGGAAAGTAATGGCCGCCGCGTTATTCTGTATAAACATCATGCAGGAGAAATTATAGAGAGCATGATAAACGGGATCGTTAATCGTTGGATTCAATGCAAAATAAAGCGGCGCCAACCAGAGTACTTCATAACGCAGGGAATATCCTTGCCCTTATGGGAGCGAGGGTTTGCGATTGATTTTGTTGAAATGAAAACCGATTATAACGATCCTTTCAGCCGGGGCGGACTAAGGCCGGATTTGATGTTTCATAACGATTTGCACGTAGATGCAGAGGGCTTTTATCCTTTCGGCGATTATTTTGCATTGTATGGGATGTTCTATATTAGCTGTCAAGAAGCGTTTAGTAAGAAGGATGCACGCATCCAGCTCGAATTTACACTGTCCGCGGTTGGCAATCGGTTTCAGCCCGAAGCTGAGCAGGCCGTGGAATGGAAGCTGATTATGAAGAAGTCCCAATTCCAGAAGGCGGAACCGCCCCTCGTGACGATCACTCAAGTGATCTGGGAATATTGGAATGGTTCCGCTTGGATTCGTTTACATACGGAGCCGGGTGCCGAGCTGCTGTTTACAGAGATGCTGGAGGGCTCTCCGGGAAATCGGGTGCTCACTTTTCACTGTCCGCAGGACATGGAGCCCGTTTTTGTAAATGGGATCCGCAGCTTGTGGATTCGCTCGCGAATCATTAAGCTCGATAACGCTTATGCGCCAAACTCGATGTACCTGTCACCCTGGATATCCGGGGTATCGGTGTCTTATCAATACGGACAGCGCGCCTTTCCCGCCGAGTCATGTGTGACGATCAATAACCTTCATATGTCTGATTGTTCGATGAACATTCGGAAAGGAAAGCCGTTTGTTCCATTTGTGCCTCTTGATTGCCCGCAGCCGGCTTTGTATCTCGCCTTTGACCAGCCGCCGTTGAAAGGCCCCATTTCCATTTATGTATCAGCTCCCCGATATCAAGAGGAAGCTCTCCATCCCGCTTTCGTAGAGTGGGAATATATGCGCAGCGACTTGTCTCAAGGGGGCCGTCCCGAATGGTCCAAGCTGAAGCTTTACGACGGGACAGCGGGTCTTCATCAAAGCGGCCTGCTGACATTTGCCGGACCGGCGGACTTCAGAAAAGCACAGCATTTTGGTGTGGAAGGATACTGGATCAGGGCTGTTAATCGGGATAAAACCTACGATAACGTTCAATCGAAAGCTCCTCTCGTTAATGGTTTCTATCTTAATACCGTACAAGTGGTTCAACAAGAATCGATCGAGAACGAAAATCCGGAGCTTCGAGGAAATCGGTCACCGTATTCCTATCAGCTTGCACGGAACCATATCGTAAGCGAGGAGGTTTGGGTAAACGAGACTGAGCTTTCCGAGGAGGAAGCAGCCCGAATGGAGCATGAGGGTTTTCCACCTGTGCAAATTACACGGGACAGCGAGGGGAATAGGTTACGAGCTTGGGTACGGTGGAGTCCTGTGCGTAACCTGGCTGATTCGGAATCGGGAGACCGGCACTACGTCATAGACCGTACTGCTGGGCAGCTTCGGTTTGGCGATGGGAGAAATGGTATGTCTCTGCCGAAGCAAGGCTCGGAGCAGGTTAGAGTGAGTTATAAGGTTACCATGGGCGATAAGGGCAATGTTGGAGCAGGGAAAATCACCCGACTGCAAAACTCGATTGCTTTTGTTGGATCCGTGATTAACGGGGAAGCCGCCTCTGGCGGCAGCAACCATGAAACGTTCGAATCCGCCATTCAGCGAGGACCGCACCGCTTGAAACATAGCAACCGGGCGGTAACTGCTGAGGATTTCGAGTGGCTTGCCCGGGAAGCTGATCCGAGCGTTGCCAAAGTGAAATGCTTGCCGAATGTCAATGCTCGAATGGAGCGGGAAATTGGCTGTCTTACGCTTGTCGTTCTACCAAAGAATGGACAGCCGGGAACGGCTGCTTTTATGAAGCGTTTGGAGGAATTTGTGATCGAACGGGCATCCGGATTAGTTGCCTCTACTGAGTATATCCGGGTAGTAGAACCGGTCCTCCTTGAGATCAGTGTGACAGCTCTTATCGTGGTGCAGGATTTGGAATCCGTCCTGCCAACGGAGCAGATGGCTGTTGAAAGGTTGTCCCGGTTTTTGCATCCCACGACAGGTTATTTCGATGGAAACGGCTGGAGCATCGGCCAGCATATTCACGCCTCCATTTTCTACGGCTTATTAAAATCCATACCTTCGATCCAATATATAGAACAGGTTTACATGACCGTTTACAAATGGGAAAAAGGTCGGCGGCAAGAGCTGGATGGCAACCGCTTGTCTTCTGTGCCGCACGGGATTGTCATAAGCGGAGTACACAATATTTCAGCACAAACCGTTCCAGCGGAATGACAAAAAAGCTAGGAGGTGATCGTTATACTGCCTATCCCAAATTTAGATGACCGAAGCTTTGAATCGATCCTGCAGGAGGCTAAAAAGCACATTCCCAAGCTGCAGCCGGAATGGACGGACGGGAATGCTCATGATCCTGGGATTACGATGCTTGAGCTTCTGTCCTGGATGACCGAGCTGCAGCAATACTATTTGAACCAGGTCACGGAAAAGAATGAACGGAAATTTTTGAAGCTGCTCGGTGTCGAGCCGAGAGAGGCTGTATCTTCACGTGCACAAATCAGCTTCACGAGTGAACAGCAGCGTATTATTCCGAAAGGAACGCCATTAACGGCGAATGGTCTTCTGTTCGAGACGCTGGAAACGGTGCATGTCCTCCCGGCAGTTGTGGAGAAAGTGATCGTTCGTTCCGAAAGTACAGTGGGAGAAAGCAGCGCGTTAATCCAGAGCAATCTTGCATATTATGCGTTTGGCGCCGAGGCTAAGAAGGGGAGCCGGCTGTTCATTGGCCTAAGTCGCCCTCTTCCGCCGCAGACAGAGATTACGCTTGCTGTTCAGTTGTTTGACCGCTACCCTGTTCCCGTTTCTAACGATTCAGAACTAACGGCACAGCTGATTCCAACGGCAAAAACCGCTTGGACATTTGCAGCGGCGGGGGAGGAAGCAGAACAGATTTGGAAACCGGTTGATATTGTAAAGGATACACAGGTTCATTTATCTCAAAGCGGGGAACTGACGTTTAGACTGTGCTCCCCGATGAAGGCTCTATCGTTTTATCCAGCTGACGATAAAAAACGGTATTGGCTTAGCTGCCAACTTGTGAAGGAGGGATACGAACTGCCTCCGAAGGTGGAAAAGCTTGCCTTGAACACCGTCATGGCCGCTCAGCAGGATACGTTTTGCGAGATACATACTTTTAACAGCACGGGAAAACCCGGACTCGTGATAAATGTAGATACCTATTTGGCCTTATTCGGAGAGATCATCGTACAAGTTCAAGACGATCAACGTCGCTGGAAAGACTGGTGCATGACACATCCACTTTCAGTGTGTCATGCAGATTCGACCTGTTACGAGCTGTACCGGGACGATTCAAAAGGAATGCTCACAGTCTGCTTTGGCGATGGTATAAACGGCTGGATTCCCCCTGAAGGCAAGGCGCGGATTCGAATCATTACTTATAAAACGGAGTTTGAAAGGGATCGGTGGATCGGAAGAAGCAGCGGCCTGCCGGAACAGGTATTTGCAGTTCCGGGGAAGCGCAGCTTTCAGCGCGAAAGCATGGTGCTGCAGGTATCTTCAGCCAGACAACCGGAATTGTGGGAGGACTGGATCCCCGTTCCGGATCTGGACACCTCGGAGTCGGCGGACCGGCACTTTGTTTACCGCGCTGAAGAGGGTGTCATTTGCTTCGGCAACAATGAAAAGGGCTGGATTCCTCCCAAAGCCTACGACGGTTTTAATATTCGATGGATATCACTCCGCCGATCGGACGGAGGTGAAGGCAATGTGACGCAGGGAGCAATCACAGGTTTTGCGGATTCTTCCAACCCGCTGCTAAAGGACGTCTCCGTTTGCCAAACGGCGCCGGCTGAAGGTGGAAAGCATGCGGAATCGCTTCAGGAAGCGAAGCGAAGAGCTCGCAGACAGCTGGATTTTCCACATCGAGCCGTAACGGCCTCCGATTACGAGGCCATTGCCAGGTCAACTCCCGGGATGAGGGTTGCGCGTGTTAAGGCATTACCCCTGTACAAGCCTGGGCAAGTGGATGATCCCAGAGTCAAATCTCCTGCTCATATGACGGTTGTAGTCGTACCTTACAGTGAACAAGAGCATCCGAAGGCGGGGGAAGGCTTTCTGGAGACGGTTAGGAGGCATCTGGAAAGGTTTCGACTTCTCACAACACAGGTTCATGTAATACCGGCCGAATATGTGAAAGTTACGGTCCACGCTGTCGTAGTGGTAGAACCGGCGTTTAAGCATATACAGACCGGTATCGTCCAAGCAATACGGCGGCTCCTTCGCCCTATGGGCACGACGAGTCTACGAGGGGGCTGGCCTTTCGGTCGTTCGGTTCATAAAGGAGATTTGTTTGGATTAATTAGCGCAATACAAGGGGTCGTTTATGTACAGGATCTATGGATGGATGATGAAGGAAAGGAAACCTTCAAGGATAGCAGCGGAGACCTCCATATCCCTCCGTACAGCTTGGTTTATTCCGGTGATCACCAGATTGAAGTCATTGGTGTGGACGATTTGTAAGCGGCGGTACCGTTAAGGGAGGCGAAGGTGGTTTGGCTGATCGTGTGAAGTTTTTTTCGCTCAACAAGCAGTCGGATTGGGAGCAGGGATTTGCAGCAAATATGCAGCTTAGAAATGACGGTCTTTCCATCCGCGAAACAAAGAGATATGCAGTGTACCAGACGATTCTATTAGAGGACCTGGACGGTATTGGAATGGTTGTTGATATGACGGCGGGGGTTGACGGAAGACTTTATTTACTAGACGAAGGGGGGAATCTATGGAGCTTCGATCCAAACAGCCAACATAAAGAAGCCTTATTTCGTTCGGGTCATCAGCTGTTTTCTTCGGAAGCAATGATTGCCGCCGGATCAAACGCTTTATATATTGCGGATTGGACGGAAGAAGAACGTCGGGTAGCCGCCGTATCAACAGCCAACGGCCAGCTTTTGTGGTCGGCGTCCGAATGGAATCAGACGGCACTGTTCCCTTTAGCCATTACCGTCGACAAGAAACAATGTCTATATGCCGTTGTGCCTTTGGCTATTATGGCTTCCCCAACGGCTCGCACCGCGGTGCCGGAAGGCGGAAGATTAGCGGTGCTGAAGTGGAGCGCAGGAGAAGTGACGCAAGTTTTCGAGCATGAACTTTTGAGTGTCGATACAGTCACACCGATCTACAAGCTGAGCTGGCGTTATTATATTGCAGCAGCTTCAGACGGAGGGGTTTCCGTACTGGACGCAACCCGGGGACTGATTCTTCGGTTTCTCGCGGATGGTACACTGCGCATCATGTTTTCCGTGTTCTCTGCCCGCGGTTGTGCCGGTCTTACCCTGGATTCAAACGATCATCTGTTTGTAGGAGAAGGGGGAGGGGGAGGGGCTGCAGGGGCGGAAGATCAGTATATTATGCAATACGATGGGAATGGAGAGTTTCTTCGCAGACTACTCGGTTCATGCGGCCGCGCTGATAAACTGATTCATGATGTCCGGGATCGCATGATTGTACTTAACCGGGATGAGGGAATCATCCGTATGCTGGAGCTTCAGTCACGAACGGGTCTTTGGAGCGAATCGGGTTCACCGGAAGCTGTTTATTTTTCAGAGGAGCTGGACTCCGTTCAAGCGGAGATGGAGTGGCATAAAGTGTGGCTGGAAGCGGATATACCGGAAGAAACACAAATTCAGATTTCCTTTTTTGCTTCAGATGAGAGAATCGGCTGGATCCACGGACAGTTGACTGAATACACCTCATTTTTGAAGTCGCCGGACCTTTCAATGACCGAGAAGCTTCAGGCAACCGAGTCCTTGTGGTCGATGCCCATCGTAAACGCCAAGGACGCCCTCCTAAGCCATATGAAAGGACGTTATTTATGGTTCAAAATTCATATGATCGGCACAGAACAAGGGTCTGGGTCGCCCGTAATCCGCAAGCTACGTCTCTATTTCCCCAAGTCATCGCTTATCTCTTACTTGCCTTCTCTTTACCAGGAAAATGAGAACTCGTTTTTAGAGCGGTTTCTAGCAATTTTCAGTACCTACTTTGACGAGATGGAGGAGCAAATCGACAAGATCAGCAGTTATTTTGATCCGGATATCGTATCCGGTGAATATTTACGTTGGCTTGGCAGCTGGCTCGCGGTACCGAAGGACTACGCCTGGGAAGAAAGAAAGCTGCGCCAATTGATCAAGCAAGCTCCAATGCTGTATAAACAGCGGGGAACACGCTCCGGGTTACAGCAAATGCTGCAGTTATATACGGGTGTAGAGCCCCTTATTATTGAATTTTTTCAGATTCAACGTTTTCAGGAATCTGGCGCATACAGCCGATTGTTTCGTGAGCTGTATGGCGATAATCCCTATACCTTCTGCGTGCTGCTTCCTCCGGCAACCATCCAAAACAGCCAACAAAGACTGATGATCGAGCGCATCATTGACGATCAGAAGCCTGCTTATACAGAAGGCAGATTCATTGAACTTCAGCCCTGGATGTACGCTGACATGCATACGTATCTCGGCATCAACACGTATTTGTCGGAGCCAACGCTGCTAACGCTGGACGACCACTCTTCAATCCCATACAACACCGTTTTGATTGATGTAGATATGGACAAGCGAATCGATCGGCACACCCGATTGGGCCTCGATTCGGAACTGGAATAAGGGATAGGACGCGAAAGGAAGGGGCTCCTCATGAAAAAAACACGTTATTATCCGTTTGAACGTAATCGGTATTTTTATGGCAAGTTGTTGACTGTCCGCGATTTCGAATCGGAGCAAAATTATTTTAATAATAAGCGTCGAATGATGAACCGGCTTCTTCACGGCGTTGGCGTCATTACTGGACTTCAGGTCATTGCCGTTGACGATAAAAATATATCGGTCGAGATGGGGGCCGCTATGGATGCGTTAGGCCGAGAAATTATCGTGCCTTCGCCAGTGATGTACAAGCTTTCCATGATGGAAGGGTTTACGAATAATGAGTATGCAAAAAATGTATATCTTTGCCTCGCTTACGATGAAAAAGGTAAGGAGCCGGTGCATTCCGTCGCCAATGCCACGGTACGTGTCGATGAGATCAGCGAGTACAATCGCACGCTGGAATCGTACCGGTTATTCATTCGTGAAGAAGCGCCTGTGACTGAATCCCTTCCTATGGCATCTTTAATGGAACAAACCGTCGTTCTGTACCAAGAGAACGGGGTGCGAGTGCTGCAAGTAACCCCGAAATATGTAAATCCGGGTCAAGTATTTGAGATCGTGATCCGTATAGAAAAGACGCTGCGGGCTGGAAAAATCAGGTTTCAATTTGAGCCGGCAGTGGAGGGCGTGGAATTGCTGAATGGCCCGGCAGCAACATTCGATGAGCCGCGGGAAGGACAGGAAACGGAGTATGAGCTAATCATTCAGGCCCGGGCAATAAAAGTTGAAGCCGCCAAAGCGACGATTCGGGTTCGGGAGGGCACCTTCTCAATGTCGATCGGCGATAGAAATGTGACTCTCGGACCTGCGGAGACGGGCGCTATTGAGATTATGGAAGGCTCCGTCGAAGAGCGGTGGATGAAAGATTACTTGAGCCGGTCACTCGACTCCTCTTTAGATTCGACGTCTGACCCCTATATTAACTTGGCCAAGATCAGCCTCCTGCAAATGGGCCCGACTTATATTATCGACAAAGTAGAGCAGGTTCCGTTCGGAGAGTATGTGTACAATGCATCCGTTTTGTATCAGCTGGAGCGTGCTGCGGCTCATCGGAATATTATGAAGCAATCGAAGCTGCAGGCACCCCAAGAAGAATCGGTTACCGGGTTTTCTGAAATTAGTTTAAGACATAAACCAACGGATGATACAGAGTTGAGGCCCGCGACTCGAGCGCTCCCGGTAGAAATTAAGAATATCCCGGAAATGATGAAATCTGGTTCTATAGAGATTCCGATTACACCATTCCCCAGCTTTCCTGTGCCATTTGGCAAGACCACACGCAGTTTTATCTCCACGGAGATCGAGCACGGCTTAGGGGAAGGCAGTGTATGGGTTTTTACGGCGTTGGAGGAATCGGGGGAAGATGCCCTTTCTGATATGCTGGATACTCGTGAAAGGATGTATTTTGGAGAAGCCGATGTGTTTAAAGGAACGGAATACGAAACAGATCTACCGGAACTTAAGATCGGGAGTATCGTCTACCCGTTGAAAGGAACCTTCCGCATCGGGATCCGCTTGCTGCAGGCAACGGAAGCGACGAAGGTACGTATTCGCTGGTGGGCGTGCCGAACCGATCAGGGACAGGCCACGAAGGAAGCTCTAGAGGAGGCTCTAGCGATGCTTTCGGAGGCAGCAAGCGGGTCGGATGAGATTTAAACAAAGCTCTGCCCGTTTGGGCAGAGCTCGTAGGTATTATTTAATCTGCTGCGTTGGTTGAATTAACCTCCAATAATTGTAAAGTGCGATTGTCGGATGCGAATGTCAAATGGTAGAGGTATTCTAAGTCTTTAACATAGGTGCTGTGAAAGATTCCATTGCCAGTAGGAAGCCGATCTTCTATAACTATATAACCGCTATCCAGGTCTTTGGCACCCTCCGCTAAAGGTTCCAGCTCCTGCAGAAGATACGCTAGAGGCTTGCTGCCCCAGATGCGGATTGATGTAATTACAGCTTCCTTAGGATGGGTAGCCGAAGGTTCTACAATAAGGGACATTTGTAACTCCGGGTACGTTAATTGCTGTTTTGCCAGTGCTTTTTCACCGGAATGGACGGGGTTTTCTCCTTCCGGCTTGAGACCGACATCCAATACGGTGCTGGGGACTGCAGCGGCTTCGGCCACAAGGCCATCATGACTTCGATTAGCTTCATTGGCTGATTCGGTGCTGATGTTTATGGAAGTCGGTGTCGAAGGTGCGTCATTGGGAAAACCGTATTCGATTTGTTCACTCGGTTTTCCCAGAAGCGATTCCGCTTTTGGCTTGGAGAGGCCGATCCAGGCTTCCAGTCGCGGCTTTCCTGCGGAGAAATACGATTTCAATAACGGTATTCCGTCCGTATCGTACAAAGTACCGAAACCGTCATACATGCTGTTAGCAAAGCTTCCTTCATAAAGGAGAGTGCCATTATCGCCATAGGCTGTACCTTGTCCGTTCAAGGTCCCGTATTGGAATGAGCCCTTGAGGTGCATTCCAGCATTATGCCGATTCAAGACACCTTCGCCATGATAAGTGCCTTCGAAAAAATTCCCTTTGTATGTAACGAGGCCATTAGAATCATACTCTAACCCTTCACCAGAGTATAGACCTTGAATAAATTCACCTTCATAGAGCAATTTGCCGGATATATCATAAAGCTTCCCGGCTCCGTGGTATTTACCGGCGGACCAGTTGCCTTCATAGATGACATTTCCGGATGAGGAGAATAAGGTGCCAGCGCCCTGATAGTGGCTATTTTGAAATAAACCATCATACATTAACGACCCGTTGTCATGATACAGCTTACCTGGGCCGCTAAACTCATCCAGTGCAAACTCGCCAGTATAACGGATCTGTTTTCCCTGCGTATACACGGTCCCAGCACCGTTGTACAGATCGTCTGAAAAATGGCCTTTATAGAGGAGAACTCCATTATCGTCGTATAATACGCCTTTACCTTGCTTAAGACCTTTTTCAAACTCACCTTCATAAAGCAAAAATCCCTTCGGGCTGTACAGCTTACCGCTGCCGGAATAGCTGCCGGCGTCTAGCTCTCCGACATATCGAAGTTGTTCGCTGCTATCGATTACCTTGGCTTTTCCGGTAAACGACGAAGCTTGCAGCGTTTCGAAGCGTAAGGTGGGCAATATTCCAAAATAACGCATGACTGGAGCCGGAGGCCACAAAATGAAGAAAAGAAGAAGTGCGAGCAGAAGGAGTAACCCGATCAGGAGACGTTTGGAAACGAAATAGGAACCGATCGATACATAGCTGTTAAGCGAGGTCTCTTTGGTTTGGATAAGGGCTTGAATCGCTGCTTGAGCGTTTTTCAGAAGGATAGAAGGGAGCTTCTTGATGTCTTGAATCGCTTTTGAAACTTTGGCGATCAGCGGACTCAGCATCGGCTTTACTACGCTTTCCAGCATTTTGGCAGGTTCATTACGCATGGTATTACGTCACATCCTCGCTAATGAATCTATGGTACCTGAATGGTTAGCTGCCCTGGCTGAACGATTTGAATGACACCGCCCCAGCTGCATAAGCATTTTGAAGTATGATTCAACGCCGGCATATTGGCAATGAGGACGGTAGGGGAGCCTGGTGCCCATGGCGCTGCGGTTACCGGTATGCAAGGCATCGGCGTCATGACTCCCAATTTGGCGGCTGTGGCAGCGGCTACCGTAGGATTTGAAATCGAGTTGCACATTCCGAACGGTAAAATATTCATCATTGGTTTATGATCCATGATTGTGGCGATCGGCATGGATGTCGTGACACGATTGACGGGCAGAACCATCAATGAGCTTGGAGCTGCTCCGAAGGAGCATTGAAGCATCGCTCCACCACATACGAGATTTGCCATAGGTACCTCATTTCCAAGAATGTATTGTTTCTTTGATGTCCTCAATCATTATCATAGTACTAAAAAACAAAGGTAGCGACAATACCTTCCTTCTATGGTTAATAATGATATTTTTATATAAAATACAGTGCGTCTTTTCGTACATTCATGTACTATAAAATAGGAAGATTTGGTAATCAAAACACAAGAACAGAGTCTTATCATTTTAATATCCATATGCTTGAAATCATGCTTCTCAGGAGGCGGTTCGAAACGTGAAAAGATCGGCGGTTCTTTTAGTATTTGTCTTGTTATTAGCCTCCGCTGCCGGTTATTATGCGGTACAGCATAAAGAATTGCTTGGTAAACATCCGTTCAAGCAGGAGCGAACTTTTCAAAATGTAACGAAAGCAGCGGCCGATGAGCAGCAAAACCTTTACATTATCGAAAATAGCAGGAAAACGATCAGCAAAATAAGCTCCGACGGGACTCTTTTATACACCATAGAGATGGAAGAGGAAGAGAGGTATCAGTTCAATGAATTGGCGGTTGACGACGATGGCAGTCTTTATGTGGTCAGAACGTTATTGGATATGTACGATATCGAGGTTCGAGGGGAGCAGCTGGTAAAATATCATTCAGATGGCAGCTTCGATAAAGTGTTATTCCATCAAAGCTACGACGATCCGATGAAGAAACGATACCGGGTCGGAGGGTTGAAGGCTCCGACGGCAGCGGGGGGAACCATTCACTTTTTTCTAGAAGAGCAGCATCAGTTCTCACTTTATCGTATTTCAGCAAATTCCACCGAGCCTGTTCCGGTTTACAGTATCACGCTGCCAGCGAATCAGGTATTGGCGGACGTAAGCGGAGTAACACCGGGTCACATTTATTATACGACGCGCAGCGGGGAGATGTACCGTGCTGAATCGGATGGAAATTCCACACTTGTGTACCCTATGACCGGAACGGGGAGGACATTGCGGAATTTTCCGGAGAGCTTGTACGTCGACCCGCATGGTCGACCGATATTTGTCGATTATCATTTGCATTCGATTAACAGGCTTGATCCAAAGCAGCCCTATGTAATCGAAGAGCTCGTCAACTTAGAGAAGGCGAAGCAGTCCGGTGTGAGCCTGCTTTTTGATCAAATCGAGTTAAGTGCCGCCCCAGCCGGTGAACTATGGATCGCAGAGAGCAGTCAGCTTGTACAAAGACTGCCGAACGGGCAGCTTGAACCGGCCATTGTTCATGTGAATTATTCTTCCGATGAGAAGCGGCACATTTGGCTCGTTTGGGCTGCTGCTGCTTTGGGGGTCTTACTTTACCTTTATGCCTTAAAGCTGCTATATATTAACATCATGAATCGCCGGATTCCTCTTATGGTGAAGCAAATTACCGTCAGCGTGCCGATTATTGCCGGTTCCATGATTTTACTATCCGCCTTTATCTATAATAATTTCGTATTGAAAATGGAAGAAGAAGCCGTTCATGAGCTGAAGCTGCTGGCGAGTAATGGAGCTAATCTTATTGACGGTGAACTGCTGAATCGCATTCAATCCCCGGCAGATTATGAAAAAGAGACGTACAGGTTGATTAGAAATCGGATCGACTCAATCTTTCATTTACCGGGCAGCACGGAAAGTGAGGGCTTTTACAAGGCGATTTATAAAGTGGAGAATGGGAGCCTCTATCGAATTCTAGAAGACAATGACGAGGCGCATATGTTTTATCCGTTTCCCTTAACTCCTGAAAATTTGAATGTCATTGCGAAGGGTGTCGTTGAATCAGGAAATTGGAATGACGGAACGGGCGAATGGAAGTATGCCATTGCTCCAATTATGAGCAGCTCCGGAAAGATTGTCGGGATCTTCGAGGCTAGCCGGAACATGGAAGAAATTGTAGACCACCGCCGTGATGTGCTTAACCAATTTACAATTACGATCATCGTTTTTTCGATTGGTATTACGGTTTTATTTATCATTATGACCTACATATTGCTCTCCTCTATCACCAAGCTGCGGAATAGCGTAGCTGAAATTGCTAAAGGGAATTGGGACGCCATCGTAACCATTCGTACGAGGGATGAGGTTTCGGAGCTCGGCGACAGCATTAATTTTATGGCGGGAGAAATTCGAGATAATATCAACAAATTGGAAAAGCTGAGCCAAGCTTATTATCGTTTCGTCCCGCAACAGGTATTACAGCTGCTGGGCAAGAAAACGATTCTCGATGTACAGCTGGGTGATCAGGTCGAGGACACGATGTGTACGATGGTTTGCAATATTCGTAATTTTTACCTTTTATCCAAACAATTATCGCCGGAGCAAAATTTTAATTTTGTTAACTCCTTCTTAAAACGATTCGGACCTTATGTTCGCGAGCATCAAGGAATCGTAAACAACTACCTCGGTCCCGGTTTTTTGGCTTTATTTCCCGAACAGGGGGATGGCGCCCTTACAGCTTGCATTGAGATCCGAAGGGAGTTAAGCAGCTACAATCAGCATCGTGGTAACTCAGGATATGAGCCGGTTGATTTAGGAATTGGGCTGCATAAAGGGCCACTGCGTCTTGGAATCATTGGTGAAGAACAACGGCTTGAAAATAATATTATTTCCGAACACGTGAACCTGTCCGCTACGCTTGAAAGGTTATCTGCACCGCTTGGAGCCTGCATTCTTATCACGGAAAGTGTGATCCAATCGTTAACCCATCCAGCTGCTTTTCAATATCGCAGCCTTGGCATGATTTGGTCAGAAGGCCTGCTTGAGCCGCTCCAGCTCTACGATGTGTATCAGGGAGACCCGGAAACCATCCGGAGTTTAAAGGAAGCTACAAAAATGCAATTTGAGAAGGCCGTCATGCTGTATCAGCGGGGTCGATTTTTTGACGCAAGAGAAGCATTTTTGTCGGTTATTAAGCAAAATCGACAGGACAAAGCGGCACAGCTCTATTTTTATGTGTGTGATCAATACTTCCAGTCGGGTACGTCCACGGAATGGAACGGTACGTTGTTTGTTTCCTAAACATAAGCATTCACGAAAAAGGAGAGATTTCGATGGCCATGTTTGAATCTTACCAGCGAAAAAGGCAAACTCCCGTTTTACAACAACCCCAAGTCAGTAAAGCAAAGAATCCAAGCGCACTTGAAAACGATCCCTTGCAGCTGCAGCGTACCCTTGGCAACCATGCGGTTGGAAATTGGTTATCGCAAGCGTTTGCCGGAAGCAACGGCCATCCTTCTATTACACTTCAAGCCAAGATGGTGGTTCGACCAGCTGGAGATGCGTTTGAGCAGGAGGCCGACCAAATGGGGAAAGCCGTTGTGGAGCATTTATCTACGCCCCAACCAAGCACCAGCGAACATCCGGTACAACGAATGGAGGAGCCCGAGGAAGAGGAGCTGCAGATGAAGCCGGCGATCGAAAGCATTCAACGTATGGATGGATTGGAAGACGAAGAAGTCCAAATGAAAGGGATGGGAGACGGCTTCGAGGCCGGTTCTGCAATTGAACAGGAAATCCAGACTTTAAAGGGTGCTGGAAGTAAACTGGACACTGAGATTCAGCAAAAAATGGAGGACGCTTTCCAAACAGACTTTAGCTCTGTGAATATTCATACGGGTGAACGGGCGGACCAGTTAAGTCAATCGATTGGGGCAAAAGCTTTTACAACGGGCAGTGATATTTTTTTCGGAGACGGCGAATATAATCCGGGCAGTCGTGAGGGACAGGAGCTTTTGGGGCATGAGCTGACACATGTTATTCAGCAGGGGGGAATCCGGCGGTAACTTCTATGCTGGTACAACTGCGGTTCAATTACCGGTATCAAATAGCTCATTACAAGGTTATTTGTCAGCATCATTCGTAGAATAATGTGTAAGCAAGCGACAGTTAGTCAAAGTAAACAGACAGAGAAGGACAAATAAGGTTTTTTTGCAAACCAATCATGGGGAATTTCATTTACGTAAACAATTATTTTTTTCAAGCATCGTATGTGGTAAGATAAGTCTCAAAAACTTGTAAGGATGAACCGATGAGCATGAACCAACTCGAACAATTGAAGCGGATCCGCAACTCGCTTACGCGTTTTATGATGATGTATAAATTCGCGCTGCAAGAAGTGGAAACCAAAATCGACATTTTGCAAGAAGAGTTTCAGTTTCTGCACGATTATAATCCAATTGAACATACGAAGTCCCGCATTAAAACTCCGGAAAGCATTATGAAAAAGCTTTATCGTAAAGGGGGCGTTGGCTCCCTAGAGGAAATTCGGGAACACATTAAGGACATTGCCGGCATTCGAATCACGTGCTCTTTCGTCTCGGATATTTACTACATCAGCCGCATGCTGCAAAACCAGAACGATCTTCAGGTTGTATCCATAAAGGACTATATAAAAAATCCAAAACCGAATGGATATAAAAGTTTGCACCTGCTTGTCAAGGTTCCCGTATTTATGTCCGACCGTCAGGAATCCGTATATGTAGAGGTGCAAATCCGTACGATCGCAATGGATTTTTGGGCGAGCCTTGAACACAAGATATTTTACAAATTTAACGGAACGGTACCGCAACGATTTTTAAATGAGTTAAAGGAAGCTGCGGATTCGGCCAATGAGCTGGATGAGAAGATGGAGCGGCTTCATTCTGAAATCAGCCAGATTAAAACCGATCAATCCTCTAATCAAGGACTGGATTCAGCTTTGTTTGGCGGAAATGTGAAGCTGCCGATTCCAAATCAGTTGTTGTCGCTGCTTTCAGAGGAAGAGAAGTAAGCTGTGAGTTAACCATCAATTCCCAATCGTACATAAGGGGGCTGCCCTTTTGTACGATTTTTTTTATGCAAAATCGGATTACGATATGAAACGAGGGATGTAATTTGTAAATCATGTGGAGGTTGGAGATTCGTATGAAGAAGAAAAAATTAGAAGCCATACCATTTCGAAAAGGGTTTGTCGTACTTACTGGTGCGATGATCATTGCATCGTCGAGCGGGTTCGCTTTACCTGTCTCTGCGGCATCTGACGTCGTTGTCTCTACATCAGATCAAGGGCTGGAGCCGGCTGCTGCTGCGGAACTTGATTATACTTCCTTACTTGCGCAGAAGCATATTCTGCCATTGGTTTATAGCGCGGCTGCTGAATCGGATAAGGAAATTGAAGATGTTCTTGAACTGGTAGAAGCCGGTCATTCACTCGCAGGGGCTACCGGGGTTAATGCCGGAACGTTGCGAGAGAAGCTGCACAAAGAATTAAGATTAGGGCTGGAATTAGAAGCAATCCATGGAAACATTACTCGTAAGCAAGCTAACGAGGCTCTTCAAATCGCTACTTCTATACTCGATAAAGGGATTTCCACCTCGTGGAATGCTGCAGTTGACGCTGTTACCGTGAAGACAGACGGACAGGAAATCGTAAATCGGCGGATTGCGAACATTGTGTACGATGCAGCTGTATGGGGTGAGAAGGCCTCCATAGAGGTCCGCCGCGCGCTTAGAGAAGGTCAAACGTTAATGGATGCGGCTACGCCGAATACCGGTGAAAACGCGCAATACGACAACGATGATGACGGTGATCGTACCCCACTGTACGAAGATATTACACTTTCCGATTACCTTTCCGAACTCCTTCAGAGAGACCTTAAAGAAAATGCTGCGGCAGGGAAAATCACGCGGGAAGAAGCCGAACAGTTTAAGCATACAGGCACTGAAGAAATTTCAAACATTTTAAGAACCCCTGGATATGAGCCTGAAGCAACGGACTGGATGAAACGATATGGTAAACAAATCGTGGACAATCGAGTGAATTTAATTAATCATGATGTAGCCATCATGTCAGACGACGATTTCGATGACGCATATGATGCTCTTGTTCGTGGCGATAGCCCAGTATCCGTTGCTGGAATGTCCGAGGGAGAAATCGTAAAGAGACTTGTAGACAAGGCTGAACAAGATCTTGAAGAGGCTTGGTCCGGCGGGTATATTAGTACGTCCTTAGCCGAGGAGTTAAAGAAGGAAGCGGTCGAGCAGTTGGCTGGTGCTCTTCGATCGAGTGTGGTTTCGACCGAACATGAAGCTTCGGGTACGGCGCCCGCGAATACCTCTATTGCTCAAGCAAGCATCCGAGGGGTGATTGAACAAAGTCTATTATTTGGCGATAGTGATTTATCAGTAGATGAAGTAAGGAGTGCGTTTGAATCGGGAGAGACACTTCTTCAGGCGACAGGCGAAGACAAAGAGGTGCTGTTAGGTGCACTGCAATCAAATGCCGATCAATATATTGAGAGTCAAATCAAATATGGCAATCTGTCTCCGCAAGCTTTGGAGCCGACGAAGGCGATGGCACATGGTTTGATTGCGAATGCGATTTCAACTTCAGGCTATATTCCTGTAGTGGATGCAAAAGCTTACGTACAAGAGCGTCTGGATCAAGTCCTCGCAGATAGCGCGGTGCTTGCAGATCAGTCCAAGAAAGAATTGCTTCAAAGCTTGGCACAAGGCCAATCGCTCCCCGAAGCTGTCGGGCTGGATAAGGGTGACCTGATCTTTAGGTTGACCAGTGCAGTGAATCGTGAGCTGGTCCGCTTTTCGGCGAATGGAAGCTTATCTCAATCAGAAGTTGACGAGGCACTGTCCAGTTACATTTCCGGATTGCGATCTATGATGGGAAATCAGCAATAGCAGTTTGCCAGTAAGCAAGTGTTCAAACAGCTTTAGTCCTGTATCCTAAGGACTAAGGCTGTTTGAATTATGTGAGGTTTGAGAGAGAAATGCCTGCTATAATGATAGAATGACATAAACGTAAGGAGAAGCAGCATGGATAAAAGGGATGAGATTACTCTATCGCATATCGATTCAGCCCATGTTCTCGTTGAGGCTAGAAAACTCATTGCGCTGTGGATGTCCTTGGCATTTATTGGAACCTTAATGGTGGAATACACAGTTGGCGGAGAGCTGGTCCAAAGCATACTTTTTATCGTAATGTATTTGCTTCACTATATACTTCATTGGCACGTCGGAGCAATCACCTCTAGGAGTCCGCCACTCTACTTTGGGTTTCAAGGTATTGTCATCTACTTGTCTGCGTACTTCGCACCCGTAGCACATTCGATTATTCTCATTACGTTATATCCTATTCTAATTGCGCAGGGATTCAGTATGTACCGCAGAAGCTGGAAGTTTGGAGTGGTTGTTAGCTATTATGTAATGATGTTTTGCACATACACGAGTATAACCGGCGGGCTGAAGTCAACGCTGTACATATTACCTACATTTATTTTAATGACGTTAATCACGGTAATGGCTGCTAACCTGACCCTTCGACAATTTGATGCAAGACTGCGCATGCAGGTTTTTCTAAACGAACTGGAGCAAGCGCATCGGAAGGTTGAGGAATTAACGGTGGCGAATGAACGACAACGAATGGCCAGGGATTTACATGATACATTAGCTCAAGGTTTGGCAGGCTTGGTCATGCAGTTAGAAGCCATCGATGCTCATTTAACCAAGGGAAACGAGAAACGGGCACAGGAAATCGTAAAACAATCCGGTATTCGAGTAAGACAAACTTTGGCGGAGGCTAGAGAAGCGATTGATGATTTGCGCTCCTTATCCTCAGCATCCATCGACTTGGCTGATGCATTAAACAATGAAATTAATCGATTTAGGCAAGCAACGGGCATCAGCATCAATACGGATTTTTCTATAGTAGGAGATGTACCCAAATTATTTATCGAGCACGGACGGCATATCATCCGCGAGTGTTTGACCAATATCGCTAAACATGCGGAAGCGGAGCAAGTAAGGATCGTTGTTAAGAAGAGAGAGAGTGAATTAATCATTGAAATTATCGATGACGGAAAAGGATTTGATATCCATTCAGTCGAATCGTTAACGGGTCACTATGGGATCATTGGCATTAAAGAACGCTGCCGAATCCTCGGCGGCAAGCTGATGCTGGAAAGCGGGCGGAACGGTACCACTGTACGAGTTGAACTGCCTATACGGAAAGAGGATTTGGTATGAAGCATAAAGTTCTTATTGTCGACGATCACTTTGTCGTAAGGGAAGGCTTAAAGTTAATTATCGAAACGAGCGATCAATATGCTGTCGTCGGGGAAGCGAAAGACGGTGAGGAAGCGCTGCGACTTGCAGTGGAGCTTGCACCTGATGTCATTCTCATGGATCTTAACATGCCTCGAAAAGGTGGGCTGGAAACGATCAGGGAGTTAAAAGAGAAGGCGATCAGCATCCCCATTGTGATCCTGACTACGTATAATGAAGACGACCTCATGATTCGCGGCCTGCAATTAGGAGCGAAGGGATATCTGCTGAAAGATACAGGACGGGAACATCTCTTTCAAACGCTCGATTCAGCTGTCCGAGGCGACACATTACTTCAACCGGAGATCATGGAGAAGGTGTTCCGCGAAAAGCATGAACGCGTTACGGAAGACCAACCGAAACACCCCTACAACACGGTATTGTCTGAAAAGGAACAAGTTGTTCTGCAAGCCATCGCACATGGCTTTCGGAGCAAGGAAATTGCTTTTGACATGGGCATATCGGAGCGGACCGTAAAGGCCCACTTAACCCATATCTATAACAAGCTCGGCGTTGATTCCCGGTCCCAGGCCGTAGCGATCGCAGTAGAACGCGGGCTTGTCCACCTTAGAGACAATTAAAAAATTACAGCAACGTTTGCCCAATCGTACATAAGGGAGCTTCCCCTTTGTACGATTTTTTTGTTTTATTTTCCCTTTATGATGAATTCATCACTAAAGATAGAAGGGTTGAGGGGAGTGCGGGGATGGAGAAAATCACTAAGTTTTCTATGAAAAACGTGTCAGCGCTGTTTATTATCATGATTATGTTATTTATCGGCGGGTTCTATGCCACGACGCAGCTCAAAGTCGAGAACATGCCGGAAGTGTCGTTCCCGGTTGTTGCCGTGACAACGACTTATACGGGGGCGCCGCAAGATGTGCTCGATCAGGTAACGAAGCCACTGGAGGAGAAGCTGGCCAATATTGAAGATTTGGACTCCATGTCATCGACTTCCAGTGATAATTTCTCAATGATTATCCTGATGTTTAAAGAGAACGTAGATGTGGATAAGAAAAAACAGGACGTTCAAGATCTGTTGGGTGAGGTTACACTGCCGCAGACGGCTGGAACTCCGAAGGCCTCGACGTTTGGCGCCTCCTCGACTCCAACCAATTACTTGGTGGTTTACGCCAAGGAGGGCATGAGTCAGACCGAGCTTGACAAGCATTTCGAGGATACGATTAAGCCGGGGATAGAAGGTATTAAAGGTATTGACCACATGGATATCATCGGGGCCCGCGAGACGACGCTCGACATTGAATTGGATGCAAGCGCCCTAGAATTTTACGGCCTTTCGCCTTCACAAGTGAGCAGTGCCATCAGTGCGGCTGCAACCAAAAGCCCGATCGGCAGCGTGGAAATTAGCGGGAACAATAAGATGACCCGAGTCACCGGCAGCATCGGAAGCCTGTATGAATTGGAGCAGGTTGAAATCCCGACGTCTACAGGAAATATCGTGACAATAGGTCAAGTTGCAAACATCAAGTCGAATGCAGAATCCGATTTTATCGGGCGACTCGATGGGAAGCCGGCCATCGGTTTGATTCTTTATAAAGCACCTAGCGGTAATGCAGTCGAATTTTCAGCCGCAATTGAAAAGAAGCTGCATGAATGGGAAACGACATTGCCTGGCGTCGCATTTAAAAATACATATGACAGCTCTGTGGAGATCAAGCATTCCATTCATGGGTTGGTACGTGAAGGATTGGTTGGCGTTCTGCTCGCAGCCGTTATGATCTTGTTATTTCTCCGGAATGTGAGGATGACACTGATCGTTCTAGTGTCGCTTCCACTTTCGATCTTGATCACCTTGCTTCTGATGTCTCAGCTAGGTATTACACTAAACGTGATGTCGCTCGGCGGCATATTTATGGCGGTCGGGCGCGTCGTAGACGATTCGATCGTTGTAATAGAAAACATTTATTCGGAATTGGAGAAAGCTCATAAGCGTGACGAATCTGTCATTGCTTTGGCTACTAAGCAGGTTTCATCGGCGATCACCTCATCTACCTTGGCAACGGCAGGCGTGTTCGTACCGTTAGCTATGGTAAGCGGCTTTATCGGAGCCTTTATGCGCCCATTTGCTATTACCATTGCGATTTCTCTTATGGCTTCGCTTCTTGTCGCCATTACGGTTATTCCAATGCTGGCAAAAATCATGGTTCTTCGAGCCAAGCCTGGAAAAGGACATCACGATGAGACAAAGCCGAATAAGTGGACTTCCGCCTATGAGAAGATTCTGGGATGGAGTCTGCACCATCGGATGTTAACGCTGGGTATGTCCTTGGTGTTATTCGTAGGAACCATCATTGTAACGGTCCCGTCCATGTCTGTCTCGTTGGTGCCGAGCCCTAAAGATTCGAGGACGATGTATTTTCAACTTAAAATGCCTTATGAAACCTCATTCGAAGCAACAGACGCGAAAACAAAGGAAATCGAAACCATTTTAATGAATGAAAAGGATTCAAAAGGCGCACCAGTGTTTTCATTTGTAGAAGCTTTAGTAGGGTTTAACGGAGACGATGAGGAACGAGCGCCATATGCATCGCAACTATTTGTGGAAGTTAACGATAATGTCAACCCGCTTCAAGTAAAGGAACAAATGCAAACCTTTATCCTTTCAGAGCTGCCCCCAGGCTCAGAGGTAGAGGCGAGGTCCATGGAGGCTAGCTTTGGAACAACAGCGGATTTCTCCTATGCACTCAAGGGTGAGAACCAGATTCAGCTTGAAAAGGCTGCCGCTATGGTTAAGGAAAAGCTTCGCGAATTCCCAGAGCTGTCGGAAATCGAGGACAGTCTAAGTGACGCGAAGACGGAAATCGAAATCGTTGTCGATCAGGCCAAGGCAAGAGCATACGGTCTGAATCCTTCAACCGTGCGGAATACGGCGGCAGTCTGGCTGCAGGAGCAAAAGCTGGGTGATTTGAAGCTGGACGGCATCTTGTACACAACAACGGTATCGATGGATAAAACAGATAAAAATACGCTGGAGAAGCTTGGCAATATCCCATTGCAAAGCGCCGACGGCTCCATCATTTTGCTAAAAGAGCTCGCCAAAATTCAAGAGGTAAAAGGTGCCGCTTCCTTACAGCGTGAGAATCAGGAACAGTTGGTGAATGTCACCGCAAAGATTAACGCAAAAGACAAAAATGGCGTCAGTATGTATGTTGCTGCAGCACTGAAGGACCTCAAGCTGCCAGAAGGAGTCGCTCCAGAAGCAGGCGGCGTTTCCGAGGATATTAACGAAAGCTTCTCCTCGTTATTCGTGGCGATGGGGGTAGCCGTATTCCTTGTATATCTGATTATGGTTCTTTCGTTCGGAAATGCATCGGCGCCTTTTGCGATTCTCTTTTCACTTCCGTTAGCCGTGATCGGCGGGCTGCTTGGTTTGTTTTTGACAGGCGAAGTGCTGACGGCAACCTCGATGGTCGGATTTTTGATGCTGATCGGCATCGTGGTTACGAATGCGATCGTTCTTATCGATCGGGTGCAGCAGCTTCGCGAAGAAGGCTGTGCAATACGCGAATCCTTGGTTGAAGCAGGCAAAGTGCGTCTGCGTCCGATCATCATGACGGCCGGTGCGACGATTATGGCGTTAATTCCATTGGCACTAGGGATGGCGGGCGAAGGTTTATTGATTGGGAAAGGCTTAGGAATTGTTGTCATTGGCGGACTTTTGTCCTCAACGATCTTGACGTTACTCGTCGTTCCTATTGTTTATGAGCTGATTGAAAACGCCAAGCTTAAGCTGAAGAACAAGAAACGTGCGGCAACTGCGAAGACGGCAAACGTCCTCGATGTATAACGAAGGGCATATAGGAGGCTAGAAAATGGAGATGGATTACCGTACACACGTAAAAAAAGGGAGACGATGGGCCCCTCGCATAGCATTGGCTTTGCTTGTCATATGTTTGATGTCAGGCTGTTCTCTTAGCGGAAGCAATACAGCCTCTGTTCAACTTAAACCAAGGGAAATCCAAACGGAGCCGGTACAGAGGCATACCATTAGCGCTCCGATCGAACAGGTTGCAGAAGTCGTTGCAGGTACGAAGCTGGATATTGCAGTGAAAGTCAACGGAGAAGTGCAGCAGGTGTTGAAGCAAAAAGGGGAGTTCGTCAAGAAAGATGAGGTTCTCTTTATCATAGACAGCACCGATGCGGAATCCGCACTGCGAAAGAGTGAGCTGGCGCTGCGGAATGCGCAGCAAACGCTTCAGCAGACGCGGGATAATGCGGTGAGCTCACGTTTAAACCTGGAAAATAGCGTGAAACGTGCAGAAACGGCGTACAACAACGCTCTTGAGGCGTATAACAAGATTCGTAACGAGTTTGACAGCGGACTTGCGACCCAGCATCAAGTGGATCAACAAAAGCAAGCGTTGGATGATGCGATCATGAGTCTGGACTCTGCAAAACAGCAATGGTCTGCCTTCGAAAAAACGGACTCCGTTGCAGCAGCACAAATTCAAGTAGAGTCGGCGACATTGTCCTTAGAGGATGCGAAACGAAACCTAAACTATTTCCATGTAAAAGCTCCGGGTGACGGAATATTGACCGATTATGAAATCGTACCTGGACAGAACGTCTCTGCATCTGCGGGTTCTGTTGGCAAGGTGCAGCTGATCGATCCAATCAAAATCAAAACCGCTCTTAGCGAATCGCAGTACAAGCTGGTCCAAAGCAAACAGGAGCTTGTTTATTACGACCCGGATTTGCCGGAACGGAAAGAGACCGCCAAGGTCAGTTATTTGGCGCCGATTATGAGTGCCAATTCAAAGACGTATACCTTGGAATTAGAAGTTTCCAACACGGACCTGCGGATTCAGCCAGGGAAAAGGTATATGGTACAGCTGACAACGGAAAACGAGGAGAACGTTGTAGCCATACCGATCTTAAGCATCATTCGGGAGGAGTCCGATACGTTTGTCTTCGTTCAGGAAGGAAGCCAATATCGAAAACGCTTCATAGCCCTTGGACGACAAAACGGCGAGTATCAAGAGGTTATCGAAGGCTTGCAGGAAGGCGAAAACCTAGTTGTGGTGGGGCAAAATTCACTTAAGGATGGACAGCCGGTCGAAGATACAGTGACGTCTGAGTCCGCTCCAGCTCCTGCTGGCAACTAATTATCCGGAATATAGAGATGATAACTACAATCATCAATGGAGGTAAAACCGATGAAATATCCAACCTTGAAAACCGGAGCGGCTGCTCTACTTATCAGTGCACTTATTTTGCCCGGTGCCATGTCGGCTTCAGCAGCTCTCCCGGAGACGAATACCATCCCCCAGGTCATAAACTATGGTTTGAGTGATCAGATACGCGTTGCAGTTAAGAATGCATCGGTCGTACCAACAAAGACGGGTACTCAGCTATCGGTTACTGTTCGCCTATATAACGGCGGAAATGCTACGGTAAGAGTTCCCGAGCATGAGCTTCGCGTCCTGACAAAAGGCGGCCTCACTTATACCTTAAAGCCGAGCGCTGTTAATAAAGCGGCTCTGGAGCCGCAGGAAGTCGCCGAATTGGTGTACGCCGTTTCGGTTGAAGTAAAAAACATTGGCGAGCTTGCGCAAATTAGCTTCGTTAACGTAGACTTGTACACCTATCCGAAAACGGAAAGAAACCTACTGACGCTTCCCGCTGGCGACGTGTGGTATGGGGTAGGGGAAACGGCGCCATCGAAACCGCAGCAGCTCGTTTGGGGGCAATCGTTTACGATCCCTGGTATCAATTCCGGGCTAATGTATACACCGTTGGAAGCTACGATTCAAAATACGAGCAGTGGAAAAGCGGCCGTCGTTAAGCTGTTGGCGGAAAATCCGGGCACGGGCCGCGAGTCGGTTCCAACCTTCCGCATCGATGGGGTGGCAGGAGAAAAAATGTATGCGGGACAATCATCGGAAACCGATGTGACGGCGTTGGAAGCGGGCGAAAAAAGCTACCTACATTTTGTCATTCCTTTGGAGCAGGGGGTATCCTTATCTGAACTTCTCCTTGTATCTACAGATACATTTGCGGGTAAAGAGGGCACTGCTGTCTTATCTACAGGTAAACTAACCTTAGCTCTACCGACTACAAAGCCAACATCATCGCATGTAACGAATTATTCCTATGGGGAACCGATTGCCATTGATGCACTGTCTAAAGTGATTGATGTACAAACCGAGGTTTCTCTCATGGAATTCCATCTTCATGAGAATCCAGAAGAGGGACATAAAACAGCAGTAGCAAAGTTTAAGCTGAAAAACAACAGCGATTCGCCGGTTGCTATGCCTATTTTTGGAACGGAAATTTCAAACGACCAAGGTGTAGCATACCGAGGCTCGCGCCAAATGAATACAGTGGCGACAATGAATCCAGGATTAAGCTATGTGGTGAGTTACTCCTACACGCTGCCTCAAACTGAGGAAGAGGACCATTATACGATGAAGCTGCTTGACCAGTTGTCCGCTGCACCGTATACAACAACTGTTGCCGCGGTATCGGTGAAGCAAGAGGAAGAGCAGGAGAGACAAAGCTTTTCCTTGTATCCGTTTGAAATCAAGGTGAATGGGGTACAAGTGTCTTATCTATATAATAATGGAATGTATCAATATAAATTCGGCGTGGATATGGATGTAAAGCAGCTTGAAAACGTCGTCGTGGACAGCAATTTCTCCAAGCTTCGCTTTGAAGTCGTTGATAACGCAGGTCGAATCGTCGGCACGCAGGATGCAACGTTGACCGGTCCGAAAAAGCTGATCAGCGGCAAGCAGGTTTTGGAAGCCAATAACATAACAACGGATCATTTCAGTTATCCATTCACCGTTCATTTATACGAAGTTATCGAAACGGAAACGGGAACAGCAAAACGGTTTTTGATGAGCGACCAGTAAAAACGAGGATAAAACTGAGGATAAAACCGCCTTTAACCTATACGTTAGAGGTGGTTTTTTTATGTTTTCGTTCACCTGCTATCTTAACGAATGGTCATTTTTCAAGTTCAAGAAATGTCCATTCTTTCTTCATATTGAATAGCTCTTTCGAGTCATGGACGATAGGGCTGCGCTTGCTACAATGGACGTAACAGGAAGTGTAAAGTAGGTGAAAACGTGTTGAATATGAAAAAAGGAATATCAATACTTGTGCTTTCCATCTTCGTTTTGGGGTTATCCGCATGTTCCGGAGGTGATTCGCCGGCGACCATCGACCCTTCGAATCTAGAAGTGACGTTGACGACGAAGCCGACACCGCCGACAGCAGGCGCTGAAACCGAGTTTTTGGCGACCTTCTCAGGAAGTAAGATGCCGGATTCCGCTAGCTTGACCTTCGAAATACGCTCCGCCGATACTTCGAAGCAATTTTACGCAAAGCGGACGGAAGGAAGTGCTTTTACGGGATCCTTCCAATTTGAAGCGCCGGGTACGTACGAGGTGTTTCTTCACCTCTATGATGATGTCAACCACATTACCAAGATGAAGAAAGTAGAAGTACAATGAAGGGCTCATCTGCATGGAATGCTCTGATTCTCTTGACGACTGTGCTAGGGTTGGCGTTTATGCCATTGCCAGTTACCGCTGACAGCGCTAAACCGATGTCGATGTCCCTGCAAGCGCGGATTGACGCAGCGAAAGAGAATGATACGCTGCTGCTAGAGGCCGGTCATTATGAAGGGCCGATTGCCATTAGCAAAACACTGCATTTGAAGGTCGCGGAAGGGACAGAGGTTGTTCTTGTAAACTCCAGCGAAGCTCCGGCCGTTCATATCAGCGCTAATGGCGTTTCGATCGAAGGGCTGAACATTCGCGACGAAGCCTTGAAAAAAGAACCGACAGTGCTGGTTCAAGCGGACGGCGTACGTCTGGAACGGCTGCAGATTCAAACGGGGGCCTACGGGATCAAGATGATCGAGGCCGATCGCAGCGAAATTCTACATTCAACCGTCGTATGGGCGGGCGGCACCGGGGACTCCGTGAAGCTGTCCGACAAAGGGAATGGAATCGATCTATACGAATCCCATGGCAACCGCCTTGCAGGAAATCGAATTTCCGGGATGCATGACGGGATTTACTTGGAGAACAGCGACGAAAATCGGATTGAAAGCAATTATTTCGAGGGATTACGCTACGGCGTACATTGCATGTATACGAAAGGGACGAGCATTCGTCAAAACATCGGGGTTTTAAATATTACTGGCGCAATGGTAATGGCTGTTCAGAATGTCGAGCTGATTGGCAATACGTTTGAGAAGCAGAGTGAAAACGTTAACTCCCAAGGAATTTTACTGTTTGATGCACATCGCAGCGTTGTTCAAAACAATCGGGTCGAAGGCAACCGGGTTGGTCTGTATGTTGAACAATCCGCCGATAACGTGATTAAAGGCAACGATGTCATTGGAAATTTTATCGGGCTGCAGCTGCTTGATGCCAAACAGAACCATTTTACAGAAAACAATTTTATCGGAAATGTGGTTCCGGCGGAAGCGAAGAACAGCGTCGGAAATGCCGTCAACGGTAACTACTGGGATTCGTTTCAGGGAATTGACGCCGATGGCGATGGAAAAAGCAATATTGCTTTTGCGATGAATCCTTTTTTTCTTAGCTTGTCGAAGGCTCGCCCCGGGTTCCAGCTTCTTTTCCAGTCGCCCGGGATGGTGTTTTTGGAAGGCTTGTACCAATCGGAACGCAATACATGGACATCCGATGCTTCACCGCTTATGAATCCTGCACCTTCGAGTAACGTCATCATGGAGGGGAAAACGTCCGCCGTACCCGGGATCGTAGGGGGATTGCTGCTTATTTTGGCTGCTGCTACTATTTTAATCGCGAGGAGAAGAGAAGGATGATTCGTTATAAAAGAATGCTGCAAGTCTGGGTGCTGGCATGTTTAGTACTGTTGATGCTAAGTGCTTGTGAAGCCAAGAAGTATGAGGCGCAGGCCATTAATGAAGCGGTGGATAAGTGCTCAATCTGTAACATGTCGGTGAAGGACGATCCGTATGCGACGCAGCTGATTACTTTGGACGGGCAGTCGCTAAAGTTTGACGATATCGGCTGCATGAACAAATGGAAAAAGCAAAACGGAACTGAAACAGTCGGGGCCGAATTTGTTAGAGACCACAACAGCGGAAATTGGATTCGGTATGAAGATGCGTTCTATGCATACGATCCGATGTTTAAGACGCCGATGGCGTATGGTGTTGTGGCCTTCAAATCGGAAGCGTCCGCGAAACAATTCATTGAAAAGCAGGGTAAAGGGAAACTCCTTAGCGCTGCCGATTTGGCCAGCCATACCTGGGAGGTTAACCGGGAGATGATGAATATGGGCGGCATGGAGCATCATGACGAGAGCAAACATTCTGGGGAAGGCAGCAAAGAAATGAAGCCGGGTCATGGAGCAGAAGGGAAGACATCGTGATGTCAACGTTCCAGATCGCATCAAGAGAAATGAAGTTAGGGTTTCGAAATCCGTGGGCCTATTCCTTTATGGCCCTTTTTTCATTATTTATGGTTAGTTTGCTCCTGATCAACTCTCAAGGGTATGTACAGGGTTATTCGGGAATTACAGGAACTACGCTTAATTTAATATTGTATTTGCTGCCCTTAATGTCCCTGCTTCTTGGCTCGTTTTCGTTAACATCAGAAAAGGAGGATGGGGGCTGGGAGCTGCTGTCCACCTATCCTTTGTCTACGAGAGCATTTATTGTAGGCAAATTTATGGGGCTAGCTGTCGTGCTGCTCATTATCGTAGCGGCAGGCTTTGGGGTGGCCGGTTCGGCAGGAGCGGCGGCCGGGAGCGGTTTTGATGCGGAAGCGTTTATGCTGCTGCTCGCATTTTCGGCTTGTATTGCTTTGTTTTTTCTATCTATAGCCATGCTGATCGGAACTCTCGCGAAAAATCGCTGGCAGGCGTTAACCATCGGCGTTGCAGTATGGTTTTTTCTCATTATCGGCTGGCCGCCGCTGCTGGTAGCATCCCTGGGCTTTCTGCCTTACTCCTTCATCAAACCTTCGATTACGATTCTAACATTCTTAAATCCGGCGGAGCTGTCGCGTTTGTTTACCGTGGTAAAGCTGGGCGGCGGTGCGATCCTCGGCCCCGAATATTACGAATGGATTACCTGGATTCGTCGGCCTTCCGGCACATTTGGTTTTTTAGCCATTGGCGTTTTATGGATTGGAAGCGTAGTTCTTCTTGCTGAGATGTTATGGGAAAGGGGGCGTTCCCGTGGGTGAGGCTATTGTACATATGGAGAATATCCGGAAGCAGTATAAAGGACAGATCATCATCGACGGTTTGCAGCTTACGGTTGAAAGAGGACGAGTCGTAGCATTATGCGGCGGTAACGGAGCAGGGAAGAGCACCATTTTAAAAATGATCGCGGGCATCTCGCATCCGGATTCCGGTGTCATTACGGTCGGAGGTGTACAATGGAAAGAGGATCGCGAACGGTATGCCAGCTTACTAGGGTATATGCCGGATGATTTGCGGTTCGGGCAAGGACAGACGGCTTATGAATCGCTGTCTTTTTGGGGGGCGCTGCGTGGTGTGCCGAAATCTTCCGTTAGAGAAGCGCTGCGGCAAGTCGGGCTTGAAAATACGGGGAAAAAGCCGGTGACATCGTTTTCAAAAGGGATGCGACAGCGTCTTGCGCTTGCGCAGGCCCTATTGGCGAGTCCGCAGCTGGTGCTCATGGATGAACCGACAAACGGACTCGATCCATATTGGATGGACACCTTCGTGCGCATCGTGAAGGAGACGGCTTCGAACGGTCAGACGGTACTGTTTTCCACGCACCAGCTGCATATCGCGGAGAAGCTTGCCGACCGGATCTTGTTTTTAAAGGATGGGCGGATTGAGCTGGACGGCTCAGCGGCAGATATTCGAAGCCGGCTAGGTGCGGAACGGCTGGAGGCCGCTTTGTCGGGGTGGTTTGGTTAAGTGAAATGAACGCCCTTGACAATGAAATCGTAACGTCGTATATTGATGTCAGTTACCACTGACATATGATGATGATTGAGGTAGGAGCGATGGCAATGTCCCAGAAGCGTGACACGACAGACAAATTTATACTTGCGGCAATTGATCTCATGGCGGCTAAGGGCTATAACGGGGTCACGACGCAGGAAATTGCTGAGCATGCCGGCTTCAGTGAGAAAACGTTGTTCCGACATTTTCAAAGCAAACAAAATTTACTCGAGATGGCTTTTCAGCGATATCACTATGCAGACGAGATGAAGGAACTTTTTGAGACGAAAATTCAGTGGGACCTTCAGGCCGATCTATTAATGATCTCACGAAGCTATCACGACAGCATGTATCGGAACCGCAAACTGATCATGATCGCTACTAAAGACGGCGGTAATCTTCCGGGATTCAGGGAACGTACACACCAACATCCGCAGCAATTAAAAGCATTATTGGTTGACTATTTTACGACCATGATTCAGAAAGGCAAGATGATCGTAACCGATCCGGAGACGAAAGCACTGGCGTTTATTTATATGAATTACGGCGCGGCTATGGGACGCATGAACGATGATCCCATGCTTCGGGAAGTTACGTTCGACAAATTGATAGAGGATGAAGTGTGGCTTTTCGTTAGGGCTTTGTTGCCCTAAGTTTTTTTCTATTTGGTGTCAGTCAGTGGTGACAGTCATATCACGGAAGGATGATCGAATGTGGAAATCGGACTGCAAAAACAAGCAGGCGAGAAGCTAATGTACGTCATGATGGCTACGCTGGCTTTATCGGCGATGAGTGTATTGATGTTTAACTTGGTACTTCCGCAAATTCGCGAAAAATTCTCCGTCACCAATGCTCAGGTAAGCTGGATAACCTCCGCCTACACGCTTATTTACGGGATTGGTACAGTCGTTTACGGCAAGTTGGCCGACCGTTTTCGACTAAAGAATTTACTAACTTTCGGTTTGTTGCTTTTTGCAGCAGGCTCGTTCGTCGGCTTTTTTGCACAAAGCTTCTGGATGGTTCTTGCAGGAAGATGTATTCAAGCAGTCGGTGCTGCGAGCATCCCAGCAAGCGCGATGCTGATCCCATTGCGTTATTTTCCGCCTGAGCGTAGGGGGATAGCTATGGGAACCGCATTTATGGGGCTTTCGATCGGTAGCGCGCTTGGACCCGTTCTATCCGCATTTATCCTTAGTTTTCTCCATTGGAAATGGTTATTTTGCTTTCCCTTCTTCCTCCTGATGACGCTACCATTCTATCGGCGCTATCTGCAGGATGAAGAACGACAACCTCAGGGAAAAATGGATTGGCTGGGAGGAGCGTTGCTCGCTTCCGCGGTAACATTGCTTCTGCTCACGGTAACCTCCGCATCGTTATGGTTTGGTATAGGGGGGATTGTTGCCTTAACGCTATTCATCGTTAGAATCCGTTCCTGCGCGTCCCCCTTCCTTGCACCGGATCTGTTTCGTAATCGCAGCTACACCATAGGCGTGACGATCACCTTTTTGTTAAGCGGAATCGGATTCTCCCTACATTTCCTAAGTCCATTGCTGCTGGCTCAGGTCTACGAACTTCCCGCAAGCTGGATCGGCTTTGCGCTGGTACCCGGCGCCGTAGCTTCAGCCGTTTTGGGCAGAAGAGGGGGCGGAATTGCAGATAGCAAGGGTAATACCTACCTGTTCTGTATTGCCTCTGGATTGTTAATCAGTTGTTTTAGCCTTTTGTCTACGTTTGTAGGTGTTTCAGCAGGTTTTATCGCTTTGTTTTTAATACTTGGTCATGTTGGTTTGACCTTCGGGATGATCGCGATGTCCAATTCAGTATCTAGAACGTTAGCGAGTGAACAAAGTGGGGTTGGCATGGGACTGCTTAGCATGATGAACTTTATTGGCGGAGCCGTGGCGACAGGAATCTACGGAAAACTGACCGATATAGGCCAAGCAAGAACATGGAACCCTGCAGCCCTACATTCGGTAGGTGCCGTTCACGGTAACATCTTTCTTGTCCTAGCGATTGCGATTGCCGCGATCTTATGGATATCTTTACGTTATTTTTGGAGGGGCCATTCTATAAGAAATAATTTGAGCTTTAAACGAAAAAAGTGACAAGTAATGGATACCCAGGTCGAATCGTCGATACGTAGGATGGATCGTTGACCGGTCCGAAGAAGCTGTTCAGCGGTAAGCAGTTGTTGAAGCCAACAGTATAATCAACGGATCATTTCAGTTATCCATTCGTCGTTAACTTGCAAGGAGTTATCGAAACGACGGACAACAAACAGCAAAACGGTTTTTGAAGAGTGTTCAGTAAAAACTGTGTAGTAGAATGTGTAAAAAGGAACCGGTTAAATACCGATTCCTTTTTCTGCGTGCCATTCTAAAGTGAGCGTGCTCCGTCTATTTACTGTTGTTTGTATATTTATTAGACGCAAATGCAAGCGCAGCCTCCTTCGGAACACTCTTTTTTGGCATAAAGAATGTCAAGAAGACGGCGATGACAGCCAAAGTCGTCATGAACCTATAGGAATCGCTCGTGCCCAGTACCGAGGAGAGCGTTGCGATTTCTTCCACGTTCGATGCGCCAACGTTCCCTTGGGACAGATTGGCCTCATGTCGTGCGGATTGCACCGAATAGACGGAAATGACTAAAGCGGTCCCGACTGCACCGGCGATTTGACGAACCGTGTTATTAACGGCGGAGCCATGTGTGCCCAAAGTTCTGGGAAGCGCGTTTAACCCCGCCGTATTCAGAGGCATCGTAATAAAACTCAGACCGATACGTAGGCAGATGGTACGAATCATTAAGTACATATACGAGGTCGAAGTCGTTAATTCCGTCACCGCCCACATGGACGGAATGATAAAGAAAAGACCTGTAAGAAATAGCGGCTTCGGACCGAATCGATCGTATAATTTGCCGGTAACCGGTGACAGCAGCGCATTGATGACGGCGCCTGGCAATAACAATAAACCTGCTTCGAATGCTGTAAATCCTCGTCCGTCTTGAAGGTATATCGGCAATAAGATCATGTCGGCGTATAACAGCATGGTGACCAGTACGTTGATAACGGATGTCAGCGTAAACACTTTATTCTTGAACACATCCAAGTTCAGTAACGGCTCCTTCGAACGGACTTGTCGGATACAGAATAAGGCGGTGAACAAGAGTCCCCCGATAAGTGTGAGGAGAATGAAGGGATCGCCCCATCCTTTACTGCCTGCGCTGCTGAATCCGTATAGGATTCCTCCGAACCCGACAGTGGAGTAGAGGATACCGATAAAATCCAAACTGGCTCTTGACGTCTCAGATACGTTTACTAAATATTTCATTGAAAGTAAGATCACGACGACTACGAACGGCGCAAAGCCGATAAATAACCAACGCCATGAGACATAGTCGATAATGAAGCCTGCCAACGTAGGCGCAATGGCGGGTGCGAAGATGACCGCGAATCCAATTAGGCCCATTGCGCTGCCCCTCCGTTCCGCCGGGTAGAGCGCGAGAACGACGCTCATCATAAGAGGCGTAATGATTCCCGTTCCTGCCGCTTGAATCATCCTTCCCGTGAGCAACACCCCAAAATTTGATGATATCGAGCAAACGACCGTACCGGTCAATAGAAAAAGCATCGAACTAATAAATAACTGCCTAGTCGTAAACCGCTTCATTAAGTATGCAGTTACGGGAACTAATACGCCGTTTATAAGCAAAAATCCGGTCGCAAGCCATTGAACGGTGGTTGCTGAAACTTGGAAAACGTCCATTAATTCGTTTAACGCAACGTTGAGCAGCGTTTGATTCAATGTTGACAAGAAACAACCCAGAATCATTACGAACATGACGATTCCCTTGTTTATCTTGTTTCTCTCTAACTCCATTAAAAATCTCCTTCCGGTTATTGTTTTATCGACATAATGTCAATAAAATAGATAGTAGCATATCCATTTGTCATTGCACATTTGCAAATCAGGTGAAAACGTCGACTAATCGACAGTTTTCTTTCCCTTTGACTAGGAAGTTGAAGTTAATCGATAAGGAGATCAGGAATGTCGAATATGAAGAGAGAAGATCCTCGTGCGACACGTACGAAGAAGGTATTTAAATCGGCGGTGCTTTCTCTACTGTTAGAAGACTCAAACCTTTCCCAGTTAACCGTTCAGAAGATTGCCAATCGAGCAGAATTGAACCGAGCTACATTTTATTTGCATTATCAAGATATTAATGATTTGCTGGAACAAATTACGAATGAAATGTTCGACGAACTGTCTATAAAATTGCGCCCACTTGAGCAGGCTGACCTGATGAACGATAGAGAACAACTCGTCGTCTTTCTGGACCACATTTATGTAAATCGTAAACTACTTTCGATACTATTCGAGCAGAAGCGTTTCGAACCTCGGTTATTTGGATTGTTGAAGCATCTAATTGAATCGCGAAGGGCGAAGCAACTGGCGAAGCTCTCCCAAGACTACGTGTCAATTGACATTCTCACGTCATCGATATTTGGGATTATCACATGGTGGATCCGAGACGGGCTTCAGTTTAGCTCCGAATATATCGCCGATCAAATTTCGATGTTGTATAGAAAACGCGGTGATTCGGAGATACGGGACAGAAGGGACGCGGTGCGAAAATAGGTTGTATTTGACGTTTCAACTGTATATCGAGGTTTTAGGCGGGGATTTATTATTCAATAGAGTGGAATAGTGGAACTTACTAAGCCCGCAAATTATTATTGCAGAGAACGATTTCAGTTTGTTTTTGGCATAAATGATAAAACATCTATATATTGGGATCGTGGTGAACGAAAAAACTCATTATAGGCTTACGTGAGAACGCGTGAGCCTAATTGTAAGCATCATGCAATCAAATTGTTTGGTTCAATTACATATAACTGACCAAAAACACTACCCGGATGTCTGGCGGTTATTTCAGATTTATAAGTTAACATAATGTATATTATCGGACATTGTTTAGATAAAATGCAACCAGCCAAATAAAGACCCTCAATCTTAGAGGGTCCAGATTCTTAGAGAATCGAATAGTTGACCCAACTACCTTGAATGCCTCCCATCTTATCAAAAAAGCGTTGAGCTCTTTTATTTTCGGCAGCCGTTATCCAAGACATGTGAGTAAACTGATGTTCCTTTGTGTACCTATGACATTCTAAAAACAGTTGCGATTCCACTTCTGTATCTCTGTACTGCTCTATTACAAAAAGGTCGTTCATTACAGTGTATTTATCTGCTTTCATAGTGCTGAATGTAAAGTATAATGTGGCAAAACCAACTAACTTCTCATCTTGTAATGCCACAAACTGCACACCTTCTTTTTTCTCTAAGAGTGTTTGAATCAACTGATGAAGTTTTTCAGTGGCAGGTTGGGGTTTCTTATAAAAACCATCAATGTACTCATACATTAACTCAGTCAAACCGTTCAAATCATCAATTTCTGCATATCTTATGACAAGTGACATAATACAACCCCTCCTTATGATTTGTATAAATATACATTATTTTGTATCAATACACAAGAGAATTTGTATGTTTGAAGTGTCGGAAGACAAGAATTTCCTTTTCTATTTCACTGCGTAAAAGCCACAGATGCCCTTCCTCTAGCCGTTGCCTTCATTTTTTCTGTAAAATCCTAAAGGACGATGAAATGAAATCATAGCTTAAGGACGCAGGTAACTGCAGAAGACGGCTGTCTCTTCGTTCATGATGGTAAAGGAACCCAAACGTTGAAGCCGATTGGAGCTCTCCGGTTCAACCTTATTCGCACATCTAAAGCGAGGTTACGAACTTCATCTCCGGAAAGCGGTTATCCGGTCCTTTCAATAAGTTTCCGCCTTGATTTTTCAAGTACTTATCGAAAAAATCCAGCATATAGGCATTGATAACGGCGTTCGCTCTTTGGGGCACAATCTTTCCTGTAATGCCGAGCATGTTGAACATCGGAGAAATGAACTGTACGTCGGCAAAATTCAAATGCTCCGAATTTTCGACATAGAGGACTTGTCCCCCTTCGTCGACCGCTTTCCGCATCCGTTCAAGCTCCAACTTTTTATCTTCTGTTACTTGATCCTCCCACTCTCTTGTTGAGCCCAAACGGTTAAGCTCCGCATCCGTGTAGACCCGATTATCAATCACCCTTTTTAATTGTTTTAAATAGTTTTCCGAGTGGATGAACAAAAACGGCTTTCGAAGACCCTCTCGGTCACGCAGACGATAAAGCCCTCCATCAAGGTCGACTCCAACCGCGATTCGGGGATCGTAAGCAGCGTCATACGCCGTCGCCCCGCCGATGGAATGACCGAACATCCCGACATGACGGAGATCCATCCTCCCATTGAGTTGACTTGGAATTTGCCCCGATTGGATGAACTCAAATTGGTCCAGCACGAACGCCACATCTTCGGTTAGTACTTTTCCCAACTTGTCACGATTTTCTCTACTCGTCCGGTAATCCTGGTCGGGCGAGAATAAGTCGTTCGTTGTATTGGTCGTGATTCGGCGGTCTGGAAACTCGGTTGCAAATGTATTATAGGTGTGGTCGATTACGGCCACGATATAGCCGTGACTCGCGAGATTCTCGGCTTGCGACGTGTGGAGGAACTTGGAGGAGCCGTTGCCTGGACTCGCAATGATCAGCAGATATGTATTTTGTGCCGAAGACACTTCGGCCCCCGAATAACTATGACTGGATATGTACTTCAGGTGTTCAAAAGTAAATTCGGGAAGGCCATAGCCAGCGGCCATATAACGTAAAATTTGGGGATCGGGCACTAAGGGAACATTCTTACCGATACCAGATTGAGCCGGATACCATACCTGAACCATTAATTCTCTCATACCATTTCTAGCTTCCGCAAAAATCTCTTTCCTGTTTGTATCCACGAAGTGAAAAGTGTGCGTACCAACCTTATATTCGCCTGTCGGTTCAGGTAATTTAAATACTGGAAAAGCATACATGAGACCCGCTGTTACGATCAGCATTATCGCTATAGCCGTATAAGCCGATCCCAACATGAATCTCGGCATTTTTTGGAGGTCGGGTTTCTTGAAATAGCTATAACCTGAAATGGCTAGGAAAATAATGGTTATGCAATATGTAGAAAATAGCTGAACTCTGTATCCTTCCACCGTCCAATGAATGACCAGCAAAAGTGTGGTAATCCCGCTGGTAACAAATACTGGAATTCTGCGCCGTCCTTTTTTTAATAGAACTGTTAATGCAAACAAGCCGATGTTCGACAATAAAAGCAACAGTTCAAACAATCTCACCTTCAAGTCTCCTTTTAAAAAGTTTCCATTCTCGTGCGTTACAACAGACCTGACAGACTAACCTAGCCCCTCCCTCCTTTCGCTACTTCAACATTAAGACGGTTTCGGAATCCAAAATGTATCAGTTACGTTTTTGTAAGCAGCCCGTTAGCTGATACGCCGGCCAGGAGTTTTTTAATCCATCCCCTTCCTCTAGTCTACAATGGGGTCAAGTTCTTGTTGCGCAGCTACAAACGGGACAAGTTCTTGTCGTTGGCGAGCGACAAGTCCAATTTAATACAAAAACCCGCGTTTCAGGCGGGTTTCAATCGGGTTATGTTGTTGTCTTTATACGGGTTTGATTAGACGTATGTTCTTGTCGTACGACATGTCTTCAAGGATATGTGGACGACAATTTCACTTTTCAAATATCCATTCTTCCCCTATTACACGTATGTATTTTTTAGTTTCATTTTTAGAGTGGCACTGGCTTGAGAAATCTTCGTGATATATTTCTAAAAAATGCTTTTGTGAATGGATTTCAGTTATACTGAACCTAAGGACCATTTCGCAAAGTAAAAGCAATCTTAAACTTCTTGAGGAGGCATCCATGAAAAAGCATTTGATGTCCTTAGTACTTACCTGCACAATGTTCTTCAGTGTAGCAAATTCTGCTTTCGCTGAAGAACTACCTGTAGTTGATGTTTACTTCAATGATCAACTGCAAAAGTATGAACAACCTGCTGTCATTTTATATGAGTCTACCTATGTTCCTATGCGGCCGATTTTTGAAGCTTTTGGAGCTAAAGTGGAGTGGGATGAAAAAAGCAGAAAAATAACAGCAACTAGAGGGAATACGGTGATCGTACTTTACAATGACAAAAGAGATGTTGTTGTCAACGGGAAGAACACTTTGACCGACACTCCCCCTCGAATGGTAAATGGATATACGATGGTTCCATTACGATTTGTTAGTGAGCTATTAGGTGGACACATTAAGTGGAATCCAAATACTTTTACGGTAGAAATTATTGATCCAATGACTACTACAGATCCAAGCAAGAGGCATCCTGATGCAGACTTACCCGTAATTCATCGCGAACCTGGCGACTTTACACCGAGGTTTTATCTTGATAACAAACAAATTGAATTTATGACCACACCCGTAATAGAAGATAGATTTGCGTTTTACCCTGTCACGGAGCTGGCTGATCTTTTCGGTACAAATTTAGTTGAAAACCATGATGAAGGTACAGTCATTTTTGACTACATGTATGGTAAGGGTATTCTTACGGATGGAAAAGCTACATTTACATTTCTATCCAAACCTAGCGTTGATGGCGAGGAAGTAAAAACGCGTGGCCCTGGTTTGAGAAAAATTAACGGTGTGTTTATGATTTCAAATAGAGACCTTGGTCTACTAATGGAAGGAAGTAATAAAAAATACAGCGGTGTTACTTACATCATGAACGGCGGCGAACAATATTATAACCAAGTATTTTTTTCTTATGACCAAATCCCTTCGGTTTCGTATACAGCAGACGTAAACGGCAATAAGGTATCAGATACAGATAAAATCACCTTGGAAGAAAACTCAAATTATGTAGATGTATTATTTAATGCTTCAAACTACACTCTTCCAATAAGAGGGTACGAATCAAGAGGTCAGTGGACCAGAATCGTGAGTAATTCTGATACCAATATTCATTATGTCATTACCTTCCGGGGTAAAGTAGAAAATGGAATGGCCAAAGGCGAGCTCGAATACAAAAAAACGATTAGAGACAAATCAACGAAAGAACAAATAGGAACTCCATTCTCTAAAAAGGTAAACGCAGAAATTCCCTATGAAAATCGGGAATTAAGATTAGCGTGGAATGAAGCAATTACGTTGTTAGGTGTGGAGTAACCCTTCCCCCGCTTAGTTCTTATGATATCCTAATTGAACCCGCTTTTTCTGCGGGTTTCAATTAGGGTTATTGTTGTAGGCAAGACATTCATGCTGCACTCTTTGAGGCATTTATGAAAAAATTCAAGCAAGGATAATTATTTGTTGTTTGATATATTTGTAAATATGTCGTATATAATACCGATTAAGCCAACGATTAAAATTATAGACCCCAAAAGTTTGGAATTCCCGAAAAAGGTATGATAGATACCTACTCCAGTTGTAGGATAAGCCACGTACGAAATTACATTTTTTCTCATTGTAAACATTCCAATCTTCATTAATTTTAATACTCACCACAATTTATAAACTGAATTTTTAACACTTCTACCCTTTCTACGCTTGAAGGGTATTCAAGCTTACATATTTCGTTAGCTTGTGATAGTAACAACTGATATCCCATTGGCGATATGAAGGAGATCTTATTCTGATCCGGGTCGGCTAAATGAGGAAATACAATCGTAAAGGTCTCAGTTGATTGATCCTCCATATAACGAACACTCAATTTGCTTCCAATTAATGCCCTTGAATGGAGAATATCATAATTAAAATTCTCAAGAATAGCTTCCACGGCAGTAATATATGTAGTTATCATCCCTTCTACTATGCTTCGTTTCAAGTCTTGCGCAGGAAAATAAGTATTTAAAAATGCAATCTTTTCTTCATCGAAATAAACGAGTTGATTAATGAGTTGTTTTCTGGAACCCTCTAGCATGAAACTACGGTTCATAGTAGATCTCTCCCCCAATTCGGAAATGTTCTCTAATCATTGCCTTAAAGCTATAAAACTCCATGTTAATTCCACCTCATTATAGAAATCTCCGCAATAAGAGACTATCGATGTTTCAGAAATTGTTGAATCTGTTTACACACAACTTTCATACCTCCTCGTGTTATGTATAGGTCCTCCACCCCTTTAACCATTTAATGTAAAAAAATGAATGATATGAAGAAAGACATCCCGCATGAACCGTGCGGAATGCCTTCATCTTTCCACCTTATCAGTACTTGAAAAAGGTGTCAACCTTTTCCAATTAATCCTGCTACACTTTCTGTTGATTTTACAATCAGGATCTTCCTCGCCATGTTTACACCTGCTTCATCCGGGAAACGGGTGTTTGGCAGCGGATACTGGAGCACCTCTCCCCTTTCAACATTGCACGATCTCTGACCAAATTTGTAAGACCCTTATCCAGAACTCTTTTAGAAAAGAAAAATCCCTTACTGCTACAAAATTCTTACAAAATAATTAAACTTCCTTCGCATATACCTCGCTTGGCAGTTTAGACAAATGTACGAGCAAGCTTGCGTTTTCTATCCCATCGTTTACAAAAGAGAAGCGTTCCTCGCCCGAACAATGGACGGCGGTACCCTTCGTAATGATTTGGTGTCGATCATCAACCATTAATGTACCGGTACCTTCAAGAACAAACACATAAACATCGGACCCCGGATGTGTATGCGTCGGTAGGGCTTGACCTGGCATGAAGTTCAACACGAACATTACGCTTTCGCCCTTCTTAAAGAGAATTCTCTTCGTAAATCTTTCTTGGTTGTATTCCATTTCAGTAATGACAGATTTCATTTCCATAGCTTTATTCCTCCATTTTCTACATAATACCTCTACTCCAGTTGCGCAAAGTATCCATATCAAGAAATGGTTAAACCGTATCGAACTAGCTTCTCAGCTAAGAAACCGCTTGGCTTGCTCGTACAATCCGCCCATCCCTCCGTACAGGGTGTAGAAAAAGGCGTCGGGCGCATTCATCGAAAACGAAAAATATTGCTTTGGATCAACGCCGAGCATTTCTTCGAACAAAACGGCTGTATCGTAGGCGTAAAAGCAGAAGTATGTGTATTCGAATTCCGGCATCATATCAAATATTTTCACGATTTCTTCAGCATACTTCAGAATATTTTCTGCAGCCTTACGCACCATTGTGAGTGCGTCTTCTATTCCTGCGTGGATACGAATCGTCCTCGGATCGACAATTTCAATGGAAGCCATGTCCGCGCCTCCTTTATTCTTGTTTTCCGATGCGGACCCGGAACTCTTCCGGCCCCTGTTCGAGATATTCCCAAGTGAATAAACCGCTTCTTGTCGCTTGGAATTGGAAAAACAGTGGACGAGGGTCGTGATCGTTAATGAGCAGCATGGCCTCCCCTACCGACAAAGAATCGAACGTTTCAAAGATGACTTTATGTTTCAGCTGAGGCGGATACTCGGGTGCTCTAATTACTTTAGCAAATTCGTTCATGTGAATCCCTCCAGTGTGACTTTTGCTTGCAATGTAAGTATATCGCCCTGCGATATGAAGCTTTGTGAGCAGCGTCACACGTGAAATCCTGTTCATCATCTCATCATATCTCTACACTAAACGAAGAAAGGCTACCGATCGATTTCTCGGCAGCCTCGTTAGGTTGTTGGATTAATGTTCCCTACACAAATTTCTCAAAAATCATTTATTATATTGCAATAAAGGAAATAGCACCAAAAGAAATGCTCACCTTTACGAATCCCCATTTTGTTCCAGGCCTTCTTTATCAAGGGCTTTTGTCTTGAAGAAGCACTTAATTTCTTCACGATTGTCCTTCTCTACGAGAATATATAAAATATCGCCGGTTTGAATTCGTGTATTCCCTTTTGGGGTTACAATTTTCCCTTCCCGAATGACAGCAGAAATAAGAGAGTCTTCGGGCAATTTTGCATGACGTATTTCGGTTCCTGAAATCCTTGAATCTGCTTCAACTTCAATTTCGATCATTTCTTTATTGGTTTTCCCAATCGAAACCAGCTCCAAGCTATGCGGAAGGGTTACCTTCTTTCCGCCTGATAATCCAAATTTGTTGGCTAGCGGTGAAATGGTAGACCCTTGAATCAGTGCAGAAGTAAGCACTACGAAGAAGACGACATTAAAAATCAAGTGGCTATTTTCCAGTCCGGCAAGCATCGGATAAGTAGCCAATACAATGGGTACCGCCCCCCGCAAGCCTGCCCATGAAATGAAAGTCATTTCCTTGATAGTAAACTTCATGAACATCAAGCTTAGGAAGACTCCGACAGGGCGGGCCACAAACATAAGGAGAGCGGACAAAGCCAAACCTTGCCAGATGACATGAATGAGTTGTTCAGGGAAAACCAATAACCCGAGAAGGATGAACATAAGAATTTGCATCATCCATGCGAATCCTTCGTTAAAGCGAAAAATGGAATGCCTGTATGTCAAATCCGAGTTTCCGACCTTTACAGCCATAACGTAAACAGCTAACAATCCGCTACCTTCGAGCATTGCCGTTGAACTGTACGTTAATATGGCGAGTGCCATCGACAATACAGGATATAATCCTGAGGAATCTAAATTAATTTTATTGATGACCCATACGGAGAGTTTTCCGAAGAATAGGCCGAGACCTAGACCAAGACCCATCTGCCAAAAGAAACCAAACAGGAGGGAAATAACGCTAGTTTCTGGATGGACCATTAGTTCAATCAATGCTACCGTTAAAAAGATAGCCATCGGGTCATTAGTTCCCGATTCTGCTTCTAGCGTTGATGTAAGCCTAGCCCGGATGTTCTTATTGCCCAAAACAGCAAAAACTGCGGCGGCATCCGTCGAACCCACGATTGCCCCAAACAATAGCCCTTCTACCCAGCTTACATTTAGAATGTATTTTGCAAGAACCCCTATGATCGCTGTGGTGACGAAAACACCGCCTGTCGCAAGTGTAACCGAAGGAACAGCAACTTTTTTAACATTGGCCCATTTCGTCTGTAAACCGCCTTCAAAAAGAATAACGATAAGTGCTAGAGTACCAAACAATTGGGTCAAGTAAGCATTATCATAATAAATGAATTTACTCAAGATCATCCCTACAACAATAAAGAAAACAAGCGAGGGGACTCCCAAACGAGCAGAGAATTTGGTGGTGATGACCCCAATGACAAGTAATGTGGAAAATATAAGAATTGTACTATCTACTGTAAATGCCTCCAAAGACACGACTCCCTTCACCCATCCATATATCCAGGCCAATGGTTCAAGAGGGCCATTTTATGTTTATAACTAATTATACATAACAAGTGAATAGAAGTGTTGCAAAAGTATAGGTGGGTTTGGCCTCCTCGTGACTAGGTCATAGAAAGGGTCAAGTTCATAACGGTCTTGGTATGTCCTAAGTAGTTGTGGGTTTATGTTTAGGAATTACAACGATGGATAAAATAAGTTGAGTAAAAATAAACCATGGCCAACAATGAGGTTGAATTTGACGAATAATGCGGAGGGCATATATGAAAAGAACAGTAATTTTTGACGGTCAGGACTTCCAAATTGAATATGAGAATAAAGATCGTTACGAATTGGTTAAATACGCTCCAGATGGTGAAGGTACAAGAATTATAATTTCAAAAAAGGATTGTTCAATTGACGCCCAAGGTAACATTAGAGCTGATCATTTTGAAATCGATGGTCACTATAGATAACCTTTCTACCGGATGCCTGTGAAGTCCAACTCATCAATGCTATACCTGTACACTAGACATTTGTCGGGAGTTACTTTGCGTAACCAAATTTTGTGAAGGAAATGTGCTTTCCCAAGTTAGCTTATTTCCGTAAAATCATCTCCATCGATTTCCCCTTTGCTAATTCATCGATTAACTTGTCCAAATAACGAATTTCCTGCATAGTTCGTTCTTCAATATCTTCCACTCTGACACCGCAGACGACACCTTTTATCAAAGATCGCAAAGGATTCGGTTGTGGGGATTCTGCAAAAAATGTCTCAAAGTCCGTCTGTTTTTTCAGTTGCGTTTCTATCTCTTCCAGGCTATAACCTGTCAACCAACGAATAATCTCATCAACTTCTGCTTTCGTACGCCCCTTTTTCTCCGCTTTCGTAACATAATGAGGGTATACACTTGCGACACTCGTTTTATAGATTTTATGTTTGGTCAGGATACTTCCTCGCTTTCTGCACATTCTTTTATGTAACCATAACCAGCCTTGATAATATCATTCTCAAAATGAGTTATCGTTACACTTTCAGGAGCAACCGCTACATGCTTTTTAGAAACACTCCGCTGCAATCCCTGATTGACTAATACAAATAATGATATACCATTATCACTATAGTACGTATGTTCATGGCCTTAGCCCGAATTATTACCAGAAGGTTTACATCAGGGTGTAGGTAAACAGTGTTTTTGAATTATGGAGGTTAGAGTATGGCGAAGATTTTATTGAAGGAAATGTACTTTTTCATTGGGGGGTATTTCGGAACCTCTCACCAGGTGTATTTGAATACAAAAAAATCCGTACCGATATTAAAATATGCTTCCTCTGAAGAATTTGATGTAGATATTAAAAGCGATTTAAATGGTCTCGTCGATATTCTTCAGATTCCACTAGATGAAATGTGGTTTGAGTCAATCATGATTTCCAATGTTGTAACGTTATGGATTGGCAGAGCCGTTACGAAGATAAAAATGTATTGGACGGTACCCATTGGTTGCTTGAAGTTACATTTGATAATGGAACTTCCGTAAAGCGTAGCGGCAGCAACGCCTATCCTCCTCACTGGAGTAATTTACTTTGTTTTTTTCAGAAGTATGGGTTACCGAAAATCTCATAAGGGGAACTTTGTTCCATTTGGCGATAATGAGCGTCTTACGACAGGCAAACAAAACCACTTCAGCAGTAGTGAAGTGGTTTTGTTTTGTTAGCGTAGTTTCCGCTGATCATCTAGCTAAGACCGTAGGCGGGGCCATTTTTGCGAATTCCTTGTAGCGGAGCTGCATAACTGATTTTCAAACCATAAGTCTTTTGCTTTTCCCTTCCCAAAAAATATCCAAAATGTAAAAGAAACATCTTGCTATTTCGCCAGCCTTCTTAATTGTTCAATCACTGCATCCGTGACTTCCTTCGTCGTAGCGCGCCCACGTAAATCAGGTGTCTTCACGCCGTCTTCCAATGAATTTTCAATCGCTGTCAGGATTAGATCGCCTAGTTCTGTATATCCCATAAAGTCAAGCATCATCTTCCCTGTCCAGATCTGTCCGACCGGATTCGCTATACCCTTGCCTGCAATATCAGGTGCAGATCCATGCACTGGCTCGAACATCGATGGATACTGTCGCTCAATATTGAGATTAGCGGCTGGGGCAATTCCAATACTTCCCATGATAGCGCCGCCCAGATCGGTCAAGATGTCGCCGAAAAGATTGGAGGCAACGATTACATCGAAAACTTGCGGCTTCATTACGAAAAAGGCGGCTAGGGCGTCAATGTGAGTAACCGTCGTACCCACATCTGGATATCTAGCCATCACTTCCTTAAATACATCGTCCCAGAACGGCATACTGTGCGTGATGCCATTCGATTTCGTCGCGCTTGTTACGTGTCCTCGGCGCTGTTGGGCTAGCTCGAAAGCGTATTTCATTGACCGTTCGGTGGCCTTGTGTGTGAACACAGCACTTTGGATTGCAATTTGATCCAAGCCTTGATGAATTCTTCCGCCGACTTCGGAGTATTCGCCTTCCGAATTTTCACGTACAACGACAAGGTCGAAGTCGCTTGGATTCTTAAGCGGAGATTCCAGTCCTCGCAATAGCTTCGCTGGGCGGACGTTAATCGTCTGTCGGAATCCTCGGCGGATCTTAATAAGGAGTTCCCAAAGCGAGATGTGATCAGGAACAAGATGCGGCATACCCACGGCTCCGAGAAACACTTGATTGAATCCGCTTAGCGTGTTCAATCCATCAGCAGGCATCATTTCCCCATGTTTCAAGTAATAGTCACAGCTCCAAGGAAACTCTGTCCAACGAAGTGAGAGTCCACCGTGAATCTCAGCAGCCGCGTCCAGCACACGGAGTGCAGCAGGTACTACTTCCTTGCCGATTCCGTCGCCCGGGATCACGGCAATCTCAAATATATTGGTCATTTGAATACTCTCCCTTCCTTCTTAATAAACACATACACAGGCAACTACGGCCTGTGTATGTGTTTTTACTTTACTTTTGCTTTTTATTTACGTAATCCCTTATCTGTAGCAATCTTAGTGTACAACGCTGTCTCATCCTTCACGAGTTGACCGAAATCCGCAGCATTGAGGTAAGCGCCTTCTGCACTGATGGCTTTCAGCTTCTCTTGGAATGCTGCGTCATTCGCCGCAGCTGCCAATGCTTCTTCCCACATCGCCACGATCTGAGGAGGAGTTCCCTTCGGGAAGGATACCCCTGACCACCATTTAGCTTTCAATGCAGTTAAGCCTTGCTCCGATACAGTTGGTACATCAGGGAAGTATGGGCTTCTCTCGTCTGATGACACAGCAAGCATCTTCACCTTTCCGGACTTTACCATCGTTGATACTTCACTTACTCCCTGAATTGCAAGGATTGCATGTCCGCCGGCAATCTTAGGCATTGCGTCTGCTGCACCCTTTGTCGTGATCATTCTCGCCTTGCTGTAATCCCCTCCGACACTGTCTAAGAACTCCACTAAGCTGAACGTTGCAATTGCCGTAGGACCGGAACTCGTGAATGTTAGCTCGCCCGGGTTTGCCTTTACCCATTCCGCAAATTCATTGAGATCCTTCCATGGTGCATCGTTTTTTACAACGAATGCGAGTGGATCCTCAACCACTTGAGCCGCAAACTCGAAATCATCTGAAGTGAACGTCAAGTCGGACTTTCCGCCCATAAGTGCCGTGGTACTCGACACGTTATGAATAAGAGCTGTGTACCCATCATTTTTTGCTTGTTTCAATACGGCATCCGTAGCTAAAGCGCCTGAAGCACCTGGTTTGTTCACAACCGTAATCGATTGTCCCCATTGCTGGCTCAGGTAATCGGCAACGGCACGTGCAGATAGGTCGGTTCCTCCGCCCGCCGCAAACGGAACAACGATTTCAATCGGCTTCGTAGGATACTTAATCCCCTGTTTTACTTGATTCGTTGTTGTGCCCGAGGACTTATCACTTGGTGAAGTGGATTGAGAACCAGCGCCGCCGCAACCTACTAGAAAAGATGCAATGAGAACGAGACTTGTAGATGCCTTGAGTAGAGAAATCTTCTTCATGAAAAATGTCCCCCTTGAAATATAAATATATGTGGTGAAGCTGTAAAACCTATAGTTAGCAGTCGCGTAACTTTCTTACGCCAAATCCAACTCTTGGCCCGCGACTTCCTTTACTCTCGCCTTTGTTCTGCGAATGAGCGAGATGGATACAACCAACAGCATAGCAGCTGCAATAAGAATACCTAACGCAATCGGTTTCTGAACAAATATGAGCCAGTTACCGTTCGACATCGCCATCGATTGTTGGAAGGATGATTCCAGGATTGGACCTAATATGAAACAAAGGATGAGCGGAACGACAGGCCAACGGAACTTATGAAGCACATAACCGATTACGCCAAAGATCAGTGCAATGAACACGTCAAACAAGCTATTTCGCACGGTGTAGGAACCGATAATACTAAGAGTTAAGATGATTGGTGCCATGACGCCGAAAGGGATTTTTGTCAACTTCGCCCACATTCCAACTAACGGAAGGTTCAGCAAAAGCAGCATTAGATTTCCAACAAACATACTCGCGATGATCGTCCATACGAAGCTTCCGTTTTGTTCAAACAGTACCGGTCCCGGCTGTAAGCCGTAAATCATTAGACCAGCTAACAGGATCGCAAGCGGAGGAGAACTTGGAATGCCTAGCGCCAATAACGGTATGAAACCGGAGGAGCTTGTTGAGTTATTCGCTGCTTCGGGGGCCGCAACACCTTCGATTGCACCCTTTCCAAAGCGCTCGGGCGTTTTCGAAACCTTCTTTTCGACATCATAAGCAAGAAAGGTCGTCACAGCAGTAGAGCAACCGGGCAACAAACCGAGCAAAAACCCAAGTACACTGCCACGCAAGGCTGCCGGAGTACTTTGCTTCAGATCAGATACACTCGGATACACACTTCCGATACTGTCCGGAGAGATAGCTACTTTTTTCTCATCGAGCCCCTTCAATACCTCAGCTATGGCGAACAACCCGATAATAATGCTGATCATCTCCAATCCCCCGGTCATTGTCTGGTTTCCGAAGTCGAAGCGTGGACTACCGGAAGGACCCATCCCGACCATCGACAGCATATAGCCAAACAACCCCATAATTAATCCTTTAAGCAACGAGTTGCCTGCAAGATTCACAATTACGGTTAGAGCCAGTATCATGAGAGCAAAATATTCCGCAGGACCAAATTTTAAAGCCTGATCAGCAAGCAGAGGTGCAAAGAATACAAGCCCAACTACACCTAACGTGCCTGCAACAAAGGATGCGATCGCTGCGATTCCTAATGCCGGTCCTCCCTTCCCTTGCTTCGCAAGCGGATACCCGTCAAGACAAGTTGGAACAGAGGAGACTTCCCCAGGGATATTAAGCAGAATGGCTGTTGTAGAGCCTCCATACATTGCACCGTAATAGATTCCTGCCAGCATAATAATTCCCTGAGTCGGCTCTAGGATCGTTGTTAACGGTAGGAGAATCGCAATGGCAGAAGTTGGTCCAAGACCTGGGAGCATCCCAACAAGCGTCCCTACCATGGCACCAAGTACCGCCATCAGAAGGTTCATCGGCGTAAGAGCCTCCACGAAACCATTCATGAGCATTGAAATTGTTTCCATTAATTATTTCCTCCTCTACCAGCCGAAGATCCCGTCAGGGAAAGGCATTTGTAACCAATAAATAAACAATAGATATAAAGCGATAATGGAAACGCTTCCAAATAATGCGGATTTTAATACCCCGTAGTCCCCGATTATTTTAAACAAAGTAACAAGTAACAGAAAGGTGCTCAAAACATAACCTAGCACAGGGAGCAAAACGTAATACAAGAACAATAATCCAATTACAATACATAGATTTCTCATTGCTTTTCCGCTAGGAAAATCTACTGTAAACTTCTCACCCCTGTCCTTCAGCGCAACGAGCACTAACCCTAGCACGATCATGGCAACACCGATCAATGCGGGAAATGTATGATCTCCAACGAAGATGTTCATCCGGTTCGGATATTGTTTCACAGCTTCAAAGATCGAGAAGACTCCAAACCCGGCGGTGATGAACCCTCCAACTGTATCTTGATGTAACAACCGCTTGGCCATACGCCCACCCCCAAATAATTGTAATCGCTTTCATTTTCTTATGATGATAATCATATGATGGGATGGCGAGAAAGGAAAGTTTCTTAAAGTTTCTTTAGCATTATGTAACTAAAGTAAATAAGCGACCTCATTGGCCGCTTACAGATATCCTTGGATTTTATGAATTTTCTCTTCATTCACACGATACCTGGTCACCGGTCGGCCAACCGAGCCATAATTGGTCTCAGAAGTGAGAATTTCGAGATAGGAGAAAAAATATAGATATTTTTGGATTGATACCCTAGATATCCCGCAGCTAATCGCCACCTCTTCAGCTGTGAACGGTTTGCCTCTGGCTTGGAGATCGTCCCATATACGAGCCATTGTGTTTCGGGTCAACCCCTTGGGGAGTTCGGAAGTAGGAGCCGAAGGTGAACCCATATCTCTATAAAAAAGGTGTTTATCAAGCTCTTCTTGTGACAAGCGATCCTTATTCTCCATAAACCTTCGGTCTTCCTTGTATCCTTCCAGTGCGTTCTGGAATCGTTCATATTCGAAAGGCTTGATTAAATAATCAACAGCGCCGTATCGAAGTGCCCTTCTAATACTCTGCATATCGCTGGCAGCGCTGATAACAATGACATCGATGGCTTTACCTGAATTTAGTATCTGCATGAGCAGCTCGAGCCCATTCTTTCCAGGCATAAAGATATCGAGCAAAATCAGATCAATACTGTGTTTTTGGATCGCCTCAAGGGCATCCTTAACGTTTGAGGCCATCGCAACAATGGTATATCCTTGGATACGTTCAAGGTATCGCTTATTTAATTCAGCTACCATGGGGTCATCCTCAATAATTAACACTTGTATCATTCCTGATCGATCCCTTCATATGGAATCTGAACTTCGAAGGTTGAACCTTTTCCTTCTTGCGAGCTTACCTGCAAGCGGCCTCCAAGAAGCTCAACACTGTGTTTTACCAAGGAAAGGCCAATCCCCCTATGATCTCCCTTTGTAGAATATCCGCTCATAAAGATCTGTTCCCTATTGGTTTCCGTTAAGCCAGGTCCTGTATCTGTGATACGAACCAGCAAATTACGGTCACCATCCCAATTCAAGTGAATGACTACGGTTCCTGCACCGAATTCTTGAACCGCCTGTAGTGCATTGTCAACAAGATTTCCCATTATCGTAATCAACTCGTGTGTGATATGTGGATCCCTGGGTTCAGGCAATACCGAATCTATAATTAGGGTTAATTCTGTGCCCATCTCTCGTGCGTAGCTGAGCTTCCCAAGGATAAACCCCGCAAGAACGGGATCGCGAATGGAACGAACGACCGTTCCGACCTCCTGCTGATGTTTTTTCGTAATCTGCTTGATGTATTCAATCAACCGTTCATAAGCACCAAGCTCCATCATTCCTAAAATTACGTGAAGCTTATTCATAAACTCATGCGTTTGTGTACGAAGTGCTTCGACGTACATCTGAACGCCTGTTAGCTTTTCGGCGAGTTGATTCACTTCTGACTTGTCACGGAAGGTAGAGATTGCTCCCACGATTGATCCATCCAAAATAATAGGGGTACGATTGACAACCCAGATGTTGCCGTTAATCATCTGCTCTTGGTCGTACTCTGCTTCACCCGTCTGCAACACAATGGACAGACGTGAGTTTGGCAAATATTTATCGATATTTTTACCAAGATAATTCGGATCAAGTCCTGCTTCCCGGAACAACCGCTGTGCCTCCATATTTGCTACCGTGATTTTTGCATCTCTATTTACTGCGATAATTCCTTCCCTGGTTGACTCCAGCATCGCGCTGCGTTCTTTAAGCAGCCTTGATATCTCTCTTGGTTCCAAGCCGAACAGGATTTTGCGGATACGCCAAGCAAGGAAAAACGCCCCGACAACTCCGATCATACCTCCAGTCGCTATACCACCCATAATGGTAAGTCGGTTATCGGTAATCTCGTCTTTTACGTTCACAAGTAAAATGCCGACGGCTACGACTCCTAATTGCTCCCCGTCTGAACGAAAAATAGGTGTGAAGGCCCGAAGAGACAAACCAAGCGTCCCTTCAGCTGTGGATACATACTCCTCACCCTGCAGCGCTCTCTTCTCATCCCCGCCGACGAAGAGTTGTCCCACACGCAACGGGTTAGGATGCGATTTTCGGATCCCGTTCATATTCATTACAACAATATAATCTACATCTGTAGCCTTGCGAATCCGGTTCGCGAATTCCTGGATCTCGCCCTCGCCCCGCTCCCCGGATAAACTCTCAATAACCAAGGTCGAGTTTGCCATCATTTTGGCTACGTACGATACTTTCTCCTGTTTATTTGTGCTAATAATGTCAGCCATAATGTTGCTGATCAACATGTCTGTAACAAATAATGCCAGGATAAAGACGCTGGAGATCAGCAAAATGATTGTTGTTTGTAACCGCAAAAATGTATGCACCTCCCCTCCATCCCTTATTTTTCCCTCATAGTATTACAAATATCAAACACATAAAGCAGAACCAAAACGAGCATACTAGACATGCGGTAATACGTTAAGGAGATATTCGTATGTCGGGAGAGTTGGTTGAGATAAGACTTAAATAACCTGTTCTGAAATATATTGTGATAAATGCTTTTAATGATGACCCTTCTGCAATAGGCTTTTGAACATATCTCTAACTTCCAACGAAAACTAAATCCCAATAAAAAAAGGCGCAAAGTGAAATGCTTGCACCTTTTCAAGGTTACTGTTTCAAGTTATAACTTAACTCGCTTCAAACGCAGTGCATTGCTTACCACAGACAAGGAGCTGAACGCCATAGCCGCCCCTGCTATCCATGGTGTTAACAGACCGGCCGCCGCAATCTGCACACCTATAATATTATAAATAAAAGCCCAAAAGAGGTTTTGTTTAATATTTTTCATGGTGGATTTAGATAATCGAATCGCCGTATTTATGCTTCTTAAATCCCCACGTATGAGGGTGATATCCCCGGTTTCGATGGCAATATCAGAGCCTGTACCCATGGACATACCGATATTCGCTGTCGCTAATGCAGGCGCATCGTTGATTCCATCCCCTACCATAGCGACAACATACCCTTGCTCCTGCAATTTTTTAATCTCTTCCGCTTTCCCTTCCGGCAATACCTCCGCAATTACGCGAGAAACACCTACTTCTTTGCCGATTGTTTCTGCTGTTCGCTGATTATCACCGGTTAACATCACAACATGGAGTCCGAGAGCTTTCAATTCCTCGATCGCTATCTTTGAATGCTCCTTCACAGTATCCGCAACGGCGATCACAGCTGACAAGGCACCATCTACAGCCATAAACATCGCGGTTTTCCCTTGCATCTCAAGCTCCTCTACTCGCTGCTGCGAAGGAGAGATATCAATACCATGGTTCTTCATTAATTTGCGAGTACCTAGCAACACCTGCTGCCCTTGGACCGTGGCCTCCACGCCATGTCCTGGAATCGCTAAAAATTGTTCCGGATCCGGGATAACATCAAACAGCGCCTTCCCGGCGGAAACAATGGCCTCCGCTAGAGGATGTTCAGAACGCTTTTCTGCGATGGAGGCAATTAGCAGGAGTTCGTCATTATATTCATCTTGAAAAGGAATCAGTTCAGTTAATACAGGCTTTCCGTGGGTGATCGTACCGGTTTTATCTAAGACGACTGCCGTTATTTTATGAGCTTTTTCGAGCGCTTCAGCTGATTTGAATAAGATTCCGTTTTCCGCCCCCTTCCCCGTTCCAACCATTAGGGAGGTTGGTGTGGCTAAGCCAAGTGCACAAGGACAGGCAATTACTAAGATCGAAACAAAGCTAATTAAGCCCGGTGTGATTTGGTAAGGTGTGATGAAGAAATACCAGACCAAAAAAGTAAGAATGGATATTCCAATAATAATAAACGCAAAATATCCAGAAATTAAATCGGCCAAGCGTTGTATGGGAGCCTTCGAGCCCTGCGCTTCCTCTACGACCTTCACGATTTGCGCCAAAGCAGTATCCTTGCCTACCCGTGTTGCCTTAAAGGTAAAGGTCCCATGCTTGTTAATCGTTGCACCGATCACATGATCTTCGATCTTCTTTTCAACGGGGACACTCTCTCCGGTCAACATAGACTCATCAATTGTGGAATGTCCTTCGACTAAAATCCCGTCAACGGGTATCTTTTCACCTGGCCGAACGATGATAAGATCTCCTACACTGACCTCCTCAATCGCGATGTCCTGTTCTACTCCGTTTCGGATCACTCTGGCTGTTTTGGCCTGCATACCTAACAGCTTTTTTATTGCTTCCGAGGTTTTACCTCTTGCAATGTATTCCATCGTTTTTCCGAGTAGGACCAATGTAATAATGATTGCACTTGCTTCAAAATAAACATGATGCTGCCCCATAAAGGTAAGCACTACACTATATAAGTAGGCCGCCGTCGTTCCTAGTACAACAAGAACATCCATATTCGCGGATCTGCTCTTCAGATTTTTATAGGCGCCTACGTAAAAGTTCCAGCCAGCAATAAATTGAACTGGGGTCGCCAGCGCCATTTGAAACCATGGATTATACAAGATCGCAGGGTACGGAGGAATCACGCCCATCATACCAAACATGTAAATCATAAACGGTGATGTCAAAACAATCGAAAAAGTTAACAGCCTCATTTTTTTCTGGACAACGAGGTCTCTTCTTTCCTCTTGAACCAGTGTGCTTGAGCTTTCTTTAATTTCTCTGGCTTTATAGCCGAGACGTTCAATACTCTCCACGACTTCAGAGGATTCCATAGGCAAATGATAGTGGACCGTTACTTTCTTCGTCGCTAAGTTGACATTGGCTTCTTGCACTCCGTTCAATTTCTTCAGTGTCTTCTCAATCCGATTCACGCAAGCAGAGCAGGTCATGCCTTCAATTGAAAATTCCGCCTTGGAAGTCGGAACCTTATATCCTAAGGATTCAATTTTTTGAACGATATGAGCGGCATCTGTTTGACTCGGACCAAACGAAATATTGGCTTTTTCGCTGGCCATATTTACGGCGGTTTCCTGAACCCCATCCATTTTTGAAACGGCTTTCTCAATACGCTGAACGCAGGAGGAGCATGTCATCCCTTCTACCGGAAGAGTAATCTGTTCAATCTTGCTGTTTTCTATCATGATTCCACCTTCCCCTCAGTTATCGGATTATAATCGTACCTGTATACATCCCCATTCCACATGTAAAAGTGTAGGTGCCGGGCTTCGGATCTTTTAGCGTGATATAGTTGTGGCCTTCCTCAAGAAGCGCATTAATCCCTAATTCTTTCGAAATGATTTGCCGTAAACAGCCTGTCCTGCTTTCCGTTACAAAATCAATCATAACCGGCGTTGACGTTCCTGCCTTTAGTGCTACGTCTTGTTTGCCGTATCCGGAAGGGGTGACGGGGATGCTGGCAATTTGTACGCCTTCGTTTCCGTTCAATATGTGCTGTACCTCTGTAGCGCCGGTCGTTACCTCTTCCGGAGAAGAAAGAGCAGCTCTCCCCTTCTCTACAAATAATAAGGCAGCGATTAAAACAATTCCCGCCAAAAGACCAATGACACTGCCCAAAAACGGTTTTGACATTTTTGCGCTTTGACTGCTCTTCCTTCCCGATTCTTCATCGATCAACTGGTTAAGAACAGACATGATGAAAATGAACAGGATGTCTACAAACAGCAACATAATCTCCGAGGATACAGTGAGCATCGCCCCGAGCATGGCCCCCATCATACCGCCCATAATTGCGGCCAGCATTCCATCCATCGCAGCCATGAGGCTGATCGGTTTACCCGACGCATACCCTGCGAGCATTCCGGCTAAAATGGCCGTAATTGTCGGAATCGTTAAATCAGGTTGAGCTACAACCCCAAGGATGACGCCCAAGGCAATACTCGACATCATGGCAATGGTCATCGATATCATCATTCCGGCCATACAAGTTAATCGTTCCCTTTGCTTGTAGGTATGAAACACAGAATGAATGGTGAAAAACAAAACGATTCCAATACTTATCACGGTAATCATCGACTTCAGTTACTCCTCTACGTATTTTCAATTTTCGAAAAGAGTATACCGAAAAAATATGATGAAAGTGTGATGAGTTAAAATTGAAGTCTCCAACTGTAATAGTAAAAAAGCGAAAAGGCAGAGCCTTTCCGCTTTTGAACATTTCACTACTATTTTAAGAAAAAGCACGCTTTTGCTGATCCAGTTCAACAACCGTAGCATCGGGTCTTTTTAGGGCTTCCATCTCCAGCATTAATTTTTGATTTTGCTCCATTAGTTCGGCCATTCGAATTTGTAATTGCTGTATTTCATGATGGCCGGCATCCGTTTGTGCAGCATCTTTCGGATTCTTGTTTCCGCTGAACAGGCCTCTCATGCACAATAGCATCATTAGCGGACAAGCAAGCAGCGCTAAAAATGACCAATCCATTAGATGTCCTCCCTAATACGTATTGTTGAAGTCTACTCTTCCTGTGCGTATTTATCCATGAATGTACTACAGGATTTCATCATTTCTTGACCTTCCGGCGTATTCATCGCGTTCATCATTTTCTGCATGCCGGGATTGTCCATCGGATTCATTATCCCTGACGTTTCCATTTCTTTTGGTTGACTTTCGATCGCATTTGATTCAGCTGCCAAGACGGATTGACCTGCAATGAGTACGGCCGCAAGGGTGAAGGTTGCCATCAACATGGTTTTCTTGTTTTTCATGGGGTTTCCCTCCTTGTTATTGCTTACAGAGATAATTATATCGAAGCTTTGTGATGAAACCGTGATGAGCTTGTGTTGAATAAGTGTGTTTTACTGAGGCTTCGACGTGCCTCTTCCTTTGGCAATGATACTTGTCCATGTTGCGGCTCCATCTTGGGTAACATAAGCGTCATTCTGAAAGGTCATAATAGCCATCTCATTCGGACGTGCCGGATGTTGTCCGATAAACGCGATGGCATCGTTTGTCATCGGTGGGATGTTTAGGTTTTGTATGCTCCCTCTTGCTAGATCAATAGCAACCAGAGACGGCTCCAGCTGAATACCGGCAGCGTATAATGTCCCTTTCAGATTAAAAAACACGGAGGTTCCTTCCCCGATGGAGCTAATCCTTGTAAAAGAATCCCCGTAATTCGTTGAGACAAAGATGCCTTGATCTGTTCCGACCGCCATCGTTCCAGAATCTGTTGGATGAACAGCTAACGTTGCGGGTTGACCGACAAGTCCCTCTACCTTGCTCTTCGTCCAGCTTTTCGCTTCATCGGTGGAATAATGAAGGCCAAGCTCGCTCATGGCTTGATTCGGCAATGGATTGAAAACATAGATGGCGTGCGATTGATATCCGACACTCATGCCATGGAAGTCAATCTCACCGTATAACGCTAACGGTTCAAAGCTTTCTCCTTCGTTCGTGCTCTTCACGATGCCGAAAGGATTTTTCTTGTTGGAACCGGGAGCCGGATGTCCGCTGCTGTAGAAGCCGTCATCTACCATCGAGAACCCCATATAGTCGTGCTTCTCTCCGGCCGGTAAGCTCCATTGCCCATTTTCATAAACTCGAAGACCGTCATGAACGGCAAAGAACAGCTTGCTGCCGTCCGCTGAATAGCTCATCCCATGAGCGTGATCGATCGAGATCCGGTCGAGCAATCTGGGCTCCGAAACTTCACCGGTTTTGTTCGCATTAAAGACCACAACACCACTGACGACCAATGCTGACAAAGAGAGCAGTGTCGCCCATTTCAAGATATTGCTTAGCCGGGTGAGTTGATTGCGTCGGACTCGTTCCTCTTGGGCTCGTACATGTTTCAAACGTGCTGCTTTGCTGCGTGAAACCAGAAATGCAATAAGAAGAAGGATGGAAATTCCCAGCATTCCATAAAAAAACACATTTGCCCAGAGCACTTCCTTTTGATGCTCGTCTTCCGTGCCGTGTGCAAATACTTGTGCTGGAAGGGACCCAACCGCAATAAGGATGAGAGGTGATATTTTTCGAATCGTATTCATTTCGGATCTCCTTTTTTTCGTTTCAAGATGATTAGTATCAATCCGATGATGACTAGCGGCATAACAATCAGCGTACAAATTTGGACAAAATTACTCCAATATTGGCCGCCTGATGGAGCCATCATCGTGGCTGACATCGTCAAGCATGACAATCCGAGCAGAACAAGCCCAATCGCAATCGTCCATTCTATCCATTTCAAGGCTTCTCACTCCCAATCGGCAAACGAATGTCAAATCGCGTTCCTACGTTTACCTTGCTTTTAACTGTAATCGTACCCTCGAGTATCTCGACTAACTGTTTTACGATGGCAAGGCCTAAGCCGGTTCCCCCGTAATTTCTGGACCTCGATTTTTCAACACGATAAAAGCGTTCAAATATTCGGCTTACCTCTTCTTCAGCCATTCCAACGCCAGTATCTTCGACCACGATTGTGTAGTAAGGTGTCTTAGGTTCATATCGAACCTCTGCTCGGATCTGTCCGTTTTGAGAATATCGAATCGCATTATCGAGCAGGTTTATCACGATTTGTTCCAATCGCAAGCCATCGGCATATGCATAAGGCATGTGGTCCGGAAGCACCGTCTCGATATCAAGACCCTTCGCTCTCGCCTTCAGCTCGTGCTTTTGCACAATCGTTCGAATGAGCTCCGGGATCTCCAGCCATTCCGGATACAAGCTAATTTTTCCTTCTTCCATTTTAGAAAGCTGAAAGAGGTCGTCAATCAGCCGGGACATTCGAATGGATTCGTGATAAATGATATCCAAATATTGCTTCTTCTCTGCTTCGTTATCGACCACATCGTCCCGAAGTACTTTTGCATACCCCTCCAGATAGGTGATCGGCGTCCGAAGCTCATGGGATACGTTGGCTAAAAATTCGCTGCGGGAATCCCGGTAATGCTGTAAATCTATGGCCAAATCATTAATTGCAGCAGCTAAAGAGCCCACCTCGTCACTGGATGGGATCTCTACCCGCGTTTCAAGCTTCCCCTGCGCAATTTTGCGAGTAGCCTGTTCCATCTGGATTAATGGGCCGGAAAGCTTCTTGGAAACGATAAAGGTTAGTCCTAAAGCCATAAGAAAAGCACCAACACTCGATAATATCATGAGATGTCGAACCTTTTGAATCGATAGATCAAGCCCGCTTACCGATGAGAATACATAAACGACTCCCAGCAGGCGGCCTTCAGCCAAAATCGGTTCCCCGGCCCCTAAAAACCGCTCGCCCGAAGCTGGATTCGTGAGAATGATCTGTTCCGTCCCCCCGGCAGCAAACCGGATTTGTTTCCTCACGGAAAGCGGAAAGGTGTCCCCCGTCCAGTCCATGTTAGAGCTGCCGACAATTTGTTGTTTGGTGTCGACCATAATCATCTTCACGTCAGAGAATGTTGACATTTTTTCAAGCATTTCGATTGTCGTGGAATGGGGACTGGTGACAACGGCTTGAGCATATCGCTTGGCAAGACTTCCGATTTCCTGCTGAACTTGATTGGTATAGAAGTTGGAAAAAATTTGGTTCATAACAAAACCTAGAGGCAACAAAATAATCAGCACCAAAAGGATGATGGCTCCGCCAAGCTTCCATATGATCGAATGGGTAGGCATCTTTTATACCTCAACGGGTTCGAATTTGTACCCCACTCCCCAAACCGTTTGGATCGGGGAATAGGGTAAGCCGTTTGAACGAAGTTTTTCCCGCAGATTTTTAACATGGGTATCCACCGTGCGTGTATCTCCGAGGAAGTCGATTCCCCACACTTGCTCTAAACATACTTCCCGTGTATAAGCCCGGTTCGGATGCTCTGCAAAGAAATGCAGTAAGTCAAACTCCTTCGGAGTAAAATCGACGGCCTGGCCTTGAACCTTGACGAGCCTTGCCTCTGGCAAAATCTCCAAATCGAGATACTCAATTTGCTTCACCGATGCGGACATTTCCTCATTGGACTGAGCTCTACGCAGCAAAGCGAAAACGCGCGCGATCAATTCATCCGGTTCAAACGGCTTTACGATATAGTCATCGGCCCCAATAGTAAGCCCCTGCACTTTGTCTTTGGTGTCTGTCCGAGCCGTCAGCATAATAACAGGAATTTGCATGGTTTGACGAATTCGTTTGCAAACCTCCCAACCGTCCATACCCGGCATCATGACATCCAATATGATCAGATCATACCCATGTTGATTCAGCAGATGAAGCGCTTCATGTCCGTTCGCTGCTTCAGTAACCTCGAACCCATTTTTCATTAAATATAGACGAAGCAAATTTCGCAAATTCCATTCGTCATCGACGATCAGGATTTGTATTTTCGACATGAAATCACTTCCTTTCTATGTCATCGGACCTGGAACATATACGAGGTAGGATGCACTTTCCGTCTTCCCCTCCGCTGAATTTTTCCATACTTTCAGAGTCATCGTACCCGGACTGTGAAATAAATTGCCGGTCACCTTAAAGGTCGTGTCATGGATCCGAAATGCCTCGTATTCGTCCGTCCATCCCGAGGAGGAGGAAATCGTTACCTGCACATGATCTAAATGAACTCCCTCCCGAATGTGAACGATAACATCATTGGCTCCCGCTTGCAGTGGTGTTACCGTTAGCTTTTCGATAAATTCGCTTTCTTGTGTCTGCAGTATTACACCCTGCCGCGCTTCATCCGGTGACACATCCACGAGTACGGAGGTAACCAAAAGCAGTACAGCCAAGAGCGTGATTTCGATCCCGATATTCCGACGAAACAGGCGGGAGGAAACGACCGAAATCCACGAGGCTATCCGTTTTCTTTGCCAAACGCCAATGGACACGGTTGCAAGGAACAAGACTAGTTTAAGCAGAAACATTTTTCCCCAATCACTTGTCCATAAGCTGTATAGCGTAAAAACGGGAACATACTTCATGGTCAAGCCAATTCCCGATAAAGCTAACGCCAGAACACTCCCCAACGCCCAGGCAGAAAATCTCTTTGCGCTCTGAAGCATTTCCTCCTCTGTGGGGATCCGAAGCAGCAGGAATGCTGCAAGTCCGCCAAACCAAACCGATGCGGAAAACACATGAATGCCGTCCAATACGAATGTCCAAAGCCCTCCATTGTCGGGTACAGCCGAATGTCCCGCAGCAACCCAGCATAATATTGCAGCGGTGATTAGAAGGTTTCGAATGATAACCATTCGGTACAAGAAACCACTTAATATCAGGAATAAAAGCTGTAGGAAGAGGACAATGACAAATGAAAAACTAAAAAATTCGTTCCATGCAACATCGGAATACGTGAAACGAGCGGCCAGCAGCTCCAGAAGGATCATAGATCCTGTCCATCCATATAGCAGCGGGATCGTGTGTTTCCAGCGAAATGTTGAGATTGCAGTGATCGCTCGTTGAAACCATATGATGCCGGCTACCGCTAATAATCCAAGGTAGGTAAACCAATGAGTGAACGTGGACAACGTCAGCTTACTCCATAAAGAAGCTTGTTCGAAAGCAGCTGTCCCTGTGATCGAGGTTACTTTCCCCACGGCAAAGTACCTCACATCGTATTTTTGATAATCGCCAATTCGCACCTGCGAATGAATGGAATACGTCCCTTCAGCTAGCGGTTGAGCCAGCTTCGCAATCCAGTGGAGACGGTTAGTTTCCTGCTGCATAGCTTTTTGAACCGGAACGGCTTGCTGCCGATCATTCAGGATTGAAAATACGACCAATTCAACCTCCTCGGTGTACCAAAGCTCAATGGTTTCTGGAGACGCAGAGAGAATAGTGCCGTTTCCCGGACTCACGTTGTCAAGCCGCAGGCTTTGAAATCGTTCTTCCTCGGTACGTTCCGGAGCCTTAACCATGAAGCTGTAGCTCTCAGTTAACGGATGACCGTCCAATGCGACCACTTCAATGTTTACCGTATAGATGCCTGGCTTCATTTCTCCGATGATTTCCGCCCATACATGCTTCGCATCGTTGACGTCAGCTTGAGCTGGTTTCAGGCTGACAGCCACTCCCTTCTCGTTCTTCACTTTTATTGAATTTAGATGAATCTCAACCGGGTCCTCAAACCAAAGCTCAATTCTCGCTGGCGCCTCCGAGATGATTTCCTGAACCCCCGGACTACGCTGAGCAATGGGAGAATGAGCGTTTATTGTTGAAGGAGGAATGAGAAACAATAAAATATAAAACAAAATGAATGGTTTTCCAGTGTTCATCTATAACCTCCATAAAAGCTAAAGCGATATCAACCAGTAGGTCATTGTGTCCGCGATCCCAAGCCCGAGTAAAAGAAAGCCGAGTCCTCTTTGCAAAACGCTTCCCCATCGTTTACTCCAGCGTACCATCTTCTGATCGAGTCCAAAGACTACAGCTAGTCCGGTAAACAGTAAAAAAGGCATCGCGGTACCCACAGCAAAAATCGAAGGCAATACATAACCCCAAGACGAACCGATATTTAATGGTATTAACGTTCCATAAAATAAGACGAACATCGTAGGACAGAAGCCGAGGGAAAAGGAAGCGCCAAGGAAGAATGCGCCACTCTTTCCGCCGAGCTTTCTTGAATGTTTTTGTAGGAAATGAGATAAATTCAACCCAACCACTATTGGAATCCGAATAAATCCTAGGAAAAAAGCACCGATGATAATCAAGAGTGGGCCCAGTAATTTTCTGCTCCATGAAAATATCGGGATCAATTCGTTAGCAAGCTCCCTTCCTAACCATGAAAATAGGATTTCTAGACCAGTAAACACAACAACTTTCCCCACAAGATACAGACCTGCCTCTTGCCAAACATGCTTGTTCTGCATGTGACGATTTGCAAAATACATTGTCGCTGCGGCATTCGCTGAAATTTGACATGGCGCAACCGCACCAACAAACCCAAGAAACAGAGCAGACAAAAGCGCGATATCCGTTTGTGCTGCTAGAAATAAGGGGCCGCTAAAAAAGTAGCTGATTTTGCTAAAAAACTCATACATCTAAATTGTTCCCTCAACGATCCATGACGTAATCAAATAAAACTCCTCAGTTGCGAATTATAAATGAAAATTGTGTGCAAAGTTTGATGACCGCATGGAAGTAATGACGATTGACTACATGAAAAAAATCGGCGATGGATAGGATCCACCGTCGATTTCCGTTTCTAGCGAGTTAATTTAAACAGCAACCATGTAGCATGATCGTTCTTGCTCGCACATCAGGTTCATGCAAGCAAGCCGCATAACACCCTTGGCACAAAAATGTCCTTACATAAACTTTAGATAGATTTTGGTACAATCACGAATTATTTGCATTGAAGCTAGTATCGTCCTGAATTACGGTAATGGTGAGCGGCGGCCGGCACCGTATCTTGTTCATCCTAATTATTTGGAGGTTAATTAAGAAAATGTTCAAAAAGATTAGTACACTTAAATATGCACTTCTATTAACTATGTTAATTTCTATGAGCATTGCTTCGATAGCTAGTGCAGCTGTCATCGGTCATCAACAGGTGGTAGGCTTCAAAGAAGTAACACCTACTACAACTACACAAAAAGCGGCAAAACTATTTCAACCCACTTTGAAGGTTTCAAACGCGTGTGTGCCTTTCCCGGCAGTAGATGCAAATGGCAATACAAGTGGAGGCTTGGCACCTTCCGGATCCCCTAGCGGAGAATGCAGCTCCAGCACCGGACAAGTATATGCACGTTCAACATGGTACAACGGGGTATGGGCAATTATGTATTCTTGGTATTTCCCTAAAGACGGTCCAATTACGCAAGCAGGACACCGGCATGATTGGGAAGCGGTTGTCGTCTGGATTGATAATCCAGCAGCTGCAAATCCAAAGATTTTATCTATTGCAGCTTCTCAGCACGGCAAATTTGTGAACAAAGCACCAACTACATCCAATACGAATGGCACTCATCCTAAGATTGAATATAAGAGTATTTTTCCGCTTAACAATGCCCTCTATCATACAAGTACAGCAGGCGGCACTCAACCATTGATCGGTTGGGAGGACTTAACTTCTGCTGCAAGAAATGCATTAAACACCACGGATTTTGAAGATGCAAACGTTCCGTTTAATGATGCGAATTTCCAAAATAACCTAGCGAAAGCTTGGTACCAATAAACATTTCGACAAGCGGCTTGCTTATCTATTAAGCAGGCCGCTTTCCTTGTCCGAAATATCAGCACGTAAGAGACGCCGTGCATCTCCATATTGTCACTTTACATGAATATTAATGCCCAGCATGTGGATTGCTGCCAGACGCTGGAGAAATTTCAAGCATATCGTCAATTTGGCTTTGTATTTTTTCGCTCAACGTATTCAAATCGCCGGTCAGCCATGCATGATTATAAGGTCCTTCTGCAGGTGATTGTTGAAATTTAGGCTGCAGACCCATTACGTACTTCATCACAGAATCAGGTATACGGTCTCTTTCCGTAATGATGAGTGGCGCGTGTTTTCCCAAATGAGCGAAAGGTGCGGCAGCAATCGCGAGCATCGTTGATTCTTTGGAGACCAAAGATAGGTTATGTCCCGGGGTTGTAATCCCCCAACCGAATTGGGTTGCAGCATCTTTGAACTTCGCAAACGCGACTGCATTTTCAAAGGCATCTTTCCCCGCAATTCGGGTCACGGTTCCGTAAGCCTTAAGCTCCTCCTCGACCTTGCTGGAAATGACCGAATCGGGGCCAAGTAGGTAAATGTTCGCTTTACCGCCTCGTTTTTGTAGTGCCTTTGCTGTTGGTTCGGGGATCCCATCTTTCGTCACGTACAGTAATGGTTCTGACATGTGAGCAATCCAGTTGACGGCCGGCAGCGTGAACTCCGGCTGTTCCATAGATCCCACCACGATGGACATCGGCATCTTGCCAGCGACCTTCGCATAATAATCGTCAATCACTTGAGCGATCGCCGCAGGCACGTCTCCTTCAATATGGTCTATCTTGAAATTAAGTTCTTTCAACTGGTCGACAATACTGGGTGCAATCGAACCGACCAAAACAACCTGTACCCCATTGTTTTCCTTGGCCCCCATTGGTTTTAAACGCTTGATTTCATCCAATGTCGAATTCGGGATTCCATCTTTGGTCACGTACAGTAAAGGACCATTACTTGGATGATGAATAAGATCAGTACTTGCCGCTGCGATCTGCCAGTTCTCTACATCCGTGAGAATGATACTTGCAGGTCTATTTTGCTCTGTTACAGCGGTCCAGAGGGTGCGCGAAACCAAAACAGCTGCATCGGCAGGATCCGATGTCGTAATGCGAGTCGTGTTTTTCGTAGCTACCCATGGCATGCTTACTGCCGTTTGCGAGCCGTTGCTTTCATCATTGGATACGGCAGGCTGTTGCTCATCCCGTTTCCCTGTAGTACATCCCGCCAACACAGCGATGGCAAGAAACGAAACGGCTGTTACCCTGAAAAGATTGTTCATATTTTCCCTCCTATGTAACATGTTTTCACTTTATATTCATTAGTGTATCCAAGAATTATGTGGAAAGTATGGTGAATAGGCAGAGTTTATTCATGTAAACGAAGTCAATTTACATCAACAGTAAAATGACCAAAAGCAATAAAAACACATCAATTACGCCTAAGCTGGCGAAGGTAATCCATATGGATAGGCCTGGTGCATGAAACGTGCTGTCATTGATTGTCTTCCGCTTCACAAAGTAATCCCTTGTGGCACAGGAAATGATCAGCCCTCCAAGGATCACTGAGCTAACCCCTATAATTACTGCGAGTGAATGCCCTATCGACGCATATTCACTAGAGCGGAATACGACCCCAGCAGCTAAAAAACCTAATCCAACAACCGCGACGGCCGTCCTGGCCCAGGCCAAAAATGTCCTTTCGTTCGCTAGATGCTGCTGGATAAACTGCGAATCAACGCTTTTTCCGTTTTCCATTATGTATTAACCTCCAAAGGTATCAGTCCATCCTCTTTTGAGGAAACATTTGAAGTATTGCCGATTTCGGATCTTTATATTGTCTTTCAGCGGTTGGAATGAGGGGGGGGACTTTTTCATGTACTCCCTTATGTATATAAGAAAAAAAGCTGGTCTCGCGACCAGCTCTTCTCCCGCACATTTTCTGCTCCTACTTTAAGCTACAGCTTATATTCCTTCAATAAGTTGTTGAGTTCGCCATTCAGCATGCTGAGCTGTTCCGCAGAACGAGCCACATTGGAAATGGCTTCGATTTGCTCGTTGACGGAGGCGTTGATTTCTTCTACGGATGCTGCGATTTGCTGCGAAACGCTGGATGAACTTTGAATACCGCCATTGATTTTCGAAGTATAGGCAGTAATCTTTGCAATATCTGTACTGAATACCGCAAGGGCCTCCACCGTTTCCTTTACTGACATAAACAATTGGTTGAACTTTTCTTCCGTTTCGAGTACGTCGGAGTTCACCATTTTTGCAGATTTCATCGTTTCTTCAACCGTTACTACCGTTTTTTCAGTTTCTTCTCCAATCGTTCTAACCACTTGTTGAACCTGTTCAGCAGCTACTTTGGACTCCTCGGCGAGCTTCCGTATTTCTTGGGCGACGACCGCGAATCCTCTACCGTGTTCACCTGCTCTAGCAGCCTCAATACTTGCATTCAATGCCAACAAATTGGTTTCCGCAGAAATATTGCTGATCGTGTCCATAATGCTGTAAATTTGCTGTGACTTTGCGTACAAATCCTTAACCCCGGATGAAATGCTCTCAGAAGCCTTTAGCGAGCCTTCATTCGATGCTTTTAATTGCTTTACGATGGAGAGCCCTTCCGCTGAAGTAACCTCCGTTTTTGTGGTGATGTCCTTCATAATTAAATTTTGGTTATTCATAGACTGAAGCGAATTCGTGAGCTGTTCCACTTGAACGTTGATACCTTCCAAGTCCAAAGCTTGGTCCTGTGTTCCGGATGCAATTTCAGCAATTGCTCTGCCTACTTCTTCTCCGCTCGCCGAGGTCTGCTCAGAAACGGCAGAGAGCTCGGTTGAGGAATCCAACAAATGATTGCTCGTATTTTGTACCTTTTGCAGTAGCTCTCGCAATTGCTTCGTCATTTGATTAAATGCGCTGGACAACTGGCCTATTTCGTCTTTTGATTCCGGCAGCTCGGTTTGAATAATAGTCCCGTTGGCAATCTCAAGCGAAGTAGACGTTACCTGTTTCAACAGCTTTATTTTCTTCTTGATTCCGAGATAGAATAACAACAAGCTAAAAATAATAATTCCAAGCATACTGACGACGATCATAGTTTTAACTTTTGCCATTCCTGCGTAAAACTCATCTTCATAAACAGCAATCCCAACATACCAGCCCCATGGCTCAAACGTATTCATATAGGCAATCTTGTTTCGAATCTCTCCGGTCTTATCGTTTTTATCCTCATAGGTGACATATTTATTTGCATGGTCGGGCTGCTTTGCACCATCGACCATTTTTTTTCGATTTGTCGTGTTTTCCGGTACACTGCCAATTTTATTGGAAGGATGGACCTGAGAAGAATATTTTGAATCATAAGCTAGTATATATCCGCCTTTTTTATAGAGGAACTTGGACTCTTTAAAATTGTAACCGTTTCCATCGGTGAGCTTTGGACCACTAAGCTGAATCCGTGCCTGCTCTTTTGCTTCCTCCAACGTCAGGTTACCTGCTTTTACTTGAGCCTCAAGAACCTCCAGCGTCGATAAGGCACCCTCTACAATGTGTTCAAGATCAAGCTTCCCTGCTTCGACAAGCTGCTGCTTGGCAATCACGTAACTGGTCGTCCCGATTACTGCACCCGTAATAACAACGATAACGGTGATGAAAATCATCAATTGTGCAAAAATACTGTGGAATAAAGAGCTCTTCTTTTTCAAACCAACCAACCCTTCTCTATTTTGACATTTTACTTCATTTATCGGTAGAAAAGCGCTTTCATTTCACTGGAAAATTCTCCGCAAAGTCCCAAAACAAAAAGACCCGCGGTTTACGCGGGTTTGGTTACGATATTCCTCTATGTTTTATGGGTTCGTAGCATAAAAGTATCATTTACTTGTATATAATCGTTCTTTCGAGCGGTAACGCGGGTGTTCTGAGAGCACGGACCCCAGTAACCCTTTCACCGCAGGGTGAGACGACAGCAGAAACTGCTCTTTGTTCTCACAGTACTCGGCCACTTGTCCCTTCTCCATGACAGCTAAGGAATCAGAAATCGTGTACGCCGCTTTGATATCATGGGTAATAAACAAATAGGACAAGCCAAACGTTGACCTCAACTCATTCAGTAAATGCAATATTTTGGTTTGATTTACCATATCAAGGCTGCTTACCGCTTCGTCCAGTACGATCAGCTTCGGTTTTAAAGCAATCGCTCGTGCGATGTTGATCCGCTGTAGTTGGCCGCCGCTGAATTGATGGGGATATTTCCCCATATCTGCTGAGCTTAATCCGACTCGCTCCATCAGCTCTCCAACAACACTCTTCTGCTCTTGAACTGATAATTTCTCGTAATTGCTCAAGGGCTCCCCAATGATTTTTTCGGCTGTCATCCTTGGATTGACTGCAGAATAACAATCTTGGAAGACAACTTGGAGGTTTCTTCGCAGCTTCCTGCGGGTTTTCAGATCCATCTCATAGAGGTCGTGTCCTTGAAATAGGACTTGCCCCTGCTTTGGTCGTTCCAAGCCTAGAACAACTTTCCCCAAGGTGCTTTTACCCGCCCCGCTCGCTCCCAGAAGTCCCAAACAAGTTCCTTCCTCAATACGGAGCGATACGTTCTGCAGTACATTTGCAGTACCTTTGCGGCGTCTAAAAAGGTTCGAAGAGGAGTAAGCATGCGTTACCTCGTTCACTTGAAGCAATGTCATTTTACTCACCTCTTTCCTAGGGTCATGTCCATATACAGTTGGCCATCTGTGGGGTTAATTGAAGCATAGGTCTTGCAGCGAGCAAAGTTTTCGTGTATGTATGCTTCGGGCTGTCGAACAGCTCAAAAACATCCGCTTGCTCCACAATTCGGCCATGCTGCATCACGGCAACATCATCAGCCAGTTCAGCGATCACGCCTAGATCATGCGAAATTAAAAGGATCGACGTGCCGTGTTCTTGGCGAACTCGGTCTAATTGCCGCAGCACCTGCAGCTGATTCGTCACATCCAGTGCAGTCGTAGGCTCATCTGCAATAATAACGGACGGTTTCAAGCACACGCATAAAGCGATCATGACTCTCTGGAGCATGCCTCCGCTCAATTCAAAGGGGTACAGTCGCAATAACTCCGAAGGATGAGGTAAATTTACATCCAGCATCGCGCTGATGGCCAATTCCGCTGCTTGCTTTTTGCTTGCGTTCGTATGTGTTCGTATCGTATCGATAAATTGTGAACCTATGGTATTCACAGGGGAGAACGCATTCATCGGATTTTGCATAATAAAAGCAATCTCTTTCCCTCTGACCCGGCGCATTTCATCGTCTTTCATCCCATTTAGTTCTCGTGAATTCAAACGAATACTGCCTTCAATGGAGGTCGTTTTTCGATCCAGCATCTGCATTATGGATAACGAGGTGACCGTCTTGCCGCTTCCGCTTTCCCCCACAAGACCAAGTACGCGACCCGAATTCAGTTCAAAATCAACAGCATGGATAAGCGGCACATTTCCCTGTTCCGATTTGACGGATACCTTCAGGCCTTTCACCTGCAATACATGGCTTGTTTGTTCGACCATTGCCCTCATTCCTTCTCTAGAAACCTCGTTTGACACCAAAACGTTCTGACAAAGCTTCACCCAATAGGTTAAAAGTAGCTACAACGACGACGATCAGGATTCCCGGATAGATCATCAGCTGCGGATGATTTCGAATATAGGATTTCCCTTCATTGATCATAGCGCCCCACTCTGGTGTAGGCGGCTGAATGCCCAATCCCAAAAATGACATTGCTGAAATGTCCATGATTGCCCAACCCATTTCGAGCGTACCGACGACAAGGACCGGAGGCAAAATGTTTGGAATCATGTGCCTTCGAATGATTTGCCATTGACTTGAGCCGCTTATCCGCGCCGCCGTTATAAAGTTTCGTTCCTTCAAGCTGACAACCAAATTCCGAAACATACGCGCAAAATACACCCATTGTACCATCATTAAAGCAAATATTAATTGAAGCATGCCCGGACCGAAAATACCGACTAGACCAAGTACCAGGATTAGACTTGGGAACGCCATGACCCCCTCGCAAAACCGCATCAGCATTGCATCGAGCCATCCGCCTCGGTAACCGGAAATGGTTCCGACAAATAACCCGATCCCCAGAGAGGAGATGAAAATGAGAGTAGCATAACCTAGGGAAACGCGCGCACCGTAGAGAAGTCTGGATAGATTACAGCGGCCTAAGTGGTCCGTCCCAAGCGGATACTCCAATGTAGGGGCTTGCAGTTTAATCGCCAAGTTTACCTTGATTGGATCATGAGGTGAGATCCAAGGAGCCAGTACACTAATGAGAAAGAAAAAAACGATAATGATCGTACATATGACGATCATCTTTCTGCTTTTCAACCCTTTTCGCAATCCTTCAATCACTGGTCCGCCCTTCCTTTCCGAGAAATTCGGGGATCCATGTACAATTGAAGCAGATCGACAAGGAGGTTACATCCAACAACGATACAAACAGTAAGCAGCACATAGCATTGGATAACCGGTATATCGCGGTTCACAATGGATTGAAGAAAATATCGCCCAAAACCCGGCCATGAGAAGACTTGCTCTACGATGACTGCTCCGGTTATCAGTTTCCCCATATGCATACCCAGCCCGGTAATCATCGGTTGAATGGCAACCTTCAACACATACTTAAACATAATCACTCTCTCTTGAATCCCTCGGGTTCTGGCGTAGCGAACATACGATTCCTGTAGTTCCTCTAACACCGTTGTTCGAAGCAAGCGCGTGTAGATGGCGATTAACCACAGTGCCAAGGTTACGGACGGCAGCACAAGATGCTGCCAGCTCCCTCTGCCTTCGACGGGAAGCCAATCCAGTTTAACGGAAAAGAAATAAACTAATAAGTACCCCAGCCAAAATATCGGAATACAGGCTCCCACATAGGCAAGCGCCCTGCCTACATAATCGATCATACTATTCTTATAGATCGCTGATAAGAAGCCGAGAGGCACACTGACGAGGAATGCAAGAATAATACTGCTGAAGGCGAGCTGTAACGTTGCAGGCAATTTCATTGCAACTTCTTTCCAAACGGGCTCATTCGTAATATAAGACATGCCGAAGTCGAGTCGGCACATCTTTATCACAGAATCAATATATTGTACAACTAAGGGCTTGTCTAAGCCGAACTCATGCCGCTTGGCCGCTAACACTTCATCGTCGGGATGAATGTGGGCCGCGGCCAAATAAGCTTCGGCCGGGTCCACAGGTCCCATTTTGATCATTACAAACATGAGAAACGAGGCAAACAGCACAATTGGTATTATGGAAAGAATTCGTTTCCCGATATAAATGCCCATGTATTGCCTCCTGCGTTTTTACTACTTCGTTTCGATCCCGTAAAACGGATGCTCATCACGGTTGGACGGGAAATGGAAGGTACTTACGTCCTTTTGATATACGGCAATCTTCTTAATGTACGAGATCGGGATGATGGAGGATTGTTCTTGAAGCGTAGTCAGAACGGACTTAAATAACTCTGTACGCTTTTTCTCATCCGTCGTTTTCATTCCCTCATTGACTTTCTGGTCAATCTCAGCCTTCATAGGAAGAGCTACTAGCGTATCTGAAACCCCATACCCCTTCTGTACAACCGCCGTCATAAAGGAATGCGGGTCGTACGGCGCACCGAAATTGGAGTAGAAATTCATATCGAATTCATTGGCTTTTCTGCGCTGGATGTATACCGTTAATTCAACGCCCGTAATTTTCAATTGAACTCCAATTGCGGACCATTCGGCTTGCAGCGTTTCGGCCATTGCCTTCTGAGTCAAATCCGCCTTGTCGTAAATCAATTCTAGCTCTAGCGTTTTTCCATCCTTCTCACGAACCGTTTTTCCCGCTGGCAGCTTCCAGCCCGCTTCTTCCAGTAATGCTTTTGCCTTTTCGACATTGTACTCAACTGAATTTACGTCAATATTGGAGTAAGGCAGGTTTTTCGGTAAAATGTTGTCGGCCTTTTCCTCCAGCCCCATCGTTACCCCTTCGACCATTGCTTTCTTATTAAAGCTTAGGTGAAGAGCCTGACGCACTCGAAGATCAGTCAGCCTTTCATTCATCGTATTAAGCACCAGGTTTCTTGTTCCGACTGGCTCGGACAGCTTAGTTACATATTTGCCTGATTGCTCAAGCTGCTTGTATGCATCAAAGCTGATTACACCTTCACCAAAGATTAGGTCCAGATCCCCTTTTTCAAAAGCAAGCACTCGGGTTTCCGCATCCGGAACAACTTTTACGATGACTTTGTCGATTTTAGGCTTGTCTCCCCAATAATTCGGATTTGGAGTAAATGCTGCATACTCATCCTTCTTATACTCGCTTAATACCCACGGACCGGTGCCAATTGGAGATTTCACGCCCTTGGAAGTGTCCCCGTCGTCAGGAAAGCCCGCTTCCGCAAGAAAACGTACAGGACGAACAACGGCAAGATCGTACAAAGTGGAATAATACGGCTCTTTCAGCGTCATTTTAAACGTGGAGTCGTCGACTACCTCCGTTTTTTCAAGCACATTAATAACACCCAGCCACGTATGCAGCTTCATATTTTTCATAACCGCATCTAGGTTCTTTTTCGCAGACGCTGCAGTAAAAGCAGATCCATCGGAAAATTTGACATTGCTGCGGATCTTGAACGTATATTCCTTACCATCAGGCGAGATCGTCCAGTCCTCTGCCAAATGAGGCTCAATTTTTCCATCCTTATATGTAACAAGCGGTTCGTAGATCATAGATTGCGCAAATAACTGAGAAGGATTATATAGGTGAGGATTCATCGGCCCAACATCCCTTGGCCAGGACATCGTAATCGTTTTTTCCTGACTACCCGCTTTTGCATTTTCTGCTGCTTCGCTAGGTGTGGCTTCCGGGTTTTGTGTAGAGCAGCCGATGATTGAGGCGGATAAAGCCACAACTAAAGACATGCTGAGAAGCAGGTTTTTTCTCTTTGTTGCTAACATATAATAAATGACCCCTTTCTCTCTCTCATTGATAATGATTATCAATGTCTAGGACATCATACGTTAGCTTGTACCGAAATGTCAATGTATTAATCTTCCATTGGTAATATTGATATCGAAAAAACCAATGAGTCCGGGCGGCTCATTGGTTCATAGCACTACGTTCTAAACGTGCTGTCGATGAGATTAAGTATGGGATGCCATCGCATCCGCTTTCGTTGGATGAACGGTACCAAACGGATGCTCCGGAGGCGCGTAAATGACATACACCTTTAAAGGCTTATCTCCGGTATTCGTTAAATTGTGCCATTTTCCAGCAGGAACCATAATTGCGAAATCGTCATAAGCGTTCATTGTAAAATCTAAACGATCCTTCGAATCTCCCATCTCAACAAGGCCCTGGCCTTCTTCGATACGAATAAATTGATCCGTCGTAGGATGTACCTCTAAACCGATATCCCCGCCAACCGGAATGCTCATCACGGTTACTTGGAAATGCTCTCCCGTCCATATCGCAGTACGGTACGTAGTGTTTTGTTTGGTAATTTGTTCGATGTTAACTACAAACGACTGTTTTCCATAGTCTTTAATTTCCTTCCTAGACTGCTCACGAAAGTATTCTCGGTTATACGGAGTCGGATACACAGGGGGGTAACTCATTACATATTGGGGGTATGTGTAATAAGGGTACGACGGATACGGTTGCCAAGAGTATGGATACGTTGGGGCTACAGGGCCTTGAGGATAAACATACATCAGAATTTTTCATTCCCTCCAGTCGAAATTACTCCAACATATGCCCATTTTTCGGATGTGTTCCTAGAGGGTTTCCCGTCGTATATTCCAGCTGGACTTGAAACAAAGGAATCCATGTAAGACAATAAAGCCCAAGCTCTTGACGAAGACGTACGCAAGAGCTTGGGCTTCTGAAAATACATGCAATTATTTCCTAACGACGTCGTAGCCTTTCTCCTCAAGCAGCTTCACGATACCGTCTTCCCCTGGGAAATGGGCAGCGCCGACGACGACGAAGTAGTCCGCTTCTTCCGGATCGTTGAGAAAGCCTTCGATTTTGTCCGCCATCTGAATATTCCGATCCACCAGCATGGCTTGGTTATACTCTTCATTCTCGGCCATCTCGCCGATAAGCTCCAGCAGCCCGGCCTCGTCACCCTTTTTCCATACCTTAGCCATTTGATCTACCGTTTCTCCAAGCGAATCGTAGTTTTCTATGGTGGACTTCAGCGTAAATTCCTGAAGCTCCTTTGAAAATCCGTTAAACATATTGAGCTGAGACTCGTACGATTCCAATTCGATTAAAGGAATGTCACGTTCCGCCGCCTTTTGGGTAAAATACAGATCGATGCCGATTTGCGCTTCATATCCTGCTTGCATGGACTGCAGCGTGGCGATCGTCGTTTCGGCAACCCATGGCTTGAAGCTATCGAGTGCGTTCGTCGCCATTCCGTTCTTCTTCAAAATTTCACCGAGTGCCGTATATGTTTCTTCGGAGATATGATCTTTTAACGTTGTTCCGTTTTGATACATCCCCAAGCTGCTTACTAGCTTTTGAACTTCCGGGTCCGCCGCCTTGCTTACATCGATCTCCACGCCGAGATACTCTGATTCCGCGAACGCCTGCTCGAAAGATTCGTGCAATGGGTAGAAGCTGTCGTCGGCGATATGCATGGAGCCTACCAAATATACCTTATCACCGTCATGGCTTACTACTTCCCATAAAAATCCGCGTGCACCATCTTCGGTCGGAATCGTGGATACAAGCAGAACAGAGTATGAAGCCGCGTCCCATTTTACCTCAAAACCGGCCGCTTCTCCAATTGCGCGAAGCGGAACGTACGATTCGCCGTTGATTTCCCTCGGCGCCGTCGGCAGCTTGACCGTATCCGCCGAAATGTTCAACGCCTTCAATGTCGGTTCCATGGGCACCAGCGTTGTTCCTTCCTCAATAAACGGAGCAACCGCTCCATAATCAACGATCTTGCCGTTAACCAGCACCTCGACCTGATCTGCAGCCGCATAGGCCGGGACTGCTGCTGCAAGCATCGTCGCAGATAAGAGCGTTACGCTCATTTTTCGAAACAAATGGTTCTTCAAAATTCAAAAGCTCCTCTCAAGAATCTAGTAACCTATTAATTATACCATAATAAGAAATATTTTTCCGGTTCTTTCCACCATGCTTGGGCATACATTGTTTTTAGACTGATATCTATATATAGTACAGGGCACTCATATCGTAATCCCTAGAGAGGGTGGAACAATGATAAGCAGTGAAAGTATGAGATTATTAACGATTGCTTTCATCGGAAGTATAATTGGTGGAATCGGAATCCAAATCGGTTGCGTGATTGCCTTGCTGACAAAGAGGCTCCAAAATCATTTTCAAGCCAAAATGTTCATGATGTGCTCGGGATTACTTTCAGTCCTCATTGCTCTAGAGTTGATTCCACATGCTTTGGAAAACGGAAACCCTATTCTAGCGATGATTGGCATCGCTTCGGGACTTACCCTTGCCCTGCTTGTCCATAACCTATACGACAACGTCGTTATCATTTCCCCACCGTTATTAGCTGATCGTGCATTTCAAACTTCACTATTATTATGTATTGCTATTGCGCTTCACAATATTCCGGCGGGCGCAGCCATAGGTCTCGCATTGAATCAATCTGTTCATGAAGCAATCCCCATAATTAGTGTGATGATCCTTCACTCGATTCCAGAGGGATTATTAGTCGCCGTACCCTTAATTGCGTCCCGAAAATATGGGACCGCTCTTCTGTTTCCATTCTTGTTTATCGGATCCGCTACAGGTCTGGGTGTCCTTTCCGGTGCTGCTCTGCTGTTAAAATACAGTCATGTGTATTCATTTATGTTGAGTATAGCCATTGGAGTCATTATGCATCTCGTTTGTTACGAAATCACACGCCCGGCCCTTAAAAGTCTAGGTATTCGTAAAGGATTGTTATTCTTTGGGCTTGGGGGCCTTCTAAGTTATTTCGGAATCCACTTTCTCCACTAGAGTGAAAAATGGACAACAGGACCCTTCCCACATCGTAGTGATCAACTACATGTGCTTACCGTACATGTGAAAAACCCGTAAAAGGACACGTAACCTGTGCCCATCTACGGGTTTACTAAGGATGATTATTACTCGTGGAAGTTAGTACCGTCCGTTGTCGCAGCGATCACACCGGCGCGAACCACAAAGTCGCCGAAGTGCTCCCCGCTCTCTCTTTCCTTCGCATAGCGAGGTAGTAATACTCCAAGCTCGCGGAGGATTTCTTCCTCGCCGATATTTTCACGATACATCTTACTTAAGCGGCTGCCGTCAAATGCAGCGCCTAAATACATATTGTATTTGCCCGGCGCTTTTCCGATAAACCCGATTTCACCGAGTGCATGGCGTGCACAGCCGTTCGGGCAGCCAGTCATACGAATCGTAATTTCTTCGTCCCGCAATCCATTCTCATCCAAAATTCCATCAATTTTGTCGATGAGTACAGGCAGATAACGTTCGGCTTCGGCCATAGCCAGTCCGCACGTTGGGAGCGCTACGCATGCCATAGAGCTGCGGCGAAGACCGGAATACTGCTTGCCGTCGTTCAGACCATAACGTTCGATCAGCTCGCTTATCTCTGCCTTCTTTTGCGAAGTAACATTCGCGATAATCAAGTTTTGGTTCGCCGTTAAACGGAAATCACCGGTATGCACCTTTGCGATTTCACGCAAGCCCGTCATCAGCGGGTAGCCCTCGTAATCCGTGATGCGTCCGCCTTGGACGAACATCGTGAAGTGCCATTTGTCACCGACGCCTTGAACCCAGCCGTACCGGTCGCCATTATCGTTAAAATGATATGGCTTGGCTTCGCTTAAGGTCCAGCCCAGGCGCTGCTCCAGTTCCGCTTTCACGTTCTCAAGTCCGAGGCGATCGACGGTATATTTGAAGCGGGCGTTCTTGCGCTGGGAGCGATTGCCGTAGTCGCGCTGAATCATAATGATTTTCTCGGCTACGTCGTAAATCTGCTCCGGCTTACAGAAGCCGATAACCTTAGCAAGCTGCGGGTAGGTTTCCTTGTCGCCATGCGACATCCCCATTCCACCGCCGATGGCAACGTTAAAGCCTACAAGGCGATCATCCTCGATAATCGCAATAAAGCCTAAATCCTGTGAATAGACGTCGATATCGTTGGAAGGCGGCACCGCAATGCCGATTTTAAATTTACGCGGCAAATAAAGCGGTCCGTACATCGGCTCAACTTCATCCTGCTCCGGAGTTGAAGCCACGAGCTCCTCGTCTAACCAAAGCTCATGATAAGCTCTCGTTCTTGGCAGCAAATCGTCGCTTAACCGCTTTGCCCATTCATACACCTCGGCATGAATCTCCGATTGGTACGGATTCGGGTTACACATTACGTTACGGTTTACGTCTCCGCACGCAGCAATCGTATCAAGCAGCGATTGATGGATGGTTTGAATCGTTTTCTTCATGTTCCACTTCAAAATCCCGTGCATCTGGAACGTCTGCCGTGTCGTCAGCTTCAAGGTGCCATTTCCGTATTTTTGAGCCAACTCATCCATGACGAGCCATTGCCCTGGCTGAGCTACGCCGGCAGGCATACGCACGCGCAGCATGAACTGATAAGCAGGCTCAAGCTTTTGCTTCTGCCGCTCGTTGCGCAGATCGCGGTCGTCCTGCAGGTAGCTGCCATGGAACTTCATTAATCGGTTATCGTCGTCCGGGATTCCGGCGCTAAGTGGCTCCAGCATTGATGCCTTAAGGCTGCCGCGCAAGTAATTACTTTCGTGTTTAATTCGTTCTACATCGCTTGGAGCGCCCTCGGGCCTGCTTAATTTCGTGTTTGCCATTCTCAGTAGATCTCCTCTCAAAACAAAATCAGTATACGTCCCTCTGGTACCGCTTGTTCTTCTGCATTTCAGCGAGGTATTCTTCCGCTTTCTCTCGGCTCATGCCGCCTTCTTTCTCAATGATATCCACCAATGTTTGATGAACATCCTTAGCCATGACCTTGCCGTCACCACAAATATAGAAAGCTGCGCCTTGCTCCAGCCATGCAAACAACTCTTTGCTTTGCTGCAGCATACGGTGCTGCACATAGACCTTTTCTTCTGTATCACGCGAAAATGCCACATCCATACGGGTAAGCACGCCATCCTTGATCCACCGCTGCCATTCCGTTTGGTACAGGAAGTCCGTAACGAAATGCTGATCGCCAAAGAACAGCCAAGCTGGACCGGAAGCGCCAATTTCTTCGCGCTCCTGCATGAATGCCCGGAATGGAGCAATGCCTGTGCCCGGCCCTACTAAGATAACCGGCGTACTCGGGTCTTCCGGAAGCTTAAAGTTCGAATTCGGCTGGATGAATACAGAAACGGTATCTCCAGGCTGAAGACGTTCTGCGCAGAAGATGGAGCATACGCCCTTACGCTGACGTCCATGCGCGTCGTAACGAACCGCACCGATCGTTAGATGCACTTCCTCAGGATTCGCAGCCTGAGAGCTGGCAATCGAATACAAGCGTGCAGGCATCTTCCGAAGCAGGGACACCACATCTTGGGCGCTTGCCTCTAATGGACCATAGTCACGGATGAAGTCGACAAGATCGCGTCCGTGAATGTAGGCCTTGAACTGCTCTCTATTGCCTGCTTCCAGCAGCTCCAACGCTTCCTTGTTTGCTGCCAAAGCGGCTAATTTTTCGAAAAGCGGTTTGCTTAAAACCGTAAATTCAAAATACTCGATCAGTGCTTGGCGCAGCGGCAGGCGATCTCCTTCTTTATTGATCGTCACCTGCTCATCCGGATTCCATTTCGTCTGCTCCAGCAGAAGATCCACAAGCGCCGGATCGTTTTGCGGGAACATGCCGAGGCTGTCTCCGGGTTGATATGTGAGACCCGAACCATCAAGCGACAGCTCGAGATGACGCGTTTCTTTATTGGACCCGCGGCCGTTCAAATTGAGATTTGCCAACACTTCCGCCTGAAAAGGATTTTTTCTGGAATAGGACGATTCTACTGCAGCTACAGCTGTCCCTTCCGATACGGTGGGTGCTGCCGCTCCCGCCTGACCTTCTTTTAAGCGGTTAATAACGCTCTGCAGCCATTCCGCTGCCGGCTCTTCAAAGTCAACGTCGCAATCGACTCGCGGATACAAGCGGGCTGCACCGAGCTCTTCGAGACGGGAATCGAAATCTTTTCCTGTCTTGCAAAATAACTCGTACGAGCTGTCGCCAATTGATAACACCGAGAAGCTTAGGCCATTCAGCTGCGGTGCCCGCTTGCTGTACAAAAATTCATGGAATGCAATCGCATTATCCGGCGGTTCGCCTTCTCCATGTGTACTGACAACGATGAGCAGCTGCTGCACCTTTTTGAGCTGATTCGTTTTAAAATCGCTCATCGACGAAAGGTTTACTTGAAACCCGTTCGACTCCAAAGCTTTCGCCGTTTTCTTTGCGAGTCCTGCCGCATTGCCGGACTGCGAGCCATACAAGACGGTCACTTCTTTCGTTGCCGCCGGTACTGCGCTTGGCGCCGTCTGTGCGGCTCCGAGAGTTCCCGAAGCTGCCTGAATCGATGCTGATGCGAGATATCCGCTTAACCAAATCTTTTGCGTACCGTCCAATTTCGGAAGAAGTTGATTGAGAAGGTCAACCTGCTCCTGATTAAACGGACTGTTATTCACTTGTAATTGCAATTCTCTACACCCCACTATGGTTCGATTTACAAAAAAATTGTTGATTGTCGAAATCAGATCATTCTTATAAGATTAATTGCCCTAAAGAAAACTATAACATATATCTTCGGTTTCATAGAAATAACGATTTCTGATAAGTCCTATGGATGATCCTTATGATTCCAACAAAATAAAACAAAAGCCGCCCCATGCCTGAGCGGCTTCATCGCAATATTCGACTCATTCCATGATCCGTCGGAGCGTTGCAGCTCTAACTGATAACGATTCGCCCTGTTAATCAGGAGGTAAGCTTTAAGCCAATGGCAGCTGCCAGCACCATGCCTATGAACAGGATGCGGCGCCACTCCCTCGATTCACCGAAGAACAGCATGCCCACCACCGCTCCGCCAACCGTGCCGATTCCGGTCCATATGGCATAGGCTGTCCCCATAGGCAGAGTTCTCATCGCAAGACTCAAACATCCGAAGCTTACAATAATACCGGTGAAAAAAAGAAGATAAGCCTTCCGGTCATGATCCCGCTTGATCCGGTTCATTCCGAGCACTCCAACGACCTCAAACACACCGGCAATCAATAACGTTAGCCATGCCATTAGTGCTCCACCGCCTTTGAATCCGAGGTGCTGCCGCCTAATAATTTTAAACCTAGCACACCGATTAAAAGTACTGCGATTAACAAAAGCTTGATCAGCTTCACAGGTTCATCAAACAAAACCATTTCGGCCGCCACTGTTCCAGCTGTGCCAAGGCCGGTAAATACGGCATAAACCGTACCCACAGGTAAATGGGATGACGCTGTAATTATGAGATAAAACGAGATCACAAGCGAAGCAATCGTTGCCGACCACGTAACCCAATCATGCGCATGTTTAAACCCGATTACCCAAACCACTTCAAACAACGCACCAATAAATATAAATAACCAACTGCGGTTCATCCGAGTGCCTCCTCTAGTTGTTCCTTACGCCCCGCCAATAAACGTACCAAGCTGCGTCGAGCCTCTTTAGGGAACGCTCTAAACCGCCGTACAGCAGCTCAACAAATATGCTATCCAACACTGCAGTAAAGGCGATTGAGGCCTGCTCAACGGAAACAGCGGAATGCAGCTCCCCCTTCCTTACGGCGGACTCAAAGACGGGCACGAGCAGCTCTCCCATACGATCAAGGTGATGATTGCAATAATCCATAATATCCTTCTCTAAATGCCCGGGCGGAAAAAAGGCCACTCGCAGAAAAAACTTGGTATCATGCTCTCCCTCATATCGCTTACGGTATTCGTCTATAAAGCCGTACAGGATATGTTCCAGCGACAGCATGCTGCTGCGCTTTAGATAGTCCTGAACAAAAAGCATCTCCCTCGCGGCTGCGTCTTGAAATACGGCAAGGAACAATTCATCTTTTCCTTTAAAGTAATTATAAATCGACTGCTTTTTAATCCCTACTTCTGCAGATATATCAGCAAGGGACGCACCCTCGTAACCCTTTTGCGCGAAATGTCTTAGGGCATGTTCTCTAATGTGTTCAGCTGTCATCCAATCCCCCCACCAAAACTTACGAACGATCGTCAGTTTATCACAAGGTGCATTTCAATGCAAGGTGGATACTGGCGGGCGAACTTCATTTTTATCCGACCATGCATAAAAAAATATTTGCAAAAACTAACGCCATCAGTTAAACTAATGACGTTAGTTTTGATGAGGTTGATGTTCATATTTGGGAATGTTGAAGGGAGCGAAACCATGATCGTTGAAAAGAAAATTAAGTTTTCCACTGAGCATCTGTTGTTCGTACCGGTTCGCGTTAAGCTTGGAGCTGTGGCTTTAGCTGTCGCAGGTGTTCTGTTCCTGCTCTACCCTGCATTTCGCCCTTTCTCGGATGAGGCATCCTTACAAGGGGCTCAGGCGTTTGCTTCCCCAGAGTGGGTCGTATCTCACGTGATGGCGATATTTGCCTTCGTTTTTATGACCATCGGATTAATGGGTCTCAACATCTCTCTTCAAGGAACTAGAGCTGAACGACTTTCCTTTCGCGGGCTTTTGCTATCCTGGATCGGCACTGGACTGCTATTGCCTTACTACGGTGCGGAGGTTTTCGGCTTGTACGCCATCGGATTAGAAGCAATCGGCGAGCAAAATCCTAGCCTGGTCCGCTTGGCACATGATATCCGTTTTGGACCCGGATTCAGCATGATTGTTGGAGGGCTTGTATTGCTAGCGATCGGTACCATTATTGCCGCCATGGCAGTTTGGAATTCTCGAATTCTATCCAAATGGAGCGGGATTCCTATTGCTTTAGGATTTCTGTTGTACCTTCCCCAGTATGCCGCAGCACAGCCCGTACGGATTGCGCACGGACTTTTGATTACCATTGGGTGTATATGGATGGCTGCTAGCATGTGGCGTTATACCATGGTTGAGAAAAATGACAATGAGTCGCTTTAAGCTTACATTACCGCTCTGCCCCTTATATTTGGCATTTTACATTTGATATAAAAAGGAGTATTGGATTTAGCATTTTTGGAATGAAGCACCTGTATACACGCTGCGTTTTTCTAGATAAAATTAATCTTAAGAATATATCTCTTAGACAAAGGCAAACTTCCCGAAAGAGAAGGACGCAAAGTTACAGGCCTAAAGTGTTTTTCACTATGGCGGCTGTGCTACCGAAGGGGTAAAAACATGTTTTTTACTCCTCTTAAAAAAAGGAGGGGCTGACATGCAAGACAAATTTTTTATTACCGTTGAAGTTCAGGAGAAGTACCGTAAACTCATGAAGGAATTTGAGCTGTACACGGATTATGGGAAGAGTCCTAGCATCGGAGACTACGTGAGGGTATTAGGAGATGCAGGATACAAGGTCGATATTAAAGATTTTGGAAGCATGATCTTCAAACCCGTTTCACCAAATGATAAGCCGGAGCTTATCTCTTTAAGAGTGATTCGAGCGTTAAAGGACACCAGTCACGCGATGCGGCAAATTCGAAAAAGCAGTATTTATACTTAAAAATGACGATCCCCGCGGGTGAATGACCTGCGGGGATCTTTGTTGTTGTACAACCAGAGTCCTTTTAAATGACGCCTGCCGCGTGGTTGGCTGGAGGCTTCATTCCGGATCGAAGCTCAGCGAATGCTTTTCTAACCATAATCAATGTCCATAGCCCCATCAACGCATCTATGGCGAGTGAGCCGTAATAAATACCCGATACCCCCGTTATTGCTGGCACAATGAGCATAACCGGTACATAGAGCACAAGCTGCCTCGCGATCCCAATGATGGCCGCCGGCTTCCCTTTTTCGATGGATGGAAAAAAGGTTAACGCCATAAAAATGGCCGACAACAAAGGAAGTATTGCCATATAAACTCGGAAATACGTGACCTCCTCCCCCGTAAACTCCTGGTCGGGAAGCATGAGCCCAAGAACGGCGTCGGGAGCGACCATCGAAACCGCCCACATCGGCACGGTAAGCAGCATCGAAGCTAGGGTGAACATATAGTAGGATTTGATCACCCGGTCATTCTTCCCTGCACCGTAATTGATTCCGATAACGGGCTGCAGCGCTCGCATTAGGCCGAATATCGGTGTGAGCAGGAACGTAAATACGCGATAAACGACTCCATAAAAAGCGATATCCTGAACCGTTCCATATCGGGCAAGGGCATTAAAAACGACCACTCCTTGCACAAGGTTCATCACAACCATAATCAATGCGGACATTCCGAGTCCAAGGATGGATTTGATCGTAGCTGAATCCCAGTGTAGAGAAAAAACATTCGTTTTGAAGGAGGAAAGGCCTTTTCCAAAATAGATCCAGCCCAGCAGAGTGTAAACCAGCATTCCTCCATTCGTTGCCCAGGCAGCTCCTGCAACACCCAAGTCAAGCAAAACTACGAAGATATAATTAAATAGCACATCGGCCGCCAAGCCTATTCCCATGACGACGGCCGCCGATTTCATTTTTCCTTCGGCTCTGACAATCATATTGGCCGCAAGCCCATAGATCCAAAACAATGCACCGAACACGGTGATGCTGAAGTAGAGCTCACCCAACGCCAACGCTTCCCCTTCACCGCCCATCAGACGGATCAGCTCTTCTGAAAAAAGCAGACCAGCGATCATATAGATGACCGTAAAAATAATGCATAGACTATTAACATGGCCCAGCAGCCGCTCTTGTTTCTTGGTATCCTTGCGGCCAATCGCGATGCTAAGTACCGAACCGGCCCCGACCCCGATCAGCGAGCCGAATCCAGCGCTGATTTGCGTTAGTGGATACGCTACCGAGACGCCAGCCAATGCCGTTTCACCAATATATCGCCCGACAAACACAGCGGCAATGACAGCGTTTAGTCCGTAGAGCACCATTGCAACGATCGCCGGCCACGATAACCGAACCATTACCTTCCACAAGCTTTCGTTCAAGATAAAGTGCTGCTGCTCTATCTTTTCATGAGCTGCTGCTTCACTCAATGGATTTACCTCCTTTGCAGGGTTACAATTAATCCTTGCATCCTCATCTTATCGTCAAGGTGAAATCATCACTAGACCGAAACGGACGACAGTAATCCGTTCAGACGATGGATTATGAAGAACGATCACCAACAATCAACGTTTTTTTATACCTTTCCGATACCGAATAACGGCAATGCGTCCCCCCGTCCGACAGGCATTCCACCCGTTCTACGTGAGCGTCAAGCAAGTCGGTAAAGAACTCCAGTTCACATTGACAAACCTGCGGAAACCGAAGAGCAACCTGGGATACGGGACAATTGCCCTCTTCAAAGGTAAACGAGCCGTCCTCATTTTCCTCTAGCTTCGTCATATATCCCTCCGTGTCCTGGATATGGGCTAGTTCTTGTATGCGTATTTTTAAGTTTTTTCCTTTTTTCACGATTCGGTATTTGCTTTCTAGTCTCTTGGTTCGATTAGTAAAAAGGGTATTGAGAAACGAATCGTCACATAGTTCCTGTATACATTCCAATAAATCAAGCGCCAACCCTTCGTATTGGTTTGGAAATAAACGTTCTGCACTAACTGACAGGCGATATACGCAGGATGGTTTTCTCGCATTGCGCCGTTGAAAAGCGACGTGGACATAGCCTTCACTTTGCAGCGCTAGAAGCTGCCTTCGGATGGCCATTCCCGTGAAGCCAAGCTGCTCCGACAATTCCTGCACGGTTAGAAATCCGCTTTTTTTGAGCAGAATTAAAATTTCTCTCCTGGTCGATGGCTCTGGCAGCGAATCCATTTTCATGTGCATGCATACCTCCTGACCTTCTATGATCGGCGTGTTGTTGTCCATGAATCGCGCATTCTGATTCGGCGAACTCGTTACAACACTTGTAATCTAACACATATTTTTACCTGGGGCAACATTTTTGGTATGATGAAAACCGCAAATGAATAAAATCTATCGATAATTGGTGCTTCGAAGGAAACCCTCCAAACGGACAAATCAATGTCCTAATGGAGCAGTTTTGACGGATTGGAGCAGATATTTTTCCCGTTATCCTTTACAACTGTATTGAAGTAGGCAAATACCTATCCGTTGATTAGAGGAGGTTTTCGTTTGGATCACAGACTGCAAACCAAGGATTTGATTCATGTTGGTATCTTTACCGCCATTTATTATGCTGTTTTTTTTGCTGTTTCAATGGTCGGCTATGTTCCAGTATTGATTCCGGCGCTTCCCTTTCTTTGTCCGCTCGTAGCGGGAATTCCGTTTATGCTCTTTTTAACGAAGGTCCGCAAGTTCGGTATGGTGACAATCATGGGGACGATACTCAGCCTCCTCATGGTGCTCACGGGGCATCCGTGGCCAATTTTAGTAACGGGCACATTGTTCGCGTTAGCCGGAGACCTGATTTTCATGTCAGGGAACTATCGAAGCGGAACCGCCGTCCGGACCGGTTATATCGTGTTTAGCCAATGGACCGTTGGACTCATGCTCCCTTTATTTTTTATGCGCGAATCCTACTTCTCCTCCATCCGTGCTTCATTCGGTGACACCTATGCGGAAACGCTGATGTCCATTACTCCGGCTTGGGTATTCTGGACCATGTTTGCCGTAGCCGGAGCGGGAGGCTTATTAGGTGCCAGTCTGGGATTGTCTGTACTGAGGAAGCACTTTCGGCGGGCCGGAATCGCAGCATGAAGATAGCCGTTTTTTCGAATATGGGTGAATCCCGTCTTTGGCTGGATCCCCGCACAAAGATCATCATGCTGGCATCCGTCAATATCGTGATGATCGGTGGAAGCATAAGCGGGGCGGACGCTTTCATTCGACCCGCTTTGGGCCTGCTGCCTTTCTTGCTGCTTGCGGCTGAGAGAAAAACCATGCCCGCCTTTCTGTACCTGATCATCATGAGCGCTGCGCTAAGCATGGAAGCTTTTTTGGTTTCCCGTACCGCAGGGCTCTTGAATTTAGTGGCCGTCATAGCCTCCGGGCTGTTGTCTCGCTTCATTCCCGTGCTGGTCATGGGCTATTATGTCGTCAGTACGACCAAAATCAGCGAGCTTGTCGCAGCGCTGGAACGGCTGGGCCTCCCCCGGCAGATCATTATTCCCTTCTCGGTTATGCTTCGCTTCTTTCCAACAGTCGCAGAAGAAATGGCCGCCATCCAGGACGCGATGCGTATGCGTGGAATCCGCCTCGGCGGTCAGAACACCAGCGCCATGCTGGAATACCGAATTGTCCCCATGCTGATCTGCTGTGCGAAAATCGGCGAAGAGCTGTCGGCGGCTGCCTTGACCCGGGGGCTCGGCAAGCCCGTGCGCCGTACCAATATTTGCCGAATTGGCTTTTCGGCACTCGATTGGGCGCTCATCCTGATCAGTGTCGGGCTGCTGCTGACATGGTTGATCTATTAGGGGGTGTTTATCATGATTGAATTCAAGAAGGTGTCCTTCTCTTACGAGAGCGGAAATGGAAACGGAGGCTTGTCCGGCATTGAACTGACCATTCAAAGAGGAGAATTTGTGCTGCTTTGCGGCAGCTCCGGCTGTGGTAAAACAACGTTGACCCGCCTGATCAACGGTTTAATCCCCCACTACTATGCCGGGAATCTAACCGGACAGGTTCTGGTGAACGGCACTGACGTTTCTCGGGCTCCTTTATATGAAACCGCTGAGCTGGTTGGCTCCGTCTTCCAAAATCCGCGAAGCCAGTTCTTTAACGTGGACACGACCAGCGAGGTCGCCTTTGGCTGCGAGAATATGGGCCTGCCGGAAGAAGAAATCCGCACGCGCGTAGAACGGGCGACCGAGGAGCTCAGCTTGCATGCTTTGCTTAACCGCAGTATTTTTGCTCTCTCCGGCGGCGAAAAACAAAAGATTGCCTGCGGTTCCGTTGCTGCGCTTGACCCCCAAGTGATGGTTTTGGACGAGCCATCGTCCAATCTGGACGCGAAGGCCATCGAGGAATTAAGAGGCCTGCTGACCTACTGGAAGAGTCAAGGGAAAACGATCGTCATCTCCGAGCACCGCCTTTATTATTTGTCAGGCCTCGCCGATCGGGTACTCGTGATGGAAAACGGGCAGCTAATGGAGCAATATAAGGGCCCTGAATTTTATAGCCTGCCCAAACATCGGTTGGAGGATTTGGGGCTTCGCGTCCTCTCGATGGAGAGCCATTCAGGAGCAACAGGATCAGCAGGAGCAACGGAACCGCAAAACGAAGTCATTACCCTGTGCGACTTTGTTTTTGGATATTCAACTTGCTCCGAGGTGCTTCGGCTGAATCCGATAAGCGTTCCGAAGGGCGGCATCATTGCGGTCATCGGCCACAACGGCGCGGGGAAATCAACCTTTGCCCGATGCTTGTGCGGGTTGGAAAAAAAGTGCCGTGCCTCCGTTCTTGTAAACGGCTGCCGGTTATCCAATAAAGAGCGGTTGAAATCCTGTTATATGGTCATGCAGGATGTAAATCATCAGCTGTTTACAGAAAGTGTTCTTGACGAGGTGCTCATTTCCATGCAAATCCCGGATGTGGAGAAAGCACGTTCGATCTTGCGCCATCTCGATCTGCTACAGTTGGAGAATACGCACCCTATGTCCCTTTCCGGCGGACAAAAACAGCGTGTGGCGATTGCGTCAGCTGTGGCGTCAGAACGTGAACTGATTGTGTTTGACGAGCCGACCAGCGGTCTTGATCTTCAGCACATGCGGGAGGTGGCAGACTGCCTCACCCGACTTGCCGAGATGGGAAGAACATTATTCGTGATTACCCATGACCCTGAGCTCATTCTTTCCTGCTGCACCCATTTGCTGAGGCTCGAAAAGGGCAGCATCAAAGAGAACATAACGTTGGATTCCTCCGGCATGGATCGGATGCTTGATTATTTTTTGGAGGCTGGGGGCGGGTTGCGGAGAAAAGAGAAAGAAAAGGTGGTGTAGTGATGTCTCTTGAAGCATCGACTTATCTTGGAGATAATGTTTCCCTGATTTGCCGGGATGATATGTGTACGGTGTATAAGCTGGAGGATTCCACTGGAGAGGGCATGATGACCTGCTACAACATTTTCCCAGGAGTTGACCTGATGTACAATGATTTTCACATCGACAGCTGTCTCTCCTCCTTTCAAACGAACGCAGACCTGTTCTGCATCGACCATTGCCGGGAGGGCCGGCTTGAATGGGAAATGGACGATGGCAGCTATTTATATATGGAGGCGGCCGATCTGCAAATGAGCTCCCGCGCTCGGCATTCGCGAATGTTCCGGTTTCCACTGCGCCACTACCATGGGATCACCTTAGCCATTAACATAAATGAGGCTGCTTCGATATTGCCTGGTGTCATAGATGGCTTTTGCGTAGATATTCATGCATTGCGAAATCGGTTCTGCCATTGTGAAAAGCCATTTATTATGAGGGCAGGAAATTCCATCAAGCAAATTTTTGCTGAATTGTATGCAGTGCCGGAAGCGATACGCGCACCTTTCTTTAAAGTCAAGGTGTTGGAGCTTCTTCTTGTGTTAAGTACCATGGCGGTTCCACCGGGCGGCGGAGAACGTCCTTATTTTTACAAAACGCACGTAGAGAAAGTAAAAGCCATTATGGCTCTGATTACCTCAAAGCCGGAAAAGCGTTATACCCTGGAGGAGCTTTCCGCGCGGTTTGACTTCCCTATTACCTCCATGAAAAATTGTTTTAAGGGCGTGTACGGCACCTCCATTTACGCTTATATGAAGGCCTACAAGATGAATGCAGCGGCAGTAAGGCTGCGCAGAACGAAGGACAGCGTGACGACCATCGCGCTGGAAATGGGCTATGACAGCGCCAGCAAATTTTCGGCCGCCTTCAAATCCGTGATCGGTATGACGCCTGCTGAGTACCGGAAATCCGTTGTCTGAATGGAATACTGCCGTCTGTTTTGGTCTATTGAATACGTTAGGTTGACGATAAGATGAGGATGATCCTTTACAGGGGTCATCCTTATTTTGTTGGAGGTGAGAACAGAACATGAAGAGTTCCGGTACGTTCCGTACCATTCTTGAGTTTTCCAAAGAATGCAAATCATCGATGCTGCTATCTGTTTTATGTGCCATTCTTAGCGTTGCCGGCGGGCTCGTGCCTTTTTGGGGAGTTTATCAGATCATCCTCCTTTTCTTTGAGGGGACCCCAGCGATCGAAGATATTTTATTATGGTCAGGAATCTGTCTAACCGGCTATTTAGTAAAAGTTGTTTTTTACGGATTATCAACGGTGTTATCCCATATGTCCGCTTACCGGATTTTGGAGAGTCTCCGTCTGGCAATGACCAAGCGGCTCATCGAGGCTCCCTTAGGTGTTGTGCAAAGGTATACGGCGGGTAAGCTCAAGAACATGATTGTAGACCGAGTGGAGACCCTTGAGCTCCCCTTGGCGCACATGATTCCGGAGGGAATCTCCAATCTGCTGCTGCCTGCTGCCGTGTTTGTTTACATGATTGCCATCGATTGGCGAATGGCTGCGGCAGCTTTACTCTGCGTTCCACTTGGGGCAATGGTATATGCCATCATGATGAAAAGCTACAACAAGCAGTACGCCGCTTATATGGAAGCAAGCAATCATGTCAACAGTGTCATCGTGGAATATGTAGAAGGCATTGAGGTCATCAAAGCCTTTGGCCAATCCGCCGGTTCTTATGCAAAATACACTGGAGCGGTAAACGCGTTCAAGGAGCTGACGCTGGCGTGGTTTCATGCCACCTGGAAGCATATGAACCTAGGCGGGGCGATCCTGCCGTCGACTTTACTCGGCATTTTGCCGGTGGGCATGCTGCTTTACATCGACGGAAGCCTCAGTCCTGCGGAATTTACCCAGTGCATGATTCTGTCCTTAAGCATCATCGCGCCCATGACCTGGTTTACGATTGCGGTTAATGATTGGAAATCGATTGAGTATGCTATTCGGGAGGCTAATGAGCTGCTGCACTTGCCTGTACTGCCGGATGCAGCTGCCCCTGCTACGATTTCGTCTTATGGCGTGGAGCTTCAGGATGTGCACTTTCAGTACAATGAAAAAGACGGGGACGTTCTGCACGGCATCAATGTAGATCTGCCGGAAGGCAGCTTCACCGCGCTGGTTGGACCCTCCGGCAGCGGTAAATCCACCGCAGCTCGCTTGATTGCCCGGTTTTGGGATATAAATGGCGGTTCGATTCGAATCGGTGGTATTGACATTCGTCAAATCCCTCTAGCCCAGCTTTCGAGTCTAATCAGCTTCGTGACTCAGGACAACTTCCTGTTCCATTGTTCACTTATGGAGAACATTCGGGTGGGAAAACCGACCGCTTCCGATGAAGAGGTGTATGCTGCCGCCCGGGCTGCTCAATGCGAGGAATTCATCTCGCGATTCGAGCATGGCTGGCACACCCTCGCGGGAGAGGCCGGATCCAAGCTTTCTGGCGGTGAGAGGCAGCGCATCGTCATCGCCCGCGCCATTTTAAAGAACGCTCCTATTGTCATCCTCGATGAAGCGACCGCCTTTACCGATCCGGAAAACGAGGAAAAGCTTCAGCATTCCCTTGCGGCGCTTGCCAAGGGAAAGACGATGCTCGTTATCGCCCATCGCCTCTCCACCATCCGGCATGCCGATCAAATCGTCCTATTGGAACGCGGCCGCGTCAGCGCGAAGGGAACGCATCATCAATTGCTGAGTAGCAGCGAACTTTACCGAACCATGTGGCAGTCCCATATTGGGGCCAAAGCATGGGCGGCCAACAGCAGCTTTAAGGAGGATTCCCTGCATGCTTAAAACCATGTTCCGCATGATCCGCTGGACGGGAAAACGAAGATATCGGCTGTACTGGGGCTTCCTCTGGTCCTTTCTTCAAACGATGTTCACAGCGCTGCCCATTATGGGAGCCGCGTACGTGCTGAACCTTATGCTGGAGGATCAGGCCGGCAGCGTCACGTTAACCCCTGTTTGGGCGCTTTACCTGCTGCTTTTTATGATAGTAATGGTGCTGGGCCGATTCTTGTTCTCCTACTTGAGAGCTGTTTATCAAGAGAGCATCGGGCATGAGGTTACTGCGGATACCCGAATACAGATTGGCGATTTATTCAAGCGGGTTCCTCTCGGCTTCTTTGGCCGCAATAGAACAGGTCATTTGGCGGGTGCGGTCACGACCGACCTCTCCTTCATGGAAATGTATGCGATGAAAATGGTGGACACAGTGGTAGGCGGATATATCAGTACCTTTACGATGGTGCTTTGCTTACTGCCCTACAGTCCGCACGCGGCATTGGTCGCGATCCTCGGCATCGTGTTGTCCGCTTTGGCACTGCGAATGCTGGGGAGCTATAGCCATCGCAACGCTCCTGTTCATCAAGAAGCCCAAAACGACATCATTACCTCCGTGCTGGAATTTGCCCGTGGGATTCCCGTCGTCAAGGCATACGGACAGGAAGGTGCTTCCATGGAAAGTATACGCCAGGCGTTTCATACCCATCGACGGATTAATGTAAAAATTGAAAAGGAATTCGTCCCTGCCAACTGCCTGCATCAGCTTGCGCTGAAAGCAGCCTCCGTTGGGGTTACAGCTGTATCTGCGATCCTTACCGTGCAGGGAGGCTTATCCGTACCGGTCTTTCTCATGCTGGCCGTGTTCTCGTTTATCCTATTTAACCATGTAGAGCAAATCAACAACGCCACTCATGTCCTGCAAATCATCCGTGCCACGCTGGATAAGCAGGACGACATGAAACGTGTGCAGCTGATTGATGAGGACGGCAAAGACATGCAAGTCAAAGCGTACAGCATTGAATTGAATCAGGTTTCGTTTGCCTACGAACATCGCGAGGTGCTGAGCGGGATCAACGTAACGATTCCCGAGAACACGACAACTGCTATTGTGGGACCGTCAGGCTCCGGCAAAACAACGCTATGTCACCTCATTGCCCGGTTCTACGACGTGGATGAAGGAAGAATTTCCATTGGCGGTACAGATATTCGTCAGATGACCTGCGACAGCCTTCTTACAAACATCAGCATGGTCTTTCAGCAGGTGTATCTGTTTCATGATACGATTTTGAACAACATCAAGTTCGGCAAACCGGATGCTACAATGGACGAGGTAATCGAAGCTGCAAAGCAGGCACGCTGCCACAAATTTATAACGGCCCTGCCCGATGGTTATCACACCATGGTCGGTGAAGGCGGCTCCTCCCTTTCGGGCGGGGAAAAGCAGCGGATCTCCATTGCCCGCGCGATGCTCAAAGACGCCCCGATTATTATCTTGGACGAAGCGACGGCTAGCGTCGACCCCGAGAACGAGCATTACCTGCAAGAGGCCATCAGCAGACTTACTCGCGGAAAAACCGTCATTGTCATTGCGCATCGTCTCGCAACCATTGAAAAGGCCGATCAGATTATCGTGCTGGATCGCGGTCGTTTGGTACAACGAGGCACCCATGAACAACTGGCCGCAGCCGACGGGGTTTACCGCAGGTTTATCTCCATTCGTGAGAAAGCGGAAAACTGGAGCATCGCATAGCAAAAACACTCCTATCCCCGGCCCTTTTACAAAAAGGCTGGATAGAAGTGCTTGCCTCAGCACTAAGCGGAGAAAGGCCAGCTTAACTCGGTGATTTTACTGAACGGTAAAAAGGCTTCTGACCTCTTGGATATCTTGCGGAGAGGCCGCATCCGCGGGCTGGTAATAGCCTTTTTGAAACGCCAGCTGATAAAAGTCGTATTGGCGCTGTTCATCAAAATTGCGGGTATCGATTAACGCCTGCCGCAAGGACTGATTGTCGGTGTGGGCGATGTAAATCGCATAATTCATTAAGTTCGAGTGCATCGTGTGCAGGTAATCCAGCACCATGTCTTTTTCGTTCATCCAGGTTCCCCTCCTATTTTAAAAAGGTGATAAGTGTTTGCTGTGTTGCTCTCGCTGTCGCGGCTTCCTGCTGGAAAGCTTGTTTAATTTGCGGATCGGTAGCTTGCTGCGCGTAGGTTTCAAGCTTATTGGCGTCATTTTGTGTTTTACCGATAAGGTGACGCAGGTTTTGCAGCTCGAGTTCCGACAATTGCATGGTTGTGGACCTCCTTTCCTTTTTGTATGATTTGGCGTGAGTTCATGCCATCACGTTTTTTAATATCCCATTAGACATTCGAATTATTCCTGCACACAAAACATTTTTAAATAACTAAAAAAGTTTCCCTGTTCCAACATCTATACCCTCTATGAGAATCAGCGCATCTGCCGCTGGGCAACCGATAAAAAATCTCCCCACCGGCGATTAAGAAATCACAACCCTTTATTTTCCTCTTCGATAAAACAGAGGTGCATTTCCCGTCACGGCCTTAAATACCCTGCCGAAATTCGTAACGCTGCCGAAACCGACTTTCTTGGCGATCAGCTGCACCTTCATCGAGGATTCTTCAAGCAGCTTCTTCGCTTCTTTAATGCGAACGCTGTTTACATACTCCACGAACGTGAAACCCGTTGCTTCCTTAAAAAAACGGCTCAGATAATATGGGCTGATATAGAATTTCTCCGCCAGCAGCTGCAACGTTAATTGTTCCGGATAATGATCATTAATGTAACGAACAATTTCAAAAATCCTTTCGTGCATGGGGCTTGGCTGCTCCGAAGGCTCCAAGGCGTTTACCTTCATATGCCGGCAGCAGACGATCAGCAGCTGCATGACCAGCGTCTGCGTATACATTTCGAAGCCGGGCGGCCTCTCCTTCGATTCCTGAATCATACTTCGCGCAATCGCCTCAACAGTTAGCCGAAGCTGTAAGGGACAATGTATGATCAAATACTCGTTGTCAAAGAGCGGCTGCAAAATTTCTTTATGCGAGCCGTCCGGCGTAATCAAATGACTCGGGTGTATATTTATGATCAGCCGTTCATGCTCGGGCATTTCCGTATTCGTCGTTCGATGTAGAACATTCGGAGAGATAACGACGACATCGCCTTCGCTAATGACGAACGTCCGGTCTTTAATGAAAAATTCCCGATTGCCGGAAAGCAAGAAGTAAATTTCGTATGTACTATGAAAGTGGCTGTCCGGCATATGGTGACTTAATGCCTTCCGATAGGAAACGGAGAACGTTCCGGCTTCATTTTGAAAATGTAGATTTCCCGTTGCTTCCCCCTCCTCTATTTCACGATGTGCTTTCATTTTACCGCAAAATATAAGAAGAATTAAAGCATATACGCAAATAATGTACATTTTGTGATGGTAAGATGGAGGTAAGTTCAAGAAGGAGGATGTTACATATGAATTCCAATGTATCTACGCTGACCCCGATCCAATGGGCGGAAAAAGCCTGCGAAGCATTAATGGCCAAATTCGAACCGGAAATGCTGCCGCCGGACCGGTTTCACTATCATCAAGGCGTCTTTCTGTCCGGCATGGAGAAATGCTGGCGGCAGACTGGAGACCAGAAATATTATGATTACTTAAAAGCATGGGTAGACAGTCAAGTACTCGTGGATGGCAGCATCAAAAAGTTCAAGCCCGATGAGTTAGACGATATTCAGCCGGGAGTTCTTCTCTATAATTTATATGAGCAAACGGGAGACGAACGGTATAAGAAAGCCCTATATCATCTCGTTCCTTTGCTGAAGGAATGGAGAACGAACCCATCCGGCGGCTTCTGGCATAAAGGACATTACCCGAACCAAATGTGGCTCGACGGCTTGTATATGGCAGGTCCGATCGCCGTTCAGTTTGCGAAGACCTTCGGTGAAAGCGAATACTTTGACATGATGACGTTCCAAGCGCTCCTGATGGCAAAGCATACGAAAGACCCTGTCACCGGGCTGTTGTACCACGGTTGGGACGAAACCAAGGAAGCAGCTTGGGCGGATCCGGAAACCGGCTTGGCGCCTGAGTTCTGGGGACGAGCGATTGGCTGGTATCCGGTAGCTTTGCTGGAAATGTTCGAGTACCTGCCGGAGGATCACAAAGATAAAGCCGCGCTTACGGAAATTCTGCAAGATTTACTCATCGCCCTCACTAACTATCAGGATCCTGCAACGGGCTTATGGTATCAGGTTGTTGATAAAGGGGATCGTCCGGATAACTGGCTGGAAAATTCGTGTACTTCCTTGTATGTCCATGCCATCGCCAAAGCGGTGCGTTTCGGTTACCTTGACGAAAAATATATGGAGTATGCTTGGAAGGGCTATCAGGGCGTAATCGATACACTGAAGTTCGACGAGAACGGCAACGTTGTCATCGGTCAAATTTGTATCGGTACCGGCATCGGCGATTACGCTCATTATATTGCCCGTCCGACCAGTGAGAACGATCTGCACGGCGCAGGAGCCTTTATTCTGATGTGCGTAGAAATGAGCCAAGCGAAGCCGCAATCGTAATGTGAAAAAGCCGCATGATCCTATGAAAAAATGGATCATGCGGCTTTTGGTTTAATAAAATCGGTATGCTCTTTTCCCTGCTGCTTTCGCTTGATACAAAGCCTGATCGGCCTTTTTCAACAGTGCGTTTAAGTCTTGACGATCCTCCGGATGGCAGGTGACGATGCCGATGCTGGCTGATAAATCGCACTCTTTTATCGGAAACTCCCAGGCAGACAAACGGGAAATGATTTCTTCCGCATAAGTAGAGAGAAGTGCTGAATCCATCACCTCTGGAACAGTAATGATAAACTCATCACCACCCAGCCGCACAGCAAACCCATTATGTTTTGTAACGTACGAATTTATACGGTGAGAGGCCTCTTTTAATACGAAGTCTCCCTTGTCATGTCCGTAAAGATCATTGACCTTCTTAAACCCATCTAAATCAAGGAAAAAGATCGCCCCGCTTGTTGAAGGCTCGGCGGAAAAATGCTTGGATAGATACTGCCTATTGTACAGGCCGGTCAAAGCATCTCGAAAGGCCATTTGCTCTAAGGCGAGATAATAGGAGAACATTTTAGAAATACGCTGCAGCATTCGAACGCTCTTTGGGTCGAACGTGGATGCTAAGGAGTGGACAGCACAAAGCGTTCCAAATACTTCCCCGTTCTCCTGTACGATCGGAACTCCAACATAGGAATTCACATTTGCATCCAGAATTACATTTCTCACGTCATCTAAACATGATTCTTTACTCATGTCTTCATAGATTAATGGCATCCGGTTATCGAAATCAATCCTTTGGCAAACCGTACCTTGTATGTCAAGCTCCATGCCCTCTGTTATCCGGCTTCCCGAGTTGTTGTCCAATACTTTTAAAATAAGCTGTTGGGTTTGAGTTATCGCACTTAGGAATATGAGCTTGTCCTTCATAAATTCACTGGCCATTTGCAAAACATCATTTGCTAATTCTTCAAAATTGGTATAAAGCTGAAGTTCATTTGAAGAAATCATTACGAATCCACTTCCTCTTATGTCGTTCCTGTTTCACTCCGTTGCCCTTATTATGAACTCGATAGTTTTAAAAAGTAAACGAAATTTGACGCGTGTCAAAAACAGGACAAACAAAAGAGTGATTCTCTTCCACCGCGAAATGTGGTTCGAATCACTCTTTCGTCTATAGTAAAACATATTTATGATTATTAATACACGTCACGCTGGTAACGCCCTTGCTCCTGCAAATCATTTAAGTATGCTTCTGCGGCTTCACGAGACATCGAGCCTTCTTTTTCGATAATATCGATCAGCATGTTGTGGACGTCTTTCGCCATATGCTGCTTATCTCCGCAAATATAGAAATAAGCTCCACCCTGCAGCCATTCAAACAATTCTTTACTGTTTTCAAGCATTTTGTGCTGTACATATACTTTTTGCTCGGTATCACGGGAAAACGCCGCATCTAAGCGAGTCAACACACCGTCCTTTTGATACTGCTCCAATTCATCCTGATATAGGAAGTCCGTAGCCGAACGCTGGTCGCCGAAAAACAACCATGCTCTACCTGCTGCTTTTGTTACCGCACGTTCCTGAATGAAGGAACGGAATGGCGCAATTCCTGTTCCCGGGCCAACCATAATAATATCCTTCTCTTGCGATTCCGGCAGATTAAAGTGTTTATTTTGCTGAATAAATACTGGAACCGTATCCCCTTCTGGCAGGCGCTCCGCGCAGTAAACCGAGCATACTCCCTTGCGTTCACGTCCGTGAGCCATGTATCGCACGGCACCGATGGTAAGGTGCACTTCCTCCGGGTTCGCGGCGATGCTGCTTGCGATGGAATACAGACGCGGCGGCATTTTTCGCAGAAGCGACAGCATTTCTTCGGCGGAAGCCTTCCATGGACCGAAATCGCGCAGCAAATCAAGGAAATCACGGCCGTCAATGTATTCCTTCAATTGCTCCACATTTTCACTCGATACCAGCTGCTGAAGCTCTGCATGATCTGTAAAGCTCGCTGCTTGCTGTACAATTTTTTTCGTCAATAACGTAATTTCGAAATGAGTAGTTAGCGCTTCTTTTAATGGGAGGGTATCGCCCTGCTTATTAATGGTGATCGGCTGCTCCGCATCCCATTTCGTTTCCTCCAGAATCGCAGATACAAGCTGTGGATCATTCGCCGGGATGACTCCCAAGCAATCTCCAGGCACATAGGAGAGGTTCGATCCCTTTAACGATAGCTCCAGGTGTCTCGTTTCTTTACTGGATCCAGCACCATTTAAATTAACATTTTTAAGTACCTTTGCTTGAAAAGGATTCGTTCTTGAATAAGCGGTTTGTCCTTCCGTCGTTTGCATAATCTCCACCTCTATATCTTTACATAGTGATAAAACTCATTGATCTAAACAGAAAAGCAAGTACGTTAATTAAAACACTCGTCATGAGGTTCTTCAAGATGTCCAGGGTAAAAATATGTGCTATGAATTGTCTATTTCTTGAAAATTTCATCCCTGTACCCTACCCTATATACTAACGATAATCTCTGATTTTCTCAACCGGTTGATAATCGTTCGCATTTCTTTGAATAGAAGCGCCTTTATGTAGGCAAAAAGGGAACCCCCTTTAACGGAAAAAGCCTTGGATCTAAAGCAGGCCTTTTCCGATCAAGGGGGTTCTTAACGTTGAAAATAATTATTCGTTCTTGCTGTTAATCAAATCTGCTTTTTGCAGCAGCTTTTCCAGCATTACTGCCGTTTGCGCTCTCGTTACCGAATCGGCTGGATGTAAATTCCCATTGTACCCTTGTGCAATACCCTGGTTTACAACCGCTGCCGTTGCATTGACAGCCCAATCACCCACTTCACGGTGGTCATCGAATTGATCCAAAAGCTGCACGGCCTCCTGCTGATTCATTCCCTCTTCAAGCTTCGAGAGCTTCATCGCACGATTCAAAATTACCATTGCTTCTACTCGAGAAATCGTTTGGTTCGGCTGGAACGTTCCATCCTCGTAACCGTTGACCAATCCGTAGGCCAAGGCAGCTTGAACGGCTTGGTAATACCATTCGGAGCTGTGAATATCCGTCATCATAACGCCAGCCTGATGGCTTGTCTTATACAGTCCCATTGCCCTAGTGACAAGTGCTGCAAACTCAGCTCGGGTAATGTTTTGGTCCGGAGCAAATTCCTGATCCGAGATCCCTTGGATGATAAGTCTGGAGCCCATATTGTTAACGGAATCCTTACTCCAATGCTGCTCGACATCGGTAAATGATGTTGGGTTCCAAACGACAGAATAGGTGCTGTTCGTTAAACTGCTAATAAGTGCAAAATACGCCCCGTCCATGGACACCACCTTAGTAGGTACATGAGAAATCGTTCCATCGCTGTTTAAGACGACGCCTGTCGTGATTCTGCTCGGGTCTACTCCATTTGGAATCGCAATGGCCCGCTCAACGTAGCTGTTGAACGTATTGACGTCCACCGTATTACCGTTATAAGTCGCTTGAACTTCGAAATCAACAGGCTCGATAACCAACTCAAGCTTTTCTTTTTGCGAAGCCAGCTTCATTTGATCCCTATTTTCCTGCGACGATTGTGCAATGCGAATGCCGATTGTAATATCTTTCAGTTCAACCTTAGCACCCATTTGACTAGAGATCCGGTCAATGTTGATTTGGGAGGCTGGAAGCGTATAATGAGCACGATTAGTCTGGATTTCAATAACCGCCTCTTTCCTTTCCATCGCCTTAACCAGTTGACCGTTCAGCTCTCCGATAACAATTTCGGAATCCGATTGTACCGGAATACTGACGGATCGGCTGCTATCCTGCTCGATACGTGCGATCACCTTGTCATTATCTACTTGTACCTTCGTTACTTTTTTGCCCGCTACGTTAGAAGTCGATGCCGTAGCGGATTGTTCTTGAATTTTCCCGTCTACTTTAACAGCTATTCCTTGGTTCTGTTGAGATGCGGCTGGTTGTGCAGGAGCTGCATAAGCTGGCGCAGCGCCCCCGCCGCCGGAAGATTCTTCATCAGACGATGCCGCGCGGATCACATTTAATACGTACGTCTTACGGGTAACGCCGTCCTGCGCAAGCACCTCAATACTTACTGTGTTGCTGCCCTCTTGGAGCGCAACGCTTGTTCCTACATTATTTTGCATCTCCAATTGATTCAAGCTGAGCTTCGCATTCGGCTCGTAGACGGCAGCAGTAACGGTTACCTCGGCCGTTAAATTCGGTACATTTGCTTCATAGCTTGGTTGTTCTTCGTTAAATACAGGCATAAAATTGACCGAATCTACAGAAAGCAGCTTTAAACGCGCATCATTGGACAATGCTCTAGAAATCCGAATTTCATAGGTCATCAACGTTCCGTCCTGGGCAGTCACTTGGACAGGAATTACGTTATCGCCGACCGAAAGCGGAATCGTCGCGATTGCCGTTCCAGCAAGCATGGCCTGGGACTCATGATTAATATTGATGCTAGCATATTGGTTATAAACCGAAGCGGTTACCGTAGCACTAGCAACCTCGTTTGAAACCTGGAGGTGAAAACTCGTTTGATTCGTAGTGTCCGTGCTGGTCACAAGAGTTGTTGTTTTCTCCTCTGCTGCGACAACAAGGTCAGAAAGCTTAGCATTCGCCGATTTCAATACATCGATGCGAGCGAAAGCCGTGTCGGTAAGCTGCCCGCTGTCACTAACCTGATATTGAAATGACTCTGTCGTGCTGCTGTCCGTAATAAATCCTGCGTTAGGCGTATAGGTAAACATTCCCCCGCCATTCGCTTCCAACGTAACTATCCCGTTCTGCGGCTGTTGTACGATCGTATACGTCAATTGTTCAGACGTACTCTCTACGTCGGCTGCTGCAAGGCGCCCGTTAAAAGAGGTATCAACAAACGTCGAATAGCGGGTATCTGTCGCGGCCGGAGCATCGTTGATCTCTTGAATGGAAACCTGAATGTGCGCGATATTGGAATCGGATATCCCGTCATTTACCTTGAACGTAAAGGAATCCGAACCATTCTCGTTGAGATTTGGCTGATAAACATAGGCTCCAGTAGCCGGATTCGTAATGGTTACTGTTCCTTTGCCCGGCTGATCCACCACACTGTATATTAGCGTATCCCCGTCTACATCTTTGCCCGGTAAAGTACCATGAGCTGCGGTATCCTCGACTGCGTGAAGCGTACCATTTTCCGCTATAGGCGTATCCTGTACCGGTGTGATCGTGACGGTAATGGAAGCTGGCAAGGAGTTTGATCTTCCATCGTTGGTTTTGAAGCTAAATTCATCCGTTCCCGTGGCGTCTAGGTTAGGGGTATAACGGTATGTTCCCGCTGCCGGATCGGTAATCGTCACCGTACCCTTCGAAGCCGGAGTCACAATGTGATACGTTAACGGTTCCTGATCAGCATCGGTGCCTTTGAGTGTTCCCGTAGCGAAGCTATCCTCCGTTACGTTGAGAACGTCAGGCAGAGCTATAGGTATAGAGTTGTTTGATGCAAATGTAGTTCTTCCGCTCGTCGTACCGTCTCCCAATAACCCTGTGGCATTGTATCCGGTCGAGTAGATCCGATTTCCGCTCGTTACAATGAAGCTATTATTGCTGCCCGCAAAAATGAGGCTTGGATCCGGTACATTTGTTACCGTTTCAATTTTATAAGTATTAGCTGACGTTCCATCCCCTACTAAGCCGGAGTTGCGCCCCCAGATATATACGCGTTTTTGCTCATCAATCGCCATGGTATGAAAATCACCGGCGGACATCTTTGTTATTCCGGATAATCCCGTGATCTGCACTGGCGTCAATTGGTTGCTCGGCGATACAGGAGCGTTCGGATCAACGACATCGGTATTCAGCTGATTTTGTGCATTATATCCCCAGCCCCATAAGGTTCCATCCGTTCTTAGGGCAAAGCCGCCAATTCGCGATTTTGAAACAGCGATAATGCCAGATAAATTGGGGACGCTTACCGGGATTGTTGATTGTACTGTAGTGCCATTCCCCAATGCGCCGTATTCACCTATTCCCCAGGTCGAAACGGTTCCATCGCCTTTCAAAGCGACGGCGCCATAATAATTTGCGGAAACTTGAATCACACCTGTTAAGCCCATGACTTGTACCGGGATATTCGAGTTTGCTGATGAATTATTTCCCAGCGCTCCGGACGAACCGCTGCCCCAAGAATATACGGTGCCATCACTTTTTACTGCATAACCGGTTAAGGCGCCTGCGGCGATTGAAACAATACCGGATAGTCCGGGTACCTGGACAGGGAGCAAAGATTCCGTAGTGGTTCCGTTCCCAAGCTGTCCGGCAATATTGCTGCCCCAAGCCCATACCGTTCCGTCATGTTTGAGTGCAAAGCTGGTGCTGTCGCCCAAAGCGATCATAGCCACATCCGAGATGGTTTGCAATTTCTCATAATAAGGCGAGTAAACACCAGACGGTGCCTTTGTACCATTGCCGAATTGGCCGTAAAGATTGTGGCCCGCCACCCAAAGAGCTCCGTCATTGGTCAAAACCATTGAAGTGTGCACGGTACTGTCCATTTGAACAATGGTTCCGGCAGGATTTGCATTCGTTGTTCCAAAGGGAACGATCATGACGATAAGTGCCATAACTAAACAACCGGTTATCCATTTGCGTAAAAAGGTGTTCACCAAAGTCCTCCTATGCTTGTCTGTTCTAAGCTGATGTGAGAGTTAAATACGTTTTCCTTTTTACACCACTGACTGTTTTTCTTTTTTCATCCCCTTTCTCGCCAAAAAAAATACAGCGTAATACGACATTATTCGACAACAATGCCACATTATCCTTTTCAAAAAGAGAGAATTTTCTTTAACTCCAAAATTTACATTTTAGGAACACGAAAAAGGACCGGCGAGATTCATACCGGCCCTTCTTTTCATCCATGAACTTTGTTGCCATTTCTCGGTCATACAGCGTTATGAGGATTTTGTATGTTGTAATCCTCTCGCTTGCCTTGACCTCTTCGGTATGCCAATCCGATCATCAATGCGCCAAGAGCTGCGCAAATCGAGTACATCGTAGAATAGGAAAACAGATCGGCGATCGGGCCCATAAGCATTCCGCCCATGGATACGCCCAAGTCCGCCATGGCGATAAATAACCCGACGAGAACGTTCCGGCTCGCCTGCGGCAGAACGAAGGTTAAGTAGGTGGTGAGCGTCGGATAAAGAAGCGCCTGTGCGGTTCCCATGAGTGCAGCCCCTATGTAAAAGAAAACAACTCCGCCTGCAGCTGAAAAACTGATGCTTAGTGCTGCAATCGTCAAGATTAGAAAAATGAACATCACAAAGGAAGAATGCCATTTTCCATCCGAAGGGATTTTCTTCCGCAGAATAAAGCGTGATAACACGACGATTCCCGCTTGGATCATAAGATAAACACCTGCGTTTCCATGCTTCACTTGGTCAGCATATAACGGTACAAAGGTAGTCACGGATCCAAATACGATCGACGCGCTCAGCATCAAGCTGCTGCATCGGAACAAATGCGGATTTTTAAACAGCTGGCCGAAGGAACTCGCCATCGACACCGCTCCCTGCTCCGCAGGAACTGGGGCGGCATCCGCCTCTTTCCGATCCATCCTTACACTGAAACCTACCACACCGGTGCTGACAGCGATCACAATCATCGCAACGGTAAAAATATTCGTATTCCCCGCTTCCCACATGCCTAGCGCAAGCAATGGACCGAAAATTCCCGGCATATAAGAGCATAAGGAATACATGGAAATCCCCTGGGACCGATCCTTGTCAGGCAACGCATCGATAATGCCAAGCTGCAGCGCCATGGAGAAAAAGGCCGTACAAACGCCTTGCATTACCCTGGCAACGAAAAACCCCTCTAAACCGGAGAATGTGTATAATGCCAGTGCAATCCCGTTCAAAATGAGTAGGGTACGAAGCACTTTTACAGGACCATGCTTTTGGATGACGCGCCCTGCCCACGGTCTGAAAAACATCGTTGTAAACAAGTACGCTCCCATAATCAAACCGATTGCTGAATTCGTTGCGCCGAGCGACTCCCCTTTTAATGGGATCGTGACATTGAGGATCGCATTGGCGCTGAAATAAAAGAGAGTTAACACATACAGCCGTAAAAACGGCCATGAGAGAGCTCCTCCCACGCATAAGCTCCTTCCGTAATCGAATGATCCATCCATTTGCCAGTATCCATTACGTAATGATCATCTGCAGCATGTTTTTTGCATAAGGGGACTGAAGATCCTTCAGCTGCTCAACGGTTACGATCTCTTCCACGTGCCCGCTGCGAATAAACATGACTCTGTCGCAAAGGTATGCGGCTGCTTGTATATCGTGAGTGATAAATATATACCCCATTCCGTACATCGCCTTCAAATTTTTCAGCAGCTCCAGCACTTGGATTTGTACGGATCCATCCAGCGAACTAATCGCTTCGTCCAATACGATGCAATTCGGTTCAGTGGCCACAGCTCTCGCAATACAAACCCGCTGCGCCTCCCCTCCTGACAGCTCATGCGGATACTTGTCTCGATAAGTAGAGTCTAATCCGACCTGCGTTAAGAGAAGATCAATTTTTGCTTGAACGTCGGCCTGCCCCTTCTTTAGCATCCGTAAAGGCTCTAAGAGCGTCTTTTCTACTGTAAAAAAAGGATTTAAAGAGGAGGTGTAGTCTTGAAACACGGCGCTGATCTTCCCGACTCTCGCCTTTCGATGCTCCACGCTTTTTCCCTCGAAGCAAATCGTTCCCTGGTCGGGCTTTTCAATTCCAAGAAGCAGTCGGCCTAACGTGGATTTTCCGCTCCCGCTTTCGCCGATAATGCCAAGACATTCCCCTGGCAGCCATTCAAATGTAATATCATGCAGTACCTGCTTTTTCTCGTTCGAAAACAGTCCGCCCTTACGATACGATTTATGTACCTGTTCCACGCTCAACAACGTTTAGGCCCCCATAATCCGCTGAAAATGTTCATGCAGCGACAGCTTTGTAGATACCAGGTAGCGGGTATATTCTTGTTTTGCATCTGCAAAAATAGCTTCCGTGGTGCCTTGCTCAATGATGCTTCCATCCTTCATCACCAGCACTTCGTCGGCGATTTTCCGAACGATAGCTAAGTCATGAGAGATGAAAATCATCGTGTTCCCCAAGCGTTCCCGGAGCGCGATAAACTGCTCTAACACTTCATATTGGGAGACGGTATCGAGTGCGGTCGTCGGTTCATCGGCGATGACGACGTCGGGCTCTAAGACGAGTGCAAGCGCGATCATCACTCGTTGAAGCATACCGCCTGAAAGCTGATGAGGATAGGAATTCATCACGTCTATTGGATTTTTCAGCATCACGCTGTGCATAGCCAGCTTCATGTTTTCCGTCGTTTCCTCCCGTCCCCAGCCAAAATGCTCGGCCAGCGTCTCCCTGAGGTGAACGCCTACCACGCAGGAGGGATCAAAGGCACGCATCCCGTTCTGCATAATCATACAAAGCTGCTTCCCTCTTTTCTTTCTCATTTCCTTCTCGGAAACCTGAGCGAGGTTCTCCCCTTTAAACAAAATGTCTCCTGTATGGCGGATTCCAGGCTTGTTTAATCTCATGATTGCTCTGCAGGTTACAGATTTCCCGCTCCCGCTTTCACCTACGATAGCCAAACAGCTCCCCTGCTTCACATCAAATGAACTATCCGGAATGATAACCTTGCCGGAGCTTTGATCCCAAATCTTCAGCTTATTAATTTTCAAAATATTCATGTTAGAGCTATGCCACCTCTTTTCTCTCGAGCTTGCCGGCAGGGGCTCTGAACCAGCCTTTTTCTTTTTGTTTGGTGGTTCTTAATTTCGGGTCTAATGCCACCTGAAGCGCATCGGACAAAAAGTTAATGCTGGATACAACGATAATAATGGTAAGCCCGGGTGCCAGCATAAATTCAGGCTTGGAGAACATCACTTCCCTGGCTTCATTTAACATCATCCCCCACTCCGCGTTCGGGGCTTGGATGCCTAAACCGAGGAAGGAGAAGCCGGAAATTTGCAAAACCATCGTGCCAAAGGAGCTGCTCGCGATGACGGCAATATCGGGAAGGGTAACCGGAACAAGATGCTTCAGCATAATGTTCACATCACTTACCCCGGTCACCTTGGAAAACTTCACATAATCGGAATCGGCGTACTGCATAACCGCCGTTCGGATGATTCGGGCAAACCAGGCCCATTTTAACAAGAGGAACGCGATCAAAATATTTTCTAGGCCTACGCCCAAAATACCAATGAGTGCCAAAGTCATCACATAACCGGGGAAGGACAGCATCACATCACAGATCCGCATCAGCACCGCATCCGTTTTTCCTCTAAAATAGCCGGCTAGAAAGCCTAGAATGGCTCCAAAGGTTACTGTCAGCACCAACGCGGCAAATACCCATAATACGCTGGGGCGAATGCCGTAAATCATTCTAGATAAGATGCACCGGCCCAGATGATCGTTTCCTAACAGGTATTCCCATGAAGCTGACGCGTATCGGAGCTCCATATGCACTTCCTCGGGATCATGCGGCGCGAACCATGGAGCAAAGATCCCGACAATCATAACCGTAAGTAAAATGGCGGAGGAAATGGCGGCCAGCCGATCTTTTAGTACGTTCTTTAAAAGTACCATTTATAGATCATTCCTTAATCGAGGATTCAGTGCCGCATTCAAGATGTCGGAAGCGGTGTTAAAGAAAACGAAGGCTGCCGCCAAAATCAGAACATAGGCTTGGATCACCGGAAAGTCTCTGCTGAGAATGGAGTTAACGCTAAGCGTACCTAATCCCGGCCATGCAAATATATTCTCGATGACGACGGTACTTCCGAGAATAATCGGCACCGCCATGCAAAAGACCGAAACGGCTACCTGCAAGGAGTTTCTTACGATATGAAGCATAACGGTTTTCTCCGAAAGCCCGCAGGCCCTGCCGTACAGCACATAGTCCTCGTTTAAATTGCTCAGCACCGAGCTTCGAACGATGCGAAAGTAAATGCCCGCATAATTGACGGTAATGAGTACAACCGGCAAAATGTAGCTCTGATAGGAATTCATTCCGCTCGTCGGTAATAGATTCAGCTTCACCGCAAAAAACCAAATCATAAGCGCACCGAGCCAATAGGACGGCATGGAAGTCAGAAAGAACGAAACGCCGCGAACCGACCGATCGAGCATCCTACCCTCCCGCCAAGCACATATGATTCCTAACCCAATCGATAAGAGGATAATGGCTATCGTTGAAACGAGTGTCAGCTTCAAGGTGTTGAGGAAAGCAGGCCCTAATAAAGACCAGACCGGTTTTCCCGTTACGTAAGAGTTTCCGAAATCGACCTGCAGACAGGCCGCCATCCAATGAAAGTATTGAACGAGAAACGGCCGGTCCATTCCAAGCTCTGCTTTGGTTTGCATAATCAGCTCTTCGGTAATCTTCGGAACGCCTTGGGCGTGCAGAATCACTTCCGCCGGATCCATCGGAGATAAATGGATAAAAACAAACGTGAGAAATGAAACCGCCAGCAGCAAAGGGACCGATAGCAGAACCCTTTTTACAATATAAAGTCCCATCGTCCTCTCCTCTCCTGAACAAATAGAAAGGGGGAGCCCCCCTCTTACATGGATTGATTATTGTTCAAAGTGCATCTTCTCGAACGGGAGCTCGTATTGTGTTTGCTTAAACGCGATTCCCTGCAATGTTTTCGGAGCCACGACTGTAATGCTTCCGTTCGTGATCGGAATAAATACGGCTTCATCATGGACAATTTTTAAAATATCCGCGTAGAGCGATTGTCTGTTTTTTTCATCTGTAGACACCATAACCTGATCGATTTTTTTGTACAGCTCATCTGCTTTTGATATTCCGCTTGTCGTGTGATAATAAGAGGATTTCGAGGTAAAGGCGGCAATCGTGCTTTGTGGATCGTAAGCCAGTCCCCACGTTTGATTGAATAACAGGTCATAATCGCCTGTCGATCTCCGGTTGGCGATCGAGGAAGATTCTTCACCGATCAGCTCCAGCTGCATTCCAATTTGTTTCACCGAATTTTGTATAAATTCCGCTTGCATCTTCTGGGAGGAAGAATTGACGTCATAGTAAAGCTTCATGGCTAAGGGACTTCCATCCTTCATCCGAACTTTGCTGCCATTGTCCTGCTGCCATCCCGCATCCTGCAGAAGCTTCGCTGCGGTTTCCAGGTTAAAGCCGCGTTTCTTCAAGTCGACATTGGCATAATTGACGTTAGCCGCAAACAAGGTCTCCGCAACGCTTTCCGTACCGCTAAAGATTTGCTTGCTGATGGTTTCTCTGTCCACCGCATACCAGAGCGCTTCGCGTACAGCTGTTTCCGTCACCGGACTGCCTGCTTTACTGCTGTTCGCCACAATGATCTTGGTATTCATCGGCTCGCTTCTCACCAACTGGTAGTTGCCGGAGGAAACCAAGCTTTCCATGGCCTCTACATTGATGCTGTCAGCCCCGCGATCATCCGTAAATACAAAATTCACTTCTCCCTTCTGCAGTGCCAAGTAAGTCGTTTCACCTGCAGGAAGAACCTTTGCCGTAATTTTATTCACCTTCGGGGCACCGCCCCAATACTTCTCATTCGCTTCGAACACGGCGTATTGATCTACTTTATGTTCTGCTAACTTATATGGGCCGGTTCCGTGGAATCCGTTTACGCCATCCTTCGTTTCCCCATCCTTAAAATCCTTGGGGGATAAAAAGACGAACGGCCGAGTCATCGACAGTTCCACCAGTGCCGGATAATACGGTTCCGACAATTCGATTTTCACCGTATGCTCGTCAACGACGGTACAACCTGTAATCTTGGTTGACAGCTTAATCCACGAATGCTTCCCGGCATTTCGCAGTACAGCCTCTATGTTTTGTTTGACGGCTTCCGCGTTGAAGGGCTCGCCGTCATGGAACGTAACGCCTTTTCTTAGGTGAAACGTGTACACCTTGCCGTCATCCGAGATGTCCCACGTTTCGGCAAGCAGCGGCCGAATGCCTTCCGCCGTGTTTTCCACGAGCGATTCATAAACCATCCCCTGCGCCGGCATGGAGCCCGGATATAAATGGGGATTCATATCATTGATATCCTTGGCAGTAGCATAAACTAACTCTTGGCTGGCAGACATGCTCTTCGTAGTTCCTGCCTTCCCGTCACTGCAGCCTGCCACCAACATACATGCAACAACCATCGCTGAAATCATAGAAACCGTTTTTCTTGTCATCGCTTCCTCCTGCTATTAAATAGTAACAATTACGATCAAGCCTCCCAAATATGTATATTATCCATAAACTGGTACACCGTCAATACTATTCGTAAAATTTACGATTATTCGAGACTTTTGATGATAGACGCTAAAGGCCATACATAATGGAGTAGTTGACATTCTGATCGCCTAAAAAAAGAAGCACTCGAACCTGTGGTGGCCGAGTACTTCCTCCCCTATACAAACCCTTATCTACACAGATTAGTCCTCTTCCCAATTTCCCCGTTCAAACTTTCCATCCCGCATTTGTTTCCATTGCTTCGACTTAGGATCACTTAACAACTTATCACCAGTCAGTTTTTTATGGATTTTATGAGCTTCCGCTAGATTCTGGGCTACTTCCTGCCATGGAATATGATTGGGGCTATGCGTAATCGCGTCATCTACTTTTCGTAACCGCACGGTTCTGGGACTATCGGGAACATTCCCGTCAAAACTGCTGCCCGGATCCCCTATTCGCTGATCGGATGGCGGCCCTGCCTCCAAACCGGCAGGCATATTGTGTAATATTTTATTGTAATTGGTTGAACCTGTACCGATGTAAGCTGCAATTTCTTTCAATACAGTCCTTACTGGTTCTGCCTGATCTCCGTCTTGTTCCATTTGGCCATGTAACGTATCCAAGTGATTTTGCGATATCTTATGGTGCAGAGAATATTTACCTCCGGGAAATATTCCCGTATTTGAATTTCTTGCCAATTTGGATGCTTCAAATCGAATCCTCGTAAAAGCCCAGTCTCTACTCGAACTTTTTCCGGTGCCAATCGCTTTCAAACTCTCTTCATTTCTTTCGGCATCATCAACCATTACAATTAAATCTTTTAATATCTCACTTTCTTCTTCCTCAGATTCTGTATTTCCCTCTAAGACATCCTTTAAATATTCGCTATCCCCGTCAATATATTGTTTTAAGTTTATATCGTTAAGAACTAGAGAAATGAACTCCTCTTCTTCTTTCCCAAGCTTTTGAGCCAATAAAGCATATAGGTCATGGTTCGGGTCTTGAATCTTGATACCTTCAGACTTATAAATATCTTCGTCATCCATATCAGAGGAGTAAACATGCTTACAATCCACTTGAATTTGTTTTCTTTTATTCTCTAATTGAATCGTTACAATAGCTTCTTCCTCTTCGTTTGATTTCGAAAAATTATAAGACTCTGCTACTCTTCCGTTGATAATTTTTTGTTCATTTTCTAGCCAAACTTTAACCTTTTGCAGTTTTTGGGCTTTCTCTAACATTCGCTGTATGGTAGAGCCCTCTGAGTTCCCAGCCGTTTGGCTTCGGCCTTGGATTAAGCCCATTGCTGCCCGGTTCCCGATGGTTTGTTGTAAAGTTTGTATATGATGAGTACTTAGACGACTCGCGTCAACTGGGATATGAGGTTGAAAAACGAATGGCTCAAGAGAAGTTCTACTTTCATGTGAGGAAGATTTCTCTTTCTGTTTTGACGGAAGCATCGAGTGATCCTGCTGACTTTCCATTTGGGAAAATCGAGTCATGTTTTCACCTCAATTCATTCTTTTACCTGAAGCAGATTCTAGTGCATAATAGCTTCGACAAACCATGGGGAGGTACATATTACCAATTTTATTTCGAATATATCACAACCAATAAACGATGAAAATAAGCCAAGCTGGAATCCCGCCTGCTGCGTGGGGGATCATGACAAACAGAATTTTTCCTCCTATATGAAACTATTTCCAGATTATGAGCGTTAATAGTATGGATCTAGAAATTTAGTATAGGAGTGAGATCAAGTTGAAGAAAAAGATACAGACCGCTTTCCTATTTATTGTAATCATGGCGTTGACCATCGTCAGTGCATGCAGCCCAGGAGACAGCGGCAGTAAGAAGGCTTTCCCCGCCTATAACAAAGACGAAAAAGTAACGTTAAAGATTACGTATTGGGACGAGCATTCATTCTATCAAAATTTAGGAAACTTATTTATCTCCCAGTTTCCAAATATCGATTTTGAGATTGTCTCCACTGCTGGTGTTTTTAATGGAGATGGCACCAACCCAACGGATGCTTTCAAGAAGCTTGTAGCGGAAAAACAACCCGACATCTTGATGCTGGATTCCATGTTTTTTAAGCCGTTAAAGGATGACGGCCTTCTATACGAGCTGGATTCGGTCATGGAACAGGATGGATTTTCGACGGAAGGCATTTTACCTGCTGCTATGAAAAAGATGAGGGATTTGGGAGACGGAAAACTGTACGGTCTTGCTCCGACATTTTCGAGCAACGTGCTATTTTACAATAAAAAGCTGTTTGATCAGTACGGAATCCCCCATCCGCAGGACAACATGACCTGGGAGGAAATTATGCTGCTTGCCGAACGATTTCCGACGGATGGCACCGGCGAGAACCGGGTTTATGGCATACAAGCAGGAATGGGCTCATCCTTCAACACACTGATCCGGTTCGGCATGGACAATGATTTATCCTATATTGATTTCTCATCCAATAAACTAACTTTAAACACGGATTCTTGGAAAAAGGTTGCGGAGAAAACACTTCGGATCGCGAAATCGAAGGCGACTTATGAACCGGAACGAAACAGCGGCCAATCGATGAATTATGAGGACTATTTACGGCGAGATCTCTTTACGACCGGTAAAGTTGCAATGAACATCAGCGGTCCTTATTATATGAATCAATTGAAAGAAGCCAGTAGTGTTCTAGGTGAAGAAGCCGTGTCTGACTGGGACATGGTAACCGTCCCTGTTCATGAGGGCATGCCGAAGGAAACCTCCTCCTTCTTCCTGCAGGATATATTCTCCATCAACGCCAAATCACCACATTTGGCCGCTGCATGGGAATTCGTGAAATATGTGAATTCGGATGCCATGGGAAAAGTGTTCGCACGTTCTCCGGTTTTAGGAGGGCTGCCGGTACGGACCGAGTATTTGCAGAATCCGTCCGGAAAGCATATGGAAGCATTTTATTTATTGCCGCCCAAAGAGAATGATGTGTACTCGACCTACGAAGCGCTCCCCCGCCAATTCGATTTGGAGTTCTTGCCACTGGCGGAGAAGCATTGGAATGCCCTGGTCAAAGGTGATCTCACTCTAGAGGAGACTCTTCGTTTGATCGAAACGGAAGGACAGGCTTTATTAGACGACGCGATCGAGAAAGAAGCAGCCGAGGCAAAAGCTAAAGAACAAGAACCAAAACCTCAATCGTAATCGAAAGAACCCTGCTCTCTCCTATCCGGGCAAGAGCGGGGTTCTGTTTTTAGGTGGAGAAATCAGATTTGGTTAACCATAATAATATTATGTTAATCATCTCACTCATCGAATCACTGCACGATTAAAAACACCATAAAATGGATACAAAGATAGAATACCGTATAAACCATTTTATAGGAGATTCCATGTCTACAACATCCGCTCAACACCCTACTTCACAATATCTTAAACGGAACCTTTGGTCAGGCTTATTGTTCGGTTTTGGCTTCGCCGCTTTTTTGGATGAAACGATCTTCCATCAGCTGCTGCATTGGCATCATTTCTACGACCAATCGACGACGGCAGTGGGATTGGTCTCCGACGGATGGTTTCATGCATTCAGCTGGTTTGCAACGATTGGCGGATTATTTCTGTTTGCCGATCTTCGCCGTCGGTCTGCCTTGTTGTTACAGCGTTGGATTGGCAGCGTATGGCTGGGCGCCGGTTTATTCCAGCTGTACGACGGCACGATCCAGCACAAGCTTATGCGAATCCATCAAATTCGGTATGTCGATAACCTTATCGTGTATGATATCGTATGGAATTTGGTAGCTATAGTAATGATCCTAGCCGGTGGAATTCTCATTCAACGCTCGAAGCGAAACCTGCAGGTGCATGGAGAATTTTCAAAATGACGCATCATGAACATCCGAATTCAAATGTTTTCGAGCTGATCGCTGTTCTGCTGTTTTTCCTGCTCATCGTCCTTTATGTCGCGGCCGCTGTACGTTCAAGCCGACAATTCAAGCCATTTCCGTTGTACCGTTATGTTTGTTGGTCTGTTGGTATATGCAGTGCGGCGGTGGCCGTGATCGGTCCGTTAGCGGAGCAAGCCCACCATAACTTCATTTCACATATGCTCGTCCATCTGCTGCTCGGCATGCTTGCCCCGCTTTTACTCACGCTTGCCGCGCCTATGACCCTTCTTTTAAGAACAATGCCGACGAAATGGTCGCGTACACTGTCGAAGCTGATGAGAAGTGCTCCGATTCGTTTTCTCAACGATCCGATTCCAGCTTCAATCCTTACCCTGGGCGGACTATGGATGCTCTATGCAACCGATTTATATTTGATCATGCAGCAAAATGGAATCGTCCATTGGATCGTGCATTTCCACTTGCTTGCCGCAGGCTATCTTTTCACCTCGGCTATGCTCCAGATCGACTTGGCCGTTCATCGTACGAGCTTCGTATACCGAACCGTGGTACTCCTGTTTGCCTTGGCTGGTCACGGTATTTTATCAAAATACTTGTATGCCAATCCACCGGCCGGTGTACCTTCAGCGCAAGTGGAGATCGGCAGTATGCTCATGTATTATGGCGGCGATGCCGTGGATGCAATCCTAATCACGATTCTTTTTTCTCAATGGTATAAAGCGACTAGACCTCGAGTATCGATCGCTCCTTCGACGAGCTACAGTAAAGGATAGCGGACCGAACTTTGTTCATCGAGTTTGATAAAACATTTCGACGTCTTTCCGCTCCACCCTTCTCGGGTAGGAAATATGAATTCCGCCAGCCTTTAGCTGTTCTACAATGAATTGTCTCATGACTTTGCACGCGGTGAAATAATGAACATCCTTCACGAGTGCCACAACTGTATATTTCGCTCCAAGCGCGTTGTTTTCAACATCCGTAATCCCGTACAATTGCGGCGGTTCTATCGGCTCGCCTTTTTCGTCCAGCAAAAATAAATGCTTCATCGTATCAACCATATGCTCTGAAACGGCATGCACCGCCCCTTCCACATCCGCTGGGTCCGTCTCGTAAGGAACTGAAACGTTTACGATGGCTCTCATTTTTTCCCGATTATAATTTTGACTGATCCGTATTTCAGAATTTTGGATCACAACCACATGCTGCGCCCAGGTCCTAATTTTTGTTGCACGAAGCCCTACAGAAACAACCGTCCCGTTAATTTCACCGTTATTAATCGTAACGTAATCCCCGACGGAAAACTGATCCTCAAAAATGATAAAGAAGCCCGTAATTAAATCCTTCACTAAGGTTTGAGCGCCAAAACCGACGGCAAGCCCAATAACACCCGCGCCTGCAATAATCGGCCCAACCTCAACCCCTACATTACTCAGACACATGAGAAAAGCGATAATCACAAATACATATTTGGTAAAGGATAACAACAGTGATTCCAAAGTGTTTCTCTGCTTCTCTTCCAGACGTGTAAGCCGGAATATTTTAGAGATGACCATGGTTCTTACCTTCAGGGCTAACCAGGTTAAACCAACGATAAGAATAATGACGAATGTTTTATCTAAAGCAGTAACCCCGTACGTATTCCAAAGCTCCAAGGCAGCCGAAGATAGCGGTTGCGCATCTTCATTCCAAGGAAACATAGGCTCCCCCTCCAAACATGGTATGACCATTTCTCTACTTCACACGTTATTTATTCATTCCGATCCGCAAATAGCTTGAGAACAAACTCCTCAAAGCTCTTTTCCTCTCGCGGCTGAATCGATAAATTGTCATCATGCCAAATCTCGACAATCCTCCATCCATCCGTCGTTAAAAATCCAATTCCATCACCGGAACCATTGTCGCCGAACAAAAGAACATCTTCAAGTTCCTCGTGTTCTTCCCCGTCCATAAGATGGTCGAAAATTTCGGTTGCCTCAACCAATCCTCCGTAAAAATGAAAATACGAGTTCAAAACACTCCCGCAGCCTACCTCTGTTAAAAAATCGATGTAATCCTGCGGTACTCCGTTAATGGCCGCTTCTCTCGCAACCTCTTCAGCAGTCATAGACTCCATGTTGAATAGTTCCCGATTCTCATTCATGTAACGAACAATTTCCGTATATCTACCCATTGGGCAAGACCTCTCCTTTGTCTACGATAACTTGCGCTGTTTTCGTCTGACTCTGTAAAATCGCATCGCGGCTGGAACCCCTTTAATTTCGAGAATACCATCGTAAATTAGCTCTCTTAGCCGGTATTCAAAATACGTATCACCAACATATTGATCACAGTACCCGATCGCCTCACCAATAAGACGAGGAGCGGCCAAAAATTCCTGAGCGGCAGCAGGCGGTCTCAATTTGTCCAGCTTCTCGAGGAGGTATGAATCAAAATAATTGGCCTTTACCTCAACGAGCTTCTGATCCTGCCAAATGCGCAATACCCCCTCTTGCCTGGAAATATCCTGCCACTCTTCCTCCAGCCTTTGGATGTTGGATTCAGACAGGTTTCCGCTTCCGTCCATCCGCTGAAGTGCTTTCGTAAGCTTGTCCGGCGAGAGCTCTCCTGAGTGCAGAGAATCGATTTCAACATCCTGCCTCTTGTCGCTGTCCATTTTACTGGAAAGGTAGGCGGCATCATAAACGCAAATCGGATTGCGCTTACGGCGAAGCAATTGAATCGCGTGCCGCATCCCTGTCTGCTCGCATGCATTCCCGCTGGCCCACAAAACCACCTGAGCCTGCTCAGGAATGTTTTCCACCTTTGCCAACAGTTCTTGGAAGTCCTCTTCGAAGTCGGTGTAGGACTCAAAAGCTTCCGAAATGTTGTCCCGAAACCAGTCCGCCCGTGCCTTTCGTCCTTCCAAAGAATTCAATCCGGTAAGCGGACCGATGGCATAATTTTCGCGCAGCGGTATCAGCTTATGCTGGTCCGCCCACCCCAGCTTCTTCAACGCCTGCTTCATACCGCCGGAAAACGAATCGCCGACGACGATATGAACATGGGTGCAGTCCGGTACTGGATCCCATACCGTCCTTTTTTCCCGGGTACTCATGAGTGAATCATAGAGCTCTATCAACGTGTCTCCCACCGCTTCCAGCGGCTCTTCCTGCTTCTTAAGCCGGCCGATCTTCAATAAAACATATCGCAAATATTGCCTCGTCTCTTCAACCTCCAACTGATCAACGGCCATTTTCATTTCTACTAACTCCTTCAATCCTCTTCCTCCTCACGGTTTGATTAAATCGTTTGGATCAATCCATGATATACACATTGTCACCGACTTGAATGCAACCCGTTTGCTTCACGGAAGCATATAAGCCGAAGTTTACCCCCATCACTTCTCTTACTTTCCTTAACAGCGTTGTATCGCGTTCGAGTGTATCCGGATCCAGCGTTATCATAGAGCAGCGCTCACAGTATTGGTTCACTTCCAGTTGTGCAGTCCCCATGGCCAATCGCTTCCCGATCCATTCATTCTCCTGAAGCGCAGCTTCATCCACAGACACGATTAGATTGGCTCGAAAACGACGCGGGTCGAGTCTTTTTCCCCATATTTCTTCGAGTCTATTTAGGGCAGCATCTGTTATAATTAAGACGCTTGCTAGATCTACCGACATCAGCTCAGGAGCTTCCGGGTTCGGAGATTTATAGCTTTTCATGGATAGCTTTTGTGTGGTATAGCACTGAATTTCTTCTAGCAATTGCTGATCCCAGCGAAACACCCGCCCGTCCGGTGATGTAATCCTTACTTCATCCTCGATAAGCTGTGCTTGATAGGACAACATAACCGGCAAATCTCTCGCAGTGAAAAAGCTGTCCCAGCCTTGTTTCGTTTCATCATAAAAAGCACAAAAACGGTCGCCAAATAATCCATACGTATCGATTTCACACGATTGCAAGCTTTCTCCGGCAAACGATTTTACCGGATAACGTGTAATTCCAATGATCTTTCCAACAGCTCCGGTCATTCGTCCCCTCCTAGACTTAGTAATACATAAACTCAATTTTTTACCGTTCATTTTACGCCATCCTAAAAATCCGCTCACTGATCAGCCTTAGAAATTGCGACCACTTTTGCTGAAATTCCGGATCACCCGGAGTGTGACCTGTAATCATCCGTGTTACATTGCTGTAGAGAAGCGGGTAGACCGTTAGACTCGAGAGCATTAAGGTAAGTAACGAAGGGTCAAGCTCCTTGGGAACAAGCCCCATTTCCTGCTTCACTCTCATATCTTCGTTGTAGGATTGGAGGACCGTTCTCCTCCGCTCTTCTCCGTTTGCATTTTCAGGAAGCGTATCGACAGCCTCCCATGCGGTGAACTTTAAAAAATCCAGTAAATGTTCGATGTTCACTTTAAAACGAAACTCGGCGATTTGTACGGGATCAGCGGGCATCGTTAGATTTCCAGAAGGTAACATCTTGATAAAATCTTCGATCGTTTCGTTAATCAATTCTTCTTTGCTTTTGAAATAATGATAAATTAATTGTTTATTTACACCAGCACGTTTGGCAATCGATTCAATTCTAGCACCGTTGTATCCTCTATCAAAAAACTCGTCTCTTGCTGCTTGAAGAATGGCCTTCCGTGTACGTTCTGCATTGCGAATTTCTCCCAAAGCTTCCACCTTCCAATATTTGCTTATTAGCTTATGGTAGTAATTGATCTCATGGAAGTCAATTTTTTTAAACAGACATTCACTATCTTGACAAATGGTAAATATTACAATATCTTTGAGTTGTATTATTTTACATTTGTAAAGTTATAGAGAGAATTAATTCATGAAGAGGTGAAAAGGATGACTTTTAAACCTAGTAAAACCTTTATTAATTTGCCAGTGAAAGATTTAAAGAAAACGATGGACTTTTTCTCAGAAATCGGATTTGGTTTCAACTTTCATTTTACAGACGAAAAGGCAGCCTGCATGATCATCAATGACCATACATACGCAATGCTTCTAGTAGAATCTTATTTTCAAACTTTCATTGATAAAGAGCTCGCAGATACTGCTAAGAGTGCAGAAGTGCTCATTGCCCTTACGGCTCATAGCCGTGAGCAGGTCGATGCTGTCGTAAAGAAAGCACTCGCTGCCGGTGGCAGCCACGCGAAAGCTCCGCAGGATCACGGATTTATGTATTCCTGGAGCTTCCAAGATGTCAATGGGCACATTTGGGAACTGTTTTATATGGATGAGAACGCAGTGCCGCAAGATGAATGAGGTTAACTATCGTCCCAATTAAATTTCCACAAAAAAAGCGGCTCCTCTGCGGAGTCGCTTTTTACATGAGTACCTCTTTCCATTTGCTTATATGTTCTTATTCGACAAACCAGAGCACGTTTCACTGACATCATGCTGACGCATCGTCGAACGAACGCGAAAGGCTTCCTATTATGCGGTTGCTCGGGAAATAATCGCTGCCTTTTTCCGTGACTTAAAGCATCTTACCAAAGTTAGAGGCTGCCTCGACCATAGATTCTCCTAGTCTTCTTCTTAAAGTAACGAGCCAATTCGGCTCATGCTCCCACTTCTCCAAGGATGCATGCAGGATTCGAGTAACCCCATATAAATCGGCGAATCGGCTGCAGGCTGGCAGGATCTGGTCCAGATCGGCGGGAATGGGGTGCACTGACTCGTAGCCTTCTAAAAAGATACGCTTCATAGCGGAACAGGTTTCCGTTCCAGAGGAAACAAGGCTTTGCATGCTAGCCAGCGTCCGCTCCATGTCCATGGCATACCAATGATACATCGCATCGTCAAAATCGATTATATAGCAGGATTGCGTATTTTCATCATAAAACACATTGTCGTATTCAAAATCATAATGAATGAGTCCGAAATTCGAATTCGACTTAGGCTGCGCGGCAAAATAATGCCGTAACAACGTAAGCTCTGCCGATGCTGCTTGACTGATTTCCAGAGCAGGAGCTCGTGCAAGCACAGCTTCAATCCAATCGAATACATCCTCGTACGACCATCTCTTCGTGGAATCAGGGTGATATTGGCTAGATAAGGAGTGAAGCTTTCCTAAAGCTTGCCCATATTTGTAGACAACGAGATCGTTAACTGCGGCGGCGTTTAGCTGCTTTCCGGGGACGCGTTCAAATACAGTAGCAAAGTACTCTCCCCAAGGCGTCTTTGCTTCAACCAGCTTCACCCCGCCCTTTGATTCCACCGCTTTCAGCACTCCACAGCCGTTTTCATGCAAATACGCGATAAAATCCAGCTCCGCCCTTAGGTTCGTCTCCAGCTTCTCTTCCTGCGGAGCAAATCGCAAAAGCTGTATCTTCCCTTCTCGCTTAAAGGGGTAAATCGCATTGGAGGAAATGCGGTAGTGCTTGAACATATCAAGGGACGATTCGTCGAACTCCCAATGCTTCAACAGCATTTCTGCCAAGTCAACGTTATGAAATAAATATTTAAATTTGAGCACGAAAACGAACATCCTTCCAGCTTAAGGTGCCTTTATCGTACCTCGGCACCCTCATGGAAGGAACCTCCTTAAATGACTATATCCATTTATTCTCCATCACAACGTAATCCTTACCGCCTTTCGTAAAGGTGTGATCGGTTTTCCGGAGCCCAAACTTTTCGTAAAAGGATGCTTTTTCTATTCGTGCGTTGCAAAAGATACGCTTTACTCCGGAGTGCATTGCTTCATCAAGCACGTGCTTCAAGAGTTTGCTTCCGTAGCCCTTTCCTTGCTGGGAAGTTAATGTCGCAAACTTTCGAAACTGCGCTTCCTCCCCTTGAATGAATAAGGACACCACCGACACAAGCAGCTCGTTTTCAAAGAGACCAAAATGGGTCCCTTGGTCGTCATCTGCAAGCTTTACATAGTCGAGCTCCCGGTCCGGCCACATGACCTTGTGACGGAGCTGCCAAGCTTGTTTTTTAGGTACGATCCGAATGTCCATAACGTAACCTTCCTATCTACAAATAATTTTTAATTCCATTAATAATTAATATAGTAAATATCATGATCCAGGAGCCATTAGCCATACAACACCGTTGACAAATATACAACAACAGCAACTGTAAAGCTGCTTAACAGCGTCGAAAGAAGGACCGCTTGCGCCGCATATTCCGGATGTTGATTGTATTCAAGGGCCAGCTGTGCGCTGTTTCTAGAGGATGGATACGAGCTGGCGATAAATAAGGCTTGAGCCACAATCCCATCAAGTCCCAGCAAGAGGATCACTCCCGATGCGATACAAGGCGAAAGAATAAGCCGACCAACAAGACTCCAAATCAATGGGAGTGAAACACGCTTTATTTGGATATAAGCACTTTGCGCTCCCAACGTAAGAAGGGCAACCGCCAGAAAGGCGTTCGACATATTTTCGATCGTATTCCATAGAAACACGGGAATCGGTACGGATGTAATGTTTAACAGCAATCCAAGGACAAGGGCGTACAGCGTGGGCAGCTTTAGAAACTCAAGCAGTACCTTTGTGCCGGTGCTCTTGGCGGATATCACATTTAGCAGACCGTACGTGTTTGTCAGCAGATATTGAAAGATGCTCACGATTACTTGGATCGAAGCCCCTAACGGATTGCTTTGAAACACAAGCTGACTGACCGGAAGTCCGAAATTGCCCGAATTATTAAGCACGACACTATTTTTAAACGTGGCCGTCATGCTTTGATCGTATTTTCCTGCCTTGGCAATCCCCCAGCTCACCGCCATGAGGAGCATATTTTGCACCAGCAAAAAGGCGAGAATTTGAATGATTGTCCCACCGTTCATACTGCTCTCATAAATATTCGTAAACGTAACACAGGGCAGCAATAAGTACAGATTTAGTTTAGAAAGAGTGTTCAAATCAACCTGAAATATTCGATGGATATAAGCTCCCGCTGCAATTAAGATAAATACCGGTATAATCACCTGAACGACAATCACGAAAAAGACGGCCATCGCACTCGCTCCCCTTCTCTATGTTGTTTTATCGTAAGCCAAAATTCATGGGGAGAAAAATACGGATTTTGCAGCGATAGTCATAGAAAAAAAGTATCTCAATGCAAAAAAAACGCGGATTCACCCACGTTTTCGATGACGGCTTATGTCACGATTAGATCAAGTCATTTGTAAAGTCTATCGATTCAACGAAGCGGACGAACGCTTGGATCGTTTTCAGCTCTAGAGAATGATCGTGGTAAACCATCCACGTATTTCGAATGATCGGCTTCCCCTGCTCGTCGGTAATCGGGATTTTCACCACGTCCGGTATGTGGTCAATGAGTGCGCTGGAAAGAATTCCGTACCCCAAGCCGTTAAGCACCATTTCCTTGCAGGTATCGCCTTTGTCCACTTCCATTCCAATCGAAGGCGGGTGAGAAAAGGTTCCGTTCCACCAACGGTTGATCGTGGCCTTCATCAGCGGATCCATTTCGTATTCAATGCGAGGCAGAAAGGGCAGCTGCTCGATTTCGAACGGTTCGATCGAGGCAATGCTAATATGCTCATGAAAGAGCAGCAGCTTCGATTCCGGCCATTTATAATCCCCGCGAACAAAGCCGATATGGACGTCCTGATTGTACACGAGATCGAATACGTCACCGCTCCAGCCGGTTACGACTTTAAATTCTACCTTCGGATACTGTTCGCGAAACCGCTTCAAGAGCTTAGGAAGCTTGTTTTTCGAGATGTAATTGGAAACACCGAGGCGAAGCGTCCCCGTTACTTCATCCCCTATGTTTAACACTGCTTCCTTCGCGTGCTGGAGATGGCGCAGTGCCTCGTCGGCGCATTTCGCCAAATATTCGCCTTGCGGCGTAAACTGTACGCCCCTAGTCCCGCGCTGAACAAGCGTTACGTTGAATTCGTTTTCCATCTGTTGAATTCTTCTGGTCAAGGAAGGCTGGGCAATAAAGAGAACTTGGGCGGTTTTCGTCATATTTTTCTTTTCGTAAAGCATCTTTAAAATCGTCCAATCCTGGTAGTCCATACGATCTCCTTAGAACGCTAGTGTCCCCCACATTTTAGCATGATTTATGAGCAATACACGAATCACACTCCCCCCCTGACGCAAAAATAAAACTGCCGAGAAGAAGCTTCGCGCTTCGGCAGCCTTGTATTCCAACTTTAGTTAAGCCAGATAGCTTTCACGTACCATGTCGTTCTCGAGCAGAAGCTCAGCCCTCTCGCTGAGCTTGATTTCACCGGACTGCAGCACGTATCCACGATGTGCGATTTGCAGAGCCTGATAAGCATTTTGTTCAACGAGGAGTATCGTCATCCCTTCTTTATTAAGCACGGATATAATGTCAAAAATCTTCTCTACCATCATCGGTGCAAGCCCCATAGAAGGTTCATCCAGCAGCATAATCTTCGGCCTCATCATAAGTGCTCTTGCCATAGCCAGCATTTGCTGCTCGCCGCCGCTCATCGTCCCGCCCTTCTGCTGCAGCCGTTCTTTCAAAATCGGAAAGTAATGAAACGCGAGTTCCATCCGTTCCTTAACCTCCTGCTTATCCTTCACCAAAAAAGCGCCGAGCTCCATATTTTCTTTCACTGTGTTACGCGGGAAAATCCGTCGCCCCTCCGGAACATGCGCGATCCCGATTGCAGCGGTCACATGAGGGGGCTTACGGCCAATCGGGATTCCTTGGTACATGACATCCCCCTGCTTCGGAACTGCCTGGCCGCTAATCGTTTTCAATGTCGTGGACTTCCCGGCGCCATTGCTTCCGATGAGAGTCACAATTTCACCCTCATGAACCGACAGCGATATATTTTTTAGTGCGTGAATGCCACCATAATACGTATGAATTCGTTTAAGTTCCAGTAAGGCCATGCCGCTTCCTCCCTTGCCCGCTGTCCAACGCAGCGGCGGACGTTCCTAAATACGCTTCAATGACCTTCGGATTGCGCCGAATGTCGTCTGCTGTCCCTGCCGCAATCGTTTCACCATGATCCAGTACGATCAGATGGTCTGACAAGCTCATGACAAACTTCATATCATGCTCAATCAGCAAAATGGTAATTCCCAAATCATCGCGAATGCTTCGAATGAGATCGGCCAATTGAGCCGTCTCCTTCGGGTTCATCCCGGCCGCTGGCTCGTCAAGCAGCAGCAGCTTCGGCTTCGACGCCATCGCCCGGGCGATTTCCAGCCTCCGCTGGGCTCCATAAGACAAATTTTCCGCATTTTCATTCAGCAGCGAAGCCAGCCCGAAATGATCCAGTATGCGAAATGCTTCGCGCCTGGCCGCCTCTTCTTCTCTCTGAACCGCTGGAAGCCGGCAAAGAATTCCGGCTAAGCCTGCTTTTAATTGAATGTGCATCCCCACCAGAACATTGTCCAGCACCGACAGCTTTCCGAACAAACGGATGCTTTGAAACGTTCGTGCGATTCCTCTTGCGGCGATCCGATCGGGGCGAACCCCTATAAGTGATTTTCCTTCAAGCTCAATGCGTCCGCTGTCCGGCTTATAGATGCCGGTTATTAAGTTAAAAAGCGTTGTTTTCCCCGCGCCGTTCGGTCCGATAACGGTCGTAATGGAGCCATGGTCCACAGCCGCTTCAATGCGTTGTGCTGCTTGGATGCCTCCGAAGCGCTTGGACACGCCGCTTATCTCAAGTACGGGCATAGGCGCTATCCTCCTCTTGTTTAATCGGGCGGAGCTGTTCCGCGTCCCAGGTTCGATTTTTGGGCGGCAGCAGTCCAAGCGGCTTATAAAGGGCAAACAGTACGAGAATAGCCCCAAAGATGAACCGCTGCATTTTTGCCGGCGAAAGCGCCTCTGGAATTGCGATTTCACCTTGAAGGCTTAGTTGATTGAGCCAATTCGTAAGCTCCGTTAGTACCTGAAGGTTAAGCAGGGCAATGACCGCAGCGCCCAAAATCACTCCCGGTACACTCCCTAGCCCTCCAAGCAGCACCATGACTAAGATGGTGATCGACTCCAGGAGGGTAAAGCTGGTCGGGTCAATAAAGGTTTGCTTGGCGGCGAACAACACGCCCATCATGCCGGAGAAGCTCGCGCCTGCAGCAAAGGCAGTCAGCTTCAAGCGAACGATCGGAATGCCCATCGACTGTGCGGCAATCTCATTTTCCCGAATGGCCTTCCAGGCTCTGCCGACTCTAGAATGCTCCATTCTATTCACGGCGACCAATACAACCGCAAGAATGGCGAGGACGATGAAGTAAAATTGATTCGGGTATACAAAGGTGTAACCAAATAATGCCGGCGGCTGAATGGACGGGAGTCCCATCGCCCCGTTCGTAATATTAACCGGCTTATCTAGGTTGTTGAAAACTATGCGAATAATTTCGCTGAAACCAAGGGTAACAATAGCGAGATAATCCCCTTTGACACGTAACACGGGAATGCCTAACAAAATTCCGAAGACCGCTGCCGCCGCCCCGCCGAGCAAAATAAAAATCCAGAAGCTTTCACCCGGAAGCGGATACGCTCCAAACGGCATAAACTCCGCAGCCTGCTTTGTGGCAAAGATCCCGTACGTATAAGCGCCCACCGCAAAGAAAGCGACAAACCCGAGATCGAGCAGTCCGGCGAATCCGACGACGATGTTCAGACCGAGAGCTAAGGCGATATAAATGCCGACCTGCGTGGCCACCTCCATATATGACTGGTACGCCGGACCGCCGCTGGCGCTCCAGGGTAAAATCAACAGTAGAATGCAAGCGGCCAGCCCCCATTTGAGTGGAGCTTTCCAAGGCAGCAGATGCAAGAGCAGGAGTGAACCGAGCAGCAGCAGGAACGCGACGACCGACTTTTGGGCAAAATAAAGGCTTAACGAGGTCACCAGCAGGAATACCAGCAATAGAACAGCTTGAACGGCCTTGTTTTGGATGGCGAGCTTTTGTAGTTTCTCCATGATCATCACCTATACTTTTTCTTTGATAGGCCTGCCGAAGAAGCCTTCCGGTTTAAAGATCAGAACGATGATCAGCAGCGAAAAAGCAAAAACATCCTTATATTCGGCTCCGAACGCCCCAGCCGTCAAAATTCCCAAATTGGCGGCGGAAAACATTTCGATGACTCCGAGTAAAATGCCGCCGAACATCGCTCCGCGCATATTGCCGATTCCGCCGAGTACCGCCGCGGTAAATGCCTTTAAGCCGAGAATAAAGCCGATGTAAGGATCGATGGTCCCATATTGCTGGGCAAACAGCACGCCGCCGAAGCCCCCTAAAGCAGAGCCGATAAAAAAGGTGAGTGCGATTACTTTATTGACGTTAATCGCCATCAGCGAGGCGGTTTCCCGATCCTGTGCGACCGCCCGCATGGCCGTCCCCCACTTGGTACGGTTCACAAAGAAATCGAGCGCAATCATCACGATGACCGCGCAAACAAGCAGAAGCAGCGTCATCGTTTTAAAATGTGCGTCATTAAAGACGGAAAATACAGCGGAAACCGGCAAGGACAGCTGCGCGTCATACAATGTCGGTGTGGTGACGATGTAGTTGCCGCGCGTAAGCTCCGTAATAAAGCGGACGATGTCCTGGAGCAGGAACGAGACGCCGATTGCCGTGATAAAAGCAATCAGCCTCGGCGAGTGACGCAGCGGTCGGTAGGCGACCCGCTCAATCGCAACACCGGTTGCCCCGGCAATAAGCGAAGCTGTAATAAGCGCCGCGGGGAGAAGCACCCATGCGGGCAGTGCACCTGCGGATATAGACATCGTCCCCATAATGACGGCTGTGCCGACAAATGCGCCGGTCATAAAAATATCGCCGTGTGCGAAGTTAATGAGCTCCAGGATGCCGTAAACCATGGTATAGCCTAACGCCACAATGGCATATACCGCTCCAAGCGTAAGCCCGTCGATCAGCACCTGCGGCACCGTTTGCAGCATTTGATCGATCATACCTACTCACCTCCATGCTTGTTCTTAAGGAGGGATACCGCCAGTCTCCACGGCAGTATCCCGATGGATGTGTACCGTTATTTGCTTACTTCTCCGGTTTGCGTTCCTGGATATGCCGCCTTTTCAAATTTAAAAATGTACACTTTAGCAAAATTGTTATCGCCTTTTTCGTCAAAACCGACCTTCGTGACGACCCCTTGGTAATCCTGGATCTCCCGAACCGCGTCTCTAACCTGCTCTCGGGTAGGCATTTTACCGCTGTTAGCTGCAATTGCATTTTCGATCGCTTTCAGCATGACCCCCATGGCATCGTACGAATACACCGAATACGATTCGACGTTTTTTCCATACCTGGCAATATACTTTTCAACGAATGATTTACCGGAGTCTACCTTCGAAATATCGGCCGCAACGGAAGTATAGTACGTATTCACCGCGGATTCACCGGCGATCTCGATTAATCCGGATGAATCCATTCCGTCTCCTCCCATAATGGGCACCGAAATATTTTTTTCACGTGCCTGCTTGATAATCAAGCCGCCCTCGGAATACATGCCTCCGAAGTATATGAGATCCGGTTTTTTTGCAGTCACCTGGTTTAGGACGCCGTTAAAATCCTTTTCGCCAACGGTGATGCCCTCGTATCCGGCGATCGTCGCACCAAGCTTTTCGGCGGCATCGCGAAATGCGGTTGCTAAACCTTGGCCGTATGCGGTTTTATCCTGAATCACAAAAATGGTTTTGGCCCCAAGCGTCTTTACTGCAAATTCTGCGCCGGCCGGACCTTGGAAGTCGTCTCTTGCAACGATACGGTGTGCCGCTTGTAAATTGCGGTCGGTAAAATCGGTTGCGGTGCTAGCGGGAGAAATCATGGCGAGGTTATATTTCTCATAGGTTTCGGAGGCCGGGATCGATACGCCCGAGTTTAAATGACCGATGATGCCGACTATCGAGGTGTCAGCGCCAATCACTTGTGCATTGGCTACACCCTTTTTGGGGTCTGCCTGATCGTCATAGGGCACCAGCTCCAGCGTGAATCCAAGCGACTTGAAGGCTTCGACTTTTTCTTCCAGCGCAAGCTGCGCCCCGAGCTTGATCGATTCTCCGAGCGTAGCAATGCTGCCGGATAAAGGACTCTGCACAGCGACTTTCAAGGTGCCCTGCATCTTAACCGGAGTCTCTGGTAACGCTGTGCTTGCTGGAGCAGGAGCAGGTACGGCTGAAGCAGGCTTAGGCTCCTCTACAGGCTGGCTTCCACCGGTGCTGCAGCCGGAAATTAGTCCGGTAAGCAGTCCTACGGTGCAGAGCAAACGAAACGTTGTTTTCTTCTTCATCTCCACTACCTCCCGTTACGTACAATTGTTCAAGTGTATGTGTTGAACTTGGAGTACACCGTCGAGGATGCTTGCGATACATAAGCGTCAAGTTATTTAACAAAAAAATACGATGGGATTCTGCGGTATGATTAAAATAGGACTTTCGCTCACAAGCTGGCTTTACCGGCTGAACGTTTGGTCTGATTTCATCAAATGCGAACCCATCGTATGTATTCCGAATGATTGGGGCATCTTGCCAAGCAGGCATTCGGCTTCTGTTGCAAGGATTATATAACCGCTGGTTATTTCCTGTCAATTGCTAAGTCGCATTTGTGTCATATAATATAACACTAATTTTACTTAGACTTATCTCAATCATGCCGTAGTTCAGACTGCTCCTTTCTTGCACGAAAAAAAAGACACAGCACGAGCAACGCTCGTATTGTGCCGGATCATCTCATTAGGATAGAAATTTAAGTTTCTTGCTTTGCCACCAGTACATGCGATTTTACTTTTATGACTCTGAGATTACGGGAACTTTCGGAATGACGATCGGACCGTTAGGCGAAGGGTTCACATAAACGACTATGTCCTTATCCGTAGTCTCCACCTTCGGAACTTCCTTCCAATCGCTCAAGCTATTCTTGCTTCCCGCTTGACCATACACGGCGGTAGCAATCCAGTGGGTACCGGGTTCCAGCTTAGCGGTCACCGTCGGAATCACCGTCCGTGTGTGAAGCAAATTCGTGTTGGCGTGCGGAAAAATAAGCCTTGCCGAACCGCCGCCGAACAGGACGGAAACGCCGCTCGCCCCGTAGACGGACAGCCCTGCGGCTTGGTTCTCCTCCTCGATGGCCCACCAAGCCTCTCCTTCTCCTTGCCGCCCCCGGTCTTCGATTCCGAGTGCAAAGCCCCCGTCCGCTGCATCTAATGCCCGGTCGGAACGGATGCAGTGCACACGTACGTGCCAGGGCGAGCCCGTGATGAGCCAGGTTTGCACCTCCACATCACGCCATGGCTTCCATTTGGCATAAATCATATTTTCACGAACAACAGCTTCCTCGGCCGTTCGTTTGACCCGGTACAAATTGTCGCCAGCCTCGCTTAACGCCAGCATGGAATCGTATGCGCCTTGACCGAGGCCCCACTCCGCGCGTGGAACACTAAAGCCGAATGCGCTGGAATACGCAAATTTTTCGTATTTTGCCGACGTATGCGTGTGCTCGTTCGTTCTGCGGGAGCCTGCATTAAAAACGACGACATGATTCCTGCCGATCTCCCGATGCACAATTTGCTTCGGCTCCTCCTGCACGGAGCATTCGCCAAGCGTCGGAAGCGGCTGCTCCTCAGCCAGCCAGAACGGATGATTGGGCGAAAATGCAAGCGGTATAAACGATTTCAGCGCCCAATACGGCGATCCTGGTGCGTTATAATTTTCCGCCATCACAAGGTTCGGATAAGCATATCCAATCGTTAGCGTTCCGTCCGGTTGAAAAATCGGCTGCCTGAACCACCAGCGCAAATTCCGCAGCAGGATTCCCTTGAGCACGCCCATCGGGACAACCTCGACTCCAGCGTATGCTAATGCCCCCCAAAACGCGCATTGCGAAAAGCGGTACGTCAGACTTCTCCCGAAGGGCAGAGCGCTGCCGTCTTCAGCGAACCAGTACATAAATTGCTTGGCGAAGGCGGCAGCCCTTTCCTTGTACAAGGCAGAACGGGCGGGGTCCTCTTTTTCCATGAGCACAGCATAAAGCAAACTGTAAAAATGAATGGCGAATGGGCCATAATAGTCGCAATGACCGTGCGGGCCATCGGTGTACCAGCCGTTTCCCATATAGAAGGCCTCGATACGGTCTAGGTAATGATTCATCAGTTCCCGGTCGTATGGCATGCCGACCGCACGAAAACCCAAATTGACAACCACCTGAAACAGCAGCCAATTGCAATCATGCAGCTTGCGATGGTTAATTTGCTCAAGCCACGAGTAAAGGCGCTCGCGTTCCTGCGAACGAAGCGGCTGCCATATTCGTTCGGGAGCCAGCGCCAGCGCAAAGCCCATTGCCGCCATTTCCACAAGCTTTTGGTCATAATCCGCCGCAGGACCCCAATACTCCGGATGCTCGGGGTTCGTTCCATTGCGGATGCCTTCCAGCACAACGGCCCACAGCTCGTCATGTGCAGACGTCGTTACATCTGAACCCTTCGAGCAGCTTTCTGCATCCGTCCAACCTTCCGGCAGAATCTGACTCGCAACGGTTGTCTTACTCGCATGTTCCAATGTACGGTCTGCTGCACAGCCGGCAGCCCATGGCACAAGCCCCCATAAAATACGAGAGAAGCCCTCCAGCTGGGCGGTGGCATCCGTCGCCCCGGAGCTCGTTGCTCCAAGATGCACCCTTGCTCTTCCTTCACTAAAATAAGGCAGCAGCGGCCGAAGCAATTGCTGTGCCGCGAGCTGCAGATCCTCTCGGGTAGAAAGCGGATTTTGGCTAATCGGTAATGATGATGGCTTCATTGGCCCGCACCCCCTTCTTACCAGAACAGCTCTTGCTGCCCACGCAGCAAAGCGAGACCTTCAACAAAGAAATAATCGCCGTATATCAAAGGAACGTCGATATTTTTGCCTTCCGGAACATGACTTGTTCCGTGCAGAATCAACCCCTCTTCCTCTGCATCCCAAGCACTGTACTTCGTAGACAAGGAATGCAGGATGCGCTCTCCCTGCCGGCCGTACAGGTCGGATTCAGCCGAATCGACCAAGCGGCCAAGCAGGATCAGCCCGCATGCCGCGCATGCGCCTGCCGAGGAATCCCGATGCTTTGGCGCATCGGCCGGAAGCCGAAAATCCCATAGCGGCACGGCATCTTCCGGCAAATTTGCTATGAAAAAATGAGCGACCTGCTTAGCCGCCGTTAGATAGCGTTTTTCTTTCGTGTGCATGTAGCTGAGCGCCATCCCGTATAATGCCCACGCCGTGCCTCTTGACCAAGCGGAGTTTGCAGCGTATCCCTGCCCCCCGTTTGCCTCGAGCCTTTCCCCTGTATGCGGGTCAAAAATAACGATATGGTTTACGGAGCCGTCCGCACGAATGAAGTGCTCAAGCACCGTATTTGCATGCTCCTCAGCGATATGCCGATATCGAGGGTCACCGGTCACGTCCGAAGCCCAGTACAGCAGCGGTAAATTCATCATGCAGTCGATGATCGCCCAGCCGGTATTGTCCTCGCCCGGACGCCAAGGATTCCATGCTCGAATGTACCGGCCCTTGATGTTAAAGCGAGCACATAATAAATTCGCAGCCAGCAGCGCACGGCGCTTCGAGTCCTCTTCACCAAGCAGCTTATATCGGGCAACGCTCGTCAGTGTCCACATAAAGCCGATATCGTGATCGAGCTTGTAATATTCGGTGATGACTTGATCGAGCTTTCTTTCACACGATTCAGCAATCTCCCGAAAGGTTTCCTCCGACGTTTCACGGTACAGCAGCCACAACAATCCCGGCCAAAACCCCGCCGTCCACCAATGTGCGGGCTCCAGCACATATTTCCCGTTCACACTCGCATGAGGAAAATGATCTCCGATTCGCCGGCTAGTCAGCTTCATTTTATCCACCGTACGCTCCCATGCCTCTTGTACCCATGCTGAACGCTCCATCTCCATCTTACGATAACCCCCTATTCTTTACGTAATAAGTAGCCCTCTAACCGTACCTTCATTTCATCTACAGCTCGCGGATCCAGCAAGGTAAAATCGATTGCGTACACAACCTCCGGTTCCGAACCTTTATTTATGAATGGATAGCATTGGACCGACGCTCGAATCCGCTCGCCGTCGTAGATCATTCTTACACCGGAATGGGCTCCCTCCACTCGAATGGACTGATCATCCTCCATGACTGGTTGGTATAGCGTAATCATCCTACTTGTAAAAGCGGAAGGCTTCAGTCCATTCTCCAAACGATCAGTAAGCTCCACGGACACCATCGTTCTCTCATGAATTTGCACAGCGTCTGCGTTATCACAAACAGTAGATTTTCGTTCGGCCTGCTTATCCGCTTCCACTTGTGTTTCTTCCGTGGTAATCGTAAATTCACGTATTAAAGACTGTAAATTTGAGCAATCGTAAGCTTTCGTGAGATCCAGCACCAGCCGTTCCCTATTGGGCTCACGATCATACACCAGCACCTTCGCCCTCCGTTCATCGCCTGGCTGCTGAAAACCACCGTCAATGATCGGAACCGAATGACCCTGCGATCCGTTGCACAAATACGAATACCGCTCCCTGCCGAAATATCCCTTCGTGTACTCGCCGGATCCAAGATCGCTTACCAAGCTTTCCCCGTCGATATGCAAAACAAAGCTGCCGAGATCGTTATGGTTATGCGGCTCGTCATTGTGCCCGCCCTTTGCGGCGAAGGCGAACGGCCTCGAGCCGATTCTCCCCCGGTGAATGAGCCACTGCGCGTCGGGAAGATAATCGCTTCCTTCAGGCCATTCCTCTCCCGTCCACTCGGCATGGCTCCATACAAAATCACGAATAAAGGGAGCCCATCTGCCGATCGGGTCTTCCACTATTTTATAGCGTTGAGATGCGGGTGGGACATGGACTTCAGGATAATACTCCTTCAACCGGTGAATGAGGCCAGTCGAATAAGAAGCTTTCCTTTCGGTGTCGGAGAAGGGTACCGTATGACTGCCGGACAAGTAGCATTTTTGGTGAAAATGGGCAATTTGCCTTACCTTCTCATTGCCCATCAGGTTGATGGCGCCGGCCGTTCTTTCCTTAAGCAGTTCGGCAAAAAACAAATAAAAGCCGAAGCCGTAATTCCAGTAACCGACCCCCTCGGTGCAGGCACCGTCGTCACCAAAGCCGTCAAGGTAGCTGGACATCGTGCCGAGCACCCGATATAGAAGCGGCGCCAGCTCCTTCGCATGGGGCAGCACATATAGGGCGGCGGCTCCGATCGAACCTGCGCACACACTGGCCCAGTTGTTGCCCAATGTTTCCCACGAATAGCTTGAGCCTAATGAAGTGAACGGCTCAAGCACACGCTGGCGAATCTCCTGTTCCGCCCGCTGGGCAACAACGGGGGTTACCAGCTCTTTGACAAGCGATAGGATCTCCGCCAGAGCAAAGGCGGTTTCCGCTGCGAACAAATCAATCGCGTATCGGGGATGCTCTCTCTGCGCAGCCTGTCGCGAAGAAGAAACAGCAGCCCCCTCTTCTACAAGCTGCATTGACGTTCCGCCCAAGTGAGCCGGCAGGCACCACGTATATTCATCGCAAATCGCCCAGATCGTATCCTCTAATGCTTCTGCATAAGAGAAACGCTGATCTTCTTCTAACAAGCAGGCAAAAGCCAAGAGGGACAAACGTTTTCGCCGTTCGAAATAGACCCGTTCGTACTCGATTCGGGAGCCCGTCGTATCGAATCGTTTATATAAGGAGAAGGGCAGCACAGGGATCGGCTTGCTCAGCAGACCCTCGTTTTCCTGTCGAATAGCGTGAATCATTTCCGAGTAATAAGGAGCACTGCGTATTTCCGCCCACTTCTGTTGGTCCCGTGCAGCGGGAAACAGCCGCTCAGCTGATCCCTCCGCCTCCCCCCATTCCAATGCCTGCCAAACTTGACGGTAGTTCAAGGCCATACCTCCTTACCCGGAACGTAAACTTCGGTTTCGGTAGTCCATCGGCGTCATACCCGTGCAGCCTTTAAACAGCTTAATAAAATAGCTCTGATTGTCGTACCCCAGCATTTCGGTTATTTTCACGACAGGATACGCCGTCTGATCCAGCAGCTGCTTTGCCCGATCGATTTTTGTCCGAATGACGTATTCAATGAACGTCTCGCCGGTTTCTTTTTTAAAGAGCCTGCTGAAGTAGCTCGCGTTCAAATGCAGGCTGCCCGCCACTTCCTCCAGACTGATCCGTTGGTCCAGGTGGGCGGCAACATATTCGCACGCCTCCTGTACCTCCTTGCGATGAGACGCATATCTGTTCTTCTGGATCGCTGCTGCCAGCATAAGCAGCTGACCCACAAGCCAATCCTGCAGCTCCGGCAGCGATTCTATCTCCGCAGCATCCTTATGCAAACTTTCCGCGGATAACGAGCTGCGGAACGCACAAAGCGCATGCTGCTTCAGGCGAAGATCCAGCAGCAGCTTCAGGAACCATTCCTTCACGAGTCCCGGGGGATACCGTTTCGAACGTATAAAGCGGATCCACTCTGCAGTCTTCGCATGGATCGACTCGGAATCATGCTTCATTACTTGTTCGAGGAAGGCTTCGCTCGCTTCATCGTAATACGCAAACAAGTCAGCTGCCTCCGTAGGATAAGAAGACTGCACCGACATCATTTCACCCATGCTCCGGTAAAATCTCTGCTCCTCTGAAGCAAGCAGTGCCTGCGCGCTGCGCTTAACATCGTCATGAGACCTGCAAAGCCCGCCGATCATAAAGGACATCGAAATTTTCAGGCAGCGATATAGCGCATCTTGAACGTGTTCAAGCAAGCGGCGCGTCTCGTCGTACCCGTTGACGGTAAGCGTAGGCCGAAAGGAATGAAGAACAAACCATTTGCCGGATTCATACGGGAACGACAGTGCATGATCGGCAGAGCCCTCCAGCACCTCGTCAATCACGTTGGACACGGCAAAGCGAAGAATATCATCGGATGCAAAGCGCTGACGGGCCTGCCGCAAGCCGTCGATAAATCCGGCCGTAGGTAAAATGTTCCGCCCGGCCGCCGGCAGGCCGAAGCTCTCTAATTCCTCGATCCACCGCACTTTTTGGAGAATAGGCTGATTGAGCGTAGCTTGCATCCATCTCTCCCGCATGACATCCCTTGAACGGTCCGCCGCAAGACGCAGTCGGTCCTTCTCGACATCCTGGCGCTGCTCCTCATTTAGGCTTGCCGTGAATTTCTCCAGTAAGGGAATGAGATCCTCCGGGGTCAACGTATCTTTGATGAGATAATCATGGACTTGCAGCTGAAGGGCGCGCTTGGCGTATTCGAATTCACTGTGGCAGGACAAAATCAGCACGCGCAGATTCGCGTTCCGTTTTTTCATAAGAGAAATTAATTCTAATCCATCCATCTTCGGCATTCCGATATCGGTAATGAGGATGTCCGGCATTGCCCGAAGCGACGCCTCCAGTGCGGCCGCGCCATTTTCAAAACAGCCTGCGACCCTCAGTCCAAGCGCTTCCCATGGAATCGTCTCCTGCAGCAGCTCTAACACCGGATAATCGTCGTCAACCAGCATGACGCTACGCATGTTCATTCACCTCCGATAAAGGAATCCGAACCGTAATGCATGTTCCTTCTCCTTCGGCGCTTGTTACACCGATTTGAACGGCGTCACCGAAGCGAATTCGCAATCGTTCATTCACATTCCGCAAGCCGATGCCGGAGAAGCGCGCACCCTGCTCTCCCCCGCCATCAATCACAGTATCGCGTTCCGCCAGCTTTCTGCGAAGCTTCCGCAGTGCCGCTTCCGGCATTCCGACTCCATCGTCGCACACCTTGACCTCAAGAAGCTGCGATTCAGCTTGGCAGGCGGACACTGAAATGCAGCCTGCAACCTTTTGCAGACCATGAATGATGGCGTTTTCAATGAGCGGCTGCAGAAAAAATCGCGGCACCTTGGCCAGCATGACGTCCGCGGCGATATCGACATGAAGCTGCACCTTTTCTTTTTGCCGCATGTTCATGAGTGCAACATAATCAATCGCGATGCTAACCTCTTCATGCAGCGTGATCGATTCCTCCTCGCGTCCGATCGTCATTCGAAGCAAACGGGACAAGGAGGCGAGCATCGCCGCACTGTCCTGATCCCCTTTGCGCAGCACGGTCACCCGGATGGAGTTCAGCACATTAAACAAGAAATGCGGATTAATTTGCGCCTGCAGCATCGCAAGCTCTGCCTTTCGCTTTCTCGATTGCTCCAGCGTAATTTCCCGGATCATTTGTTTGATTCGATCCAGCATTTGATCGAAGGATGCGCCGAGACGGCCAATTTCATCGTTCCCCTTAATATGGGACCGAACCTCCAAATTCCCCCGCTGCACCGTATGGGCCAACTTTCCGAGCCGCACGAGCGGCCGTGTAAAGGTGCGGTTCAATATGATCATCAGCACGAGAAAAATGGCAAAAGAAATGATCTGCAGTACAAATACAGAGCGAAAGATGTCATTGATTTTATGGATCGCATCCTCATAAGGGGTAAGCATAACCAGCTTCCAATCCTTGATTGTTAACGGGCGCTGCGAAACGAGGAAATCTTCACCCCCGACTTCGATTAAAGCTGCATTCGAATGGCTGCCCGCTGTAAAAGGCGACAGCTCGCCGATACGCTCCCTCTGAAGATGGGTCATAATTCGATTGCTGCCATCGACGAGCATCGTTTCTTGACCTCCGGCCAGCCGTCTAAAAATATCCTGAATTTGTGTATCCGGGATCGAAACGATTACATAAGCATAGATCTCATAATTTGGTCGGCGTAGGGTCCTAGCTAGGCTGAGCTGGTGACGTCCCTTTTCGTATAAAAATGGGGACGGCTGTCCTTCAATCCAGTACGTATCCATTACCGCCAGATCATGTAACTTTTGAAACCACGGCTCCTGAAAAAGCAGTGTCGGGTCATACTCCTGATACAAATAATTCGTAAATGATCGCCCGTCCGGCAGCAAAATCGTAATATAGGTTTTCTCGCCGACGATAGAAATGTTCTCGATTTTGCTTGTCACTTCATGCTGATCCACAAATTTGCGGTATTCCGCATCGGGACCCGTATATTGCTTACCTGCTTCGAGCTGCTTCAGAATGACATTCATTTGCGGTTCAACGGTGATGTAATTGGAAATATGGAGCATGTAATGAAACAGATTGGTTACATAGCCATCGATCAATTTCAACTGCTCCGCGGCATTGGTTTCCGCCTGCTCCTTCACAGCGTCTTTGGTAAGCAGGCTGGACACGGTGAGTGTAATCAAGGTGGGAATAAGGAGGCAGGCGATCGACGTAAAAAGCAGCTTGTTGCGAAACGATCCGTTTCCTGCACGGAACCAGTGCCTCTGCTTCACGATATCGACTCCTTTCGTTTCGAAGACGAAAAGAGGCGCGATGCTTACGCCTCTTCCTCCTTATCATATCGCTATTTATTTATTGCTGTCGATAATTTCCTGAACTGCCGTTTTCATGCTGGCAAACGTTGTTTCCAAATCCTGTGACCCCAAAATCATCAGCTCATATTGTTCATTTAACGCTTTATACACTTCCGCCTGATAGGTGACCGGCGGAATAATTTTTCCGGACTTGGAGTTTTTCAGCACATGAATCAAGGAGGCTTTATCCACGTTCTCCGGCTTTTTGGTCCCGCTCAGGATTGAGGTTACAATTTTGTCCAAATCGCCTTCGGAAACCTTGCTCCAGGACGGAATGTTACGTCCATACTTGGAGAGCCCTTCCGTCGTGTACCAGCGAATAAATTGGTATGCTTCCTTCTTGTGCTTCGATTTGGCCGCCACTGCCATGAAATCGGTAGTAACCGGGGTATAGCCGATTTGATCGGAGCTGCTGTTCTTCGGGTAAGGAGCGATCGCAACATGGAAATTTAAAGGATTCTGCTCCGTCCCTCCCAGCTCGCTGTTCATCCAGCTGCCGATCATGACCATACTGGCGGATTGATTGAAAAATTGCGTGCGGTAGTGCAGCTTCTGGGAAAGCATATCCGCATAAGGAGTTGCTGAAGCGTCCTCACGCTCCATTTTCAGCCGAAGCTCCAGCGTCTTTTTGAACATCGGATCGTCCAGATTAGAGGTGCCGTCGGCTTTTAGAAAATCAGTGTTATCCGCTCGGTTCGCCATGGTGAGCCGCAGAAACTCCATCCAACCGCCGTTTTGCGGGCCATGGAAATACGTTCCATACCGCTTCGAAGCCCCTTCTCCTGTGGTCAGAGCTTTAGCATATTGCACAAATTCATCCCACGTCCAATCGGTCGGCACCTTAAGTCCTGCCGCGTCGAGGTGATCCTTATTCAGCATCACGTACCACGGATTAAATTTACCAGGGAGCGCGAAGTATTCACCATTCAGCAGCGTGTCGATCTTGTACTCTTCCGAAACCGTAAATCCTTCTTCCTTGATATAAGTTGTGATCGGGGCCACCATGCCGAGTCCAACACGCTGCGCATAGGAAGCCGGATCACTGAACATCAAAATATCGAGCTGCTCGCCGGATGCAGCGGCAAGGTCGAGCTTTTGAGTCGCTTCATTCGTATCGCCTTTTTCACTAAGCAGCACGAGCTCGACGTTAATATTCGGATGAGCCTCCTTGAAGGCGGCAATCGTCGCATTCCAATTGTATTGCGCTTCGGTGCCGTGTGTATGAAATTTTAGCGTCACCTGTTCTGCGGCTGCTCCACTGGACTTGGCGCCTCCCTCGCTTGGAGCGGGAGAATTTCCTGAGGCCGGCTCCGTCCCCCCGCCTGAAGTGCAGCCTGCCAATAAACTGAGCGTCAAGCCGAGTGCAACACAATTGCTCGCAAATTTCTTTTTCATTGTACCCCTCCTGTTGAAAGCGTTTTATTTATTGGTTACATTGTATCAATTGGAAAAAGCTTCCGATACGCTTGGATTGACTATTTATAACAACATTTTGACCATATATGCTTCCTTACCCCTTAATCCCCCCGGCGGCAATCCCCTCAATGACCCGTTTTTGTCCAATCACAAACATGACAAGAAGCGGAACGATCGCCGACACAGCCGCGGCCATAATTAAAGCCCAAAACTCCCCATTGATCGAAGTAAACTTTTGCATCGCAAGCTGGATCGTATAGAGCGAATCCGTCCGCAGAAAAATGAGCGGATTCAAGTAATCGTTCCACGTCCAGATGAAGCGGAGAATCGCATAAGTGGCGATGGCCGGCTTTACTAACGGAAAGGCAATGGTTGTGAAAATGCGGAAATGTCCGGCACCATCGATTTTGGCCGATTCAATAAACTCATTGTGAATGCCCATAAAAAACTGTCTCAGCATAAAGGTACCCAGCACACTAAAGCTGCCAAGGAAGATCAAGCCTACATGGCTGTCAAATAATCCAATCATGCGATAAAGAATAAACTGCGGCACTAAAATCGCCTGCTGCGGCACCATAAAGGTAGCAAGCACAATGAAGAACAGCCATTTGCCGGCAGGAAACTGAATTTTTGAAAAGCCGTAGGCTGCCAATGCGGAAACCAAGCACGACAGGAACGTCGTCGCAACCGTAACCTTCAAGGTATTCCAATAATAAAGCCAGAACGGATGCTTGCCGAACCACACCTGCTCGTAGTTGCTAAAACCGATCCATTCTGTAGGAATCCATTGAATGGGATAGGAAAACACTTCCCCTTCAAGCTTAAAGGAGGCGGAAAGCATCCACGCGAACGGCAGCACGAACACAATTCCAAATAGCAGCATAATTACCGTTGTCAGCAGCTTCCGCCATTGAAGTTTGTTCATATCAATAATTCACCCACCTCTTCTGTCCGATCCACTGCACCATCGTAACGACAAGCACGCATACGAACAGGAAAATGGCCTGAGCCGATGCATAACCCATTTTTAAATTAAGAAAAGCCGTGTCATACATGTAATACACCATCACGTTGGTCGAATTGGCCGGTCCTCCCTGCGTAAGCACCACGATGAGCTCAAATACTTTGAACGAATAAATAATGCCCGTGATGAGCAGGAAAAAGGTGGTCGGCGAAAGCATCGGCAGCGTAATGCGCCAAAACCGTGTCCATCCGTTTGCCCCGTCAATATCAGCGGCCTCATAAAGATCCTTCGGAATCGACTGCAGTCCGGCCAAATAAACGATCATGTTGTACCCGATGGAAATCCATACGGAAATCATCATTACGGAAACGAGTGCAAAGCTTGGATCAGCGATCCATTTCGGCGGATTCTCGATCCCAACGGAACGTAAAAACTGATTTACGGGACCCATCGACGGGTGAAACAGTACTCTCCACACGGTGGCAACGGCAACAACGCTGGAGATATATGGGAGGAAATAAATGACTTTAAACAAACCTTTCAGGTACACGTACTTGTTGATCAGAATCGCTAGGAGCAGTGAAATTGTTAAATAAGCAGGCACAGTCAGCAAAAATACAGCATTGTTGCGAAGCGCTTTCAAAAACTTGCTGTCCTGCAGGAGCCGCTCGTAATTGTCGAAGCCGATCCATTTGATGCCCTCGATACCCGTAACCATACTCCACTCCGAAAAGCTTAAGAAAATCGCACCGAATATGGGCAACAGCACCATAACACCGACACCGATCAGCATGGGACTGACAAAAAGCCAGCCCGCAAGCGACTCCTTCCGCTGTATGCCGCTCATTCGCCTCCTTCGCGTAAGCCTATGAGTTTCCGCAACCGGTTGCACAGGGATCACCTCTTTTCGTTTTTGATTTCATCCATTGAGTTAATTGTATTAAAAAGATCGGCTGCAACCGTAACGCTATCTTGATCAATTCCAAACTATTTTGACTTCATCGGCAAAGAAAAAAAGCTTGATTTCTCAAGCTTCTCGAACAACTAATGGATCTAGGGCTTACTTCAAAATCTCGGTTAATGTTTTGGAACGGTGCTCCAGCTTTCCCGCCATTCCCAAAATTCTATCGCTGCACTTCCAAAAACATCTCTTCCAAGGTTGGCTCTTCCACATCGACACGGAAGATGTCGATTTTCATTTGGTTTAAGGCGCGAACCATCATCGCAATTTTTTTCTCCTCATTGACGGAAATATGAAGGTAGGCATCCGTCATAGACAAATCCTCTCCAAGCGATTCCAGAAACTGCCGCAGATTAGCCAGCTCCGAATTAGGGATTGGCGAGTGCTTGATCCGAACCGAGATGCTTGAACGATAAAACGCCCGTAATTCTTCGATCGTGCCGATCCTGATGATCTGGCCCTCTTTCATAATGGCAATGGTCGTACACAGCTTTTCTACCTCATCTAAATTGTGTGAGGTCATGAAAATGGTGATTCCCTGCTTCTGCAGCTCTCTGATCAAGTGCTGCACTTCAATCACCGATTCGGCGTCAAGCCCTGAAGTCGGTTCATCAAGAAAAATCAGCTCAGGCTCATGAATGAGTGCCTGTGCAATGCCAAGCTTCTTTTTCATGCCAAATGAAAAGGAACCGGATTTTTTGTTCGCATGAGCCTCCAGGCCCACTCTTCTCAGCACCTGCATGCATTTGTCTCTTCCCGCTGGCTTCCCAGAGAGAGCGGAGAAATATTTAAGATGCTCAAGTGCCGTTAGCGAGCTGTAAAAGGTGGAGTAATCCGGCATAACGCCGATTCTCCGCTTGATTTCATCACTGGCTCCGTCTCCGCCTAATAACGAATAACTTCCGTAGGTCGGTCTAATGATCCCGGTAAGCATATTGATAAACGTCGATTTCCCGGCTCCGTTGCGTCCTAGAAATCCGAAGATTTCACCCGTTTTTACAGTCAAATTGATCCCTTTTACAACCTGTACGGATCCAAAGGTTTTGGCCAGCTGCTTCGTTTCGATTGCAATCATTAGAAATCCCTCCTATGAAAAACGAGCTGTGCCGCTCCAAGCATCAGTCCCGCCAATACGATGATGACCAGAAAGCTGTAATCGTCGCGCATTAAATAGTAGTACGGCATTACGTATTTGATCCAGCTAAGCCACATATTTGAAGTGTAATTTAGCCAAAAGCCAAAGCCGGGCAGCGATAAGCCGATCACGACCCCTATAAACATCGTTATACTTGGCTTCGGAATCAGAACGGATAACAAAACAGTTAAAGCGATATAATACGTAACCGTGCTTAAGGTTTGCGAATAAATGAAGAAGTCGAGCTTGCGGGAGTAAATGCTCACGAGCAGAAACGAGATCGTTATGCTCGCCAGCCAGAACAGCCAAACCCCAACAAATTTACCTCCCAAAATCGAAAATCTTGAGGTCCTAGTCACCAAAAAACGAATGGTTCGGTCATGCGTTTCCCGGTTCACGCAATCATGCGATAAAGCCATAACAAACAATTGTCCTAAAAACAGGATGAGCGCTAGCAAGCCCGTCGCATGAACGTTTTCTGCATCTTTTCCGGTAAGCTCCAGCTCCGACAACAAAAAATGGGCAAATTTTGCGGAGTAATAAGAGGTGAGAAATAAAATGGCGATCAAAATGATCGATTTCACTCCCTTAAACAACCCGAAAAATTCTCTTCTACTAATGACAAACATTCAAAGTTAGCTCCCTTCGCTTTCTTACTCATTTTGTTTCTTTCTTTACACAGTATAGCTCGCCTTGCTTAAGCGCCGCGAAACGCTACCTTATTTTTATCTTAATTTTGTTAAAAATTAGGATTCTAAATGCTATGATGAGTGTACCAAAAATGAAGAATGGGAGAAAAACCTGATGCAGGATGCACAGCTTCTGCTGATCGACGATGAACAGGCGATCCTTCATATGTTGACAGCAATATTACGAAAAGAACATTTTACATCCATCGATACGGCCACCACCGCGGAGCAAGCATTAGCTTTATGCCGTACGAAGCGCTATGATCTCATCTTCCTCGATGTGATGCTGCCCGACCGCAACGGCTTTGAAATTTGCCCTTTTATACGGGAAACGACCGACGCGCCTATATTTTTCTTAACGGCCCGTTCATCGGATTTAGATAAGCTTTCCGGCTTTGCCTTGGGTGCCGATGATTACATTACGAAACCCTTTAACCCGCTGGAGGTTGTAGCCAGAGTGAAAGCGCATCTTCGCCGCCACACGGCCTCCACGAATCATTCGAATCAAGCTGTTTATCAATTTGGTCATATTCAGCTTGATCCCGCATCCGGTGAAGTTGCCGTAAGGGGAAAACCGGTCGTACTGCCTGCGATGGTGTACCAGCTTCTCCTCTTCTTCTGTAAGCATCCGAACCAATTATTCAGCAAAAGCCAGTTGTATGAAAAAGTTTGGGGAGATCTGTACTTTGGCGAGGACAATACCGTTATGGTTCACATTCGTAAGCTTCGGGAAAAAATAGAGGAAGATCCCAGCAACCCGCAGTTTATCGTAACTGTTCGAGGCTTAGGCTATAAATTTGTACCCCAAGGTGGCAGCCATGAACGTGCATAGACGCTTTATCATCCAGTTTTTCATGCAAATGACCTTGGTTTTCATTATTTTGATCGTTTTAATAACGGCCTGCTTTGCTATCATCGGTTATTCCACAATGAAGGATAAAATAACTCAGGATTTATCCTTTTCCGATGCTTATTATTTTGAGGAGCGAATGGATATTCGAGGTGAAGAGGTCGTATTCGATGAGACACTAAAGGAAACCGTCTTGAATCAACAAGGGTGGCTTCTTTTGGTTACCTATGATGGGGTTATGGTCGGTTCTTTTAACGCTCCCGAAGCTCTTTCTTCTTCCATCACAAAGAGCTGGCTTACCTCAGTGCTGCTGGGAAGCCGTCAACCTATAGAACCGATCCAATACGCCCATTGGGAGGTTCAGGACGACAGCGATTCCCAGTCATATATCCTTTTATATGGAAAAACGGATCCTCTCACCTTGTTAGTCCAAACCGTTACTCGCGAGGTGGATTGGGAGCGCCAAAAGCTTCGGCTTTCTCCAGCTTCTGTACAACAGCTTGTCGAGCATCAAGGCTGGGCCCAGCTGCTCGATTCGAAGGGTCAGGTTATGGATTCCATACGTGCGGATGGACAACCCACTGCCTACGGGTTGAAGGATGTCCTATCGCTGACCGGCGATGGAGTGAAGCCGTCCGCAGCGGCATATTGGGATGAAACTACCGGTCAGACGGTGCTCGTCGGCACTGCGTTATCGAAGCTATCCTTGGCACAGGAGGCCCAGCTCACGCAAGCAGTCAGCCAAAAGATGATGATGGTGCTAGGCCTGTTTATCCTTCTGCTGATGGGAGGAACCATATGGTATGCGCGGAAATTCGGACTTCCGTTGTTATCTCTCATGAAATGGATTCAAACGCTTGGCAATGGGGTGTATGATCTGCCGTATGATTCGCACGGCCGCCCTGTGTTGACCGGAAGAAACGGAAAGCTAAAACGAAGGTACCGGCTTTATAAGGATCTGATTGCCACGTTGACCCAATTAACGGAAACGCTGCGCAGCAACGAGAGTGACCGGTTCCAGGCCGCAAAAACCCGAGAAGAATGGATTACGGGCATTTCTCACGATTTAAAGACGCCGCTTTCCTCGATTTCCGGTTACGCGCAGATGCTCGAGTCGGCGGACTATACGTGGTCTGTGGAGGAAACTAGAGAATTCGCGGCAACCATTGCCGAGAAATCAAAGTATATGATGGAATTGCTGGAGGATTTGACGTTAACGTATCAGCTGAAAAATCATGCGCTGCCTCATGAACGCGAATCGATTGAGTTGAACGAATTTATACGGCGGACGGTCATCCAATTTGTTAACGATCCGGCTAATAGTGAAATGCGTTTTGTGTTTCAGCCTCATGATGGAGATGCCTGGGCATCTGTTGATCCGAAGTGGTTTCAGCGAATCATGAATAATCTAATCGCAAATGCGATAAAGCATAATCCGCTCGGGACCTCGATTACGGTATCTGTAGCGTCTATCGAAACGTACTTATTAAGCATATCCGTCGCTGACGATGGCAAAGGGATGGATCAGGAAACGCAGGATAAGCTGTTCCAGCGCTATTACCGCGGTACCAACACAGGTGAAACCGAGAGCGGCAGCGGACTCGGTATGGCGATTACGAAGCAGCTGGTGCAGCTGCATGGAGGCTCGATCCAAGTCAAGAGCGCTCCAAACGAAGGAACAGCCATCCGAATCCTGCTGCCGGTTGAACCGAGTTTGCATCGGATTAACGAGAATCCGCATCAATCTTCCGAATAGCGTCAACAACCGCTTGCTGAGCTCAAAAGCGGCCGGAGCAAAAGCAAGCGTGTCCTCTCGGTTCGCTTTCAGCTGTCCCGGGCGCAGCCAAACTGCATGCAGGGCTTCACGGTAGCAAAAAAGCCCCGTTCCACAGAACGAAGCTTCACTGGCTAAATCGCTTTTATTTTTGACAGGTAGTACCATAAGGTAATGGAACGAACGAGACTAAAGGCAATATAAGCAAACCAAAGTCCATGATTACCAAGCCAAGACGACGTGGAGTAAAGAATAAGTACAAACACGAGCATGGAGATCACCATAGAGTTACGAGTCGGCACCGAATCTGTTGCCCCATTAAATATTCCCGCAAGCATCAGCCCCCAAAAAATAACGATGGGAAATATTAAAAGCCAAATCGAATACTGCCCGGCAAGCTCGCTGACCATTACGGATTCCGTAAACAACGAAAGTAAGCTGCGATGGAACACGACAAGAGCAATTGTTATGACCAGCGCCGCTGCGAAGGACCATACTGCACCAAGCTTTATAGTATGCCGAAGCAAAAGTTCGCTTCGCTGCCCGTACGCCTTGCCCACCCAAATGCTGCCGGCGTTTGCAAACCCGTCGAAGATATAGGAGATCAAGAGTGCGATTTGCATTAATATCGCATTCGCAGCTAAGACATCATCCCCCTGCCCTGCTCCGGCCGAGGTAAACAAGCCGAGGACGAGCAGCAAACAGCAGGTACGTAAAAACATATCGCGGTTCACGCTCAGCATTTCCAGAAAGCGTTTGGAATCATATAAGCTGCTCCACGTTTTAGGAATACGGCTAATGTGAAGCCAAACGGCAATGGCCCCGATCAGAAAGACAAGAGCTTCCGACGCCAAGGTCGCCCATGCAACTCCTTCTACCCCCATGTCAAGTCCGAGTACGAAAACAAAATCCAAAACAATATTCATTCCGTTCAGCAGCAGCTGCATCCACATCGCAAGCTTTACCTTCGACCGTCCGATCAGCCATCCGTAAACCGCGTAGTTGGCCAGTGACAGCGGTGCTCCCCATATGCGAATAGCGTAGTACTGTTCGACTAGTGCAGCCACTTCATCTGAGGGATGAATAAAGAATAGAGCCCCTTGTAAAATAGGCTTGTGCAGCAAAAGAAACACCAATCCGAATCCGAGGCCCAACAAAAACGGCCGAACAAAAGCCATAACAAGCTCGTTGGAATCCCCGGCGCCGTCCGCTTGTGCGGTAAACCCTGACGTGCTTACCCGAAGAAATCCGAGAATCCAGTACAAGTAGTTAAAAATGAGCGCCCCCACGGCAACTGCCCCAATATAAACCGGGTCCTTCAGCTGGCCGACGACGGCTGTATCCACGGCTCCAAGCAATGGCGTAGACAAGGCGGATAAAATGAGTGGAATCGAAAGAAGGAGAAAGGCTTTATGGGAGTGCATGGAACCCAGAGCATTCCCCTGATGTGCGGAAACGGACGGTAAACTCATAGTATCAAAATCACTCGCTTTTAAAAGTAATAGTTACGATTAATTGGACTCTCAATTTATAGCAAGAACCATTCGAAGCGTCAACTGTTTTTTAGTTTGCATAGCGTAAATGGTGCTCGCGACACAAAAAAATCGGCCCATGAGGGCCGACGCTGCAATGTTATTATTCTACTATTTTCCGTTTAACCTCTCCGAGGCATCCGTATGAATCCCCTTCAGTCTCTTTTCGAAGGTCGCCCGCCAGCTTTCCGAAAGCGCATCTACCGAAAGAATCCGCTTTATACCGTCGATATTATGCTTGTCGTGATGCATGATTTGATTTGCGTAAGAGACGGAAACTTCGGCGGGATGCTTTTGCCTGAGAACGAGCCGATCTCCTGGTCCGACGTAACCTTCTTGGAGAACTCGAAAATAATACCCGGTATAACCCGTTTCTTGAACCTTTACCGGAAGCTCCGGGATCCCGTATTTCATCGACAGCTTAAAGCAGGGCTGGCGCGGCTGGCTCACTTGCACGACCGCCTCTCCCAGCTCATATATATCGCCGATATGTACCTGCTCTTCTACAAGACCGGAAGTCGTGAGATTTTCCCCGAATGCGCCGTGCTCCAGCTTGAGAGTAAGCTCCTTCTCCCAAAAATCGTAGTGCTCATAAGGATAAACGCAGACCGCTTTTTCCTTACCGCCATGATGCTTCAAATCCGCCTGTCCGTCACCTTCGAAGTGCAGAGTGCCGAGAAACACTCGTTCAGCTACCGGCTTTTTCACAATGCCGCTCATCACTTCCTTGTTTTGATAAGCAAACGACTGCGGCAATCCTACATTTAACGAAACCATGTCCACCGCTTTATGCATGTGCTCCTCACTCCTTTTCATTGTATACTCTTTACTCCATTCACACATTGGGATCCTCTTTTAATCCGCTTCACACCACTTACCTGCAAAAATAAAAAGGCAAAGGAAGTTCGCTTCCCTTACCTTTGCCCAGGCGTACGGCGGTATCCATATGTGCTCCCCCGTGGTCGGCCACGTTACGCCAGTTGCACATACCAAATTCTACTTTTTATCATATGCACAAAATGGAGACATTTCAATCCTTTTTTTAGACTAGCAATGTTCTTGGTGATCCTGTTTATTGCTGCGCAGCCGTAAACCGTTTACGGTTCTTTACCTGATATACGATTGCACTGATCCAGAGACCAATGATAAGTACATAAGCTGCGCCGATCCAAGAAGCGGGCATGAGGTCTAAGGATTGGATAACCGTACTTGCATTCGTTAGAATGATGAATCCGCCGACCAGCACCCCAAGCAAATACGATGGAATCATTTTTACCAGCCATGCAGCTAGCGGCGCGGCGGCCACACCGCCGATCATAAAGGCGATAACCCACTGCCAATGGAATTGTTCCCATCCCAGGAAGATGGCGAAGCCGAGAGTAGCTGAAACCGCAATCGCGAACTCACTTGTATCGACGGTGCCGATCACCTTGCGCGGCGTGCTCCCCTTCTGGGATAGGAGAACTGGTGTCGCGATCGGGCCCCATCCCCCGCCTCCAACGGCATCCATAAAGCCTCCGACTAGACCAAGCGGAGTAAGCAGCTTTTTGGTTGGGCGAAACGATTCCTGCTCATTTTTCGGACGCGATTGAAGTAAAAAGCGAAGCAGGATATAAACGCCGAGTGCCAGCAGGAAAAACGAGACAAACGGTCTGACAGCTTCCCCGGGAAGACTGCTCAAAAATGCGGCGCCGATAAAGGCGCTGATTGAGCCGGGAATAATGAGCCGGATGACGGCGGTTTTGTCTACGTTCTTAAACCAGATATGCGAAGCACCCGATGCGGCGGTCGTAGCAATTTCCGCCATATGAATCGAAGCCGATGCCACCGCCGGGGCTACACCGAAAAACAGCAGCAATGAAGCAGATGTAGCGCCATACGCCATTCCGAGCGCTCCATCAACGAGCTGTGCCGCAAAACCGATAATGGTAAAGATCAGTAGCTTTCTCAAAGTAACCATTCCTCCAATACGTGCTAGCCGTAGCTGAAACGGATCAAGCCGTTGTTTAGCTTTTTCTATAGGCCAGCATATGAAGGATGGAGTGACGTGGAAACTTTTATCATAAATAATATTAAGGGTTGTTATAAGTAACGCTTATAATATTTTCCAGCTTTGTCCTTTATCGTCTCAAGAATGACAAGCGCCCATTCTTTCTTCAAAAACGGTCAAAAGACGGGCCAGATTCCAATATCGCGACCCCTCTGCCTTCAACCCGCAGCACGCGAGAGCAGGATACACCGGTGAGCAGCTCCGTCATGGGAGAATCCGGAAGTGTCACCTCCACCGCCTCCGCCCGATGATTCAGTATAAAGGTGTACGTCTTTCCGGCTTTACTGCGCTGCGTCACCTCCACGCCGGAAGGCGCATCAAGCACAGGGGCAATCCCCTTTTCCGCGCATAGGTTCGCCAGTAAACCTTGCATGAACTCCGGCTCCGGACTGCTTCCGACGTACCACGCCTGCCCTTTGCCATAGCGGTTTACCGTGACCGCCGGCATACCTTGATAAAAATCTGTCCCATACACGGCAGCGACCTCTGCCCCTTCCGAGTGAATCAAATCGCAAAGCAGGCCGCATGAATAGCGCTGCCGCTTTAGTTCACTGGGCTGTCCCCGCTCCGTAAGCACGAGCTCATTCATCTGTCCCGGTGGCAGCGCATCGATTTCCTCCACCCAGATGCCAAGCAGGGAGCGAAGCTCACCCGGATAACCGCCGACGGTCACTATATCCTGCTCATTCACAATACCGCTGAAAAACGTCGTCACGAAGATGCCTCCACGCTCGACGAAGCGTCTTATTTTCTCTGCGACACCGGGCTTCAGCATATACAGCACGGGAGCAATGATGAGCTCGTATCGCGCGAAATCCTCCTCGACGCCGATCATGTTGGTTTGAATATGCAGCTGATACAGCGCATCGTAATACTTATGCACCTCGTCAACGTACTTCAGGTCAACGCTTGGCCCGCTGGACAACTCCACTGCCCAGCGGTTCTCCCAATCAAACACAACCGCCGCCTTCGCTTCAACGCGGGCGTCAAGGAGCCGGTCGGCCAGTCCCTGCAGCTCCCGGCCCAGCTCCGCGCATTCCTGGAACACGCGGGTATGCTCATGCCCCACGTGCTCGATGACGGCACCGTGGAACTTTTCGCAGGCGCCAATCGAGCGGCGCAGCTGAAAGAACATGACCGTATCCGCGCCGCGGGCAACTGCTTGATAGCTCCACAGCCGCATCACGCCTGGGCGCTTCAAAGCATTGTACGGCTGCCAATTTTGCTGGCTTGGCGTCTGCTCCATCAGCATAAACGGCTGACCGCCTTTGAGGCCGCGCATAAGATCATGCGTCATCGCCGTGAAGCTAAACGGCGTATTATGCGACGGATAGTTGTCCCAGGAGATGACATCCAAATAAGGCGCCCAGCGAAAGTAGTCAAGCTCCGGATAAGTGCCCATCATATTGGTCGTCACCGCAATATCCGGGGTATACTTTTTCAGTTCCGAGTATTCGAGCCGGTAGCACGCCAGCAGGCTGTCGGATTGAAATCTTCGATAATCGAGTGAGATCGTCTGAAAGGTGGAGCGGCTGCGCCCCCATTCTTCACTTAACTCGTTAGGCGGCACGATTTCGTCCCAATCATAAAACGTATGGCCCCAGAATGAGGTGTACCACATCCTGTTCAGCGTATCCAAATCTTGATAACGTTCGCGCAGCCAGGCGCGAAATGCCGCCGCACATAAATCACAGTAGCAGTATCCGCCGTATTCATTGGACACATGCCATAGGAGAAGTCCCGGATGCCCGGCGTAACGCTCCGCCAGCTTCTCCGCTAAACGGGCGGAGTACAGCCGGTAGGTGGGGCTGTTCGGGCACGAATTGTGCCTTCCGCCGAATTTCCGCTTTCTCCCCATGTGATCGACCCGCAATACGTCGGGGTATTTGCGCGCCATCCACGCCGGATGTGCCCCGGTCGAAGTGGCAAGACACACATAAATCCCATCGCGGTACAGTCGATCCATAACATTATCGAGCTCTTCAAAGCGATATGTTTCCTCGTCCGGCTGCAGCTTGGCCCAAGAGAACACATTCACGGTCGCCACGTCGATTCCGGCAACCTTAAACATGCGCACGTCCTCTTCCATCACCGATGGATCCCACTGCTCCGGGTTGTAATCGCCTCCGTACCATATTTTAGGAAGCCTTGGATTCAACATCGCTATCACGCCTCTTTTCATAAAATTGGAATTCAAGAAAATAGGCCGCGCCGTTAGCCTCACGGATTCGGGGCGGCCTTGCTTCTCCAGCTTAGTTTGGCTTATTCACCGCTCCACAGCTTGATGCGGTCACGGACCATTTTCGTATATTCCTCGTTCAGCTTGTCGACCTTCGCTTTTTGCAAATCCTGCATAAACGCGTCCCACACCGCATCAAACTGCTCCGGACTCGCCATAATCGCCTCGGGCACCCGTTTTTTCATAATATCCTGCGTTTTCTCGAAAATGACGTTTGCCTCAGAGCCCGTTTCAAAGCTGATCGACCATGCGGCGCCATATGGACGCATCGGGAATTCGTCCTCACTCGGCCAAAAATCCTTATACACGGTCTTGCCGTATGCTTTCAGCGTCTCTTTGTCCGCTTCGGTATACTCGGAGATCACCTGCTCCGGGAAAATCGTTGTATAATAATTTCCGCTCGGGTCCTTCACGCCGTCGCCGTAACGAGGCGCTATAAAGTAGTTTTCAATCCCCGTTTTCTTCTTAAATCCGTTCTTGTCGTTCGTCTTCATCTCCTGATATTCAGGAAGAAACACGCGCTTGCCGTTCTCCACTTTATAATGAACACCCTCGATGCCCCAGTTCAGCAGCACTTGGCCTTCGTCGGATGCGAGATAATCCAGAAACTTGATCAAACGCACCGGGTCCTTTGCGCTCTTCGTAATGCCGATGCCCCAGCCGGCCAAATACCCCGTTTCCTGGAACGAATGATCCTTATACGACTCATTTAGCGTCACCGGCAGCCGGGCATACGTCTGGTCGAACTTACCTTCCTTTTTTAATACATATTCCGCCTGCTCATAATCCCACTTCTGATCGATTGTGCCGAGTACGCGGCCGCTGGCGATCTTCGCCTTATACTGGTCGTATTTCTGAATGAAGCTTTCCGGGTCAAGCAGCCCCGTATTGTACATATGGTTCAGCCAGCGAAAATACTCCTTTTCCTCCGGCCGCAAATAGTGCAGCTTCGCCTCGTACGTCTTTTGGTCAATGTACATTTCGCCGTCATCCGGTGCGCCTGTGGTAAGGAACGCAGGATTCGTCGTAGAAATGAGAATTTGCCACTCCCCGGCGTTCAGCGACATGCCGATATTCGGCTTGCCGTCCGCATCCGTCGGATGCTCCTTCAAGTAGGTGCGGATCGCATTTTCGTAATCCTTTACCGTTTCAATCTTCGGATACCCGAGCTCCTTCAGCACGCGGTGCTGAATTTGGAATCCGCCTCCAGCGTCAAAGTATTTATTATTCACGCCGGTCACCGGAAGAATATAGATCGAGTGGTCTTCATTGCTCCAGCGCAGCCGGTTCATATATTCGCCGTACACCTTTTTAATGTTCGGACCGTGCTTATCAATAAGTTCCGTTAAATCGATCAGCGCTCCGGCATCGACGAGCTTTCCGGCGCTGCCCTTTGGCATGACCAGATCGGGGTAATCGCCGCTGGCGACCATGATGGAAAATAAATCCGTATCATTGCCCCCGACCGGAAACTCCTGCTTCAGCGTAATGCCTGTTTTTTCTTGTATGACCTTGCCGATGTCGCTCTGCATATCGTCCCAGTTCGGGTTTACATCACCATTGACGAGCCGAATCGTCATCGGCTCGGTGGAGCCGCCCTCCCCCTCGGCAGGCTCTGACGGGCCGGAGTTTGTGCAGCCGGCAGCGGCCACTAAGGAAGCAGCCAATACTAGTGCGGACAAGCGGCGGCGGACCGGTGATCCTCCCGCAAATCGAAAATTATTCGACATGGATCAATACCCTCCTCATCGTTCGAATTTGGTAGCTCTCACAAGACGACATTGACGACCTTGCAAAATTTTTCCTAGCTTTTCACCGCGCCAAGCGTCATGCCCTTCACAAAATACCGCTGAAGAAACGGATAAACGGTCAGGATCGGCACGGTAACGACAATCGTAATCGCCATCTTGATCGATTCCGGAGAAACCGACGCCATCGACTGCTGCGTGTTCGGGTCGCGGTAGCTTTCGTTGCCCGACTGTGTGGACTGCAGCACCTTCATCAGCTCGTATTGCAGCGTTGTCAAATGCGGCTTGGACGAGTTGTACAGGAACGTATCGAACCACGAATTCCAGTGGCCGACGGCAACGAAAAGCGCAATCGTTGCAAGCACGGGCTGGCATAGCGGCAAAATCACCTTCCAATAAATCGTCCAGTCGTTCGCGCCGTCGATCTTCGCCGATTCCTGCAGCGCAGCGGGCAGCCCGTCGATGTAAGAGCGGATAATAAACACATTCCACACGCTAAGAATGGCGGGAACGATATATACCCAGAACGAGCCGATTAAGCCGAGGCCGCGCATAAGCATATACACCGGAATAAGCCCGCCGGAAAAATACATCGTCAGCGCAAACACGACGGAGAGCCATTTTCGCGCTTGAAAATCTTGACGGCTTAGCACATAAGCAACCATGGATGCGGATAATACGCCGATGGCCGCGCCGAGCACGGTTCGAATGACCGAATTTCGCAGCCCCGTTAACAGCCCGTCGAACCGGAAAATCGTCTCGTAGTTTTGGAGCGTAAACTCCCGGGGGAAAATGGTGATCCCCCCTTTGATCGTATCCATCGAATCGTTCAAGGAAATGGCCAGTACATTCAAAAACGGATACATCGTGACTACAGCTGCGAGACTCATTACCACATATAAGAACCCATCAAAGAGGCGATCGCTAAACCGGCCTCCCAGAAGCTGCTTCATGTCCCTCCCTCCTTAAATAACGCTTTGTTTAGTCAAGCGCTTATAGAAGCCATTGGCTGTAAAAACAAGCAGGATACCAACCACCGAATTAAAGATGCCGATTGCGGTGCCGTACGAAAAGCGGCTTAACTCAATTCCATAGTTCAGCGCATACAAATCAATGACCTCGGAATAATCGCGTACGAGCGGGTTTCCGAGCAGAAATTGCTTTTCGAAGCCGGTACTGAGCAGGTTGCCGATGGAGAGGATGAGCAGCACCATAAACGTCGTCTGAATCCCCGGCAACGTGATGTGCCACATTTTGCGAATTCGTCCGGCCCCATCCACCGTTGCCGCTTCATAAAGCTCCGGATCGATTCCGGAAATCGCCGCTAAGAAAATGATTGAGTTCCAGCCCGTTTCCTTCCACACATCGCTTAAGGTAACGATCGTCCAGAACCATTCTCCCTTCGCCATAAACGAAACCGGCTGATCGATGAAACCAAGCCACAAGAGCAGCTGGTTCACCGCGCCACCATCAGTAGAGAGCATTTTCGAGACGAGCCCGGCCACGACGACCCACGACACAAAATGCGGCAAATACGAAATCGTTTGGATCGAGCGCTTAAACAGCGCCCCCCGAATTTCATTGATCAGCAGCGCAAAAACAATCGGGATTGTGAAATTTGCGATCAAGCCCATGATGCTCATCCCGAGCGTATTGCGCAGCACGAGGTAAAAGCGCTCATCGGCAAACAGCTCTTGAAAGTTCTGAAGCCCAACCCATTTTTGCTCCATCAACGAACGCCCCGGCCGGTAATTTTGAAACGCCATCAGCCAGCCCCATAAAGGAACGTAGCTGAAGATGACCAGCCAAACGAGAAAGGGCATCGACATGAGATACAAGTAACGCTGCTGAAGCATCGTTCGGAAGAAGCGCCGCCTCCGCGCAGAGGTGACCCCTGGTGGCTGCGCTTCCCCTTTCGTTGTTAGCGGTTTCACAGAACAACACCTCACCGTCATTTCTTCCTTGCATTCATCATATCGAAGGAGAATGACCGTCAAAACCCGATTAATTCATCCGAAAATCATATACAAATAAGCGCTTTCACAAATGTCTGTGAGCATTTGACTCCTTTTCCTAAGTCTGATCCTTCGTTTGCTTCCCTCTATTTAGGTTTGTCCCTTGTAAGCTTTGGAATCGCGAGCTGCAGAGCTGCGCAGCTTTTTCAGGGCTTCCTTTCAGAGAGGACGGCGAAATGCCTACATACTTCTTAAATTTGCTGTGAAAGTAATCGACGTTGGAGTACCCGACCCGTTCGGCGACTTCCCGAACCTTCATGCCCCTTCCCAAGCACTCGATCGCATGGCGAATCCGCACCTTGTCTAAATACGTGTTAAAGTTTTCCCCGGTATGCTGCTTAATCATTTTGCCTAAATATCCGCTGTTGTATTTGAAAAGCTCCGCCAGCGTTTCAAGCTTTAGCTGGTCTGCGTAATGCCGTTCCATGAAATGAATGATCTGCTTTATGATAGGCTCGCTGCTTTCATTGCGAAGACGCAGTGCGAGCTCCTGACACTGACGGTGAATATAACGCATCATCGCCTCGCAGCGCGTCTGCCGATAAAGCTCTGCGACTAACGGCATGGAAATTTGCACCACATCCGCCTGATGCGTAAGCGCCAGCTTATTGAAAGCCGCGTTAACCAATTGCGCGAAGCTTTTCTTCATATTCGCTTCGGAATCATCGAAGTCGCGGATTTGCTTCTCCGCTTCATCAAGCGCCCTCGCCGTAGCCTCGGCGCAGCCCATATCGACGGCGTAGTAAAGGCGGTCCGCCAGCGCCGCCAGATCCGGGCTTTTCGCTGGCGGCGGACCGTCAGCCTCCGCGCACAGCCGCTCTTCCTGCAGCGAAGCGTGCACCCTCCGCTGCGGCTCTCGTCCGCCGTGTCCGCCACAGACAGCGGCGCCGGCGAGATGAATTCCTTCGCCGCATAGATGAAAGCTGCGGCGAAGCATCTCATGCGCGGAGGCGCAGGAGCGCGCGAGCTCCGCCAGCGAATGCACCTTCACGCCGGCGATTGCCGTAAACTCAAGGCATAACTCATCTGCGCTGTCCTGCAGTTGCAGCAGGAGCTCCTTGCGGGCAGCCGGCGAATGGAGATCCTTCGGCCACAGCATCGCAAGCTCCGTCCCGCTTGAAAACAAAAAGCCGCTGCCCGGCTCCTCAAAGGCGCTTTTCCATCGCTGCTTAAGCAGCGCCTTCGTTCCGGGTGAAGCCGCACTTTCCGTCATCTGAAACAGCAGCACATGGTAGCACGATGCGGTGCCAATCAGCGGCTCCAGCTCCTTCGCCGCCGCTGCCGCTGCCTCCTCGTTCCCTTCAGCAGCGGCAAGCGCGGCAAGCAGCGCTTCCCGTTTCAGTGCCGCTTCCTGCTTGGAAAGCTCGGCGGTCTGCCGCCGTTGGTCCAGCTCAAGCTTCATGCGCCCAAGCTCCGCAGCCAGCTCCTCTTCCTCGATCGGCTTCAGCAGGTAGCTGGTCACACCATGCACCATCGCCTGCTTGGCATACGCAAAATCGGCATAGCCGCTCGCGATCAGAAACAAACAACGCTTATCCGTCCTGCGGATCTCCGCGATGGCCTGCAGTCCATCCATGACCGGCATCCGGATATCGATGACGACGATATCGGGTGCAAGCTCTTTATACTTCAGCACGGCATCCCGTCCGTTGCCTGCATCACCTACAACCTGATACCCGTTATCTTCCCAATTGATAATCGTACGCAGCCCTTGGCGAATCATCGGCTCATCATCGACCAGCATTACTTTATAAAGGTGCAAGTGTATGTCCCCCTTCTAGCAGAAGCTGAAATGAAACCGAAGTGCCCATTCCCGGCACGCTTCGTATAGAAAGCCCGCTGTCACAGCCAAAATGCAGGACCAGACGCTGATGAACATTACGAATACCGATTCGGCTGTCGCCGCCTTCCCCATTCTCCGGATCGGCAAGCCCCTCCAGCACCGCAGCCAATTTTTCCTCTTTCATCCCGCATCCGTTATCTGAAACCTCTACGACCAGCAGGTTTCCTACAGGTTGAATGAACACCCGTACGAAGCCGCCGGACTCAACCTGCTCTAACCCATGAATGACCGCATTTTCAACGAGAGGCTGAATGATCAGCGCGGGCAGACGAACGTCAAGCGCCTCCTCGGCAATCTCAAGCTCATAGCGCAAGCGCCCCTCTCCATAACGAAAATGCTGAATCTCTAAGTAATACCGGACCATTTCAAGCTCTTCCTTGAGCGTTATCGTCTGTGAGCCGATTTCGATCGTTCTGCGCATGAGCTTACCCAATAGCTTTACAACATGGGCGATTTCCTGCTGTCCTTGGATATGGGCCTTCATCCGAATCGACTCCAGTGCATTAAAAAGAAAATGAGGATTCATCTGGCTCGCCATCATCTTGAAGGTAATGTCCCGCTGCCTTCGCTCCAGCAGAGATTGCTGCTCGTGGGAGGCCGAAACCTCCTGCATCAGCCCGCGGATGCTGTCTACCATATGGTTTAACTGCCTTGACAAAAGACCGATTTCATCATTCCCATCCACCTTAGACCCGGCGTTCAGATCCCCCATCGCGATTTTATTCATCACCTTGTTGAGCAGCAGTAGTCTTCTTGTTAACAGTGAAGATGTAAAATAGACGAGGACTACCGCGACCAGCATGCTGATCAGCATAATGACGAAGCCGAGCCTGCTAATACGATCGGCGGCGCTCACAATTCCTTCTACCGTGAACACGGATACAATACGGAGCCCGTTCCGGCTTCCCTCGGGTACCAGTGGTTTTATAACGATTTTCGATGGCTCGCTGCCATAAACGAAATCGTAAATCCCTTCCTGGCGATGCTGTAGAACCTCGGCAAAATCGGTGTTGGCGATATGCATTCCGACCCAGCCTTCATTGGTAGCCGCAGCAATATAGCCCTGATCATCGACGATCATCGTATTGTGAGGCTCCTGCTTTACAATGGCGTGAAGCTTTTCATAGTCGACATCGATAACAAGCACCCCCTCCGTCCGGTATTCCATAAAGTAGATTTTGCGTACCAGGCTTAAATAGGGTTGATTCCCTTTCGTTTCGTCGGGAATAAAGTGCCAGTTGATCATCGGCAGCTTGTTGGCGACAGCTTCCCGATACCACCCCGACTGCTTTACTACATCACTCGGCTGCAATACCTCCCAGTTGCTTAGAAGCCGAGAATTCATCGTATAAAAGCGGATATTGAAAATTTCCTCGTAGTTTTTCACGTAATCCTTAAGCACATCGTAATCCCAATAAGCCTTTACCATATCGAAATCATGCTCATAATCAGAGTTCACCAAATGCCCAAATCGTTTATCGACCATCAAATTGCTTGAAATTTCGATCGGCATCCGTAAAATCTCTTCCGTTCTTGATTTAATTTTTTCCACATTGTTCAGCGTCTGCTCTGTCGCCTGCCGCAGGACATGCTGGCGATACGCTGACGTTAACAACCCGCCGACAATCATGACGGGGATAAAAACGACGACGATAAAGGCAATCATCAGCTTATGCTTTAATCGAATATCGTTCGTTCTTCGGACAAGCGTATTCCATCTCCAAGCGATCACAAGCGCACCCCCTATATTTGCGGTAGCGCTTACATTTTACCAAAATAAACTATTTATTGGAACATTTTATAGCCCATTCCCTCTCAGTATACCGAAAACAACAAAAAGCGCCCTTCCACAGCATGGGGAAAGACGCTCCATTACGATTCATCACAGCTGTATTATGATTTTTTACTTGGTTTAAGTTGATGCCTTCAGGCCTTCACTTTGTTCCCTACTGAGCTCGCTCATCACGGCTTCCGCCTCCATAGATGCTCGTTTCCGGTCCTCCAGAAGTCCCGCATCAACATGTACCTCCCCGTGCTGCACGATGGAGGCCGCAAGTCTGCTTTCAAACAACTCCAGCAGTCTTGTCATAGCAGGCGTATTCACCCCAAGCAGAAATGCCAGTGCCTCAACGATTTTAAGCTTACGGTAGTCCTCGTAGGGGATGCGCGGAATTACCCATTTCCCGTCTCCAGCACGAACCGCTTTGCTGAAAGGCACGGCGGAGAAATCGTAATACCTTCCCTCCGAATCCGGAATGGAAAACGGATCGATCTGCAGCGAAGCATACCGGATGTACAGCAAATAATGCTGGCGAGTCGCTTCAAAATGTGGAAAGCCTTCCACATCGCTGCGGGAAAGAGACGTTTCATGAACCGGATAATTATCATCATTTAAAAATTGCAGCAGGTTAATAGGCTCTGCTCCAAGCTTACGCAGCAGCTCGCTGATCTCCTTCCACAGGTCGACCATCGTCTCGATCGCTTGCGGCGTAATCGGCCCCTCCGGGTACAGCTTATACAAATATTTTTTCGTTTCCGTTACGCCAAATACGACGTCAAGGGAAAAATCATTGATAAAAAGCGGTGCGTGCACATACAGCGTGATGCTTCTGGCCTCTGCGTCCAGCGGCCGGTTCACGAGCCGGCAGTCAATCCCGGACGACTGCAGCAATTGACGGATCGACTCGGCACCGGGGCAATTTCTACGGCTGGATCCAATGTAGATTCGCCGCTTCACTGCTTTCGTAGCAGCGGTCCACGGATTGCTTCCGTTCGGATTGTCCGGCTTTGTCGCCGCAAAATAAGTCGAGCAGCTGATCACCTCTATGCGGCCGCGGGAGTGAGGATCGAGCTGACTTTGTACCAGCATAGCCGAACCGAGCCCCGGGGAAAGCAAAACAATAGTTTTGACCCGCAGCAGCGCGTTGATATTGAGCTCCCGCACAATATCAAGGTACGCTTCGCAAGGGGTGCAAAAAAAGAGCGTATCCCACTCGTCTGCCACCTGGGCATAACCATCGATAAAACAGTCCACCTTGGCTGTACCGGCAAGAGCTGCATGCTTTTGCTGATGGACGGTGACCGTAATGGAGGCTCCAGCATCGTTCAGCTTGTCCCGTAAAAAGTCATTTCGCGAGCCGGAACGGTTGGCAAAGCCGATCCGTTCGCAGCCAGCCTTCGCCATCAGCACCGCAGTTTGCAGTGCAGCTGGACCTGCTCCTGCGAAAAGCACGGCGCCCAAGGTAAATTTTTCTTGCAGCGAAACAGGGGGATTTTGCTTAACATCGTCAGTCTGAGCGGGATTTGGATGGTTGCTATAAATTTTTCATTCACTCCTCTCGAATTCGTTACACATGAACGGGGGCTGCTTTTTTCAAAATGAGAGTATCGTAGAAGGTATCCGGGGTCCTTATGCTTTCCTCATGCCAATCCGCCGCTTGCGATTTATCAAATGGATAATTAAAAATCTCCTTTAATCCGTTGCCGTACCGGAGCATCACCCGCGTATTCATGCCGATGATCTGATGTAGCTCTTCGAGAAGCTCCTGTTTATTGGGCACCAGCGAAGCAATCATTACATGGGTAAAATGCTGAATATCCGAAAGCTCACTTGCCCGCTTGCTTGTGAATTGAACGCGCGCGCTCATTCCCAGCTTCTCTGCAATTCGCTCCGCAAGAGATACCGCTTCGGAGTCAATATCCAGGCAGGTCACCCTGCACCCAACTACTTTGGCAGTCGTCAAGGCGGAAACCGGCAAGGCCCCCGAGCCGATAAACAACACACGGGACGCTTCATTCAATCCAAACTGCCGGATCTCATCGCTAATCGCGTTGGATAACGCGGCAAAATATAGGCTCACTTGCTGCTCATGATCGACCATACATGCGGATTGATGCTTTTCCACGTCGCATAAGGCCTTCACTGCCGAGTCTCTCAGCTGCAGTGCCCGTTCCCGAGCCTCCGGCTCCTCACCCCATTTCGTCCATTTGGTGATCAGACTTTCGCTTTCGATCCATTCGGTAAGCTGATCCAGCTTTACCCGCAGCAGCTCGTAGCAATCGCTGCAATCTTTGGCGTACTCCGTTAGCTGCCTAATTTCAAATTCCAGCAGGTCTAGTGCAAGCAGCAGCTCATACTTTTCTCTCGTGGAACTTGTCGCAGAATAAATAATCCCACTCCTTTCAAGATTACTTGCGCATGTAAAAACGTAATGATTACGATTAGTATTCAATCGATATTTTAGGCATATTTTTCCATCTTGTCAACGAAAATTTCGTAATCGTTACGATTAATTACAAACAAGAGAAAACCGACTATCTCTTTTTAGAGAAATAGCCGGTTTCTATGCGAATGAACTGAAGTTGTCCAACCCTTCAACTAGCCAGTTACTTCTGCGAAAAATACATCCAATGCAGTCAAATCCGTAATTCTGGCATTACAAGCGTCGCTGTCAAAGCAGATGTACTGGCCAACGGCTTTATAATAATCGGGATTATTGCCCATCCTCTTCTTCGTCACCGCTGTAAAAAGAGCCGCTTCCCCAATTTTATTGCAGAACGCGCAAACCCCTTTTTTCTCCCCGGCCGTAAAACGCCCTTCAATCCCTACGAGACGTCCTTGTCCGCCGGCTCCCTCTCTGTCCGGCTGGTTGTAGACGAGAAACATTCGGCTCGCCCCTTGATCGCTCCAGCCTAAATACGTAAGCGGGCGATTGCCGAACCGTTCCAGCTCCGGCGGACGCAGCTTCTTCACCTTCGGAAACAAGCTCTTCAGCACTCGCTCCGTCATATCTGGAAACGGGATGGCATAGCCTGCCAGCTCGTTCAAATACACCTGAAACTCCTCAGAGGTTTGCAGCTCCTGCATCCGTTCGATTAACGCCATCCGTTCCCGGTCCAGCCCGGAACATGCTTCCATCACCTTACTCCATGCATTATAGCGCGCAGCCTCAACGACCTTACGGTCGCTTGACGATTGCAATGCGTATAATATCGCTTTCGCCTGTGCAACAACACGATTATACTGATGATTTTGTAAAAATGGTTCCATAGCGGTATCCTCTCTTTCTCCACTCGGTGCTGTTTTATATTGACTTGATTTGAGCGATCCCTTCCTGCAAATTCGCAAGCACCGCTTCATTATTGCTGATCCCTATTCGCAGGCAGATCAACTGGCTCGGACTCAGCTCGTCCTTCCACTGCTCCTGCTCCGTACGCAGCTTCGCGAGCGTTTCCTCTGTTTTGCGAATCCCCTCTTCCATCCACCGAATCATTAGCGCGGGCTCCGCCCATTTTCCAAAAAACAAGCGAATCATAAAATCCGACTTGACCTCGGCATTCTGAATTTCACTTTGCAAATACTCCAGGAACGCTTTCCTGCCCAGCTGCGTAATGGTGTAGACGTTCTTATTCGGTTTGCCTTCCTGCACGAAGCTTTGCTTGGTGATGAGTCCTTCCTTCTCCATTCTGCTTAACGTCGGATAGATCGTACCGTAGCTCGCGTTATAAAAATAAGAAAATAACTTCTCGAAATTTTGCTTAATATCATAGCCTGAAATGCTTGAATCCATCAGCATCCCCAAAATTACATCCTGGCTTCTCATGCCTACCCTCCTTCATCCATGCCAAATGTAGGAATTACGCTGGTCAAAATATACCATATCAATATATATCGAATCAATATATGAAGGCATAAAAAACGACAGACCCTCCTTCTTCGAAAAGAAGGACTCGTCTGCCGCCGCCATTACTACATGACAAATAAGAAAAACAGTACAGCCAGTAAAAACCGGTAGAGCGCAAACCATTCCAACCGCAGCCGCTTAATGAGCTTCAAAAAGGTAACCACCGCAAGCATCGCAACGACAAAAGCCGCGACGAAGCCAACGAGGAACAGCATGAGATCCCCCGACGTAAGAAACTCTCTGCTGTCATACATATCCAGCACCGTCGCCCCCAGCATCACCGGAACCGAAATGATAAACGTAAAGTCTGCCGCCGCCTTTTGGCTCGTGCCGAGCAGCATGCCCCCGGAGATCGTCGAGCCCGAACGGGAGAACCCCGGCCACAGCGCAAGACACTGAAAGATACCGATGCCCAGCGCCTGCTTGTAATCAATATCGTCGGTCGACTCCGCCGTGACCTTGCGCTTGGCCTGCGCGGCGATAATCATTAGAACCGCTCCGGCAACTAAACCGATCAATACGGGCCCCGGGCCGAATAAGACGTCTTTGATGACATCCTTGAACAGCAAATAGACGATCAATGCCGGAAACATCGCAACCGCAAGATGAACTGCATTCAGCTTGCCTTTCTCGGAGAAACGAAACGTTAGCAGGCCCTTAGCGATTTCAATATATCGCTTCCAGTACAGCACGAGTAAAGCAAGCACCGCTCCGAGCTGGATCACAATTTTAAACGTGTCCGCGGCTTCTCCTTCAAACCCGAGCAAATGCCCGGCTAAAATCATATGCCCCGTCGAAGAGACAGGCAAAAATTCGGTTAATCCTTCGATAATCCCTAAAATAATAGCATCCAACAAATGCTCCATGGTAAAAATGTCAGCCTCCTAGATGTTCGTCTTGTACCATGCTGCCGTTGGGTCTCGCCCCCTTCTAGCATGGTACAAGCTCGATCTTACACGAATGAAATAAACTGGATCTTACCCATTTCTTAATCATTTCTTAACTTCGCTTCAAGCATTTTCGAATGGAGAATCGAGGTCATGTTATACTCATTTTAAGTATTTTCATCTCCTGCCAAAGAGGAGCTTACCATGAATAAGGCTAACCATTTGTATGCACAGCGCAGCGAATATAACGAAATTTCAGTGTATGACACGACGGAATTGTACGGGGAAAAAGGAAGCTTTCGCGTGTTGAAATTTGCGAATGCGGAGATACAAGGCGCAATGGATTTGAACCGGCCGAAGCGCATCGTATTCGAATATCCAAGGGCCATTATTCACCTGATGGAACACAACGATCCGGCATTGGACAATGTGTTTATGATCGGACACGGAATCGGCACCATTGCCACCTATTTCGCGGATAAAAGAGTAAAGGTGGCGGAGCTTGATTCTCTCGTTTACGACGTAAGCAGAGCTTTTTTTGATTATCGGGGTGAAAATGTCGTCATTGGCGACGGTCGTTCCCTTTTGGAGCAAGAACAAGACCACGCGTTTGATTATATCGTGCTGGATGCGTTTAATGCGAGGGGCACTCCCCTGCATTTGCTGTCCAAACCATTTTTCGAGCTGGTAAAAATGAAGCTGATAAGCGGCGGTTCCGTCATTCTTAACTTGGTTGGACGCGGGGAGAATGACAGCCTGGTAAAGGCGATCGCCACCACCCTCCGATCCGTGTTCACCACGACCCAAGCCTTTCTTCTGCCTTCGGGAGGAAAACGCGATGTACAAAATGTATTGCTTATGGGACGAAATGGTCCGATCACATATCTGAGCAAGCAAATGGCCGGCTTCCTTCCGATTCACATCGGACAAGGGCATCTGATACGGGATGAAAACATTTCAGGCTAAAACCGAAGCTGATTCGTAGGCTAAAAGGCTTATGCTTCGGCTTTTTTTTTTGAAAATTTGCAGGGGAAGTACGATTCCTTGAAGAATTTAGTAGTATCTTTATTTTGATTGGTGGCTAGACATAATGGTATTTGAACAATGGGATGTACGGGAAATTATTGAGCATACGAGCGATGGTTTCTTTTCAGTCGATGAAAATTGGAACTTTACGTATATGAATAAAGTCGCATCTACTCTGCTTCAGAGGGAATGCAAGGATCTTATCGGGCGTTCGCTGTGGGAAGAGTTTCCCGAGGCGGTCCACAACTCCTTCTTCACCCATTATCATCAAGCTTTTCGCGAGAAGAAAGCGGTTGAATTTGAAGAATATTATCCAGCGCCACTGGACGCTTGGTACAATGTGCGTGCTATTCCCTCTCATCAGGGGCTTATGGTTTTCTTCCGCAACATTACGACAAAGAAAAAAGCAGCCCTGGAGCGAGAGCAGCATTATAAATCCTTATTTCACCAAAACCCCGACGCCGTGTTCTCCTTCGACTTACATGGGAAGTTTCTCAGTGTCAACCCCTCCACCGTAGAACTTACTGGTTATAGCGTTGAGGAGCTCCTAGACATGTCGTATACCCCCTTCATGCACCCATTAACCAGTCAGCAAACGCAGCGGCATTTTGAGTTAGCGGCACAAGGCATTCCACAGGTGTACGAAAGTTTGCTTATTCATAAAAGCGGTGCGATCATCACTTGTCATGTGACAAATTTCCCTATCATTGTCGACGGTGAAATCGTCGGTGTCTACGGTCTTGCCAAAAACCTAACGCAGTTAAAGAATGCAGAGTATGGGAATTTGAGCAACAAATCCAGGCTCAAGTCGCTGCTATTATTTAATCCCGAAGCGATCTATACTCTCGATATCGACCGCCGGATCGTGGACAGCAACCCTGCTGGCGTTAACCTGCTGGGGCACTCCAGAAAGGAGCTGCTTCGCATGAAAATCGATGATATCTTACGTATTGATCGTACTTATGATGTCTCCCTGCTTGTCGAAGAAGCTCTCCAAGGAAGAGCGGTTGATCCTTGGGAAATCCAGGTGACCTGTAAGGATGAAACCTTATTGATTATTGAATGTCAAATTGTGCCCATCATTGTGAATGAAACTGTTCTTGGCAGCTATTGGATCATGAAGGATATGACGAAGCAGAAGCAGACAGAGCGGCTGCTGCTGGAAGCAGAAAAGCTGAACATTGCCGGTCAGTTGGCAGCGGCTGTCGCTCACGAAATCCGAAACCCGCTTACGGCAATTAAAGGATTTATCAAGCTGCTTCAAGGTTATAATCCAGATGAGCGCGGGTACATCTTCGATATCCTTCAGGAAGAGATGGATCGCATCGAATCGATAACCCGTGAACTCATGCTGCTGGCTAAGCCGCAAGCTGCGGCCTTTAGGTCGGTGGATCTGGTCGGTACCCTGCAGTCCGTGATCACATTAATCAATGTGCAGGCGATCATGCAAAATGTACAGATCCATCTGGATTATAATGACCTGCCCAAGGTTCGCGGAGTCGAAAATCAACTGAAGCAGGTATTCATAAATTTATTGAAAAACGCCATCGAGTCGATGCCCCATGGCGGCAATATCCATCTGCGACTGCTTACGCCAAGTAACCCCGGTGATGACATGCATATCCTCATTTCCGACGAGGGCTGCGGGATTCCCGAGGAGCGCATTGCCCGCATGGGGGAACCCTTCTATTCCACGAAAGAAAAAGGGACAGGTCTTGGCTTCATGGTATCGCGGAAAATCGTGGAATCCCATCAAGGAACGATGACCGTAACGAGCCGAGTCGGAGTCGGCACGACCATCGATATAGAGCTGCCACTGGAACCAAATGATCCATGAATACGAAAGCACAGTTATTTTCATAAAAAGGCAAAGGAGCTAGCCGATGAAGGGCAGCTCCTTTTTTTTGGACAAATATAAGGTCACTAAGGTATCCATTTAACCTTCGATGTCACCTCATGTGGAGTGGCGCACCGGGCTTACCCTTTATCATGCCTATCGATAAAAAGCATGAGCATATGTACAACGGTTATTAGGCTTGCCATCTGTATAGCCTCTATTGTACGAACTCCAACAAAAAAGAAAACAACAAACAAAGCACCAATAAAATAAAGGCCAACACCTACTATTTGCTTAACCATTTGGATTACCTATCCTAATTTGTAGTACTAACTATTTTTTTGTTTTAACCATTCTTTGTATTCGGGGATGGTGTACTCGTCCGTTTTCACTACGGTCCATTGTTGATCCTTCTTTTGTAAAAAGACCTTTATTACATATTCCCCTCCTGCTTCATCAAAATCAGTTTTCAAATAAACAATGCTGCCGTGAACTAAAACTATTTTTTCATTGTCATTTATTGTGCTTACTTTTATTTTTTCATAACCTTCGATGTCGAAATTGGCATCCTGAAGTCCAAATCTCGAGAAATATTCGACATCATATTTTTCGACATTCACTCCGGTTTCACGATCCATATTCTCTTTTAACTCCGGATACTTTGACCACAAAATATCGATATCCTTGTGAAGCACAGCTTGAGTTCGATGGTACATGTACTCTCTAACGAGCTTGGAGTATTCCACCCATTCCGATGGTTCAGGTTCGACAAAACGCTCCTTATCCTGATTTGTTTCAACGACGCTTGAAAGGGATGCTACTTCTATACTTTTCTCAAGCATAGGGTTATCGGATGGTACGATGCTATGCTGGCACCCAAACAACGTAAAGAGTGAAACAACAATCGTTCCTCTCAACAGTAATTTTTTCAAGTTATTTCCTCCCTTATAATATAAGACGGACTTTACCTTGAAATTGTTACAAGATAGATCATAAAAATCATGTCTTCATCACGTGGAAATGTATTCCAGCAGGCGCCAGTTCAGGATATCAACAACTGCTAATAGGCAAAATATGGTGTGACTTTATATTTTCTTCCTCCCGCAACTTTGCCGCTCCTGGTGCGTCTAGAGAAATGACCTCAATATTTATTAAACGGAGTGAAACGGTATGATGTTGAAGAAAATGATTGCAGCCGGGATGCTGACATTCGTCGGAGTGGCCTCCCTCTTACCTCCGGCATCTGCCGAAGCGTTCGCTGTTCATCAAGCTAGTGCAGCGATGAACTCGGTAAGCTCGGCTCCGATCCGGGATGAGGACGATGCTGTCGCTCGTGCGCGCGCACTTGCCTTTATCCCTTCGGAAGCAAAACTGGAGAGGGCAGTGCAGTGGCCCCAGGATTCAAAGGATACTTGGTGGTTGACCTTCACGAAACAAAACACGGAAGGTATTCCCTATGGAAGTTACGAAGTACGCTTGTCCGCTGCAGATGGAACTGTGCAAATGGTATCCGCGAGATTGAGTAACGCCACCTCTTCATCTACGGAGCAGCTTGCCCCGATCGATACAGAGAAGGCGAACGCGATTGCGAAGTCGTTCATTGAAGGGTTGAATTGGGAGCTTGACGCAGTCTGGGTGATCAACCCGTACCCGGAGTCCGAATACAGCACCAGACACGACAACAAGTCCCTTCGCAAAGTACGATTTATGAGAGCTGTGAACGATGTTCCGTACGAACAGCAGCATTTTACGGTTTATGTCGATCCAACCGGGAAGATCAGCTCCTATGATATGGTATGGTGGGCTGTGAAGTTCGATCATCCTGCTGATGTCATCCCTCTGGATCAAGCCCGGGCCTTATTTTACGATAAAATACAGCCCGTTTTGATGAATTCCACTTTACATAGCTCCGTTCCCTTCTACTCCTACTCCATAGACGAGGCTCTGTTTATGGATGCGGCAACCGGTGAACTACAAGTGATTTCCGAATGGATGAAGGGGAAATCGAGGCCGATCAGCGACACGGTTTTAGAGCCGCTCGTAAAGCCGTCCCCATGGGATGATGAACAAATGCTCTCACGCATCAAACAGGTGCTCAAAAGCAATGGCAGTCACGTAGATACATTCGAGATACGCGATCGCGAAAGCGGCAGTCAACGGTTTGATCTCGTCTTACCTACGGAGGATGAGGGGCGTTTTCGTATCGATACGTTTCATGTTCAAGCCCTAACAGGTCAAATTGTGAACTACGGCATGGCGGATGGAACCGATTTCAGCTGGGCAACGGCTCCGCAGATCGACGAGGAGCAGGCTCGACGTACCGCGGAGACATTTTTGCTGCAGGCTATGCCTGCCTATGCGCATCAATTAGTAGAAAGCCGAACACATTTGATGATTGGTCAAACAACACCGGAATACCGGTTCCACTATAGCAGAATTGCGGACGGTGTTGTTATCGAAAACGAAAATGTAGAGATCAGTGTCAACGCCTACTCAGGCTATGTCTTTTCGATGAACTCCAATTTGTCGGAAACACCATATAACGAGCCTGTCCGCCCGGTTATTTCCCCTGCTCAGGCCAAACGAATGCTGATGTCGAACTATAATGTGGAGCTGCGGTATGTTATGGGTAAGGATATTAATCATGCTAACTTGATTTACGAGCTTAAGCTGAAGCCTGACGTACCACGATTCTACACCGGTGCTGCACCGAGGCTCGAGGCTCTGTCCGGAAACTGGGTCAATATGTTGGGCGAACCCTTATCCAATTACAAACCTGCCCTGTCCCCTTGGGTTGAAGACTTGCTTACCCAACCTGATCGAATTCACTATTCGGCAGGAATTGTCCTTGACGGTACCTTCCTGTCTCTTAACCAGGAGCCTGTCATCGTCAACGATTTTACTCTCCTTCCGTTTCGCGGGCTGCTGGAAAGCATGCAAGCTTCCGTGGAATGGGATCCGACACGGCGCGTAGTCACGGCCACCAAAGGAGAAGTCCATATCGAACTTACACTGGATGATAAGATCGCCATTGTAAACGGGAGAAAGCTTCAACTGAATGTACCACCACAATTAATTAATGGCAGTACCTATATTCCCGCGCGTTTTGTCGCCGAGGCACTGGGGGCGAAGGTGGATTGGATTGGAGAGTCACGATTGGTGCTGATCTCGACCGATGACGAACCTCAGCAGCCAAGTGAAAGTGAATTGAAAAAATGGCGACTTGAAGCGGAGTTACATTGGGAAAAGCCGCAGCAATAAGGTTATCATAAAGGAAGAGGGATACATTCAAGCCCTCTTCCTTATTTATTTTGTCTTATATATTTTCCGCAGAGAATACATAATGGCAAGGTCAATAATATGAACCAGGTATCGAGTAAACCATTATATATAAGAAGAACCGCAACGATAATAACAATTGCAAATAAAAACTGCGCACTTCTTCTAGATGGATTCGTTGTGCGCTTATGAATAAAGTAAAGAATCCCCCAAGCCACGAGCACATAAAAACCTATGAAAATCAGTACCACAATTAGAGCACCGGTCACAGAAATAGGCATGATGTTGCTGTTACCTCCTGTCCAATGGATACGATGTAACCGAAGCTCGTTAGCTTGAAACTGTTAGGACTGGACTATTCTTTCCCATAGTTCCACGTATTTAAATCCACAATACAGATACAATGCTGCAGTAATCTCGCAATTCTTCATATACCTGATGCAAGAAAGCAAGAACTTTCTCATGCATAAGCCCCCGATTTACTTCGCGCTGCTTGCAAAACTGCACTGCAAATTCACATCCATATTTTAACATATGTCAATTAAATAGTCTTTATTTTAGACTTTTTTCGTAAATATTGTTGCTAAATCAAATGTTAAAAGTAATAAATTACTTCTGTAACTTAAGGCTTCTTCCATGGCTCTTTTCCCATTCTTCCCAAGCTACTAAACCTAATTCAGGCTGGGGTTCATCAGGCAACATGGATATAAACTCTAATGAATGTCCGTCTGGATCAGAAAAATAAACGGAAACGGCAGGCATCCAACCGAATACAAACGGATTTTCAGTACCATCGTCCAAAAAGTTACGGACTTTAAGACCTCTTTCTTTGAGCCAAGGAACTATGCATTTCATTTTTTCAATTGATGTTTCAAAAGCATAGTGTTGGCGAATGATTTGGGAAGGCTCTTTCTCCCATAGCCCCAGCATCGCCTTACCACGTTCACCAAGCCAATAGAAACGACACCGCCTTGAGTCTTCATACGCTAACGTTAAACCCAAAGTATTCTCGTAGAACTCTGATGACCTTTCTAAATCGGATACGTTAATATGAGTTTCGAACAAACCTTTGATCATGGATAATCACCTCGGATTAGAATGCCGCTTAAAGCGGTATGACCTAATGAACGCAAAGAGTTTAGAATCTTATGCCTCCAATAAAATGCGGTTGAAACGTGCATATCGAGTTTAATAGCAATTTTAGGCAATGACTTCCCTTTGTTTAGACGAAATTGAAACATATTATAACAAATTTTAGATAACTTTCGCAGAACAGCAACAATCTTTTAGAAAACAGGCTTATTTTATTAGAAAGTGAGTTACCTCGTTCTCGGCCCATGATGACCTGTGAACTTTTACCAATGCCACATACCCCCGTAACACTCTCTTTCTCCCCGAATTAATAAAAAAGGTCCCCATCGGAAGGAGAGAATTTATGACGATTCAGGATTTGCGCAAAAGAATTGAGTTTATGAAATACCTGGGGTTTGACGAATCGAAAAAAATGTGGGTTTACTCCTATTCCGATCGCACTCATCGACGCGCTTACGGGATCATCGCCGGTAAGCTGACCGTGGTGAAGCTGCCGTCTCTGCAGGGATTACATTTTACAAACCGATAAAAAAAGGCGGTCCGTGACTATAAAACGTCTCTCGGCCGCCTATATTACGTGTTACTCTCTATTTTCTCTCTCAGATCATCTAATGAAGTTCTTTCTTCACATAGTTCAAGGAATGAGTCCGCTACCCTTATGCTCCCGCTGTAGTCCAGATCTCCTGAATGAGCAGCAATAATAGGATACTCATGATTTCTCATAGGCTCTCTCATATCAAAAATGTAGTGATTTCCAGCTCCATCCATACCAAAAGATATACAGCCCTCCATATACTCTGGAAATTCATAAGCCAAGTTATATTCTCTTAACTCATGAATGCTGAAAAATTGAAAGTATCTATCCCCTGTTTGAAATTCGCCACCATCTGAATAACGTAAAAAATCCAAATAAGATAATGGCAAATCCTTTTGTGGTAACCTCCATAGTGTTGGGTCAAAGGGCGGGCTCTTAAATAATTGCACGAGTCTGTTCTGAATATCCTGAATTTCCAAATCCGACAATTGGACATTCCATACTCGGGTAAAGTCGGTTAACTCCTCTTGACCAACCCCCTCTTTCCTTTCATATATCTCATCAAAAACTTGATCCCACTGCACATTTTGATCTTCGCCCACAGCTAAGCAGCTCCTATTCAGCACTTCATTCCACAACTTACGCATGATGAAAATAATCTAGCTCTCGTCTCTTTCACTCTGGTCTTTCCGCTTAACATAATCTCCAAGCTGCTGAATGAGGTTGAGCCCAATATAGATAACCAGTGCAAGTAAAAATTCCACTACTGTGTTGAGTTCCACGGAGTGCAACAATTGATCAATCCAAGAAATACCTAGCGTGAAGATGAGGAAATGAATGATGTTAAAAACGAATTCAAAAGCTTTGGCCAGCCTGCCTGATGCTATATAATTTGCAAAGACATCAAGGAATGTCCCGATCGGCATTAAAACAACCATTAAAACACCGATCCAAAAAAAGAAATGCACCACTGATAAAAATGTATCTGCTTGCAAAATTCTCACCTCTCTGCAGTACGTGTGGACGATCTCATTATTGCTATGTCATGAATGTCATGAACCACCCTATAATGTAGTCGGATGTTTAGGCTTTCTTACCAGCAGGTTCATAAAATGGCTTCTATAATAGAACAACAAATAACCATGTGTGATAACGACAAGGGTAGCTAGAAGAAGCAATGAATGGTCAATGAACAAATGCAGTAAAAAAATATTGGCTACAATAGGCGATAATATAGCTAGGACAAGAGGGATAAATTGTCTAGTTAATAGTAAGATTCCGCAGATCACTTCTAAAGATTTTTCAGTGATTAGCAAATATTCAAATTGAAACAATGCCATCGCAGCCGGGCTAGTCGCGATAAAGGGTTCAAGCCCAAAAATCACGAAAAAGCCGTTTACACCTGCAACTAAAAAAAGGATTCCTAAAAAAAGCTGACCGATTTGCGCAAATAATGTAGTCAACTGTTACACCTCCATATTGTACACGTTCCATATTTTAACATAAAAACACAAAGAATAGCTCGACAATATAAAAAAGAAGCTGCCATTTCAGACGGCAGCTTCTCCTCTTCACCGATAAGTTTTAACTAAACCATACATCATGTTACTTTTTATCGAAACCCTTGCTTTGCACGAACTCCTTCATATACATACGAGACGGATTAGACAGCATTTTCGCCATTTGTCCTGTCCACGTATCCTTTCGTTTGCCATGGGTCCGTTCATTATAATAGCTGGAAATTTGCTCATTATAAGCGGTCAACTGCTGCTTGTAAACCGCATCATCCTGCGGATAAGTCTCTTCATGATACACATGCTCCATAGGAAGCCGCGGCTTCTTGTCCGACGGATTGGCAGGGTAACCAACGCTCAACCCGAACAAAGGCAGCACACGATCCGGCAGCTGAAGCAAGCGGCCGACCTCCTCCAGCTGATTACGAAGCCCTCCTATATAACAAATGCCAAGACCCATTGACTCTGCGGCAATGGAGGCATTTTGCGCAGCGAGTGCAGCGTCGATCACAGCCACCATAAATTTTTCGTTGCTTTCCAAAGACGCAGTCAGATCGGCTCCTTCCATCTCCGCAATCACATCATGCCGGTGCAAATCCGCGCAAAAGATAAAGAAATGGCCATTGGCAGCAACGTAGGGCTGGTTACCGGCCAGCTCGGCCAAACGGCGCTTCGTCTCGGGATTTTTTACTCCAATAATCGAATAGGCTTGGATATAACTGGAGGTCGACGCAGCCTGTGCGCTTTCAACGATCAGCCGGATTTGCTCTTCGCTAAGCGGCCGGTCCTCGTATTCTCGAATCGAACGATGATTTAATATCGTTTCAATAACCGTATTCATCTTAGTGACTCCTCTCAAATGTAAGCTCCAAACGGATGCGTATCGGTGCCCCGGACATTCATTTGTACCGCGAAAAGCCCTCCGGCATGAGGCTGCTCACGATGATCAGCCTCCGAAAGACCGATAGCTGCCGTGGTGATGTACAAGGTTTTCAGATCGGTGCCTCCAAAGGTACAGGAGGTTACTTGTGCGGCGGGCACCTTGATCCGATCCAAGCACTTGCCGGAAACCGGATTCCAGCGCGACACCTGCCAACCGCCCCAATGCGCGATCCAAAGCATGCCCTCTGCATCGATGGTCATCCCGTCCGGAAAGCCTTCTTCATCACAGAAATCGATGACCGTGCGTCGATCCGAGAGCTCCCCAGTGGATGAATCAAATGTAAAAGCATCGACCTGCCGGGTCGGGGTGTCGATATAATACAGCACTGTGCTGTCCGAGCTCCAGGCTAGTCCGTTAGAGATCGTTACCCCATCAACCATTTTCGAGCAATTCAAATCTTGATCCAAACGATACAAGGCGCCCGCCCCGAGAATTTGTTCATGGTGCATCGTACCCGCCCAGAATCGGCCCTGCGGATCACATTTGCCATCATTAAAACGGTTGCCGGGTCGATCCGATTCCGGATCGTATACCGGCGTCAGTTCACCGCCCGCATCATCCAAGGTGTAAAAGCCGTTCTCCGCTGCAGCTATGAATCCGCCATCCTTCTTCGGAGCCACTGCACAAATCGATTGGTTAAAATGCAGCGTGCGATACTGACTCGAGTCTGATTCCGGCTGCATGACAAATAACCGTTTTTCAATGATGTCCACCCAATACAATGATTTACTGCGAGAATCCCACACCGGACCTTCCCCAAGCGAAGCTCTCACATCTGCTAAAAGCTGAGGTTTGTGCACGTCCTGCCCTCCTCATATCGGCGAACTTATGACAATAATCGAAATGAGCTCAAAATATGAACCCGACCGCTATATGCTGCATTACACTTTGCGTATAACTATGATACCATCCGTAACCAAAATATTCATTTTTGAAACCAAAAAATATCACCAACCGTTCCAGTTCAAGTGCATTGGAACGGTTGGCGATCTCAAATTCTTAACTCATCTGGGGGTCTCAGATTTCTCTACGTAGATTCATTACCGTCCCGCCATTCAAGCTTCCAATGCTTTGTCATGATTGCGCGCAACTCTGTTACCCATTCAAAGAATGCCCGTGATGTCCGGGATGCGTACCATGCCTGTTCATGTCATGTCCATTCTTCTTCGCACGCCGCAGCTTCCACTCCATCAATACCTTATAAAGCGAAGGAACAACGACTAACGTTAACACTGTCGAATAAATAAGCCCGCTGATGATCGATACCGCCATCGGACGCCATAGGCTTCCCCCGGCAATCGCCATCGGCATCAAGCCGCTGACCGCCGTCGCCGCCGTCAGCAGGATCGGACGAAGCCGCGCCTTTCCGGCCTCCACAATAGCCTCGTTCAAGCTCAAGCCGCGCTCCTCTCTTGCCTGCTCGACGAACTCGATTAATACGATCCCGTTACGCACGACCATGCCGGAGAGACTAACGACACCCATTAACGCCATAAAGCCGATAGGTGCACCCGTTATGAATAGACCAATTAACGCTCCACCAAGCGCCAAATACACCGTCGACAAGATGAGGATTGGCGTCGACAACGAATAAAACTGTATTGCGATAATGATATAGATCAGCATCAGCACGACCAGCGATAACTGCCCGATCGCCGCAAACGAATTGTCCCGCTCTTCGTTTTCACCGCCGACGCTCACCGAGTAGCCGTCAGGCAGCTGCATCGCATCGAGCTGCGGCTGCAGCACCTTCATAATATCAGCGGCGAGCACGCCGTCGGTATACGCGCGGACGGTGACCGTACGCATGTAGTTAAAGCGTTGAATTTTGGACAGCGTCTCCGTTTGCTCAAACTGCACAAATTCCTGCACCGGATACAGTGCACCTGTTGAAGAAGGCACGAGCAGATCACGTACCGACTTTACGCCGTCCGGATGGTCGCGGAACAACGTGATATCGACCAGTTTATTGTCCAGCAGCAGATCAGCGGCTTGAATGCCTTCCGTCGCCAATCTCACCGTGGCAGTCAATTCCTTCTCGGTTACTCCATAATAATTCAGTTTATCCTTATCCAGCACCATATTGACCGTCGGAGCCGGCTTTCCGATATCGTCGGAAATATCGACCGCGCCCGGAATCGTCGTCAGCGTTTGCTGCAGCTGCGCAGACAAACGCTGCAATTCACCCAGGTCGGAGCCGCTCAGCCGAATCGCAATCGGTGCGCCGACCGGCGGGCCGTTCTCCAGCTCTCGCGGCGTAATTTGCACTCCCGGATAAAGGGCCGACAGCTCCTTACGCCAAGAAGAAACCAAAGCGCCGGTATGCACTACATCCAGGTCCACAATCGCTAATATTTGCCCCGTGAGGCTGTCGAACCGGTCTTCCTCGGTATAATAAAACTTCGGCGCGGTACGTCCGGCGTAAGCGGATACCTCCTTGACGCCGGGCTGGCGCTGAATCCAAGCGCCGATCGCCGCCGTCGTATCCGACGTATCGGCGAAGGTGCTGCCGGTTGGCAGCTCAATATCGACGAGCAGCTGCTCGCGCTCCGCCGGCGGGAAATACTGCACGCCGAGCAGCGGCAGCAGCCCGAAGCTGGAGGTGCCGATCGCCATCGCGACCACGCCCGCCAGCACCGGCCGCTTCATTACGCCGGTAAGCTTCCGCTCGTAAAATAGGCTGAGCTGCTCGAATTGGCGGCCGAGCAGTCCCGGACTGCTTCGCTTATCCGAAGCGGCACCGCTGCCTTTGCCAAGGCGCAGCCTCCGCTCCTGCTCCCACTGCCGTACGATCGGCACGACCGTCAACGACATCACCATGGAGACGGCTAATGTAAAGGTAATCACAAGCGGAATCGGACGAATAAAATCACCGATATTTCCCTTCAAGAAATACAGTGGGAAAAACGCGGACGCCGTTGCAATCGTCGCCGTCAAAATCGATACGCCCACTTCCCGGCTTCCGACAAGGGATGCTTGCTGCGGCGAATCCCCCAGCTGCAGCCGCCGTTCGATGTTGTCATTTACGACAATCGCATCATCCACGAGAATCCCTAAGACTATCACAAGAGCGACAATCGTGATCTGATTCAAATCGACCCCGAACAGACTCAAGGGAATCAATCCGATTAAAATCGAAAGCGGAATTGCCGTCGACACCAGCAGCGATGTGCTTAATGTCAGTCCCAAGGAGCATACGACAATGACGGCAATGATCCCGATTATCAGCTCCTTGCTCAGCTCAGAGAACAGCTTATCTACGCTTTCCTTCTGATTAAAGGCGCTGACCAGCTCAACCTCCGGCGGAATCTGCGGCTTCAACTCCTCCAGCTTTGCGTCGATCCGCTCCTGCAGCGATGGAATATCGACGCCGCGCTGCGCCTTGATCGCGATATCAATCGCCGGCTTTCCATTATAGAAAATGCGCTGCTCCAGCTTCTTCGGAGTCAGCGTTACCTCTGCGACATCCTTCAGCTTCAGCGAGGAGCCTGCCGCCGGGGAACGATATACGATCGTCTCCGCCACCTCATCCGCGGAGCTCCATTCCCCTGTTAGCTGATGGTACGTCCTCTCGTTGTTCTGATCCAGCGTCCCGATCGGCACGCGATCGTTGGCATTCGCAAGCGCCTGCGAGATGAGGCCCCAATGAAGCCCGTACTGCTCCAGCTTCGCATCGTCGAGCTGTACCTTTACCTCTTGCTCGGGCGGCCCGACCACCTCAACACTGCTCACCCCGCTGACTGACCGCAGCTGCTCCTTCCAATGCTCGGTCAGAGGACGAAGTCCTTCAAACTGCTCCGGGCTGTCCACAACCAAATGCAAAATTTGCTGCGATATTTCGGTCAAATTCGTATTGATGACCGGCGCCTCCGCGCCATCAGGCAAATCCGCCTCGGCCGACTGCATCTGCTGCCGCAGCTTATCCCAGCTCCGTTCCGTATCCGTGCCCGGAACCAGCTCGATTACGATCAGGGAGACACTCTCCTGAGAGGTGGAAGTAACCTTCAGGATATGCTCCATTTCGTTGATTTTATCCTCAAGCTTCTTTGTAACAAGCTGCTCCACCTTTTCCGGAGAAGCACCGGGATAAATGGTCCGAATGGTCGCGAAGGATGCCGTAATTTCAGGATTTTCCCGCTGCTGCAGACCAAGAAAATTAGTCAGGCCGACAATCATGGCAATCAGCATAAACAACAGCGTAATTTTACGATATTTCAGCGCGCGAGCGATCACATTAGCCCTCTCCTCTTCCCACAGATCTATCTATTTACTGCCTAAGGTCATATCGTAAATCATTTCGGTCAAAACACGCGCTACCTTCGTAATGTCTTCCTCGGTAGATTCCTGCAATATAATGTAATGTAAGCAGGTTTCCGTTAGCATGCCATGAATGGCGCGGGCGGCGATCTCATAAGCGTTTTGATCATACTCCGGGAAGAGCTGAAACTTTTTAAACAGATGAATAATAATTCGATGCAGGCTTTGGTCAGCTTCTTCCATAATTTTTTGCACTTCCGGAATTTGGGAGACACCATGCACCCGCAAAATATACATAATATCCCGATGCTCACGGTACATCGTTTTACAGCCCTTAATCGTAGCAAACAGGCTTTCCTTAATTTCCTCTTCCGACATCTCCAACGAAACCTTTTCGGCAAAAATATGCTCGATCTGCTCCAGCATCGCTTGATTGGTGTTATTCAGGATTCGTATAAAAAGGCTTTCCTTCGTTGGAAAATATAAATAAAATGTCCCTTGGGCTACACCGGCCCGCTTGACGATATCGGACACCTTCGTTTCGTAGTACCCTTTTTCTGTAAAAAGCTCTAAAGCGGCGGTTATAATATTCTGCTTCGTCTGCTCTGCGTCCTTAACCATATACTCTCCTCCTACTGCTGCCCTTCCACGGACACTCGGTCGCCGTCCGCCAAACGGAGATGTCCTCGAACAATAATCGTTTCTCCGCTCTCAAGACCGGAGACAATTTCCTGCTTACCAGCTGTCAACCGTCCTGTGACGACCATGCGTTTTTCCGCCTGTTCGCCTTTCAGTACAAAAACATAGCTTTCATCCTTATCTCGTAATACTGCATCCTCCGGTACGACCATAGAAGGTGCTGCAGCCGCAGCAGACAATTGCAGCTGAACGCGCATGCCCGGCTTTAATTTGCCTTGGGAATTATCGGTCTGAAGCTCAAGCTCATACGTCTTCGTCTGCAGGTTGGCGGTCGGTGAAACGTAAATAACCTTACCTGTAAAAGACTCCCCTGTGGCTTGATGTGTGAACGAGAGTGTTTCCTGATTGGCCACAAGTGGCAAATACGACTCCGTTAGCTGTGCCTTCACCTTAATGAGATCCTGCTGCTGTACTTTTGCAATCTGTAGGCCTTTCTGAACGGTCATCCCTTCCTCGGCAGGCATATACGTCAATACGCCGGAAATCGGGGACTTCACATCATAGTAAGAATGAGCCCGCTCCCAGTCCTCATAGGCAAGCCGTGCCGTTGTTAGCTGGTATTCCGCTTGACTGAGCGGGTTGCTCGTTTCCAGCGTCTGCTTTTTATCATGGAGCAGCTCCAGATCGAGCCTCGTTTGCTCCAGCTTCGTTTCCATCGTCTGCAGCTGCCGTTTTTCAATAAGTCCCAAATCGTAGTCGTTACGAAGCTTTGCGTAATCACGTTCCAGCTCGGAAATGGCCAGCTCCGTCTTATCGATGGATAACGTCAGCTCTTTTTGCGTATCGGCGAGGTCCTTCTTGGCCTTCTCATACTGCTCGGACGCCGTCGTCATCGCCGCATCGACCTTTTGCTTTTCGCGGGCAATATCGGTTTTATCGATTTCAAGGATCACCTCATCCTTGGCTACCTGATCTCCCCGCTTCTTATGTACCTTAGCGATATCTCCGTCAGCTTTGACGATCACATCCAGCTCCACAAATGGAATGACTTCCGCTGACAGCGCGCTTTGCTGCTCCATCAGTGCGGACTCTACTTTCGTTACACCAACAATCTTTGCATTCGTGACCGGCTCTGTACTGCCTTGTGAAGCCGGCGAGCCGCAGCCGGAAGCCATGACAAGCAATAGTGCCAATGAAGCGGTGGTAAGTATTTTTTGTTTCGACCACATCTCGGTCCCCACACTCCCATTTTATCTTTGTGACTGACTAGTCAGTCATATCATAGCAATTGGCTGGACTCTTGGCAATATTCGGATATTTTTGTCACAAAAAAGACACTCCGCTGGGGAGTGTCGCAAAGTGCCAGGTGTTCTCGTCTTCTCCTCTTCTCCGTTCATTCTAACTCCATCGCCGGCTATCGAACCCATCGGTTTCAAACGATGTCCCCCTCTTATGAAGAGGCTGCATTAGGAGATATCTGATTTACAACCCACTGCTCAAATGCTTTTTCCGGATCTTCTTCCTTTTTGGCAATATACCAACGTTTGTCTTCTGGTAGTTTTCGGTACCATTCAAGCTCAAAAACAGTATCCTCATGGCCATTTTCATCACAATACAAATTTATAAACAATAGCTTAGTCCCATTTGAACAACGATAACAATAACCTTCATAGGTAATTCCCAACACCTCTGTAGTCGGGTGCGAATGGGTAAAATCACATAATTGTACATTGCACTCTAATGCTTCAAATATGGAATAGAGCTTGGATAAAAAACTTCTTCTAATCGGGATACATAATGTGACATAGGTAAATTTTTCGGGAACAGAATCCGTAAAGTGAAAGGAAACCCATACTTCGAAAAATTCATTTTCTTCATAGTTCCCGTTACGCTGATCCCGTTCGTAATATCTCCAGTACTTTTGTGAGATCTTTTCAATATGCTTATAAGGCGGAAGCTTGCTCCCATATAGTAATACTATTTTCTTTTCCATCTATTCTCACCTTTACAATCAAATAATCATCCTATCAATATATTAATATTCTATTTTCTTTTAAACTCCTGATGCTGTAACGAAAAAGAGCAGCTGCCGCGGCAAACTGCTCCATGCTCGTTCCATTCTTTATATTTTCTGTTTCAACCTATGGGTATCGTTTACTTTTACTCTATATTTTCATGCAAAAGCAGCATTCGAATAATGTATAGACTCGTAAAGCCCCGCTACAAAATAATTGTTATCCTTGCTGCTGATTCTCCACCCGTGCCCCTTCACCAGATTACAAGGAGAGATTTCTTTGGAATCCAAACATACATGGGACACCATTCCGTAACCTTCGGTGTTTTGTGTGGATGTCGCGTAAATGGTACCACCATCCTCGCTCAAATCCAAAAAGCTCTGCGCCTGTTTTCCATGACACGCCGCCCACTCAGCCGGACCTTTAAAAACGTCATCTATTCGGCAAAATTCAATGCTCCCGTTAAAGCTTTTGCAAGATCCGCTTGCCGTTATTAAGTATTGATTATAAGTAAGCATGGAGGAGATCATCCGTTGATTTTCGACCTTTATCCGATTGTTGGTGCCGGCCTTCAAATCATAACACCAAACTCCACCCTGAGACGAATGAATTTTGGTTCCGATAAAAATGTAATTTCCATTTAAGCATAAGGACCTGATCGAAGGTGAATGACTATGCTCGAAAGGCTTCACTATGCTCCAGGTGTCCCCGTAATCGGTGGAAACGTACAATACTTTCTCTCCATGCGCGACTACAGTTCCCTTCGAATCGCTGCAAATGCTCCAACCGGATGCCTGAGTCGAAAACCGCCTCGCGATCCAGCTCCTCCCTCCGTCGGTACTTTTAATAAACGTTCCTTCATCGCCGATACCGAAAACCCTCTCCTGCTGACTCGTTAAGTCTCGAATTCGTTTACCAAGGGACATGAAGGAATGAATCCATGTGTCTCCGGTCCGGACGAAGACCCCCTCTTTAGTAGCAACTACGAGATTTCCGTTCCCTACTCGAGTAACGGCCGTGGCGCTCATAAACGTTTCATTCATCGGATTTATTCCCAAGCGCCTTCGCAAAGCTCAGCGCAAACTGCTCGCATTGTTCCTTTTCTTCTTTGGTGTCTGGTGTGAATTCAATTCGAAGTCCGTTTTGGACGAGCTCTGCACCGCATTCCTTTAAGCTTTGTTCGATCAGGTCAACCGCAGCGCAAAACTTGGGATATACCTTGTCACCGGAGCCAAATACCGCTGCTTTTTTACCCGATAAATCTACATTCGCCAGCTCCTCGAAAAAATCTTCCACTTCATATGGCAGCTCCCCATCTCCCCATGTATACGAGCCGATGAGAAGCCCGTCGTAATCTGCCAAGTCCTTTGCGTCCATATGCTCGATCTCGAGCATTTCAATGGCATCGTGGTAAGGCTCTACCTTTGATTTCAATAAATTTGCGATATCTTCTGTATTCCCGGACATACTGGCGTATGCGATTAAAATCTTCGCCATGTTTTCCCGCTCCTTTTGAAGTGATAATAATTCTCAATGTGGCTGACACCTATTTTACTAGGAATGATAATCATTATCAACATATTTTATGACTAACTTTATGCAAAATTATAAGTCATATGTGCGGACGCCCCGTCGTCTGAACAAGTCCTGCAAAAAAACAAAACCCCAGAGTTCCACTTGGAACTAAGGAGTTATTTCTAAGGGTACGAAGTTCTAAAGAAACCTATAATTGTTTTTAATTGGGTTTAGGCTATAATTTGATTTGTGTTGTTAAAAAAGTAGATTTTAGATCCTAGTATGGAGGCGTTACAAATAAAAAGAACACCTCAGCTTTGGTATAGTGTATCGATTACTTCTTTAATTTTGGTTACTCTACTTTTTAATTGGACTGATAGCATAACCAAGGAACTCCATATTTCTTTACAAGATGGTGAAAAGACACCCTCGCTGGTGAAAGCAACGATAGATATTAAAATAACGAAAAGTTTAATCTTCCCTGATCAGTTGGAAGGATCGATTACTCTCGGTAATGAGAGTTACCAGGTTACAAACAATTCGCGGATGGATGTAAATTTAAAAGATTCGATTTGGGATCATTTAAACCTTCAGGAACGTTTTAATATTATTAAGAAATTCACGAATACGGAATATAAGATTTATTCAATTGGTTATGATTCAATAACTAACCAAGTAGAACGTAGGCTTATGCTTGTAATTAGCAAAGACTTTGAAACATTTTCCGGTTGGATTCAAATAAATTACAAAGATTATTTTATGGAAAATGCTAAATAAGTCGACAACAAAGTTAATTCGGTAGATCCAGACGGCAGCTGATTGACGTTTGGATCTTTTGTTTCAACGCATTTTATTCCCTATCAAAAGCCCCTCTCCCTACCTCCGTTACGCATTATTGTCCTACCCTCGCCGCTTCGCATCCGATTCTTCATTTTTGCAATAACTTAACACAATTTTTGTAAAAATTATGCGATGATTAGTTTGGACAGGATGGCTTGTCCCCCTATGAACTAGAGCCATTGGGTCTTATTTTATTCGTGATAATTGAGGAGGAAAATGATTTGAAAATGTTCGTTCACACGCTGCACCGCAAGGTGTACGCCTCGTTGGTCGCCGCCACGCTATTGATGGGCAGCATGGTTCCTGCTGCAAACGCAGAAGGTCCGTTGGATCCTGCCCCCGAGCTGCAGCCAATGGGAACGGCCAATGGGAAAAAGGTTTTGTTTGACAATACCCACGGACAAACTGCCGGAGCTGCAGATTGGGTAATTGATGGAGCCTTTTCGGATTTTGCCAATGCACTCGCTACCAACGGGTACTACGTCAAAGAACTCCGCAAGACGACCCCAATTACGTATAACGATCTCTCAAGCTATGATGTGTTCATTATCGCTGAAGCGAATACTCCTTACAAAACGACAGAACAAGCTGCCATGCTCCAATATGTGCAGAACGGCGGCAGCATTTTCTTCATTTCGGACCATTATAATGCCGACCGCAACAAAAATCGCTGGGACGCCTCCGAGGCCTTCAATGGCTACCGCCGTGGCGCATGGAGCAATCCTGCACAAGGGATGAGTGCGGAAGAAAGCAGTTCTGCCGCAATGCAGGATGTATCGAGCTCTGACTGGCTCGGCTCTAACTTTGGCGTGCGGTTCCGTTACAATGCGATCGGCAACGTAGTAGCCAATGACATTGTGGAGCCTTCCCAGTCGTTCAACATTACGCAGGGCGTGTCAGCCGTTGCCATGCATGCGGGCTCGACACTGGCCATTACCGATCCGCAGAAAGCCAAGGGCATCGTATATCTTCCTTCTACTACGGCCGCATGGTCGCATGCTGTTGATCAAGGGGTTTATGAGGGCGGCGGCCGAAATGAGGGGCCATACGCGGCGGTCTCCAAGGTGGGCGCAGGCAAAGCAGCGTTCATTGGGGATTCTTCTCCAGTGGAGGATGCGACACCAAAGTATCTTCGTGAGGAAACCGGCGGCTCGAAAAAAACCTACGACGGCTTCAAGGAACAGGATGACGGTGTACTGCTGGTCAACATGGTAAATTGGCTTGCGACTAAGGAATCATACACGAGCCTAAGCCAGGTTAACGGATTGCAGCTTGATCCAGTTACAACGCTTTTAAGCATGGAAAATCCTTCAACGTCGACAGAGCCTCAGGCCGAGCCATGGTCAGCGCCTTCGGCAGGCTATAATTGGTGGGATACCTGTACGTTTAAATCCGGGTCGTATGGTTACGGATATTGTAATGGAAACGGGGGCGGCGGCGGAACTGGCGGAGGTGGAGACGGCAGCGGTGGCGGCACTGGGGACCTGTTCTTCTCCGAATATGTCGAAGGGTCCAGCTATAACAAGGCGCTTGAGATCTACAACGGAACCGGCGCTGCTGTAAATTTGTCCTCTTATACCATTACACAATCTAACACGACGTCTGTCATCTCGCTAAACGGAACGCTTCAACACGGAGACGTCTATGTTCTAGCCCATCCTAGCGCATCGTCATCCATTCGCAATAGCGCAGATACAACGAGCAGCAGCATTTCCTTCAACGGAGACGATGCCATCACGTTGAAGAAAAGCGGAGTGGTTATAGATGTCATCGGGACGGCAGGGACCTCCTTTGGCACGGACCTCACGCTTATCCGCAAAGGCACCGTTACATCCGGGACGGCCTCCTACAATAGTGCGGAATGGGATGCCCAGTCAAAGGATACGACCTCCAACCTTGGTATCCATACAACGACCAGCAGCAACCATGCGCCAATCGCAGCAAGTCCGATCGCCGATCAAACGGCAACGCTGGGAGGCAGTGCTGTCGTCATCGATGCGACGAATACATTTTCCGATGCGGACGGCGATCCACTAACGCTGACCGCAAGTTCCAGCAATTCAGGCATCGCCAAAGTGGCTGTGAGCGGCAAGCAGCTAACGGTAACGCCTGTATCTGCGGGTACTGCTAGCATTACTGTTACGGCGAATGACGGACGCGGCGGCTCGGTCAATGACAGCTTCACTGTAAACGTAGTCGCTGTATCAGCGGCTCAGCTTGATGAAACGTTCGAAACCGGATCCAAGGACTCGTATACCAACGGCAACGTGACACTCTCCTCCGGATCCTGGGCGTTTCATAATGCATTAATCGGCGGCTTAAGCTCCGATAAGAAGAACGGCACGAAGGCTGCTCGTATCAGAGCCACCGGTTCGTTAGCCATGAACTTCAACGTGTCCGCCGCAAAAGAAATCAAGCTTCATGTAGCAAACTTCGGCAGCGACACCGGAGCAACATGGAAGCTGCAAAAATCAGTGGATAACGGCGCGACCTGGACAGATGTCACTTCCGCTGCTGCGGCAACGTCCTCACTGACGGAAAAAAGCATCTCCGTAAATGAAACGTCCGCCGTTCGTTTCCAAATCGTGGTGTCCGGCACGACCGGCCAACGCTTAAACATTGATCATGTTCGCATAATGAATTAATACGGAGTACAGTTAACGTGACATTAGTCTAGTTAAATACCTTCACCTTCGCAGTCCCTCCATATGAAGGATCGTTAAAACAGAAAAAACTTTATACGCGTATCCTTACAGAGCCACTCCGACTATGGAGTGGTTTTTGCTTTTTTTTCCCACTCATCATATTCACTCCTATCCTCTACCTCATTCCTTTTAAGCATAAAAACCGCCCCAATCGGCTCGGGGCGGCTGCTCAACTATGGAATGCTGTTACTTGCTAAAAATAAAACCGCATTTACTTCAAATCGTGCGTATCTTTATAACTGATTCGGACTTTGCCTGATCCCCCACACGATTCACAATTACTCAGTAAATCATAGTATCCTCTACCATCACACATATCGCATAACTTTTCCCATTTTGCTAATACGATCTTTTCTTCCTCGCGCTTTAATCCACCTAGTACCCAAGAAATAAAGCCTTTCACCGAGAACATGGATGATACCTCCAAAATAAGGTAGAGACATACATCCATTTTATCATTTTTATAGGAAAATAGAATCACAAAATAATGAAAAACACCTAAGCTTAGGCCCAAGCCTTCGGAATATGCGTGCAGTAGGGATCACTCTGCAAGTAGTCGCCGGTCACTGCATACGCACGGGCCCGCGAGCCACCGCAAATCGTGTTAAACTCGCAAACACCGCACTTCCCCTTCAGCAGCGCTTTATTGCGCAAACTTCTCATCACCGGATGCTCACGGTATATGTCCGGCAGCGATCGCTCCCTTACATTGCCGCAGGCAACCGGCAGAAAGCCGCTCGGATACACCTCTCCAATATGGCTAATAAACACAAAGCCGTTGCCGTCATTGACTCCCTTCGGCGCTCGGCCAAGCACATCGAGCCTCTTCACAACGCCTGAGGAAATCGCAGTCGGTTCCCCATAAAGATCGGCCAGCCTTTGCGACTCCTGCAGCAGCACCCTGCGAAAATGCGGAGCTTCCGTGGTCTTTACCCCATACGGCATGCTGCGCTGTACATCGGCAAGCCACTTCAGTACCTTTTCGTGCTCCTCGGGGCTGATCATGTCTGCTTCCATGCCCCGCCCTGTTGGAACAAGGAAAAAGACACTCCAAACTACAGCCCCCATATCCCGCACCTTTTCCGATATGGCCTGCAAATCCTGCAAATTGTACCTTGAAACGGTCGTATTCACTTGTATCGGGATCTGCAGCTCTTTAAGGTATCCGATCCCCCGCATAGTTAAATCGAAGGACCCCCTCGTCCCGCGAAAATGGTCATGAATCTCCGCACATGAGCCGTCCAAGCTAAATGCCCATCGAGAAAGCCCTGCATCCTTTGCTTTACGGACCGCCTCGAGGGTAACCTTTGGCGTCGCGCTTGGCGTCATCGATACGGAAAGGCCCTTCTCCACGGCATAACTCGCTAAATCAAACAGATCCGGGCGCATCAGCGGATCGCCGCCGGTAAAAACAAACAGTGGATGATCCATGCCGGCAATATCGTCGATAAGCCGTTTCCCCTCTTCAAAAGAAAGCTGCCGCGGGTCCGCCTGATGCTGCGCTTCCGCCCTGCAGTGCAGACATTTCAGCGCACAGGCCTTTGTTACCTCCCAAATGACAATGAACGGATTTACCGCATAATCTCTTTCCTTTACAAGAGCGTTCATGATGCGCCTCCTCTGTTGATTTTGGATACACTAGGCAATTTCATTTAAGGCCATTTGTAATTGACTTCATTCTATTAAAGCCTTACAGATGTCCTGGCACCGACTTTAAAATTTTCGTGTTCGCTGTTTTCGTTATTGAGCCTTGTGCTGGGCGAATCAGCTTCATGTCTGCTTCACCTCCCCGCTTGCAGCTGTAATGTTTCCTTGTGCAAAAGCTGCAGCACCTTTTTTATATTCCGTTTCTCTCTCGGGCAGGGCCGCTCCCCTCTTTTCATCCGGTACAGCGGACAATGGCTGCCTTGGCAGGCCGGACGGAAAAAGCAAGCGCGGCAGCCTTCATCCTGCTCTTCACCGGAGGAGGTCCACTTCGCCATTTTTAAATCATCCAGCTTCATGCTCCCATCAGGAAGCAGCTGCCCTACCTGGTTCGCTTCCTCATCAAGGGCAAGCGAGCATTTGTAGAGCCGGCCGTCCGAGCCGATAACGAAACTGTTCGGCTTTGCCGCGTAACAGACCGATCCGGACGGCAGCAGCGAGTCGGCCATCGTATGGCTCAAGGAAAGCCCGAGCTCCTGCGCGGTTTCCAGCCACCCCCAAATCTGCTGGTCCGCATGGTTGCGAGCGCAAACGGGGATAAACTCATCCCGGGGTCCGCCCCAACGTCCGACAGGCTGCAGCGAAAGACGGAACCTCTTATCGTGCGAAAAATATCCGGATAGCTCCGACAACAGCTCCCGCACATGCTCTTCGTTATCGCGGTCGAAATTGACCCGCAGATCGATATAAGCGACTGCCGAAGTGTCGCTTATATCAAGCAGATTTTGCATAATCGTTCGATAGCTGCCTCCCCCGCCGCGAAGCATACGCCTTGCATCATGGATGTCCTGCGATCCGTCTATCGTCACCATAAATCGGGTTACATGACGCCGGACGAGCTCCAGAAATCTCTCCCTCGTTAAAAAATAACCGTTGGTCGACATATCGGCTGAATAGGATATGCCAGCACCGGAACAGCTTGCTAAGAACGAATCGGACAGCTCAAGAATCGTGTCATATTCCAGCAGGGGCTCTCCTCCAAACCAGCTGACCGATACCTGCTCCATTCGCTGGGCTGAATCCTGGACATAGGCTCTCAAGCCCGACTTAACCCCATCTGACATGCCGCCTCGCGGAAAATGCTGATAACAGTACGAGCAGCGGAAGTTACACGCCTCCGTCGGCATCAGAATCAAATGTGTCGAACGGCTCTCCTGAGTTGCTTGACGAAGAGCGGCGGCCTGCTTCAGCTCATCCGTCCCCGCTTCTACAATAAAGCCGGAATCGATGCAGGTTTGAACTGCCGCAGAATAAGGACCCCGCAGCATCCCCGACAGCAGTTGATTCAGCTCTGCGCATTCTTTCGCATCCATTTCCGCGATAGCCCCCGTATAGCTGCTGTACAGCAGCCTGGCCTCGCTGTCAGCCGAAAGCCGGATAGTCCGTGTATAACGGGACATCGTATAATTTTGCTCCATCACTCACAACCCTCTTTATACAATCCATCGTTTAACCGATTCCAACAGCAAGGGAACAAATCCTAGGCTCCGGTCGCTTCTTCATCACCGTCAAATACGTCTCTCCCCAGCATAGGCGGCCAATCGGTAAGCAGGGGTTCGTACCCTTCGCTTAGTAAATAATTTCTCATTTGCTCCACACTGCGTTCATCTGATGTCTCAAACTGAGGAGTTCCATATCCGCTGCCTCCGGGATCGGAATAACCTCCAACCGCAGTGCAAGAGCCGGCCGACATTTTCGTCACGCCAAGACGCAGCAGTCGATTACGGAGCTCCGCGCTTTCCCGCGTCGAAAGTGTGATTCCCGCCCGCGGTAAATAAAGGCGCATGGCCAGCATCGCCTGCACAAGCTCCCGATCCCCTACCGCTTCACTCGGGCTCCAGCCGCCCAAATGCGGCCTCATTCGTGGGAATGAAACCCCGACTTCCGTCGCAGGATAACGCTGCTGCAAGTAACGGGCATGCTGCCCCGCTGCAAATACCTCCCGCCGCCAATCATCCAGCCCTAACAGCGGTCCAAGCGTCACCGTTCGCATCCCTGCCTTACAAGCGCGTTCCGGCGCATCAAGCCGGTACAAATAATCCCTCTTCGGTCCTTTTAAGTGGAGGGATCGATAAACCTCTTTGTTATACACCTCTTGGTAGAGCGTTAATCCGTCGACTCCGCTTTCGATCAGCCTTGCATAATCCTCTTCATCCAGAGGCTGCACCTCAATGGATACCGAAGCAAAACACTCCTTCAGCTCGGAAATGCAATCCACTAGGTAGGTCACACCCGAATGACGAGGGGATTCCCCAGTTAGCAATAGCACGTGCTGTAAGCCCGTTTTTGCCAAGGCAACGCCTTCTCTTGCAACCTCCTCTAGCGTCAGTGCTTTTCTTGGGAAATCATGCTCCACGCTAAAGCTGCAGTATACACACGAATTGACGCAATAATCGGATACATAAATCGGCGAATACAGTAGGATCGTGCGTCCAAAATGCTGTACGGTCAAGCGATGCGCCTTTTGCGCCATTTCCTCCAAACAAGATGCAGCCACAGGAGAAAGCAGCGCAAAAAAATCATCTGAATTCAATCGATCCTTTTGCAAAATAGACAGCACGTCCGATCTGCTTACCGCCTGCTGACGTTCCGTATAATCGGTCTGCAAAAGCTCTTCGCATATTGTATAAAAACTCATCATCCCAACCTCCTTACCCAAGGAACCCGGTTAATGGCGAGGATGCCGAAGCTGTCTCCCGAACCATCCCAAGACCGGAGCAATAGGCAAGCCTCCCGGCATGAACCGCGCTTGCAAACGCTTCGGCCATCAGAGCCGGATGCTTGGCCGAGGCGATCGCCGTATTAACAAGAACCGCCGCTGCCCCCATCTCCATCGCATCGGCCGCCTCGGACGGCTTACCGATCCCCGCATCCACAATAATAGGAACCTCGATCTCCTCGAGTAAAATTCGAATCATTTCTTTCGTCTGCAGTCCCCGGTTCGAGCCGATTGGCGCACCTAACGGCATAACGGCTGCAGCCCCGGCTTCTTGCATTCGCTGTGCTGCGATTAAATCCGGATTCATGTAGGGGAACACGTGAAAGCCCTCTTTGGCCAAGATTGCAGTAGCCTTGATCGTCTCCTCGTTATCCGGCAGCAAATACGTTTGATCGGGAATCACTTCGATTTTAATCCAGTTTCCCAAACCGGCTTCTTTGGCCAGTCTGGCAATCCGAATCGCCTCCAATGCATTGCGGGCACCGGATGTATTCGGAAGCAGCTGAACCCCCTTCGGGATACTGGCGATCACCTGATTTTGCGGCGACTGCAAATTCACCCTCCGCAGCGCAACAGTCACAACCTGCGAGCCGGAGCAATGAATCACATCGGAAATGAGCGACTCCCTTCCGAATTTGCCGGTCCCGACAAACAATCGGCTCGACAGCTCCACTCCTCCAATAACAAAAACGTCCTCCATGCGTCATGATCCTCCGAATGATAAAAGTCCCGAATATCATAACAAACCTTCTGCAACTAGTTTGTGATTAAAATCACAAGCATGTTTGAAATCTTTCCATGCTCCAACGCGGAATCATGCATCGAATCCCATTTGAGCACGAAACAAAAAAACTCCCTTGCACAAGCCGCTCAAGGGAGTTTGTATATCGTTATAAAAGTCTCACACGGCCGTCATCCGATGATTTTGCTCCAAACTTTTGAATATGGAGCAAAGTGTCCGAACATATTCCTCGGTAGAAAACGGAGTATAATTATTTTTCTCTGCTCGGTGTTTGTAAAAGTGCAGCCGGTCAATCATGTCGAGTAGATTAGCAGCAATATCCGATATATTTAAAGGATCTACAACCGGGAATCCAAATTGCCTTAAGTAATCTGCGGCTGATCCAACCTCAGGTGTTACCCCTAAAATTGGTTTTCGTGAACCAAAATAGTCGATCAGTTTTGAGGATAAAAACAAGTTTTCTTCCGAAGGAGCATCAATTAAGATCAGTATGTCGCTCGTTTTCATTCTAGAAAGACTATCCAAATAGTCGGTCTGGTTATGAATGTGTATCATTTCCTTTATACTTTGAAACGAATCAATGAGCTCCTTGTATCGAGGTTCAAGGTATCCCCAAATGTGGAACTCCATTACGTCCACCAGGTCAGGCTTCCATTTTAAAGCAAGTTCCATTGCCTCCAGAAAATGAACCGGACTCCGCAACCCGTAAAAATCACCGATATAAGAAACGATCATTTTCTCCTTCTTGCTACCAGCTTCATTTGGATAAAGAGAATCCTCAAAACAATGCGGAATTACATACGACTTACTTCGAATCCCCATCGCTGGATAGGTGCTTTCGTACAATTTGCGTATTTCCTCGGTCGGGAAAACCAATACATCAGCATATTGCACAATTTCCTCTTCTTTTCGCTTCAATCTTGCTTGCCCATACTTATGAAAAGGGTTATTCGCCCACGGATCACTAAACTGCGCCACCCATGGAATATGTAGTTGTTTTTTATATTGGTGTGCAACCATATGAGAGATGCCTGGTTGAGATCTTGAATAAATGAAATCATACTTTTTCTCTCTGTAATGCTGCTTGGCCCTTGCCTCCCAAACATAATCCACATACCGGTACCAAATGGAATCTCTTATGGCTCCTTCACCAAACCATGCCGGTTTATTTAGAGTATCCACTACAATTCTGTTAACAGCCTCTAAGTTAGCTAGATCCGCTAGCTGCTCATCTTTCTTTCCATGAAGATTGCCCGCTGTAATGAGATCAATGTTATATTTGTCGACCAATTTGCCTAAAGCTTTGGCGATCAATATGGATTCGGCATTCAACTCGGGCGGAGAAAAATAGGAGACCATGAGTATTTCCTTCATTATTCCAATCGCTTCCTTCTTGATGTAGACGTGCTTCAGCTGTAATTATCCAATTCGTAATAACAACAAGCTTATACTAATCGACTCTATTTTCTATTTTATAACAATTTACGACATTATACCACGATTTTATATAATCTTACTTACTCTATGGACCTTTACTTTTGGAGGATTGATTTTTACTTTGTCTATACAAGCAGCTAGGAGAAAATTCGATAGAGGCCAAGCAGAAGCGTCGAATATGCGGAGAAATCGCCTATTCTGGAAGGGGCTTTAGAGCCCCCACCCTTATTAGTCGAAAAAAGGAAGCGTCAGTTTGTTAGCTCTGTCCCAAGGAGATGTCTTTCCAATCTACAATCCGGTGGCATAAACGCTTGGCAAGCGCTTGATCGTGGCTGATCACAAGCACGCCGATGCTGCGTTCCCTTGCGATGTCAAGCACCGCGTGCCAAATCTGCGCTTGCGTGATCGCATCCAGCATCGTCGTCATCTCATCGGCGATCAAGTATTGCGTCTGCGGCCCGAGGGCGCGGGCAATGCAGAAGCGCTGCAGCTCCCCGCCGGAAAGCTCCCCCGGCCAGCGAGTCAACCATTCACGCTCAATACCGAGCCGGGACAGCGTTGCGTCGTCGACGTCCCAGCCCTCCCGGACGATACGGTCCATTTTCCAGCGGGGATTGACCGCCTTCTCCGGATGCTGCATGACGAGCTGAACCGGATGGTAGCCGTTCGCCGGAAGCGGATTGCCGTCCAGCAGGACGCTTCCCTCCCCGGGACGCTCATAACCCGCTAGAATGCGTGCGAGTGTCGTCTTGCCGGAGCCGCTCGGCCCCGTCAGTCCGAGCAACTCGCCTGCTTCGAGCGTTAGATTCAGCGCGCGGAATAACCACGCTCCGCGCTGCTCATACCGATATGCAAGCTGCGCTGCTTCAAGCATCTGCGAAACACCTCACCATTCCGCCGCGCAGCTCTCGCGGCTCCGGGCGGGCTTGCGCGCACGGCGGCGCAGCCAGCTCGCAGCGCGGCGCATATAAGCAGCCGGCGGGCATCGCGCCGGGCTGCGGCTGCGCGCCGGGCGCCGGCGCAAAGCCGTTCTGCGGCAGCGCCCGCCACAGCGCGCGGCTGTACGGGTGGCGCAGCGCCCCGCCGTCGCCGGCGAAATCCTCCGCGGGGGCCACCTCAACGGTGGTCCCGGCGTAAAATACGGCGACGCGGTCTGCAATCCGCAGCGCCGAGGCGATGTCATGCGTGATCAGCATGACCGCAGCACCCTCATCGGCGAGCTCGCGCAGGCTCGCGAGCGCCTCGTCCAGCGAGGCCTCGTCGAGCCCCGGCGTCGGCTCGTCGGCAATAATGACGCGGGCGCCGCTGACCGCCGCCGTCGACACCAGCACGCGGCGCGCCATACCGCCGGACAGCTGGAACGGGAGCAGGCGGTCCACCTGCTCCGCCAAGCCGTACCGGCGAAACGCCTCCCGCTGCTTGCGCACAGCGTCGCCTCCCTTCACGGCCGCCTGCACCTGCTTGCCGACCTGCATCAGCGGGTCGAGATAATTGACCGATTGCGGCACAAGGGCAAGCTGCCGTCCGCGCAGCTTCGCTTGCAGCTCAGGCGACAGCTCGCGGCCGTCGAAGCGCATTGACCCGCGAACCTCTGCGTTGCCCGGCAAAATTCCGAGGATCGCGTGAGCCAGCAGGCTTTTGCCGGAGCCGCTGGAGCCCACCACGGCGACAACCTCCCCCGCCCTCAGCTGCAAATGCAGCCCATGAATCGGCTGCACCTTTTCTTGACGAAACCAGCCACGATACTGGTTGAAAGATATGGACAGATCTTCTATAGAAAGGAGGGGCAGCCCCGCTGCTTCTACATTTCTACCGCTCATCTGATCACCCTCCTACTTCTATTCATGCGATTGTCGCGGATCCGCGAGCCGCCTCACATTTTCCCCGATCCTATCAAACAGACGGACGACCAGCAGCAGGCAAAGTCCAGGGAAAAAGGCGAGCCACCACATCCCCGTTGATAAGTAACGCATCGATTCCGACAAAATGACGCCGATAGCCGGCTGATGCGGCGATAGGCCCATGCCAAGAAAAGTAAGCGCCGCTTCATGCAGGATCGCATGCGGGAAAATTAACAGCAGTCCGATGGCAAACTGCGGCGCGACATGCGGCAGCATATGGCGGCTGACAACCCACCAGCGCGACCGCCCGAGCCTGCGGGAAGCCTGAACGTATTCCGCCGAGCGAAGCTGCAAAATCTCCGCTCGAATGAGCCGGGATAAGCTGGGCCAATGCGTAAACGCGATGCCCAGCACGATTCCGCGCACCCCGCCTCCTGCGATAAACGAAATCAAGATCAAGCTAATGAGATGCGGCACACTCAGAAAAAGGTCCATCACCCAACGGATGATGCGGTCGACAGCTCCGCCGAGAGCTCCGGCCGCCGCCCCAAGCGCTAACGCAATCACCGAGCTCGACGCGGCTGCCATTACGCCGACGCCTATGCTAAGCAGCAGTCCCTTGGCGGTGCGGGTAAACATATCTCGACCCAGCCAATCCGTACCGAAGGGATGCGCCAACGAAGGCGCCAAATTACGCTGGTCAAGATGCGTTGCGATCGCCTCGCTGCTCGTCAGCCATCCGGTCAAAACGATACCGAGCAAAATAACGACGCATAGTATGCCGTACCCTACCGTCTGAAGTCTGCGGTTCATAACCCACCGCCCTTCCGTGTCCTCGGATCGACGAGGCGGTACAGCAGTTCAGCTACAGCATTCCCGGTGTACACGAAAGCTGCGCTAAAAAGGACAATCCCGAGCAAAAGCGGAACGTCGCCGCGAAGACCAGCCTCCACGGACGCCTGCCCAAGGCCCGGATACGAAAACACCTGCTCCGCCAGCACCGCGCCGCCAAACAGTTCGCTAAAGGAGGCGAACTGGAGTGTAATGGCCGGCAGCGCGATATTACGCAGGCCGTGCCGCCAATACAAGCGAAAGCCGTGCTCCCCTTTCGCCCTCGCAAACACGACGTAGTCGCTGTTCAACACCTCAATAAGCTTTTCGCGGGTATGAAGCGCCACTGCGGAAATACCGACAATACTCAGTGTAAGCGCGGGAAGCACCATATGGCGAAGATGATCCAGCAGCGTCACCTGCTCCGCCAGCACCCCGGCCGGCACCCCCATGCCAATCGGAAACCATCCCAGCCATACGGAAAATACGATCAGCAGCAGTAATCCAAGCCAAAACGCCGGAGTCGATGCCAACGTATAGCAGTACCATTTGATCAGACGATCGATCCATGTGCCCTGCTTCATGGCAGCAAGAGAGCCCGCGCTGAAACCGATGATACCCGACAGAAACCAAGCCGCGCTCATTAACGCAAAGGAATGCAAAAACCGTTCGCCGATTACCTCAGCTACCGGCGCGCGGTACATCATGGAGGTACCTAGATCCCCGTGCAGCACGGCGGAAAGCCATTTGCCATACCGCTGCAGCGGCGGATCGTTCAGCCCCCAATATTCGGCGATTTGCGCACGCTGCTCGGCACTGACATGCAGCATGTCGGCACCGATGTACGCCTGAACTGGATCAATTGGAGAAGCATTCAGCAGCATAAATGAAACCGCGCTGACTGCAATTAGCAGAACTACGAGCTTGATGCCCTTTTTCAATAGGAAGGATAGATTTGATAATAACAGTGACATTGATATAAATTCTCCTTACGGAGTTCGTATCCGCACGCTCACAAAGTAGAGTTATAGTAAGCTTCCCTGCCTTGCTCTGCAATGATTTTTGGTGATAGCTTCATTGATCCTTCATCCACCAGGATTAGAAGCTATTCGATCCACTTCCATTCTTCGATGTTGTCCGTCACCGGCCAGCCGTGACCGTGAGGATGAATCTTTTGCTTGCCGATGCTTAAATTTTCACGAACGAGATACAAGTGGTTCAGGTTCACCAGCCACGCCCAAGGTGCGTCGCCTTTCGCACTTAGACCCGTTTCACCATCCCATTGAGCCTTTTTCCACCAGTTATTGGCTTCCTCCTCGCTCCGAGCCCGTAACGCTCGATCCATGTATTCGTCGACCTTCACATTGTTGTAATAGCCCGGATTGTAGTACTCCGCCCCAGCGTATTTGCTGTGGTAAAGGTTATACATTTCCAGCGGGTCATGGCTGCCCCAGCCGAAAAGCACAGCGTTTGAATGCATCAGCTTCTCCAGCTCATCCCAGCTTTTTCCCTCAACACGAATGCGGATGCCGATTTCCTTGATCAGGTCTGCGGCGGCGATCGCCAACGACTGGCGGATCGTATCGCTTGAAGGATAAAGCAGCATAAATTCCGCCTGCAGGTTGCCTTTCTCTACGATGCCGTCCCCATTCGTGTCGCTCCATCCGGCATCGCGGAGCAGCTTTTTCGCGCCTTCGATATCTCCGTCCTTCACGGCTGCCTCCGGGTTATACCACGGGAGACCGTCATTGACGGTGTAGGCCGGCGTTCCATAACCCTCCAACAGACCCTGCACCAGCTGCTCCCGGTCAATCGCGATATTGACCGCTTTCCGAATGGCCGGATCGGACGTAACCTTGTTACCGATTGGATGGCCTTCTTCCGTGCGCTCTCCTTCGGGCGTAACCGGGAACATAATTCCACGGTTGTCGACGGTCTGCACGGCCTCCAGCTTCATGCCGGGCACCTGCTGCTTGCTGAACGAGGCGGGGATGTACGCCACATCGACCTTGCCTGCCTTCGCGGCTGCATAAGCAGCGTCTTCACTTAAGAATAGGAACGTAATCTTCTGGAAAAATGGTTTTGTGCCGTAGTAATTCGGGTTCGCCTCAACAATAAGCTGCTGGCCTTTGTCCCACTGCACTAGCTTATACGGTCCCGAGCCAATTGGCTGCTGCGCGTACTGCTTGCCGTGTGCATGCTTCGGTACGATGCCTGTGCTGACCAGCATTTGCAGGAAGGTGGATTGCGGCTCCTTCAGCGTAAATGTGACAGAATGCTCGTCTTGTGCTTCCACAAGCTGAAGGTTGCTCAAATCAATCGTCGAGCCGCTTTGGGCCGCCGCTTGGAACGTGTATACTACATCCGCTGAAGTTAAGGGCTTTCCATCAGAGAACAACGCATCCTTGCGCAGCTTGACGGTCCACACCCTACCGTCCTGACTGACCTCGTAACCCTCCCCCAGATCGTTAACGATCTTCAAGTTATGATCGCGCTTGAGCAGCGTGCTCTGAAATAAAGGCGAGCCGTAGCGCCCCCAGCCTGTTGTCGGATCAAAGCCGGTTTCCGGCTCGGAACCGACGGCGAGCATGAGCTCATCCTTTGCAGCTGGCGGCTGCTCCCCGCCCTGCTTGGAAAAACAGCCCGATAAAACAAGAGAAATTATAATCGTACAGATCAAAATCAAAGGAATTCGATGCTTGATCAACCGACTCACCACTCCTACCCACTATTCTATGTATAATTGTGTTACGAACGTTAGTAATTGTAACACACGTTGGCATGGGAGTCATTTTAAAAATGCACAAACTCCCCTGCTTCGAATAGAAACAAGGGAGTTTGTCATTCATATGAACTGAAACGTAATGCTTATTTTGCTTTTACATGCGCAATGATACGGTTTTTCTCATAAGTGAGAGTAACTTCGTAACCATCAGCGATCACACTGTCAAATTCTCCTAAAATCGTATTTGCAGTAATAAGGGTAATGTTCTTGGAGCCTTCGATCTTATAGTCAGAGAAATCTAAGTTTAAAACTCCACCATCAAGATGCAGGCTTCCATCAACCGTAATTTGACTGCTGTCATCATCCATTGCAAGCGTTAACGTCCCCGCATCCATCGTGAAATGGCGATCTAAAGCTAAGGCGCCATCCACATCAACTACAACGGTTCCATTCTCGACATAAAGATNCCGTTACATTTTCGGCGCAGAGTCACTCGACCAGTGAGCTATTACGCACTCTTTCAATGGTGGCTGCTTCTAAGCCAACATCCTGGTTGTCTGTGCAACTCCACATCCTTTCCCACTTAACACGCACTTGGGGACCTTAGCTGATGGTCTGGGCTGTTTCCCTCTTGACGATGGATCTTAGCACTCACCGTCTGACTCCCGGGCCTGACAGTCTGTGGCATTCGGAGTTTTTCTGAACTTGGTAACCCTTGGCGGGCCCCGCACCCAAAAAGTAGCTCTACCTCCACGACTGGCACCCGAGGCTAGCCCTAAAGCTATTTCGGGGAGAACCAGCTATCTCCGAGTTCGATTGGAATTTCTCCCCTACCCCCACCTCATCCCCTAGCTTTTCAACGCTAGTGAGTTCGGGCCTCCAGTGCGTGTTACCGCACCTTCACCCTGGACAGGGGTAGATCACACGGTTTCGGGCCTACGTCCACGAACTAATTCGCCCTATTCAGACTCGCTTTCGCTGCGGCTT
>NZ_WTLI01000050.1 GCF_011421635.1 Paenibacillus turpanensis
GCTGCAATTCGCGAACCTCGGCATGAAGATGGGGATGAACTTCCTCGGAGATATGGCCTTTGATGAGGTCGCATCGGAATTGCTAAGCTCCGATTTGATCCCGCAAAACATGCAGTTTGCTGCTAGTATGATGGCAACCATTATCTCTGGTGGCAGCGGCAAGGGTAAGGGCCGTGATGGCAATAACGATGGGTTTGCCAGCGGTAACAACGGTCGCCGTGATGATGATAGGCGCGATGAAGATGAAAAGCGCAAGAAGAATGAACAGGAAGAAGATCGGAAGAAGAATGGCCAGGTTGACCCGCAGAAATCTGGTTCAGATGGGAATAAGAAGCCTGAGGGTACGGGTGAAACTGCTGAGGAGATTGCGGAGAAAGCCGCAAAAAAACAGAAAGCTAAAAAGGCTAAAAAGTTAAGGGAACAATATCTAGGAAGAACACCAGGCAAGAAATCACGTACTGGACGTGAAGTAATAGAGAGAATGAAGAATGAGATCCCTCCAAAAATTAGGACAACACGTAGTGGTAAAACAGAATTTATGGATAGTGAAGGAGAATGGCATGATCTTAGTGAGGCAGATATGGCCCATTTAACCGATGCTGTCTCATGGTGGAATAGTACTGGTAGACATTATGGAGCAAAGTCAAAGGAAGTAAGGGAATGGATGTTAAACTCGGATAATTATGTATTAGATCACTATAGTCTGAATCGCTCAGCAGGTGCAAAGTTAGGTGAAAACTATTTGCCACCAACCAAATAATTGGAGGTAGAAATCTTTGGAACTAGATGATGGAATTCATGCTCAGATTATTAAGTTATGCGAAGAGGGAGATTCCCTAATTGATGAGGGAGAATTTAATAGGGCGATAGAGAAGTATTCCACGGCCTTAGAATTAGTGCCATCACCGAAGATTGATTGGGAAGCAAGTACTTGGATTTATACAGCATTAGGAGATGCTTATTTTCTCAATGATGATTATGAAATGGCAAAGAGTAATTTTTTTAATGCTCTTAATTGCCCAGATGGCATTTCAAATCCGTTAATTCTATTGAGACTTGGAGAGAGTTTATTTGAGTGTGGGGAGTTGAATAAGGCAAAGGAATACCTATTAAAGGCTTATATGTTGGAAGGTTACAAGATATTTGACGGGGAAGATGATAAGTATATTAAAATAATTAAAGATATTATTTGAGGAGGAGAAATATGGCTATCTTACAATCACCTATAAAAGAGAAGTTTGAGTCCCTCATTAAAAAAAGTAATGATCAATTTGAAAATGGTAAACATAATGATTCTATAATAACTCTGGAAGAAGCATGGGGTTTATTGCCTGAACCGAAAGGTATTTATAGTGAAGAAAGCTTTCATTTAGTGAAGGATATTATTGACACCTGCTTTGTTATAAAAGATTTTAAAAAGGCAAAAGAATGGTCGGATAAAATCTATTTAACAGGATTTGCACGAAAAGATACAGGTAAAAAGGAATTTATGTCAGGGAAAGTTGCTTTTGAATTGGGTGATGTAGAATTAGCAAAAGAGTTCTTTAGCATAGCTAATAAAAAATCAGAAGGTCGATGTTTCGAGGATGAGGATAGCAAGTATCTTAAATGCTTTAAAACTTAAGGACTGGTAGGTAAGTTAAATCTGTCCATCATATTGAGTCCGTATAATTGTGTGTAAAATGGTAGGTTCATAAAAAGAAAAGAGCCATATTCATAGCCCTCAGTTAGAATAGTGTTGTCGAGACAATATCCTAAGTACACGAGGTGTTATGAAATGGCTCAAAACCAGATTAACGTAGATTCACGGTTATTGCAGCAATTATTTTTAGGGAATTCTCAGGGTCGGTCAACATTTACGGTATGTAGGCCAACTCCCCCTCCCCGGGGGAGTTCCCTATAAATGAGTTTACACAAAATTATTGAGAAGACCCCACTTAAACAATAACACATACAGCCTAGATAATATCGGTAACCCCCGAATGGATATGATTAAATTCTCGCATCCCATAGCACTATTTGGATGCAATCCCCGATTCGGCTTAAAATTAGTGCGGGAAGAAAAGCTGAATTAGCTTGGCTTCGTTACCACCCACCGTCTAAAGTCCTCCTTATTAATGGGACTGCTACTTTCTCAATTTTCCAATGTGGAAGTTTTTTAAACCATGTATAATCCTAAGAATAAGCTCGTACAATCAACCAAGAAAACTATCACTAAACAAATAATGCACTTAATAAACTTTCAAAGCTCTTTTCAACTTGAACAATGGTTGGAATGAGCTTTTTTGCATGCACAAAATCAAAGGCGAACGATGAGAATAGCATGTGGGCCGTAGCGGATCGGGCCGCCGAAGGGAGACACGGAGCATGAGCT
>NZ_WTLI01000051.1 GCF_011421635.1 Paenibacillus turpanensis
CCCCTGGCGGGGTTCGTGAATGCAAGAACGTTATACGACATTACCCGTGAACAAAGAGAAGAAGCCCACAAGGAATCAAATCATCAAGAACCAATTGTAAGCGAGGGTAAATTTCGAAGAAGAAGGATGAATCGATACGCGCAGCTTGGATTCATCGGATAGACAATTGGTTTGATGATGAAGGATTCCTTAAGAAATCGTCTATTTGTGTATACGTATCGTTTTCATTGTTACATATGGTTTGGAAAGTGTTCATCCGATCAAAAGGCACAAAAAGGGCTAGGAAAACGAAATGCCAAAAAACAAGGAAGGTTAGTTTACCCTCCCTTGAACGAATCGGCATTTCCGCCCTTTTGCGCCACCTTAAGAAGAATCGGATGAAACCCAACCATATATGAACAATGAAAAGCGAAAAGAACAAATAGACGATTTCTTGGGCATTTTCGGGGAAGCGGGTAACGTCGCATAACACAGCATTCGCGCTGCGGGCTGGCGGAGAAGAAGATCGAGGAAGTCGGCCCTTGGTCCGCGAGAGGCATTTTCGAGGAAGATGAATCAGCGGACAACCCTGGCGGGTTCGTGAATGCAAGAACGTTAGCCGAAATACTTGCAAGAAATTTATAATCCAGGAGTTGACCTTATGCTTGTCGTTCACTGGTCTCCAGTAAACAATTCAAAAAATATTATTAAAAACGGAATTAAAAAAGGTCAAAACGGGGTGTACTGTTTCCCATTAACAGGACACCTTTCTTTAGATAGATGGTGGATGAAAGCGCTAAAAAGGTTTAGGCGAGATGGGAAAAGATACAATGGCTTTATATTTAGAGTTGAAGAACAAGACTTGCCAGCATACTTTGGCCATTTCATGGGAGCCACAACAAAAGATAATTTTATGAAGTCTATAAAGACACTAGCACAACTTGGAATTGAAATACAAAATACAATAATTTGGCGAATTGGAGAAAGAAGTATCTTACGCACGACCGAATGGTTACGAAATGACATTGATTATATAAAACTTGGTAGGGAAGAACTACAAAAGAGACCTGAATTGTATAAGGAAACACTGACTGATGCTAATTTTATGGAATATATTCTAGAGGATTACCAGATAGTACTAACGAAATCAATAGCAGCAAACAGAATAATTCGTATAATACCACCAACAGAAGAATTCGGCAGAATCTTATATAAGAACAAGAAACATAAATATTTCGATGGATAATCCAGGGAAGGCAAGTACTTCGGCTAACACCGTATTCACGCTGCGGGCCTAACGGCCCTTGGTATGCAGAGGCATTTCGAAGAAGCGGAATCAGCAGACAACCCTGCACTGGCTAAGTCCGTCGGACCCGGGGCTGGCGCCCCTTAAGCCAGTGAGGGTTCGTGAATAGAACAACGTTATCAGAAATTCCCCAAAACCAGGAGTGAGTTGATGGAAACTAGAACTCAAAAAAATGAGAGAAAACGAAGAGAAATTAGAAAAATGATTTTAGTAGGTCCAAAGTTGTTAATATCTATTGGACTTACCTTCTTCATCTATTTACTTTCAATGGTTTTATGGGTAAGAGCTTTAAATGGTACGGAGTTAATGGGAGTTTTGGCCCCGATCATTACCGTTAATATTGCAGCAATTGGTTTTTTTATTATGGTCGGATCAGGACACCTTAGGTTTTTTGCTTATTTCACCAAGTCTTTTTTTAAAATCTTATTCACTGCTTGGGTTGTCGTGATTATTCAATTTTCAGTAGTAGATAAACTAACACAGAACGTTTGGGTACTCTTTTCAGTCTTTTTCTTTGTTTATTTCGAAGTGCTCTTAGAATTAAATGATTTTTTTCTTAACGTCCGTGAGGTTAATGTGAGATGGAAATGGTTATCTTTCATTAATAATGATTTCATAAATAGTAATTCTATTGTATTATCAATAATCACCTTAGCAGTAATTAACGCTGGAATATCCTATTTTATTGAGGATTTAATAAAAACAATTAACCTGTAGCTTATTCAAAGAGGCGGGAAACTTCTGATAACACCGCATTCACGCATCGGGCTAACGCCCTCGGTCGCAGACGTGGGTTCGAAGAAGCTGATGCTGCGACAACTCCCTTCGGGAGTTCGTGAATGCAAGAACGTTATCTGCAATTACTGGTGAATCAAAAAGGAGAGCCCACTCACAAG
>NZ_WTLI01000052.1 GCF_011421635.1 Paenibacillus turpanensis
GGAAGACGGGAACGTGGACTTCATCGGCCGGATCGACAATCAGGCGAAAATCCGGGGTTACCGGATCGAGACGGGCGAAATCGAAGCGAAGCTGCTGAGTGTAGGCGGCGTGAAGGAAGCGGTTGTCGTCGTCAGGGAAGATCAAGAAGGTCAGAAAGCTTTGTGCGCTTATTATACAGCGGAAGAAGGCTTGATGGCGGCGGACTTGAAGCGGGCGATTGCCAGCGAGCTGCCGGGGTACATGATCCCGTCGTACTTTGTGGAACTGGAGCGCTTGCCTCTGACGCCGAACGGAAAAATCGACCGGAAGGCGCTGCCGGCGCCGGAAGTGGGAGCAGGCGGAGGCCGCGAATACGTGGCGCCGCGAACCGAACTAGAGGCGAGACTGGCCGCCATTTGGCAGGATGTATTGGTTCGGGAGCAGGCGGTAGGCATAACGGACAACTTCTTCGACCTCGGCGGACACTCCCTGCGGGCGACGACGCTGGTCAGCAAAGTGCATAAGGAGCTAGGCGCCCAATTCCCGCTTCGCGACGTATTCCGCTACTCGACGGTTGAGGAAATGGCCGCGGCTATGGAGCGGCTTGAGACCGGCTCGTTTACCGCTATTCCGGCTGCGGAACCTAGCGAGTATTATCCGCTTTCTTCCGCTCAGAAACGTCTCTATATCTTGAACCAGCTGGAAGGAGCCGAGCTTAGCTATAACATACCGGGAGCTATGCTGCTCGAAGGGGAGCTCGACCGGCAGCGATTTGAAGAAGCGTTCCGCGGGCTCGTAGCTCGTCATGAAACGCTGCGTACCGGCTTTGAGATGGTAAAAGGCGAAGCGGTTCAGCGGATTTACGAAAAAGCCGAATTCCAGGTGGAATATGTGCAGATTAGCGGGGAGCAGGCGGAAGAAACGGTGCGCCAATTCGTTCGTCCGTTTGATCTCGCGAAGCCGCCGCTTCTGCGGGTAGGCCTTGCCGAACTGGCGCCGGACCGGCACATTCTGATGTTCGATATGCATCATATCGTATCTGACGGAGTTTCGATTGACGTACTGATCGAAGAGTTCGTCCGCTTGTACAGCGGGGAGCAGTTGGAGCCGCTACGCATTCAGTACAAAGATTATGCGGTATGGCAGCAATCAGACGAGCAGAAAGCTCAGCTTGCCAAGCAGGAAGCCTACTGGCTCAATATGTTCCGAGGAGAGCTGCCGGTTTTGGAATTGCCGACGGATTATCCGCGCCCGGCTATGCAGAGCTACGAGGGCCGCACGCTGCAACTGTTTATGCATAGCGAGAAAAGCGAGGGTCTGAAACGGCTTGCAGCCGAGAACGGCGCAACGCTTTACATGGTTCTGCTTGCTGGTTATACAATATTATTGCATAAATATACAGGACAAGAAGACGTGGTGGTCGGTACGCCGATTGCGGGAAGAAATCATAGCGACGTTCAGCCGCTGATCGGGATGTTCGTCAATACCCTGGCCATCCGCAGTTATCCGGCTGCCAGTAAGACGTTCCTTGACTACTTGAAGGAAATCAAGGAAACGACGCTGGGGGCATTTGAACATCAGAACTATCCGTTTGAGGAACTGGTGGAGAAGGTGAACGTGGCTCGCGATTTAAGCCGCAATCCGCTGTTCGATACGATGTTTGCTTTACAAAATACCGAGAATTTGGAATTCCAGCTTTCGGGTCTTCATTTGTCGACGTATGCTAGCGAAGAAATTGTTTCTAAATTCGATCTCAGCCTGGACGTCACGGAGATCGAGGAAGGCTTGGAATATCTGTTTGAATACGCCACTGCTCTTTATAAAGCCGAAACGGTGGAGAAATTGGCCGCGCACTACTTGCAGCTGCTTGAATCCATTCTCCGCAACCCGTCGGCGACTATTGCCGAACTGTGCATTTTGACAGCGGCGGAAAAAGAGCAAATTCTTGGTGCGTTTAACCCGGCGCAGCCGGAAGCGGCTCCTGCAGCT
>NZ_WTLI01000053.1 GCF_011421635.1 Paenibacillus turpanensis
CGAACCCCCGACCTACGCATTACGAATGCGTTGTAGTGAGTTTCTCTAAGCACCAACAAGGACAATGCTATTTAAGCTTTGTTTTTATATATTGCTAAGTACAATCCCCCCAAGTATTAAGTATTCTCTTCATGACGGTTGAAGTATCGGTAGACCATCTGAAGGTGCGGTGTGTCGTTAGTCGGTCATTGCCTAAGCAATAGCTACGATTCTATCAACTTTACCTTTACACCCTTCAACTGGAGTTTCGACCACAAGATTAGAAGGGCCGCATTTCTTTACTCCTTCCTCCCTCCGCTGCTCACCACCGAGTAACCCGGCATTACGGTAAAGATGTTTATTCTACTTAAACTCTAACTCAGCTTGGGCAATTGCTGTTTTTCAAATAATTTTTGTTCGGCGTTTGCAATTAATACACTCTCTAAAACTGTTACAGATTGAGCACGAGTTTTTGTTTCCTATTTTTATATTTTTTAGAAATAATCCACATTATAAATTTATTTCTAGCAGAATAACAATCCTATTATTTACATTTTAAACATTATTGTTATAGTATTTATTGTTATTATACAAAAATAGGAGAAATATTTTATGAAGTTAAAAGTGAAATTATCAATTTTTCTGTCGGTGGCTTTAAGTTTATTTACATTTAGTACTGTATTTGGTGCAGCGCATACTGTAAATAAACCAGATAAGAACTACGAAAAAAAGCAAGTTATTCAACAACTAACTGAAGAAGAAATCGAGAAGCTAGCAATGTCCTACGGCCAAGACCCTAAGAGCATTAAAGGTGCAGTTAAAATTATTGAATTTGGTATTCCCGAGTCGAGTGAATTTGGCGAGTTTACCACTGCTGCTGCAGAGTACTATTTGGAAAACATTACACATGAAGAGGTAGGAGGGAACACATTCCGCACTGACCGAATCGCTGGACCTAATAAATACTCAGCAGATATATCTAATACAATGTCTTCTGAGATAAGTACGGAGCTATCATCCGAAGCAGGGGTGGATGGTTCGAAGATAGCTGCCAAGTTGGGTGCTAAATGGATTGTGGGGCAAACATTTACTACTAAAGTTGGGCCAGTAGAAGTGCCATCGGGTAAAACATACTCTTTTTATTTTGCTCCACTAAAAGATCATTACGAATTTGATCTTTGGGAAGATGACCTTATTTACGACGACTTTATAGGGAGTTTTTGGTTTCAAGAGCCAAAAGGTATTTATCACTGGTGGCAAGATACGACTGGTTGGTAATCTAAAGGGAATATTATAAAATAAAAGCAGCACTGTATGTGCTGCTTTTAAATTAAAAGAAAGGGGTGCCTTCCAGTGGAGATTTTTTATTCAAAGTGGAGAATAATACCCATTGTGTTTTCAATAGTTTCATTTTTAACCGGAATTCTCTATATTATCAAAAGCACGGAATGGGGGATAGTTAAAAGTTACTATTCTTTAGATCTTTATTTAAAGAAGGGGATAGCGCCAGTCGAAATTAAGGAAGTAGCACTTAACTCGGAAATCTGGTCTTACAAAATTATAGGTATCTTACTAATGATACTTGGGGGATTAGGTCTTATCGTGTTCAACATGAGAAGAATGAAGTAACACTTCATTCAAACCTGGCTCAAAAAGATCGTTACAATTGGACAAGTAAAATATTTAGACTTAATGTACTAAAGGCGCGGACTCCAAAACCGGAAAACCCGCGCCATGATTAGC
>NZ_WTLI01000054.1 GCF_011421635.1 Paenibacillus turpanensis
GCAAACCTTAACCATTTTATGAAACCACTTAGACTTCCGAAAAGGACTCAGTGCCAGGGTTGCTAAAAAATAATATCTCGTTTCTATTTTGCTGAAATACTCCTTAGCTAATTCAATGTCTTGCACCATTAACGGGTGCTCGTCTTCCGTACGAATATGGGGTGTTCGATTCCGATACCAATTAATAAGCGGATTATGCCCCAACGGCTCCGTAAATATGGCCTTACCGTCTGCTGTAAGCGTTCGTGATAATTCCTTGTACGATTTTTGTAGATCCAGATGGTGCAGGATTCCATTTCCGCATATTAAGTCAAATGAGTCATTTGGGAACTCCAGCTTCTCGGCATCCATAACTAAGAACTCCATTTTATCGGCAAGTCCTTCTTGTTGAGCTCTCAGATTGGCCTTCTCTACAGCGACATCCGATATATCGATTCCCCGTACAAAGGCCGCTCCTTCCCTAGCCAAAAGAAAAGAATAAGAACTCAGTCCACACCCATATTCAAGGACCCGAGTATTCCTGATCCCGTTAAGGAGTTTATTCCTATAGTAATCAATTAATGATCCGGTTATGGAGTAAAACTTTTCGTTTGCTAGTTCCCTAGCAGTGTTGTCACCACCAAATACTTTATTATGAAAGTCTTTTTCGCTAGCTATTTTTTTGCTCATGGAGTCCTCCTGGTCTGGACAACAATATATATCTTAGTAGTACTTTTAGATCAAGTCTAAAGCAACCCATTTATTATAGCATGGTTCTATTCTGAGAATAAGATCGGTTAAATAATTTAGTGCGATTTTGACACGGCATTCCTAAATTACCCACACGAAAGTTTTTTATCCCTATGTGCCTAATCCATATGCGAAATATTTAATTGTTTATAAGCGTATAAAATAACAAATAAATCCTTTTTATGGAGGCACATTCAGTAAATGAAAAAATATCTCTTGGGTGGAGTTATAGGTGCAATGTTAACAATTGCAATACCCACAAGTTTTGCAAATCAGGCATTAACGACGGTACAGGCATATCTATGGGATGCAACATTAAGAATAAATAATAACGGAGATATAAATTCCTCCGATGGTATTGAAATACTTAACTACAAAGATACAGCGTATGTACCTTTACGTTATATTTCTGAACATTTAGGGGCGACGGTTACCTACGTAGGTGATCATCCTCAAGGACCAACAATCCATGTTGACTATGCGGATGAACGTGACCTTACAATTAAGACCCCAGATGGTATCATTGGAATGGGTAATTTTGAATTTGCACATGGCAATCGATCGTGGATGACAGTTCAGGTTAAACAATATCAAGAGATTAATAATGATAATTATAAGTTATATATTTATTTTTATGATAAGCAGGGAAATTTTATATTCAAACAATGGTTATCTCAACTGAAATGTGAAGTAGGTAAAGTTCACACTAATATGATTCTTCTAGAAGCTAATATAGAAGGTGTGGATGCATCAAAAACGAAAATTGAATTAATATCCAAATAATTTTTAGCAATGAAAGGCCAGTCCAATTTTTTCGCCACTTGCGGAAAAACATTCGACTCACGACAGTATTTTCAAGAGCGCAGCCTAGAGTAGACAAAGAACCCAGACGAAGTTAGTTTATTTTAGGTGCCACATTGTGATGACAACCTTCCACGCATGTTTTCTTAAAAAAGGGAACAAGC
>NZ_WTLI01000055.1 GCF_011421635.1 Paenibacillus turpanensis
CAATGTCATTAAGTTAATCGCATTGTCTGAGACCAGAAATAAAAATCGATCGTGAACGGCACGGGAGAAACCCTGTGCCGTTCGTTTTTTCGTGCAGACAAGGAAAAAAGAGCACAGCAAACTAAGCGGATGGAAAATCCGCTTTATAAATGTTCATAGGAGACGATTTATGCTACTCTGTAGACGAAGCTTACTGCTGATTTATAACGGATTTTGCGCGTATTCTTCTGCCCCTGGTGAATGGGACGAATCGGCAAAATGTTCTTACGAATCAGCGCTTCAACATCGGGCGGGGGTTCATCGTTCCTTGAGCGCAGGAATTGTCTGCACACGTAAACGGCGACTGTGAAGTTGACTTGGTATGGGTGCCGTTTATCCATTTGGGAAATGACTACGTGCGAGGTAATCATTTCAGCAAAGTTGTACATGATCATTTTTGCGAAAATCTCCTGAATGATGGACTCTTGCTTTTTTGCGTGAAAATTCGTCAGGCCAACGGTGTACTTTAATGCCCTGAAAGAGGTTTCAATGCCCCATCGCATGTTATAAATAGACCTGATTTCATCGGGCGGGAAATCAGCGGCAGAAAGATTCGTAATGACGGTTTCATAAGCGTCATTAGGCAGGACGAAACGAACCACCCGAAAGGAAATCGGGTAGAACAAATTCTCGCGCAAATCCAAAAAATCGAATGTAGCTTTGAAAGGAAGAAACTTGTAAATCTCTGGATGAGCCTTGACCTCATTGGTTTGTTTTTTGGTGAGTGTCTGACGAACGTCAATATCAAACTCACCGCCAGAGGGCAACCGCAAGCCCGAAAGAATCCCATTGGAATCCAAATCTTTTACCCGTATAACGAAGTTCCACCCTTTGCGTTCAATATGCGCGAAATTGTTGTAGCTTTCATAACCTCGATCGGCCGTAACAATGGTTTTTCCTTCAATGGGCGAACGGTCAACCATAGCTGCCAGTGCCCTCCCCTCATTACACAACCTCCGCGGCTGAACAATGGCATCGACGTAAAGACTGTTGCACAAATCATAAGCTGCGTTCAAATGCAGAAGGTTGTAGCCTTTCGCGTTCGGTTGACTTTGAAAATAGGTATCCGTGTCTGCAGCGTTCGTTGCGATATGTAAATCAGAGCCGTCAATGGCAAGCAATCGATACCCTCGGTAGTCCTTGAGATCCGTGTAAGATTTCGTGAATTTGTGAAACAAGAATTCCACGGCAGACGGCAGGATTTTATTCCTCTGTTGGACAAAAGCAGATGTGGTTGCGGTATTCACGTCATAGCCCTGCGACTCCAGGAGTTCCTTATAAATGCTGTTGCCGCCCATTGAGATCAGGAGTTCCATCACCGTTTCAAAGGGCAGTTTCTTTTTGCGGGTAAAATTTGTTTCAGGGTTTTTGACATAAGGTGCTGGCGCGGCTGACATTTCTCGTATGAGGGATGTCAGCGTTTGTTTTAACGAAAGCGCGTACTCATTCATTGGCGAAACCTCCTCGTTTTTTCAAGGGGCTTCGCCACACATTACCAACTGCTTGTCAAGTCCTTTTTTTATTTTTCATGCAAAAAAAA
>NZ_WTLI01000056.1 GCF_011421635.1 Paenibacillus turpanensis
CGAGCCTTTAACCTGCAGGATTTTCCCCTGCAGCGCCGCCCCCGTAACCTCCTCGTTGTACAAGCGCCGCTGGCGCACGCCTTCCTCGGGAACCAGCACATAGTCATACCTCAAGACGCCGTCCTCTAACCGCGCCGTAGAAGCTGCTACCGTAAGCTCCCCTTCTTGAAACATGACTCTGTCTCCGAGCTGGAACAGCTGCTCCGTATTCACCCTGTAGCTGGTGAAATCCGCCTCCGCCGCTCCTCCTTCCACCGCCTCCGTGCGCAGGTATTCCGATACATTCCGCGCCACGACAAACGGCTCGCTCGGCAGCTCCCACAGCCTCCCGTCAGGCAGCCCAAAATGAAACTTCGGCGCAGACGCCGACGCCTCCGGGATCAGCACCGCCCCAAATCGCGAAGCCATCCGCTTCAAAAATTGCCAGTCCGTCTCCAAATATTGTAATGTAAATCCGCCCAAGGTGGAAGTCCCGGAGGCATGATCCAGGCAGTCTGACCCGTCATAATCGGCAATCACCTGCTCGATCAGGCTCGAATAGGACATCGCTTCATGCTGGAACGACCGGCTGACCTGCCGGATATCCAGCAAGCTCGTATGAGAAATCCCTTCCAGCTCCAGGTAATAAATCCCCCGCACCGACCTCACGGAAATCCGGCTGACCAGCCCGTGAAACAGCGTCTTTGTACGCCCGTCGGCTTCCCGGATTTGCACCTCCAGCAAATCCCCCTCGCTGGACTGCTCAATATAGGAATCCTTCATTTCTTCCGGGATGATCCCCTCGATATACAGCTTGGCATGCTCATTGACGGCCTTCACAATCTCAAGCCGCTGCAGCGTCTGAATCTCGTNTTCATTTCTTCCGGGATGATCCCCTCGATATACAGCTTGGCATGCTCATTGACGGCCTTCACAATCTCAAGCCGCTGCAGCGTCTGAATCTCGTACGGCGAGATCAAGCTTATATCGTGTACCCCAAGTGTTTTTAAGGCTGCCGTTCTCACGGGCATCCTCCCTTCTCCCATCTCGGCGGACGGCTCGCCTTACATGTCTTGGCCGTCATCCTCAATCGTAATAATCCCTTTATACTGGCAGGTTGCCGTGCATTTGTTCATCAGCGCCGGCTGCCCGTCCACCAGCTGATCCTCTTTGCCGTTCGCCCAAGGCATACTGACAATCGGTGTGCAGGGCATCATGGTCAAAATGTTATTGTTCGCCTTCGTCGCCGCATCCACCGCCGGGTTTTGAATGGTGGCGCACATCCCGAACGGCGCAATATTGAGCTGTGGCTGGTAGTCCATAATGTTCATCTGCGCTTTGCCTTTGATATACACCCCGTGGCTCAGCGGCATTTTCAACCGATTCATCATCGTCCCGCAGCTGCAGCGAAGCACGGCGCCCGCCACCACGTACGACTGCTGCTCGCCCGAATCTTCCTTCATATCGATATCCATCACAAAACCTCCTTTTACCAGCGTTATGTAAACCACTTGCCTGCATGCCTATCGATCTGCCTACCTAGCTGAGCTGACCAGCCTGCCAATCCTACCGATCTCCTATCG
>NZ_WTLI01000057.1 GCF_011421635.1 Paenibacillus turpanensis
ACGATTTTGCCAAAGCCGCTTCCTTTTTTGATTTCTTTGAGATCAGGTTTTGCTGGGAACATTTTGATCGCCTCCTATATCATTAAAAGTAGAATTCTTCCTAAATTATAACTGTGAAAATCTTGTTAGGAAACCCTTCAACTCGTTAACTTTCACACAAAATACGAATTCTTTGCCGTGGGTACCCATGCGTTCGTAACGTTCCTTAGTAAACTTGGCGTAGAGCCTGCATAAATAATCGTTTTCAGCTAAGGCTGCCAGTCTGATCTCCCGGACCTGCGGATCTCCCTCGATGATGGATTTTACCAGAAATTTTAAACCTCGGATGAACAGGTTGGTCCCCCGGTACGTCTTGTCTGCAATAGCTACATCTATCAAGGCAATATCCTTATCCTGAAATTCCTGCTCGGGTGTTCCGTGGTAATAGGCTGCTACTCCCACGACGCGGTGCTCGTCATTGGTGACATTAACCAGCCGGCCTTGAGTCGAGTAGGAATAGATGAGGGTAACCATCTCGAGGGTAGTATAGGAGGGGTGCAAGTCGCGTTTATGGGATAGTAAAAATAAACTGGCTTTGGCCAGATCGTCATCCGTTACACACAGGTGATGGTACGTTGCCATGGTCGTCCTCCCTCTTGTTAATCCGATGTCCTTCTGGAGCGTACGCTGCAGTTCTGTTAACAAACGGAGACAGCTGAGCGTTTACAAAGTTTTAAGAATAATTAGGGGTAAAGCTCCAATACTTTTACCATAAAAGCGAACTAACGGTGGAAACACCCCTTGTTTCCTTATCATTTGCTTCCTCTAGGCTTGGGTTCCACCGGATGCCTAAATATTTCCCTTCCCTTATTCTTCGTAGCCATGGGTTGGGTAAAAAACACCGGTGGAATGGTTCGCGTTGGGGCACGGAAGTTCAAAAAGAAATACACAAAAGAGCTGCTGGAGAAGCACCGGCAGCTCTTTTGTGGTCGGCTACTTTATTAACGGGTAGCCTCCTAATCCGATTCTGACTTCATCCGACTCCCTAAATGATGACAATAAGCTTTCAATTCATTGAACGGGAGCGCATATAGCACCAAGTTATTCACGATAGTTTTGGTAGAACCAGGCAGAGCGAGGAATTTGGCAAAGAGCCGATTTAGATCTTTATGTTCCGAGGGTGCCCAAAATTGGACTTGCCGGACGTCGGAATTGCCTGCTTGGATAGCATCCACCAGTACTCGCAGTCCCTTTACAAATAAGGTTGTACGCCGCAGTTCTTTCTCAATAAAGGCAACCTCAATCTGACAAATGTGTTGATCCTCGTAATTACCGGAACCTGTGCCATAACCGAATCCGGCCGCACCGACCAGTTGGTAGGATTCTTCACTAATAGCGAGTATCGCCTTGCCAAGAAAAAGAGGACTGCTGATAAAACCAAGCTTCACTGCGAAAGGGTATGGTAAATGGAGATCATCATGATGCCGGAGAAGGAAGTCCACATAGGCTTCATGATCCATTTCATATTCGCAAACTCGGAATTCGAAGGACATTACTTCGCCGGCTGGAGCTGTG
>NZ_WTLI01000058.1 GCF_011421635.1 Paenibacillus turpanensis
ACACTCCCTGCGGGCGACGACGCTGGTCAGCAAGATTCATAAAGAGTTGAACGTGGATCTGCCGCTGCGCGACGTGTTCCGCCATTCCACGATTGAGAGCATGGCGGCCGCCATATCCCGACTGGATGAACAGGCGTTCGTTGCCATTCCGGTGGCGGATGACCGAGAGATGTACCCGCAATCTTTTGCTCAAAAACGTCTCTTTATCCTGAATCAACTGGAAGGCGCGGAGCTTAGCTACAACATGCCGGAAGCGATGCTGCTGGAGGGTGCTTTGGACCGGGCAAGGTTCGAAGAAGTGGTCCGTAAGCTCGTGGCGCGGCATGAAACACTACGCACCGGTTTCGAAATGGTGGATGGCGAAGCATCGCAGCGGATTTACCAGGACGTGAATTTTGCCGTGGAGTTCTATCGAGCGGATGAGCAAGAGGCCGAAGAGACGGTCCGCCATTTCGTCCGTCCGTTCGAGTTGGCGAAGCCTCCGCTGCTGAGGGTAGGCCTTGTAGAGCTGGCTCCGGAACGCCATATTCTAATGTACGACATGCATCATATTATTTCCGACGGCGTCTCGATGGAAATCTTTATTGAAGAATTCGTCCGCTTGTACGGCGGCGAGCAATTGGAGCCTCTGCGCATTCAGTACAAAGACTACACCGTTTGGCAGCATTCGCAGGAGCAGAAGGAACGGCTTCAGCGTCAGGAGGCGTATTGGCTGGACATGTTCCAAGGCGAGCTTCCGGTGCTGGAAATGCCGACGGACTATCCACGTCCCGCAGTGCAGAGCTACGAAGGCCAAACGCTGGAATTTTTCTTCGACGCTTCGAAAACCGACGGCCTGAAGCAGCTGGCCTCGGAAACGGGCACGACGCTGTTTATGGTTCTGCTTGCGGCGTATAACGTCCTTTTGCATAAATACTCAGGTCAGGAAGACGTGATCGTCGGTACGCCGATTGCCGGAAGGAATCATGGAGATGTGCAGCTGTTGATCGGGATTTTCTTAAACACGCTGGCTATCCGCAGTTATCCTGCTTCGGAAAAGACATTCCTGTCATACCTGAACGAAGTCAAAGAAACGACCCTCCACGCCTTCGAGCATCAAAATTATCCGTTCGAAGAATTGGTGGACAAGGTGCAAGTCACCCGTGATTTAAGCCGCAATCCGCTCTTCGACACGCTGTTTACGATGCAGAATACGGAGAACGAGGAATTTGAGCTGGAAGGGCTTCGCCTGACTCCTTATCCGAGCGCACTGGATACCGCGAAGTTTGATATCAGCCTGGATGTGGGCGAGGAGAACGGCGGCTTGGATTACAGCTTCGAATATGCGACGGCTCTCTACAAAAGGGAGACAATCGAACGGCTGGCGAAACATTACGAGCAGCTGCTTGAAACGATCGTAAGCCGTCCGGATGCGAAGATCGCCGAACTGAACTTACTGACGGCAGAGGAAAAAGAACAAATTCTCGGCTCGTTCAACCCGGCGCAGCCGGAAGCGGCTCCTGCAGCT
>NZ_WTLI01000059.1 GCF_011421635.1 Paenibacillus turpanensis
CTCGATATTTCGCTCTCGCGAAAATCGGGGAAGTTCATCTTACCACCATACAGCTGCTTGTGCAACCGCCACTTTATGGTAATCTTCTCTTCATTTTTAAGTTCAACCGCATGATGCGGTCAGCTTGGCGGCGTCCTACTCTTCCGGGACCCTGCGGTCCAAGTACCATTGGCGCTGAAAGGCTTAACGTTCGTGTTCGGGATGGGTACGCGTGGTTCCCTTCCTCCATCACCACCAAACCTATTTGAGCTGATCGACTTTCGTGAAATCTTTCAGCTGTTTTGCGGATGACCAATATACCATACAAAACTAGGCTGTTCAATCGCTACATTATGGTATATTCAGAAATCCTTGCCGCTGTTCCTGACAGCGACAAGGAGTATATTATCACAATCCACACATAAAAAGCAACATATATTTATAACCTTCATTTCCCATTTTGCAGAGAAAAATATCTTTCAAAGTACATTAGTGTATCCGGGAGATGGCTTGTCCAGTAGTTCCAATCGTGTTGACCTGAAAATTCTTGATACTCATGTGTATAACCAATGCGCTGCAGATGGTTACGGAACGCTGCATTCATTGGATACAAATAGTCCTCCGTACCGCAATCAAAATACAAGGAAGGCCGTTCCTCAGGCGGATCCTGCATACGCATTTCTGTTAACACATTTAAATCATGCTCCATAGCATGAATTCCGTTTCTTGGGCCAATAATCCTGGAGAATTCCGATCGATCAAAATCTTTCTGCGGCATAAGCTGGGCTGAGCCTAATGCTCCAGATAAGCTTGCAGCGGCTCCGAACAGATCAGGATTTCGCAGCGATAATAGGAAAGCGCCAAATCCGCCCATGGATAATCCCGCAATTACGCGTGTATCTCTGGTTTTCAAGGTGCGGTAGTTGTTATCAATGAAAGGAACCAGATCCGAAATCAAATATTCCTCAAAGTTGCCCGTTCCATCATACCAATCCATATAATAAGTACCATGTCCGTAGCCACCGTCACTTGGCATAACAACAATGCATTCACGCAACCGATGCTCACTTATCATGTGATCCAAGGTTTGCCCTGCATTCCCCTTATAATTCCAGTCCAATTCAGAACCGTACATCCCATGCAATAAATAAATTACAGGGTACGCCTGATCTGTTTCTTCATAAGAAGGAGGTAAGTACACAAAGCAGGTTTTCCGTTCATAAAGTGCTCCTGAAAAAAACGATACCGGTGTTACACTCATTTCTTTATTGCCTCCCTCATCTACCAAATAAATAGTAGTCACTTCTACCATTATAGCAAAAATTACCTGCAAGCACGAATAAGCGATCTCTTTAGAAAGCTGCTCTGTGGGCGAGAATGTAGAATACATAATTCCGAAAAAAAATTTGTAAATACAAAAAACACATCAACAAATGTTGATGTGTTTTTTGTGCTTGGCGGCGTCCTACTCTCCCAGGACCCTG
>NZ_WTLI01000006.1 GCF_011421635.1 Paenibacillus turpanensis
TCCGTCGCTCTCGGCGACAGGAATTACATCTTACCACGCTTATTCATTTCAAGCAAGTTGTAATATTTCCCAACCGCCATGCGTTTCGCAAAAATCAATAAATGCTATCTAACATGATTTTCGCGACCGCCTCATCTGCGGCGGATTCATAATGTACCATAACGATCTGCGAATCACAACAGCAAATGTTTTCCAGAGTACAATGATATCAAGCACTGTAACTTTTTTAAAAAACTATCATCACAAAAGAAAAACCGCCTTCAACGATATAAAACGACCGTTACAGGAGCCCTTCAAAGGACATTCCTAAACACAGCATCATTTTAACAATCCAATGAGGGCGGTTCTTTATAAAATTAATGCTTTCTGCCCGGAATTGTTCCGGAACGAGCATATTCTGCTGCAATTGCGTCTATTTCCTTCTTAAGCTCATTTACAAGCTCATGCTCCGGCACCTTGCGAATCATTTCACCGTAACGGAAAAGCAGTCCCTCCCCGCGCGCACCGGCAATGCCGATATCCGCTTCACGTGCTTCTCCAGGGCCGTTAACCGCACAGCCAAGAACCGAGACCTTAATCGGTACTTTGATTTGTTCGAGATATGCTTCTACTTCGTTTGCAACAGAGAATAGATCAATATCCAATCGTCCGCACGTTGGACAGGATACGAGCGTCGGTGCATTAGCAATTAATCCGTACGTCTTTAAGAGCTCACGGGCAACCTTAATTTCTTCAACCGGATCAGCCGACAATGAAACACGAACCGTTGAGCCAATCCCCATATGAAGCAAAGGACCCAAGCCTGCTGCACTTTTAACGGTCCCCGCAAACAAAGTTCCCGCCTCGGTTATTCCAAGGTGGAGAGGATAGTTGAATGCGGAAGCCGCCTTCGTATACGCAGCGATGGCAAGCGGAACGTCGGAGGCTTTCAAGGATACGATAATATCCTGAAAATCGAGTTCTTCCAAAATGCCAATATGGAACAATGCGCTTTCCACCATCGCATCTGCAGTCGGATAACCGTACTTGTCCAACAAATGCTTCTCAAGAGAACCGGCATTTACCCCGATACGGATCGGAATTCCCCGCTCCTTACATGCTTTAACAACTGCTTCGACGCGTTCCCGTTTACCGATATTGCCGGGATTAATACGAACTTTATCAATACCATTTTCAATGGCCTTCAATGCTAAACGATGATCGAAGTGAATATCGGCTACTAAAGGGATAGAAATTTCTTTCTTAATTTCTTTAATTGCCGCGGCCGCTTCATCGTTATTCACGGTTACGCGGACAACTTGACATCCCGCCTGCTCCAAGCGATGGATTTCTGCAACGGTCGCTTTCACGTCAGCCGTCTTGGTCGTGCACATGCTTTGAATAATGACAGTGTCGCTTCCACCTATGGTGATGTCACCGACCTTAACGGGTCTCGTATCTTTACGATGATACATGGATAAGTTCCTCTCCCCTGAAACTCAAACATCCATCACCCCTCCGCCAAGAACGGCAGAGAAGTGATGGAGCCGGTTTATCTGTTTCGGTTATGCGGATTCTTCTTTCTTATTCTTCTTGTCATCCTTCAGCTTCATTTCCGGAATAACCTTCTGCATCACGGTTTCTTTGCTGATGACACAAGTTGCAACGTCGGTACGCGATGGCACTTCATACATCACATCAAGCATGATGCTTTCAATGATTGCACGCAAGCCACGAGCGCCGGTATTTCGCTTGATCGCTTCTTTGGCGATAGCCTCTAAAGCTTCCTTCTCGAACTCTAAACTTACACTATCAAGCTCAAGAAGCTTTTGGTACTGCTTAACAAGTGCATTTTTCGGTTCGGACAAGATCCGGATCAACGCTTCCTCATCAAGCGGCTCCAACGTCGTAATTACCGGCAAACGACCTACAAATTCCGGGATCAAACCGAATTTCAGCAAATCTTCCGGAAGTGCAAGGGATAAAAACTCGCCCGGCTTCAGATCATTTTTGTTGCCTTCACTGTTGAAGCCAATCACTTTCTTACCGATTCTGCGCTTAATGATTTGCTCCAACCCGTCAAATGCGCCGCCGCAAATGAACAAGATGTTGGTAGTATCAATTTGGATAAATTCCTGATGAGGATGCTTACGTCCACCTTGCGGCGGAACAGAGGCAACCGTACCCTCCAGAATTTTCAGCAGCGCTTGCTGTACCCCTTCGCCCGATACGTCGCGAGTAATCGACGGGTTCTCGGATTTACGGGCAACCTTATCGATTTCGTCGATGTAGATAATTCCACGTTCCGCTTTCTCTACATCGTAATCAGCCGCCTGGATCAGCTTCAGTAAAATATTTTCAACGTCCTCGCCTACATACCCTGCTTCCGTTAAAGAGGTTGCGTCAGCAATCGCAAAAGGAACGTTTAGAATTCTCGCTAGGGTTTGCGCCAGAAGCGTTTTACCGCTGCCAGTCGGCCCCACAAGCATAATATTACTTTTCGCAAGCTCTACATCATCCGATTTGGATTGTGTATTAATACGCTTGTAATGGTTATATACCGCAACGGAAAGCGATTTTTTCGCTTGTTCCTGACCGATAACGTATTGGTCCAAAATAGCCCGAATTTCCTTCGGTTTCGGAACATCCTTCAGATCAAGCTCCTCATCATTTCCGAGCTCTTCCTCTACGATTTCCGTGCAAAGCTCGATACACTCGTCACAAATGTAAACACCAGGACCTGCTACAAGCTTTCGTACTTGGTCCTGCATTTTACCGCAAAACGAGCACTTCAATTGTCCCTTTTCTTCGTTGAATTTGAACATGCTGCCACTCCCCTCTATTTCAAGTCCGTAGCCGTAATTACTTTATCGATTAGACCGTAAGCCACTGCCTCATCTGCGCTCATGAAGAAATCCCGATCCATGTCGCGTTCGATTTTCTCGTAGTTTTGGCCAGTCGTTTCCACGTAAATTTCAGTGAGCTTTTGTTTCGTTTTGATGATCCAGTCCGCATGAATTTTGATGTCCGTCGCTTGACCGCGAACACCGCCGAGCGGCTGATGGATCATAACCTCACTGTTCGGAAGCGCAAAGCGCTTGCCTTTAGCACCAGCTGTAAGCAGAATTGAGCCCATGCTCGCTGCCATACCTACACAAATCGTCGATACATCCGGCTTAATGAATCTCATGGTATCGAAAATACCCATTCCAGCGGTAACCGAGCCACCTGGCGAGTTAATATAAAGATGAATATCCTTTTCCGGATCTTCGGCCGTTAAAAACAATAGCTGCGCGATGACGAGATTGGCAACATCATCATTGATCTCGCTTCCGAGAAAAATAATCCGATCCTTCAGCAACCGAGAGTAAATATCGTAGGAACGCTCTCCCCGGTTTGTTTGCTCCACGACCATAGGTACAAGATTCATGCTCCAACCTCTTTTCTTCTTAGAATCAATCTTACGGTCATTGTAACACTTTCCACTTGCTCTGTCATTTCAGCCAAACCATCGGACTGAGGGTAAAAAAGAAGGCACGTGTTAACATGCTACGTGCCTTCTCGTTTATGTTTTCTCGCTTCGGGTTAGGCTGCTGAAACTTGCTTGCTGTTTCCCACAAGGAAATCAACGGTTTTTTGCATGAGGAGATCATTGTACACCGTGTCCATATTTCCGTTCGCTTCGAAAATTTGACGAAGCTCTTCTACAGAACGGCGGTAGCTAGAAGCCAGCTGCTGCAAGTATTTGGTTACTTCTTCTTCCGTTACGGACAGCTTCTCTTCTTTTGCAATGGTCTCAAGAACAAGATTGTTAAGTACACGCTTCGATGCGTCGTCTCTCATTTGCTCGCGCAAAGCAGCGGCATCTTGACCGGAGTATTGGTAGTACATCTCCAGGTTCATTCCCTGCATGCGGAGACGGTTGCCAAACTCCTGCACCATAGCGTCCAGTTCCGTTTCAATCATAACCTCTGGCACATCTACAGTCGCATTAGCGGATGCTTTATCGAGGACTGCATTTTGCAGCTTCGTCTTGTTGTCATTTTCTTTCCGCTCTTTCAAACGCTTTACGATATCTTCTTTGAAGGCTTCAAGCGTTTCAAATTCGCTGACGTCTTTCGCAAACTCGTCGTCGAGCTCTGGAAGATTTTTACGCTTAATGTCGTGCAGCTTGATTTTGAAAACAGCTTCTTTGCCGGCAAGAGCCTCGGAATGGTACTCTTCTGGGAAGGTAACTGTGATGTCTTTCTCCCCGTCCTTTTCCAAGCCTACAACCTGCTCTTCAAATCCAGGAATGAACGAGCCCGAGCCTAATTCCAAGGAATACTTTTCAGCTTTACCGCCTTCAAACGCAACACCGTCAACAAAACCTTCGAAATCGATTACGACAGTATCGCCATTCTCAGCTTTACCCTCTTCAAGAACAACCAGCTCCGCATGGCGGTCTTGTAGACGCTTCAGCTCTTCCTGAACTTCTTCTTCACTCACTTCGCTGCTTGGTGCTTCAACTTCCAATCCTTTGTACTGTCCCAGCGTAACTTCCGGCTTAACCAATACCTTCGCCTTAAACTTCAAAGGCTCGTTCTTGGAGAACTGCTCGATATCGATTTCCGGACGATCGATTGGATCGATGCCTGCTTCTTTAACAGCCTGCGTGTAAACCTCTGGAAGAAGAATGTCAAGTGCGTCCTGATAAAGGCTTTCTACACCGAACTTTGCTTCGAAAATTTGGCGTGGCACTTTGCCCTTACGGAAGCCTGGTACATTCACCTTTGTTGCGACTTTCCGGAATGCACGATCCAGAGCGTCGTTAACTTTGGCGGAATCTACCTCGATATCCAATACCCCTTGATTCTTCTCTATTACTTCCCATGTTGCTTTCATTTTATGCTTTCCCCTCCAAATATTGACCAATAAACTTGTCCGAATTTTTAACGGCTCTATGTAATCCCACAACTGGGCAATGCCGGTAAGTTCCTAGTAGCCATTATAACCACATCATTATAACATGTAAACGCTCTGAATCCAAACGCTCCTGTCAAGGCTGGCGCCTATGCTTGGGAACGCAGAAATTTTCCCAGTTCAACACACGCATTTTCAAATTCGAGCCGGCAATCCGACGTAACTCCATAGTATTCCAGGATTTCATCCCGCGGCGCTTCTCCGGCCACGCTTTCCGCGAGTATTAAGTGAAGCGCAGCCGCCCATGCATCAATCCCCGCATCCTCCAGGTGAGACAATAAAGCATATACGTTTGTACCGTATACAAAAGCAATATATTGTCTCCAGGTCTGCTCCGCGAAATAGGCAATCGTTGGGTCATGAATTCCGCTTACCTGCTGCACTCGCCGCACAATTTCCATTAGCGATTTGGGAAAATGGGAATCGAGCAGCGGCGTTCGTTCAATTTCTACCGTAATCAGCTCGTCTCCGCGGCGAAGGGTAAGAGGTCCTTCCAATCCGGCTTCGGCAGCAATTTGCAGTATTTTAAACTGAATAAACGGATGCGCTTCAATCGGACGAAGCCAAGCGACAAGCTTATCGGCCAGCCCCTCTTGCTTAATATGCGCAAGCTGGTCCAGAGCGATGAGCTGCTTTTCTAAGGAAGAAGAATCCAGCATGTATATCAGTTTATTTACGTAGGAATCGTCTTGTTGAGACTTGTCAGCCAGCATTCGGCGCAGCATTTCTCTTTCGTCGGATTCCGGCTCAGCATCACTTTCAGCCAATGGCTTTAACGCAGAAGGAAATGCGGTCCCGAGCCATTCCAGCAATGCCATCCACTCCAAGTTCAACCGTTCGTCGTCATTTTTGCATTCAATCAGGAAACGCAGGAGCTCAGCAGCTTCCCGATACCGCTCTGATTCAAGCATCTTGGTTAATTCAATTTGATAATAATCGAGAGCCTTTGGAAATAAGATCAGGTTGTTTTTAGACATAGTCACCACTTATTCTTTTTGATGATATAAAAATGGCTTTGTGCCAACCGTACATTAACTGAGGAAGAATTGCAAATTTTGCAGGTTGATTTCTTTTTTTCCATGTGTTAAGATAGTCTCTGCTTCGACAAAAGAAGTATTCATAACATGTCCCAGTAGCTCAGCTGGATAGAGCAACGGCCTTCTAAGCCGTCGGTCAGGGGTTCGAATCCCTTCTGGGACGTACGAAGAAAAACTCGCCTTGAGCGAGTTTTTTTTGCATGCACTGGGATTAATGGATATGATTTGAATCCCTGAGAGGGTTCGTTAAAGCATAGATTGTTCAGTCACATCTATAAAAAGAGGTAACTAACATGATTCAACATAAGATCAAGCAGCTAAGTAAAAAAACAATACGTCTTTATTTCGGAGCCGGAACTGCTATTTTAATTTTCCATATGCTCCAAACGATTGCGGTTACTTCAATCACGATCAAAGAAGCACTGCAGTTCCATTTTCCAGCCCAGCTGCTATTAATTACGATTGAATCAGGTGCACTTTACCTTTTTACAAAACTCACCTTATTCAAATCATTGTCCGAATTAAAGATCGACCCAGTAACCGGTAATATTTCATCTGACACAAACCCCAATCTTTACCATGTAATCATTCACTTTCCGGAACGCCTCTTACGTATGTCCTTTGCCATCTGTGCTTTTTTGATCCTCGGCAAATACTTATATGAAATCGTATTGATCCTTTCGTTTAATTTGAAATCTATCGTTTTTGTACTCCTCAAATTTATATCCAGTTGCTCTATTGTGTATATGTATTCCTTGACCATATCCGTGCTCATGCGCAAGCTTCTTCGTCCTTGTTTACATGCGTTCAACAATAAGCTGCTTACCAAACCTTCGAATCTGACATTTAAGAAAACGGTAAGCTTATCAGGAATTCTCCTCTTTCTTATTTATTTAATTAACAACATCGTATTTGAATTTTATGGAAACAAAACCGGTTCCGGAAATTTTCTTTTAATGACGAGCATCCCCTTTTTATTTTTTATAGCTTTCTTACGGAACTTAATTTCTGACCATATCGAAAATGTAACCCATGTCTCCAACCAAATGGCGCTAATTGAGCAGCAGGATCGCAATGAAGTTCATAAACCGATTCCGGTCACAACCCTTGATGAAGTTGGGATGTTAACCTCCTCCTATAATTTAGTCCAACAAAAAATCAAAAAAATATACAAGGAAATTGACGACGACCTTGATTTCGCCAAAAACCTGCATAGCCAGTTAATCCCTCCACTATTATTTCAAAATCAGCGTATTACATGCTGGGGTCTTAGTAAGCCAGTGCGACAAATCGGAGGCGATTTCTACGACATTATTTCTATTAATGAAAATAAGGTTGTTGTGTTTATAGGCGATGTTCTGGGAAAAGGTCTTCCAGCCTCTTTACTTATGTCGACATTTATCGGTCACTTTCGGGCAAAGGGTTCGCAAATCACTTCACCCAAACATTTTATCGAGGACTTAAATCGAACGATGTATCCTCTTACGAAAGACGGCTTTTTTGTTACCTGCGGAGTTGCACTGCTGGACTTTGAGGCAAATCGTTTCACCTATGTCAGCGCGGGCCATCTACCCCCTGCAATCGTTCGTGAGGACGGTGCTTCTTATCTGGAATCATCATCATTTCCGATCGGTGTAAATGAGCAAATCAAGCTTATTCAGCTTGAGATCCCTCTTGAAGACATTAAGCAAATTGTTATTTACACGGATGGTATCATTGAGCAAGAAAATAATCAGGGTGAATGTTTCGGCTATGCTCAGCTCCGGGAATTGCTTCATTCAGGAAAACAAACACCGGAATCAATTCTGGGCGAGGTCACCCGGTTCGCTGGAGAAGCCCCCTTGCATGATGATATGTCTGTGGTCGCTATTTCATTAAGACCAATCATTAATACCAACAAAAGCCATAAAAACCTGTGAACTCCAACCCTCGGAGCACCACAGGTTTTCTTTCTTAAATCAACAACTCATAAAAAGAAACGTCCTGCCACGCATCAAACTTGTACCCGCATTCGCGAAAGGTACCCACGAAACGAAATCCAAGCTGCTCATGGAGCTTAACACTCACTTCGTTACCGCCGGTAATGCAAGCTACGATTGAGTGATGGCCAACCGCCTTTCCCCGTTCGATAATTTCCTTCATTAATCTTTTACCGACGCCTCGTCCCCAATATTCCGGATCAATATAAACTGATAATTCCGCCGTTCGGTCGTAAGCCGGCTTCGCTCGAAATGAAGATAAGCAGCTATACCCTGCCACAACACCGTCCAGTTCTGCGACGATCAATGGAAAGCGCCCTCCGTATTTGCCAAACCATTCCGAGCGCTGCTCCAATGTTTGTTCCGTTAAATCAAAGGTTGCAACTGTTTCCCGCACCGCATAATTATAAATGTCCAAAAGCCTTGGCAAGTCCTCCAGCACTGCTTCTCTAATTTGCATTCTGCCATTTCTCCTCTATCTATCACAATAATGAGAGGATTATAGCTCATTTCTGCCGCCCTGAAAATGGATTTCTCCCCTTAAAAAATCACTTCTATATAGGTAAATGCATATGTTGCATTGTAAAACTGAATGGAAAGAAGGAATTACATTGAAAAAAAGACACCGCCGCTCTACCGGTACTAACAAGTCCTCCCGTGTCTTTGCTCCATCAGTGGAGGATCAGCTCGTTCAAGTAAGCGCCGTTACCAAGAGGAGATATCCTAAACCGAAAAGAACCAAACAAGAAGTAAACGAGCTGAGCTTTCTTGATGCCGAGAAAAGACCTTTGCAGGACGAAACATCGCTTGCGGAAACCGAGACGTTAGCAGCAACGCTGGAGGAACAACCAGCCTTATCCACACCGCTGCTGCTGCTGCAGGAACGCGGGAAATTGGAAGGTGCTGCAGGAACCATCTACACGGATGATTTAGTCGATGGCGCCGTAACGAATGAAAAAATCGCAAACTTTGCAGTCAACGATGAGAAGATCGCGCCAGAATCCATCAAACGCGAAGCAATCGCCGACTTCGCCATCGATGAAACAAAACTTGCGGACGAAAGCGTAACCTTTCGCAAAATAGCCAATGAATCCGTTACAAGCATCCACATCGCTCCCCAATCTATCGAGAACAAGCATCTTCGCAATCGCAGCATTACAGGGGAAAAGCTGGAAGAAGGCTCGATCACTTCCTCCAAGCTTGCAGACAAGACGATCAACTCCTTCAAAATTGCCGAAGGCTCTATTCAAACGAAGCATTTGGCCAAACAGCTGATCACCACAGAGCTTCTTCAAGACGGGTCTGTAACCTCGGCTAAAATTAAAAACGGCTCGATCGGCAGTGCAAGTATTGCAAACAATGCGATTCATTCCGCGAAGTTAATGAACGAATCCATTACTTCCGACAAAATCGGTGAACGCGCAATCCTTTCCAGACATCTTGAGGACCGTGCCATTAAAGAGCGCCATATCGGCTCAGGGATCATTGTCGGCGACCATATCCAGGAACGGGAAGTCTCGTCAGCACATATTGCCCTTGAAAATGTCGGCGGTGAGCACATTAAGTCCGAGGCAGTCACAACTGACCATATTGCGGACAATGCCGTTACTTCGAACAAAATAGCAACGAAGAGCGTTTTAGCGAAGCATATCGCCCTTCTTTCCATCAGTTCCTCTCATCTCTCGGAAGGTGCCATCGACAGCGATAAAATTGCCGACGAATCCATTACCTCGCATAAGCTTGCCCGCGGTAGTGTCATTGACCGGACCATCGAAGACGGTGCTGTGACAGAAAATAAAATTCGCCTTGGAGCCATTCATAAGCTCCATATTCGTGAAAATGCCATTTACACCAACCATCTCGCCGACAGTTCCATTATCAGCTCTAAGATTGCATCCGGAAGCGTGGGGTCTGGACATCTGAAGGATGATTCTATTGAAGAAAAAAAATTAGCGGATGAGTGCGTGACGGATCGAAAGCTGGCGCCTAATGCTGTGCTTGGCAAGCATCTTGCCAAAGCAAGCGTCTCTTCCGCACATATTGTACCGGAAAGCATTACGTCGAATCTGCTGGCCACCGGTTCCATCGGTTCGCAGCATTTGCAGGCCGACTCCATCGCGACCCAAACCCTGCGTGACGGCTCTGTTACCGCAGAAAAGCTGGCTGAACGCTCCGTATACGGGCGAAACATTGCTCCAGCTTCAGTCGGAGAGCTGCACCTGAAAGAAAAAAGCGTAATCAGCTCAACCATTGCGGAAGCTGCAATCGGACCCGAACACTTGGCCCCTAGCTCCGTGCATTCAGAGCATATTAATACGGACAGTATTGATGGAAAGCATATTCAAGGAGAAACCATTGAAACGGCACATATCCGCAAAGGAGCCATTCGTTCGTGGCACCTTACGGAACAATGCGTGCAGGACTACCATCTTGCACCTGCAAGCGTTGGCGAAACGCAGCTTATTGAGCACTCCGTTTCCGGAGATAAGCTGCAAATTCACGCGATACAATCACGCCATATTATGGACGGAAGCATCGGCCCCTCCCATATTGCGGAATCCGCATTAGAAGGACGACACCTCCGCCCTCAATCCATTAATGCCGACCACATTCAAGGCTCTTCGATCAGTGAAGACCATTTGACCTTCCAGCCCGTACGCAGCGGTAAGCAGCGGCAAACTCTACAGCAGTTCGGATTGGTTTCTTTCGAAATTCCAGCAGGCGAAACGTCGGTAGACGCAGCCATTGAACTGGATGAACCTTACTTGACTACAGAATACGTTATTACATTTACTACGGATCAACCGTCATGCTACGCCGTCGTCAAGGAAAAAACGCATACGACCGTTACGTTAACGATTGTGAATCTTAATCCGGAGTTTGAACAATCCGGGCAAGTGAATTGGATCTCCATCGGCTAGCTGTCCGACGTGAAACCGCTAATCTAAGTGGATGTCCAATTGGTGCTTTACATCCTCAAAGGATAAAATCGATTGCATAAACTGCTGCTTATTCTCTTCCGTTAACGCAGCATCAGGCCCAGCGAACAACGATTCCGTGACCACTTGCTGTGCCTGATGCAGCGGATTTTCGTACCAGTCCAGAGTGAAATCCTCATGGTTTTCCGATACCGAATGCAGCACCAATTCGTCCGCTCCATTTCTTTCGAAAACAGCGATTAACGGCTGCTCGCGTCCTTCCACTGTAACCTCTACCTCACCGTATTGTTTCTCGTCGGACAAGCCGATTCTGCGGAAATGCGCCTTTTGCACCTGCATGAAAAGCCCTCCTCAAATCTTCCACGTGTAGACCGACCTCCCAGTGCGCAATTTAATATCAAATCCTGCCGTTGGAGGTGGTTTAGGCCGTGTCGAAAATTACGTTTTGGTTTACTTTGTTCGGTTTGGCCAGTGTGCTGTACCATGCCCTTGGCTTCGACCATGATAATGTCGTCTTTTACTTACTGAGCATACCTGCTTGGATCCTGCCTTTTTTCGTGGATATCTTAACCGTTAACAAATACTTGCTTTATGTGCTCACGGTAGGTTCCTGGGCCCTCGTCGGGGCCGGTATCGATTGGATCCGTGTAAAAGCCAGAACGGGCCAAATCTAAGCTAAGTTTCTGCACGCTCCCTGCTCGGGGGCGTTTTTTTATACCAAGTTCATGTCTTCCATCTGGCGCTTCGTATCATTTGTCCCGATTTCATAAATATATTGGTAGACCTCTCGGAGTGAATCGTCTTCGGCCTCCGGCACTCCAACAGGTTCACGTCTATTAGCCGCAGGCTCAACAAGGTCCGCTTGATCAAACAGCTGCTCCAGCTTTTCCAGCTCCTTTACCGAAGCTTCAACCTCAAAATCCATCGCTTCTTCTTTTTCCGCCAAAATCGTACCCGAACCGACAGAGATGTAAAATTTTCGCTTTTCCACCTGCACAACCCTCCACTATCACATGTTTTTCGCTATAGCTTGCCCGCATGGACAGACATTTTATGCCTATAGGGCGCATACGAATAGGAATTATCGTACCCTTCGGCATTTGGTACAGAGACAGAGAGCCGCATACTTAAACCGGAAAGGATGAATGTCGATGTGTGGAATTACGGGGTGGATTGATTGGAACAAAAACTTAACTCAACATCCGTCCGTTCTGGAAAATATGACTGAAACGTTAACCCCTCGGGGCCCAGATGCAAAAGGAACCTGGATGACGGATCATTGTGCCCTAGGCCATCGGCGCTTAAGCGTCATGGACCCGGAAAACGGCGCACAGCCAATGATCAGAAAAGCCGGCGACAATCAGTTTGTCATTGCCTACAACGGAGAGCTTTATAACGCGCCTGAGCTGAAAAGGGAGCTGATTGGCAGAGGCCATTCCTTCCGCACGACCTGCGATACCGAGGTGCTGCTCGCGGCCTTTATCGAGTGGGGACGGGATTGCGTCGACAAGCTGAACGGCATTTTCGCTTTTGCCGTATGGAACGACAAGGAACAAACCTTGTTCTTATGCCGTGACCGCGTGGGCGTTAAGCCGCTGTTTTACAGCTTGAATGAAAAGACGGGAAGCTTCCTGTTCGCTTCGGAGCCGAAGTCGATTTTAGCGAATCCTGAGGTGTCCGCCGAGGTCGGAGCGGAGGGCTTGGCGGAGGTTTTCGCGGTAGGTCCGGCACGGACGCCGGGCCATGGGGTGTACAGCGAGCTGAATGAGCTGAAGCCGGGACATTTTGCCGTGTATGATCGCAGCGGCCTGCGGATCGGCACCTATTGGAAGCTGGAAGCGGCCGAGCATACGGATAATGTCGAGCAGACTGCGGAACGCGTCAGAGAACTGCTCGAGGACACAGTGGAGCGCCAGCTGGCGTCCGACGTGCCGGTATGTACGCTGCTTTCCGGCGGACTTGATTCCAGTGCGCTGAGCTCGTTTGCCGCCCGCTTTTATGAGCGCAACGGCCTTGGCAAGCTGCATACGTATTCCGTCGATTACGTCGATAACGACAAGCATTTCAAATCATCGGCCTTTACGCCGAATTCCGATGCGCCTTGGATTCAGCGGATGACGGAATATTTGGGCTCCGTACATCATTCCATCCAATTCGATACGCCAGAGCTGTTTGATACGCTTAAGCATGTGGTAAGAGCACGCGATTTACCGGGGATGGCCGATATCGATGCTTCACTGCTGCTGTTCTGCCGCGAAATCAAGAAGGGTGCGACCGTAGCGATTTCCGGGGAAGCGGCGGATGAAGTGTTCGGCGGATATCCTTGGTTCCACCGCGAGGACGCATTAAACGCCAATACGTTCCCTTGGTCGTTAAAAGCTGCAGAACGTATCGGCTTTCTAAACCCGGAGCTGGTCAATGCCATTAAACCGCAAGAATACTTGAACGACCGCTACGCCCAAGCGATCGCCGAGGTGCCGAAGCTAGCGGACGAGGACGACGCAACAGCCAAAATGCGCCGCATGTCGTATTTGAACATTACACGGTTTATGCCGACGCTGCTGGACCGCAAGGATCGCATGAGTATGGCGGTCGGGCTTGAAGTGCGCGTACCGTTCTGCGATCACCGCCTGATCGAATACGTATGGAACATCCCGTGGGAAATCAAATCGTCCGGCGACCGCGAGAAGGGGATTTTGCGCAAAGCACTGCGCGGTGTGCTTCCGGAGGATGTCATTACACGTAAAAAGAGCCCTTATCCGAAGACGCATAACCCGAACTATTTGGCTGCGGTTCGCGGCTGGATGCTGGAGGTGCTCGACGATCCGTCTTCGCCGATTTTGCCATATATTAATGAAAAACGGATCCGTGAGCTTGCCGTATCCGATGATGACACCTTCAACATTCCTTGGTTCGGCCAGCTGATGAACCTGCCGCAAATGTTCGCCTACCTGGCACAGGTGAACTACTGGATGAAAGAATACAACGTGAGCGTTAAGCTGTAGACCTCATCGATCATGGAGCTCGCGCTTATGAACGCTATCGTCAGCCCGCTTCCTTGAATGTCAAAAAAGCACGCAGAGCCTTAACGGCTTTCGCGTGCTTTTTGTTCCCAAAGCCCAAGCAGGCGCTCCAGCGCCTTTCCCCGATGGCTAATTTGCTGCTTTTCCGCTACCGTAAGCTCCGCCATCGTCTTGCCAAGCTGCGGCACATAAAAATGCGGATCGTAGCCGAAGCCGCCCTCACCTCTCGGTTCAGGAATAATCTCGCCCTCGCATGTCCCTTCCGCCCGCAGCACCTCACCCGATGCCGGATCGTAATAAGCGAGAGAAGCGACAAAGCGGGCAGTGCCAAACGGCTCCGTCCCTTCATCTTCCGCCCCGAAGTCCGGCAGGCCTCCGGCTTCGAGCTCAAGCCCGCGCACCCGCCGCAGCTCGCGAACAAGCTTCGCATTGTTTTGCTCGTCCGAAGACGGCTCTCCCGCGTAGCGAGCGGAATATACGCCGGGCGCCCCGTCCAGCTCATCGACGCATAAGCCCGAATCATCCGCCAGCGCGGCCACGCCGAGCGCCTCAGCGATCGTCTTCGCCTTCTTCAGCGCATTATCGGCAAAGGTGGCTCCATCCTCCACAACCTCCGGCGCTTCCGGATAGTCCGCCAAGCTCCTCACCGCCACGCCAAGCTCCGCAAATGCATGAGCGAATTCCTTGACCTTGCCGGCGTTACGAGTCGCAACGACAATAACCTTATTTGGCTCCGACACGGGCGCCACCGCCAATCTTTGCAGCAATCGGTCCGAGCACTTCCGCTTGGGTGCGGATCATCTCGTTAATCCCGCCTTCAGCCAGCGCAAGCAGACGGTTCAGCTCCTCTCTGGAGAAAGGAGAATCCTCGCCGGTTCCCTGAACCTCGATAAACTGTCCCGCGCCGGTCATCACAACGTTCATATCGACCTTTGCTTGGGAATCCTCGCCGTAATTGAGGTCGAGCAGCGCCTCTCCCCCTACAATCCCTACGCTGACGGATGCGCAAAAATCAGTAATCGGAAACTCCTGAAGATTATGCGTCCCAGCCAGCTTATGGATCGCCATCGCCATCGCCACAAACGCACCCGTAATCGACGTCGTGCGCGTTCCGCCATCCGCCTGAATCACGTCGCAGTCTATCGTAACCGTCCGTTCGCCAAGAGCTTCTAGCTTTACGACCGAACGAAGCGCGCGTCCGATTAACCGCTGAATTTCCATCGTGCGGCCAGTCAGCTTACCCTTAGCCGATTCCCGCTGATTACGGGTTTGGGTTGCCCGGGGCAGCATGGCATACTCGGCGGTCACCCAGCCTTTCCCTTGACCCTTCATAAATGGAGGAACCCGCTCATCCACTGTCGCTGTGCAAATGACCTTGGTGTCGCCTACCTCTATCAAAACGGAGCCTTCCGCATATTTATTGTATCCTGTTGTGATGTTTATCGGCCTTAGTTGATCCGGTTTCCGACCGTCCGCTCTCATGGATTTTTCCTCCCAATGTTTAACATTCAATCAACTCATTGTACCAAAGCAGCCTTCAAAAATCATCCTGCGGCAAAAGAAAGAGCCGAGGGGCTCCTCAGCTCTCTTTTTACAGGATTTACAGTTTGATGTCGTTAATATGCACGGGGCGGGAAACCGGGACGGAATAATTCGCATCATTGGCCGTCGAGGTGACCTTCGCGTTGCCGTTCACCTTTATTTGTACTTTATCGGCGCCTGTCGTTTCTGTCAAAGAAAGAACAACCGCCTGCAGCGCTTCCGACGGCGCCTTTTGATCCGGTCCAAGGAGCTTGTCGCTGAAGTCAACCGTAGCAAGCTCATCCGTTACCGCCGCGTTCAATAGCTCTGCGGTCGGCATCACCACCGAGGCAAGTGATGCCTTGGAAGGGCCTTTAATCAGCTCCGAAACGGTTGCTTTCGCCAAATCATCCGTTTGTGCGATAAGACGAGTCACCGGCACGTAATAGCCTTTGCTGTCTTCGGTTTGATTCATAAAATAAAGGGTGACCGCACTGGCTTTGCTGAAATTGACTCCCTCTGCAGCTTCAATGTTAATACCAAGCGTTTGGCGCGACAACGGCGCATCCAACGGCGTGCCGTCCATCGGCATTTCTTTCAGCTGCTTGCCGTCCACCCACAGCTGCACTTTTTCTACAGAAGGGAAAGACGTCAACGACCAAGTGATCGCTTCCAAAATTTTACGTTCGTCCTGAATATTGTAATTCGTGAACTCTTTGGAGAAATCCACGATAGCAAGCTTTTCGTCTTGACGGATATCAATCCCGTTAACTTGCGTTCCCTTCGGAAGCAGCGCCCGGAAGCCCTTCGGAAGCTGCGACTGCACCGGTCCGTCCTCGACCATATATTTCAGCGTTTCCTTGGCAATCGCATCCGTCGACGCGACCTGAATATTCAGCGGAGCCACAAAGCCCTCTGCATCCAAGAAGAATGCGGTTGTACGCAGCTGCTGCTGGGCCCCGGCGTTGACCGCCACCGACTCAGGGTTCACATTCATCTCGTAGCCGACCGGCGGCGGATCGATCTCCTTGCTGCCTCCAAGCGAGCATCCTGTAGTTATTAAAGCGAGCGCAGTCCCCGCGGCAGCGTAACGAAGCCAGTTCCATCTCGTCATGTTTGTTCCTCCCGTATACAATTTGTACTACTATGTATACGAGCCCATGCTTGGTTTATGCCGAATATAGGACAAATTCTTTTTCCTCGCTGCGGGTAACCCACCCCAGCTCCGTTTCCATATAAATCAAGTGCGCCAGCGTTTCCGAAAGGGCAAAGCGCATTTGATGCATGTTTAATTTATTGCCAAACATTGCTGCGCAAAGCTCATAAGCCGTCAGCGGCCGCTCGGCCAGCTTCTCCCTCATCTTCGCGAGCCGCTCATCATGGTGCGCCATAATGTCGCGGGCACGGTCCGCCAAGCCCGAAAACGGATCGCGATGCCCCGGGTAGGCGATAATCGGCTCCAGCCCAGCCATTTTCTCCAAGCTGTGAAGAAACGCTTTGAGCGGGTTCGGTTCAAAGCCCGGAATAAAGCTGACGTTCGGCGTAATTTGCGGAAGCACATGGTCGCCGCAAAACATGACCCGCGTTTCCGGTTCGTACAAGCAAACATGACCGACCGCATGTCCCGGGGTCTCGATGACCTCGAACCTTCTGCCGGCCAGCAGGAACGGCTCGTCCGTACGAAGCGGCGTAATGCGCGGCGCCGGTGACACCTGAGGCAGGAAGGAGGCCATATGCTCCTTCATCGCCTCCACGTCGGCAGCCGGAAAACCGCTGCGCACAAACACAGCAAGCAGCTGCTGCGACAACGGCGTCAGCGGCTCATCCCATAATGCGCGCGCCAGCTTCTCTCCCTGCGCCGTCAGGAAGACTTCGGCCCCGCTCTGCTCCTGGAACCAGCCCGCCAATCCATAATGATCGGGATGGTAATGGGTCAGAAGCACCCGTTTAATGTCCCGAAACGGAATACCTAGCTCCTCCATGACCTCAAGCCAAACACGAATTCCCTCTTCCGTGCGCAGCCCAGGGTCAATCAAGGTATAGGCGCCTTCCGCCTCCGGAACAAGGTAAGCATTAACCCAGCGCAGCGGAAAAGGCAGCGGAACCTTTACTCGAATCACACCCGAAATTCCTTCATTGTGAACGGTGTACCTATTCAATTGCAGTTTCCTCCCCTTTATGTCCGGTCATGATGAGCCGTGTGGAGTGAACCGGGTCATATTCGCTGCCGTCATATCCGCCGTAAATACGATCGAGCAGTAGCCCAGTACCCTTCAGCAGCCGTTTAAAATCGGCGAGCCCATACAGCTTCACCTGCTCCATATAGTGGCGCTCCTGCTCCGGTGCTTCTGCGGATCGAATCGAAATGCGTTTCCGGACAAAGCCATCCTCCAGACTTCTCCGCTCCTCAATCCGCACGCCTCCGTCCTCGCGTTCCGAATAAGGCACGAGCCTTTCCGCAATATACGGCGCATTTAAATAATCAATAATGAACCTGCCTTCCGGTTTAAGCAGACGCGCAATTTCGCGAAGCACAAGCTGATTTTCTCGTTCCTCATCGAAATAACCAAAAGAAGTAAACAAATTCACAACCGCGTCAAAGGGTCCCTCCAGCGGAACATGACGCATGTCTCCTCTTACAAAGCGGATTTTGCCATCCGAATTCGTCTTATGCGCTTCTTCGAGCAGGCGATCGGATAAATCGACACCCGTTACCCGATATCCCGCTTCCGCCAAAGCCTGCGAATGCCTGCCCGTCCCGCAGCATAAATCAAGCACCGTCGCTTGATCCGGCAGCTTCAGCCAATTTATCATTGCCTTCACCTCGGCCGCAGCGCCTTCCATATCTCTGTGCTTATAAACAAGCAAATAATCATCGCCGAAGCTTTTGGTATACCATGCATCCATTCCCGCAGTTCCCCTCCGTTTGAAAGCCATCTCTCCAAGCATAGCGAAAACAGGCGTACCTGACAAACCTGCGAGGGCAAAAAAAAACCGCCAATACGGCGGTATTCATAACAATATTATTCCATCATGCTTCCGATCCTTTATGGTATTAGTGAGAGTTTGCTTTCAGTTTGCTTGGATTGGCATAGTAAGCAACGATAAACTCATCCAGCTCCTGACTAATGGCAATGACGGATGGATCTAGAAAAGTCCCCTTTTCCATAACCAGCTCCGTTAATCGTATACGGAGCGCTTCAATAATACTTACAATCTCCCGATTTTCCATATAAAACCCTCTCTTCACAAAAGAACATGAATATGATAACAAATAATGTAAATCAGGGCAGTGCATTTGAAACGCGCAAAAAACACTTGACAACATCTACGTTTCGAATATAATGCGTGATCTTTTTTTTACCCACTGTTCAAAAACATCGACTGCCATCGGCTTTCCAAACAGATAGCCCTGAACTTCGTCGCAATGCCTTGCCATTAGCGCATTGTACTGCTCCTCAGTTTCCACACCTTCCGCAACGACGTGTAAATTCAGATTTTTAGCCAGCGCGACAATCCCTCCGACAATTTCTCCGTCATTATCGTTTAACGAAAGATCCTTAACGAACGAGCGATCAATTTTTAAAGAATTGACAGGAAGTCTTTTTAAATAACTGAGCGAAGAATGCCCGGTTCCGAAGTCATCGATCGCAAGACTCACACCAAGAGCTCTTAGTTGTTCCAGTCTATCTATCGTAAACTCAACATTATTCATGGCCAGCGTTTCTGTAATTTCAAGCTCCAGCCACTGCGGGTCAAGCGCGGAATCTCGCAGCGCCGCTGACACAAGCTCTGGCAGGTTTGATTGCTCCAGCTGGCGCATGGATAAATTCACGGATACTTTGGCCGGCGGATAACCCGCCTCCTGCCAAGCCTTCGTTTGAAAACAAGCGGTGCGGAGCACCCACTCGCCAATGGAAAAAATTGCGCCGGTTTCCTCGGCGATTGGAATAAATTCAGCAGGAGAAACAAAGCCCATTTCCGGGGAATGCCAACGGATCAGCGCTTCCATACCATGCCAATCCCGATTTTTCGTATGCATTCGCGGCTGATAGTAGAGCTCAAACTCATTTTTCTCCAGCGCTTTTCTCATGCTGCTTTCCATCGCCATCCGCCGTCTTATGCTGGCGTCCATCTCTTCGGTGTAAAGAATAAATCCGTTTTTTCCTTTTTCCTTGATCCGGTATAAAGCTGTATCCGCATTCTTCATTAAAATATCCGTAGTGTCTCCGTCATCGGGGAACATACTGATCCCGATACTTGGAGTCGTATGAAGCTCAAAGCCCTCGATGCGGCAGGGCTTGGAAATAAGGCTTATCAGCTCATTCGCAAATTCACTTGCATCTTCCTGCCCCGTTATGCGCCTTGCCAGTAGAAACTCATCGCCGCCAAGCCGGCTGACGATTCCCGTATAGGTGACAAATTGGTCAAGCCGTTCTGCGATTGTCACAAGTAAACGGTCACCGATCGGATGGCCCAACGTATCGTTAATATTTTTAAACCGGTCAAGATCCAAAAGAAATACGGCAAGCCGTTCTCCGTGCTCCTGAGCTAGTGTAATCTCCTGGGAAAGCAGCATACGGAACATGGTACGGTTCGGCAGACCGGTTAATGTATCGTAATAAGCGAGCCGATGAACGCTCCGCTCGGCTTCCTTGCGTTCGGTAATATCCATCGCCGAGCCAACCAGCTCATGCACTTCACCGGTCAGATAAGTGAGAGGAGACAAGCTGACAAGGAGGAAACTCTGCCCCACGTTCAGCTCGAACGTTACACTTTCGTTTCGAAAGCTATGAACAAGCTTACTATCCAAGATCCGATATACGTTTGCCGACAATACGCGATCAAGACGCTGTCCATAAATATCCTCGCGGCGTAAGCCGAACTTTTCGATGAGCCGCCCTTCGAAGAAGGTACACACATATTGCTGCTGCTCGTCTCGGCTGACCTTAAAAATCAGCTGCTGCTGATTTTGCACCGTTTGACGGAAATCGTTATGCATCGCTTCCTGCAGCTTCGCTACTGTCTTATTACGGTGTATTGCTCCGCCAAAGCTTGCCGCTGCCGCTTGCAAAATGGACTGCTCGGCATCGGTCCAGTCCCTTTCCTCTACACAATCATTGAAGCATATAAATCCCCATAGCTGCTTTTCAACAAAGATCGGCACGTTCAGCAGGGAGTGAATCCCAGCTTCGTGAAGCTGCACCGATAACTCATCGGAAAAGGAATTCGCATGGCCCTTCACTGCCAGCCCCTGCTGCATCGCTTCAGACCATTTGGCAATATCGGCCCCTATGTGCAGGTCGGAGTAATCATCCGGCACTAAGAAATCATGATTTGACCAGATGTAGCGCAAACTGTAAACCGGACGCTCCTCAGCATCATGAAATTCAAAAACAAGCACACGGTCGACATGCGCTGATTCACCTAACAGACGAAGAGCTTGATTAAACGATTCCATGTTTTCTCCGTGCTCCAGCAAATAGGCGGAGCATTGAGCGACGGCCGACAAAAGCTCATCCCGCCGAAGCAGTTCCTGCTCTTGTTTTTTTCGGTCAGTTACATCGATCATAATACCGGTAATTCCTGTTAATTCTTTAAATTCTCCAAATACCGGCTGGCTGGACCACTCTAACCAACGCCCGCCATCCGTATAATGCAAAAACCGAGCTTCACCCATAAAAGGCGTTCCATTGCGCCTCATCGAATCCCACGATTTTCGAACCGCCGCTTCATCCAATGGATGCACATAAGCAAAAATGCTTTTTCCCAAAGTATCTTCTATCGGATAACCGGTTACTGCTTCCCAAGCGGGATTCACAAAAAGAAAACGGCCCTGTGCATCGGCTTGAAATATAATTTCTTTTACTTGGTTTACAACGCTTTGATACTGTTCAATGCTTTTCCGAATCTGCTCTGCTAAGCGGCTTCGTTCCGTAATGTCGCGTAAATGAGCGGTGTACACTCCCGATCGCGTAACGACCATTTCTACAAGAACATGGCCATTTCCATTGCCCTTGACTAATGCCTCCAGCCTTTGCCCGATAATCGCGCCGCTCCCGGCTACGGAATAGGTCTCGGGTGTAATTCGATGCAGCTCCACTAATTGAGGAGCAAAAAACACGTTTACAAAATGCTGTCCCAGCGCTTCGATTCGGCTCATTCCGCACATCGCTTCGGCTGCGCGGTTCATTGATAATATTCGCCCGCTGCCATCAAAGGTGATGATGCCATCAACGGAAGATTCTAACAAGGTCTCTGTCATTTCCAACGATTCTTGAAGCTTCTGCTCGGTCTTTCTGTTAAACAAATGAACGGACGTCAATACCGCGATGGTCACCAGAAACAATGCTGTATCTACAATCTGGTCGATCCAGCCTTCATGCTCTTCGCGGGAACCTCCAAAACCGACAACATCCATTACAAGTTCCAGTATCGCAATTATGCTGAAAAGCAAGACATACAAAATCATTTTCAAAACAGATCGTCTTTTGTAAGAGGAATAAATGAATAGTCCAGAAACGCAAAACGAAATAGTAGACCATACATATTCCCAATACTTCTTGTCTAATTCGAAATAAGATCGCAGCATAGGGATGGATGTATTAACAATAAAAATCACAATTAACGAAATTATAAATATTCGTTCGATCCTGCTATTGGGCTTGTCCAGCATTCTTGAAAACATCATCCACACCTGCTTCATAAATAACTTTGTACCCTATTCTCTAATAAAGTTGTTAGGAAAGTATTAGTATCGATAAAAAACTTTTAAATTCCTGAAAATCGTCCAAAATTCGTGTAAACGTCCGAATTACATTGATTTATGCGCTTACATGAGTCTTTTTTCTGTCGATTCGCAAATTCATCTCATTGTATAATCAAGGACGTTGACATCGGCCCCGGCTTCTCTGAAAGTGGGAAGCCATTTTATTTTCAATGGATTTTAAAGGAGAGGAGAAACATATGAATTTGTCACAATTGAAAAATCAATGGTTTAGCAATGTAAGGATGGATATTTTAGCGGGGATTACCGTAGCGCTGGCCCTTATTCCGGAAGCGATCGCCTTTTCCATTATTGCCGGAGTGGATCCGATGGTCGGATTGTATGCTTCGTTTTGCATTGCGGTTGTAATTGCCTTTGTCGGGGGACGACCAGGCATGATCTCCGCCGCTACCGGGGCGATGGCCCTCCTGATGGTCGGCTTAGTGAAAGAGTACGGGGTTGAGTATTTATTTGCGGCAAGTATTCTTGCGGGGGTTCTGCAGGTTGGGATGGGACTGTTAAAGCTTGGCCGGTTCATTACCTTCGTTCCGCATTCGGTTATGACCGGCTTCGTTAACGCGCTGGCCATCTTAATCTTTATGGCGCAGCTGCCCCATTTTGTCGGCCAAGGCTGGATGATGTACGCGCTTGTCGGGCTGACGCTGCTGATCATTTATACGCTGCCTCGTCTTACCAAGGCTGTACCTTCCGCACTCGCGGCAATCATCATTGTTTCGGCGATTGTAATCGGCTTTGGCCTTAATCTGAATACGGTCGGTGATATGGGGCACATTTCAAGCGCTCCTCCGATCTTCCATCTGCCCATGGTTCCCATTTCCTGGGAAACACTGACGATCATCTTCCCTTATTCCTTATCGCTTGCGATCGTCGGAATTTTGGAATCACTGCTTACCGCAACGATTGTCGATGAAATGACGGATACGCGCAGCGATAAAAACCGTGAAGTGAAGGGCCAGGGCATCGCCAACATCGTTACCGGCTTTTTTGGCGGAATGGCCGGCTGTGCGATGATCGGGCAATCTGTTATTAATGTCAAATCAGGCGGTAGAACCCGCCTTTCGGCCCTTACTGCAGGTGTATTTCTCTTATTTCTAATCATGGTGCTCAGTGAAGTCGTCAAGCAAATTCCAATGGCCGCGCTCGTCGGCGTCATGATTATGGTATCTATCGGTACGTTTGATTGGAGCTCATTGCGCAATCTTGCGAAAACCCCGCGTCCGGATGCCATTGTCATGATCGTAACCGTAGCCATCGTCGTTGTTACGCATGATTTGTCCAAAGGGGTATTTGCCGGAGTTATTTTGAGCGCATTGATTTTTGCTTACCGCATGGCGCGCATACGCGTACAAACCAGCATTGATCTCCAGAGCGGCAAGCATTATGCCGTGTATGGACAGCTGTTCTTCGGAACAACCTCACAGTTTGTTGAGCAGTTTGACGCCGGGCAGGACCCGGATCGAATCGTGATTGATTTCGTTCATTCCCATGTTTGGGATCATTCCGGAGTCAACGCTATCGCAAAAATTGTTCTGAAGTACCAGCAGCTCGGCAAAACGGTTTCCATTACTGGATTAAACGAGGAAAGCAAGCAGCTCATCGATCAAATCGGGTTATCCGCGCAAGGCGGGCATTAATCAAAAAGGCGTTCAATCGGAAAAACCGACTGAACGCCTTTTTACTTGCTTTTAAAGCTGTAAGCTGCTCTTATTGTGCTGTCTCTGCCTCCGGCTCCGTTTGGCGGTCGTTGCGGTCGGACAGCTTAATTTTACCAACGAAGAACGTTAACACCGCCCCCAATACGATGAATCCAAGGCCAAGCCAAAAAACGCTGTGAAGCGAATCCACCAAGGACGTTTTTAATATTGGACCGATTCGTTGTACAAGAGCCTCAGGAAGCTTCGCGAGCGTTTCCGGACTTAGCAGCATCGAGTACAGCTGCTGCGGGTTCGTTTCAACTAAGTGTGTCATCTCACCCGTCATTGCTTGTGCTTCCGCTGGAAGCTGCTTCAGCATCGGCACGAGATTTTCCGAAAGAAGGTCCGTGGAACGGTGGTTCATGACCGCGCCAAGAATCGTCATCCCGAAGGTACCGCCGATCTGGCGGAAAAACTGGCTTGATGAGGTTACGACACCAAGCTCCGATTTCGGGAAGCTTTCCTGAAGGCTGAGTGTTAAGAGCGGCATGACTAGACCCATGCCCAATCCCATCACTACCATATAAGACGAAGCCGTTAATTTGCTTGTATCCATACCCAGGTTCGTAAGCAGGAAGAAGCCTGCCGCCATAACGATCATCCCGGCAATCATTTGATTGCGGACTCCAATCTTATGCACCAGCTGACCACCGATCATACTCGCAGCAATCATCGTTATCATCATAGGCGTCATTACGGTTCCCGAAGCCGACGGACTGATGCCGACGATGCCCTGCATAAACAAAGGTACAAACATGATGGCCCCGAACATACCGACACTCATCAAAAAGCCGATCCCGTTAATCACGGTAAACGTACGGTTTTTGAATAAACGGATCGGAAGAATCGGTTCTTCTGCTTTGGATTCGAAACGCACAAACAACAGCAGCGAGATGACCGACAAGGCAAACAAGCTTAGGATTTGCCACGAACCCCAAGGATAATCCACTCCTCCGAAGGTCAAAGCCAGCAGCAAACTGACAACCCCGACGATCATAGAAAGGATGCCCGGAATATCAAAGGTAACCTTGCCTTTTGATTGATGCTTCGGAAGCGCCAGCGCTATGAAAATCGTTGCAATGATCCCTACCGGAAGGTTGATATAAAATACCCATCTCCAGTTCCAAGCGTCAACAATCCATCCGCCAACCTGCGGCCCGATTACAGAGGAAAGACCAAATAACGCCCCGAATACCCCCTGCCATTTGGCACGCTGCTTTCCTGTAAACATATCCCCGATAATGATCATGGCCATCGGCATCATAATGCCGCCGCCGATGCCTTGCAGTCCGCGGAACAAAATGAGCTCCGTCATGTTTTGCGACATTCCGCATAATGCGGAGGAAACAATAAAAATCGTTAAGCCTGTAACGTATACCGTTCTGCGGCCGATCAAGTCAGCGAGCTTGCCGGCCACGGGAACAACAACCGTCGACGTCAGCATGTACGCTGTTGTCAGCCAAGTCATGAGGCCTAAGCCTCCAAATTCTCCAACGATTGTCGGCATTGCCGTTCCGACAATGGTTCCTTCTAATGCGCCAAATAGCATGGCAATGATAAGTCCTGCAATTAACAGCGAGCGATTGCGGTACAGCCCCGCATTCTTATCTGTATCTGGTGTAAGCTCCCCCATCCGGTCGTTTTCCGAATGTGCGGCGGCTAGCTTTCGTGGTAATACTTTTGCCATTGGAATTCCTCCCCGTTGTATCTTTATTCTTGCTGCGCTATGAATTCCAGAGTTTGTAGAAACTGCTCTAAATCCGATTGTTCGATATTGGCGATCAGGCGTCCCAGCATTTTCTTTCTTTTTTCGTTGATTGCTGTTAGCACCCGCTTTCCTTCAGGCGTGACTCTGACGATAACGGAGCGGCGGTCCTGCTCATCGTGCTCGCGTTCAGCCACCCCGGCTTGTACAAGCCGATCGACCATCACGGTTACCGCGCTTGGCTTGACTTCCATTTGTTCCGCTATTTCCTTCACACGGCAGCTGCCTTTTTCTTCGATAAAATACAGCATAAAGTACTGCGGTCCCGTCAACCCTATGTCCAGAGATGCCAGCTCTTCCTGCATTTTTCCCCTCAGTTTACCTGATACTGCCTTAATCGCAGCTTCAAAACGCTCAACCTCTTGGATTGTTTTTTCACCCATGTCGTTCACTCCGCAACAATTTATATAATGTAATATCTTTATATGAAAATTGTTAAACTGTATAACTAAATATACACTGAAGCATCATCAAAAGCAACAAGAAAAAGCCGCTTCTCTTGGAAGCAGCTTACATGCAGCATGACGATACACCTTATGTAAAATCAAAAACTCCGCGACACCTCGTTTGCAAGGCGCCGACCGGAGTTTCATGATTGTGTACATTAGATTTTGAGCTCCCCGAGCTTGATTAGTTCGACGACTGCTTGGGACCGACCTTTTACATTCAGCTTCTGCATCACATTCGATATATGATTGCGCACTGTTTTTTCACTAATAAACAGCTGCTGGGCAATGTCTCTCGTCGTTTTGTCCTGAACAAGCAGTTCAAACACTTCGCGCTCACGGTTCGTCAGCAAGAACTTGTTGCGGTAATCCATGCCCTTCAAGTTAGTGTCACCCCTCCTTGCTCGGGATTTTGTTACACAAGGTTAAGGGATACAGTCAAGATATACTATGAAGGGGCTACTTTGTTGGTGATGCGGCTATCAAAAATGGGCGCTTTAAAATGCAGCTGAGTCTTGGATAGGGAAGCAACGATGCCCGTTTGGAAGAACACCTGAGTGCTGGCAATTCGGGAACGATTTGCACGTGAATCGCAACGCTTGAGTGTGGGGTGAGCTAGTTGGATTGGTGGCTAGGGAGCCGGGAAGTGGCGCTTTCGGCGGGCGAGCGGCGGGATTATACAAGTAATTTGTAGTGTTGGCCTCGCACACGAGCGATTCGAGGCGGTTCATACAAATTACTTGTATTGTTGGGCTCGCATGCGCCGCTTTCGGCAGGTGAGCGGCGGGTTATACAAGTAATTTGTATTGTTGGCCTCGCACACGAGCGATTCGAGGCGGTTAATACAAATTACTTGTATTGTTGGGCTCGCATGCGCCGCTTTCGGCAGGGGAGCGGCGGGTTATACAAGTAATTTGTATTGTTGGCCTCGCACACGCGCGATTCGAGGCGGTTAATACAAATTACTTGTATTGTTGGGCTCGCATGCGCCGCTTTCGGCAGGGGAGCGGCGGGTTATACAAGTAATTTGTATTGTTGGCCTCGCACACGCGCGATTCGAGGCGGTTAATACAAATTACTTGTATTGTTGGGCTCGCATGCGCCGCTTTCGGCAGGTGAGCGGCGGGTTATACAAGTAATTTGTATTGTTGGCCTCGCACACGAGCGATTCGAGGCGGTTAATACAAATTACTTGTATTGTTGGGCTCGCAGGCGGCGCTTTCTCTTAGGCCCCCTAATTAAACTGGAGTCCTCCCACCNTGGTATCGGTCGACTGGACGTTTACCAGTTGGCCGCTATTTCCCGAACAAAGCCAGTTGGCCGGCTTAGCGACCATTCGGCGAAACTGCGGCGAAGGTTAATAGGGGGTTGGCTGAGGATCAGCCAGCCCTTACCCTTCTTAGGATCGCGAGCGAATTTCCTGCCGCATGAAATGCACATACGCTAATGCGAAGCAAACAAGCGTCGCTGCAATAAGCCCCGTCACCTGCGGCCAAACGATAAGCAGGCTCTGTCCTAGCGGCAAAGCGCTATTCGGAATTGCACCGATGACCTGATCCATCGTTAGCGGCCCCAACGTGCGGATTTCCGGCACGAGTAAAGTTGTCGTCGCCTCTTGATACAGCTGATTTGGGGATAAGCGCATAAGCTGCTGCATCCACCCCGCATGGTTAACCGCTGCTGCGGCGGCGTCCCCACCGGCTGCCGGTGCAGTAGCATTAGCCACAAGCTGCACCAGCATGCTAAAAAACACACTATAAAAAATCCAAACCGCGATCCCGGCCAATGCGGCAGTGGCCGCTTGCTTGAATCGTGCTGAAAACCAGATCGATAAATTGAGCCAGAAGCCAATATAAACGATGCTCAGCAGTAAAAACAAGATCATGCGGCCGAGCTCCTCTGCCGTTGGCGGAATGCCAATCGCCAATAAACCCATACCCATTACCATGAAGCCAAGTGCGACAAACATTACAGAAATGACCAGCAATGCGGCCACAAACTTGGCATGCAGAACCTGGTCACGATATATTGGCTGTGAAAGCAGCCTGCTTAGAGTACCTTTGGAACGCTCTGACGACACGACGTCAAAACCCATACCGATTCCGAGCAATGGTCCAAGAAACCCTACAAAGGTAATAAACGATGGCAGCGTATCCCCTTGAAGAGTAAACAACCTTAGAAACAAGAAGGATTGAAGCTCCTCAGAAGCCGGGTCGATGCTGCGGATCGTGCTCAATGCCGCGTAAAGCGAGCCAATACATGTCAACCAAATTAAGCCCAGTAAAATAATAAATCGCCAAGACCTAATATGATCGGACATTTCCTTTTGCACAAGCACGAGAAAAGGGTGCGGCGGCAAAACCGCGCCAGATGAACCGAACATGCCGGTTTTACTGGATGGGCCAGATGTGGCAGATGCTCCTTTGATGATTATTTCATCGGGCAAACCTGCTGTGTCAGAGGTTTCCGATGCCTTCAAGTCTCCTGTCACCCCCGATGCAAAGGATGTACCAGAATCATGAGAATGCTCAGACGCATCGGAACCCGCCAAGCTGCTCGCTGCTTCCGATTCAATGGATGGTCCCGAATCGCCGGCGCGGGGCTTTTTGTTCCCCGGATTCTCATACGGAGAAGCCATGGCGATCCACCTCACTTTCAAAATATCTGCGGTAAATTTCATCGAGACCGTACTGCTTTCTGCTTAACTGGCGCAGTTCCGCTCCTGTTTCAACAACCTTGCGGGCGATCAAACCGGATACATCCAGCTGGCAGCCAAATTCGGCTCGACGCTCATCCAAGCGCTTCGCGCTGCAAACCCCATCCATCTCCTTCAGTAAAGCAAACAACTCTTCACTAAAAGGCTCCGCCTCCACGTCAATGGCATACGGCTCCCCGCTAAAAAGCTGACGTGACAATGAATCCACATCTCCACAAGCGAGCAGCCTGCCCCCTACGAACAATCCCACTCGATCGCAAACCTGCTGAACTTGGTGCAGATGATGCGAAGACAACAGCACCGTCAAGCCTTCCTTGCGGCTTAATGTACGAATCAAATCCATAAACTCACGGACCCCCTCCGGGTCAATCCCTAACGTCGGCTCATCCAATATGATGACGTCAGGCTGTTTAATCAGCACATCGGCAAGCCCTAAACGCTGCCGCATTCCCCGGGAGTATGTTCCGACCCGCTTCTCGCCGGCGTGCTCTAACCCAACGCGCTGCAGCAGCTCAACCGCCCTCAGTTCGGCTTCCTTCTTCGGTATTCGGTTCAGCTGTGCTGTGAGCATCAAATTTTCCCGTCCGCTACGGTCGTCATAAAAACCAATGTCGTCCGGCAGGTAACCGACCTTTTGCTTGACCCGAATCGGATTTCGCGTGGAATCGATGCCGCAGACCGTCACAGAACCCGAGGTGGGCTCCGTTAGCCCCAGCATCATTAAGATCGTCGTTGATTTTCCTGCCCCATTCGGGCCCAGCAGTCCAAAAATTTCACCCTTTTGAATCGTTAAGTCTAAACCATCAACGGCCCGATGCTCGCCATATTGCTTCGTTAAAGAGGTCAGCTCGATCATTGCCTCTTGCTCCCGTTGAGGCCTTGACGATGCCGCTCCTAATACTGCGTCCACCTTTTATCGCCTCCCATACTTGCGGAACAAGTAATAAATCCCTCCAACTACGGCTGCAATCACCAAAATACCGGTGAATCCCCAAAGCACAGAGGTCTTCACTGTTACCCTGAATTCCGCATCATCAGAGGCTTCCGGTGAACGAACCGAAAATACGGAGGCATAATCACCCGCAATGGCTTTATCCGACGATTTCAGCGACACCTGTACACTCGCGCTTTTTCCTGGCTCCAATTTAGCGATGCGGCGCGGCTCAAAGGTCGCCTCCCAATCCGAAGGAAGCGTAGAAGACAGCTCCAAATCAGTCAAATCGGAGGAGCCCTTGTTAGCTACCACAAGCTCCAGCTTCCTCTCTCCACCGGCCGTTACATCCGTAGATAGCACGCCCTGCGGCGTCGATAACGCTACCTCGTAGGTTCCGGTAATTACAACCTCCAGCTCCAGCTTGGCACTTGTTCCTCCGGAAGTCGCTGCGACAGGAATTTTATACGATCCGGCAGTTACATTTTCCGGCGGCTTCGCATCAATGCTGACCGTCTTGGAGCCAGACGCATCCACACTCACGGAAGTGACCTTCTGCCCGCCTTCGGCAAAGGTTACAGCCCAGCCGCGCGGCGCCTCGGCGGTTAAGGCATAAACCTGCTTATCCGCTGTGCGGTTCCGCAAATTCGCACTGAAGCTGAAGGACGAGGACGCGCTGCCTTGGCGATTCGGCTGCTCAGACGTCAGCTCCGTGCGAAAGCTTCCTTGTTCCGCTACACGAATCGTCAGAGGCAGCACACTTTTGCCTTCCGCTTCTAACGTGACACGATATTCCCCTTTTTCCACTTTAAGCGGCACTTCCACCTCAAGATTTAGCGATTGGGTGCTGTTCGGCTTAACCGACAGCTCGGAAACGGACCAGCCTCCGGCTGTCAGCGTATGCTCCCAGCCCTCCGGTCCGCTGATCGTAAAGCGTGCCTCCTGAACACTGCCTGTTTGATTTAAGACATCAATCGAATAATTGATCGTTTCCCCCGGCATTACAGATATATCCGTATAGGGCGTATACAAAGTGACATCCCCCTGTGCCGCGAAAGCAGGTGTCGGCAGCAGCCCGCCAAGGGCAAGCGCCATACCAAGCACCATCGACAGCATCGTTCGCAGCAGTCTCCCCACCGCCGCATTGACCGAAAAAGTAATGCTTCCCGTCTTACCCGCATTCCTCACGTTGCAAGTCCCCCTTATCCATCATTTAAAAAATTTCACCCCTACTACGCAGCAAAAACGCCCTTGGATGAACCGCAACCTTAAAAAACGTTAAAAATTCGCTTAAAAAACAATTAAAAATAAAGGAGCCGCTTTTGTGCGCCCACCTTTTTTGATAGAAAAATAAGGAGAGGACTATTTAAAACGGAGGGACATTCACACATGGATTACCGGGAGCAATCCGACCTGATTCAGGAGCTGCTGGACGGTAAGAAAGCGGCGTTTGATCGGTTTTATGACCGGTACGCCCCTCTTGTTGTCCATATCGCTCAGCGAATAACGGGGGATTGGATGGAAGCAGAGGATATTTGCCACGAGGTTCTGCTTGAGGCACTTCGCAAGCTGAAGGATTACGACCCGAAACGTGGCTCGCTGGATGCTTGGATTTCAGTCATTGCCAAAAGCAGGAGCCTAGATCAATTACGAAAGCTTGAAAAGATGACAGCCAAAACAATGGACACGCTGCCGGAGCATCGGACAGCCTCATTTTCACCCGAGGAAGCACTGCTGCGCAGCGTTCAAAATCAAGAGCTCGTCGCAGCTCTTCATCGGCTGCCGGTTCAACAGCGCGAGGCACTGCTGGCAACCTATTGGAAGTCACTTACGCATAAGGAAACGGCGGAGGCGCTGGGCAGACCTTTGGGTACCGTGAAATCAGTAATTCGAGCGGGAATCAACAATATGAAAAAGCAGCTGACAGCGCTGCAGCAAGGGGGGACGAAGGATGAATCCTATGAATCGCCAAGAATGCGCGGATGAAATGGAGATCATCGATCTCGCTGCGGGGAGACTGCCTTCTAACAGGTCGAAGCTGCTGCATAGCCATATCAGCCAATGCAAAGCTTGTTTTGCCCTCTATCAAGAATGGATGTCGCTGCTGCCAACCGGGAACCATGAAAGCACCGAAATTCTTCCCGCTAATGAACATAAACGTCGCGTTCGCCGTCATTGGAGAACAATACGTGCCGCGAATACCCTTAAGCGGTTAGCACCATACGCCGCAGGTGCAGCCGCGGCGGTTTGGATTTCGTTAGTGGCCGTGCAATCCGGTTCAAACAGCCCTTCAGGAAAAACAGATCGTCTATTGTCCAATCCGGTTCAGCTGCTGGCCAACCATCCGCAAACCTCCGCCATTCATGTTCCCGTTGCGAATACGGTCAAGCCTTTACATGCAACCGTTCTTGTCAATGAGGCCACCGGAGAGCTGGCCGTGGCGGCATATGGCCTTTCCCCGATAAACGACCACGATTATCAGGCTTGGCTGGGATCAACCGGAAAGCTTCGCAGCGGCGGATTATTATCATTGCAAAACGGCATGCTCCAGCTTTACGTTAGCGGTCCCGACATCGTTGACAGCGACGATCTTATGGTTAGCATCGAACCGAAAGGCGGCAGCGGTCAGCCCACCGGACCTATTGCGATGTATGCCAAATTGAAGTCCGAAAAATATCAATGACCGGAGAACAAGAAGCTCTCCGGTCATTTGCTTACTAATTTAAAATCGAAGTAAAAATTGCTTCAGATCGCCCACTAGAACCTCGACCCGGTCTTTTTCTTCCTTTTCCTGCTCTTCATCTCCCAAGCCTTCGAATTGTTCTAAAACCGCTTGAGCAATGAATTCCGTACTAATTCCATGATGCTTAAAAATCGCGGTAAGCTGATCAAGCGTCTCATGATTTTCGATGATTTCAGTTAGCTGGCTCATAGGTCACACTCCTTAGTCCAATTTGCCGGTTTGGTTCGGCCGGTCTAAAAAGTTGTTGTCCATACTCGGATAGATTCCCCACAAGGTCCGCGGCATATGCACGCCCTGGTTTGTATCGCTATCTGTTGTTTCCACGCGATTATTATCAAGCACCGGATCTCCGCCTAATTCAGACGGAAAGAAACGTTCCGCCATCGCATTAAACGGATTTAGATAGGTACGTACGGCGCTTCCTTGATCAATACGCCCAACGTAATTCTCCAGCTCTCCCAAAAACTCAGGTTCCGCCGATATGAACACATGACGGATCGTCGTATCTCTACTGCGGATCAGATCCTCGATCTGCGTTTTCAAAAAGCTCGAAACCCCATTTGCCTGCGTCCCCGCTCCATATCCTAATGAGGATAAACCACCATAAGAGCCCTGCATTCCAGAGGCAGACGGAGCCTGTGGATTGCGAGTTTGCGCCGGGGGCTCTGTTGACAGGTCTGGTGCGCCTGCATTGATTTGTCCCGCATCGTTATACTGGCGCATCGTTCCGTTGTAATCGCGAATTCCCATAATTTTCGTAGTCCCGTAACGGCCTGTTTCCGTTTCCGCTCCTTTAGCGGCCATACCCGGAGCCGGGTTTGCGTCATTGCGGACCCCCGGAAGCTCAGTCCCGTTCTTCATATGAGCTCCGTTAGAACCGCTCAGCTTCTCGTGCAAACGGAGCCCGACATAAGCATTAACGTCGCTCACAAGCACAGTTGCCGATTCCACGCCGTCCAGCAGCGCGATTTGGCGGGCCAAATCCTCATTCACCGCGATGGTTCCGTTCGAATGCATTCCACCGCCGTTCATAAGCGAGCCATATCGTCCCCAAGACGGGTCACGGGGTTCACGATCGATGCCCAAATAGTTCGTGCTCAGTGTTTCATTACGGTTCCCATCCATTTCGAACGAGCCTGGAACCGCTCTTGCTTTAGAACCCGTATCGTCGATCTTTTGGGTTCCGCAGCCGGATAAAGCAATCATGGCCGCAATAGCTGCCGCTGATAAAGGTATCATTCGGCTTTTTGCCACGGTGACATCTCCTCCTTGAGCGCAAAGTGGTGATGCTTTTTTAGCATCCCCTCATCCTTTCACCCCACGCGGAGAAGTTTTTGCCGTAACCGGAGCAACATGTAAAAGCTTATACCGGCCGGCAGTACGACAGATTTCACTAGGTACCATCAAGTCATAGCGCCTAGTCACTTTCACAATCCCGGCAGACGATGCGAGCAAGCTGCGCCTGTTCAGCAAAGCCCTTCATAGCTGCCGTAAACCCTTGTACCTCGGCATTTCCCTCGTTTAGGATTCGAGCAAATTCGTCTCTTTCAAAAGCTTCCCGGCTTACGACAATTTCACCTTTTCCACCAAGTGCTTGGATTCGGGCAGCCATGTTCACGGTCCTCCCAAAATAATCCAAGCGGTCGTTCATGCCTACCGCAATAGCCGGCCCGAAATGAAATCCGAGCTTCATCGCCAAAGGAGCATTTCGGCTGTGCACGGTATTAAAGGCTTTCAAGCCGCGCATGATAAAAAGAGAGCACCGCATTGCATCCTCCGGCTTTATAAACACAGCCATTACCGCATCGCCGATCGTTTTCACAACACTGCCTTTATGCTTTCGTACCGCATCGTCTACAAAAGTAAAGTGCTTATGAACCGTTCCATATGCCGAAGCGTCTCCGACTTGCTCGTAAAATAAGGTGGAATCCAGCAGATCGCTGAACCAAATCGTAACGTTCTCTACTCCTACCTGTAGTCCAGGAGCAAGAACCTCCGACGAGAATAACCGGCGAAATTCAGCAAAGGCCGCAGCTTCCGCAGCAGTCACAATGTCATCCGAGGGCTGCAAAGCTTCCAAAGCGACTACAATGTCCCGGTCACCATGGTTTTTAACCTCAATATTCGAAGTCTCCAATGGAACAAGCAGCAATTGGTTTGCTTCAAAGCCGACTTCAGAATATACAATAGAACGCTCGGGCAAAGGAGCAGCTTGTTCTACCGTGCCGAGCGGATACAAAGCAGTCTCAAGCAGCAGCTTATGGTTGGTTTGAAGCGTACGCAGCCGATAAGGCCTGTCCATCGCCGTTGGGGCTGTAAAATGGGCGCTGGACCCCGGAGTAATTCTACGCTGCTCGCGAATATGCGGCGTGATCATCGGCCCGCCGATGCAGAAGGTGTTTTTAAAGGCAGGGCGGATCTGCGGGTGCACGGTAAAACATAGCTCAACATTCCGGTCAAACTGCAAATCGTAATCGATCCCGCAAAAATCGCAATGAAACGCATTTTTCAGCGCAGACATCGTGTTTACGCTCGACTTCACGACCCGGCAGTTGGGACAAAGCAAATTCCAGCTTAAATTTACGATTCCTTCTTTCGTGGCATACAGAAACCAGCGCAGCACCTCGTCCTTCTCCAGCTTCCACAGCTTGGCCAGTCGGTAGGGCCGCATATCAACAACATCGTCATCCCCGCCCAACGCAATCCATTCCTTCATCCGCTCACTTACTTTCTCTGAAACGGATTGCTTCCGCAATGAAAGAAGCTGCCGCTCCAAAGCAGCCTGATCAAAGCCATACCCTTCCTTCGGCTGCGGCAAAACGGTTCGCTGGGGCTGCTCCTCTCGAAGCTGAACGAACCGCTCGATATACTCTAACGTCCGTTTCATCGATGAAACACCCGTTGCATAAATAGCGGCCAGTCCGAGAAGTCCGCGCGGCGTAAAATCGGCAAACAGCGTAACTTCCGTACACACGGAACCTCGATCGCTCGTTCTGTCCTGAAGACGGACCCCTCCAACAAAACGCTGGATCGGTCCTGTTTTATAATTTCGAACCACATGATAAAACTCTTGCTGCTTCCATTCAAAGGGATGCTCGTCCCACGCAATCGGCACTATACCTGCAACCTTTGCTCTAATGGCACGGAACATTCCATGTTCCTCCCCCGGCTGAACCGGTACATTTTGAATCGAAAAGAGCCCGATCACTCGGTTAAGATGATCTGTATCGCTAAGGAGCTCCCACATCGTATCGATTGGATAGTTAACCGTTTTTGTATACGTAAAAGATTGAACAGGCAGGCCCATATGCACACTCCCGGAAGCAAGTTGCCTCTATTGTACCATGAAGCCGCATCCGGTAATGCCAATGGCCTGCCGCTATTTTCCCTGAACCATATGCAAAAGCCGATCAGACGTGTGCTGCCAGGTGAAATGCTCGAACACCCGCTTCCTTCCTGCTTCGCCCATCTGCCGCAGGAGCGTATAATCGGAGAGAAGCGTATCCAGCTTTTCGGCGATTTGCTGCCGGCGCTTCTTCGTATCGATTAGATAACCCGTTTTTCCATCGACTACAATTTCCCGCATGCCTCCGCCGTTTGTTGCGATCACAGGAACCCCGGCCGCCATCGCCTCAACAACAACAAGCCCAAAAGCTTCCGTCGGATCAGATGGAACGACAACGGCATCGGCTGCCGCATACCATTCATGGATCAGATTGTGATCCACAAAGGGAAGGAAGCGAATATGGTTCGGAATTTCGCTCGCGATCCGATGCAGCTTCTTTACGTAAGGAGTAACTCCGTTCCTTCCGTATTTCGCGCTCCCAATGACCAGAAGCACCGCATCAGGATGCTTTTCCGCGATTTCCTTCATGGCTTTTACGGCAAAATGTACTCCCTTCATGGGAAGCAGCCGGCCGACAAATAAGATCAGCTTTTTATCCTGTTCGTAACCAAGCTCATTCAGCTTCTTCCAGCGTAATAACTCGCCTGCTTCCGACCAGCGAGAAGGAAAGCCCTCCGCTTCCACCCCAAGATGGTTCACAACATATTTGCCCTTGTAAGCAGGATACTTTCGGATCAGCTCGCGTTTTAAATATTCGCTGTTCACGATTACCCTCTCTACCCGGCGAAACGCTCTGCAGACCTGTGCCTTCGTCGCGTTCGGCCTTGAAATGTAGGTAAGCGAATGCAGCGTAAGCCAAATCCGCTCCTTCGGATAACGGCGCTTCAGGCTGGAGGCCGCAATCGGCCGATTCTCCACAAGCACCACATCCGGCTGGAGCCGGGTCAGCCACTTCCCGGCCGATTCCAAATAAATGCGCCGCTTACGCGGACGGACGTGGCGGATTCCCGCCTGCTGCTCCACTCCCGGCAGCGATTCCGCTCTTCGGCTGAGCAGCGTAATCTCGGCATACGGCGCCATTCGCCGGGCCATATTATACACCGCCTGTTCAACCGAGCTGCTTTTGCCCGAAGGAACGGGAAATGTGCCCGGCGTAATCCAAAGCAGACGCTGCCGCTCATCTTTAATCATGGGCGCGCCTTCCTTCCGTATAACGGAATGAGAGCCACGGCGCTGCGGGTACCCCCCGCTTCAGCCTTCTCGGAAGCAATCCCGGCTCAATGGCTGCAAGCTTATCGGCGAGTGCGCGCTGATAAGAGGCGATGGCCTGCACGTGGGAAACCAGCTCAAGCTCAAACTTCGGCTCTACAGTTTGATCCGCTACCGATTCGATCATCTTTGTGACCGCCTTTTGACTGGCTGCAAGCGATTCTAAAATCGACAGCTGAAGCTCCAAACGGCGCGCGTCGTATGGTGATGTAAATCCGCTGCGCCACATTGATTTCATCCCCTTTGCTTAGTCATCATTATCCGAATCGGCGCCGAATTCCATAAAATTACCAAAGCCGCCGCCGGATGAACTGTCTTCATTTTCGTGACCGAGCACCAATTTCATATTTCTTGCTAAGCTGTTTTCCATTTTGGTAATCCCATCGATTACTTCGATCAGCTGCTCATGAAAGTCCAACGAGTGCTTGACTCCGTCTTCGTGAGCTTCAAACGATGCCGAATGAATTTGTCCGCACACCCAGTTTCGGCTTTTTTCAGCTTCCGCCGCCTTCGCTTCCAAAATTAAGGATACGTTGAACTGGATTTTTGCCATCGCATCCAAAATCGTCATATAGGACTGCTCGCGTTCCATTATTCCTCATCTCCCGGCTGCATTTCTTTTACAAGACATGTCAAATTTTCGGCTAGCGCTTCCTCCAGCTCCGACAAGCTGTACAAATATGCAGCAAGATTTTTCGTAAGCGAGAGCGAATGCTCCGCAATGTCCTCGGTTGTACAAAACGATGTGTTCCGGTCTGGAAGACCGCCGACGACCGCAGCCGCATGGATGATCGTGTCCCGCTTGGCTTCCAATATACGCGCAAGCTCGGAATGCGATTTTGCCATGTGATGCAGGATGGCGTTCGATTGATGCACATTCGTTCCTCCGTTTCTTCTCAAATCAGGATAAGGTCACTACAGCATATGCACCCCTGCGTTATACGGCACAGCTATTTACCTAAAATGAGCCGGTTCAGTACAGCAGCCGATTACGCGGCAGAGCAGTCCAACATAAAATAAGTTAAGCTTACAAGAGGGGAGGCCGATACCTTGAAGATATTGTTTACGTTCTTTGTGGCCAGCGGCGGGGTAGAGACGCAGAACCGATACCGCTGCAGAGCGCTTCACAGGCACGGAATTGCTGCGCATCAGCTGTATTTGCGTGCCGGGAGCGGGATACAAAATGTCGGAGCGATCCCTACATGGATTACGAACAGCGATGCGGAGATCAAAGCGATTTTGGACAGAGAGCAGTACGATGCCATTGTGGTCAGCTCCGATTTCTGGATGGTACAGCGGCTGCGCGCGCTCGGTTACCACCGCATCATTGTATATGAAGCCGTTGGATTAGGAGACCGAGCGGAGGCGGAGCAAACCATCATCCAAGCGGCACCGGTACTGTTCGCACACGCGAACGCCATTCTTCATCCGGTAACCCAGCACTTATCCGAGCTTTTCTCGCATCATTTGCCGACGTTTCCGCGTTCCGTGTTTCACCTGCCGTTTGAAAGCGACAGCTTCAACTACCGCTCCTACCCGGTTCGCCCTTTTCCGATCGTGGGCTGGATTGGTCGCTTTGAACCGAATAAAAACTGGCGGGGCTTTCTTGAAATTGGACAAAGGCTCATCGCACATTATCCTAATTTGCAGCTTCATGTGTTCGATGATGCCGACTTATGCCCGGAACAGGAAGCTTTCTTTGAAACCATTCGTCAGCTTGGCATTAGCGGGAACATCACGCGCCATTTTAATGTGCCGCACACGGTCATGCAGGATCATTTGTCCATCATCGGGGATTCCGGAGGTTTTTTATGCTCCACCTCCAAGATGGAGGGATTCGGTTATGCAGTTTTGGAAGCGATGGCCTGCCGTTGTCCGGTACTGACTACGGATTCCGACGGGGTACGCAGCTTCGTAACGCACAACGTAACCGGTAAATTTTTCCCTTATGGATATACCGATGTCGCAGTAGCCGAGGGGCTGCATTTGATGCAGAACCACCCTTTACGGGAAGCGATCCGGCAGCACGCGTACCATCATGTGAACAGTACGTTTTCGCCCGATCTATATGTAGTAAATTTAGCAAGCATGCTGCGTGCTATCGGGGCTGTGTAGGGGGAAGTGCAGGCAAAGTAACGCAGCGGCGCATCTTACTAGATCGCTACGCTGCGTTTTTTATACAACGGAAAAGCGAATTTATAACAAAACTAAAGGACTGCGCTGCCCAATTCCTCCACTGCCTTCGGAGTTATGGGCGCCAGTCCTTCTCATCGAAATAGCCTTATTCTTTATACCGTGCGCTCACCCTGTCCGTTACAATGCCGACCAAGCTGTGCGGTAATACGAATACGTTTCCTTCAGTGCTTCATCCAAAGCGTAACGGGGTTGATAACCGAGCAGCTCCCCCGCTAATCGATTGTCCAGGCAGCTGTGGCGAATGTCTCCTTCACGCGCAGGACGATGCACAACCGGAAGCCTTGTGCCTGCGGCTCTTTCGAGCAGAGCGATCAGCTCGTTAACCGATGTGCTTTGCGAAGTGCTCACATGCACCGTTGCACGATCACCGGCGGTAAGTGCAGCGAGATTGGCCCCTACGACATCCCGAACATAAACAAAGTCGCGGGTTTGCCCGCCGTCCCCGAATACGGTCAACGGCTCCCCTTTAAAAATTCGGGTCATGAATTGCGAAACGACCCCGCCTTCCCCTTTTGGCGTCTGCCGCGGCCCAAATACGTTTGCATAACGCAGGATGGTGTAATTCAACCCATAAAGCCGGCTAAACAATCGGATATAGCCTTCCGCTGACAGCTTGGAAAGCCCGTAGTAAGAGACAGGAACCGCGGGATCCGTCTCCTGAATAAGATTTGCTTCTAAATCCCCGTAAACCGCCGAGGTTGAAGCAAACACCAGCTTACCGACCGACGCATCGGCACACGCTTTTAGAAGCCGAACCGTGCCGAGTACATTCACATCGGCATCCATGGCAGGGTCGGCAATCGACCGCTGTACATCCGCCTGTGCCGCCAGATGAAAGACAGCCTTCGGCGCTAAACTGCGGACTAAGTCTGCCGTTTCCTCTGTCGTGATGTCCTGCTCATGCAGTGTAACTCCGCTTGGGATATATTCTCTTTTGCCCGTGCTCAAATTGTCTGCGATATGAACCTCGGCTCCCTGTGCGGCCAACTGCTCCGCAAGATGCGAGCCGATAAACCCTGCGCCTCCTGTAACCAATACCTTCATATTATTCCTCCGTCAAAATGGTCTTTCTTTCCACTTTATGTGGACGATACTCAGGTTGCGTGGGCCAAGTACCGGTTCAAGCTGGACCGCTGCCTTTTCCTTGGGGAAATAAGCAGCTGTCCAAGAATTTCGATACATTGCGGAGTACAATGCAGTAGGGCTCGCAAGGGCGCAGGTTTACTCCAAATCAAATAAGGAAGGTGCTTTAATGGCCGTATATCACATGGGCCGGATTCCGAATCCGCTTCTGGACGGTAACCGCGTATATCAAACGATGGAAATCCAAGTCCAAAATCACTCTCATGAACCGTTTAATGTGCTTATTTTAGTTTATCATGAAGAAACACTTCTCCGAGTCACGCTGAACAAAGTTTTCCCGGCTAACAGCCAAGGCTCTGTCCTTTCACTTGAACCGATATGCTGTGCGTATGATCAGCTCCATTTGCATATTGTAACGAACACCCCGGATTGTGCATCGGCTTCAATTCACGTTACGATGAGGGACGTACGCGGCGTAACGGTAGCCGAGTTTACGGAATTGGAATGCGGGATGGAAGAGGGCTGACGCGGGGAATACTTGAAGCGTAAAGGAGAGGGAAGAATCTGTCATCATGCAGGACGGCTTGAGGCCGTCTTTTTTCCATTATTAAGGACGAGCCCGAATCAAGGATACTGGTGAATGCATCAAGATGGGGTATGGACAAAGGCCCGCAGCCTGTCCGAACGCATGCCAAAAAATCGTTTCCGTCCAATATTGGCGGAAACGAAAATCAAAAGGTGTTACACGATAACTGAATCCGTAATTTCCTTTAGCAGCGTGTCGTCATGGAGCTGGTAATTCGCTGGTAGTCCCTTCAAGATTCGGTTCCACACATGCAAATTTACGAGTACCTCCGGATTGCTCGTTTCGATTCGGAACATTGAATTATAGAGATCACTAATCGTCATCATTTACCGCAGCCCTCCTTCCATACTCCTGCCCTTCTTCACAAGCTCTTGCGAATAAAGGGACATAAACTTGCCGATCATCGTATCAAGCGACCACTTCACCTGCGCCGATTGCTTAGCCTGACGTCCGAGTGCCGCGCGATATGCATCGTCCTCCAAAAGATGAAGGAGATGATTTCGTAATCCTGCAGTATCGCCATTCGAAAAGATGAGTCCCGTCTCTCCGTGGCTGACCATTTCCGGTAAGCCGCCGGCATTACTCACAATGGCTGGCAGACCCGCCATTTGCGCCTCCATAATAGAAAACGGCATATTGTCATTCAGCGTGGGCAGCACATACATATCGGCTTTATGCAATAAATCAGCAATACCTTCCACTTTACCCAAGAAGCGAACATCTCCGGCTATGCCTAATTCTTTCGCTTGCGCGCGAAGTATATCCTCTTCAGCGCCCTCACCGGCAATCCAGCAGACCCAATCGTTTCTGTACTGCTTCACCTCGGCCAGAGCGTCGAGTAAAAGATGAACCCCTTTATAACGATGCAGTCTGCCTGTATAAACAATTACCTTTTTCCCGTAATCCCGTTCAACCGAAGACGTTCCTGTTTTATAAAACGTATCTGTGTCCAAACCGTAAGGGAAAACGGCAAACTGCTGATCGGGAATCGCGTACCGGTCAGTCAGCAATTTCTTCATCCAAAAGGTGGAGCAAACCGTAACATCCCCCGCGCTTGCCCCTTCCCGCTCCAGGGCATAAAAATATTGTTCAGCAAGCTGTGCCTGCCGGTTCTTCTCCGGGCTGCCGTCCGTTGTATATCTCAGCAGTTCGCCAATCTCACTCGTAAAGGAACCGTGTATGCTCGCGATTAGCGGGACATGCTGCGGTCTGACCCGGTTTAAGGCAAGCGTCGAAATAACGTCCTGAGTATGAATGAGATCATACTGCCCAACATTGAAATACCCGGCAGCCAATTCCATGCAATAACGATACAGTTCGTAATCCTTTACAAAGTCATGGATATAAATGTTGGGGACCTGCTCAGGAGAAAGCTTTGCGTTCAGGACGGGCATTACCCAATCCTTGCGGAAATGCTCATCGCGAGTCAGTAGATGAAACGACTCCATATCTTGCGAATGGCCCAATATATCGACCGTATGCCCCTGTTCCTCTAGCTTTCGTTTCATTTGCGTCATAAAGGGCCATACGCCGCCTAAATGCGGGAGCACCCAATACGTCGCGAGTAATATTTTCATAGTTGTAACACTCCTCTTATCCCCGGTCCCAAGCACCTAGCCGTATAGACGCTGCAGACGTTTCCGGTACTTATGCTTGATTCGTGAAATTTCCCGCTGGATGACAGGCCAATGTCGTTTGGTTCCCATTCCACCGTGCACGCGGTACCGTGTAAGCGGCTGGTTTAAAAAGTGAATGTCGTAGCCATTCACCAGCGCGCGGCACCAAAGCTCGTAATCATGCGTGTATCGAAAAACCGGATTAAATAAGCCGACATGCGTTAAGAGCTGCTTTCGCATGATGACCGTGCATCCATTCACCGGGCACGCCGACTTTAATGTGCGGTAAAATTCATGGGGCGACGGGTACGTCGGATTTGCCGATGGTTGAATGACTGCGCCATGTTCATTGATCTGGTCAAAATTAGTGCAGCTAAGCGAGGAATTGTGTTCCAGCATAAACTTAATCTGATTGTTTAGCTTGTCGGGATGAAATTCGTCATCTGAGCTGAGCCATGCGATATATTCTCCGCTGGCATGCTGAATGCCCTCGTTAAGCGCGGTTGCCGTTCCTCCGTTTGGTTTCGAAATCACATTGATCCGGTCTGTAAAAGGAGTAATTCGATCCAAATACATAGTAGCCCCGTCATTGACCAAGAGCACTTCATAATTCGGATAGTTTTGGCTCACCGCCGATTGCAGGGCGACTCCAACATATGGGTCATTATAAAAAGGAATAACAATCGATACTCTCGGCAGCATCGCTACTCTCCTTTCGATCTGTAATAATCAAGGGTATCTGCAACGGATTGGGAAAAGGGAATCGCAGGCTGCCAGCCCAGCTTTAGCAGCTCCTGCGTATCGGCTGGCTTCGACTGTGCGGCTGCTTTCGCCTCTCCGATCTCAAACGTGATCGGAACGCGGGCCTGCTCCTGAAACGTGCGCCCGATTTCAAGCAAGCTGCGCGTCACCCTCGAGCCAACCGGATAAATCGTTCCGGCCTTGCCTAGCACAAGCAGCTTTTCATAAGCGCTAACCGCGTCTCGCACATCCAGATAGTCCCTCTCCTCATACCGCGAGGACAGCGTGAACGGCTGCTCTGTTTCACCGCGTTCTCTGCGAACGACATAGCGGGCAAGCAGTCCGCATACGCCTGTCGACGGTCCCGGGCCTACCAGGTTCGTTGGCTCCGCAACCATAACGTTCATTTCGAACAAATGTCCGAACGCCAGAGCCAGACTGCTCTGCTGCGCTTTGAAAAAACCGTACGGATGCGCAGGCTGGGTTTGACCCTTTAGCGCGGCGGAGCTCAGGTTCGAGCCTACGACGAGAGTCCGGCTGTGCGGGTAATGGCGGACCGCGTTCAGCAGGTACAGCGTAGCGGCGACGTTGGTACGGAAGCTCACAGACGGCTCCTTCCAGGAATCGCCAACCGCATTTTGACCGGCGAGATGAAGCACATAGTCAGGCCTCACTTCATCGACAAGCTGCCTTACCGCTGCTTCGTCCGTTAAATCACAAGGGAGCTCGCTTACACCGGGAAGCTGCTCCTCCTTGGTTCGAAGAGTCCGCACAACCGCGGCCACTTCGTAACCAAGCTGGGAAAACCGGCGAACCGCATGCTGCCCTGTAAATCCGCCGGCTCCGGTAATCAAGATGACCGGCGTTTTCACCGCCGGTTCATCCAATCGCGCATTTCCTGCAGCATTTGCTCATAACCGCACACGCTGAACGCTGCGTCTTCCCGGGTATTAACGAGCGAACGGTCGTTGCGGATTTCATCGTCTGGGATGATTTCGACGTTATTTTTATCGAAAGTACGCTGAAACAGGTGAAGCAGATCATGCTTGCTGATTTTTTTGGGAGCGGTCAAATGAATCAAACCGCTCACTGGACGTTCAATATAATAGTCAATCGCTTTCGCAAGCTCCAATGTCGTCACACCGTTCCAAAGCACGTTGCGGTAACCCTTTATCGTGCCGCTCCGACTCATAAACCATTCGAACAGCCCAATGCCGCCGCGGCGAATTTCCGGACCGATTATGGATGTCCGGATGGTCATATGCGGCGCGCGGACAACTTCCCCAAGACACTTCGTCCGGGCATAGACGGTAACTCCGTCCGGTTTATCCTTCTCCGTGTAATTGCCGCGGTTTCCAGTGAAGACGCAGTCGGAGCTGATATGAATGACCTTAGCCCCGACCCGATCCGCCGCATCGGCCAATCGATGCGGCAGCAAGCCGTTGACCAGGTACGCGTCAATCTCGTTCTGCTCGGCGTATTGGTTGAGGAGCCCGACACAGTTAACGATGATGTCGGGGCTCACTGCATTAACAACACTGTCCACTTGGTCGTACTTACGTACGTCCAAGTAAAGGGTGTTCGGGTCCTTGCGTTCCCGGCTCGTATAGAATACGCGGAAGTTCTCCTTCTTGCGGAAATAATCTGCGATGACATGCCCGGCCATTCCATTTCCTCCGATGACAAGAAGCTTTGTTATCATGAAATGAAGCCGCCTTTCACAAGCATTTGGCGAATTTGCTCCTTGTTCATCAAGTTTTCGGAGGAGGAATAGCTGCCCATCGCTACAGGCGTATAACCCGAGTAATGACGCTTGAGTCCGGGAATATCAAGCGGAGGAAGCACCACATAGTTCTCTTGATCGAAATGGTACGTCGATACGCTCTCGAATTCTGAGAACAAGATTTCATGAATTTTTTCCCCTGGACGAATTCCAAGCTCAATCGTCTTTACATTTTTGACACCCATCGCTTCACCAAGCACTTCAGCCAAGTCGATAATGCGGCAGGTCGGCATATGCATAACAAAGGTTTCTCCGCCAATGCCTTCCTTCGTGGCGCGAAGCAGCAGACCGATCGCTTCCTCCAAGGTAAGGAAAAAGCGCGTCATGTCTCTGTGGGTAATCCCTACCTGCCCTTTCTCACGGATCTGCTTCTTAAACAAATGAATGACACTGCCGTTCGTACCCAGAACGTTGCCGCCGCGAACGCACATAAACTTCGTGTTTGTTTTCAGCAGATTCGCATGAATCGTCAGCTTTTCTCCAATGGCCTTGGTCATACCGTAAAAGTTCGACGGATTCGCCGCTTTATCGGTCGATACGTTAATGACCTTCTCAACATTGTTTTCAATCGCAGCATGAATCAGATTTTCCGTTCCCTCTACGTTCGTTTTCAGCGCCTCGTACGGCTGCTCCTCACAGACCGGAACATGCTTTAAGGCTGCCAAATGAAACACGTAGTCGATCCCTTCGCAGGCGATCGTCAAAGCTTCGCGATCACGTACGTCGCCAATGACAAAGCTGAGCCGATCGTCGTCAAACGCGCGCTGCATGGAAACCTGGCTCGATTCGCTTCTCGAATACACAACAATTTCTTGCGGTTCCCGGCTTAACAGCTGGGTGACAAGCTCATACCCCCAAGATCCTGTACCACCGGTTACCAAAATACGTTTGTTACGAAACATCCGTTTTCCCTCCCAGTACATATTTAACGACAATGTCCGAAACATCAGGGGCCGTATATCCTGCCGGGCATTCCCATTTGGTGTTCATTTCCGACATGAGCCGTACGGCATCCGCAATCCGCTTCGAATCGAGTCCGGTTACCACATTGCTGCCGCAGTCGACGGTTTCCGGACGCTCAGTCGTATTGCGGATTGTGACTGTAGGAACACCAAAGATACAGCATTCCTCCTGCACGGTCCCACTGTCGGTAATGGCGCACTTGGCATGCTTCTCCAATTGGACGAAATCGAAGAAGCCAAACGGTTCATGAAATTCTACAAGCGAATGAAGCTTGATATCAGGTTGGTTTTCCAGTTTCGATCGAGTGCGGGGATGAATGCTGCATATAATCCGGTGTCCGCTTTGTTCTGCTGCGGCGTTCAAGCCGCCAATAATTGCGGCCAGATGCTCCGGATGATCGACGTTTTCTGCACGGTGTGCGGTTACGAGGTAGTATTGCTGCGGCTGAAGCTGGAGCTTGTTGAGAATCGTACTGGATTCGATTTGCGGCGTATAATGCTGAAGCACTTCGTAAATCGGATTGCCGGTTACGATAATCCGATTTACAGGGACCCCTTCCCGCAGCAGGTTTTGTTTGCTCTGCGGCGTATAGGGCATGTTGATGGTGGAAATTGCATCGATGACCTTCCGGTTTTTTTCCTCCGGTACTCTCAGATCGTAGCAGCGGTTTCCCGCTTCCATATGAACAACAGGGATCCCCATGCGCTCCGCTAAAATCGCGCAAAGCGCGCTGTTCGTGTCCCCAAGCAGCAGAACCTTATCAGGCTGCTCCTTCTCCAATATGGCTTCAAATTGCGAGTACATGGCGGCCAGCTGGCCGCCGAGCGAGGCCTGCGCGTTCATCAACACGTGATCGGGCTTACGCAGCCCAAGCTCTTCAAAAAATATATCGCTCAAGCTTCTGCTGAAATTTTGACCGGTGTGCACCAGCACATGGCGGTCGGCGTTTCGGTCAAGCTTCGGAATGATTAGACTGAGGCGGATGATTTCCGGCCTCGTGCCCAGTACGGTTACAATCCTCATCCCGCTCTCCTCCCCATTTTCCGTTTTCTGTTTTTGATCGTGCGGGTTTTGCGATGTCGTTTGCCGCCCTTCGCTTTACTTGGCTTGTGACGGCGGCGTAAACGAAGCCCCTTCTTGTGCGCACCGCGCTTACTGCGAATGATTTTCGCCTTTTTGCGCTTGCTCTTGCCCGCCTTCCGCTTTACGGCGACAGGCGTCATTCGGGCCGAGAATGGCTCACCTTCCGGCAGACTGCCTATTACCTCGTCCGAAAGCGTCACGACACGCTCGAACCGGTAATTCATCCAACGGAACTGTTCCTCGGACTGGAACGGATGCCTGATCCCGTTCTTGATCAAGTAAACAGTCGGTCCGCTTCCCTTTGCTAAAAAAGTGGATGGCGCGTGAGTGGAAAAAGGAGGCTTTTCACTAACCCGTGCTCCTGTCGAATAAGCATGCAGCTCAGCATCCGGCAACGTGATAACCTCTTCCCACGAATAGCGGTAAAATTCAAATGCTTCTCCGCTGGAAAAAGGCCGTTTCACATCGTTTTCCAGCAGGAACACGGCTGTCGACCGTTCTCCCTTGAGCAACGTACCGCTCGGAAAGCTTTTCATTCGCCCGGCTGTATGCTGCTTAGCGCTGTGAATCGTCGGCATAAGCTGCTGAAGCCAAGCATGAAGTCTTCCTTGGTACGCTCCTTGACCAAAGACGCTGCGTACCGCGTGGGATCCGTGCACTGCTGCCGCTGCCCTCAGCGCCGGATCGATGCACAAGGCTTTAACGCGTTCGGCAAGCCCGGCAATGTCCCCTTTCGCAGCAATAAACTGCGATTGCCCGGTCGAATCCAAGATTTCCCGAAGACCGCCCGCATCGTAGGCCACGACTGGCTTGCCGTATACGAGTCCCTCCAGGGCAGTCATTCCAAACCCTTCATCCACAAGACTTGGGACGACAAGAATATCCATTACGGCGTATAGATCGCAGACGTCCGGCTCAAAGGGCAGCATGAGAAACCGCTCGGAAAAACCGGAACCCTCAATCAACTCGACGCATTGGTGATAATAGCCCGGTTCCCCAGGGCTGCCATAGATGACAAAACGCACATCTGGATGCTGACCGGCTATTTCAATGGCCATCCGTACAAAATGCTCAAGCCCTTTATTCGGGTAAAATACGGATGATACGTAGCCGACGCAGAGCTCATGCTCACCGATCCCTCTCGTTGTGCGGAGCAAACTGCGGCGGCTCTGAACGTGCGCCTCGTCAGCCGAATCGCTCCAAGAGGGATACAGAATGACGCTCTTGTGCCGGAGTGAGTCATTGCCTTCGTAGAGCGGCTTCAGCGTCGTATGAGAAATACCGACAACCCAGTCCGCTTCGCGTTCGATAAACGACGCCACTCCTGCCAGATGCGTCCCCGCTTCCATCGCCTCAGTCACATTCCATACCACCGGAATCCCTAAGGCTTTTGCGGCCGCAGCGGGATACGGGTTGACAACAGTGTTGACCAGCACCCAATCTGGGCGATGCATGTGAAGCAGGTTAATAAGTCCGCCGCACGAAGCGCTATCTCGAAGCTGATTCAGCTCCATTTCCGTTGTGGCGTCCGCCTGATACATGCTCCAAAGCAACGGATAATCGTAGACAACAACCGAAATTCCATCGTTTCTCGCCGATTCTGCCAGCATCCCTTCATTCGGAACAACAAGCACGCAATCAAACACATTAGAAAGCTCTTTAGCCAGAAAATGGAGGAGCCGTTCTGCCCCTGTAAAATAGTCGGCGTTGCATATATGAGAAAACATCATTACTTTTCCTGTGTGAACAGTCATAGTGTCATACCTTAACCGGCGGGAACAGGTATGGAATTCACCTCCTTCGGTGTGGTCATACCAATATATGGGTCAGCCTGCCGGGGGGGCACGGACAGTTGAACCGGATGCATCCGTCTAAAATTGTACCCCCGCCGGACCGCCTTGCCATTCGCCGGTTGTTATACGGAAACAAGCTGCTGCTCGAGCGCCCCGGCCTCAGCGAGACCCTTCGCGAAGCCCGAATCAAACCCTCTGTCATAAGCGATATTAAATGCATCATTGTAAGCTGTGTTGTATGCAGCTGAATCGAATCCTTTTTTGCGGCGGACAGACCCTCTCACCGCATGCTGACGCTTCTTCTTGGTTAATACACGACGTTTCTTGCCTCTGACTTTGCGGGATTTTTTATTTTTAATTGCTGCCATCCGGTTCCCCTCCTTCTTTAGCTTCCAACTATAATTTGCAGCATCTGAGTCAAACGGTTGGCGTACGTGTGCTCACGCCGAGTACGTTCAAGAGCACGGAGCGCGATCGAACGCCGCTCCTCCTCATGATTCAGGTAATAATCCAATTTTTGAATTAACTCCTCCGGAGAGGAGTAGGTGACGATCTCCTCGCCCGGTTTATAGAAGCGGGTGAGATCGCTGCGCGCATCTGTCAGCTGCAGTGCCCCGGTACTGCATATTTCAAACGTGCGCGGGTTCGGCGACATCGCCTCAATAAGCCGGCTGTTTTTATTGTAGGAATCGTCATTATGAGCCCGATGCATATTGATAACAATCCGGGTACCGCTGTAAAAATACGCTGTTTCCGCCGCTCCCATCCAATGGTTGAGGCGAATTTTTGGCGCCAGCAGCTCATAATTGGATAAGCGATCCCACCAAATACCGACAATATTCATCTTTTTGTCCGATAGAAAAGGAGCCATCTTATCAAAGAAAGCAACACGGTTCCAGTAGGCGCTGCCGACAAACCCTACATCCCGATTTTCTCCATAGGGCACCCGTTGAGGCACATAGAGATTCGGGTCTGCAGCAAAAGGCAAATAATGAACCTGACTGCAGCCATACGACTGGTATAAAGAAACACAGCTGAGATCCAGGGTAAATACATAATCGTAATGCGGGGCAATATCCACCGTCATGTCCGTGTAGTAAGGATCGTCGGTAAGCCATATCGCTGTTTTTACTCCGCGCGCACGTACACTATCGATTGGCTCGACGGGATAAGACAATCCGTCAAGCACGAGAACGAGCTGCGGAGAAATAGCGTCGACGGCCTGAACCAGATCTTCTTCCGGTTGAACCACGTGCAATTCGCTCACTAGCTTTCCAAGCGTCTCCATGATCGAATGATCCAACGGTGAATAAGGGAACCCTTTGCCGCTGGCCACATAAATCATCTTAAGATCCCAGAAGGTCGTCGGCTCCGCCGACACCTTGCGCACGACTGCTTCACGGCGTCCCGTCCAGTATCCGTAATCGGATCCTAATTTGTAGCCTGCATGGTAGCCGTCATTCCAACCTAATTGCGGCCCCGTTACCGCCGCTTTCTTTCTTTTTTTCATATTCCTCCTCATCCTCCGAACACGGCATGGAGCAGACGATGAACGCGGTTATCGTAAGAGTGCTCCCGTGCTGTCCGGCCGAGAGCACGCAGTGCCGCTTCCTTTCGCTGTTCTTCATGCCGCAAGTAATATTCTATCTTCGCTATGAGTTCATCTGTCGTCTGAAATACACCGACTTCACTTCCAGGAACGTAATAGGAAGGAAGGTCATGGCGCAAATCCGTCAGTTGAAATGTGCCGCATGCGGACATTTCGAAGGTGCGGGGGTTAATGGATAACGCCGGTACTCCACGGCTGTTTCGGTTATCCGGTCCTGGCTTCCAGGAGCGGTGTAAATTAATCACAATCTTGGCACCGCTGTAGTAGAACGGCGTTTGCTCGGGAGGAATTCCCTCCGAAATAATCGATGAAGCAAGCTTTTTGTAGTGCTTCAAACGATCCCACATTCCTCCTGCGATGATGACCTTTTTGCCCCGCAGAAAGGGTGTCAACCGATCAAACAACTCGATCCGGTTCCAAAACCCCGTACCGATAAAGCAGAGGTCCGCTCGATAGTTCATACCGGCAGGACGCGGACGAAACACTTCCAAGTTGGCAGCAAGCGGCAAATAGTGCACCTGTCTGCAGCCTGCCCCTCTGTATAGCTCAATGCAGCCAAGCTCGTGAGTAAACACATAATCAAAATGGGGAGCAAGCTCTACTGTGAAATCCGTAAAATAAGGGTCGTCTGCAAACCATACCGCAGACGGAATCCCCATCCCCCGCACTGTGTTCAGCTCCTCAACCAAGGTAGCCGGAAACGTGTGCAGGCCATTCATCACCAGCAGCAAATCCGGCTGATGCGCGGCCGCCTGACCGGCAAGATCCGTCTGCTGCCCGACAATCAGCTCTGCCGATTGCTTCGTTAGTGCGGAGATGATTCCGCAGTCAATCGCAGGAAACCCCTGCGGAATAAACAGCACGCGGAGCGGCCACGCTTGATACTCTGCAGGAGGAATGCTGCGAAGCAGCGCCTCGCAGCGACCGTAATGATAGCCGTGCTCCTCCCCCAAACGAAACCCAGCCTCAGACCCGCGGATAGCTGCTGTTTCCTTAGGCATACTCATTCCTCCAAAAGCCAAATTGGTGCTTTACGCCCCTGCTCATTTTCCGTTCTCCCCATCGTCCTTGGACAGCCGATCTGCAGCTTCCCGCAGCGACTCATGCGTTCCCGCATCCGTCCACCAGCCTTCCAGCACGTCATAGGTTAACGTGCCGGCCTCCGCATAAACGTTGTTCACATCGGTAATTTCCAGCTCGCCACGGGCCGATGGCTTTATCCGTCTCACGATATCGAACACTTCGGGATCGTACATATAAATGCCGGTAACGCTGTAGTTCGATTTCGGATGCTCCGGTTTTTCTTCAATTGAGGTAATCCGTCCGCCGTCCAATTCGGCAACACCGTAGCGGCGGGGATCCTCTACCTCTTTAAGCAGCACCATCGCTCCGGAAGACTGGCTCTCATATTTCTTGACGAACGGGTCCAGCGAATCCTCGAACAAATTGTCGCCTAACAGCACAATAAATTTCTCATCGTCGCCAATGAACGACTCTGCAAGTCCGAGCGCCTGGGCAATTCCTCCGGCCTCATCCTGTACTGCATAATGAACCTTCATTCCCCGTTCCGCGCCGCTTCCGATATAAGCGGCGTACAGCCCGATGGACTGTGCTCCGGTTACAATCATTACTTCGCGGATTCCCGCGGAATGAAGCTTCTCCAATGAATAATGAATCATCGGAAATTTTCCGACCGGCAGCAAGTGTTTGTTCACCACTGTGGTAAGCGGACGCAGCCGAGTCCCGCTTCCTCCTGCTAATATCACACCTTTCATCGTACCGATCCTCCTTCTCCGAATTTAAATATAGCGATGGGGATCGAAACCCCATTTCTCCATAAAAAGCTGATGATTTCGTTCGATTAAGAGCTGTAGGGATTCCGGTTGATTTTGCCGGAAGCTTGCGCTCCCATAATGATGCACATGCGTATCGCCGCACATATAGAGCTGGTATCCCGCCTCGCGTGCCCGATGACAGTAATCGTCATCCTCGTAATGCCCCGGTGAGAAGCGTTCGTCAAGCAGACCGATCCGCTCCACCAGCTCGCGGCGGAAAACCATGCAGAATCCTACAAGCCTTTGCACCTCCACCCATTTTTCCGGATCGTGCCGGTTCGCCTCGGGTGTTAAAGCATGAAACTGCTCCAGTGAGCTGTACTGCAGTTCGGATTTCTGACTGCCGCTCACATAATTACTCATGGGACCTACAATACCGATCGAATCCTTCGCAAATAAACAGGCAAGCATATTGGACAGCCAGCGATGGCTCACTACGATGTCGTTATTCAGCAGCACCAGGACATCCCCGCTAGCCACCTGTAAACCGATGTTGCAGGCTTGGGGAAAGCCTAGATTGGCAGGCAGGGACACGAAGTCGATGGCTTCCTGCCTGCACCACTGCACAGTGCCGTCTGATGAACCATTGTCAACAACAATAATTTCATACGATCCAGCCGTGTAACGGCGGATGGATTCAATGCACGGAGCAAGCAGGTGCAGCCCGTTATACGTTGGAATAACGATACTCGTTTTCATTTCGTGCCCTCCCTTGTTACCGAATGCTTCTCTTTCGACAACGAATCAACCCGCTACTGAACAAATTCTCCCCGCAAGCGAAGCAGGTCAGGAAAAGTCATCCGATTTCCCTTTACCTCCAACGCGTGCTGAAGGGCCTCGATATGGTCGCCGATAATCAGCTCCGCGACAGGATTGCCCTCACCCGCATTTAAACTGCGGACACGGTTTCTTTGGATGACGTTTACGATTCCCGGCGCACTGATGCGAAGGCCGCTGAGCGCTGCAATCGTTTGAGCCTTAGGCGGGACCACGAGATTCGGATATCCGATCACATCAATCGCACGCCGCGAAAGAGCATGCGGGACGGCCGTCATCGATGCGGCCCCCAGCTTCGAATGTCCCAGCACATGGTTTAAAAACTGCTTTACATAAGTCACGCTGTCCCTTCGATGAAACAACGGAAGCAGCGGGTCAATCCGGTTTAATGCAACGTCGTCGCCGGACGCTATGGAGGAAATGAATGGAATTAACTCCTCCGCCTTCACAACCATATCTCCATCTAAGAATAGAACGATCTCCGACCGGGTCAGCTTCGCCCCGACGCCTCGGCCTACGTCATGCCCGAGCGGATCGGTGAAATGAACGATAGCTGCGTCAAGCGCATCCCTCGATACTTCAAAGCTGCGGTCCGTCGCGCCGTTCACCACAACAACCACGTTAGCCTGCGGCAGACGTCCGAGCTGCCTGAGCAGCCGCGGCAGCGTGCGCTCCTCATTCATCGCCGTTACCACAATATCCAGCGGCTTAGCGACGGGGGGCAGCACCCAGTCGGGCGCCTTCCGCTTGCCATACAAGCCGCGCAAAAACGCTTTAGCTGCGCGGTGATACGTGTTCCATTTCCGCACTTTATTTTTACGTGCAGCATACCAGTCGGCCCACAGCTGGCCTGCCTTGACTTGATCCGCTGCGGACCGTCCCAGCTTACTGCTGCCCCCCAAGCGTTTGCCTGCAGAAAAGGCGGTTCTGGCAAATACCGTGTTCTTTTTTGTTTTATTCGTCTTCGTCGATTGATTCAAAAGGCCTCACCTCACCCTCTGGCGGTTCCTCTGTAGATCCGTCATCCCGATTCGAATTCCAGACTCGTTGTCCCGCACCGCCTCCAGCAGCCAGCCGAGCGCTTCCAAATGGTCGCCCAGTATAAGCGTTTGGACCGGGTCTACTCTATACTTGGTACGCCGCCTCGGATTAGAGCGGCCTACATCCACCCGGCACGGAAGCTTGATATTCATGCCGAGATGAACGGCGGCAGCCATCGCTTTCGGCGGAATTACCAGCAATTCCATACCGACCTTTTCCAACGCCTCCCTGCTCATCGCATGAGGAACGGTTGTCAATGAAAAGCCGCGAAGGTCCGGTCTGCTGCACATTGCGTTAAGCGCATGCTTTGCCAAGATGACCGGATGCGGTCTCTTCGTCTTTACGGGCCCAAGATAACGGTTTAAAGCAATATCTGCACCTTGGTCTATCTGCTCAACAAAAGGACGCAGCTTTGCCGCCGGAATAACAATGTCCGCATCCGTGAATAAAAGGATGCGCCCTTTTGCTTCCCGCGCGCCAATGGCGCGGCCGACATCATGGCCGAGCACCTCGGGAAAAACGACCACCCTCGCACCCATTTCTTCCGCAAGCCGCTCGGTTCCGTCGGTACTGCCGTTGACAACGACGATAACCTCCGTTTCCGGATGCACATGCCTTGCTTCATAAATGACTTGGCGAATCGTTTTTCTCTCATTAGCAGCTGGGATAATGACGGACACTGCCGGCTCCGCAGCATTCGCAATTGCCGTCAGCCGCCGCAGCCGCGTGTTCCGCCGTTTGGTCGATTTACGCGGTTTCATCGTCTCGTCACTCCCTTAGCAGGATAACTACCCTGCATCGTATGCCTCCGAGACAAACGCGGTAAAGGCAGGTGTACAGACTATGGGCGTTCTTCACGAAAAAATAGACGAGTGAACCAGCTCGTCCGTCTAAACCGATTCAAGTGCCGCTTCATATACTACAAAGACGCCATTCGCGTATAGATCTGTAAATGATGAGGAGTGTCAGGAGTGGAGCAACCCTATGTAGGCATTTTGCTGAATCATGATATATTCCAGGGGATTCCAAAGTGTAAAACAAAGCAGGAAGTGCTTCCGCATTATATGGAAGCCTGCCGGCTGCTCGGCGTTGTGCCTTGCTTTTTCACCCTGAAGCAGGTTTCCATTCAGCGCCGGAGCGTGAAGGCTTATATCGAGAGTGACGGTGTATTTCAGTTGAAAACCGTTCCGATCCCCGCCGTAATCCATAATCGGGCGCTGTACTTTAAAAAGCCGTCCATTCAAAAGGCCAGCCGCCTTTTATCCTGCGACACCATTTTGTTCAACCAGAAAAATCGTTACAGCAAATGGCATATTCATCGTTTATTAAATGAAAGTGATGCCGTTCGTCAATATTTGCCGTACACGATGATCGCGAGCATCCAAAATGTCGGGCAAATGAAGCAACGTTTCGATGCCCTAATTATTAAGCCGCGCAGCAGCAGCATCGGCATTGGAGTAATGAAGCTGGAGAAAATAGGGGGATCGTGGAAGCTCAGCTACCGGCCTACAAACGGGGCATGGAAAAGTGTGATCGGCACAAAGCAAATAAACCGGATTCTCTATCCAAAGCTCCGTACAGGCCGATATATCGTGCAGCAGTACCTGCCTCTTGCTACCTACAAAGGGCGGCCGTTTGATCTTCGTGTTTCCGTACAACGCGGTGGGAATGGAGAATGGGGCATTACGGGGATGGTTTGCAAAATCGCTGGAAAGCGGAAATTTGTAACGAACGTAGCCCGGGGAGGAAGTGTGCGTACCCTGGAGGACGTGCTGAAGGAGTATCCGCAGCTGAATCCGGAACGGGTGAGAAAAGATGTGGAGGAAGCCGCAATGCTTATTGCGCGGCGGCTTGACGAGGAGCTGCCGAGGCTCGCCGACCTCGGTATGGATATCGGCATTGCAGCGGACGGCACACCGCTGTTTATCGAGTGCAACGGACGCGACCAGCGCTACAGCTTCCGCAAAGCCGGCTTGGACGATGCGTTCGCAGCAACCTATCGCAATCCGATGGCTTATGCGAAGTATTTACTTGATACGCAGGCGTGAAATAGCGAATGGACCGGGCTGATGAACGCCTGCCCGGTCTCTAACATTTTTCACAATCCATTGAGGTCAACCGCCAGCCGAAAGACTGCGCGAAGCATATTAAGGCATTTTGTTATGCTGCTTCGCCGGCAAGCTGTTTTCCGGATGATTTCCTCCCTGCGTGCGGCGGTTTTTCTCATCCTTGGCTTGCGTATCATGCACCTTTTTTACAAACTGCTCTGTGCTTTCCATCGCGAGTAGCCTCCTTCCTCGATTTCCATCAATATGAGACGCAGCTATCAGTTTTCCCGAGTTGCCTTTTCTTCTTCCCCGGAAAAAGGTTCCTCTTCTTTCAAAATGAGAAAAAACCGGCGCCTGATCGCCAGACACCGGTTCGCGCAAATCCTATGAATGATTTCTCTATATTAGCTAAAGAATTTGTTAGTTTACCAAGTAATAAAGCCTTTGGAGCCCGGAACATCGGAACGGATCATGTCTAACACTGGCACCGTATAGGCTAACAAGATCAGCACGGCGACTACACCAATCCACAGCCCCCAACGCTCCAGGATCGCCGGAGTCGGCGCGGCCTCCTCTGCCGTTTCACCAATCGGAAACTCCTCTTCTCCTTTCGGAGCGCGCATAAGAATAAAGAGATTTACAAACATAAGGATAACTGCGATAAATAAAATCGTTCCGCCTACAGCCATCGCTACGTGGTACGGCATCCACAGGATCGCATCCGGATGGTCGCCGTAGGTTGTATAAGCCGTGCGGCGAGGCGATCCGAACAACCCGACAGTGTGCATCGAACCAGACATAAAGAACATCCCGACAACCCATAATATCGTCTGCCAAATCCCGAGCGTATTCATGCTCTTTGTCAGCTTACGCCCCATAACATGCGGTACAAGCCAGTAAGTGATTCCGAAGAAGGTCAGCGCGACGCTCGTTGCCACCGTAAGATGGAAATGCCCTGTTACCCAAAGGGTGTTATGAACCATCGCATTCAGCTGGTGCGAAGCGTTAATAATTCCGCCCGCTCCAGCCGGGATAAAGATCAGCATGCCCATAAACGGAGCGAAGAATCGAACATCTCCCCAAGGCAGCTTCTTGAAAAATCCGAACAAGCCTTTCGCGCCCTTGGAACGGCCGTACAGCTCAAACGTTGCAAACAACGAGAAGGCGGTCATCAAAGAAGGAATGATAACCATAAAGGTTAATACAACCTGAATGTATTTCCACATGCTGGAGATCCCCGGCTCCATCAGCTGATGGTGAAAGCCTACCGGAATCGAGAACAGCAGAAACATGATAAAGGACAATCTGGCCAGCGCGTCGCTGAAAATTTTGCCTCCGATAATTTTCGGAATGGATACATACCAGCACATATAAGCCGGAAGCAGCCAGAAATAAACGAGCGGATGACCAAAATACCAGAACAATGTGCGAGACAGCATAACATTAATGGTTTCCGTCCAGCCAAGCGACCATGGGATGAGCTGGAACACTACTTCTACCGCTACACCCAACGTAGCAACGAGCCACATGATCATATTCGTTACCGCCATAAATCCGAAAAGCGGCGATTTTTGCCCCGGATGCGCTTTTCTCCAGCGAGCATATTGGATAAAAATGCCGAAGCCGGAAATCCAGCTGCCGATCACGACAAGTGCGAGTGAAATATAGAACAGCGGATCCGCCTTCATTGGAGCGTAGAACGTGTACAATACCGTTGCCTTGTTCAGCAGGATCATGACGGTAGCGATCGCCGTTCCGGCGGACATCATACCGAAGCCGATCCATCCCAGTCTGCGGGCTGGCTCACTCAGCTCGCCCGGGTTATCTCCCATCGTTTTTGCGATACCGGCATAAAGAAATCCGATAATGAAAAAGGTTGTGAAGACGAGTGCCATTAATACGCCGTGGGCCGTTAACAGCTGATAGTAGCCGATTTCCGCAGGCAGTACAATTCGTCCCCCGCGTACTAAGCTTTGCAGAAGACCCGCCACCCCGCCAAGAAACAGCGCGATAAAGGCTACCCATACATGGGCCAGGACGAGCGCCCCGTCCCGGCGGTCAAATTTATGTTTTCCCAGCATTGAACTCATCCTCCCTAGCGCACCTTAATAATCATTTTCATGCCTTCATGCGCCGCGCCGCAATATTCATTGCAAAGCACTAAATAATCGCCCGGTTCCTTGAAGGTGTATGTCATATGGTTCACTTCACCCGGCACGACCATCAGGTTCACGGCTGTATTCGGAATCTGGAAGCCATGAACAACGTCTGAGCTCGTTACCGTAAATCTAATTTTTGCTCCGGCAGGAACCTCAACTTCTCCCGGTGTATAACCAAAGGCGTAACCGATGATGACGAGCTCATATTCGTTTTCACTTATTTTGTGAAGGCCCGGCTTATCAAACGGTGCTGTCTCCTTAACCTTCGCCGGATCGATCATATGATGTCCGGTTGGGGGCTGCTGCCCCATTGCAAACGCATTAACTCCCGTAATTGCCAAAAATAAAATCAGCATGCCGATGCCGATCTGCAGCCATATTTTTTCTAAGCGGTGAATGTGCATCCTATTCTTGCCTCCCTTTTCGTATTACAGTTTTGATGTGTATAGCAGCCATACGCCTAACCAGGAGACTGCTATAAACGCTCCAAGAATTAACACGGAAGCGAATGCACCGCGAAGCGGCGGCTCATCTTCATGTGCAGGAACTTGTGGAATTGAAGTATTTTCTTTCACCTTTTTCTCCAAATCGTTCATGTTTGTTTACCCCCATTATCATTTGAACCAGCTCATTGATTTGTTTTCATTGTACCTGCATGGGGGAATGTATCCTGTGATCAAAGTCACTTCGTCTTCCAGGGAATGTGAACACTTTTTAACAGCGGTTCCAGCTGTGCGAAATGTAATAGATAGGAGCCTGCTGCCGGGTTCATTTCGTTGAATTTATCGAAGTCAAAGCAATTTACTGCACTCTTATCCATATATAACCTGCAACTTTGCAATCACCTCCATCGTCTTGTAAGAGAGAGTGAGCGTTTTAAGATTTCACTTAAATCGAAAGACACCCATGGAGGTTCTGCGAATGAAAAAACTTCCCCCGCGGAAATGGCTCATCACAGGAGCAGTTGCGGCGACGGCCGTTGCTTTGTCTGCAGCGATTTGGCTTCGGACACCGGAACAACCAAGCACTTCTGCACCGCCGGCCGCCGAACCGCCGGTCACGGTCAACGAGCCAACACAAAATAATAAGGAAAATACAGGTGCTATTTTTGTATACGAAACGGTAGCAAGGCCCGAGGTGAAGATCGGGACCCCGCTTGCCTTTAAGCCAAGCGTGTCTGCTCAATCGACGCCTCTGGAGGGCATCCAAGCGGTTTCGACCCGCAAAATTTTCGACGAGGCCGGTTATGGAAGTAAATTCGGTACTTCCTTTGCCCTCAGCAAGGAAGGAACCGTATATGCATGGGGAATGAAAGGCTGGAATTTTTATTCTGAGTCGCAGTCATACCCCATTGCGATTCATGGTTTGCCGAAGGTGAAGCAAGTGGAAGGCGAGTTCGCGGTAACGGACGCCGGTGACATCTGGTATATCAACTTCGGAAATGCCCCTAGAGCGATTCCAGAGCTTAAAGGCGCCGTTTCCATTCATCAGGCGGCCAATGACTCGATCTATGCGTTAAAGCCGGACGGAACAGTGTGGCATTGGATGCTCGAAGGGGAGAAGCAGACGCCTAAGCTCCAGCAAATTTCTTCATTAGCTGGAATTGAACGTCTGTATGTCGGTATGTTTCGCATCATCGCCGTCCAAACCGACGGAACCGTGCTAGCAGCGGGAGAGGACTTTGGACACCCTGTTCAAGAAGCCCCATCGAAACTCACGCTGCCTGACGGCGGTGAACTGGCGCGTGCGGATTTTACGATGAATAACCAATCCGCTTATTTGCTTACGACCAAAGGGAACTGGTATGAAATCCGCTACGATCGCAATAAAGAACTCGTTCCCATGCCTGAATGGGGCTCTTTCACGAAGGTATCGGGAAGCAACGATTCCGTATTTGCACTCCATAAGGACGGCTCGTTATGGGGGTCTGGACCTATTACCTCCAGCAGCCAACGGCCCGGCGGTGAGCAGACAAATCGAAAGCTCGAGCCTATGGAAGGCGTATCGGAAATCATAGACTTTACCAATGGCTCCGACCATATCCTCGCCCTGCGTAAAGACGGAACAGTGATGACCTGGGGCAGCAATATGTTTGGCCAGCTCGGACGCTTCCCCTATTATTCAAAGCAATTTGTGACGGTCGGAAAACTTCAAGGTGCGGACGCCTTATTCCCTGTCCAGGGTGGATTGGCTGCAATTGCAAACGGCAATGTGTGGAGCTTTAATCCGGCCAATGAGCAGCAAAAGCCGCTGCTGCTTGGGATGAATATAAAGAAGGTCGCTCAGCAAACGGAATTCCCCGTTTTCTTATCGAAGGATGGAGCAATCTACACCCTCCCCGATGCGGAAGGCAGTATGCTGGGCAAAATCACCTCCCAAGGCGGAGTGATAACGAACCTGGAAGGTGGCACAGCAGGTCAGCTTCTCGTCCAGCTTGAGCAGGGCGATGTTTATGAAATCAGTCTTTCTAAGCAAGGGATTGATCGCATTCGCCAGCTGAAGTTTGAAGCAGACAAGGTCGGAAAGCCCGTACAGCTGTTTGATCAGCCGGTTGCCATGGTTGTGATGGATGACGGACGTGTGTTCTACCGCGAGAGGGAGACTGAAACGGAGCTGCTCATGAAGCCGATTCCCGACATCCCGGCGGTGAAGGAAATGGCGATTCTTTATAACACCTACGACCAAGAATACAGCTTTTTGACGCATGTGCTGGATCAAGCCGGTGCTGTCCATGAAGTGCGGATCATTGTTAAGCAGGAAGGCAATAAAAAGGAAGATCGGACGGTCTCCTTTAAAATTAAGAAAAATATTGCCCAAGCGGCTGCAATTAACCGAGGGCTGATTGTAAACGCCGATGGCGCTCTCACTGAACGGGAGAACTATCTCAAGCTGAAGCTGGAAGGCAAGCTTACCTCCCCGGATGAGCTGAAATCCATCGCGTCGCAGTATTATTTTTACATTGAAGGGCCGCAATCGTTCTATCATGCCTTGCTGCTGCAGGACGGAACGGTACAAATCGGCGGGTTCAGCCCGCTCTATCGAGAAGCCGCTAAGCCAGGCCTTGTTGTTACCGGCAAGTAATAAATGAAAAAACACCCCAAGAAAATCCGTCCGGCTTCCTATTACGGAGCCTTCGGATCTTGGGGTGTTCTTCTATCGGCTAACGTGCAGGACAAGCCTTACACCGGCCAGTGTTCCTTGTTATACGCCATATCCCAGAACATATATTCAAATTTTGAGGTCGTCACGAACAGCTCCTCCAAATGCGCAAGCTCGCTTTCCGGTAAGCCCTCGGCCAGTTCATCCAGCTTGTCCATCATCCATTTGGCAAGCGTTCCGACCTCGTCGGAAGCGTATGTGAGAATCCAATCGCGGTACAGCGGATGATCGAGCGCTCCAGGCACTTTGCTTAACGTCACTCCCAGCTCCCAATAGCTCCACGTACAAGGCAGCAGTGCGGCAAGCAGCTCCGCGAGCGTACCGGTTTGCGCTGCATTTTTCATATACCCGGTGTAGGCGATCGTGATTGGACCCGGCTTTGTCGCCTCAAGCTGCTCCGGAGAAATGCCGAATTTGCGGGCAAAGCTGCGATGCAGCTCCATCTCACCATAAAGCGTGGAATGCAGCAAACCGGCAAAACGGTTCATCGTCTCCAAATCTCGTGCTTTGGCGCAGCCTAAAGCGAATAATCTGGCATACTCTATTAGATATACATAGTCCTGTGCAAAATAGTATGCAAAACGATCCTCCTCCAGCTTGCCCGCTGCAAGCTCTTTCAGGAACGGATGCTCGAGGCATTGATCCCAAATCGGCTTTGCTTTTCGATACAATCGCTGCGAAACCTTTTCCATAAGTCGTCCCTCCATCTTGACCCTTTTTCTTTACGGGATTATCATATCATTTGGATAAACGCAGTCAAACACTGGAAGAATGAAAATGAATTGCTTTGAGCGGCTTTCTATGTCAAGATATCGATAAAATTATGAGCAGAAAAGGTGCGATCATGACAAAATCTTTCATGAGATTATTAACGGAGCTTTCTTCCCGCAAATGGATCTCGCAAATTACAGGTGCTTTTGCCAAATCGAAGCTCAGCAAAGCCATGATCCCGACCTTTGCGCGTATGTACGGCATCAATGTGGCCGAAGCGGAGAAGGCTTTGCACGAGTACAGCACGCTAAATGAATTTTTTACTCGCCGGCTGAAAACAGGCTCCCGGATGGTCGACAATACCGAGCATGCTCTTGTAAGCTCGGTCGATGCCGTGATCACGGGCATCGGCTCGATCAGCGAAGGAACCGTATTTAATGTAAAAGGACAGGATTATACGGTAGAGGAGCTTCTGAACCGCTCCCCGCGTGAAGTCAATTATAAAAACGGCTTTTGCTTCGTATTGTATTTAAGCCCGACCGATTATCACCGCATTCATTCGCCGGTCTCCGGTAAAGTGCTCGAAACCGAGCATGTTCCGGGGAAGGTTTATCCCGTTAACGAATTCGGCCTCCGTCACATGACGCGTGTGCTGAGCCGCAACGAACGGCTCATTACTTTTATCCGGCACGAGCATGGCGAGGTTGCGGTCGTAAAGGTCGGCGCGCTCAACGTCAGCAGCATTAAGTATGCAGCCGAAAAGCTCCCGGATCGCTTAACCCGCGGCGATGAGCTTGCCTATTTCGAGTTTGGCTCCACCGTCGTGCTGCTGACAGAGAGCGGCACCTTTACACCGGACCCATCACTGACGCTCGGCAGCAAGGTGCGGATGGGTCAGCGGTTAGGCACGTTTAGCCCGGCTTCCGAAGAATCCGAAGAAAAGGACGTGTAGCCATGTCCAGTTCAACGACCGCTCAACAAACGACGGTATCTGCGGCGGCCCCCGTTCAGCAAACGACGTTCCGTATTTTGTTCGCGATTTCGCTGGTTCATCTGCTGAATGACTCCATTCAGTCGGTGATTCCGGCGATTTTTCCTGTCCTTAAGGAGTCTATGCATTTAAGCTACACACAGGTTGGACTAATCGGCTTTGTCATTAACGCTGTCGCTTCCGTCATGCAGCCTGTCGTTGGCTTATATACTGACAAGCGTCCTTCGCCGTTTTTACTCCCTTTCGGCATGTTCTCGACGTTTCTTGGGATGCTGGCGCTTGCCTTTGCCCCGAATTACATCTCGGTGCTGCTTGCCGTAGCGCTCGTCGGCATCGGCTCGGCCGTGTTTCATCCGGAGGGCTCGCGGGTCGCCTATATGGCGGCAGGACCGCGCAGAGGGTTAGCCCAATCGATCTATCAAGTCGGCGGTAACGCCGGACAATCGCTCGCTCCGATCATGACGGCACTTATTTTTATCCCTCTCGGGCAGTTCGGATCGATTTGGTTTACCCTTGTCGCAGGGACAGCTATCCTTGTGTTGATGTATGTCGCCCGTTGGTACCGGGTGGAGCTGGCCGCTACGGGGCTGCGCGGACGTAAGAGCGGAGCTTCCAAGACGGTGAATCCGAAGCGCAGATCGGCTGTTCGCGCGGCCATGCTGGTGCTTTTAGTCTTTGTGTTTGCCCGGTCTTGGTACAATGCGGCCATCGCGCAGTATTATCCCTTCTTCCTGCGGGAATTCTATGGAATCACCATTGAAACGGCACAGTATTTTATATTTGCGTTTTTAGCTGCAGGTGCTTTGGGCACATTCTTTGGAGGTCCGCTGGCCGATCGCTTCGGAAAACGAAACGTGATGATTTTCTCGATGCTTGCCTCCGCTCCTCTGGCTCTGCTGCTGCCATATATGAATTTAGTCGGTGTGGCGATTCTGCTTGGTTTGATCGGCTTTATTGCGCTGTCCAGCTTTTCCGTCACTGTCGTCTATGCGCAGGAGCTGATGCCGGGCAATGTCGGCACGGTATCCGGGTTAGTCATTGGCCTTGCCTTCGGGCTTGGCGCGATCGGCTCGGCTGCGCTTGGCAAGTTAGCGGATATAGCAGGTCTGCAGTCTATCATTCAATGGGCCGCATTTTTGCCGATCATCGGGCTGGTCGTCTTTTTTGTACCGTCCGACCGCAGGCTTAAGCAATGGAATGAAGAAGAAACGGCATAGCAGGCTGATTAGGCTGATTATTATCACCTCGAGCGGCTGTCTAAACGGCTCTCCCAGCATATTCAGTTGATATTTGTTATCAATTGCTGTGAGCCAGCGTAAGCTCCAGTATTCACCAGATCGCTTCATTTTGTCACTCCTTTACAGAAGTGACGCGTGTAAGCGAACATGATATAATGAGACCCAAAAATAAGCGTTTCTCTGGAAGGATGGACGAACGTGAACCCACTGGCAAAGCAGCTGAATGAAACGATCGAACAACAAAATCAACATGTGTATGCGATGCTCTCCACACTTGGTAAAGAAATTTATTTTCCTAAGGTTGGTATTTTGAGTCAATCTGCTGAAGCGAAAGCGAAGGCAAACAAATTTAACGCAACCATCGGAATCGCGACAGAAGGCAAAGGACCGATGCATCTCGACGTTATCCAAAATACACTTTCCGCTTATGAACCGAAGGATCTTTATCCGTATGCTCCACCCGAAGGAAAGCCGGAGCTGCGCAAAGCGTGGCGTGAGAAAATGCTCAAAGAAAACCCTTCGCTGTCCGGGAAACGCTTTGGCATGCCGATTGCCACGAACGCTCTTACTCATGGACTCAGCATTGCCGCCGACTTATTTGTTGAACCGGGCGACACGGTCGTTATTCCGGATAAAAACTGGGAGAACTACGAGCTCACCTTCGGGATCCGCAGAGGCGCTCAGTTTGCGTACTACCCGCTGTACAATGAACAGCATCGCTTTAATGCCCAAGGCTTGAAGGAAGCGATTTTGTCCTGCCAGCCGCAAGGGAAAGCCATCATTGTGCTGAACTTCCCGAACAACCCGACCGGTTATACGCCAACGGCTTCGGAAGGCGATGAAATTGTGGCAGCGATCAAGGCGGGCGCTGAGGCGGGGATTCATACTGTCGTTGTTACCGATGACGCATATTTTGGATTGTTCTTCGAAGATACGCTGCCGGAATCCCTATTTGGGAAATTGGCTGATCTCCATCCGCGTGTGCTTGCGATTAAAGTTGACGGTGCGACGAAGGAAGAATATGTATGGGGCTTCCGCGTAGGCTTTATCACGTACGCCGGTGTTAGCGATGAGCTGATCTCCGCACTGGAGCAAAAGACGCTCGGTATTATCCGCGCTACCGTATCCAGCTGCTCTCACCCGTCGCAGACGTTCGTGCTTCATGCTCTACAATCCCCGGATTTTGAGAAGCAGAAGCAGGAAAAATACGAAATTATGAAGGGCCGCGCTAACCGCGTAAAAGCGGTCTTGAATAACAGCAAATACAACGAAGCTTGGGAGTATTACCCTTTCAACTCGGGTTACTTTATGTGCTTGAAGCTGAAAACGGTCAAAGCGGAGACGCTGCGCTCCCACTTGCTTGATCAATATGGTATCGGCACGATCGCTCTTGGCGACACAGACTTACGTGTAGCTTTCTCTTGTATCGAGGAGCAGCACATCGAAGAGCTGTTCGAGCTGATTTATCAAGGCGTGCAGGACCTCAACGGCGTTCCTGCAAAATAAGTTTTTTTGCAGGTTTAGGGCGAGGACGCTTGCGCATAGCGCCGGTCTTCATGGCTGCAGCCGTTGGGCGTAAGCGGTACTTGGTTGTTTGCAGTGGCTGGCCGGGAGGAAGTGTAGACGCCCGGTCAGCATGCTCTACCTCCACCGCTATTTGTTCGCGGTGGAGGTAAAATAGACTATCCAGGCTCTGCGGCTGGATAGTCTATTTTTTCGTGGGTTTGCTGGGGGGCTGCTGCACCAGCAGGTGGCGCTTGGCGCTAGCCCTCACGCAGCATGCCGCCAAGGGCCTGCGCGGGCTGAGTATTGGGCGCAACGCGGTATGCATCCAAGCCGACGTGAGCCAGCGGGCAGTGCATAGGGCGCAACGCGGCATGCATCCACCCGACGAGAGCCGACGGGCTGTGCATAGGGCGCGACCCCTCATGCATCCACTCGACGGGCATGCATAGGGCGCAAAACCTCATGCATCCACCCGACGAGAGCGAGTTTTCCCTACCTTGGGCCACCATGCCTCCCGTCCGCATCTCTATGGGAGAAGGGGGACTTCTCCGACAATAATACAAAATATTTGTACAATCTCCCCTCCTACCTCTATATCCGAGGAATCAATACAAATAATTTGTATAAATTCTTACCCTCAACGTGTTGAAGGGCCATTTGGCTTCCAACAATACAAAATATTTGTATTATTGGAGCTCCTATCGGCGCCCCCTGCACACTTAATACAAGTAATTTGTATTAATGTTTGATCGCTCATCAAAAAATTCAGAAACCACATATAGCTTATAGATAAATCTCACATGTCCGACTACTTTTTCCTTTTTCTACGAATGATACTACCATGTCCCATTCGTTTTTTACAAAGTAATATCATATCGATATGGACATCGGATAGATAAGGTAACTACGGTAGGACAATTTTTTGTTATTTCATTTGACCTCCTCTCATAGGCGCCCTTGGGTTAGTTACTATACGTGTTTGAGTTTGCGGAACGTTGGCAGAAGGTTCATCCGTGTGCTTGGCTCGTGGGTGGTTGGGTTAGTTACTTCAATGACGGAGGTTGGAACCGTTAGCAAAGGTTCACCCGTATGCATGGCTCGTGGATGGCACTAGGTTAGTTACTTCAAGTGACAGAGTTTGGCGAACCGTTGGCGAAGGTTCACCCGTTTGCATGGCTCGTGGGCGGCATTGGGTTGATTACTTCACGCGACGGAGGTTTGCGCACCACTGGCGAATGGTTCACCCGTTTGCATGGCTCGAGGGGTGGCATNCACCACTGGCGAATGGTTCACCCGTTTGCATGGCTCGAGGGGTGGCATTGGGTTGATTACTTCACGCGACGGAGGTTTGCGCACCACTGGCGAATGGTTCACCCGTTTGCATGGCTCGAGGGGTGGCATTGGGTTGATTACTTCACGCGACGGAGGTTTGCGTACCACTGGCGAATGGTTGGTTCACCCCATGCATGGCTTGCGGATGGCACGAGGTGGTTACTTCAATGAATCCACAGCCATCACCCCCTTTTCGAACATAAACATACAAAAGTGTACAAAAACACACCCCATATGGTAAGCTAAAGAAGATTAAATCCCACCGAGGAGTGATTTGTAATTATGGAAATCCGTCATGCAACGAACCCTAACGACGCGAAGCATTATACGACCGACCGTTTGCGCCAGGAATACTTAATTGAGAATATGATGACCCCGGGCGAGCTCCGTACGGTGTACACTCACCAGGACCGCGTTATTGTCGGCGGTGCGGTACCGACTACTGAGCCGTTGAAGCTTGACGTTGGCGACAAGCTGAAAACCGAATACTTCCTGGAGCGCCGTGAAATCGGCATTATCAGCGTAGGTGAGCCGATCGGTATCGTTGTAGCGGACGGCGTAGAATACACGCTGGAAAAGCGCGACTGCCTCTACATCGGTATGGGTACAAAGGAAGTAACGTTCCGCAGCGCGGATCCGCAAAACCCAGCTCGCTTCTTCCTGATGTCCTCCACTGCACATAAAACATACCCGACTCGTAAAGTTGCGATCTCGGAAGCGCAGCCGACACATCTCGGCGCCTTGAGCTCCTCGAACGAGCGTACCATCTACAAATACATCCACGGCGACGGAATCAACAGCTGCCAGCTGATGCTCGGCATGACGCTGCTGAAGCCGAACAACATGTGGAACACAATGCCTGCACACGTGCATGACCGCCGCATGGAAGCTTACTTCTACTTCGATATGGAAGAAGACACTCGCGTGTTCCACTTCATGGGCGAGCCGAGCGAAACGCGCCACCTTGTGGTAAAGAACGAGCAGGCGATCATCTCGCCGAACTGGTCGATCCACTCCGGCGTAGGCACAAGCAACTACACCTTCATCTGGGGTATGGCGGGCGAAAACTACACGTTTACCGATATGGATTTCGTCGACATGAAAGACCTTCGCTAATAAAGTAGGTGTACGAATTGCTCGCGACAGAACGACATGAATTTATCATTCAAAAACTCGAGGCAGACCGGACGGTCCGTGTCAAAGATCTGGCCGCCGAGCTTTCGGTAACTGAAAAGACGATTCGAGAGGATCTCGCTCTTCTGGAAGAGCGAGGTCTTCTTGTACGTATTCACGGCGGCGCAAGGCTTCTGGAATCGGAGCAGGCGCTTCTTCCCATCGGCTTGCGCAAGCAATCGCATCTAGACCGGAAACGCACGATCGCCGAGCACGCCGTAAAGCACATTGAGGAGAACGATACCATCATTCTCGACGGCGGATCTACCTTGTTGGAGCTGGCGCGCCTTATTCCAGACATTCCGCTTACCGTCATCACGAATGACCTGCATATTATGCAGGAGATCGCCTTAAGGCAGCATGTGCACTTGTACGTGCTGGGAGGCAGCCGTGCTGCCGGTACGTCTTCCCTTGTCGGCGAGGATGCCGAGCAAAAGCTGAAGCAATTTCTGGTTCGTAAAGCTTTCATCGGCGCGACCTGCGTTCACCGCCAATACGGATTGTCTTTAATCACCCATGCCGAAGTCACCTTGAAAAAAACAATGATCGAGCGGGCGGAGCAGGTTATTCTGCTCGCCGACTCGACCAAATGGAACAAAATCGGACTGTTTCCTTTTGCTAGGTTTGACGAGGTTCATATTCCGATTACAGAGGCCGGAATTCAGAAGTCATAGCTGTGACGTTTAACAGCAGTTCCTAAAACGTCCATTGGCCATTTTTCTGAACCAGCTCGCCGTCGATATAAATCTCGCCGCCATCCATCAGCCCCTTCACCATATCCCAGTGTATGGCGGAATGGTTGCCTTTGCCGGCTTGTGCATACGACGCGCCTAAGGCGAGATGAATGGAACCGCCGATCTTTTCATCGAACAAAATATCCTTGCTGGGCCGTGTAATGCCAAAATTGGCGCCGATGCCGAGCTCGCCCAAATAGCGTGCTCCTTCGTCGGTGTCCAGCGCTTGGCGCAGCACGGCTTCTCCTTTTTCCGCAGAAAATTCAACGACCTTGCCCTCTTTGAACGTCAAACGAATCCCCTTAACCTCTTGGCTTTTATAGGACGTCGCCCAATCGTAATAGATCGTTCCTTCCGTCAATCGATGATTCGGCGTGTAGAAAAATTCACCGTCCGGCACATTTTGCTCACCGGCGCACAGCACGCCTTTCCGCCCTTCAATATCGATCGTAATGTCCGTTTCTTTTCCAACGATACGAACCTTGCTTCCCCGATCAAATCGTTCTGCGGCCGCCAGCATCCTATTACGGATCTCCGTATAATCCACATTCGTCGCCCCGTAAACAAACTGCTCGTAGTCCTCTAAAGACATATCCGCATCTTGAGCAAGCGCATTGGTTGGAAAACGGGTAAGCACCCAACGGGTGCGGTCCTCCAGCAGGATCTCCGTCGCCGGACGCGTCGCCTTTTGCCGCAGCCGCAGCTTTTCCGCAGTTACGCCTGTCAGCTCTTTCGTATTGCTTTCCGCAAGAATCCGGATCATCCCGTCCACATGCTCGTACGTCATCAGTGTGTGCTCATTGTAAGCCAGCTGCTCTTCTCCCGCTTCGTCATAGAAAATACGAGCCAGCCCCGGCAGCTCCAGCTGCGTAAGCGGATGACCGCCTGCCCGAAGAACCTTTCGGTACACCTCTTTCACGAGTGGAGCCGCCTCCACAGAAGCGGAGATCAATATTTTTTCCCCTTTACTTACTTTGAGGGAGTGGCCCACCAAAATGTCCGCAAGCTGCTCAATTCTCGGATCTGCCATGCAATAAACATCCTCTCTAATGTTGTAATCTTATAGTGCGGCTACAACCACAACGACAATAGCGGCACCGCCATGACCAGCACCACGGTCGCCCATACGGTCGAAGCAACGGCACGCGCTGCCTTGACCCTCCCCTGCGGCTCGAGCGGGTAAATGAATGTCCAGAACGTTTCCCTGTGGTATTTTTCTAAGGTGCGAAGCTGTACCCCTGCTGCCGCTGCAAAAATAACAAAAGCCGCCGCCTTCACAAGCCACTGATCATAAAGCAGTACTACCAGCCATTCAATCGCTGCAAGCCGCAGCACAATGCCCGTTACATCGGAACGCAGCACCGTTTTGGCGTATAAATACAAAAACGTGTACTGCTTCGAAAACGGAATCCGGTCCGCCAGCCGTGCCGCACCTAATCTAGGCCTCGCCGTCTGCAGCGGCTCGGAAAGCTCGACAAACTGGCTGAGGAACAGCTGCATTCGCCGGGCATGCTGCCGCTCCAGATCAAACAGCCGCGTCCAGTTTGCCATGGCGTAAGCTGGCACGAGACGATAGCCTAAGAGCAGCGTCCCCCATACCAGCAGGGAAAACAGCCCCGACCGCTCAAGCTCAAAGCGCAGCAGCACATACATGACCCCCGCGCATACGAGCAGCCGAAGAAAGGCGAATAGCCGTCGATGCACCGTCTCCCGCAGCCGGTTTTCATACCACGCTCCCAGTACGCTGGCCCATTTGCCGGCAGCAATCACAATCGCATACAGCCAAAAGGCGTGCCCCTCCGCGCCAAGCGAAGTCCGCGAATAAAGCAGCCAAAACACGCCAAGAGCAATGAGCAGCAGTACAGTCTGCCCGAGCCAAGCGTTCAGCCGGCTCCTCTGAAAGTACCCGCCCAGCGAGGACTCCATCGGCAGCAAAAACAGCATGTCCGGCTCGCGCAGGTACGTGCGAATCGGACTCCACCACAGCAGCGGCGCAAGCAGCACGGTTCCCGCCCAATGCGCGGGATAGTCGGCCGGGACCGTTTTCAGCCAATCGGAATACCAAAAGGCAATCCCGATGACGACCGCACCCACGAACAAACCAAAGCCGCTTTGCAGCACGTACCGGAACAATGGCGCTATCCCCTTCCAATACGCCTCACTGCGCTGCTTGCGGATCACCCCAGGATCTCGTAGTAGATCCCTCATATTGCCCTGCCCTCCGTGACGAGCGACAGGAAAGCATCCTCCAGCCCCGCGTCCGGCATTCCCGCCTTTTGCTGCACATCCTTCAAATCGCCGGAAACAAGCACCTTTCCTTGTTGAAGAACGACGAACTGCTCGCAATGCGGCTCAATCGCCGGTAAAATATGAGAAGAAACGAGCACCGACGAGCCCTCCTCCTTCACCTGCACAAGCATTTGCACGAGAGAACGGATACCGAGCGGGTCAAGCCCGAGAAACGGCTCATCGATTAAATAAAGCTTCGGCCTAACCAGAAAAGCATTCATGATCATGACCTTCTGCTTCATGCCTTTGGACAGCTGTACCGGCAGCTTATCCTTTTGCGGCGTCATCTGAAAGACGTCAAGCAGCTCGCGCATCCGCGGCTCCGCTTCCCCCTTATCCAAGCCATAGGCCATCGCTGTAAAACGAAGATGCTCTTCTACCGTCATTTCATCATATAAAATCGGCGTCTCCGGCACATAGGCGAAGGTGCTGCGGTATTTTCCGGCATCCTCCTCCAGGGTTACGCCGCCGACCCGAACCGTTCCTTGATGAGCCTGTAAAATTCCTAAAATATGCTTCATCGTCGTGCTTTTACCGGCTCCGTTTAAACCGATCAGCGCGACCATCTGCCCTTTTTCCACTTGAAAAGAAACGTCTTGAAGCACGGGACGCTTGACGCTGTAGCCGCCCGTTACTTTGTCCAAAATGAGTACCGACACCGCTTCAACTCCTTTTTCCCATGATTTTCTTCTTTCTATGATTATACCTTTTCTGGACCGGTTCTCCAAAATCGATCGGCTTCTCCGCCTCCCTGCTGCGAAGTTTGTACAAGGCCGTATACATGAAAAAACGTCCGGATGAAGGGTTCTTAACAGTTCCCTTACCCAGACGCTTTCGTCATGGCTGGTATTCAATTGGTATGGACTGCTCAGTTTCCTCGGGCATTTTATATAAATGAATGACCAGCAGGCCGTTTTTATAAATCGCCCTCACGCGTCCAGCATAGACAAGTTTGGGTAACGGAATCATCCGTCTGAAGGAGCCGAAATACCGTTCGGAGTGGATCACCGCATCCGACTCCACAGGGTAATCGTACGTTACCTCCCCTTCTACCGTCAGCTGCCTGCCGTTCGTGGAAGCACGAATTTGCTCCGCCCGGTGCAGTCCTGGCATTTCCAGCACAGCGACATACTCCTGCTTCGTTTCAAACAAGTCCATCCTCGGATAATCCTTGGGCACAAGACCGGATAAATCCTCCCAAAACTTGCCTCCCAGCGTTTCCTTGGCCTGAGACTGAAGTTGTTTCCACACATTTTTCGGAAGCTGCTTCATCGTGTCTCACTCCCCTCCCACTACCATATGAGAAGAGGAGCTTGTTGCAGACCGCTGAATCCGTATTACTTAATTACGATTTTCTCTACGATTTGGTTTTTGCCGCTAATTTCCACAAGCTGGTTGGAATTCGGCAGCAGGAGCGCTGCATTTCCTTCGATCGCCAAATTTTCAGAGACGTTGTAGATCATCAGCTGTGTACCGTTGTATACTTGTTGAGATACGGTAATGGAAGTCATTTTACCGCTATTGTTCAGCGTTGCACCCTGATAGTACGCGTTAAGTGCAAACGGAACATTCGTGCTGGCCAGCTGCGTCACTTCAATGAATACGACAGCGTTGTCGTAAGTGCGGAGCAGTACAGTATCACCCTGCTGAACGGCGGACAGCGTCGTTTTAGCCCCATTGCGGTATACGAACACGTCGCTGTTTACAGCATAGGTCGACGCCACGCTGTCTTTTTTCACCGTAATCGAATTCGCAGCTACAGCCGTAACTTCACCGCGGACCGTCTGCGCGTCCTGCGTCGGCATTTGGTTGCCCGTACGGTTGAGCAGTACCGCGAGCTCGGCGCGAGTAACCGGCTGGTTCGGACGGAACGTATTGTTTTCGTAACCGTTCACGAGGCCCTTCTCGATCGCCACCGCTACATAACCGACGGAAGCGGCCGGAATTTCCTTCGCATCCTTGAAGCTGAGCTTCGTGTTCATTTTCGCCTTTGCCTCGTCTTCCAGCTTTAACGCCTTAACAAGCAGTGTGGTTGCCCAAAGACGATTCGCCGCTTTGTTCGGCTGTACTGCGGAATCCGTTTCGAGGAAAAGGTCGTTTTCCAATGCAGTAGCTACATATCCGGTTGCCCAGGACGGGATGTTGTTCGCATCGGAAAAGTTGAGTTCTGTGTTCATTTTCGCCTGCGCCTGGCTTTCCAGTCCCATCAAACGAACGGCTGCCGTTAAAGCTTCTATCCGGCTGATCGACTTCTCCGGCTGGAAGGAGCCGTCTTCGTAGCCTTTAAATACGCCGCGAGCGGACAAGCTTGCAATGTGCTGGAGCGCCCAAGCGTACTGCTCTTCAACATCCTTGAATTCGATTTTCAATTCAATTTTGCCTTTGCCGCGTCCTTCATACTTATCGTCATCTTTATCTTTACCGCGGCCTTTGCCGTCCGCCAATGCAGAGGTTGCGCCGCCGAGAATCATTGCCAATGCTACAGAAGAAATCGTCACCTTTTTTGCCCATGCTTTACCATTGTTCCACATACTCATCTTCACTCTCCTAAATTAGTTCGTTGATTCATTCGATTTTGGATGATATGTAAGGAACTCTTCGCGAAGTGTCCTTGCCTTGATGGTTAAAGTGTTCGGGGCTGCCGGCAGCATTTTGGGGGTGCATAGCAAAAATTTATTCGCAGTTACCTCAGCTAGACTTATAGAACAATATGGAATACAATTCCAGAATAACGTTTGGAGGTACTTTTAATATGAAAATGAAGCTTTGGACCGCCGGGCTCGTGCTCCTCATTCTAGCAGCCGTTGGTGGAGGGTGGATATTAACCCGATCTGGCGGAGCCGATCCTGCAGGAGAAACGGCGAGGCAAGGAGGAACAAGCCCCGGATCTGACACGGCGCAGCAGGGCACTTCACCAGGCAGCGAGAAAGGTCAAGACCAGCCACCGTCCCCATCTGCCGCCAAAACGCCGTCGATCCCTGCGGAGAAGGCCGATGTTGTGATCGTCGGTACGGAGATGGAGGGCATGTACCTGGCGCGAGCGGCAGCCGACGAAGGACTGACCGTTCGTGTAATTGATCCGTACGACGGGATCGGCGGACAGCTGCTGCAGGCAGAAATGCTGTTCCTCGATGAAACGAAGGATGACAGCGGCAAATCTCTAGTTCAGGGCAGAGTGAAGGAGCTGTTTGATCAATTTAAGCAGGGGAAGCTGCGCAAGCTGTCCGAATATGAAACGCTATTCAGCAGGCTGACGAATGACATTCCGATCGAGTCGGGGATCACGATCACCAGCGTTCAATTCGCTCAAGGGGTATCCGGTAAGGAGCACGTGGACAGCATCACCTACACAGCCAAGGACGGCACGCAAAAAACGATCGCCGCCGCTAATGTGGTGGAGAATACCGACAATGGCTCTTTGACCGCCCATTTGAAGAAAACGCGCCTTCCAGGCTTGGAGAGCGTGTACGGGCTGCCGCAAATCGAATATATGACGGCAGGCTACATGATGAAATTCAAAAATATTGACTGGGACCGGTTCCAGAAGCATTTTAACGGATTATCCCAAGAGGAGCGCCGCAAGCTGTACGGCACGGCGTATATTAATGAATCGTTCGCCATCGCATTAACGGATATGGTAAAAAAATATACGGCAACGGACGATCTGGTCTTCCTGCGCGGATTGAACGCGGTCAACCAGCGTGACGGCGAGGTGCTGATCAACGCGCTGCTTGTGTATGACGTGGACCCTTCCAAGCCGGAGTCCGTAGCAGCTGCAATGGAGCGCGGCAAAAAGGAACTCCCGCTGATCCGCGATCATTTCCGCAAGCATATCGTTGGCTGGGAAAAGGCGGAAATCAACGGTTACCCGAACCACCTCTACATCCGGGAGTACGACCACTACGAGACGGATTATGTGCTGCAGGTATCGGATGCGCTGGGCGGGCGCATGTTCTGGGACAACGTCAGCATCGCCGGTTATCCGCTGGATTTGCAGGGCACGAAAACAGCCAAGTGGGGCATCGAAATGGGCCGGCCGGACAAATACGGCATGCCGCTGCGCAGCTTCCTGCTGAAGCAGTATGACAATGTCATTATGGCTGGAAAAAATGTCGGCGCCTCCGCCATTGCCTACGGAAGTGCGCGAATTCAGCCAAACACGGCGCTCGCCGCCGAAACGATCGGCATCCTGCTCAAGCAGCTTGCCCCCGGGCAGACGCTGGCTGAGGTCACCGAAGCCGATATGAAGAAGCTGCACGAGCTGCTGGCCGCCAAGTACGGCATCGTCCTAAGCGGAGTGAAGGGCGCCAATAAGATCGCCGGATGGACGGAAGATGAAATCAGCCGATTGAACGTCGGAAAAATTATATTCCCTTCCTATAGCAAGACAAGAAAGGCGTCTGGACAATAACAAGCTGCATCGCACCTTCAAGACAAAAAAGCTTCCCTCCCCCTGCTTTAGATGCAGAGGAATGGGAAGCTTTTTATATCACAATCTATCCGATCCGATAAATTCAAACTTACGGCTGTACTTCACGTCTCCGGACACACCACGGCACACAACCCGCGCTCTGACCTTACTTCCGTCCCAGATTGAATTGAATTTCCACCGCATCCTCTAGAAAAACGACTTCCCGCACACCGACTAACGAAGGAAGCAGGTTCTCCACAGGAAGAGAAACATTCGGCAGTATTACGAGACCGGCCGGAAGCCGGATATTTTTTATCATAGCCGCTTCATAAACGCCCTGAACTTCCGGCGGCTGCCAACGAAGCCTATATTGCGCCGTCATCCCTACAGGAAAATGACGATAGGTAAGATTCAGATCCGCATACAGCAGCTCCCCGTCTAACCGGAAACGCGCTCCTTCCAGTGTCGTATGCGCTGGAATCGAGGCATGCGCAAGTAAAGCTTTCTTCAACAGATGATTAAGCTCCTCCTCGTACAGAAGAAGTGAAAAATGCCGCCGCTTCAGCATTTCAAGCGCTTTTTCTTTCACATTGGGCTGCGTATAGGATAAATCCAGCTGTTCCGTTGGCTTCACATAGGTAAGCAGACTGACTGCCGCCGCACCGCCAAGGATTACAAACACAAGAAATCCTACGATCAGCTTCCTCACTAGCTTCTCCTCCCGAAGGAACTACTTATGTAGCCTTACTGCACTGCAAGCCTGCATGCGTCCCCATCTTACCTCTAATATGCCATGGTTGCATGACTCACAGGCGTGTGAAGGGAAGCGGCACCAGTAGGCGCTATTTCTTCCCTTCCCCTTCACGCTTTTCCTTCAGCCACTTTGGAGCGCCTTTATCCTTCTGGTCGCGCTTGCGATCCGTTTTGGGCTTGCGCGCCGCCGGGACTGGTTCGCTTTTCTTGGACGCGCCCGCCGCTCCATGAGGCTGACGGTCCGACGCGCCCTTGCTGCCTGGACGCGCTGCGATTCTCGCTCCCGGTGCTCTTGCTCCCGGCCTTGCCGCGCCCCTGGTCCTGCGCCGTGCTTCTTCCGGGTCCGCGAGCTTGCCGTGGAGCAAAGCTTGCTCCTCGATGTCGAGCCCAAGTGAAGCGGCAAATTTACGGATAATGAAGCGCTGCCGCTCCGTAATAATCGAAATTACGCTTCCGCCCCGGCCCATACGTCCCGTCCGGCCGGACCGGTGCACATAATGCTCCGCGTCGATCGCCGGATCAAAGTGAATGACATGCGTAACCCCTTCGATGTCCAAGCCTCTTGCGGCAATATCGGTAGCCACAAGCACCTGCGTTTTCCCTTCGCGGAAACGGTTCAATACAGCTGCACGCTCCTGCTTGTTGGAATCAGCATAAAGCGCCGAAACCGAAATGCCGTGATAATCGAGCTTCGCCGCCACTTCTCCGATGGCATCCGTTTCATTTACAAATAACAGGACAGAGCCCGTTTCCTCATTGCGGATAAGCCTCCGTGCGACATCGACTTTGTCGCGCTCCTGGCAGACGACAAACAGATGCTCCACCTTCTTTTCTTCGCGGCCCAGCCCCTCGGTGCGGATCGTTTCCGGATCGCGCATCCATTTGCCCGCCATCGATACAATCGCGTTCGTTATCGTCGCCGATACAAAGACGAGCTGACGGTCGCGGAGCGCGCTGTAAATGATGTCGTCTACCTCGGTGGACGAGCCGAGCTCGAACACCTGATCCACTTCATCGACCACAATCGTGCGAATGGCGTGCATCTTCAGCTTGCGCATTTTAATCAGCTCAAGCACACGGCCTGGAGTCCCGACGATGAGCTGCGGATGCTCACGCAGCCGCTCTACCTGACGCGTTACTGCAGCCCCGCCGATTAAAGAAAGCACGCTGTGCGCTGAACCTTCCAGCAGGTCTTGGGCAACCTTCGTCACCTGCATGCCGAGCTCCCGGGTCGGTACTAGCACGAGCGCCTGCGGCTCCTTCACGTCCGGCGTAAGCTTTTCGCATAGCGGAAGTAAATAGGCGAGCGTTTTGCCGCTCCCGGTTTTCGATTCGATAATGGTATCGCGGCCGGAGAGCAGCAGCGGAAGCGCCTCTTTCTGTACCGCTACCGGCTCGGTTATTCCCGCTTCTGTCAGACGCTCGCAAAGCGGCGTTGAAATTCCTAACTGTGCAAATTGGTTCATGTTCTACCTCTCTCTATCTAGATTCTTTGACACCCGCCTTGGAAATACGGTAGACTTTGGAAGATAAAAACACGAAAATATTAGGAATCTAAGGCGGTGTACACCTCATGCTCGATCCCATTTCCAAAGATCAATTCCAAGGTCTAGTGGAAAAATTTACTGAACTTCTTGTTGGAGAAGCTACCCCTGAGCTCGTCGAAAACGTAACCTATTGGGCGCTCTACAACCACATCCATAAAACAATGCCTGCTCTTACTCAGCATTGGACACAAGAGCATCCCGAAGGAAAAGCAGCGGTTCGTCATTTATTTGAAGAAATTAAACGTCTTCACCAGTCCCGCTCCAATCAGGGACCCGCTTCTACTTCTGATTAAAAAGCTTACCGCCCAGCCTGTCGATCATAGCCGGAAACATGTTGTAGAGCACCGCGCCTGCACCAAGAAAGCCGGGGATGTTCTCTTCCCGGGATCCGGTACGAACGGCTCGAACAATCCGTGAAGCAACCAGCTCCGGGGTAATCATCATTCGGCGCATCCGTTTCGCATACTGCCCGCTCGGATCGGCGATACCGAAAAATCCGGTATCGACCGGTCCCGGGTTGATGGCCGTTACCCTTATGCCGAATGGCACGGATTCCTGACGCAGCGCATTGGTGAATCCGAGCACGGCATGCTTGGTAGCCGAGTAACCGGAAGACTTCGATGTGGCTACCTTTCCTGCCAGTGAGGCAACGTTCACAATATGCCCGCTCCCTCTGCTCATCATTCCCTCCATTACCGCCTTCGTGCACCGTACCGTTCCTAAATAATTCACGTTCATCATCGACTCGAAGTTCTCAATTGTCCCTTCCAAAACACTTTCAAATATACCATAGCCTGCATTGTTCACCAGCACATCGATCCGACCATATGTATGTTCAATGCGTGAAATAACATTCTGTACCTCTTCATCGGAGGTTACATCCAGTACTACGGCTTCTGCAGCTGTCCCGACAAGCGGCGCAAGCTTCGCTTCTGTTCTGCCTGTGGCGATAACCACTGCTCCCTCGGATGCGAATCGCTTAACGGCAGCAGCTCCGATCCCCCCGGCGGCTCCGGTAACTACAACAATTTTCCCGCGAATATCCATTCCGTCACCCCGAAAAAAAAAGTGGAAGCTAGAATAGCCTCCACTTCATATTAAGTCATTAGCACGGTAATTTCCAAATCTCCGATGCCTTCCATGGAAAGGGGAATGCAGAGCGCCTTCTTCACCGAAGTAAAACCAGCTTCCTGCGCGTCCTTCAACAGCTTCGGCGGTGTAATATCCACCTCTACGCCTTGATTAAACAGCATCGTCGACGCGTTGCCGCTGATCATATTCCCAAGCTCAGAAATTGCACTTTGTCCGATCTCGTCTAATTCCGCTAACTCAAAACCGCCCATCATGGCAGATGCCATTCGGATTGCTACGCTCTCATGAAACCCGAATACGATGTCCCCTGACATTTGTCCCTTAACCCCGATTTGAATCCATACGTGGTTTTCAACAAGCTTCACGTCTTTAACTCCGAGTTGTCCTGTTGTTGGCTTGACGTTCGCCACTTGTTCAATAACAAGTCTCGCTGACTCGAGGAACGGATTGATATGCTCAGCCTTCATTCGAGTGTCTCCTTTAGATCGACATAATTCGCGATTTTTTGTAAAAGTAGTTTTATTATACTGTAATTATGGCTCTCCGTCATTGGATTTTTCGAACTTTCCAAATAATAACAAGCTTTTCTGAGATTCTTCTTCTAAAAAACGAGGGATTATCCGACAAATAATAGGTAAAAAGGAGTGGCTATCCATTTCCTCAGCGATACAAAAGGCCCCGCCCTTCGGGCAGGACCTTAGTCATAAATATTCACTTCATTGCAGAGCGCGGCGGCGAACTATCCGTAAACCTTGGTTGACGTGGAACACGGTCCGCTAACGCTTCCTGCTCTCCTTTTCTCAAGTCCACCGAACGCAGAATCAGCATCCCGATTACAAAGAAGACCAGCAGCGCGAAAATGCCCCATCTCCCCGTTCCCGATACTTGGCTGACCAGCCCGAACACAAGCGGACCGAGCATCGACGTAAACTTGCTTGAGACGCTGAGAAAGCCGAAATATTCAGCCGACTGCGCAGGCGGGATCAAGCGGCTGTATATTGAGCGGGCAATCGACTGGCTGCCTCCCTGCACCAGGCCGACCATCGCTGCCAGCAAATAAAACTGCCATGCCTCCTGCATAAAATATCCAAGCAGCACTATGAGGACATAAACGCCTAGCGACAGCTGCAGCGAGGTTTTCGATCCAAGCCGTTCCGCAATTTTGCCGAACAATAACGTAAACGGAATCCCAACGAATTGTGTAATCAGCAGCGCTGTAATTAAATGCGAGGTGCCGATGCCAATTTCTTTGCCATAAATCGTCGCCATCGTAATAATGGTGCTGATGCCGTCATTAAAAAACCAGAAGGCAACCATATATTTAAGCAGCTCCCGGTAGCCGAGAATCTGCTTCAAGGTCTTCAACGTCTGCGCCGTGCCCATCTGTACATACTTGGCAGGTGAAACCTTCGGTCCTGTCGGACGGTCCTTCAGATGCCGGAACAACGGCAGTGAAAACACAAACCACCAAACGGCCACCGATACAAACGATATTCGTATCGCCATAACCGTATCCGGAAGCCCGAACCACGCAGGCTTCATAATCATGGCTAAATTAATCGCGAGCAAAATCCCCCCGCCAAGATAACCGGAGGCATAGCCCCTTGCCGAAACCATGTCCCGCTTCCCGGGTTCCGCCACATCGCCAAGCAGCGCGTCATAAAACGTATTAGCGCCGGAAAATCCGATCGTCCCTGCAACAAACAAAAGTGAGGTTAGCAGCCAATCGCCTTCCCCGACGAAATAGAACAGAGCCGAAGCACATACCCCGATATAACAAAACAGCCTCACACTGCGCACTCTCCGGCCCGACAGATCCGCAGCCGCTCCTAGAATCGGCGACAAAAATGCAAGAATGAGCATCGCCGCAAACTGAGTATATCCCCAATATGCGGTCCGCAAATGAGGCTCAAGGGTTTTAGCGGCTACATCGCTATAAAAGATAGGAAGCACGGCGGCAATCATCGTTGTGGCAAATGCAGAGTTCGCCCAATCGTACATAATCCATGCCCGGGTTTGTTTCTTGTTCAAGGTTACTCCTCCCGTTTTTTACCTTTATTATCCCTTAATTGTAAACGAGAGCCTTAATCCTGACACTACTTTATAATATTAAGTTCTTATGAAGACAAGCATAAAAAGCCCGCTGAGACGATGCTCAACAGGCTTCTTTATCACATAGATACTATAGAACCAAGCGTCAGTGCGTCGTGGCAGGCCCGGTTTCCCCGCTGCCGCCAGGGCTTTTCTGACCTCCTCTGGAGGGAAACTCCAGCTTCGCGCTGCCCATCATCATAATAAACACGAAGGACAGGACCGGGAACACGATGCAGAGTAGATACACATTGGCAATGGATCCGGCTAAAGCTTCCGTCATTTTTCCCAAAGCCTCCGGGGAAACCCCTGCGCGGAATTCCGGCTGCAGCAGCAGCCGCGGATCGCCGATCTGGCTGGACGCCGCCGCCCCAAGCGACTGTTCGAGATTTATGCTAAGCGAATGCTTTTGAATCGCACCTAGAACGGTAACACCCAGCGCGGAGCCAATCGTACGGAAAAATACGATCATGGAGGTTACCGAGCCTTTATAACGGTCCTCTACCTTATGGAGTGCGGACAAGTTCAGCACGCTGAACGATACGCCAATCCCAAGCCCGAGCAAGATCATATATGCCGTGACGGTCCATCTTTGCGTTCCAACGCCAAGCCCCGCGAGCAGCACCATACTGATCAGCAGCAGTGTCACCGAGCCGAGCATGATGTTGCGGTAGGAGGTTTTCCCGATCAGCCGCCCGCCAAAGACACTGCTCACTACGACGCTCAGCTGCATCGGTGTTAAGATGGTGCCCGAGGTGGTCGCCGAACCGCCCAGTACCCCCTGCACAAATAGCGGGATATAGGTGGCCGCCGAAATAAGCACCGCGCCATAAAAGAAGCTGACAAAATTACTTGAGGTAAACAATGGGTTACGGAATAGGGCAAGCTGAATAATCGGCTCGCTCACCTTCGCCTCCCATAGTAAAAACACGACCAGCAGCACCGCAAAAACAGCAAACAAACCGATAATTTGCCACGATCCCCATTCATAGAGGACGCCGTTCACCTTCGTTCCGCCAAGCTCCAGAGCGAACATTAAGCTTAGTATGGCTGCCGTAAGCATTACCGCCCCCAGCCAATCGATGCGCTGCTTTCTTTTTTCCCGGGATTCATGATAACCCCATATTATTAATCCAATCGAGATGACGCCGAGCGGAAGATTTATGTAAAAGTTCCAGGTCCAATGGACATGATCGGTAAAAAATGCCCCGAGGCTTGGCCCAAGTACGCTGGACAAGCCGAATACGGCGCCGAACAGCCCCTGCATTTTTCCTCCCTTCTCGGGCGGAAAAATATCAAAAATGATCGTAAATACGATCGGCATCAACGCCCCGCCGCCAATCCCTTGAACCGCGCGGTAAATAATCAGCTCCGTCATCGTTGTAGCCAAACCGCAAAGCGCGGACCCGATCATAAACACAATGAGGCCAGCTAGAAAAAACAGCTTCCTTCCGTACATATCCGAGAGCTTTCCGAATATCGGCGTTGCTACAACCGTTGCAATCATATAAGCGGAGAACACCCAAGTAAAATATTCCAGACCGCCCAGCTCCGCCACGATCGTAGGCATGGCCGTTGCGACGATTGTCTGATCCAGAGCCGCCATAAATAAAGCTAGCGCTAGACCGAGCACCGCCGCTTTCATATTCGTTTTTGACCGATCCATCGTTTCATCTCCACTCCTTTGCAATAGCCCTATTATACTTTTGGTTTTGCAACTCTTCAAATTTTGGTAACATGAATAGTATAGGCTTGAATCGGGAGGTGTTTGCATGAATTTAAATCAGCTTGAGACCTTTGTCACCGTTTCGAAAACGATGAGCTTCCGTAAAGCGGCGGAGCTGCTGAATTTAACGCAACCGGCGGTATCGGCGCAAATCCGCAGCTTGGAAGAAGAATTCGGAGCCATTCTTGTGGACCGCAACCAGCCGGTCGGATTGACCGACAGCGGGAAGCTTTTTTTGGAGCATGCCGAACAGGTACTGCAAATCGTAAGCGATCTCAAGCAAAAGCTGGACGATATTAACCAAACCCCTCAGGGACATATCCAGCTGGGAACGACGACCTCGATTGCGATGCAAATATTGCCGCGCGTGTTGTCTTATTTTCAAGATTCTTTTCCCCTGATTAAAACAACAATACATTCGATGCCTTCTTCCCAAATTATGACAAGCGTAGAAAACGGTATCATCGATATTGGCATCGCTTACCTGTTTGAAAAGCATCCGAATCTCGAATCATCCGTTCTCTACTATGATACGTTCGAGCTTGTCGTTTCCCCCGAGCATCCGCTTTCGAAGCACCGGCATACGACAATCGAAGCTCTTCGGGACGTGCCGTTTGTCATGCTTGCACCGGAAACGGCAGGACGGAGGTTCGTCGACAATATTTTTGCGAGATATAACATTACGCCGCAAATCGTGATGGAGCTGTCGAGCAGCGAGGAAGTTAAGCGGATGGTTGAATTAAACCTCGGGGCCGGAATTATTTCCAATCTTTCCATATTGAAAGAACTGAAGCAGGGAACACTGAAGCTGATTCATGTAAATGAATTGGAAATTACACACCCTGTCGGCGTCATCTATAAATCGAGCCGTTACCTCAATTCGGCGATGCAGCAGTTTTTACGCGATTTAAAAGGTATGCCGGAGACGCAATTTTTAGGCACGGAGTGAGCACAATACACTCAGGATCCAGTTGAAGGAAGGAGCACCAGCATGAAGTTTGATTTACATACGCATCATGACCGCTGCGGACATGCGGAAGGCGGCATCCGCGATTATATTGAAGCGGCGATTCGCCATGGCCTCGGTGTTATCGGCATTTCCGATCACTCCCCTTATTTCGGGGAAAAGAAAGATCACCCCTGGCCGAAAATTACGATGGCCAAAAGCGATTTTCCGAATTACATCGACGAGGTGCTCCGGCTGAAGCAGGAATATGCCGGACGCATTGAAGTGCTGCTTGGGGTGGAATCGGACTTTTTTCCAGAGCACGCACAGGTATATAAAGAGGTGTATGAGCGGTACCCATTCGACTATATTATTGGCTCTGTACACCAATCGGGCGGCGTTAGCATCTTTAATAAGCGACGTTGGAACGGATTGACGGAGAAGGAAAAGATCGCCCATAAGGAAGAATACTACCGCTTAATTACCGAATCCGCAAAGAGCGGTATGTTTGATATTCTTGGCCATATCGACGCGATGAAGGGATTTTATCCCGCCTTTTCCGATATTCAGACCGATGCTGTGGACAAAACGTTAAAGGTCATTGGCGAGGCCGATATTGCCATTGAAATTAACACGTCGGGCAAAACCAAAGACTGCGGCGGCTGGTACCCGTCCGATTCGATATTAGAACGCGCGCTGCATTATAATGTCCAGGTTACCTTCGGCTCCGACGCCCATGTACCGGATCGTGTAGGCGATGAATGGGACCAGGTAGCCAAGCGGCTGAAAGAAATCGGGTTTAGCCAATGGGTTTATTTCCGCCAGCGCAAGCGTATTGCCGTCCCCCTATAATCTAGTGCCGCCAAGTCTTTATTCCGTTACCGCCAGTGCCAAAGCTGTGCGGTAACGATTGCAGCGGCTCCCCTTCCTTTACTGCATACCTCGATCACAACAAAATCTCGTTTTGTATTGTCCTTCCATCCCCCTCTTCTACTAATGGATTCATATGAATACATCGAGGCTTGCATCAGCTGATCCTTTTTTCACAATAGTTAATGGCATGATATAATTTCATACGGGAGTCAAAGTCACAATTTTAACAGGAGAGGACCGAAGGCTGCGGCGTCGGTCGAATCGTTGATGTATGTGGTATGTCATTGCGCTACTTAGCGCCATTGTTTTTGGCTTTGCCGGCCTATTTATGAAAATCAGCCAAGCAAAGGGCGGACGCCATGATGAGCTTCTGCTTGGCCTTTATACAACGGGCACGGTTGGCTTTTTGATTAACGCGCTAGCGGAGGGAAATATCGTTTTTGACGATTGGCGGATATGGGCTGCCGGCTTGATCGTAGGGATCGGCTCGGCTTGGGGGAATGCCGTCTTTATGAAGGCGTTGGATTACGGTCCGGCAAGTCTTACGTCGCCTTTAACCAACACGAATATCGTACTGATTATTGCGATGTCCATGCTGTGGTACGGGGAGACATTAAGCGGCTCCGAGTGGCTCGGAATTGCCTGCCTGCTGACTGCGGTCGTGCTTATTTCTTTACGGCCTGGTGAGGCTTTGACGATACGTGAAAAACGATGGTTCGTCTTTATTTTACTCGCTATTCTGTTGTTTACGTTCCGAAACGGCGGTTTAAAGGTAACACAGGAGCTCAACATGCCGAATACGACGATTCTCTTCATTGCTTATTTCTTTTCACTTGTTTGGTTCGCGGGTAAAATCATGACTCGCAGTTACGGTTCAAACTCTAGCGCAGAATCAGCTTCTTCTGACTCAAACCTTCGGCGAGACGCGGGTAAAATTGGGTTTCTCTGGGGTTTAGCAGCGGGAGTTTGCTCCTATGCCGGTATGCAGCTGTATTCGGTAGCGCTTGTAGATGGGCAAGCCAATATTGTCGCTCCGATCTTTGCAACGAATAGTCTTGTCCTGGTATTTGGGGCGATTCTCCTTTACCGGGAACGGCTTACCCTAAAACAAACAGCCGCGCTGTCCCTGCTCGTGCTCGGGCTTGTACTGGTACGGTAAGCCGTTCTTCATTGCAAAATAGATTGTGGAACGAAAAAAGATTACATAGGAGTAACATTGGAGGAAGCGTCATTTTTATTTTTGTTAAGTATCAACATCATTGAACCTTTTATTAAATAAAACGAGAAGGCCAATAAATACCCATAAATAAATCCATGTAGGATCCCCCACCACACACTATCTACAATAAATGGGAAAATAACTACCGGAGAAAACCTAAGCAACAATGAGATTCTACTTAAGACAACACGCTGTGATCTTGGTAAAGATTGATTTATTTCTTTAATCAGGTTCCTAACCTTTTCCCCTGTAAGAGGACCTTCCATTATTTTATGCTCAATATATAGACAATTAAAAGTTAAAAAGAAATGCCCTAGAATTCCTCCAACAAGAACGGCGACGACTTTATTAGGGATAACAAAGTATAAGAGTATATTGAGTAAAATTACTATAGCAATGGAAGGAATATTATATCTCAGCATTCGAACGGAATAGTTGTACAAATATGTATTATTATCCAAATAAAACACCTCTATCAGCTCAAAAATTAAGGTCGAGCCTTGCGTAAACACCGCAAGAGCCCGACCTATTTTTATTTACGCTTTCGCGCCTTATGCTTTGTCTAGTTGCCCAACCACTTCATAAACAAGTGTTTGGTCGTTTCACGGTTCATCGCTGCAATCGATGTCGTCAACGGAATGCCCTTCGGACAAGACATCACGCAGTTCTGCGAGTTACCGCAGCCTTCGATGCCGTCGTCCGTCATCAATGCCTCAAGGCGCTCCTCTTTGTTCATTTCACCTGTTGGGTGGGCATTGAACAAACGCACCTGTGAAACCGCGTGAGGCCCGATAAAGCTGTTGCGCTCGTTTACGTTCGGGCATGCTTCGAGGCATACGCCGCACGTCATGCACTTGGAAAGCTCATACGCCCACTGGCGCTTTGTTTCCGCCATCCGCGGACCTGGACCCAGGTCATAGGTTCCGTCGATCGGAATCCACGCCTTAACCTTCTTCAGCGCGTTAAACATGCGCTCACGGTTAATGACAAGGTCGCGGATGACCGGGAACGTGCTCATCGGCTGAATGCGAATCGGCTGCTCCAGCTTGTCGACAAGCGCCGTACATGCTTGGCGTGGCTTGCCGTTGATCACCATCGAGCAGGCGCCGCAAACTTCTTCAAGACAGTTGGACTCCCAGCATACCGGCGTTGTTTCTTTACCGGTTGCGTTCTTCGGGTTGCGCTGAATTTCCATCAGCGCGCTGATCACGTTCATATTCGGGCGGTAAGGAATCTCGAATTCTTCCGTATACGGACGGGAATCGCTGCTTTCCTGACGCGTTACCGACATTTTAATCGTCCGGTTTTTTACATTTGTATCAGCCATGGCTCATTTCTCCCCCTTCATTCTTAGTTGGATTTTTTATCCGTGGTGTAATCGCGCTTACGCGGTTTAATGAGCGATACGTCGATTTCTTCATACGAAATTTCCGGACCTTCGGCCGTCCACTTCGCTTTCGTTGTTTTCATGAATTCCTCGTCATTACGATCCGGGAATTCCGGCTTATAGTGAGCGCCGCGGCTCTCATTACGCATCAAAGCGCCCAGCGTCATCGCTTCCGCAAGCTCTAACATGTTCCAAAGCTGGCGGGTAAACGGTACGCCTTGGTTGCTCCAGCGTGCAGTATCAGTAATGTTGATCTTTTGGTAACGCTCTTTCAGCTCTTTGATCTTAGCGATGGTTTCTTCAAGCTTCTTGTTGTAACGTACAACCGTCATGTTGTCGATCATCACTTCGCCAAGCTCTTTATGAAGCACGTATGCATTTTCGTTGCCGTCCATCTTAAGGAGCGCTTCGTATGCAGCCGTCTGCTTCTGCTTCTCGCGGTCAAATACCGTGCTAGAAACGTCCTCAGCGGACTTCTTCAAGCCCTTGATGTACTCCAGCGCCTTCGGTCCTGCAACCATGCCGCCGAAAATCGAAGAAAGCAGCGAGTTCGCGCCGAGACGGTTGGCACCGTGATATTGATAATCGCACTCCCCTGCAGCAAACAAGCCCGGGATGTTCGTCATTTGGTTGTAGTCGACCCACAGTCCGCCCATCGAGTAGTGAACCGCCGGGAAGATCTTCATCGGAATCTTACGCGGATCATCACCCATGAACTTCTCGTAAATTTCAATGATACCGCCGAGCTTAACGTCAAGCTCCTTCGGATCCTTATGCGAAAGATCAAGGTAAACCATGTTTTCGCCGTTGATGCCGAGCTTCAAGTCGACACAAACGTGGAAAATTTCGCGAGTTGCGATATCACGCGGAACGAGGTTTCCGTAAGCCGGGTATTTTTCCTCAAGGAAGTACCATGGCTTGCCGTCCTTGTACGTCCATACGCGTCCGCCTTCACCGCGCGCCGATTCGGACATCAAACGAAGCTTGTCGTCGCCCGGAATTGCCGTCGGGTGAATCTGGATAAATTCGCCGTTCGCATAGTATACGCCCTGCTGGTACACAGCAGAAGCAGCTGTACCCGTATTAATAACCGAGTTCGTCGATTTGCCGAAAATAATACCAGGGCCGCCTGTCGCCAAGATTACCGCGTCTGCTTTAAACTCGCGGATTTCCATGCTGCGCAGATCCTGCGCCGTAATCCCGCGGCAAATGCCGTCATCGTCCACAACTGCAGACGTGAACTCCCAGTGCTCGTACTTCTGCACGAGCCCCGCCGTTTCCCAACGGCGAACCTGCTCGTCAAGCGCGTACAGCAGCTGCTGGCCTGTCGTTGCCCCTGCGAATGCTGTACGGTGGTGCTTCGTTCCGCCGAAACGACGGAAGTCAAGCAAGCCCTCCGGCGTACGGTTAAACATAACGCCCATCCGGTCCATCAAGTGAATGATGCCAGGCGCAGCGTCACACATCGCTTTAACCGGCGGCTGGTTCGCAAGGAAGTCCCCGCCGTATACTGTATCGTCAAAGTGTTCCCAAGGGGAATCGCCTTCACCTTTTGTATTTACTGCTCCATTAATGCCGCCCTGCGCGCACACCGAGTGCGAACGCTTCACAGGAACGAGCGAAAACAAATCGACGTGCACTCCAGCTTCCGCAACCTTTACGGCTGCCATTAAGCCGGCCAAACCTCCGCCGACGATAATAACTTTCGATTTCGCCATGACCGTTCACTCTCCTTTACTGTAGATAAGCAACTGCTGTTTGTACCGTATTGAAAGCCGTATGCGCAAACTCTTCATCCGCAAATGCACGGAGAGAAAGAATGAACATGACGGACATGACGACGAATAATGTCATCCAAATATAAGAGGATACGCGCTGTGCACGCGGACCAACCGTAACGCCCCATGCCACCAGGAACGACCACATGCCGTTACAGAAGTGGAATACGGCGGCAACAATACCGATGACATAAATCGTAAACATCAGCGGGCTTGTCGCTACGGAGTGAATTACACTGCCCACTTCTTCTTGTGCAACTTGTCCGAGCGCAATTTGCATACGCGTTTGCCAGAAGTGCCACGCAACGAATACGAGCGTAATGACACCGGTCACGCGCTGCAGTGTAAACATCATATTCCGGAAATAAGAATACCGGTTTACATTCGCATTGGACGTGTATGCTACATAGAGACCGTAAACGCCATGGTATAGAAGCGGCAGCCAAATGCCGACGATCTCCAATACCAAGATCAGCGGAAGATGATGAAGCTTTTCAACCGCTTCGTAGAAGCCCTCTGCCCCACGTTGATGCGCCGCATAGTTCGTAATTAGATGCTCGACGATAAAGAATCCCAGCGGGATGACGCCGAGCAGCGAGTGAAGCTTGCGGTAAAAATACGAATTCCCTTTCATGTTCCGTAAATCCCCCTCATCTCGTTTGGCGAATGGTGTTGAAAATTGTCCACCACGCTCAAAAACACCATCTTTCATTCTACTTCCCCGGTAGGAAAGCGTCAACAAAATGGTGCCTGAAAGCAAAAAAGACGACCCTCAACGTCTTTTGAACAAACTGTGAACAATTTATTGCTATAATAGTAACTCCATTTCGCTTATAATGGTAGTGCAAAGTTCGGATAACTTTTTATGCAAAATCATCATAAGGAGAAACAGAATGATTGAACACTTCGATATTTTTGCTGCCATTGTCGAAAATCAAAGCATGAATAAAGCATCGGAAAAGCTGAACCTGTCCCAGCCGGCCTTATCCCGGAAGATCGCCGGCCTCGAGGAAGAGCTCGGCGTCAAGCTGTTCTACCGCAAGGGCAAGCGGCTTGAGCTGACCCGGATCGGACATTTGACCTACGAGTATGCGGTCGAAATGCGCAATCTTCAGGAACGCTATATGCGAATGCTTTCCGAATTCAAAACGCCGCAAAACCCAAGAGTGATGATCGGAGCCAGCCTTACGACACTCCAGTCCACCCTTCCCGATCTGCTGTCCTTCCTCAACTCGCGGAAAACGGATCTCGATGTCAAGGTCGTTACCGGAAAAACACACGAAATTGTCGAGCTTGTCCTGCAAAAACGCGTTGATATCGGAGTCGTCGCACAGGAAGTAAATGAACCCGATTTATCATCGATTCCGCTGCTTGAAGACAAGCTCATGCTCATCGCACCGGATCACCACAGCTTTGCCGGGAGCCCGGCCGGATGGTCTTTGAAGGACCTGCACGGACTGCCGATGATCTTGTTTTCAAAAGGAACCTGGTACCGCAAGCTTGTCGACGATTTATTCGAGCAGCACGGAATCGTCCCCGACGTAAAAATGGAAATCGATTCCTTCGAAGCCATGATCCGGCTTTCAGCAACCTGCGGCTACGCCACCTTGCTGCCAAGATCGTATGTAAATGCAAATCAGCTGCAGAACAATGGGTTAATCGTTATTCACATTCCCGAGCTAGAGCAGCTGAAACGGGTTACTTCCCTCATTTTCGGGGATCGCGAAGCGCTCAGTCCTTCTGTCCGCGAGCTGATCGATTTAACGCTGCAGGAATATATCAAATATTAGTCTTCAACCGCATGCTCGAAGCGCTCGATTTGCTCGTTGGTGCCGATAACCACCATCACATCGCGTTCCTGCAGCGTATCGGCGGCGGTCGGCGCGATGATGACGCCGTCCGTTTTATTAATGGCGACAATACTGCAGCCATATCTGGCCCGCGGATCTAAGTCCTTCAGCGTCACGCCGTCCAGCTTGCTTGGTACCGAAAGCTCGGCGATCGTATACTTGTCAGACAGCTCGATGTAGTCAAGCAGGTTCGGCGTTGCCAGCTGATTAGCCACGCGGATGCCCATATCCCGCTCCGGATAAATAATCCGGTCCACGCCTACCTTTTCCAGTACGCGTCCGTGAAGCTCCGTTACCGCTTTGGCCACAACCTTTTTCACCCCAAGATCCTTACACAAAATCGCGATCAGGATGCTTGCTTGGATATCGCTGCCGATCGCCACCACGACGACGTCGAAATTGCGGATGCCGAGTGCCCTCAGCACGTCCTCGTCCGTCGCGTCCGCCGCAACCGTATGCGTCAGCGCTTCGCTTAAATCATCGACGATCTCCTCGCTTTCATCAATTCCCAGCACTTGATACCCGTGCTTCATCAACTGCTTGGCGACGCTGGAGCCAAACCGCCCCAAGCCGATCACCGCATATTGAGTTTGTGAAGGCATTGTTGTATCCCCTATCTCTCTAAATTATGTGTCTCTTGCTAGCCTATTGTTATTTTACCTTCGGCATACCGATACAATTCTTTTTCCGATTTCGGATTAAGAGCGTACGCCAGTGTAAGCGGTCCAAGTCTACCTGCAAACATCGTCAGCACAATCATTACTTTTCCGAATAACGTCAGCTGCGGCGTCAATCCCATCGACAACCCCACCGTCCCAAAGGCGGAAGTAACCTCAAACAAGATCATTAAAAATTGGTGATCCTCCGTCGTAGACAGCAGCATGGAAACAAACACGACGAGTCCGAGGGCAAGCAGCGTTATCGTCGTCGCCTTTAAAATTCGATCTTTGCCAAGGCGCTGCCGGAACAATACAATGTCCTCCTTGCCTCGGATCATCGCCAGCACGGCGCCTACCAGAGTAGTAAACGTCGTCGTCTTGATTCCACCGCCTGTCGATCCCGGCGAAGCCCCGATAAACATGAGAACGATGAAAAAGAACTGCGTAGCCTGCCTCATGCCTGCGATGTCAATCGTATTGGCACCTGCCGTACGCGGCGTGACTGCTTGGAAAAACGATGCCAGCAGCTTGCCCGGAGCACTTAGCGCGCCAAGCGTCTTCGCATTGGAAAACTCAAAAATAAAAATGACAATGGTGGCAAACGCGATTAAGATTGCACTTGCGCTCAAAACTACTTTTGAATGTAAGGACAGTCTTCGGGTCCTGCGGAATTCCAGTACGTCCGCCATAACAATAAACCCGATGCCCCCCAAAATAATGAGCCCACAAGCAACCACATTGACGAGTGTATCCTCTGCGTAAGGCATCAAGCTGCGGAATTCGCCCATTAAGTCAAAGCCGGCATTGTTAAACAGCGACACCGCATGGAACACTCCAAAATAAATAGCACGGCCAACAGGCATGTCAAAAGCAAAACGAATGGAAAATAACAAGGCTCCAATGAGTTCAATCGTAACCGAATACTGAACGACCTTCCGGATCAGCCGGACAATCCCTTCCATGCTCGTCTGATTCATCGCCTCCTGCAAAATCAAGCGCTCGCGGAGAGAAATCTTCTTTTTGAAAGCAAACGCGAACAGAGTCGCCATCGTCATGAAGCCGAGTCCACCGATTTGGATCAAGCCCATAATGACCACTTGCCCGAACGCAGAAAAATACGTTCCTGTGTCAACGACAACGAGTCCCGTCACGCAGGTCGCCGAGGTAGCTGTAAAAAGGGCATCGATAAAGTTCAGAGAGTGGCCGCTCGCGCTTGAAATCGGCAGCATGAGAAGACCGGTTCCTACCATAATAATAAGCGCAAACCCGATCACCAATATTTGCGGCGGCGACATCCGGGAAATCCAATTTGGTACATTCAACACAAACACCTCTATTTAGGGAAAGATTGTTAATCCCAAAGCGCAATAGTAAGATTATATCGGAGAAACCTAAGCTTCACAAAGGCGTATTAGCGGAAAAGAGGCATATTTTCAGCCAAAAACCGTAGATTTCCTTATCATAGGACAAATGTTGCTTTCTTATGCTCGATTTACAGTACAGGAAGGCCGCGGGAAAGGAGCGTTTTCGTGAGTAATTCTTGGAAGCCGGGGAAGCTCGGCACATTGGGGATTATTGGACTTATCTTGTATTTTTGCTTCAGCCTTATCCCTGCATTTACATCGCCCGAAGCTCAACAGCTGAATCAGGTTCAGCTGCTTACGAAGCAGGAGGCGGAGCAGAAGGCCCGGCAGTTTATAGCCGAGTACTTCAAAAGGGATACGCAAGGATGGAAATCGTTCATTTCGTACCGCGCTGACGCAGCAATGATCGGCTATGTGGAGAAAGAGAATGGAACGGTACAATACGGAAATGAAATCGAGCAGCGATTCCCGCTTGATTCGTTCTTAGTTGAGCTTCAGGAGCCAGCCTCCGAGCGCGCTTACTTTATCGATATCGATATGCGCTCAGGGAGGGCAGTGGAATGGAAGGTTGTTCCCGATGCAATCGTAAAGGCAGAGAGTACGAGCGGTGCTAGGGCAAAGCAAACGGTGCTGGATCAGCTGGCCACATATAACCTTAGCGAGCAGGACGTTCGATTCTTGGCCGATAGTGCGGAACAGATTGTCGTTGAAACCGTAAAGCCGTTTTTTGCCGAAGCCGGTGTGCGGTTTACTGCTAAGCTGCAAGGTCAGACGATTCTATCGTGGGATGTGGACTATACGGTACCGCCTGAGTTTCTGGCGTATAAAACGGAGCATGACGAGCTCGGTGCCTTTATGGGCAGCATCCATCTGTGGGCTACGGCCTTTATGGGCATTGCCGCAATCGTGTTTCTGTTCTTGAAACGGAAGGAAAACCAATGGCGGCGCGGGCTTGTGATGACAGTATTGTTTATCCTGATTTATTTTACAATGAATGCGAATATGTACCCGGGCTTTAAAATGTCCGTATTCGAGCAGGGCGAGTATTCCGACGCGATGGCCCTGTTCTACATGATGTTTACGAATGTAATTGTCATTCTTCTTGGTACGGCATTATATTTCTCGTTTGTTAGCGGGGAAAAAATGTGGAGGCTCGACGGCTGGAAGCTGTGGCCGGGAACACGCGAGACTGGGTTATCCTCAAGAATTTCCGAAGGCGTGCAGCAGGGCTACTGGATTTGCTTTATGCTGCTGGGCGTCCAAGCGATGCTGTTCTTCATAGCGGAACGGGGATTCTCCGTATGGGCTACCGTCGATGCGATGTCTTCGCCTTATAACATGAATTATCCGATACTGTTCCCGCTGATGGCTTGGGTTGCCGCCATCGAAGAGGAAGCGGTTTACCGTCTTTTCGGAATTGCTTTATTTACAAAGCTGCTGCGTTTCCGGCCGCTTGCCGTACTGCTGTCCAGTGTCATTTGGGCGCTTGGTCATGTGCAGTATCCGATCTATCCATCCTACACGCGGTTGATTGAGGTTACGGTTTTAGGAATATTGTTCGGCTACTTGTTCTTAAAATTCGGCTTCATTACGGTTGTATTTGCGCATGCGGCCATGGACAGCATTTTGATGGGGCTTTCCGTCATGTCGCTTGGCGACACCGTATCCGCTCTTTCAGGTCTCTTCTATCTTGTGTTCCCTGCAATCGTCGGCTGGCTTCTTGCCGCCTATTATAAGAAAAAGAGGCCGCCTAGCGCAGCCCCCGTTCCTCTAGAATAAGTTGTACCGCATCCCTTGCGACGAGCGCATCGTCGAAAGGGATTTTTTTATCCCCGACGATTTGGTACGCTTCATGTCCCTTGCCTGCAATGATCACACAGTCGTCGGCGTATTCCGCCTGCCTCAGCGCGTAATATATCGCTTCGCGGCGGTCGGCGATCGAGACCGTTTTGCACGCGAGCTCCGGCTTGTCCGCCAGACCGGCGTTCATTTCGTGCAAAATGGCCTCCGGCTGCTCGGAGCGTGTATTATCCGACGTAAAGACCGCCAAGTCGGCATGTAAAGCAGCGATCTCGGCCATGACCGGACGCTTCGGCCGGTCCCGGTCGCCTTCACAGCCGACGACGCAAACGACCCGGCCGCGTGTAAACGTTTTGGCCGCCTGCAGCACATTGCGCAGGCCGTCCGGGTTATGGGCGTAGTCGATCAGCAGGCTGAACGGCTGACCGGCCTGCAGACGCTGGAACCGCCCTTTCACGCCGCCAAAGCGCTCGAGCGACCCGCGGATCGTTTCAAGCGGCACGCCTTCGACAAGACAAGCGGCAGCGGCAGCCAAAGCATTGTAAATGTTAAACAAGCCGGGCACCTGCAGGCTCAGCTCAAAGCTGCCCTTCATCGTATCGACGCGAGCGCGGGAGCCATCCGGCCGCAGCTCAACGTCGGATGCCCGCACCTCCGCCTCATTGTTGTCGATGGCATAACGAATCACCTGTGCGGCGGTTTGCGAGCCATAATAAAACGACGCAGGCTCATCTCCATTCAAGATGGCAAACTTCGTTCCGTTCGGACGGCAGGCATTGTCCAGCTGTGCAAACAAATGCGCCTTCGCATTCCGGTACTGATCCATCGTTTCATGGTAATCCAGATGATCATGCGTCAAATTTGTAAATACTGCGATGTCCATATCGACCGATCTCACTCTGCCCATAGCCAGTGCGTGGGAAGAAACCTCCAGCACCGCATGGGAAGCGCCCTCCCGGCGCATCACATGCAGCATCCGCTGCAGCTCCAAAGCGTCGGGCGTCGTATTGGCCGTCGGCTCGCTGTACTGCCCTACGGTCATGTTCAGTGTTCCGATCAGGCCGGTTTTCCGCTGGTCCGCTTCGAGAATATCCCGAATCATATGTGTTACCGTCGTTTTGCCGTTCGTACCCGTGACCCCGATCATCCGCAAATGAGCCGATGGCCTGGCGTAAAAACGGTCGGCAAGCACCGCCATCGCTCTGCGCGAATCCGGCACCTGAATAAAGGGAATGGATACAGCATCCAATCCCAGAGCCATGCGTTCTCCTAATACAGCAGCTGCCCCGTTCGAAGCCGCCTCCGCCGCAAAATCATGCCCGTCGCATAATGCGCCAGGCAAACAAATAAATAAATCTCCTTCGCGGATACGGCGCGAATCCGCCGTAATGCCGCGAATCACCGGATCAGCGTTGATAGGCGATCCGGACGAAACGATTTTGAATAGAAGAAGCGGTTGAAGCAGCTCAGATAAACGCATGGAAAAACCTCCGGTTGGCATGATGATTCTATTGCTGTTCTATTCTTGATCTTCCCCTGCTTCTTGTTCGCCTGCAGGAGGCTCCTCCCGCAGTGCGGATAAAATTTGCCGGGCCAGCTTGTCGCCGATGCCCAGCTGCCGAAAATCTTCTACAGCGGCTTCCCGCATTTTTTTCACGGAGCCAAATTGCTTCAAAAGCAGCTTCCGGCGCTTCTCGCCGATCCCCGGGATCGAATCGAGCAGCGATACCGTCATCGACTTGGCCCTCGTTTCCCGGTGGAATGTGATCGCGAAGCGGTGAACCTCTTCTTGAATTCGCTGCAGCAAATAAAACTCCTGGCTGTCGCGCGGCAGCGGCACGATCTCCGGCGGATCCCCAGTCATCAGCTGAGCCGTTTTATGCTTTTCGTCTTTTACGAGACCGCAAACCGGAACGTATAGGCCAAGCTCGTTCTCAAGTACGTCGATAGCCGCAGCCAGCTGTCCCCTGCCGCCATCGACCACGATCAGATCGGGCAAAGGAAGCCCTTCCTTTAAAACTCTTTCATACCGTCTGCGGATGACTTCCTTCATCGTTCCGACGTCGTTCGCGCCCTGGACCGTTTTGATCTTGTATTTGCGGTATTCCTTGCGGTCCGGCTTTCCATCTGTAAAAACAACCATAGCGGAAACCGGGTTCGTGCCTTGAATGTTCGAGTTATCAAAGGCTTCAATCCGCCCGGCCGAACCGATGCCAAGACGCTCGCCGAGCGATTCCGCTGCCTTCATGGTCCGCTCCTCATCCCGCGCGGCAAGGCGGAACTTCTCATCCAGCGTAATCTTCGCGTTACCGCATGCCATATCAATCATCTTTTTCTTGTCCCCGCGCTTGGGCACGCTGAGTTTAACCTTCAGCCAGCTCTGCAGCGCTTCCGTATAATCGGCGCGTCCCGCCGACTGCTCCTCGGAAGCTGCGCTCTCTCCAGCCGGCTGATCTTGCAAAGCTGCGTCCTCTTCCGGCGGCTCGGGCAGCAGCACTTCCTTCGGCAGCGCTGGATTTTCACTGTAATACTGCGTAACGAAGGTCATGAAATCCTCGTACTCCTCCCCGTAGTACGGAAAGGAGCTTGCTCTGCGCTCGATCATTTTGCCTTGACGGATATATAAAATCTGTACACACATCCAGCCCTTTTCCACGGCGTAGCCGAAAACGTCCCGGTCCAGCGAGTCCGTCGTCGTGATCGTCTGCTTTTCCATATCCATAACGGCGTCGATATGTGTGATGGAATCGCGCAGCTCCTTGGCCCGTTCAAAATTAAGCTCCTCCGCAGCGGCTAGCATTTTGCGCTCCAGATCCTGCTTAATTTCGACGTGCCCGCCGTTCAAAAACTTGGTGATCTGCTGCACCATCGTTTCGTAGTCGGAAGGCTGAACCGTGTATTCGCAGGGGGCGATGCATTGTCCGATGTGATAGTATAAACATACCTTATCAGGTAGTGTACGGCATTTTCGCAAAGGATATAATCGGTCAAGCAATTTTTTTGTTTGCTGGGCGGCTGTTGCATTCGGGTATGGCCCAAAATATTTCCCCTTATCCTTGTATACCCGACGCGTAACCTCGAGGCGCGGATGCTCTTCATGCGTGATTTTAATGTATGGAAACGTCTTGTCGTCCTTAAGCAGGACATTGTAACGCGGATTATATTTTTTGATCAGGTTGCACTCCAGAATGAGCGCTTCCACGTTGCTGGCGGTCACGATATATTCAAAGTCGACGATATCCATGACAAGACGCTGCGTTTTGCCGCCATGGCTGCCCGTAAAATATGAACGGACGCGGTTTTTCAGCACCTTCGCCTTACCGACGTAGATAATGGTCCCCTCGGCGTTTTTCATTAAATAACAGCCCGGCTGATCCGGCAGCAGCGCCAGCTTCTGGCGAATGGCTTCCATCACCTTCTCCCGGCTTCCCGCGGAATCAGGCGAATGGCTGCCTTCGGTTCCATGTTCTCCAATGTTTTCCCTCATCCGCCTTCGCTCCTCTCTATCTGTATGATGAATGTATTTTACCAAACCTGCGTTCCCATTAGAAGCGGTGTGAACAGACAACCTTTTCCTTCATTAAATAAAACCCGTATCCCCAAAAATGTGCGTAAAAAAAGAGCCGTCCACACAGCCCGTAGGCTGCTGGAACAGCTCTTTTTAGTAGTCATGATTACATGTTGCGAGTAACAACGCTCTTCAGTGCATCTTTGGATTGGAAGCCGACTACTTTATCCACCGGCTGGCCATCCTTGAACACGATCAGCGTCGGAATGCTCATTACGCCGAAACGGGACGCGGATTCCGGATTATCGTCCACGTTAACCTTCGCGATCTTCACTTGGTCACCGATTTCTTTATCGAGCTCTTCAAGAACTGGAGCGATCATTTTGCAAGGTCCGCACCACGGCGCCCAAAAGTCGACCAAAACCGTTCCGCTGCCTTCAACCTCTGTCTTAAAGGATTGATCGGATACGCTAACAATTGCCATTTGCGAAAACCTCCCTTATCTAAAGTAAGTAAACATCAAAAGTATACCACAACTCCAGCAAGAAACCCAATACCTAACATTCGACTCTCCGCTTTGCCTCAATTTTGTCACGAATGCCGGATTCGACTAGCTTTACAATTCCCCGAGAAGTTGGGTATACTATCGTTATGATTAACCGGAACAGTCGGGAGCATCCGTCTGAATCGCAGCTTCAGGGAGGGACAACCTGCAATGAACGATCCGCGTGAACACGTGAACGAAGAACCTAGAAACGACTTGATCGACACTGGAGTCGGCTTTCTTGGCATGTTCGGCTTTATGCTTTTGCTGGCAGTAGCCGCAACGGTCATCCAACTACTTATGCACTAAACTTAAACCGGCACATCAAAGCGCAGCCCTTGGGCTGCGCTTTTCTTTTTGATCCGAAAAACTTTCCACGAAAAAAGGCATCTATCCGAAAATACGAATAGATGCCTCAATACATTCATATTTTTATTTCGCTAAGCTCACCCAATTGTACAAAAGCTGTGCGCTTTCCGCACGGGTTGCACTTCCCTTCGGATCGAAGCGTCCCTCATTTTTACCTTTCATGAGTCCCTGATCCGCTGCTTTCGTAACGGCTTCGCCGGCCCATGCGCTGATCTCGTCCGCGTCCGCATAAAGCTCTACCGGAATTGGAGCGTCCGTTCCTTTTGCTTCCGCAAATTCCGCTGCACGAACGATAAGCACCGCGAGCTCCTCACGCGTAATGTTTTCATTCGGTGCGAAGCTTGTATCCGTTCGTCCGCGAATTAATCCCGCTTCATAAGCAGCAGCGACATCCGCCGCGAACCAATCGCTGGACGCTACATCGGCAAACACCTTCTTTGTTTGCGTGCTGCTTTTCAAACCAAGCGTACGCACCAGCATCGCCGCAAACTGCGCACGGGTGACCTGCTGTTCAGGCTGGAACGCTGTGTCCGAAACACCGCGCACCACATGCTTGGCAGCCATCACCTTCACAGCGCGATGCGACCAATGCGTGCTCGGCACATCGCTAAACTGCTGATCATATTCCAGCACCGCATAGCTGCTGAAATGACTCACCTTAGCCGTGAATACGCCGTCTTCTGTTTCCGTGCTTCTTACGTATTCCAAGGCTCCATCTTTACCGATAAAATAAACGCCTGCTAGCTCTGGATTCACTTCCGAATCCGCGTGTAAGGTGATCATGACAGGGGGCGTAAATGTCGTCATGCTCTTCACATTCCCGTCGCCATCCTTCACCGTTAATGCCAAATCAATCACTCGACTCGCAGCGCGAATCTTCGCTTTGTTAGAGGATTTCGCCCTGGCCATCAGCTGATCGGCTTCCGCCTGATCCGCCCGGCGCATCGTCAGCTCAAGCTGTACGTCCTCCGAATTTCCAGCCAGCTTCGCAGCTTCTGCCATAACCTCGGACGGCAGTATGATTGTAACCCCATTGCCATTGGCTTCAAGCGGCTGTGCCCCCCACCTCGAAGAGCTGCCTGTAAGCACGAGCCTTTGTGCGTCATTTAACTCAACACGCAAAGCTCCGTTCGAAACCATCGCGCCGAGCTGTTCGGCCGATACAGTCAAAGCCTTAAGCTCAGAGGAGCTTCCATTCGCCGGCGTGCTTCCAACACCTCCGGAGCTTGCAGACGGAGATTGGCTAGCGCCATCATCGTCGGAATTACTGTCGTCGTCGGAGTCTCCGCCACCGTGATCGGGATCGCCATCTCCCGGCGATCCACCGCCGCCGTTATCACCGCCGTCACCCGGGGTTTGACCGCCGCTCGTTCTCGTAATCGTCATTGTAATCGTTTCGGTTGCTTGGCCTGCGCGCCCTTTGTCCTCATACCATGGCAGAGCGAGAGTTTCCGCTGTCGGCTCAATATGCAGCTTAAACGAATTTACACCCGCTTGAAGCGGAATTCCTCTGAGCTCTACGTTTCCGTACGCATCCATTGCCCCTTGCGGAAGCGGTTGATCGTTAATCGTAAACGCGACGCCGTAAGGAACGTTCGCTTTCAAATCAAACGAATCTTCAGCCGTTTCATAAACGATGTCCTCGCCATAAGACTTACGCGGCAGCGACACCATCATCGGCATATCGACCCAGCGAAGAACATAATCGTTCACAACCATCCGGTTTCCGCCTTGGTTGGCAATCGTCAAGGACATGTTCGTATTGGTCGAGCTGTACGCCCAGTTGCCATGGTCTTCCGTGTCGTTTGCCAAACGCTTATGGCTGGTAAATGCTTCGGTTTCCCATGTTCCGCGGGTATACTTGTACTCAATCGCTTTTCCGGCCATCATTTTAAAGCTGTATTCCACCACACTGCGATCGGTAGCACCGCTCGGCACATTCAGCTTACCGCCGTTAGCAGTCCAGCCGTTTAGCGATCCTGCAATGTAAATATCGTCTGTGGATGGTGTATAATCCGGCAAATGCAGCCTCAGCGTAACATCGACCATAACGAGTCTTGGCGTTACACTCTGTACTGCCGACCATGCCCGGTTATAGCCTTGGTCATAAGCCGCAATTTGATAATCGTAGCCGGTATCATTGCTGACCGCAAAATCCACATATTTCGTCGTGCTTGCCGTAAGATCGGCAACCTTCTTAAATCCAGCTTCCGTTGATTTCTTCCGGTATATTTCGAATCCGGCGATATCGCTGCCTTCGCTCGTCCAGTTCAGCTCAACCCGGTTCGATTCAACCGGAATGGAAGCTAGTAGCGGAGCCGCTGGAGGCGTCGTATCGGAGCCGGCACTTGCATAAACCGCGCCTGCCACTGATTTTACGTAGCTTTCGCCATTATTCGTCGAAAATGCTGCGTAATATTCGTAAGTGCCCGTCGTTGTCGGCTCAAACTGCGCCCAATACGTCTTGCCAGTACCGTTATCGGTACTGTAACGCAGCTTCGTCTCACTGTATACACGGTCGGTGACGGAGACATCCGCATTGTAATAAACCAGCTTGCCGTCCAAGCCCGGCGCCGCTGCACCGGTATAAGTCCCTTGATCGGTCAGACCGTATACGTAAGCCGTTACACTGATCCTGCCTGTTTTATTGCCTACACCGATCGTAACGGAATCCGAGCCTTCCAGCACCGGCTCGCCAACTGCCGCAATCGGATAAAACGGCGTTGCCGACACCATTTCGGTGGTCTGGCTTTCTCCTGTCCCCTGTACGGCTGTTACCGTGTAGTAGTATTTCAATCCATTTGTCACGTTCGCATCGGTATACGAAGTTCCAGCGGCCGTACCAACCTTGACCAGCATGCCGCCCTCAATCGCGGCCCGGTAAACATAATACGAATCGGCTCCCGTTACGGCATCCCAGCTCAAGCTAACCGAGCCATTGCCTGCTGATGCTGCCAGTCCGGTTACTTCCGGAACATGAACCATATTCCCTTCGGACACCATCATCAGTCCGCCGTACGCCGGAATCGTAAGCTCGAGCAAGCCGCCTGTAACCGTTGACTGCGCGCTGCTCTTCAGCTGATCCGTCACAACCATGCCTTCCGGCAAATAACCGCTGACGTTTGCCTGTACCGTTACTGGCGCGTCGCTGTTATTAATCGCTACAATGCCCGCTTTCGTATCGTTCTTGCGTGCATACACAATGACATTGTCCTGAGCGTAGACACCCTTGATGCTGCCGGTGCGGAACACCTCGTTATGATTGCGGATTTCCGCCGCCTTCTGATACGTTGCAAACAGCTCCGCTGTTTTGCCTACCCCGGTATATTGACCATTCGTTTCCGATACACGCTCCCATGGGAAGCCGCGGCGGGAGTCCGGATCCTTCGTTCCCGTTACCCCTACTTCGTCGCCGTAATAAACCGTCGGCGCTCCAGGGTAACCCATTTGGAAAATCGCCGTCAGCATTTGCTTCTTAATTCCAAGGTCAGTCGCTTCCGGAGCGATAATCAGATGCTCCTCTTCCCATTCCGGGTGCTCCAGCTTCGTAATGGAGCGCGTCGTGTCATGCGACCCGACAAGATTCAGCATCACCTGCCAAGCCTCTTCCGGATAATCCTCGCGGATGGCTTCCAGCGCTTGGTGGAAATCCTGCGCTTTACCGCCCAGCAGGAAACTCTGCAAGGCATTGCGGAAGCGATAGTTCATAACCGAATCAAACTGATCGCCGAGCAGGTACTTCGTCGCGACGCCCCACTCTTCGCCGAGAATGATCGGCTCTTCAATGATGTCGCCATTCGCGTTGGTCTGCCCTGCAGTGGACTTCACCGCTTCGCGGAACTTCGCCCATGTGCCGTTGGATACGTCAGGCGCCACATCAAGGCGCCAGCCCTGCGCGCCCATCCACTCCCAGCGCTGCGACGCCGTGTGCTGCATTTGCGCTTGCGCTTCGGCCTCACTGAGGCCGGTCAGCGATTTACCGATGACATGGTTGCGGTAGCTCACCGAGTTCCATTCATGCAAGCCTTCTAACGCATCGCTGTCGCCAGGGGCCGGCTCCATCGCGTCCATGGCCGGCAGCGAGTCATAGCCCCACCATGCGTCGTATTTGTAAATCTTGTAGCGCTTGTCACGATCATCTGTTTTTTCATTTACAACCGTAAACCAATTCGTAAATTCAAAATCCTCAGGATACTTGTAATTCATACCCGTCGCCGGGTTGAGTTTTGCCGTAAATTCATCGATCACCTGCTGCTCTGCATCCGCCTGACTCACCGTGCCGCCGGAAGCATTCACCAGATCCCATACCTTCGCCCAATACTCGTACGCTCCGATTTCCGGGTATTTTTCGTACCGGTCAAAATAAATCGAATCGTCGCCAACGTGGTTGAATACACCGTCCGTAATCAAGCGAATGCCTTTCGCTTTCGCCGCCTTCGCAAAGTTAATGAACACTTGGTCGGAAGCTTTACGCGTCGCGTCGTAATTTAACCCCGAGGACGGATCGCCCGGCACATGATACACCGGCTGTCCGAACATCGGGTCCAGATGCTTATAGTCAGTCGCATCATACTTATGGTTGGAAGCCGCCCATGCGACCGGATTCAAGTAAATCGCGCTTACCCCGAGCGACTTCAAGTAATCCAGCTTTTGCTCGATCCCTTGGATGTCGCCGCCGTAAAACTCGTTCGTCCAATAACCGTCGGAACGGGCATCCGGATAATACGGCTTATTTTCCTCTGTAATGCGGTCCGGGTTTTCCGGTGCGTCGCCCCAGCTTCCCCATACCTGCTCTGCAGCGGGGTCGGAAGCCACTCCACCGTCAAAATATTGCAGCGGAATCGCGTTAATTTCCGTTCCCGGCGTATTGGACTCGTCGCGGTCGCCGCGGTAGCCGTCTACCATCTTTGCGCGATTATTGTCCTTGCTGCCATCAAAGAAACGATCCGGGAAAATTTGATACACGATAGAGTTTTTCATCCAATCCGGTGTCGTAAAACCGGCATCGTATACCGTCAGCTCGTAAGGCAGTGCCCCCTCCGCCGACACCGCCCCCGATCCGCCGCGCATCGCGTTGTCGCCGTATTCAAGCTTTGTCGGTCCATCGACCAGAATAAACTTGTAGCCCCAAATCCCGATGCCTTGGAACGTTTCCTTCGGAATCGTCACTTCAAAGAAATCCTTATCGCCCACTGTAGTTGCCCGCTTCATCTCAAAGGAAGAAGCAATGCCTTCCGCGTTTGTAAGCTCCACCTTCGCCAGCTCCACATCGCCCTTCAAAGCGGCAATCCGCAGCGTTACATCCTGTGTCGCTTCAGCAATAGCGCCAAACGGCTTCTTATAAGTTACCGAGCGGCTGTCAAACACCAGCTGGTCGCCCTTCACATCACCGTCGAAGCTGCTGTCCGATGCCACGTAGTCATGGACCAACGTCTTCGTCGCTTCGTCCATTCGGAAGGTGAATGTAATCTCGGACGGATCAAGCACCGTCAGCTTGACATCGCCGCCGTCACTGCCGAAGTCCGGATAGGTCGACCACTCATTTCCGAGTATCACCTTCATCGCGTACTGTCCCCCAGGAATCGTACGCTGCAGCTTATACACCGTGTTGTCGAAATAATAATCGACGAACATCTGCTTCGCTTGGCCCGGGCTCCATTCCGCTTCGCCGAAAACGGTTTGAATGCTGCCTACAAGGCGCGGCCAGGTTTCTGCCGGGACCGCAGGTATGTACTGCGGCAGGCCTGCGATTCCAGCCACACTTGTGCGGAACAAGCCTTTTTCTTCATTCACATAAAAGTTAACCTTTGCCGGCTCAGACAATGCTAGCTGGAAGTTGTTCCCTTCATGGCCCACGCTGTTGTCCCAGCCGCCGTTTTTCGTAAATTTAAATTCATGGCTGCCTGCAGGGAACACAGCCGAATACGCATAAAAATCGCCAACAAGATGCTTCATTTTCGTAACGGTACCGTCCGGCTTCCAATCTGCGGATTCTCCAAGCTCGTCCTGGAAGCTTCCCGCGATTACCCAAGACGTTTTCCCGCCCGGCTGATCTTCAAACACATCCGCCGTTTCCGCAGCTTGAGCGGTGAGCGGAGCTGCAGCACCGGCGGCGAGCTGAATGATTAGCATCAATGCCATAACAAACGCCACGGACGCTTTTTTACTTTTGCGACCCTTCCATCCCATCGATCGACCCTCCATTAACTTGTTCCTGTGAAAGCACAGACAAGAATGCAACCGCTTTCAAAGGTGGTTTCATTTTATCAACAATCAATCCTCGCATCATTAACCAAATAGGAGTAAAAAATTGACTTCATCCCTATTTTATCAGCCTAAGCGCTTTGACCGAATTTACCCAACCGGAAAAAGTCCACAAAAAAAGCGCCTCCGGCCCATCCTCGCGGAATAAACCGAATAGCGCGTATGCGTGCGTATTGCTGCAATATAACGTTATGATTTCCCTCGCTTGTTGCTGCCGCCGACATGAATCACTTCAACGAACGGCCTTATGCGTTCCATTAACCGGCGCCCTTTATACTCCTCTTCGCCGTCCTTGCTCGTGAAGCATAGATGCTTCTCAAACCCTTCCAAACTGTGGTTGGACGTATAGAAGGTCGGCTTCCGATTCATCCGGTAGTTCAAAATTGTGCCGAGCACATGATCCCGCACCCAAGGCGTCAAATTTTCCGCACCGACGTCGTCAAAGACGAGCAGGTCGGCTTCCTTCAGCGTCTCCACCATTTCCTTCAACTTCACCGGCTCGGAAATCATCGCCTTCAAGTCTTCAACGAAATCCGGCATGTAGACGATTACCCCACTGAACCCGCTTTTGGCCAGCTCAAACAGCATGTAGCTGACCAAGAAGGTTTTACCGCGGCCATGGTCTCCGGTCAAAAACAAGCCTTCTGGCTGGAGTCCGTCCGATTTCGTGCGCTGAATATAAATCATCAGCTGCTCAATGGCGTCCGCCCGTTCCAGATCCGTGTCGACTATATCGCCGAACGCATAACCTTCCGCCAGCGCTCTCTCATCGACGTAAAAGCTGCGGATCCGCTTGCGGATGACATCCTGCTTCTCCTTCGCGACCTGCTTCTTGCAGGCAACCTTGCGGTCATATATTTGCCAAAATCCGCCCGCCTGATCGGCGGAAAGCATCGTATAATGCCCCTCAAAGTCATTCGGGCATTTGTCGAGACCCGGACACTTCGCGCAGTTACCCATTTCCTTTACATGCAGATACAGCTTGCTCAAATTCAGCTTTAAGGTATGATCATCAATTTCCGGATATTTCAGGCGAAACTTGCGAACAAGCGGGTCATTGGCAAGCTGCTCGACCCGTCGTTCTGCATCCGCAAGGCGCGGACTCCGGGCGAAACCTTGAATGATTTGAGACATCGGCTCCATCGCCGGCGCCCCCTTTCTGCATCACATTATTTCCCATCCAGCGTTTGGGCCAGCTTACGAATCCGTTCGATATCTTCATTCGTAAGCGATTTTTTGGAAGCCGGCGGCTCGGCCATCGGGATTTTCGGTTTTGCCGAAGTCCCCTGCTTGCGCCCCTTCCCATCCCCTGTAGCGGCGGAGGCTGTATTTCGCTTGCCGCTTAGCTGCTTCGTCTTATCCCGAACATACTGCACGGCACTTTCGTAGCTTTCAATATGCTTACCCAGCATGTCGCCCGCCACCGATTCGATATAAGCGGCACCCCAGGTTAGGTTGTTCACATGAATATGGTGAATAAGTACATTAATAACTTCCTCTTTCAGCTTAAATACACGATGGGCTTTGTCAAAAGCCGAAAGTATGTTTTTCGGTACACTCTTACGCGGAAAAAAGCGCGGCAGCACATGCGTATACGGCTCGTTCCGCAGCATCGCATTGTAGCGGTGAATCGAGTACTCACCCTCGTATTTCGCTGGTACCTCTAGATAATAAGACATTTCAGGCTGGACCTGCTCAGACTCTTCCTGGGAAATGTCTTCTTCCTTTGCCGGACCCGCTTCGCGGCGGCCGAAAATCATTTCACGCGCTTCTTCGTTGGATTTGTTCTGATACAGCGTGTAGAACGCATGATGCTCCACCCGCTCCAGCAGCAGCTCCCCTTCGTCCGAGAATACGTCATCCTCGTCCAGGATTTGCGCCAAGCTCATCAGGCTAAGCCGATATTTCATGACCAAATAATTAAGCTCCTGCAGCCGCTCCGGCCAAAACTTCAGCTGCTCGACAAACAGCCGGTTCGGCGACGTGCGCGGAATGCGGGAAATAATCTGTGCGTAATCGTACTTCGTCTCCGCTTCCAGCACGGAGGGCGGTGCGTCAGCCTTCGCGGGGGCCAGCTCTGCCAGCGCCTGCTCCAGCTCAAGATCGATCGAGGTGCTTAAGCGGAACAGCTCGCTGAACTCCATCGTCAGATCCTCTACCCCGTCGGCACGCGCAGTAAGCTCCGTCTCCTGCGAAATGAAGGCTTCCTGCATATAAATGACCATCGTTTTGCTTCCGAACTTCTCCCGCAGAAACTGCACCAAATGCGGTGTCGCAAAAAACACCTCAGGGCTCAGCGGCGGCAGCAGGTGGTATTCAAATACGGTCTCCTCATTTTGCAGCACAAGCTTTCTTGTGGTGCGCAGCAGCCCAATCGCCTCCAGCTTGGAGCACTGGTCGACCAGCTGCTTGCGGCCAATATCATTGGGCTCTAAATTAAGAAATACAAACAGCTTCCGCTGCAGCTCCAAATTGGAAAATCCGACCCGATCCGCCTCCAGCTGCTGAAACAGCAGAGAATACAAGCTGATCGCAAACGCGCCAACCATCGGCTGATACACATTTGTCAACATCTTGTGATCCAAAGGACTAAGGCTAAAATTGCGATATACGCAGAAGCGGTGGTTTTCCGTAAAATGAAGCAGGTTCGTCATTCGCATTTCGGCACTAACTCCATCCTCACAATCTATCAGCTATTCTACCACATTTTTCGACATTACGCGCCCCTTCCGTTACATGCAAAAAAAGCCGGCAGCATTGCCAGCTTTTTCTGTGTGCATCTATTCTAATGTCGTACGGTCGATTCAATATCCGCCGAGGCGTTATCGGCCTGCGGGTCATACCCCATCAGCTCGCGGTCCAGCCTTGCTCCGCGCTCCTCCGGCGTTTCGTCCGGATGCGTCTTCGCCACACGGACGGTATCTTCCTTCGGAATGTTGCGAATTTTATGTTTTTTGCGTTCGTTTGCTTCCTCCATCTCGTCAGACAGCTTCAAGCCGATCCAATGCTGCACGAGCCCGTTCATCCGCGCCGCCGCTTTGGTCGGAATTTGGTGCTTCAGGCCGCGCACAAGGGCCTGCTCCACATTCGGCAGCTTCTCGCGGAGAATCGCCGCATATCGCGCCAAACGCTTGTCCTTCTCTCCGTTAATGAGAAGCATCGGATGATGGATCTTCGGAAGCTGAGAGGTACAGTTAAACTCCAGACTCGCGTGGTAGTATTGATGCCAGTTGGCCACATTTCCTTCCATCGAGCTGCGGTACAAATTGCCGAACGTAATCGGCATATCGGCATTGCCGGTCGAAATGGCCCACGCCATCAGACGCTTGGCCCCTGCATACGTAAGCGTAGAAGCCGCTTTAATTTCGGCCATCAGTCTCCAGTCGCTGACCTCGGACATGCCGCCGATCAGTATACCGGCATGGAAGCGGTCCGGATGCGTCAGCAGCGCCTCCAGCGCGACTCCGCCTCCGGTTGAATAACCGCAAACGACAGCCTTCGGAATATCCAGCTCATTCAGAAGCTGAATCATATCCTCGACAATAACCGGATACGTTACCGGCACCGTAGACGGGTCGCTGTGACCGTGACCACGGATATCAAAGGTAATGACGCGGAACGTATCGGCAAGCTGAACCTCTTGATAACGGAAAATGGAACTGGATAGCAAAGGCGGGTGTATAAACACGATCGGAAGGCCTTTGCCGTGTGTATGGTAATGCAGCTTCAGCCCATTCACTTCTAATTTCGGCATGCGATCATCTTCCCTTCATTCGTTCTAACGGTTAACGTATCCCAAACGAAGGGCGTCCATTCGATGTTAAAACATTTTGTATCCTTTTACCCGAAGAGTCTGAATCGTCCAGCCGCTCAAATAAGCGCCCCCAAGCCCCCCGAGCCCTGTAATAAGATCGACATAGGTGTAACCCGATAAGGCGTTCAAAAGAGAGCCTTGTCCCATCTGCCAATAAATAATGAGTCCAATAATAACTGCGACATATCCGTAGACCGGAAACCAAGTTGTTTTGAGCAGCATATTTAAAATAAAGCCTAACCCGAAGGCCATGACAAAAAACAATACCGTTACAATAATTAATTGAAGCATTTCAAACGTCCTCTCTTCTTGAAAAATAAATCAGGTTCCGTTTTTAGTGTACTCAGCGGTTCTCTTAAAGTCAACGGAGCCGCGGCTTGTTTGCCCTTTGCCGACCGTTTGGATAAAATAGGCTTAGAGTCATACTGAACCGATCCTAAAGGAGTGCTGAAAATGAGTGAAGTCGCCCAAACGCTGGAGGGCTGGTACTGCCTCCACGATTTTAGAACAATTAATTGGACAACCTGGAAGCTGATCCCGGATGAAGAGCGCCGTGAGGCGATCGAAGAATTCAACCGTTTCGCTGCGAAATGGGGCGCTTTGGAAGAAAGCCGCACGGGAAGCACGGCCTTCTACAACATTGTTGGGCAAAAGGCTGATTTCGTCATCATGTACCTGCGCGAAACGCTGGAAGAGCTGAACGAGGTTGAACGCGAATTCAATAAAACGGTTTTGGCTGAGCATTTAATCCCGGCTCATTCCTATGTTTCCGTTGTTGAGCTGAGCAATTATGTACATAAGCCGGGCGAAGACCCGATGAACAACCCGGAAATTATTGCGCGCCTGAAGCCATCTCTGCCGAAGGCGAAGCACATCTGCTTCTATCCTATGAACAAGCGCCGCCAGGGTAATGACAACTGGTACATGCTCAGCATGGATGCGCGCCGCGAAATGATGCGCTCCCACGGCATGATCGGACGCAAATACGCCGGCATCGTTAAACAAGTCATCTGCGGCTCCGTCGGCTTCGACGATTGGGAATGGGGTGTAACGCTCTTCTCCGACGATGCGCTGCAGTTTAAGAAGATCGTATACGAAATGCGCTTTGACGAAGTGAGTGCCCGCTACGGCGATTTCGGTGAGTTCTTCGTCGGCAACCTGACCTCCCCTGAGCAGTTCATCGAGCAGCTGCGCGTATAATGTAACGAAAGCAATGCCCCTTATCGATGAATAAGGGGCATTGCTTTTTTTTCATCCGTTATCCTATTCGTCTTCCTCATCGTCTACGCCGCCCTCTTGCTTGGAGCGCAAATATTCCTCCGTCGCCCGATCCCGCTCCCGGCCCTTTTCCTTCAATCTTTCGATCGCGGGCTGGATAAGCAAATCGACTTCTCTTTGCACATGGTAAGCCAAGTCGTATTTGCTTTGGGACTCGAGGTACTGGCCGACTTCGATCAGCGCGTTATAGCGGTCGAGCTCTTCCCGGGTCAATAAGCCCCGTACTTGAACACTGCAATGTCTCATCGCCGGCCTCTTACAACCGGCCTTTTTTCAAGACAAGCGGAACGCCGCCGATAATGTACAGATAACGCATATCGACGATTTTTTTCATCATGGCCGCTACGCCTCCGCGCATTTTTTTGCCGAAGACAATACCGATCGCTTCACCTTTGCCAAGAGATGCGACAACACCCTTGTTGTCAAACTTGAACGACGTTAGCTGGCTTCCACGAATCGATGCGACCAAATTTTTCGCGCAATTTTCGCCCTGCTGCATTGCAATTTGGGCCGTTGGCGGGTAAGGACGGTCGTCCGGGTTCATGACTAATGAGCAGTCACCCAAAATAAACACATGGTCGCTGTTCGGTGCCCGCAAATATTCGTCTACCTTTACGCGGCCGCGCATCGCTTCAAAGCCTGCTTCTTCCACAAGACGATTTCCACGAATACCGCCGGTCCATACAACCGTAGACGATTTAATTTCTTCCCCATCGGCAAGAATAACACCTTCCGGCGTACATTCCTTGATCGCTGTGGCAATTTTAAACGTAACGCCCTTCTTCGTTAGAACGTCCATCGCGTACTGCACAAGCTCCGGATCAAACCCAGGAAGTGCTGTCGGCGCCGCCTCAATATTGTAAATTTTCACAAGGGATGGATCCACGTCAAATTCTCTGCACAGCTTCGGAATCCGATCAGCCAGCTCGCCAACGAATTCGATTCCGGTAAAGCCTGCTCCGCCTACGATAAACGTTAAATAGTCCTTACGATGCGGTTCCCGCTTAAACTTGGCAAACTGATATTCAATATGCTCGCGGATCAGACGCACGCTGTTGATGGAACGGATGTTCATCGCGTGTTCCTTCAAGCCCGGAATGCCGAACGTCTCCGGTTCACCGCCAAGACCGATAACCAAATAGTCATAAGAAAGTGTGCCATCCTCTAAAATAACCTTTTTCTCATTCGGGCGGATTTGCACGACAGTCGATTTTACGAAGTCAATTTTAAATTCGTCGATCAGCTTCAAAATGCTTACGCGCGCGTTGTTTGGGTCGTCCGTACCTGCAGCCGGCATATGAAGGTGCGTCGTAATATAGTGGTAGTCATGCTTATTGACCAATGTAACGTCGGCTTCGTTATAGTTCAGTTCTTTTTGCAGTCGGATTGCTGTTACGATACCGCCGTATCCGGCACCCAAAATTACGATCCTAGGGATTCGACTCATGGTTTCTGCTCCTTTTATATAAATAAGCGTCCGAAAAACATTGTGAAAAATTACACAAACGAAACCAAAAATAAAATATATACCTATTTATACTTATTATGAGCTTCGTTCAGATGGAATATGACCACCCAGTAACATTTTCGACAATATTTCTTCAATCAAAAGCAATAATATAAAAAGTATGCAGAAAGATCAAGCGTTTTTTGCCCATTGTTCACGTTTTCAGCTAGTTGAACAAGGTTTTCGAAGGTTCACTGCGAAAGAAGGTAGTGTAAATTTGTTTGCTCCGGGCATCCTATGTTCGAACCTATCGTTCGGGAGGGATGCCCTTTGTCGTATATGTGCCCGGTTTGCAACGGGTTCCAGCAGCTTCAATACAGTTGTCCCATTTGTGAGTATCCTGCAGTCGATCAAGGCCGGCTGAACGATATGTACGGTCCCTATTCGGCTTATCGTCCCATCGACGACATCAAGCTTACTAATGGTTACGCGGATGTAAGCGAGCATGAATGTATCCATGTGATTTTGTGCCCGCGCTGTGACCGAACGTTTCCTCTTCCGGTACAGGAGCAGCTTCTTTCACCACGTTAACCATTAACCCGACAAAGAAAAAGACTGTCGAACCGGGTTGGATTCTGCAGTCTCTTGTTTATAAGTAAATTTTCGGCGCTGTTATGTATTTATGCGCCTATCGAGTGCTTAGACAGCTTTAAATTACGACGTCTGATCTCATCCAGCAGCATGTTAATAAAATCCTTCTCGAGCTTGAGCTCGACAGCTTTGTAGTACGTGTCAAGCAAGCTTTCGTTGCTCAAAAGTCTCATGTTTATCACCCTTGATTCTTGGAATGACCTAATACTACCATGTGCATAAAAATAGAACAACCGTTCGGTTATCCACAGTGTCGTGTGGATAATCTGTGCACAGGATGTGTGTATCCTGTCGAAACGCGCTCATTACGCCAAGGATAGTGTGGGTAACTTTGTACACACGGTAATTTAGGCCATTAATTGATCAATAATTGATATGAATTTTCTGTGTAGGAGGCGATTTTTATGAAAATTAAGGGCGAAAACAATAGCTTAGGCCATATTATCGGCATCCTTCTTAGCACGGGTCTAATTATTGTACTTACGCTGATCATTGCCTTTTGGTTAACGAGATAGATTTGGGCTTAGGAGAAAAACCACCGTTAATCGTAGCCGCGCTGCTTTTTCCAAAAGGTAAATCAAAAAAAACGGCAACCCCCGCTAACTCCGGGAATTGCCGTTTTTTCATTTATTACTTAGCATTCGCTAGGCTGACCGGCGTCGCTAGCCGTACGGAAGCTCGACCCGCAGCCGCATGTAGCGGACGCGTTCGGATTGTTGATGGTGAAGCCGCCCCCCATCGCCGATTCCTTGTAATCGATTTGCAGGCCGCGTAAATATTTTACCGAATCGCTGTCAACAACGACCTTCAAGCCCTGAAATTCAAGGGCTTCATCGGTATCCTTCATTTCGTCGTCAAAGCCCATGCCGTAGGAGAAGCCGCTGCAGCCCCCCGATTTTACCCCAATGCGCAGAAACAGACCCGGTGCCTCTTCTGCCTCAAGCATTTCTTTTATTTTATCCGCTGCTACTTCGGAAATATCAATCATGTAAAACCCTCCCTTTCCCTTGCTTACTGTATAGTATACATATTGCTCTCGTGCCGCTCAAGGGGGCGTGATCCATTGTTATGATTACAATTTTGAACAATTTGCCGGGTTATTGCCCGCATGAGATGAGAGGTTTATAATATAGGAAGCTTCTAACAACCCATTTTTTATTTTACAGACATGATGCGCATGCGTAACAGCGGTCATGTTTATTTTATGGTTATCGTTATAATTTGTATCGCATGACGCTTGTGTAAATATTGGACTTGTTAAAGTGCATCAACATCATGTACCCCACGCAAAGAATAGGAGGCTGAATCAATGAGCACCCAAATACTTACTACCGACAAACGTATGCTGGATATTGCCGAAAAAGTGGACAACGGTGTCCGTTTATCGATAGACGATGCTCTGTATATGTATCATTCCGGCGATCTGCTTTCCATCGGGCAGCTGGCCAATGCCGTTAACCGTAAGAAGAACGGCGACAAGGTATATTTTATCGAAAACATGACGCTTTATTTCACGAATGTGTGCGAAGCGCATTGCGCGTTTTGCGGCTACCGCAGAGATCCAGGACAGGAAGGCGCGTTTACTCTCAGCCCGCAGGAAATGATCGATTATGTCGATAAGCATATTCATCCGGGTGTGCGCGAGTTCCATATTACCGGAGGTCATAACCAGACCGTTCCTTTTGAATACTATGTAGAGTCGATCCGCGCTCTTAAAAAGCATTACCCCGACGTTACGATTAAAGCTTACACCGGTGCGGAAATCGAGTTTTTCTCGCGGATCAGCGGTCTGTCCTTTGAGGGCGTGCTTTCCCAGCTGAAGGAAGCCGGACTCGGAACATTAACCGGCGGCGGTGCAGAAATTTTATCGGAACGCTACCGTAAAAAAATGGCCGTCGACAAAGCAACGACTGACCAGTGGTTAGAGGTTCACCGTACCGCGCATAAGCTCGGCTTTAAAACGCATGCGACGATGCTGTACGGCTCCATCGAAACGATTGAAGAGCGGATGCAGCATATGGCTTATTTGCGAGAGCTGCAGGACGAAACAAACGGCTTTATGGTGTTTATTCCGCTGGCTGTTCAGCCGCTAAACCGCAATGCGGGGATTCGCCGCAGGACTTCCGCTTTTGAGGACATGAAGATGATTGCGATCAGCCGCTTGATGCTGGACAACTTCCCGCATATTAAAGCATATTTTATTAACATCGGCACCCAGCTGACGCAAATGGCTCTTACTTTCGGCGCATCCGATGTACACGGTACTCTCGTGAAGGAGCGGATCAGCCATTCCGCAGGCGCACTCAGCGAAGAAGGATTAACGCGCGAAGAGCTTATCTGGCTTGTAAAAGGCGCAGGGAAAATCCCTGTGGAGCGCGACACTTTTTATAACGAAATAAAGGTATATTAAGCATATACTCTGAGAGCAGTCGGTCTCGCCGGCATCTCATACTTACACTGCCGTAAAATACGGCAGAAACGAACCGCGGAAAGGACTTGCATCTGCATGAACAACCTTGTCATTCTTGGAGGCGGCTATGGCGGCCTCACCGTTGCCCACGAATTGCTCGAAGGCGACTTACCCGCCGATGTGGAACTGATCTTAGTGGATCGGATGCCATTTCAAGGCTTAAAGACCGAATATTACGCGCTGGCGGCAGGAACGGTTTCCGACCACGATATCCGTGCACAATTTTCGGAGGATTCCCGGCTAAAAAAGCGCTATGGAGAGGTTACATCCGTAGATTTAGAAAATAAGCTTGTTCACCTGGAAGGACAAGATCCGCTTCCTTACCGCTGGCTTGTGATCGCGCTTGGATGTACGGACCGCTATCATGGAATTCAAGGTGCGCAGCAATTCTCTAACAGCATTCAAACCTTCTCGTCAACCCGCCAAACGTACGCAGCCGTCGGCGATGTGAAGCCGTATGGCCAGGTTACGATCGTAGGAGGCGGGTTAAGCGGCGTAGAAATGGCGTCTGAGCTGCGCGAAAGCCGTCCGGACCTGAACATCCGGATTTTGGACCGCGGCGCCAGTATCTTGTCTGCATTCCCGGAAAAACTGCAGCAGTATGTGCGCTCGTGGTTTTATGAGCATAATGTCGAGATGCAGGGGAATGTTTCTCTGACTCGATTGGAAGAAGGCGTTTTATACAATCGTGACGAGCTAATCTACACGGATGTCACGGTTTGGACAGCGGGAATTCAACCGGTTGAGGTCGTCCAAAACATCGATCTTCCGAAAGATAACTCCGGCCGATTGATCATTAATCAGGACCATCAGCTTCCTTCCCATCCGGGCGTGTTTATCGTCGGCGACTGTGCGAGCATCCCTTTTTCGCCGAGTGCACAGGCAGCGGAAGCCCAGGGGCTCCAGGTTGCAGAATTAATCAAGTCGGAATGGTTTGGCCATGCCCCTCGTTTAACGAAGATTAAATTAAAGGGAGTGCTTGGTTCTCTCGGCAAAAAAGCGGGCTTCGGCCTCATGGGCAAAACCTCGATCGTCGGCCGCGTGCCGCGGGTACTGAAGTCGGGCGTGCTCTGGATGTCCAAAAATCATTTCGGGTAATCTAACAAAGGCCGCCGGTTATTCGAACTGCTTCAGCCAGTCACGAATGACCTCCTCAATTTTTTCATGGAGCTTGTCGGCGGTTTCGGCTTCGATGATTTCGCCGTTTACGAGCGCGTAGGGGGCCAGGTAGCAGTGTCCGCAATTGCCAAGACAGCCATATTCAATGACATCGTAATCCGGATTTTGTTCTAATGCCTTCATCACTTGATCCGTTCCATGGTGCATATTGCTGGCACAAAATTCGATAATCGGTCTCATTACAGTTTCCCCTTTTAAGTTTTGATTTGTTATTTTATAATATATGAAAGAAAGGAGCTGTATCAAATGAGCGAAACTCAAGGCACAACGATTTATGATGAGGTTCAAGAGGTATTAGAAAAGCTACGCCCGTTCCTTCAACGCGACGGCGGCGACGTTGAACTCGTAGACATCGAGGACGGCATCGTTAAGCTTAAGCTGATGGGTGCATGCGGCAGCTGCCCGAGCTCTACGATCACGCTTAAAGCGGGTATCGAGCGCGCACTTCTTGAAGAAGTCGAAGGTGTAACCGAAGTTATGCAAGTATTTTAATGAACGGATGGAGTTCATTATAAAAGGCTTGGCGCTGAGCGCCAAGCCTTTCTTATGTAGTGGGCACGATCGTGCGAATCGGGTCGAGCCCGCCGGTAATATCGATCGTATTGCCTGTAATGAAGTCGGATTCATCTTGACATAAGAAGCGGATCACCCGTGCAACATCCTCTCCGCTACCAGGTCGGCCTCTCGGCGTCTCCTGATCGGAATGCTGCCTCGCCTCAGCAATGCCAAGCTCCTTAAACATGCCCCGAATATCCCCGGGACAAACCATGTTTACAGTAATTCCGTAAGGTGCCTCTTCGAGGGCCAACGATTTGGTAAAGGAGGCCAAGCCTACCTTAGCGGCGGCATAAACAGCACGATGCTGCCACCCCCTCGTTTCCCCCGCATGACCGAATCCGAAGTGAATAATCCGGCCCCAGCGCTTTTGACGCATAGCAGGGATAACAAGCCTGTCGAGCTCCATCACCCCGATTAAATTGCCGTACAGTAAATAATCGATATCTGCTGTCTCATATTCGATAAAGCATTTGCGATCGCGGATAAACGGCCCGGCATTGTTAACCACAATATCGATTTCGCCGAGCTCCTTGCGGATTTCCGTTACCATCCTGAAAATCGCTTCCCGGTCCGACATATCCGCCTTAACAGCGAAGGCTCGTACATGGCGCTTCTGCAGCTCAGAAACAAGGCTCTGCGCTTCCTGTTCGCTGCGGACGTAACTAATGGCCACATCGCAGCCCATGTCCGCCAGAGCCAATGCCGTCGCTTTGCCAAGCCCCTTGGCTCCTCCGGTAACTAATGCTATTTTCCGTTCCCGTATCGGTTCCATTACGACCTCCGGTTTCGCCTTTGATCCATTACGGATTTTCTTGCGCAATAACTGAATACTGTCGTTAATGAACTGGTAGCCATCTCAAGCGCCTGCAGAATGTCAAAGTAATTCCGCTCCAGATCCTCCACGCGGCGCAGCGGGTCAAATTTGCCCCGCCCTGAAATCGAGTCGTTAAGCAGCTCGTAATTAATCGAGTGAATTTCAAAATTGCGCTGCTCCCGCAGCCGCTTCAACGCGATCTCATACTTTTCCTTCAGGCGGTCGAGTTCCGCGGAAAGCTCGGGCTCGTATTTCTTCTCCCGCATTTCACGAAGCACGGTAAAATACGAAAACCGCGGCTTCACACGTTCCGTATGCACGCCTAAATACTCATTCATAAAATATCCAAGCTTATCGAGCAGCGAGAATACGCGGATAAACGCATTCTTGTAAAAATATAAGTAGGTCCGGTAATTGACCCGCTCTTCTTCATTCATATGCTCTACTGCCGACAATTTAATCCGGTGCCGATACTTTTCGCTTGCATAGATGCTTTGTTCCAGCTCCTCCAAGGCGTCGATCAAACCCATAGCCCAGCGTTCCTGCTCGATCAGCTTTGGATCGCCGTTATTTTTTCCTGGAGAAGAAGCCGGATTTCCAATTTTCCTGCAAAACTGTACGATGGCCTGCTTCGCTTCCAGCAGCGAGCCTTCGTCTTTACGTTTCGGTTCATTGAACAGCTCTCGCAGCAACAGCATCACACCTCATTATGCAAAATATTGTTTCCACCTGCTGTCTACCAGCTTTACGATATCCTCCCGCGGGAACAATTCATCCGGGTATCCCGGCTTCATACGCGCATCGATGACGATCGGCAGCGTATATTCAAGATGATGCTTACGTACCTGAGCATCCATCACCATATCACTCGCCGGATTGAAGCGTGTGAACACCGTCCAGAGGAAGGAAAGCTGACTTTCGGCGATCGCTGCATCGTCCGCGATAATAATGAGCGGCCAATGGGACAAATGCTTTACCCTAGGCAGCAATCGCTGTGCAAAATCCGGCGCAGCCGTATAGGAAGGTCCGGATACAACTAAACAGCCTTTACAGTACGGACGGATATCGTCGATTTCGGCAATCGGTCCTTCATTGTACACTGCGGGAAGCTCCCGCTTCTTGTCCGGACCTACGCCAAGCAGCAGCGCCTTGCTGCCGTGATTTAAGCGGTCGCCGGTATAATCCAGCGTATCATGCGACGTATTGCCAAAGATAAACAAATCGGAGCCCGGATCAAACCGCTCCAATACCGTTTCCAGCAGCACATCGAAACGGTCGAGCGGAACCGGACGGTCCGTTACGATTAAAAATTTCGTCAGGCGCAGCTGCCCTTCGCCGAGAATGCGGAACGCTGTGCTTAGCGCCTCGCGTGAATAGCTTTCCCGCACAATGGCGGCTGCCAGCGGATGAACGCCGGTTTCCGCGTAGGCCCACAGCTCTTTAACCCCCGACATCGCCATCGGGAAAGCTGGCGCCAGCAGACGCTGTAAGAACTCGCCAAGGAAATAATCCTCTTGGCGCGGCTTGCCCACGATCGTCGCCGGATAAATGGCGTCCTTCCGGTGCCATACGCGGTCGACGTTGAACACCGGGAACTCATGCGCCAGCGAGTAGTAGCCAAAATGGTCGCCGAACGGCCCTTCCATTCTGCGCTCGTGCGGCGGAACCTTGCCGCAAATCGCAAATTCCGCTTCCGCGACTAGCCGATGGCCGCCGTAAGGGTCCTGCGTCACGCGAAGCTTCTTATTGAGCATCAGCGAGGTCAACATCAGCTCCGGCAAATGCTCGGGCACCGGTGCAATCGCTGAAGCGATCAAAGCCGGTGGTCCCCCTAGGAATACAGTTACAGGGAGCGCTTCCCCGCGCTTCTCCGCTTCGTGGTAATGGAAGCCGCCGCCCTTATGAATCTGCCAATGCATACCGGTCGTTTGGTCATCGTATACCTGCATCCGGTACATCCCGAGATTATGCGCACGTGTTTCCGGATGCTCCGTATACACCAACGGTAAGGTAACGAAAGGCCCGCCGTCCTCCTGCCAGCTTGTCAGGACGGGAAGCCCCTGAAGCGGATTCTCCCGCCTCACATTGCCGAGAATCGGCGCTTCCTTGCCATCGATCTGCTTCGTTCCGACCTTCATGAGATCCATGATCATGCTGCGGTGTTCCCACAATGCTTTCGGCGTAGGTGGAATCAGCGTATGCATTGCACCTACGACTTCCTTCATAAACTGCTCGGGCTTCGGTCCGAAGGCTAGGTCAACCCGGCGGCTTGTCCCGAACAAGTTCGTTACGACCGGAAACGAGCTGCCTTTTACATTCGTGAAAAGCAGCGCAGGTCCGCCCTCGTCAATGACTCTGCGGTGAATTTCCGCCAGCTCCAAATACGGATCAACCGGCTCGGAGATGATGACAAGTTCATTTTCTCTTTTTAAATACTCCAAGAAGGAGCGCAAATTATCAAATACCACAGCAAGAACCCCTCTCTAACGGCGTCGAACGACCGTCGCGAGGCTTATATACGCAAGCACAGCGAATAAAGCCGAAACCACGACGACGTGCAGTAAAATCGAGAACAAATACCACTCTCTCTCCACAGAAAACACAAGCAGAGCGCCGCTGATCACTTGCAGGGATACCAAGTAAGCAGCCCAGGCCCCCACCGTCCGGATTACACCGCCCTGTCCTCTTGCCAAATACGCCAAACGCAGGACAAGAATAAACAACACGGCTGCCGCTAAACGGTGCACAAACACAATGGCGGTCGCCCCTTGCAAATCGGGAATCAGCTCTCCGTTGCAAAGCGGCCAGCCTGTACAGCCGCCGATCGAAGAGGTGTGCTTGACGAATGCACCCAAGTAAACAACGACATAACTGAAAACCGCAGTAAACCAAGACAAATATCGAAATTCGCTCGAAAATACCGTCGGCATTCCGCCAAACGTCGTTTTGCTTGTTGAGTTGAACTCCTCCCGCACGGCCATGGCCAGCAAATAGGTACTGGCGAAGGCGGTCAAAGAAAAGCCGAAGTGCAGTGCCATAACGGCCGAGGATTGAGGCTTTACAACCGCTAATGCACCCAGGATAGCTTGAAGAAAAGTGAAAAAGAACGTACTGCCAATGTACCACTTGGCATCCTTCCGATGTTTCAGCCCGACAAAAACAGCAATGGTAGTAGCAAGCACCAGCAGTCCGATGATTCCGGTCGTTAGACGATGAGTGTACTCGATTAAGGATTCAATCGTATAAGCAGGTACAAAACGGCCGTTGCAGAGCGGCCAATCGTCGCCGCAGCCCATTCCCGATTCGGTATTTGTAACAACGGCCCCCATCAGCACCACGATGAACATGCCGATGAATGTTAAGTTAGATAGCCATGAAATTGTGCGTTTCAAAAGTATACACCTGCTTTAGCTAAAATCATACAACCTTCATTATACCGTTTCAAAAAAGGGAATTCCATGTCGTTTGGTGACAAAACCTTGACCATGGAAAAAGCCGCCCATCCATTGAGGACAAGCGGCTTCTCACGGCTTTGAATTAACCTACTGAATTACCCCACCACCCGGGCAGGATATCGTTACTTAGTCCGGCTTCGCTAAACTGGCCGATACTTCAACCACACGGTCTAAAAACTGCTCGATCTCTTCCCGTGTCTTACGAAGCTTGCTTACGAAACGAATCGTTTCCTTGCCGTTAACGAAAGCAACAAAGCTCGGAATCCCAAGAATGCCAAGGCGTTCACAAAGATCCGGCAGATCATCGCGATCCGCTTCCATTAGCTGAAGACGGTCGGCGTAAGCCTGCTCCACCTCGGGCATAAACGGGTCAATGTAATGACAATCCTTGCACCAGGTTGTTTTAAAAACGACGACCGTTGGCTTCGCCGAGGATATAGCTTCTTCAAATGCTTGCTCCGATGTAATCTTGTTCATCGTTCCCACTCCTTGTAAAGCGATTTTGGAACCTTCAGCCATTTTACAAGGTTATAGCATTCCCACCCGAGAAAGTCAACGGCGCGTTTACGTTAAGCAATTATTCCTTCGTAATTTCAACCGTACGGGTTTCCGGTGTCCAGTTTACTTCTGCGCCAAGCACATCAGCGATAAACGCAACTGGAACAAATGTTGTGCCTTCATAGTTGTCAGGTGCTTCCGGAAGCTCAACCGCATTGCCGTTAACGGTTGCTGTTTTGCTGCCTACAACAAGCTCAATGGTTGTGCCGTTGAAGTCTTTAACCGTTACCTGCTGCTTTACACCATCCCATGTTACCTTCGCGCCAAGGCGCTCGGAGATCATGCGGGTCGGTACCATAGTCGTACCTTGACCTTTAATGTAAGGAGTGAAAGGCGATGTATAGCCAGTATCCTCTTCGTCAAGCATGAGGGTAAGGCTTCTTTTCGTAATTTTCAAATCGTTTTTCAAGAAATCATAAAGCAGGGACTTTTTGTCGATATTTTCCAAGAAATGCTCCGGCGTTGCATTTTCCTCATCGATTGTGTACGGCTCGCCTTCAATCGTATCAATTGCCGTTACTTTGCCAAGATTCCAATACTCATCTTCCATTGTCAATGTAATGGAGCGAAGATCATCCGATTCCTTGGCTTCGCCTTTTTTCGGCTTCATCACAAATTCGAAATTCGATTTACGCGGGTTCATATCCTCATCAAAGTACATGTTGCTCTTGATATAGGTATTTTCGTCCAACGGGAAGTTTTCTTCCGCCTCTGCCAGCTTCGCGTCTATATCTACAAGAAGCTGATCCGTCAACATTTTGATTTGTGTATAAGCTAGATCGATCGCCAGCGTTTTGTCCGCCAATACCGTCGACAACATAGCTCCTGCTTCGGATTGAGCAATCTCCTCGTTCTTAGCAAGGTCGTTGAGCATAGGCAGCATCATGTCGTAAAGAACGCTGAGCAGCTCCTTAATCCCTTCTTCGTCCTTAAGCACGCTTACGATGAACTCCTTGCCCAGCTTTACAAACTCCGTGCCATAAACTTCGGCATGAAGCTTATGCAGGGATACCGTCTCACCGTGAACCTGTTCGCTGACCTTTTCCACCGAAATTACATTCGGGTTCGGTAAGTTTTCAACAAACAGCCCGCTCACAGCTGCAATATACTCATCGGTATGCTTCAAAGCAGCTTCTTGCAGAGCCTTGATATCAAAAGGCATTGCCGCCGCTTGTTCAGCAGGAATTCCACTAAGGCCAAACAGCGGAACCTCGATTGGCTTCTTCATGCCTTCCGCTGTGAAGAGCAGCTTTTCCGAATTTGTTACTGCTTCAAATGGAATGCTGCCTTTTCCAAATTCAAGCGTTCCCTTCAAGGAAGCGTTCTGACGGTCCAGTGCTTTCATCGAAGTTACGTTAAAAGTAACGGATTGGAATAATTTCAACATCTTCTCAGCTTGCTCGTCTGCCCCGTCAAATGCCTTTTCATTAACGTCGAGCTTTAACGACATTTTAAAAGACCCTTCATAATTTTGCATCTTCGTCGACGCAGTCAGTGCTTTGTTGACGTCAAATCCATTAACTGCTTCACAGCCCGTCAAAACAACGAGGAGCAGCGCCAACACTCCGCTCAGCCAAACTTTCCAACTTTTCGGCATGTAAACTCTCCTTTTCCATTTATGTACTTACACCACCATTATACGGGATAAACAGCATTTTGGTTTCGTACAAGCTAAATAAAAGTTTTTTATCAGCCAAATCGACATATGATAGGTAAAAAGAGTTTGGAGGGGCGGACGACGTGTCAATTCGACATTCATCAGGTTGGAAGCAATTGGCGGATAAAATAGCCGGCGCACCCTTACATTTGCTGCGCTACCTGCAGTCGAAGCTCGGTGCGCTGCTGCTGGACGAAAAGGAGCCGGGGACCGAATCGATTGCTGTATCGAAAAAAGTATGGGCCGCCGTACGCACCCAGCTCCTCGACATGCTGAATTCGGCTTCCGGGGAAGCGGCCGTCTTAGAAAGCGCGGAACAGTTCCGACTTCGATTGCGGGCAGCCGATCTAGCATTGGTCCAAGAAATCGATGAGGATACAAAACGCTTGAACCGAAACAATGTAACCCGTACCGAGGCCTACTATCATTCCTTTATGCGCTGTCCGGAACTTCACTGGGCCCTGCTTGCACACATGGTTTCCCGCAACGGCGGCTGGAGCATGACCGATTTAAAAGGGGATCTGCTGCCGCACCTCATGGACTCGGCAAAAGCGGAAACCTTATTTCAATTTTTGGAAAAAGCGAACTGGCTGATTTTCCAAGATGCCTACCCGCAGCTGCTGCTTTATGAAAAAAGCCGAAAACATGGCCGCTCCCTTTTTTATTTGCTGCCGGCTTTCTCCGTATCCCGCTTTATGCGGCCGATTTGGGAAAGCTTCTGGGAAAATCGCAGCTCCGCGATGCTGACGATCGGCTTGATCATTAACGAGCAGCATTATATCGAACAGCGAATCCTGCAGGACGAATACTGGAAACAGCAGGTAGTGGATACCTTAACGTTTAAAGTACAATCGCTGCTGCAGCTGAACCAAGTCTTTTTTCCGATGAAGGAGATTGGACAGCGGGATGTGCCCTTGGCCGGATTAATAGTAGAGCAGTTTTCCAGCCTAGAGGAGCGCATTGAATTTGGCAAAAAGCTGTACGCCATGCTGTTCGGTATTCCCTCCGTTTCCGAAGGCGCCCGCCGGTTTGCCCAGGCAAGGCGGCATACCGGGTCTCGGGCCGATTACTGGCCGCATCTTTTTGCCACGGTGCGAAAATCACCGGCTGCGGCTGTATACAAGCGGCGGCTTGACGGAGAACGTCTGCTGGAGGATGCCGAGCCGTTTTACAGCCCTCCGCTCAACCAAGCGTGGCCCGATCAACGGCATCCCGAGCCGGATCGCAGCGATTGGTTTATAAATACGTCAGCGTTTCGGTACATGCGAAGCGTTGAGCCGCCGTTCCCTTACGAGATGTCGGATGAAGCCATGTTTGGGCTGAACAAGATTGAACTGGCTGTGCTCGCCGGCGAAGCGTTGAAGTAACGATTCAAACGTTTCTCCCCATTTGAGAATATCCCGACAAACAAACAAGCCGCTTGGGCGATCTGCCCTTGCGGCTTGTTATATAACCAGCAGCATCCCGATCTACGACTGGACCTGCTGCTTCTTGCTCTTACGGTCAAGACGGTTCGCCAGCTTGCGAAGCGGCCCCGGCATCCGCCGCAGCTCATCCGCAGTTACTACGCGGAACAAGGCCAGCAGCGCAGCGTACAGGATTACGGTCAGCATACCGATCAATACACAGTGCAGCGCGTAACTGCCGCGAAGAGCCCAGCCCTCCGCTCCGAACATAACGTGCTTCTGTAAAAGCTGCTGAAGGCCGATTCCCGCCGCCGATATAATCGCAATAACGCTCAGTAAGCCCGCCCAGCGCTTTCGATCGAAGAAGCGCACCTGCGCCTGCTTTCGCATCGCGCGAAGGTTTAACGTCATGGTCACGATAAAAGCCAGCGCCGTCGAAACAATCGCACCCTGTACGCCAAACAGCGGCACAAGCGCAAAATTGCCAACAAGCTTCACAACAAGGCCAATCGCAACAAAGACCACCTGAGCACGGACAATCCCCATGCCCATCAAGATCGCCGATGAAGTTAGCATGACAATTTGAAACATCGCGCTAACGGTTAAACCCGAAATCGTTAGGGAGCCCTCGGTATCCGTAAAAATGAGACCATTCAGCGGATGCGCTGCCAAAGCAAAAAACAGCACTAGCGGCAAACCCGATAACACACCGAGCCGCAGAGCCATAGAAGCCTGCCGCTCAACTTCAGGCCGATCTCCTCTAGCATGCGCAGCCGATACGATCGGTACAATTGACTGGCTGATCGCAATAGCCAAAATAACAGGGATTCCTGCTATAGACTGAGCCCGCGCTGTCAGTATCCCTAAAATCTCGATCGCTTTCAGCTGTTCCATCTGTGATTTCAACAATGCGACAATGCTGGAGCTGTCGATTAAATAAACGAGGTTGACCATGGTCGAAATAATCGCAATCGGCACGCCATAAGCCAGCATTTGCTTATAAATGCCTCTGAGCCGCTGCGGGTCCGTCCCCGAAGTATTCCCCGCCGTCTCGCCCTGCTTCCTTGCAGCCAAGCTTTGGTCGACCGCAGAAACCGCCGTCGACGTCCCGCCGGTAGGGACAACCTCAGCGGTCCCCGCCGCATCAGCCGGGGCCCCCGATTCCTGACGGTCCCTGCGCTTCAAGCGAAGCCATGCTATGCCCATCACGGCTAGTGCCGCAATCGCTCCGATGACCCCGCCGAAGGAGGCGCCCGCGACGGCCCACTCCATGCTCGTGCCTAATTCGAGCAGCACGTAAGCAAGCAGCACCGCCGAGCCGACCCGAAGAATTTGCTCGATGATTTGCGAGATCCCATTCGATACCATCTGCTGACGCCCCTGAAAATACCCGCGAAGAATCGCGACTAACGGAAAAAACAGCAGTGCCGGAGCAAGCGCCCGAATCGCCCAAACCGCGTCTGGGGTGTGGCTGATATGTACCGCATAGAAAGGGGCAGCCGCATACAACCCGACGCTTGCAACAACGCCTGCCGCAAGCGAAAACCAAACAGCCGCACGGAATACGCGTTCCGCTTCATCTATGCGGCCGACCGCATAACGTTCCGAGACCATTTTACTAAGCGTACTTGGAATCCCCGCCGTCGCCACTACTAATAAAGTTAAATAAATGTTTGAGGCCACGCCGAAGGATGCCATACCGGCATCCTGCAGCAGCTGCTGCAGCGGAACCCGCTGCACAACGCCCAAAAACCGCGCAACAAAGGCGGCGAGCGTTAAAACTAACGTTCCTTTTAACAACGAATCCTTCGACAAATTTAACCCACCTACTATCGTTTACTGAAGAGGCTCAAGCGGCTGATGATTTCCGTACTTCGGCGCCGCTCCCCGCGGAGCCCCCGCCCAGCGAATGCCATTAAAGATCACTTTTAACACATCTTTGTTATAGTAAGTCGGGTACGTTTCATGCCCCGGACGGAAATAAAAGATTTTCCCCTGTCCGCGATAGAACGTACAGCCGCTGCGGAATACTTCCCCGCCTTGAAACCAGCTGACGAACACCAGCTCATCTGGAGCCGGAATATCAAAATGCTCGCCGTACATTTCCTCATGCTCAATCTCAAAATACTCCCCGAGACCTGCAGCGATCGGATGGGCAGGATTGACTACCCAGACACGCTCTTTTTCATTCGCTTCCCGCCACTTCAGATCACAGGTTGTGCCCATCAGCCTTTTAAAAATTTTCGAGAAATGGCCGGAATGCAGCACGACAAGACCCATGCCCTCAAGCACCCGTTTATGTACTCTGGCAACGATCTCGTCCGATACTTCCTCGTGTGCGATATGCCCCCACCAAACAAGCACATCGGTTTGATCCAGAACAGCTTGCGATAAGCCATGCTCCGGCTCGTCTAATGTCGCGAAGCGGATGGTCAAATCGTCGGAAGCAATTCCATCTGCTATTGCTCCGTGCAGTCCTTTTGGATAAAGCTCAGAAACCTTCGGATTTTTTTTCTCATGGCGATGTTCATTCCAAATCGTCACGTTCATCCTGATCTTCCTCCTAATCTGGTAGCTGAGATTCGGCTTCGGGCCTGCCTCGTTCTCCTGTGATCCAGCCTCACATAACAATAGACGTTCGCTCTCTTGCTTGCAGCTAGTAATTCTCTAGAACCAAATCCAAAACACGAACAGTACGATCATGAACACCTGCAGCACCGTTTTGACAACAATGCCTGATAACAGTCCGACAACCGAGCCCCAGCCGACCTTCATTAAATGTTGCGTATCTCTTGAGACGGTAAGCTCACCAAGTACTGCGCCGAGAAACGGACCCGCTACGAGACCGACAACCGGAATCACGAACGGCCCGATAATAATGCCGATCGTCGAACCGATGACTGACGCCCTCGAGCCGCCGTACCGGTTCACCCCCCAAGCGCCAACCGCATAATCGGCTACAAAAATTACAACGGTAATAAACGTCTGAATGACCCAGAACCAGACGTTCAGCTGCTCGAATCCGAAGAAGAAGCCATATACAAAGAAAGCCCCGTAAACTGCCAGTACCCCCGGCAAAATAGGGAACACAGCCCCGGCCATCCCGACTATAAACAATGCGATGACCAGCACCCATCCTATGATGTCCATCATCCGAGATCACTCCCCGTCTTTCAAAATATAGCGGCGAATGATCTGCGCAACCCCATCCTCTTTGTTCGTCGCTGTTACCTCGTCGGCCAGCTCCTTCACCGCATCCTGAGCATTCCCCATCGCGACCCCGAGTCCTGCCTCGCGAATCATCGACACGTCATTGAGGCTGTCTCCTGCCGCAACGGCTTGCGACATCTCAATCCCGAGGAGGGTGCATACTTGCCGCAGGCCGGCCGCCTTATGGATACCGAGCGGATTCAGCTCCAAATTACAGGGATGGGAGTTTGTAATTTCAAACTTCCCCATGGCCTCGGCTTCCTGTCTCATTTTCTGCAGCACGGGTATATTTTCCGTATAATAGCCGAATTTTAACCATTCCAATGCCAGCGCATCCTCGGCCCAATCTTGCTTATTATAGACGCGCTCAACGGAATAAGCCCAATACCACGGCTCTTCGAACCGCAGTGCAATATTCCGCAGACGCAGCACGTCGTCTGCATCCATCAAAGTTCGCGAATGCAGCTCGCCGGCTCTCTTCCAGACCTCGCTGCCGTTCACCGTCACCATCGGCGAATCCAGCAGCTCCAGCTCCTCCGCGTAAGGCAGAGCGCTTTGAAACCCGCGGCCGGTTGCGAAGCATACGGTAACTCCGGCTTCCGCCGCCCTGCGTATCCAATACTTATTTTCAGCCGAAACGGTTTTGTCTTCCGTCAACAATGTTCCGTCCATATCCAAAGCCAGCAAGCGGTAATTCGGCATAACATTTGCTCCCTTCGTTATCGCGGCTGGACTGTTCCTGCCGGCTGTTCAATATACGCGCGATGCCATAGCGCGAACATATAAACGACCCAGAGCTTGCGTGCATAATCTCCGCGGCCCTCGCGATGGTTTTCCAGCATTTTGCGGACGTAGCCCATTTGGAAGTAATCCTCGATCCCGCTGGACTGGATTTGCTCGAACATTTGAACACCGCGTTCGCCCTTCACCCAATCCCGCAGCGGGACTGGAAACCCGAGCTTCGGGCGGTTCATAATGAAATCCGGCACGATTCCCTGCATTGCCTTGCGGAACACCGCCTTCGTCGTTCCGTCGGCTATCCGCTGGCTTGCCGGGATGCGGCGGGCAACGTCAAACATTTCAACGTCCAAGAAAGGAACGCGCAGCTCCAAGGAATGCGCCATCGTCATTTTATCGGCTTTCATTAAAATATCGCCAGGCATCCACAAATTCATATCGATATACTGCATCCGTGTCACCGGATCAAGATGCGTCGTTTTCTTATAAAACTTTTGTGCCGTCTGCCACGGATTCAGATACGAAGCGAGCAGCTCCGGCTCCACCTTCAGCAATTCGGCCTTCATATCCTCGGTAAAAATTTTCGCATTACCGAGGAAGCGCTGCTCCAGCGGCGTCGTACCGCGCAGCAAATAATTGCGGCCCGGCAGGCCGGACGGCATCAGCCGCACCAACCGCGCAAGCAGCCGCTTCAGCGGCATAGGCAGCGCGTCAACCGCGCGCAGCGCCTGCGGCTCGCGGTAAATGCGGTACCCGCCGAACAGCTCGTCGGCGCCTTCGCCGGACAGCACCACCGTGACATGCTCGCGTGCTAGAGCCGCCACATGATAAAGCGCGATCGCGGAAGGATCGGCCACCGGCTCGTCTTGGTGCCAGGAAGCGCGCTCCAGCGAATCAAAATAATCCGCTTCAGTAATGATTTTCGCGTAATGCTCCGTACCGAGCGCCTTCGCCGATTCATAAGCAATCTCTGTCTCATTGTTTGGTCCTTCAAAGCCGACGGAGAATGTTTTGATCGGCTCAATCGCGCGCATATGCGCTGCGATCGCCGTGGAGTCGATTCCGCTGGACAAGAAGCAGCCGCGCGGAACATCGCTTTGCATGTGAGCCGCCACGGATTCCTTGAGCGTTTCGCGGATCTGTTCAATCGATTCGGAAAGAGGCTTACTCTCATTAGGCTCAAACATCGGGTCCCAATACCGTCGAAGCGTAATTTTACCGTCATCTGAAACCTTTATGGTGTGACCCGGAGGCAGCTTGTATATCCCTTCAAACATCGTTAGCGGCTCCGGCACATATTGGAATGTTACATAATTCAGCAGGCTTTCCCGCTGCACCGCGCGCTTCATTCCTGCGGCAAGCAGGCTTTTCATTTCCGAGCCGAATAAAAAGCGCTGGCCGTCCTGACAATAATAAAAGGGCTTAATTCCAAAATGATCTCTAGCGCCGAAGAGTGTCCGCTTGCGCCGATCCCAGATGGCAAAGCCAAACATGCCGCGCAGCTTTTCCACGCAGGCTTCGCCGAACTCTTCATATAAATGAACAATTACTTCGGTATCCGTATGTGTTTTGAATTGATGCCCGCGGCCGATTAGCATTTCGCGCAGCGGCTTATAATTATAAATTTCACCGTTAAAAGCAATCCAGACGCTTTCATCCTCATTGCTTAGCGGTTGATGGCCTTCGGCCAAATCAATAATCGATAATCGGCGGAACCCTAAACCAATCCCTGGATCCGTCCAGGTGCCAAAGTCGTCGGGACCACGATGAACGATTTGCGATGTCATTCGCTCCAGCTCATCTGCCCCCGGCACCGTATGATCAAAGTATACAACTCCGCATATTCCGCACATAGCACTTACGTTCCCTTCTATATTGACTAATGACTCATTATAGCATAAGCAGCCTCTAGTTCCGAACTGTACTGAAAATATGAAAACCACGTAAATGTGCAAAATGTCTTTTCATAAATGCTAAAAAGATGTAGAGTTAAATAAAAGCAAATTTCGACAATTAGCGACACGTTCATTACCCTTCTGATATAAGAAAGGAATTTGGTATGATTGACTTTTTGAAGGAATACATACTCATCGTGCTTTTAGCCACGATTCCCAACGTCTATATTTCTACGCTGTTCAGCTTCTGCTTCTGGGGGCATCCCCTTCGAAATTTATGGAAAACGACGCTGATCTATGCGACTACGGTAGCTCTTTACTCGAACTTCATGTTTTTGCTTCTGCCGCCGCCTTGGCGACCGATTCACTTTTTAGCAGCGCTGTTCGTATTTTTTTGGGTTGCCTTCCGCTGGCTCCCGACCGGTGAGAGAATCCGTATATTTACCTTGTCCGCTGTCAGCAACATTTTAATCGAAATTATCGGCGGAACCTTTGTGATGGCGGTAAGCGCTAATGCGTACGGTACGAGAACAGCTGCCATGCTGCTGCTTTCCATGCTGCCTGGCCTCCTCACTGCGTCTGTATTGACCTATCTTATGATCAAACACCGTTGGTACCCGGGCATCAAGATCTCCAACTGGCTTACCTTGAACAAAAAGTCGCGCACCTATCTTCATGTATCTACGTTTATCGTCGTCCAGCTGCTGCTAGTTCTCTTTGTCCTTGTATTTTCGGTCAGCAATTTAAATTATTGGGTGTATTTAATTGTTTGCTTAATTGCAGCGGTGGGAGTCCTCATTATTTATAAGCTCCTCATGCTCGTTACGAAAGAAAAGGATGCAGCCGTAGGAATGACTCAGCAGCTTTATATTGATGACGTTAACCAAATGTTTACCGCCATCCGGGGCCAGAGACATGACTTTCTAAATCACGTACAGGTGCTTCAGGCCATGCTTCAGCGCAAAAAATTCGAGGATTTAGACCGGTACCTAGGCGAGCTCGTCGGAGAAATTAAGGACATTAACGATATCATCGGAATCGGCGACCCTGCCTTTGCCGCACTGGTCCAATCCAAATTAACCCGCGCACTCGACAAAAAAATCGACTTTCGGTTTTCGTTTCATGGTCTTGATCAGCTTCGTTTAGGGGTGAAAACACTCGATATCGTCAAAATTTCAGGCAATTTAATCGATAATGCTTTCGATGAGGTAGAAAAACTGGAAAGTGATTTGCGATGGGTAGACATTAGAGGCTGGATCGAGGAAAACGAGCTGCATCTTGAAGTCAGCAACCCCGGAAAGCTAATATCCGAGGCCGAAAAGGAGCTTCTCTTCTTCCCCGGATATTCAACAAAAGGAACCGGCGTCCATTCCGGACTCGGACTTTCAATCGTAAAAGAATGCATCGAGCGTTATAACGGGCGGATTGAGGTAACCAGCTGCCCGGAGGGAGGAAATACGTTCGGGATTGTGATCCCGATGACTTTTACTTCCGTGTAGTGCCCTCCAAATACGAAAGCAGTTCCTCTAGAGAGCGAATGCCTTCTCCCTCCTGATAGTCATACCGCAATATCCGTACGGCGTCGATCCCGACTTGGTTCGGCGCCCAAATATCGTTCACCGCGTGGTCCCCGACATAAAGCACCTGGTCAGCCTTTAACGCCGTGCGCTCCAGCGCAAGCGAGAAAATCGCCGGATCCGGTTTTTCCAAACCGACCACCGTTGAGACGAAGATATCCTCAAAGTAAGCATCGATTCCTTTTTCCTTAAGAATAGCGGAAAGCGTCGGGGCAAAATTTGAAATAACCGCAAGTCGGTATCCTTTCGCTTTCAGCTGCTCCAGAACAGGAATGACATCATCAAATAATCGATAATGCTCCGGCCCGGTAAAAATATCGTATAATTCATGACAGCAGCGGTGGATCTGCTCTGCCGACCACTCTTCATGAACGCCTAAGTGGTCCATAATGTAACGGTAAATGCCTGACCAAAACTCCCGATCGGTTTCAGCTGAAACCGGAACCGGCTCTCCTTGCCCTTTGTTATAATAAAAAGTTTGAAATGCTTCCTGAAATAAGCTGCCGATCTGCTCCGGCTCCCGATGCAGGGAGCGGTCCTTGAGAAACTGATGTACAATCGACTGCGCTTCCAGAATTGTCATCAGCGTATCGCCTGCATCAAAAAATATTGCTTCATATCGCATGAATGCAATTCCTTTCTGTAAGCACCTTTATTTTTGCTGCTTTGCCGCTTCGATGAACGCCTGCAGCGCCCCTTCAATCGGGAATGTGCCGACCTTCTGGCCTTTGAAATACAGCGTAACCTCCGCCGCACCTGCAGCGCCTTCAATTTTAATGCTGGTCGTCGTGATGACAAAGCTTCCATCGGGATTTGCCGTATATTTCGCTTCTTTAACTTCTCCGGCCATTTGCTTTAACGCCTCGTCCTTGAATTGGGTAACGAGCTGGCCTCCAACTTCTTTGATTTGATCCGTGTAATTTGCCCCATAAAACACAATTCCGCCTAAAACAGCGAGTACAATGACCCATTTTATGACGGTTTTCACCACGTTAATTACAATCATCAAAACAACTAAAGCCGCAATAATGACAAACCAGCGCTCTTGAACAAATGCAAGCCACTGCTCCACGCGAAATCCCTCCACATGTTGAAAAGTTCACTCCGATTATACACGAGGCATATCGAGAAGGACAACTACGTACAAGTAGTGTAGAGAGCCTTGAGGGCGGAGAATACAATTCGATGGGTGGAGGTGCTTTCATGCGGACAGCGGTTTGGCTGTATCTGTTTATTTTCATCGCTTTTTTTGATTTACACGCGCAATACCCAATATTAACCCCTTTTGCCGTTTCGCTCGGCGCGGTCCCTTCGTTCATCGGGTTAATTATGGGCGTATATTCGATTACCCATCTGCCGGGAAATATGCTTGCCGGCATCGGTGTAGACCGGTTTGGAAGCAAAAAATTTATTGTTTGGAGCTTGATTGGCGCCGGGATTCTGCTGCTCATCCAGTCCCAGGTTACGAATCCTTGGCAGCTGCTCGCCGTGCGTTCCGTCAGCGGCTTCGTTCTTGCCTTTCTGTCACCGGCTTGTATGTCACTGCTTGCTAAAATGGCGCGTGACCGTGTGCATCAAGGAAAGCTGATGGCCGGCAACGGTCTGATTCATACCCTTGCATCCGTCGTATCGCCCGCGGCAGGTGCGATGCTCGTCGCCAAGGTAGGCTTTACGAATGCTTTCCTGCTGCTTGGGCTTGTGCTGATCGGCACCGCTTTTATCGCGATTTTCTGGATTCGCGACATCCCTGCCTCAAGCATCGACAAGAGTCTTCTCGTGGCGGACGGGCATGCCCTGCCGGATGACTCCGCTGCACCTGCAAACTCGGGCAGCGCCCGCATACCTTGGCTGTTTTATGTTGTACCGTTAGGAATCTCCTGCTCTCAAGGGATTTTATTTTTCGAGCTGCCATTAATGGAATCCGCCCAAAAATCAATTATGACTTCAGGCATTTTGTTTTCTGTCGTATCCCTAGGTTCCTTGGTAACACTAAGCATGCTTTTTATTAACCGTTATTCATCCTATCTTCGCACCATGGTCGGAAGCTGTGTGCTGGCACTTGCCTTTTTTGGAATGGCGATTGAATGGCCAATCGGAATTACCGCTTCCTTGTTCATTATTGGGATGGCGAAGGGAATTATTTTCCCAGCGATGTCCACTCTGCTCGTGACCCTGACGGATATTAGCCGTTACGGCAGAGTGTTCTCCATTTTGTCCATCTCTTTTTCGATCGGAGCCTTTATCGGACCGCTGCTAGCCGGTCACCTGCGTGATTACGTATCGCCATACTATATTGCCTTTGTCGTATTAATGATTGCCCTTGCCATGCTTCCTCCAACAAAAAACAACATGACCTCCCCCGTTCACCAAGGTTAAGTTCGAGAATTTCCCGGGAAATTCGACAGCAGGGAAAGGAAATCGGGGTCATTGGGAAGAATAAACTGCAAGAACCGATTTGTTTTGGAGGCATTATTATGGATTTTGTCATTATTGTTGAAGGGAAAAACGACAAAAGCAGAGTCCGCCGACTGCTCCACCCCGATGTTCCGATTCTTTGCACATTTGGCACTCCAAGCAAAGAACGGCTGGAAGCTCTGCGTAAACAGGCTGGCGACCGCGATGTGTATTTGTTTACAGATAACGATGCTTCGGGAAAAAAGATCCGGGGGATGCTTCGGGATTTATTTCCCGATGCCGTTCAAATGCACACGAAGTCAGGGTATGCCGGTGTGGAAGGAACTCCGGAGGAGCATATTATTAGGCAATTAGAAAAAGCCGGTCTCGAGGAGTTTATTGTATACCCCGAACCCGGCTTTCCTGTTCCTGTTAAGGAATAAATTGTAGACAGAAGATAACGATGGCTACTGTAAAGGTACTCGTTACGGTAGAGAGCAACGCTGCTTGGGAGGCAAACTCCGGCTCGTTATCGAATTCGATAGCGAGCAGCACGCTGCTCAAAGAGGACGGTACTGCGCAGGACAGCACGAGTGCCTTAGCAAGATCCCCTTCGAATCCAAGAAGCAGGACAATGGCAGCGCCTAACACCGGACCGGCCAGCAGTCGTAAAGCAACCGAGTACAGTACATCCATATTGTATATTTTCCACTTCATGCTCCCCAATTGAACCCCTAACGTAACGAGCGCAGTAGCGATAAAGCTGTTCGCCACATACTCAATTGGCGTCAAAATGGGCTGTGGAATCGGGACTTCAAACCCTCTTAACAAGAAGGCCAGCGGAATAATGTAAATGGCCGGAAAGGTCAGGATGGTCCGCCAAATTTCCTTCGCATCCGCTTTGTGAGCGTTTACACTATAAACCCCATAAGTATTCGGAATCAGGTTTTGCACCATCATGACAATAATTTGGATCGAAAGCGTCGTCGCATCACCTTTAAAAACAAGACCATTTAAAGGTACGGCATAATTACCGCTGTTATAAAAAAGCACCGAGTTGCGCATCGCCCCCGCCATGGAGCGAGGGTAACGACGCAGCCGGATTACAATTTCCGTCAACCCATAAGAGGCTGCCAAAAACAAGAGCAAAAACAGCAGCACCTGGCCGATGACAGCAACGGAAACCTTAGAATTGTATAGCATCAAGAAGATAATAGCCGGTGAAAACAAATAAAAATTTAACTTCGATAATGTTTTAATATCTAACTTAAAAGCTCGGTAAAGCACAATCCCGATGGCAATGAGGACAGACAGCGGAATAATGTTTTGGAATAAAATAACCCAGAAAAACGACATTAGTTGACCACTTTCATGATGTTGTTGTAAATTTCCTCTTCCGTCGCCGTCGTTGCGTTAAACGTTTTCCTCATGTTTCCTTTACCATCTACAATCGTAAGGTAATTGGTATGGGCGAAGTTACCGTCTTTATCCTTCAGAATCGAAACGCCGTAGCCGCTTGCGATGGCCTTAATCTCTTCTTCCTCGCCTCGTAAGAAGTTCCAGCCTGCCGGGTCCGCATGAAAGGTCGTGGCAAATTTCTTTAGCTGCTCCGGTGTATCCTTAACGGGGTCAAACGTAATGGAATGAAACACCACTTCGCTGCCAAACTTATTTTCTTCCTTCAAGCGATCCTGAACGCGGGACAGCTTATAGGTTGTAGGAGAGCACACATCAGGACAAGTGGAAAAGAAAAAATATACCACACGAGCCTTTCCGCTCGACTCCTCCAGCGATACCTTTTCCCCATTCATACTCGTTAGTGTGAATTCCGGTGCTTTTCCAAGGTCAGGCAGCTTTTCTGTCTTTGGAATAAACCGGTATACAATCAGCGCTAAAAGAATCACGGAAATCGTGATCATCAAAATCTTGTACCAATGCTTTTGCAAATATGCTCCCAATGTGCATACCTCCTTAGATGTATTTTAGGACGATACCGTATTAATAATCATAACCAACGAACTTAATGTCAGAAAATAAAGCGAATACTTAAACGAATTACGAGCCCATTTCTGTTCATCCTTCGCCCAAAAGCCGCTAATACTGGTTACCGTCCACACCGTTAAAATCGCGAGTGAAAAAATCAAATAAAGCATTCCGGCGTATCCGTACGCATATAGTAAAATCGTGGCAGGATACAGCAGCAGTAAATACGGAATCATTTGAATTTTCGTGCGTTGGACGCCCTTAACGACGGGAAGCAGCGGAAAACCCGCAGCGCGGTATTCTTCCAGCCTGCGTATGCCTAGCGCCCAAAAATGCGGTGGCTGCCATAAAAACAAGATGGCAAACAATACCCAAGCACCCGCGTCAATCTCGTTCGTTACGGCCGTATATCCAATCACCGGCGGCATCGCACCGGATACGCCACCTACGGATGTACTCCAAGTGGAGCGCGGCTTTAGCCACGCAGTATACACCACTACATAAAAAAAGTGCCCGACCAGCCCCAGGACAGCGGACAACGGATTTACCAAATAATAAAGCTCAATCGTAGCTGCGACTCCTAACACGATTCCATACAACAGCACAATCATCGGTTGGATTCGGCCCGTAGGAAGCGCCCGGTTTTGCGTTCGCTCCATCTTCATATCCCGTTCCCGATCCAAAAAATTATTTAATACACAGCCGGATGCCATCATTAATGACAGCCCAAGCAGCGTGTATAAGAGCAGTGGCCAATCAATGCTCCACTTGGAAGCGACCCAAAAGCCTGCAAAACCGGTAATTAAATTCGACCGTATAATACCCGGTTTCGTCAGTGCGATAAAATCCCTCCAAGAAAGTTGTCTGCTAAGCGGCTGTTCCACGTACCTGTTCCTCCTTTGTATGCATCACTCACTATCATAACAACCCGACCTGTCATTTACAACAAAACACCGTCGTCGTTCATCAATTCGTCTATTTTCTAAGATGAGAGGAAGTGAAGCTGACATGGCAGTCGTAAAAGCGAACGAAGAAGATGTCAAGCTGCTCGCAAGATTACTCCGTGCGGAGGCGGAGGGCGAAGGCGAACAGGGAATGCTTATGGTCGGCAATGTCGGAATTAACCGGGTACGCTCGGACTGTTTGGATTTCAAAAAGCTCCGCAACATCCGTGACATGGTATTTCAAAGCCCGGGCGGTTATGAAGCAACGCAGAAAGGTTATTTCTACCAGAGGGCACGCGACAAAGAAATTCGGTTGGCCAGAAGAGTAATTAACGGCGAGCGCATTCACCCGGCTTCTTATGCCCTATGGTTTTTCCGTCCGACCGGAGGCTGCCCGGGTACTTGGTATAACCAGCGCAACACCGGCCGCTATAAAGCACACTGCTTCTTCAGCCCTACCGGCGAAAATTGCCCCGGTGTGTATCGGACTTATTAACACGGTTTTAAAACCATTTATATATTAGGGAGGAATGTTAGTAATGAATCATCAGTACCCAAACATGAAAAATCCGACAGTAGGTGCTCTCGGAGCAAATGCCTACCCTTACGGAGCCCCAATGGCGCCAGGAGTATCTCCTGCTGCTGCAATGATGAACTATCCGGGCATCCCTGGACCGGCGGCTTTTCCGTCAGGCGGACCAATTCCTGCTCCCGGTACGTTAACAGCTCCAGCCGCTGCGCTTCCGCCGATGTCACCAGTTTCTCCGGGCGTCGAGGTTCCGGGCTTGCTGCCGACAGAGCAATCGTACATCGAGAACATTCTTCGCTTAAACCTTGGTAAAATCGCAACAATTTATATGACTTTTGAGAACAACAAAGAATGGAACGCCAAAGTATTCAAAGGACGTCTCGAGGCTGCTGGCCGCGATCACATCATCATCAGCGACCCGCAAACAGGCATGAGATATTTGCTGCTCATGGTGAACCTCGACTACGTTACATTCGACGAAGAGCTTCAATATACTTATCCGTACGCCGCTCAAACGGCAGGACGCTAAAACATAGCTTACACAGGTCAGATCCCGGCCCCCACTGCGGCCGGGATCTTTCTTTTCCCTTTGTGATTACGCTTCTTTGCTCACTGCTCGCTCTTCCTTGTACTGAAGCTCGAACAACCTATGATAGTAGCCTTTTTGCGCGAGCAGCTGATGATGAGTGCCGTATTCCTGAACTGCTCCCTTATGAAGGACAATAATCTGATCCGCATGCTGTATTGTGGAAAGCCGGTGGGCTACAATCAGCGTTGTGCGGTTGCGTGAAATCTCTGCCAGGGCCTCCTGCACAATTTGCTCCGTTTCCGTGTCGATATTCGATGTTGCTTCGTCAAGGATTAGAATCGAAGGTCTAAACACAATAGCACGCGCAAACGACAGCAGCTGGCGTTGACCGAGAGATAAAGTGACGCCCCTCTCTCCCAGCTCCGTTCGATAACCCTGCGGAAGCTTCTCGACAAAATCATGCATGTGTACCATTCGTGCAGCCGCTTCCACCTCTTCATCGCTAATATCCCCGCGCCGGAGCCTGATATTGGAAGCGATATCTCCAGTGAATAAAAACACATCCTGCTGGATCATGCCGACTACGCTGCGAAGCTCGTCGATGGGGATATCACGGATATCCACACCGTCTAGGGTGATTTTGCCTTTCTGTATGTCATAAAAACGGTTAATGAGCTGAATAATCGAGCTTTTCCCCGCCCCGGTCGCTCCGACAAAGGCTGCCGTCTGACCTGGAGCTATGCGAAAGCTGACATCCCGCAGCACCCAATTTTCTCCCTCGTAGGCGAACCATACGGAATCGAACACGATTTCACCGAGTACACGGCCTGCGGGCGATATCGGCTTTTCCGGATCGGATATTGCCGGCTTTTCTTCCAGCAGCTCGAACACCCGTTCCGCTCCGACCATCGCCATCTGAATCTGGTTGTATTTCTCCGCCAGACTCATGAGCGGGTTGAAAAACTGCCGGATATAGTGCGTAAATGCATACACAATCCCGAACGTAATCGCTCCGTCGATCACTTTGATCCCGCCGTACCAGAGCAGTAAAGCAACCGCCGCATTTCCTACAAAGCCGATCGCCGGCTGAAAGATGGAGTTAATGACGGTTCCGCGCATCCCCGCCTTGTAATAGCTTTCGTTCAAATCGCGAAATTGTTCCCACTGCTTTTCTTCACGTATGAACAGCTGCGTAATGCGGATGCCTGATAAATTTTCAGCCAAAAAGGCATTCAGCTTAGACAACAGTACCCGGGCGATGCGCTGCGCCTCACGAATGACCGCTTTATACCAAAAGGTAAGCAAAACAAGCACCGGCAAAACGGTAAAGGAAAGCAGCGTCAGCTTCACACTCAATTGAAACATAACAAACACGATACCGAGCAGCACAATGATGTCCTTTATGAGGTTAACAACCACTTGGGAATACAGCTGGTTCAATGATTCGGTATCATGAGTTACCCGGACAACGAGTCGGCCGACCGGGTTCCGGTCGAAAAAGCTCATCGATAATTTGCTAACATGATCAAATACCTGCTTGCGGATACGGTAAATAATGTCCTGTCCCGTGTACTGCAGCAGGTTCGATTGCCGGTAGGACAGCAGAGAAGAGCCTGCGACCGTCAACAAAAACCAGAAGCCGAGCTCCAGCATAGATTGAAAGCTGCCTTTACGCAGCTCCGCAATTTGCTCGGAAGGGATCGGCTGTGCTTCGTACACAACGCCCCCTTCATCATGCGTAAGGCGCCCGTCGCTGCGAATCGTCAAGCTCCCCGCCGATTGCGGGAGCCAGCCGTCCACTAAATAATGGGTACCGTTTACTTGAACGATTTGCTTTCGTTGCGCAGCCTGAACTTCCGTTGTTGAGGGTTCCCCTTCTTCAGCCGTTTGAAAGGATCGCTCACCAAGCCTAAGATCCGCAGACTGACCAGTTTCAGCAACCTCTACCAATGGCTTGTATATACCGTTAATATGATCATCAATCGCTACTTTAATGAGAAAGGGCCGCGCTAAATCTGCGATCACAATGAGAAACGCGAAAACAATACACAAGGTAATCGTTTTCCAATGAGGTGCTGCGTATCGGAGTAGCCGCTTCAGCAGGTCCCTGTCCTTAACTGAATGCAGAACCTTTTCCTCTTGCATACTCATCCCCTGCTCCCTCCCATTTTGCCGCCGCTTAGGGGTAGCTGATTTGCTTGAAACCACGTTTGTAATTCATGCTCTTCCGCTGCCTGGTCAAGGCTCTGCTTGCGATGAAGATCCGCATAAAGGCCATCCTGAGCAAGCAGCTGGTGGTGTGTGCCGCGCTCGACGATTCGTCCTTCTTCCAGAACTACGATTTGATCGGCGTGCTGCACAGAGGAAATCCGGTGCCCGATGATGATCGTTGTCCGTCCCTTCATCATTTCCTTTAACCCATGAAGAATTCGCTCTTCCGTCTCCGTATCCACTGCCGATAAGCTGTCGTCGAAGACGAGCACAGCCGGCTTTTTGATCACAGCCCTAGCAATGCTGACACGCTGTCTTTGTCCGCCTGATAAGGTAACCCCCCGTTCGCCAAGCTCGGTTTCGAATTGTTTGGGAAAGGCTATAATGTTATCGTAAACCTGCGCAATTTTGGCGGCTCTTTCAACTTCCTGATCGCTATAAGGCTTGGGATCAAATCCGATATTGTCGCGAATCGTCGAGGAAAACAAAAACTGATCCTGAGGCACATAACCGATCTGGCCGCGCAGCGTCTGCAGCGGAATCTCAAGAATATCCTTGCCGTCCGCAAAGACCGTTCCTGCTGGAGGGTTGTAAAGCCGGACAAGGAGACTGACCAGGGTGCTTTTCCCGCTTCCGACTCTGCCGACAATCGCTAGACTGCTGCCTTCCGGCACTTCGATGGATATGCTGCTCAGCGTCGGTTTTGAGGACCCCGGATACGTAAAGGTCAAATCACGGAATTCCAGCGCTCCCTTCAATTCTTTAATGGAAGGATCGGTTTGAGAGCTGTCAGCTACATCCGGCACGGTTTGAAGAATGGCCAGCAGCCGTTCCTCCGACGCTCGACCGCGCTGCAGCAGGTTAATTACCTTCCCCATATTCTCAATAGGAGCAGTAAGCAGTGAAAGGTACGTATTAAATGCGACAAATTGTCCAAGTGTAATGCGGTTTTGAATAACGAGAATCCCGCCCAAAATAACAGAAACTAAAAAGCTTAATCCGACGATGGCTGCACTTAGAGAGGTAAACAAGGAGTTGGATCTGGCAAATCGTTTGTTCATTTTGACTGAGTGCCGGTTCGCCTGGTCAAATAAAGCGCGCTCGGCCTTTTCCTGCGTAAAGCCTTTAACAATGCGAATTCCTGCGATGAACTCCTGAACACAGCTTGTCATAGACGCCAGCGCTTCTTGTACATCCGTCGATTCATCCCGAATTCTCCGGTTGAATCGGTAGGCCAGCAGCGAGAGCAGCGGCAAAGGCAGCAGTGTAAGCAAAGTCAGCAGAGGATCGACGGTTGTGGCCATCGCCACGATGGTAACACTTATGAGGACAAGCGCTTCAAACAGCTGGAAGACTCCCTGCATCGTAACTTCACGCATCACTTGGACATCGTTGATCGCATGTGACATGAGATCCCCGATGCGCTGGTTGTTGAAATATTGCGCAGACAACCGCTCCCAGTGGGTAAACAGGGAATCCCGAATGTTCCGCTCCAGCTTGCGGGACAAACGAAATAAATATATGCGCCCTGTCGATCGAAAAAAAGCAATACCTAAACCGGCTGCCGTCACATATACTGCAAAGTAAACTGCACCCTCATACGTGAGACGAATGGACTCCAGAGCATCCGTAAATTGGCCGAGCAAAATCGGAATCCATAGCTGGAGCAAGCATGATATGGACAATAATGCAAAACCAAGACAATACGCAGCGCTGTGCTGGACAAAGTGCCGCCTTAGAATGGACGCTGATTTCATGCAGGTTCCTCCATATCAAATCAAATATAAAGTAAGGTTACATGGATTCCTAAAGCGTTACCATGGATATCTATGCTTCAAATCATGGATTATCTTGCTCTAACCATTCGCGGACAAAGCAGCACATTGCTCGTTCTTTTTGCACGTTCTCGTGATACAATAACAAATGTACGCAAACCTCGTTTGCCAACAGACTGGAGATGATGTTTTGGACACAGGCACACATCTTGTTGTAGGTCTTGGGTTAGCAGGGCTCGCTTACCTTGATCCTGCCGTTGCAGCCAATCCGACCGCAGCATCCGCGGTAATGCTGGGAACCGTTCTCGGCTCGCAGGCGCCCGATATCGATACACTGCTGCGGCTGCGCAGCAATGCTTCCTACATCCGCAACCACCGGGGGATGTCGCATTCCGTTCCGGCATGGTTTTTATGGACGGGATTGATTACGGTGCTGCTTATGCTGCTCTATCCGAGTGTATCTCCGGCGCTCACTGCCAAATGGGTACTGATCGCGGTTGTTCTGCACGTATTCAGCGATTTGTTTAATACGTACGGGACGCAGGCGATGCGCCCTTTTACAGACAAGTGGATTTCGTGGAATGTCATCCATATTTTCGATCCGTTTATTTTTCTTTCCCATGTCGCAGCAATCGCCCTATGGCTTACCGGAATCGCTTCTCCAGGTCCGCTGTTTGCGATTTTGTATATTTTCATTGCCGTGTATTATGGCTGGAGAACGATCGTTCATGCCATCTTGGAACGGCGGATGCCTGTGCAGGATTCGGAATATGAGCCAGGCGATACCTATATGCTCGTACCGACGGTTAACCTGCAAAACTGGAACATCGTGAAGCAAAAGAAGGACGGAAGCTACGTGCTTGGCGATTTGCGCAGCGGCTCGATTCGCTGGGAAGAAACGGCGGTGTGCTCCAGTCATCCGGCTGCCGCAGCTTCTAAGACGCATCCGGATGTATCGGCATTTCTATATTTCAGCCGTTATGCTTGCTCAGAAGTAAAGGAGCATCGGTGGGGGTATGAGGTGCGCTGGGCCGATGTGCGGTATCAGCACCGTAAAAACTTCCCTTTTGTGGCCGTGCTTTTGCTCGATCATCAATATAAACCGATGGATTCTTATGTGGGATGGCTTAACGAAGAGAAGCTGGAGAAAAAGCTAAAGCTAAGTTCATTCTAGGCGAAGGGGCTCTCAGAGGAGCCTTATTCGCTTGTCTTACATAAAACAAGAAAGCTCAAGGGAAAGATCCCTTGAGCTTTCAATTCCAAGCCTTCCGGATTAGCGTTGACCGGACAGCGTTTGCTCGGCAATTTGCACCAAGCGACGAGTGATGTGACCACCGATTGCACCAGTGTCACGTGTTGCCATGTAACCGTAGTAACCATCTTCTGGAATTTGCACACCGATTTCTTGTGCCACCTCATACTTCAACTGTTGAAGAGCTTGGTTCGCTTGTGGAACCACCAAAGTATTACTGCTACGAGATTGTCCTGCACCCATGGATCATGCACTCCTTTCAGTTATGTTACTCGGTGATGTGGTGTTGCAAGCTTGCAAACATAGTATGGGTGGGATCGTAAAAGTTTATGCACGATTTCAAAGAAAAATATTTTCGAAGTACGAAAACCTTTATGGGACAAGGAATCTCACGGATAAAGGATGTGAAAAACATTGAGTAAAACGGCCGCTTTTCTTTTCGCTTTAACGACAGTAGCCCTTCTAACCGCTGTAGGAATCCTGTTAAGCTACGGCATGGTGCTCCTAGCCCTGCTGGCCCTCGTCCTCTCTGTCTTTATGACGGGAGCGGGCTTTATTTTCAAAGCGCGGGCACGCAGGAAAAACACACAATCGCAAGAATAGACCATCCAAGCTAGATCAGCCTTGGAACGATTTTATAGAAAAAGGACGCTCTGCAAAGGTGAGCAGAACGTCCTTTTTTTGCTGCATATTACATCAGAAAGCCCATTGCTTCCATCGTCTGACGGAGTGTTACAGATGCGGTTTCTCTGGCTTTCTCAGAGCCTCTGCGCAAAATCTCATGAATTTCGCCAGAAGCACGAACTTCCTTATACCGCTGCTGAATCGGCTCAAGTGTAGCTACCACCTGCTCCGCCAAATCTTTCTTGAAGGCGCCATAGCCCTGTCCCTCATACTTCGCCTCGATTTCAGCAAGGGAAAGCCCGGAGCAGTGACTGTAGATAGACATCAAATTCGAGATTTCCGGTTTTTCCGCTGGAGCAAATCGAACCTCGCGTCCGGAATCCGTCGTTGCGCGGCTGAGCTTTTTGCGGATCACATCAGGCTCATCCAGCATCGAAATAAAGCTTCCGGGATTCGGGCTGCTCTTGCTCATTTTGGAGGTAGCATCTTCAAGAGACATAATGCGTGCCCCTACCTGGTGAATATAAGGCTCCGGAAGCGTAAACAGCTCCCCGAAGCGCTGGTTGAACCGCTGTGCCAGGTCACGCGTCAGCTCCAGGTGCTGCTTCTGGTCCTCCCCTACAGGCACAAGATCAGCCTTGTATAGTAGAATATCTGCGGCCTGCAGCGAAGGATACACGAACAATCCCACGCCAACGGATGCTTTCCCGGCAGACTTGTCTTTAAACTGCGTCATCCGCTCCAGCTCACCCATATAGGTAAGCGTCGACATCATCCATCCCATCTGCGCATGCTCCGGCACCTGCGATTGGGCAAAAATACAGGCCTTGTTCGGATCGATCCCGGCCGCAATATAAAGCGCAGCAACCATTTCCGTTTGTTCGCGCAGCTTTTCTGGTTCCTGCGGTACCGTGATGGCATGCAAATCAACGACCATAAAATAACATTCATGCTCATGCTGGAGCTCGACGAACTGCTTAATCGCCCCGATATAGTTGCCAATCGTTAGCGTACCGCTTGGCTGAATGCCGGATAATACCTTTTTCATAAAACCACACTCTCCATTTCTTTTATCGATATGGGATGAATTACAGTCATCTTGGCATAAGAAGACAGGAAGGTTTAACAGAGAACGCAAAAAAGGCCTCTCCTCCACAAGGGACGAGAGACCGCGGTGCCACCCTAATTCGCTTATAGCAAACGATGCAGCAGCCGGAATCGTCCAGATGCGTGCCCTTGCACAAAGCCTCAAGCTCCATAACGTGGAGCAGCCGTATCCCCTACTGAAGCGCAGACGTCATACGTTCGTTCGGTTCAAAGCTCAAGGACCCATTCGGTAACAGCGCCGCGCCGGTTCACATCACCCACCGGCTTTCTGATGCGTCGCGTCTGCCACGTACTTGCTCCTATCATCGCGTTTTCCATAATTATACCGGATGTCTATCCAGTGTCAAATGCTTTTGATACAATAGGACAAAAAATAGGAAGGGCGGTCCTTATGCCGATTACTCACACAACCTTCGACGGCTATCCCGTTGTGATCTTAGAAAATGAACAGCTTACAGCTCATCTGCTTCCTGCTTTCGGTAACAATCTAATCAAGCTATGGGATAAGCACAATAATCGGGATGTGCTGCGTACGCCGGACAAAGCCGAAGAGCTCCAAAGCGGTCCGGGCCAATTTGGAACCCCCTTAATGATGCCGCCTAATCGGCTTCGTTACGGCGCCTTCACCTATAACGGGCAGGCCTATCAATTCGATACGGCCCCTAACGGCAAGCATCACAGCCACGGATTTCTGCGCACGCTGCCTTGGCAGGTAACCGGAACCAAGGAAGAGCACGGAACGTTAACCGTAACCTCGGAGCTTTCCTTCTCCGATTTTCCGGATGTGCTGCGGCAGTATCCCCATCCGCTTCATTTTATCGTAACCTACGAGCTCAAAGGAAACTCGCTAGTTCAGCATACGACGGTAGAAAATCGCGGTTCTTCTCCTGCGCCTTTCGGATATGGCCTTCATACTTGGTTTCTTCTTGACGGCAAGCCGGAAGAATGGTCCCTGCGAATGCCGTGTGAAAGCCTGTGGGAGCTTGATGAAGAAAAGTTTCCGACGGGAACCCTTCTCCCGCTGGGCAACTGGGAAGCATTCAACCATGAGCAAGGCCTCCAGCTGCAGAACGTCAACCTGGATGATCCATTTCAAATCGGTTCCCAGCCGGTGGTCGCCGAGCTGCAGCGCGGCAGCTATCGGATTCGCTATTCCTGCTCCGAACAATTCAAACAGTGGGTCATCTTTACGAAGGGAAAGGCCAATCAGTTTATTTGTCTAGAGCCGTATACATGGGTTACGGATTCCCCTAACCTTCAGAGACTTCCATCTGACGTCACAGGCTTTCAAGCGATTGCCCCAGGAGATGAACAGAAGCTTACCGTTACTCTTGAGCTCGAGAACCTATAGCGCCTTCATTCCTTCTTTGACGACACGCACTGTATCCGCAAAGAGCGGACGGTAATCCAAGCCCTCTATAAACATTAAAAATTGCTCCCCTGCTTGGCGTACCGTCTCTCGATGCTCTGCAAGCTCTACGGAGTGCCGATCCAGCTCTCGCGGCGCTCCGTTTTCATTTTGCTCCACTTCAATCCAATGCACGATGCTGCCTTCATGAACAATCGAAAACCCGTATCCCCGGCATTCGGGGTCCCCGCAGCCGCAAACAAAGAACGGCATTTTGGCCCATTCATCCGGCGCTGAAAAACGGTCGGGTGCTATATTCTTCGTTGCGCTCCAAATGAGTGCAGGCATTCCAACATCCACACACATCGGCTCGTCGATAAGAATCTCTCCGTTGATTTCTAGATAGACATCCGCCTGCACGATTTGCAGCTCTTCATGCAGCGCCCATCCGGAATACCTTAACGTAAGCATCGTATCCCTCCTTTTCTAGCGCTTGGTGAGAATTTCCAATTCATTTTATGATTAGAATCTTCATTTTGGCTCATACTACCTTTCAAGAGGTGAGCAAGAGACAGTTAACACAGTCTCTTCACCTGAAAGGAGGTGAACAGAATGGGTGCAGGTCAATCTCGTACAAGCAACACCCTGGTAGTACCTCAAGCTAACCAAGCCTTGGAGCAATTGAAATATGAGGTTGCTCAAGAGCTAGGCATCCAGATCCCGCAAGACGGTTACTACGGCTACATGGCAACTCGTGACACAGGTGCAATCGGGGGTCACATTACTCGCCGCCTTGTTGAAATCGCCGAGTCCCAGCTTGCTGGCCAATTCAGAAGATAATGACAAACGTACTTAACACAAAAGGTGGCCGATTCCATATCGGCACACCTTTTTTCCCGTTCTGCACAATTCCATTCCATGATTATTGTTTCGAAAAATGGATTGGAAAAGTCTATAGATCTTCACTATGCTTCAAAATTTTCCTTAATTAAATGCTGCACAACCGACAAAGGAATCGAAAGCCTAACATGCACATCCCAGATGGTGCTTTTAGGATTCTCTTTCAGAAACTCGCGAATTTGCCGTTGGTAATGCGCCAGCTGGTCCAAACACGGCTGACAATAGTCGAAACGGCTGTTAATCAGTAATTTTCCACATTGTTTGCAATTGGCCAGCGACATCGCTTATCCCTCCGTGTCTGAACTTGCTGTCATTTTCTCTATGTCAATTATTTTGTAAGCTCAAGAAACTCCGCAACATCCTGCGCCGCCAGGTCTACCCCATTTTTCCAGAAATCCGGCTGGCCCAGATTCACTCCTAAATGCTTCTGCGCCAAATTCTCCACCGTCATGCTGCCCGTATCGCGAAGCAGCGCGATATAACGCTCGTCAAATCCTTGACCTTCTTTTAGCGCCTGCGCGTAAATTCCTGTGCTGAACAGGTAACCGAAGGTGTACGGGAAGTTGTAGAACGGCACATCCGTTGCGTAAAAATGCAGCTTCGACGCCCAGAAATGCGGATGATACTCCGTCAGCGAATTATGGAATGCCTTCTTCTGCGCTTCAACCATCAGCTCATTCAAGCGCTCTACAGATACGAGGCCGTTCCGGCGTTCTTCATAGAAGCTCAGCTCAAATATAATGCGCGCATGAATATTCATAAAGTATGCGATGGAACGATTAATTTTATCGTCCAGCAAGGCAATCTTTTGTTCCTTCGTCGGCGCTGCCTTGATTAACGCGTTAAACACGAGATGCTCCGCAAACGTTGACGCCGTCTCAGCGACGTTCATCGCATACTGCTGCGCAAGCTGCGGCATATCGTCCATCACATGCTGATGGAAGGCATGGCCGAGCTCGTGAGCCAGCGTGGACACGTTGTCCATTGTGCCTGTGTACGTCATAAAGATCCGCGTCTGACCGGACAGTGGAAAGCCTGTGCAGAACCCGCCCGGACGCTTGCCTGCGCGGTCTTCCGCCTCAATCCAGCGTTCCTCAAAGGTGCGGACGGCGAAATCGGCCAGCTTCGGGCTAAACTCGCGGAACTGATTGACAATAATCTCCGCCGCCTCGTCAAAGGAAACGCCATGACCTCCTTGACCGCCAATTGGCGCCTCAACATCGTACCAAGCAAGCTTTTCAAGGCCAAGAAGCTTCGCCTTGCGTTCCAGATAGCTGACAAACACCGGCTTGCCCTGTTCGATAACATCCCACATCGTCTGGAACGTTTGCTCCGTCATGCGGTTCATTTGCAGCGGTTCCTTAAGCACGGAGTCCCATTTGCGATGCTTATACACCTGCAGGCGGAAGCCGCCGAGACGATTTAAGGCGTCTGCGCAATAGTCCGCTTGATTGCCCCAAGCTTCCTCCCAAGCCGCGAATACACGCTGGCGCACTTCACGGTCGGGGCTGTGCATTTTATTATGCGCTTGGCCGACGGAGAGCAGCTTGGTCTCCCCATTTTCTTCAAACGGGATCTTCGTCTTGCTTACAGCTGTGCCATATGCTTCTCCCCAGCCGTGGTAGCCGTCAACGGCCAAATCATTCAGCAGCGCCTCCTGCTCCGGCGGCAGCTTCTCAAGCGCCTGCTCACGGCGTTCGCTCAAAGGAAAGGCAATGCCGCGGAACGGCTCCGCTTCCAGCATTTTGCCCCACAGCTCGTCAGGAATCTTCGTAAGCTTCGCATCCAAGCGGGTCAATTCGGAGGAGTATGCTGCATTCATCGCATGCAAACGTCCAAGATGACGGCCCGCTTTTTTATCCGATTGATCCTGCGCAAGCAGACATTCTGCAAACGATAAGGCATGATGAATGCGAGCCGTAATCGACTGAAGCTTCGTTACGATGGCCTCAAGCTCTGAAGCCTTCACGCTTTCCGTACCTTCCCCCGCTTGCGAAATCTGCTGCTGGAATTCGGAAATCAGCTGCTCTGTTTCCGTTAAAAATGTTTCATATTCCGGGGATTCGCTTCCGCCGGAAAAAAAGGTATGTAGGTCCCATGTTTGCTGTAACGGCTTATTCATTCGAAAAACCACCTTTGGTTAATTAATTCGGTGCTCTTCCATCCATTAAAGCATACATCATGGCCGGGCGGCAATCCGTTGCAGCTGAGCCGTGTCCCCGTTGCAAAGCCCTTATAGGAGGTGTAAGCTTAAACAAGCATTGCTTATTTTTCGTACTTCCCAGTTAGAAAGGAGAGTCTCAATGAGACCGCTGCAAATATCCCCGGAAACCGCCGTGAAGCTGGCAAAACAGCTCAATGTACCCTTGGAGCATCTCATGCATATGCCTCAGCATATTTTATTAAAGAAGCTTGCCGAGCTCGCGAATGAACCGGAACAAACGGAGGGTGCGGACAAGTCCGAAGCTGAAAGCTCCGACGGCTCGACTCCATCCTCGGGCAAGCAGGGAACGTAACGATGATTCCTTTCGAAAATACGTTGCCCTACGAAACAATTAAAAATGACATTTATATTTCCGAATGTCCCTTTTGTTCGAGGGAAAACGTCCTGCTGCCGCTTAAAAAAACAAACCTCCCCGAAATTCGGGAAGGCCGTAAGCACTTGCTCGTGTTTCCATGCTGCCGGGGCAAGCTGACATTGATCGACGCGGACAGCGATTATTTGCTGAGCACCCGGCCGATTCGCTGCTGATTGGCGGCCGGCCGGTTATTTTTGTTCGTTCATTTCCTCTGGAAGCTCCAGCTTCTCCGCGAGCATATCTTCTCTGGTCGCCTGCCACATTTCCCGGGAAGCCCGAATCATCCCGGCATCCATAATGCTTTTATCATTGATAACACGCCCAAACCACTTCACCGCTTCATGGTAATTTTTCAATCGGCGGTTCAATTCCCCGAGCATATACATTAATCTTGCATTATTCACTGCTCCGCTTTCGACCTCGTAGGTCCGCACATACGCTTCTAATGCAAATTGAAGAAAGCGGTTTTCCTGCTCGGTCTCCCCTTTGTAACGATGCAGCCAAGCGATATGGTGTAAAAGACCGGCGATGATCCGCGGGCTTTCTTCCTTGATCTGGGCGCAGACCAGGCCGAGCTTGTAGGTCTGCATTGCCATGTCCCACGTTCGCTCTCCGCCAAACTGCTTCATCGTCCAATGATCCGCAACCTTTTCCTTAAACAGCGCTTTGTGCTTAGGGGTAAAACGATCCGAAAAATTTTCGGTGCTAGCATATCCGCACCAGCTGCAAACCCTCACCACGTAATAATCCGGGTTAATTTCTTTATAATGCAAACAAAAATCCGAATCCGTCTGCACCGCCTTTTTAAAGCTGGACCGCACGCGGGAGGTTTCAAACGTATTCTCGCAATAACTGCATTGGACTTGGGTTTGATACAACGGACTGACCATAGATGCCTCCCTTGGCTGCGCTGACTAAACCGTACAGATGGTTTCTCTCTTACCGCTCCGGGTTTACTCGGCCTCGCGCTCTTCCCATTCGTCAAGAGGCGCACCGATCAGCGATTCTTTAATGACATAAACAAATCCGCACACACATAACGCCGCGATAATTTCCGTCATTAATCACCACTCCCTAAGCTCGTTGCTTATGTTAACTATACCATAAGACCTATGAAAAATCAGTAATGGATCCGGGACACAATCATATAAGTGAATATGGGGGGATGGACAACTTGCTTTCGTGATTCCCCTCTTCGGCAAATGCAGAAGGAGGCGCTTCCGTATGAGAAACGGACGGGCTTTGGCGTCGCTTGCGATCGGTTTAAGCTGTGCAGCGATTGCCGCTTATTTCGTAATTTTTCCCCAAGATGTGCTGGATGCGGCATTAAAGGGATTATCGATTTGGTGGGATGTGCTGTTCCCTTCTTTGTTCCCTTTCTTTGTCATCTCCGAAATTATGCTCGGATTTGGCGTCGTTCACTTCTTCGGCACGCTGCTTGATCCGCTGATGCGGCCTCTGTTCCGCATACCGGGGCTTGGCGGCTTTGTGATGGCCATGGGCTTTGCCTCCGGCTATCCGGTCGCGTCCAAGCTGACGACGCAGCTCTGGGATCAGAAGGTCATTACCCGGACGGAAGGCGAGCGGCTTGTTGCCTTCACAACGACATCCGATCCGATATTTTTGATTGGTGCGGTTTGTATCGGCTTTTATCATGACGTTTCGCTGGCTCCTGTGCTTGCCAGCGCTCACTATGGAGCCGCAGTCGTAATTGGGCTGATGATGCGCTTCTACAAGGGAAGCTCGGACCCGCAGGACGAACTGGCTGCACCGCTCGTTAAGCTGCATAATCCAAAGCCGCTGCTGTACCGCGCGCTGCAGTCGATGCACCGGGCCCGAATGAACGATGGTCGCTCCTTCGGGCTTCTCCTCCGCCAGGCCGTTGAATCTTCTTTCCGGCTCATCATCGTAGTCGGCGGCCTTGTCGTGTTTTTTGCCGTCATCCTGGAGACGCTGGCGCTTTCCGGTGTGTTAGCCGTCATCTATGCGGCTGTAGCTGCGCTGCTGAAGCTGCTTGCGCTGCCGCTGCCTTTGTCCGACGGTATCGTCAACGGATTTTTTGAGGTGACGCTTGGCGCCCGCTCTGCGGGGGAAGCATCGGGGGTTCCCTTGGTGCAAAAGGCGGCGATCGGAGCTGTCGTGCTTTCATGGGCCGGCTTGTCGGTGCATGCGCAAATCGCCAGCCTAGTCAGCCGGTGCGGGTTTCGCTACAAGCCGTTTTTGTTTGCCCGTGCGATGCATTCCATCATCGCTTTTATCCTTGTACTCATATTGTGGAACCCGCTTCAAGGAGCTAGAGAAGCGGCTTCCGTTTGGCTCCCTGTCGAGTCCTCCGAGTCTGCGGCTGCCTTCACCAAGCTATGGTCTTTCCCGGCTGCAGCATTAACACTGGGTGCTCTGCTTCTCGGCTTCAGCCTGCTCGCGGTCACCGTCTCCGCAATCACCTCCAAGACTCGCACGCGATGAAAGGAGGATGTATATTTGTACAAGTCAGCGAAAATGTTTTATGATGAAGGGGACTTTTATGCTTAGCGGAGGTGCCCCCTTTGAAATATGCCGTATTGGACCGCGGAGACGAGCTTTCGAAGCAGCTGACCGAAAAGCTGCATTACCTGGCTGGTGAACGTCATCTGCAGCGAGACGAAAAAAGCCCCGATGTCGTAGTTTCGATCGGAGGCGACGGAACGATGCTGCATGCTTTTCATATGTATCAATATCGGCTGGAGAGTGTCTGCTTCGTTGGAATTCATACCGGCCATCTCGGCTTCTATGCCGATTGGAAAGCCTCCGAAATTGAAACGCTGCTGGATGCCATGGCGTCCCCGGACACAGCGCTTCATCAGCGGATCGTCAAATACCCGCTGGTTGAAACCGAGCTCGTATCCGTCGACGGCACAGAAACGCATTTGGCGTTAAACGAGCTGACCATCAAGGGGTTGAACGCTACCTTGGTGGCACGCCTGACTATTAATGACGAGCCGTTTGAGATGTTCCGCGGAGACGGTATCTGCATATCCTCTCCGTCTGGAAGCACGGCTTATAATAAAAGTTTGGGAGGGGCCATGGTGCACCCCTCCCTAGAAACGATTCAAATTGCGGAAATCGCGTCGATCAACAACCGTGTATATCGTACGCTCGGCTCTTCACTTGTCCTGCCGAAGCATCATCACTGCGATATTGAGCCGCGCAAAAATCAAGTGCTGCTTGTGGCCAAAGATCATATACCGCTGCAGCGCAATGACCTGCTGTCCATCCGCTGCCGCGTATCGACCCGTAAGGTCGCTTTCGCACGCTACCGCCCGTTCCCGTTCTGGAATCGGGTTCGCGATGCCTTTATCGGCTCGCAGATCGATTAGCTGGGCCGGCCGCGTTCCTGAGATGGCGGCGGGTTGCGTTTGCCCTGTCCCTGCTGTTTATAGCTTTGTCCACCGCCCCTGGATTGTCCATGGGCGTTTTGATTTTTATTCGGCCGGGAAGGACGCTGCTCGTTGGAGCGCGCCCCCTTCCCGTCATGCCTCGCATCCTGCTTGCGGTGATCGGAACGGGAGTCTCCTCGGGCATCCCCTCTGCTCTCAGAACGGCGGTTCTCCGATGACCTTCCTTCCGCCCCTGCTTGGCCTTTCGGTTCAAAGGATTTGCCGTGGGAACGAGGACGGCGTTCATGGCTACGCCCTTCATTCCAGTGGCGTTCTTGCGGCCGGCGTTCAGCAGCCGGGGCATCGCCGTCTTGTTTCACGCCCGCTTCTCCCGGCTGCGGCGCGTACTCTTCTTCTATAGAAAGCGCCTTTTCCTCCTCGGCAGTGCGAGGACGATCCTTGACCTTCTGAACCACAAAATGCGCGCAGCCGAAATTGCAGTATTCCTGAAGATAATCCTGAAGCCCCGCAACCGAGGATTCCTTCGATGAACGAGGATTCGTCTCCAGGAAAAAGCCTTTCAACCGAAGCTGATTATAGCCCCAATCTCCAACAATATAATCGTAGCGCTCCAGCACCTCGCTGTACCTGCTGCGGAACGCTTCCGGGTTCCAGCCGTTGCGGAAATCCTTCACTACTTCGTATGTCATCCCGCCAATATTCATCATGCTTTGCTCACTTTCTCGGCTTTCGCGGCATCCGCCTGTTCATGGGCGTGGTACGAGCTGCGCACCAGCGGACCGGATTCCACATGGCTGAAGCCACGCTTTAAGCCCTCTTCCTTCAGCGCAGCAAACTCTTCCGGCGAGTAATATTTCTGCACGCTAAGATGCTGCTTCGTCGGCTGCAAATATTGGCCAATGGTCATAATATTGCAGTCGACTGCCCGTAAATCGTCCATTGTCTGCAAAATTTCGTCCCATTCTTCGCCGACGCCAATCATGATGCTCGACTTCGTCGGGATATTTGGGGCGTATTCCTTCGAACGCTTGAGCAGCTCCAGTGAACGATCGTATTTCGCCTTGGAACGAACACGATCGGACATGCGCTCAACGGTTTCCATGTTATGGTTAAGCACCTCAGGCTTTGCGTCAAGCACCTTATAAAGCGAATCGGCGTCGCCTTGAAAATCGGGAATCAGCACCTCAACGTTGCAGAACGGCATCCGGCGGCGGATCGCGAGGATCGTCTCGGCAAAAATCGAAGCGCCCCCGTCCCCTAGATCGTCGCGCGCAACCGAGGTTACTACAGCATGGCGCAGCCCCATCTGCTCGGCTGCTTCCGCAACGCGCTCCGGCTCCGCTAAATCAAGCTCCGTCGGCTGCCCGGTCTTGACCGCGCAAAAACGGCAGGCTCTCGTACAAATATCGCCAAGAATCATAAAAGTAGCTGTGCGGTTTGCCCAGCATTCGTGAATATTCGGGCACTTCGCTTCCTCGCACACGGTGTGCAAGGTTTTGGAGCGCATCATTTGTTTAATTTCTTTAAAATCTTCAAAACGCTCACCGGAAATCAAATCGATTTTTAACCATTCCGGTTTGCGGAGAGTCTGTTTTTTCAATTTAGACCGCGTTTCCGTGCTCACCTACATCCTCTCGCTTTCCTATTCTTCCTTTAAAAAAAGAAACACAGATTATGTACGTATTATAACATGAACCGTAGAACATTCCACATTTGACGCTATTTTGATATCATAGGGAATGACAGTCGAAAGGGTTTTACACATAAGGAGGGGGGATACCCTTGGAAATCAGTGCTGAACTGAGAGAGAAAGATCGTAAATTTGGCGAAATCCTCAAGGGAATGGGACGCATTATGGTTGCATTTTCCGGAGGTGTAGATAGCACATTTGTTTTAAAACGGGCATTGCAGGAGCTGGGAGACGACGTGCTTGCCGTAACTGCGGCATCGGAAACCTTCCCTACGCGCGAGTTTGACGCGGCCGTATCTCTTGCCGAGGGCATGGGCGCCAAACTCATGAAAACCGAGGTCAGCGAGCTTACGAATGCGAATTTCGTGGCAAACAACCCGGATCGCTGCTATCACTGCAAAACAGGCTTGTACGAGCACTTGAAGCAGATTGCGAAGGATCACGGGTATCCGTATATTGTCGACGGCTCCAACGTCGACGATCTCGGCGATTACCGTCCGGGCCTGCAGGCCAAAACAGAACAAGGCGTACGTAGTCCGCTTCAGGAGGCAGGCTTCACTAAGGACGACATCCGCGCCCTGTCGAAGGAGCTTGGACTGGCTACCTGGAATAAGCCCTCCTTCGCCTGTCTTTCGTCACGGATTCCTTACGGAACGCGCATCGAAAAGCATAAGATCGATCAGCTTGATTTGGCTGAGGCATATTTAATGGATCTCGGTTTTTACCAGGTTCGCGTCCGCCACCATGACAAAATGGCCCGCATTGAGGTTATGCCCAACGAAATTCAGAAAGTCGTCGATAACCGTGAAGCAATTTATGCCAAATTTGCCGAGCTTGGCTTTACATACGTCACGCTCGACCTGCAAGGATACCGCACCGGCAGCATGAACGAAACGCTGGATATCGTAAAAGCGGCGCGTGAAAAGAAGGTAACCATATGAGCATAGGTGATAACGGCCTTTCCCTTACGGAGCTGCTGGAGAAGGTGCGCAGCGGCGAGCTGGCGCCGGCCGAGGCGAAGAAGCAGCTGGAGCATTCTGCGGCTGCGGCATACGGGTTGTTGGGCGAATCCGCGGAACTGGGATTCGCAACGCTGGATCTAAGCCGGGAAAAGCGTACCGGCTTTCCTGAAGTGATTTACGGCGAAGGAAAAACCGCCGAGCACATTCTCGCGATTTTCCGCCGATTTGCGGAGAGCGCAGACCGGGTGCTGGCGACTCGCGTTAGCCCCGAGAAGGCGGCGCTGGTCACGGCGGCCGTGCCCGGCTCGGTGTACCATGAGACGGCCCGGGCCATCACTTGGTTCCGCAAGCCGACCTCTACGGACGGCGGTCATTACGTCGCTGTCGTCTGCGCAGGCACATCGGATTTGCCGGTCGCCGAGGAAGCGGCGGTTACGCTGGAAGCGATGGGCTGCCGCGCCGAGCGCATATACGATGTCGGCGTCGCCGGCATCCATCGTTTGTTTGCGAAGCTGGAGCCGATCCGCCAGGCGAGCGTCGTCATTGTCGTCGCCGGCATGGAAGGCGCACTGGCCAGCGTAATAGGCGGACTTATTTCGCGGCCGCTGATTGCCGTGCCGACGAGCATCGGCTACGGGGCCAGCTTCAACGGCTTGTCCGCCCTGCTCACCATGCTGAATTCATGCGCACCTGGCGTCAATGTGGTGAACATTGACAACGGTTTTGGAGCGGCCTACAGCGCCGCTGTCATATTGAAAACAATAGAGAAGAGGTAAAGCGACGTGCGCGTACTTTATTTGGACTGTTTTTCCGGCATGAGCGGAGATATGACGCTTGCTGCACTGGTCGACGCAGGCGCGGATCAATCGTATATTGAATCGGAGCTTACGAAGATTAAGCTGGAGCCCTATGAGCTTGCATGGAAGCGCGTGGTGAAGAAAGGGGTATCGGCGCTGAAGCTGGACGTCAATCTTCATCCCGACCATCCGCCTCACCACCACCGCCATTACTCCGAAATTGTAAAGGTGATAAACGGCGCCGGTTTTAATGAACGCGTCACTGCGTTAAGCCTATCGATGTTCAAGCATATCGGCGAGGCCGAGGCGAAAATTCACGACATCCCGGTGGAAAAGGTGCATTTTCACGAGGTGGGTGCGATTGATTCCATCGTTGACATCGTGGGGATTGCGCTGGCCATAGATTCGCTCGAAATCGAGCGTATCGTAAGCGCTTATGTACCGCTGGGTTCCGGGTTTGTAAAATGCGATCACGGCATGTACCCGGTCCCTGCCCCTGCCACACTGGAAATGATGAAAGGCTTACCGATTGCACCGAGCAAGCATGCCGTTGAGCTGACGACGCCAACCGGTGCAGCCGTTGCAGCCGGCATCGTAGACGAGTTCAGCCGCGGCCTTCCGGCGATGAAGATTGAAGCGATCGGTTACGGCGCCGGCACACGCGACCTGCCGGATCAGCCCAATGTGCTGCGCGTTGTGATAGGCACGGTCTACGATGAAGCGAGACTGTGGCAAACGCAAGTACATTTGGCGCATAACCACGAGCACTCGCATGAGCACTCGCACAGCCATGGGCATGAGCATTCTCATGGGCATTCCCACAGCCACGAGCATGAGCACTCTCACGGTCATTCCCACAGCCATGGGCATGAGCACTCTCATGAGCATTCCCACAGCCATGGGCATGATCACTCTCATGAACATTCCCACAGTCATGGGCATGACCACTCTCATGGGCATCAGCCAGCTAGCGGGAAACGTGAAAAGCATTCCTCCACCAACCATACAGCGCATGATGAAGATACGGGCATGTTGGATCGAGCGAACCCGACCAATCATTAGCACCGCTGCTTCTTCGATAGATAATAAATATCCCCGAGCTCCTGTCAAAGGAGCCGGGGATATTTTTATGTATTCTGTTGAAAGAATGCGGCCCGAACCACATCATAAACCTGCTTAAGCGGTACACCGTTAGCCTTTGCCGCTTTTTCACACTCGCTAAACTCCGGGGCGAATTGAACCATCTCCCCTTTGTGATACCCGGCCTTCACCGTAATGGCTCCCCACGGCGTATCCACAGGGATAAATTCCCGTCCCAGCCGGTGACAAGAAGCCTCCATATAACGGATGCCTAGTGTCGTTGTCTCTTTAAATATGATCGTCTCCAAGTCGTTCAGGCGGCTGCGATCACAAAGCACAGAAAGCATAAACCCGGGCCTGCCCTTTTTCATCACGATCGGTGTCCAAAACACATCGTTTGCGCCTGCATCAAACAACAAATCCGCAACATGTGAACAAAGCTCCGGATTCATATCATCCAAATTCGCTTGGACCATCAGCATGCTTTCATCCACATGCTCTTCCCTATGCTGAAACCCTTGTCCCAATCCGTACACCCCTGTTCCAAATCATTCCCTTCATTATACCACTTGCCCTTATTCGGCCAAAGCATAAAAGGCCGTGTACTTGCGCAAGTTAGTAGCGAACAACGCAGCAGGGGGATTTGCTTATGAAACGATGCAAAAAGCTCATCGGCTTACTGCTTATTGCCAGCATGTCCGTCTCTCCGTTCTCCGGCTTGCAAGCGATGGCCAAAGCTGAGAAAAGCAGTACTGCTCCGAGCATTCAAGAACAGTTTGCGGAACGCAGGACGCTCTATGACAACATGTCAACCCTAACCGGCATCCCGTGGTACGTTTTGGCTGCCGTTGATCAATACGAACGGACGATCAGCATTGCAAATCCGAAAAAACGTCCGCTTCGAGACGGATTAATCAGTATTCACATTCCGAACAATAAGTGGGCCGGCGAGCTCAATCCCGATGAAATCGATACGGAGCCGAAAAGCATCGCCTTCTTTGACGGCTTCGGCAAAGACGGAAACGGGGATGGCAAAGCCGACCCGAAAGATGATACGGACTTGTTGTACAGTATGGCAAGCTATTTGCAGGAATACGGTACGGCTCCCGATGATACAAACATTGCCCTATGGGAGTTTTATAAAAACGCCCGAAGCGTCGAGCGTATCGAGCAATTTGCCAGACTATACTCTCATTTCAACACCCTTGACCTGCATAAGCATACCTTTGTCATGCCGCTAAGGGCGGATTATTCCTATCGCAGCACTTGGGGGGCAGCGCGCAGCTACGGAGGCTATCGCATCCATGAAGGCACCGACCTTTTTGCCTCCTACGGTGTACCCGTCCGAAGTGTGTGCTACGGAATTATCGAGGTTATGGGCTGGAACCGTTATGGCGGCTGGCGGGTCGGCATTCGTGACTTGAATAACGTTTACCATTATTACGCGCATCTCTCCGGCTTCAACAAGAAAGAAGTAAAAGAGGGCGACATCGTTGTCCCCGGGCAGGTGATCGGTTGGGTCGGCAGCTCGGGGTACGGCAAACCGGGCACCTCCGGAAAATTCCCTCCGCATCTGCATTACGGATTGTACCGGGACAACGGGTTTACGGAATGGTCCTTCGATCCGTATCCTTATCTCCGCCGCTGGGAGCGTGAAGAACGCATTTCTCTTTCCAAGAAGAAGAAAAAGTAACTATTTCGTAATCGTCAAAGCCGGCCCCATGGTCGGCTCTACTTGTTGTTCCTCGGGTTTAGATGTCACATTATCCGGCAGTGAAATGGTTGGCGGAAGAGTGCCCGATTCGGAAAAATCGCCAAGCGGCTTCCCTTTATTGTCAAAATAATACATCGGGACATCACCTTTCACCAGCAGATATGAAATCGGAACTTCCGTGCTGACAACCTCCGGCTTCGTATCAAACGGAATAATGATCATCACCTCAGCAATAATTCGGATATAAACTTCAACGAGCAGCATGTTAATTCCCGCATCGCGTTGGCGTGTGTTTAAATCTACTTTAACCGCTCCCTCCGGAACAAAACGAATGGGCACTTCTGGACCGAAGGAAGATAAGATTGCACTATCAAACGCCTGGCCAATCGGGATCGATTCGGGAATTTCTTGAATTTCCTTAAGCTTTGCGTCGACAATACCGACAGCCTCGGAAGCAATCCGCGAATGCTCCAAATAATTCAGCATAAAGCCTGTTATTTTCCCGTTGTTATCCATTTTCCAGTCGATGAGCCGTTCGAAATTGGTACCCTGCGATATTTTTTCCGTCATCGCTTTATTAATCGCATCGGTCGCAACCTGCTTGATTCGAATCTGCGCAATGCTCATTAATGGCTCGCGTAAATTTTTTTCCACAAATAAGAAGGTTTGCACTGTCAAAACGAACATGATTACAAGAACAAGAAAGACAGCATTCCTGCGTTTGCCTTTCTTGCCCGGATTGCGGCTTTTCCAATGGTTATTCCATTGAGCCCCCGTTTGAGTTTTCCACGGGCTTCTCCAGCGGCTCCCCCAACGTCTTCGCCTCACCGGACTCCCTCCTTGTCATCCATGGTCTACCAGCATGTATATGCCTTTTTGGGACAAAAAAGAAGGAGCCTTACGGCTCCAGCTTGGGTGGTCGTTTAATTACTTCCGGCAATCATCAGCGTAGGGTTATCCGCCAAAGAAATTTCTTTTCCGCTCGAAATGAACCTGACCACGGGTCTTTGCATATGGCTCGTAATTTTCGTTACAATCGCCTCTTCCCCGTTCTGCATCATAATTTTCGTACCTGGCGGGTAGGACGGAATTGCCCGAACAAAAGCTTGAACAATTTCGGTACTGTATTTCATGCTGCTTAATGCCATAATGCGCTCCATCGCTTCATGCGGAGGCACATCTTCATCCGTGACCATATTTTCAAAACGGTTGCAAATCCCGACAATTTGGGCGTAATCGTGAAGCGTCTGCCCTGCAATTGCCCGCGGATAACCGGATCCGTCCAGCATTTCATGATGCTGGAAAGCGACGTGCGCGGCAAGCAGACTAAATTCGCGGATGCCGCGAATGACGTTGAAGCCCGCTTCCGGATGGTCCTTTTCATGTGCGGCTGCTGCCTTGCCAATATCATGAAGGAGTGCCCCAACGGCCAAATCGCGAAGCATGAGCTCGTTATATCCAAGTGCCTTTCCTACCTGCAGTGCCATTAAGGCAACGTTAACGGGGTGCGCATAAGGCTTCACTTCATCGGCCGCTGTTTTGCTTGGCACCGGTATAACGACAGGACGGCTGTTAATTTCAACGATCAGCCGGCCAGCGCCCATGAGTACCGGTTTCGTCGGAAACGGCTTTTTCATTCGGACCGCTTCATACGCCTGTTGTACATTATCCACAACGTCCATCCAAGTAGGCATGTCCATCAGCTCTTCCAACGTAATCCCTTTGGATTCGGCATCTTCAATGATCAGCTGCTTGATGCCGAGCTGGATAAGCTTTTCCAGGTATTTGGGATGAATCGTCGTATTAGCGCCAAGCAGCATTCTGCGTTTATTGTCATAAACCGGTTTGGCGAGCACCATCGTTCGTTCATCGTATTGTGTAATAGGGATAAATCTCATGTCGTCACTTCCTTAACAAAATATCAGTTTAGCGGGCATCGACATTGGGACATGACAAAATAAAAACTACCCACGTAAAAATAGGGGGTAGTTAAACAAACCCTGTTCCCCGTTGGCAACCCGGCTATCTTAGCTTTCGCGTTAGACCCGTAGCTTTGCGTCCTTATCTTTCAATAAGTTTGCCCTGGACAATGGTGGTCCATGATAAATTATTTAGTTGTTTCGTCTTGCTATATTGTAATCTTTACATCTAGATCAAGAATAGCACAGCCTATCAAAAGATGTAAATATAAATCGAAAAATGTCGAATTCCAATTTTCACCTGAGTCCAAAGCTCTAGAACCATAGAAATGGCAGCAGAAATAATAAGGAGATCAGCACAATATCCCACGCTACTCCAAAACCGCACCCTGAATAACCTCCATAACCGAAGGCTGATGATTTAGGACCGGACATTTTGCGCTCAAGCTGTCTTTTCGCCTGATACGCGCTTGTCGACAAAGTCCCTATTCCATAGGCAGAATTCGAAAAATAAAGCTTACCGTCGCGGACTCCATCTACGTAACCAAACACATGCGTACCGTCTTTCATCACGGCGCATACCGGCTTACCTGCGTGTGGACGGATCGACTTCTCGTTGATCGGGCTAATCAGCTGAATCAAAATTGCACCTCCGCCAATTTCTGTAAAACAACACCGTACAGCTTATGGCGGTTACCGAATTGACGGGTGTGCATGTACCCCTGCACGGATGCCAGTTTTGAAGCAATGGAATGGATCGGGTGCATTTTATCCTATCTCCTGCTTGCTTCCGGAAATCTCATTTAGCAGCCTGAAAACTTGTGAAGCTTGAATCCCTCGCAAATAAGAAAAACTTCTATCGAAGTCCTTTCAAAGAAGCGGGTACGTCATTAAGCGGTAGTTTTCCTTGGTATAGAATTTACTCGTTCCGACCTTAGCGAAACTTATAAATTCAATAACGTTAAAAAAAGGCGGCCAGATTGCTCTGAACCACCTCTTATAGAGATTTATTTCCACATGAAATGTTATTTATTTCATACGAAGCAATCTCATGCTGTTCAGTATAACGATTAACGCTGCCCCTGTATCGCTCATTACAGCGGCCCATAGTGTTAACCATCCGGGGAAGATAAGCATAAGCGCAGCTGCCTTGATCGCAATGGAAAACCAAATGTTCTGCTTAATGATTGCCAGCGCTTTGCGGCTTAGCCGTACCGTATGCGGCAGCTTCTCTAAGTTGTCAGCCATCAGCACAATATCAGCTGTTTCCATCGCTGTATCCGTTCCGGCTCCGCCCATCGCAATGCCTAAATCCGCCGAAGCCAGCGCAGGCGCGTCATTAATCCCGTCGCCCACCATCGCGACCCGCTTCCCTTCGGACTGAAGCTGCTGAACTGCCTTCACCTTTTCTTCAGGCAGCAGGTCTGCAAAATAACGATCTACTCCGGTTAGCCCGGCAACCTTACGTGCCGTTCCTTCATTATCCCCCGTCAGCATCACAATCTGCTCGATGCCGGCCCGCTTAAGTCCTGCAAGCGCGTGAACACTCGTCTTTCTTATCGAATCCGCAACTGCTATCAGACCCAGAATCCGTTCGGCGGTTCCAACAAAGACCAAGGTACTGCCTTCGTTTTGCAGGGTTGCGGCTGTTGCTTCCATGCTGCTGTCTACGTCAACCAGCAGCTCGTTAAACAGCTTGTGATTTCCAACGTAGTAGTCCATTCCGCCGATCTCAGCCTTTGCGCCTTTACCGGCAATCGACCGGAAGGATTGCCCCGGTCGGGTATCGATCCCGCGCTGCCGCGCGTATTCAAGCACAGCGGCCGCGATCGGGTGCTTAGAGTGCTCCTCAATGGTTCGCGCAACCGCAAGCAGCTCCTCCTCCGAGACTCCGCTCTCCGTAAAAATTGCAGATACCTTTGGCTTCCCTTCGGTTAAGGTACCTGTTTTATCAAAGGCAACCGCCTGTAAAGAACCGGCAATTTCCAAAAACGTGCCGCCTTTGATCAATACACCGTTTCTGGCCGCATTCCCGATTGCGGATACAATCGCAACCGGAGTGGAAATGACCAATGCGCACGGACAAGCAACGACAAGCAGCTCAAGCCCCTTATAAAACCAATCGCCCCATGAGCCCACTCCGAATAACGGAGGAAAAACCATCAAAATCAATGCCAGCACAAATACGATCGGTGTATATATTTTGGCAAAGCGGTCGACAAAAGCCTCGGAAGGAGCCTTCTTCTCCTGCGCTTCTTCAACTAAGTGAATAATTTTAGCGATCGTTGTATCCTCGACCAGCTTCGTGACCTTAATTTCCAACGAGCCGCTTTCGTTCACCGTGCCTGCGTATACCGGGCTTCCCTGCTCTTTATCCACTGGCAGCGATTCGCCGGTTATCGGCGCCTGATTGACGGAGGAAGCTCCGCTGACGACCACTCCATCCAAGGCAATCTTTTCTCCTGGCTTCACTACAATCCTATCTCCAACCGAGATTCGTTCCACCGGCGTGCGAACGAGCTCCTGCCCTTTCTTAACCCACGCTTCCGGCGGCGCCAGCTTCATTAAGCTGCGAATCGATTCCCGCGTCCGTTCGATAGACCTCGTTTGGAGCACATTGCCTAATGCAAATAACCACACCACGGTAGCCCCTTCAAACCATTCCCCGATCGCCGCAGCACCGAGAGCCGCAGCCGTCATCAGCACGTTCATGTCCAGTGACCCGCTTTTCACCGCGTAAAAAGCGCTTTTAGCAGGCTTGAAACCTCCCGCAATGATGGACACAGCGTAAAGCAGGTTCACCAAAGTCTCCTGTACACCAGTCAACGATCCAACAAAGCCAAGTATAAGCAAAATACCGGAAAAAACGGTTAACGAGGACCCTTTCTGCGAGCGGCTTTGCTCTACCTCCTTGCCTCTTGACGCCAATGAGGCACGGTACCCGGCCTTTGAAACCTCTCGGACAATCTCTTCCGGCGGCAAATCATGCTCGATTTGCATTTTTCCCGTTGCAAAGCTCACGCTGACTCGGTGCACCTGCGGCAGAGTACGCATGTGTTTTTCAAGGGTAGCGGCACAGGAACCGCAATCCATTCCTTCGATAAGGTAGGTTTGGCCTTTGCCCGTACCCCCGGCTGCAACGGGCTCCGCATCATAGCCAAGCTTTCGGACCTGGGCCTCGACCCGTTCAAGGGTGGAGCGGTCTTGCACGGTTACCTGCATTTTGGCTGTGCTGAACTGAACGGATACGGAAGCGACCCCCTCCAGCTTGCCAACGCCCTTCTCCAGCGTTGCCGCGCAGGAGCTGCAGTCCATACCGGAAATCCGGTATTCCATGCGCACCCCCTCCTCCGTCTGCCTGCTGTTCAATTCGGTGGAATTCGCCGAGCCAGAGCCGGAGCAGCAGTCCGATTCACAGCAGGATTCCACTTCTATCTTCTTGCTTAATTCGGTGTTTTCCGCTGAAGAAGCGCAGCAGTCCGATTCACAGCAGTCCTTTTCCACTAGGGAGTCTAAGTCTTCGGGTTTTATCGTCTTTCCTCGCCCGGAATGTTCATCCCACTCCGGCTGCTGTCCCGTTCCGACCACCTCAAAGGGGAGGTTTTTCTTGAATGTCAGCTTCTTATTATGCTCCTGCTCTGCCATTCTTCAATTCTCCTTCCTCCTTGAGATTGAGACACCACTCCGTTTTCTCGCAGTCACGCACCTCCGCATGAATGAAGGACAGGACCTCGTCCACCTGCTGCAGCAGCACCCGAATCTGTTCATGCCGAATACTGTAATACGTATATTTTCCCACCTGCCGTCCAGCTACGATACCACAGCCTTTTAAGCACGCGAGGTGCTGGGAAATATTCGATTGATTCCCTTTTAGCTCTCCGACAATTTCGGATACCGTCTTCTCCCGATCTCGAACACACTGTACAATTTGCAATCGCGTTTTATCCGATAAGCCCTTCAGGAGCTTTACCTTTAAGTCCAAAAATTCATCACTCATGCTGCTAAACACCTCCAACACATTAGGCACGGCTAATATGAACATATTAGCATCTACTAATTTATTAAGCAACATATGCTGGAAAGGGTGCCAGTGGTTCCATCTAATCGGTGAATCTTACGGCTTGTTGCCTAACCCGAGGGTCGGTTCACCGAACTGATCGCCCCAAACAATACAAATTTTTTGTATTGTTTTTCCTAGGCAACAGGATGGCGGGCATGCTATACAAATTATTTGTATTATTTCCCCGCATAAGCCTCCATGGAGCCGTTCTCGCCTCCATTTATACAAATGATTTGTATTATAGAGCGCGTTAATCCCTCACTCCGGAAATTAGTACCAGTTATTTGTATTATCCCCTCCAGGACCTGAGCCGACTGCCGCTCCTTGACGCTCGGTAGCACCTCCAACCTTCAGGTGACCAAACTGAAAAGCTATTTCTTGCACTAAGTCATCCTAATCTGCACTGATCTTCTGTTCTGTTCTGTTCTGATCTGTTCTGCTCTGATTTGTTCTTTCTTGTCCAGATCTGTCCTACCTTGGCCTGCTCCTGTACTGCTCATGCCATGCCCTTCCTTACCCTGCCCTGCCTTTCTCCTGGCCTACTCCTGCTCCTACCGCTCAGTTCTGCCCTGCTCCTCCCTCCCCTCTGCCCCACCTGCCATGATCGGGCTTGCCCGCTCAATTACAGAAAAAAAAATCGCTCGCAGCTGGAAACCCAAGGGTTCCCGCCGCCAGCGATTTTCTACGTCTGCATGTAAGCGTGCCTCTCTCTATCCAATCATGTTACTCATAAACTGCTTATCCCCATTATTGCTCCTTCTACTCTACCTTGACCGCTTATCCCTACGGCTTTTGAGCACCCAAAACAAAATCCCGCCAAACAGCGCAAGTCCCCCTACCCCTCCGGCTATCCCATATATCAACGCTCCCTGCGTATTTGAGGATACCGTCAGCTCGACTGGCGGCTTCAAGACAAGCTCTTCCTTGCCATGAAGAAACTCAGGCACATCCTGCTGAATCGAAAGCTCTTTCGATGGCGAGCACAAGGGATTTTGCCAGCGATCGTCTACTTTTCGAAGGAAAAAGAGGTATTGCGTACCTTTAACACTTGGCCCATTTAAAGCTCCCCAAGTCATATCTTCCGTAGCTACGATGTTTTGCTTCTCGACGCCCTTATAGCTTTTTCGCACCGAAATCGTCAGCTCGTTCCACTCTTTCTTCCGGTTTACCTTCTCAACCGTACCGACGACAACCCCATCGTAATTCTCAAAGGCCTCTTCGATCGTCGGAATCCTCGCACACGAAAGTGCGGATGCACTCGCGGGAAACAAGACAGCCCCACCAGCAGAACACAGCATTAGCAAGACACATACATAAAGCAGCAGCTTTTGCATAACCCTTCCCCCTTTACCTACCAGACTAAAAAAAGAAGAAGAAAGTTGCATCAAAGCGGTAGGCCGCAGCCGCCATTTCCACTAGGATTTAGCGCCCCCATGGTCGTCCGCCTCCACACCTGAACCTGCGCCAGCACCATACTCCATGTACGTCCCCCCTAAAACACCACTCTTCTTGTCAACCGTGCTTCTGCGGCGATCCGCAAATCAGCATCCTCAGCCCTCATTCTCCGCCGCCCATGCTCTCCCACTTCTGCCGCATTTCCTTCGCCATTGCGCAGGCTTCCTCCACGCCCAAAAGCATCGCTTCCCTCTCCGTGCGCATTTTCCACTCCACACGCCCATCAGCAGCATACTTGCCAACCACAATCCGAACCGGAATACCGACCAGATCGGCATCCTTCAGCTTCACGCCAACCCGCTCCTCGCGGTCATCCAGCAGAACGTCAAGCCCGGCCCTGCGCAAGCTCTGGTAGATCTGCCGGGCAAGCGCCGTCTGCACTTCATCCTTAATAGACACAACAACGATATGAACATGAAAAGGCGCGATCGCCGCAGGCCAGATGATCCCGTTCTCATCCTGGTTTTGCTCGACGACAGCGGATAAAATCCGGGAAATCCCGATTCCGTAGCAGCCCATGATCAGTGGTTTCTCTTGACCGGATTCATCCGTGACGCTCGCTCCAAGCTTCTCGCTGTACTTCGTGCCGAGCTTGAAGATATGTCCGACCTCAATTCCCCGATGAAACTCCAACCGCCCGCCGCAGGCGAGACACCGGTCTCCCTCGGCTGCATTGCGCACATCCGCGACCGTATGAGGGACAAAATCTCTGCCCGCCACAACCTGACTAAAGTGATAGCTATCCTCATTCGCGCCGACGATCATCGACGGTAAATCGGCCGCTTCACAATCGATAACAATCGGAATGTGCAAGCCGACCGGTCCTGCAAAGCCGACTGGCGCACCTGTGACCCGCTCGGTTATAGCAGCGTCTGCAAGAGCAAGCTCCTCCGCTTGAAGCACATGCTTCAGCTTCGTTTCATTCACCTCATGATCCCCCCGGATCAGCACAGCAACCGGCTGCCCATCCGCTTCATAAATTAATGTTTTGACCAAACGATCCGCTTCCAAGCCTGTAAAAGTAACAAGCTCACGAATGGTTTTTACCCCGGGTGTATGAAGCTTCTCAAAAGCTCGGGCGGCAGCAATCGTCCTGTCTTCTTCTACACGAATGTGACGGGCCGCCGTCGCTTTCTCCAAATTCGCCGCATAATCGCAGCTGTCGCAGCTAACGACCGTGTCTTCCCCAATATCCGCCAGCGCCATAAATTCGTGGGTGCCACCTTCCCCGCCAATTGCCCCGGCATCAGCCTCGACTGCCCGGAAATCGAGCCCGCATCTTTGGAAAATGGCCCTATAGGCCTGATGCATCCTCCGGTATGTACCGTCCAGCTCCTCCCAGCTGCGGTGAAAGGAATAAGCATCCTTCATTAAAAACTCCCTGCCGCGAAGCAGTCCAAATCGAGGCCGTCTTTCATCCCGAAACTTCGTTTGGATTTGATACAGGGTTAAGGGCAGCTGTCGATAAGAGCTCACCTCACTGCGAACTAAGGTGGTAATCACTTCTTCATGCGTCGGTCCCAGAGCAAATTCACGATCATGGCGATCGTGAAAACGAATCAGCTCCTGCCCGTACACATGGTACCTCCCCGACTCCTTCCAAAGCTCCGTCGGCTGCATCGCCGGCATCAGAAGCTCTTGCGCGTCGATTCGATCCATTTCCTCTCTTACAATCTCCGATACCTTCCGCAGCACGCGCCAGCCTAGGGGCAAATACGAATAAATGCCTGACGCCGTTTGGCGTATATACCCGGCCCGCAGCAGCAGCTGATGGCTTACCGCTTCGGCATCGGACGGCGCTTCGCGCAGTGTCGGAAGAAAAAGCTTATCTTGCTTCATAAGAACGATCCCCTCTCCTGGATGAACTGAAATTTCCCCGCATCAACCTCTGCTAAAAGCGCAAAAAGACGCATTCGTCAGGGACGAATGCGCCGTGGTACCACCCTAAATTTAAGCATACGTATCGTATGCTTCTCTCCTTCATAACGGGGAATCCCCCGGCTCAGGCTAAATTATAGTTCACCTAAGCAGCTACCGAAGCGGGAGACGTTTCGCCGTGCCGGAAATCTTTCAGCGCAAGGATTTCCTCTCTGGAGGTACGGACATGAAACATCATTCTGCGGTCATCGCTTTTTTTTGTATAAATTTTCAACTAATTTACAACAAAAGGAGGAGTACGTCAAGATTCGTTTTTCTGCAATACGTCTGCCTGCCAAATAGGCGGCAAGAATTTGCTCCCTAGAATCCATACTCTTTCTTCGTTACACCTCGAACCAATTTGTACGAGCAATATGCTTATACCAATAATAGCTGTCCTTTGGCGTTCGCTTTAGCGTGTTGTAATCGACATGAACGAGACCGAACCGTTTCGAGTAGCCTTCCGCCCATTCAAAGTTATCCATTAGTGACCATGTAAAATAACCCGAAACCGGAACACCCGAAGCGATTGCCCGCTCCAGCTGTGTCAGGTGGCGTTTCAAATAATCAATACGGCGCTCGTCGCGAACGCGGCCGTCCACCGGCTCGTCATTAAAGCAGGCGCCGTTTTCGGTAATATAGATCGGCACATTTCCGTACCGCTCATGAATATACGTCAGCACCTTATAAAAGCCTCGCGGATAAATGAACCAGTCTATATCGGTCTTTTCATAGCCTTCGTCGATATTTTCACAGTCGAGCAGCCCTTCATCCTTTTGATAACGGCCGACATTGCCTGTGTAATAATTAATGCCGACAAAGTCCAGCGGCTGCGTAATGATTTCCATATCCCCTTCAAGAATAGGAACCGTCACTCCCTTGCCGGCAAACCATTCCACCAGAAATTCCGGGTATTCGCCCTTAAACACAGGATCAAGGAACCATTCCACGAACCAGCCTGTCGCACGGCGGCTCGCATCAATGTCTTCTTGGCGGCTGCTGTACGGCTCGATCCAAGTCACATTCGGAGCGTAGCCGATCTTCCCCTCGATACCAAGCTCGCGGAATTTGCGCACTGCGGAGCCGTGAGCAACCAGCAAATGATGCGCTACATTCGTTGCCAGCTGCAAATCGCGGTTCCCCGGTGCATGGGCGCCAATATAGTTCGATAAAAAGGACACACACCAAGGCTCGTTGATCGTAAACCAATGCTTGATCTTGCCTCCGAACTCCTTAAACATGGGCTCGCAATACGCTGTAAATGCGTCAATTGTCTCACGGTTGTTCCAGCCGCCGCGATCCTGCAGCGCCTGCGGCAGATCCCAATGATAAAGCGTGCAGTAAGGCTCGATCCCCTTGGCCAGCAATCCGTCAACGAGCCGGTGATAATAATCGAGTCCCGCCCGATTGATTTCTCCAGTGCCGTTCGGAAAAATACGCGGCCATGCCGCAGAAAAACGGTATGCACCGACGCCCAGCCCTTTCAGCAGCGCGATATCCTGCTCGTAACGGTTATAGCTATCGCAGGCGATATCCCCGTTGTCGCCGTTTTTTACTTTGCCGGGAATTCGGCTGAACGTATCCCAAATAGACGTGCCGCGCCCATCCTTGTCGTGCGCGCCTTCAATTTGGTAAGCAGCGGTTGCCGCTCCCCATAAAAAATCCTTCGGAAATTGGATAATTGCCATGCTTGCTCCAGCTCCTTGTAACAATGTTTGGGGACAACCCGTCGTGCTGCCGCTTTATCCGATCCATTACTCTCGTTTATTTTTGCAGCAGCTATGCAGCTTTAAGTTCTGCCTCAATCGCAAGCTTCCCACCCAATATCCATATTGTAATGAAAGCGATGAAGGATTCATATGAGAGGATCTTTTGATTTTGCGTTTACATTTTTTCGATTTACATAAAAAAGGGACCCTTATGGGCCCCCTCTGACTATAGCTTTGAAGCGTAAGGCAGCTTCACTCTCTCAAACCGTCCAAATATAAAAGGCAGCAAGTACACCAGCACCACCGTCATAACAAAATATACGGCGGTCAGCACGATTTTATTAGCCGTTAGCATTTGCAGCAGCGGTACCTTGCGGAACAGCATGCTGACTGCAAAAAACGCGAACGGATGGTATAAATATACCGTAAGGCTATAATTCGAATATTGATCAATCACCTGCTTGATCCCTGGAATCCGATATAGTCCCTTATAAATCGGCGTGCCGAAGATCAGAAGTCCGAACATTCCGAAACAGAAAAACAAAAAGATCAGCTTCGGCGGAAATTTATTGTACTGCATATCATACGGGTATATCCCCGTTTGGAACAGAAAGTACATAGCTGCGAAGGAAAGGAGCGCCAAAGCGAGAATGACCCATTTCGCATACGCTTTTTCCACGATAATCCGGTAGTAGAAGCCGATATAAACCCAAAACAGGTAAAAGGCTAAAAACTTAACGTACTCATAAACTCCGATCAAGGTGTAGTGAAAATCGCTCCAATAGACGACTCCTGCAAGAAAAACCGCCGGCAGCACTCTCACAAACCCTTTCGCCCTCTGAAAAATACTGTACGCCAATGGCGTAAAAAGCACCACGATCAAATAAACCGGAACAAACCAAATGTGCCAAGCGATATAAGCGACATTCGACGGATGCCCTCCAAACGGGTCCAGCCAGTGGCGGATGACCTCAAGCTGCGTGTACCCTTCCAAGAAGGTACCCTGCCTTTCCGCCATCACGAAAATCAGCAGCAAACATACGATGCTGTACACGAAATAAGGAATGAGAATCCGTCCGTACCTCGTGTAATAGAAAGAAAGCAGCGATTTCGGCCTGCTGTAGGTTTGGCTCGCCCCCGTAATAAAAAAGATAATCGCCATCTCGAACAATAAAAATGACTTTAGCGTCGTCTCGAACGGGTTGTACCAAAACAGCACATGAATAACGCCGACAATGTAAAGCATGATGAGTCCGCGGTATATGTCCAATCCGCGGTCGCGTTCCGCCATCGAAAAACCCCTTTCTCCTTGTTTATAAAATATATCCGATCTCGCGTTCGGCCCGCCGAAAGTCAGCCCCCGCGTTACACCTCTATGCCCATGCAAAGGTTCTCCTTTGCCATTAAGAAAATATGCCATATAAAAGACAGCCTGTCAAAAAAAGAAGCCCCCCAATGTGGGAGGCTCCCAAAAACAAACGGCGAATCGTGTTATCCGGTTATCCCATCCTGCGGCACCACTGCGTCATGCAGCTCCCGCTCCAGCTCAGCCATATAGGCCTCGGAAGTCGCCTCATCCCAGCCCAAAGCATCCTTCATGCACTTGTGCACCTGATCTTTATACTGCCTCACTTGATCTATCTGAAAATACAACGCTCCCGTACGGCGAATCCAGAAATCAACCGGCTTCACCGTCATCTCCTCTTCTATAGAATAGAGAAGCATCGAATAAAGCTCCAGAGGCAAACCAACCTGCTCTGCTCTCATTGAACCCGCCGAATTCGCTGTTTTCAACACCTTGGAGCTGTTGGAGCCGTACATTTGCGCCAAACGCCGAACCGCGCTATTCTCCAAACCTGCTGTCCCGGCACCTTCTACCTGCTGCACATACTTGGAAAAGCCCGCTCCCCCGCCGACATCACCGCCCGAAATCGGCAGCGTTCGGGTTCGGCAGGGCAGATAAACCGTCCCCAGCTCCTGACGCAGCTGCTCCGAGACTTTATCCACTACCAGCTCCGCCATCTTGCGATAGCCTGTGAGCTTTCCTCCGGCAATCGTAAGAAGCCCCGAAGCGGACTGCCAAATTTCATCCTTTCGGGAAATTTCCGACGGGTCCTTGCCTTCCTCATAAATAAGCGGCCGGACGCCTGCCCAGCTCGATTCAATGTCCACTTCCGTGAGCCGCACACTTGGAAACATATCGTTTACGGCCTTAATCAAATACTGCCGGTCCTGTGCCGACATCTTCGGATGAGCCGTATCCCCGTCGTAAAAGGTGTCTGTCGTCCCGACATAAGCCTTACCGCCGCGCGGAATGGCGAACACCATCCTTTTATCCGGCGTATCAAAATAGATTGCCTGCTTCAGCGGAAAGCGGCTTTGGTCGATCACGATATGAACACCTTTCGTTAGCCGGAGCTGCTTTCCCTGCTTGGAACGATCAAGCTCCCGAAGCGAATCAACCCAAGGGCCGGCGGCATTCACCACCTTCTTCGCAAACACCTCCGCCTGACGCCCGGACAGTTGATCTACAATGCGGGCTCCCGCCACCCTGCCTTCGTGGTACAGCAGCTGCTCCACCTTCGCATAATTCATCGCCGTTGCGCCGAGCTCGACCGCCTTTTTCAGCACCTCAATCGTCAGCCTGGCGTCATCCGTGCGGTATTCTACGTAGTAGCCGCCGCCCTTGAGACCTTCCTGCTGAAGCAGCGGCTCCTTGCGCAGCGTCTCTTCGCGGCGGAGCATCGTTCGCCGTTCACTCCGCTTTACACCTGCTAAATAATCGTAAAGCAGCAAACCCGCCGCGGTCGAAAACGTCCCGAACGTACCGTTTTTATATATCGGCAGCAGCATCCACTCCGGCGTTGTGACATGCGGACCGTTTTCGTATACAATGGCTCGTTCTTTTCCGACCTCGGCAACCATCTTCACCTCGAGGTTTTTCAGGTAGCGAAGCCCGCCGTGTACGAGCTTGGTGGAACGGCTTGACGTCCCCGCAGCAAAATCCTGCATATCGACCAGCACAACCTTCATCCCCCGGCTGGCCGCGTCGAGCGCGATTCCGCTGCCGGTAATCCCCCCGCCGACGACAAGCAAATCAACCTGGCTTCCGTCCAAGCTGTGGAATAGATCTGTTCTTTTTACACTGGAAAATGATTTCGTCTCCATAGTTTCACTCATTGATGCTTTCCTCCCATCGTCCGAACCCTGAATAAAATTTTTTCTTTTTTTGGGAACAAAAAAACACACCAAACACATCCCTAGTGAACTAAGGATCGTAATGGTGTGGTCTCTTCGTCTCCGTCACATGAGTATTTACTTACCTTTTACCCTACTATGAATGCGGTGCATTGTCAACGGCGGACCGGTACTCTAACTGCGATAATCGGATACCGGCCAGGGAAAGCGCAGACTGCGCCATAACGGTCACTGCTTCCAAAGCGCTGGCTTACTTGTGGAAACCGCAATTGCTCCGGCATTGAACAGCAGCTCGCAATCCTGTTTGCTTTCAATGAAGCCGCCGAGAATGATGTCCAATCCCGTTTCCTCTTTTATCACCCGGATTTGCGGATGGGAGTAGCTCGGTAAAATTTCAATATAATCCGGTTTGACATGCTTTGCCGTATTGATAATCGTCTGGGTAGAGTGGGAGTCGATCAAAAATCCGCGCTGAATGGCGGCGAGGCCGTATTTTTTGGCATTGAGCAGACTGGACGAACGTGTGCTGATGACGCCGTCGATCTTAATCACCTTGGACAAAAAATGAATCGAGGCCTCATCTTCTTTGATTCCCTTGACCATGTCCAGATGCAAAAATATTTTTTTGCCTGCTCTTTTCACCGACTCGACAACCCCCTGAAGCTGAATCAGCTCCCCCTCCAGCAGGAAAATGATGTTTTCCTGCGACTGCAGCGCAGATTCCAGCTCTTTTAAGCTCCGTACTCCGGGGATGATCGTTTGCGCCTTTATCATTCATCCTCATCCTTTTCCCATTGCATCGTCCGCTTAACGGCTTTTTTCCACCCCTTGTACAGCTTATCGCGGGTTGCCTGCTCCATCTTCGGTTCAAACAACGTGAGCTCCGCCGTTCTGCTGCCAAGCTCCGCCTTATCCCAGAAGCCGACGCTGATCCCGGCCATATAAGCGGCGCCAAGCGCCGTCGTTTCCGTCACATGCGGACGCTGCACCTCTACGCCGAGCAGATCGGCTTGAAATTGCATCAGCAGCCGATTCGCCGTAGCTCCTCCATCCACACGCAGCGCCTGCAGCTTCAGGCCCGAGTCCTGCTCCATTGCGCCGATTACGTCTTTCGTTTGATATGCTAAAGAATGCAGCGTCGCTTGGATTAGATGCTCCTTGCTCGTACCACGGGTAAGGCCGAATATCGCGCCGCGCGCGTACATATCCCAATACGGCGCCCCCAGCCCTGCAAAGGCCGGAACCACATACACTCCGTCCGTATCCTCTACTTTCGAAGCATAAAATTCCGAATCTCCCGCCGAATCGATCAGCTTGAGCCCGTCCCGAAGCCATTGAATGGCGGCTCCCGCAATAAAGATGCTGCCCTCGAGAGCATATTCGACTCGCCCGTCCATTCCCCACGCAATGGTGGTCAGCAGTCCCGATTTGGATTGGACGGCTTTCGTCCCTGTATTCATCAGCAAAAAACAGCCGGTACCGTATGTATTTTTCACCATGCCGGACGCAAAGCACCTTTGCCCGAAGAGGGCCGCATGCTGATCACCCGCAACGCCCGCAATAGGGATCCCCGCTCCGCCGAACGTTTGCGGATCCGTCACCCCAAAGGCTCCGACTGAGGGCCGGACCATTGGCAGCATCGCTTCGGGGATGTCCAGCTCCTGAAGCAGCTTTTCGTCCCAGCATAGCTCATGAATATTGTAGAGCATCGTACGGGAAGCGTTCGAATAATCCGTGACATGCATTTTTCCACGTGTTAAGTTCCAGATGAGCCACGTATCGATCGTACCGAACAGCAGCTCACCGCGCTGCGCCCTTTCTCTTGCCCCCTCGACATGGTCGAGGATCCACTTCACCTTCGTTCCCGAAAAGTAAGCGTCTACAACAAGGCCCGTCGTTTCCCGAATATACGGCTCAAGCCCCTTCGCCTTCAGCTCATCGCAAATCCCGGCGGTACGCCGATCCTGCCATACGATCGCCGGATGAATCGGCTTTCCCGTTTGTTTATCCCATACAACGGCCGTTTCCCGCTGGTTGGTAATGCCAAGGGCCGCAATTTCCTGCGGTCTTACGCCCGTTCGCTCCAGCACCTCGCGTGCAACCCCGCTCTGCGTCCCCCATATTTCCATCGCATCATGCTCCACCCAGCCGGGCTGCGGATACAGTTGCGTAAATTCCTTTTGCGCGGTGCCGACGATCTTCCCTCCATGATCGAATAAGATCGCCCGCGAGCTCGTCGTTCCTTGATCCAAAGCAAGCACATAGCTTTTTTCCATCCCATCAACCTCCATAGCTTTTATCTATTCGTATGAATGAACCATGAGACTTTAGAAAAGCTTACTCAATTTACAGAAAAAAGGGAAGCGGTCCCCAGGTCGTCTCGATTTCTTTTATAATAGCTTATATTTGAGACTCATTCTTTAAATGAAATTTTTATTTACAAATTCCAAATATATCCTTAATACAGCGATAACATTTTCCGCCTAAGCTTGTCCCAAGAAAACATTTTTTCCTATGGGAGTGAGAGTTTTGGAAAAGAGAATGGATCGCCGCACCTTTTTGTCTTACCTTGGAACTGGAGCCGCCGCATTAGCCGCAGCATCCTCCGGTCTTGGCGTGCTTGAGGGCAAAGCCTCCGCAATGTCGCCTTCCGCCGACCACATGTTTGGCTTTAAAACCAATAAAGTAAGCGGATACTTCCAACCGATCTCGCCCTCGAAAGAAGACAAGCTCGTACTTCCGGAAGGCTACCGCTATGACGTCGTTGCAGCCTTTGATGATGTAATTAACCAAGCCGGTGAAAAGTTCGGTCAAGGAGCAGACTACAATGCTTTCTTCCCGATTGACGGCTCGAGTACCCGCGGCCTGCTTGTAACCAACCATGAATATACAAATATTTTTGCCTTGGGGCCGATTGCTGACAGCGGCAAGACCAAGGAGCAGAAAGACAAGGATCTATATTATCAAGGCATGTCGGTGACCGAGGTGTTCCAGGATCAGGACGGCGTTTGGAAGCTCGACACGACTTCTAAATATGCGCGACGCATCACCGGCTTCTCAACCTTTGAAATTACCGGTCCGGCTAGAGGAATTCCTGCTCTTCAAAACGCAACGACGGCGCAAGGGACCTTTGCGAATTGCTCCGGCGGCGTTACATTCTGGAACACGGTGCTGTCCTGTGAGGAAAACTTCAGCGACACCGCAGAGGAGAACAATCTTCCTCTGACGCATTATGGCTGGGTCATCGAAGTGGATCCTTTCGACGGCAGCTACCTCAAGAAGCACACCGCTCTGGGACGCTTCAATCACGAAAATACCGCAATGGGTTTGACCGCTGATAAGCGCGTCGTCGTATATATGGGTGACGACAAGAAGGACGCTTGCGTGTATAAATTTGTTTCCAAGGGCAAGTACGATCCGGCTAAAGGCCGCGGCAACTCCGCCCTGCTCGAGGAAGGTACGCTTTATGTTGCCAACTTTAAAAAGGGCGAATGGGTTCCAGTAACCTTTGAAGCGCTCTCCAAAGCGCTCGCAAACGAAAAGTTTAAAGCGCCAAGCGGTGTAAAAAGCACTCGTGACGAGCTGCTGGCCAAGTTCAAGAGTCAAGGCGATGTTGTGACCAACTGCCACGAGGCTGCGCTCATCTTAGGCGGAACACCGACAGACCGTCCGGAGGATATCGAAATTTCTCCTTTTGACAACACCGTGTTTATCTGCCACACGAACAATGATGCGCATGGCAATATTCATGGCCATATTACTCGGATTTTTGAAAATGACAACGACCTCGGCTCGTCCGGCTTTGACTTTGAAATTTTTGCGGCAGGCGGCCGCCAATCCGGGTTCTCCTCGCCGGACAACCTGGCCTTCGACTCCAACGGTAATCTGTGGGTCGTAACCGATATTTCCACGTCGAGCCATAACAAGGGTGTATACAAATCATTCATGAACAACGGCCTGTTCGTCATTCCGACCACAGGACCGAGCATGGGTGAAGCCCAACAGTTTGCATCCGGACCAAAAGACGCAGAATTAACCGGCCCGTTCTTCACGCCGGATGAGCGCACCTTGTTCCTGTCCGTCCAGCACCCTGGCGAAATGACTGAGGATCTGAACAACCCGACAAGCACATGGCCGCATCGTCCGGGCGACAAAAAGGCCCGCTGCGGCGTCGTCGCGATTAGCGGCTTCAAATTCGGTTAAATTCACAGCACGATGCGGCCCTGCTTTCCTCGGAGGCGGGGCCGCGTTTAAAAAAGGAGTAGACATAGTATGCCATTCGGTAATATCGGAATCCCGGGTCTTCTCTTAATCTTGGTCATTGCCCTCATTATTTTTGGTCCGTCGAAGCTTCCCGAGCTGGGCCGGGCATTCGGCCGCACCCTCAGCGAATTTAAATCCGCAACCCGCGGACTGATCGATGGAGATAAAAACGAGAGCAAGCCCGAAGGCCAGCTCTCTACGGAAAAGAAATAAAGTTACTTCAAGAATAAATCGAGTATTGCTTCAACCACGCATTTCTTGTTGCGTGGTTTTTTCCTATTCTGCTGCTGCCTTCTAAAGCTATAGTTCAAGCAGGCATCAAAATTTTTATGCTCGATGTTAACGAAACCGTTTTCGGTTGGTATGTTCATTCGAAAGCTAATGTGTGCGAAGAAACAAGATAGGCTCGGGACCAAGCTATTACTTGCAGCACAAAATCCTCCCTTATGTACGCTGGCTCTGGCTTTGCTGAAAAAATCCAAAGCGCCGGGTCCATGCCGCACGTTGTCCCGGCTCCAGCTGTAAATCGATAAACAGCTCGGGTGAAACCACATGAGCCGCCCCCCACAAGGCAATCGTTGAGACAGGGGAATGACACTGCTCCCACACGCCGATTTGTTCAGGCAAATAGAGCAGCTCCCAGCGTACAGGCTCCTGGCCTTGTCCCTGTCCCGCTTCCTGTTCCGGCTGCTGCAACCGTTTGAATTGACAATAAAACGGTTGTTCAGGGGAGCTTTTCCACCGAATCTCCTCCGGGCCAACCTCAAGAACACGTGGGCTGTACGCTTCCTCCATCTGCTTCAGTTCCATAGGAACATTAAACTTCAAGCGGTAATCCGGTCCGATAGGCTGGTGGTTGATGCTTAAGAAGTTGTGGACATACTCCGATGTCGCGATCGCTTTGCTCCCTACGTTCTCCAGCTCGTAATCCACGATAATCTGGGACTGCTCCAGGGAAATCCGCTTGCTCATTCGAACGGCGTATCCCCGGCATTCCATAGGATGGACCACGTATTGAACGTAGTCCTCGCCCTGATCACAGTCCATCTCAAACGGTCGTATTTCGTAAGCTCTGCTGAAATCGTAAGGACTCTCATCCGGCTTCGTTAATAATCCGACGCCGATTTTGGGGAATAATTCGCCGATTTGCGCCTCCTCGTACCCAATCGCCGCAAAAAGGCCGAATTCGTTGCACAGACCGGCTCCCCCGGACCAAATCCGGTCCGGGTCGGTCTTTTCAAAGGTACAAAAGGTGTGAAAGCCGTCAGCGTGTTTTAGCCGAACTTGGGTAATGAACCCCGTTTTATCGAAACGTGCACCTTGGTAGCTGGTAATGTCCGCGATGTCCAAACCAAGAAACGCGTTCTCCAAGGTTCGGATCACGACAATATCACCTCAATGTGGTGTACTTCATCCCCGGCCAAAGCAAGCAGCTTCTCCCGGGAAATACTGCGTTTCGACTGACCCGCTTCCCCGGTGATTTCCTCGCCATTTAAAAATACCGATCCGATCCGGTATTCCCCGTACTCCTTAGCCGCTGGATTTCGGTACGTAATCTTCAGCAGCTTGCCTGCAAACAGCGTCGTGACTGCGGACTGCTGCTTTTCGTCAAACTGGCTCCTTACGAGCTTCGGTTCAAGCAGCAAATCTCCCAAAGAGCCCTTAACGCCGTACACCTCTGTCAGCTGGGTCAGCAGCAGCCAGCTAGCCGAGCCGGTAAGGTATGGGTACATGCCCCTGCCTTTTTCATTGATATACTCCGGTATGCCCGGGTACATTCTGCTTCGTTCAAAGTCGGTGCTGAGCTCATAAATCGAGGACAGCACCTCATGTCCTTCCTTAACGAAGCCCTGCTTATACAAGGCATTTGCATACATGACCGTCATGTGGCTGAACATTGCACCGTTCTCTTTATGCCCGAAAGCAAACCCGAACGCGCGGCCGAGATTTTGTTGGATTCCGCCGAAGTTCGAATTCAACCGGTAGCCGATACGCGGGTCCCTCAAGTAGCGGTTCACGGACGCTACGATCTTTTCGACCTGTTCCCGCGTTGCCACTCCGCCCATCACCGTAAACACTTGACCGGTTAAGGTCATTCGGACGCCGTTCGGATGATCCCCTTCCACGCGCTCCCCGCTGTTATTGTAATAGCCGTTGAACCATTCGTAGCCTTCGCCGCTGCGAATCCATTCGTGTTTCCGCAAATGCTCCGCGACCCAATCGGCCTTTCGCTGCAAATCGCGGCTCACGTCTTCAACCGGCAGCAATACCTTGCGTCCGCTTACCGATCGAATGCAAGCTTCGTAATATTTCTCCAGCAGCGCACGCTTATCACTTACTGAATCGTAATCGGAAGCCGTACGCAGTGTATCCAATAAAATCACGATTTCTTCCGCCAGCTCGATTTGGTTTACGCCGAGACTCTCCTGTACATTTCGCAGCAACTCCGCTAACTGCCTCATATTATTGCCATAAAATGCAGTGAAGGCAACACTCTCGCCGCGGTCGGGAGCTAGATCCAGACCGTCATTCCAGTCGGCCCCTTCAAGCTTCATATTGTTGTGTTCCCCGACATGGAAGAAGGGCACTAGGTTTTGCAGAAGCAAATGCTCGAGAATCGTCCCCTCGTAAATTCGTCCGTCTGCCGTCTTCAGCGCTTGGCCGTCCTCCGGTTTCCAGGTTAGGTCCTTCTCTTTGCAGCGCTTGGCATGTGAATCCTTAAAATACGTCTGCTTCTCAAGCAGAAGCTCCACATCTCCGCTTTGATGCAAGTACAGCATCGTCGTTAAGAACGGCCAAGCCCCATGGTCCATCCATACACGCGGGATGTTGTTCCGGTCGGCCACGAATTCGCCCGGCTTCGCCCCGATGATCGTGGCATTGCTGCCGTCAATGCGAACACCGGCAAAATTGTTAAGCAGCAGATGTCTCACCTCGGCAGGCTCCATAAAAAGCAAAGCAAGACAATCCTGCCACAGGTCTCGCCAGCCACGCCCTCCGCGTCCGTAATCATGATAAGGCAGGAACGAATTTCCGTATAAACGGCGGAATATCGGCTGAATGGTCACCCATTTCATCCATTGGTCATGCTGTCGATTCCCGGATTGAAATTGCAGGCTGCTCAGCTTATCGCTCCAAATTCGTTTGTTTTCCTCCAGCAGCTCGTCAAAACGACCCGCGGCAAGATACTGCTCTGTAACTCTTTCTTCTTCCAGACGATCATCCGATATGATCATCGCGATAGTATAAGCTGCCGACTCGCCCGGCTTTAGCGATACGGGCTCGAACCGCAGCGCCCCTACCGCCTCGTACCCTTCCAGCTCTACCCCCGCGGAAGTAAGCTCCCCTTCATTCGCAACAACCGCTTGCGGCCAGTCAAAGCTTCCGCCTTCACCGATATAATCCTCGGCAATCGGAATAAAGCCAATCGGCGGCCGGCCCTCCCCTGCAGCACCGAGCACGCTATAGGTCACGTGATTCACCCGGTGACCGCGCTCGTCAAACGATAATGCAGGCTGCACCTCCATACCATAGGTGCTCGTATATATGCGATGCAGCAGCGAGGTCACATGCCTGTGGTCGCGAAGCTCATCGGCGGAACGTCCGTATAACGGAATCGCCGCAGTAGGAGTAAGCGTCAGCATTTGCTTCCCCGTATTCGTTACCGTCACCTTCATAAGCTCAACTTTATCGCTTGTCATCGGCACAAAGCTTACGATCTCCGCCTGAATTCCGATGGAAGGGTTTACCCTCGTGATTTTATGCCATAGAAAACCGGCATCCAAGGTCACCTGCTCCGTATCGCCTTGGAAGCGCTCAGCCGTTTGCTTCGCAGAGTTCCCGCTGCAGGCCCATGCTCCCTTGCCCTCGATATGAAGCCAAAAATTGCGTGAGGATCGGGAATTGTGCAGATCTTCAATCGATACCGGCGGCATAAAAAACGTATAATGACCCGATGTCGAGCTTCCGTGCAAAGTCGGGGTGATCGCCGACATCATCCCTGCTTCATTCGTTAGCGGAAAATACAAATAGCTTGTTTCGTGCGGCTGCTCCATCGTAAAATCAGCATTCTCTCCAACGAATGTCCAGCCTTGCTTTTTCTTTATCTGCTGCATTTCGTTCATCCTTTCTTCCCGATCCGATCAAACGGATTGTACTAGCTTCACATCAATCCTGTTTACTTCATGATTCCGTACCGCCTTCGCAATGGCTGAAGGAAGCGTATCGCCCTGGATCAGCTCTGCCCCGCCTTTTCGGAAGTGCACAGACATTTCTTTGATTAAAGCAGCTTTCTCACCATAGGTCGGAGCCCGTTCCGGGTTGTAATATGTCACTTGGCAGCTTCCCAAGAAGGTCGCCCGAATGTGATTCGCCGAATCAAACAGAAACGAAGGCAGCGCAGGTCGGAACCGCAGCAGCAGCTCCCCCTTTTCCCATTGAAAAGGCGCCGGTCCCCACATCATCCAATTCCACATCGATAAGAATTCCGCCGTCGAGCCGCTAAGTCTGGCGACAAACCCTGTGCCATGTAAGCTCTCGTCCGGATTCGCACTGCTTGCGATGAACGAGCTATTTTCCAATATGCTGCGTCCATACACCTGCGGGTCGAAGAACGGAACCATCGCCCGCTGCATTTCCTCAAAAAATGGCTCGTACAAGCCGGCTTTTAACAGCTCCAGTAAATATTTATAGGCCATATGTAAGAAGACGGACTCATTTTCCAGCCAACCGGGGGTAAAAGCACGGGCTCTGCCGATCTCGTTCGGCTGTCCGGCCAAGGAGGCATTGACCTTATACATCTTTAATTTGGCGTCGTATATTCCGGTCTGCTTTAGCCCTTCGTACAGCTGCCGCTTCTCATCCCGCGTCGGCAATATTTTCATAGCCCGGGTCGGCCCCTCCAAAAAATAAGGCAGATCTACCCTGCGGAACTCCAGCGCGCGCACAAGCTGCTGTCCCTTTTCATTCCTTTTGGGCAGCCCCTGCTCGTCGGTCAACACCTCATGTTTTGTTACCTCATAATAGAAGTACGTAGGGAAAACGCCGTTGCCCAGCTCTAGCGCCCGCTCCACGCCCTGGTCAACTTTCCGCATAAACGCTTGTAAGCATTCATGAACATACGCACGGCCAAGGTCCCGCAGCGCACCTTCAAAGCCGTATGCTGTTCGTTCCCGGTACGCTTCTCTTGCCGTCGACATCGCATCCCTTATTACCTTCTTATTGCCTGATCCTTTATCAGCGGGCTGTTCGCCGGCTCCGGTATTTCCAGTTCCGCTATTTCCGCTCCCGCCGCCGCAGGCTGCCGATGTTAGTGCCAGTGCTGTTAAAACAGACAAAACTGCTGTTTTCTTCATAACTCTGATACCCCCATATGTACCATTTTAACGAAAACTTTCGCTTTATCCATTTTGAAATAGCGAAACCGTTTTCTTTGGTTTTTATTATGATACAGAATTTACCTTTTGTAAATACCTTCCTAAAAAAATTGTGCAATCCGTTTATTTTCAACAATTATCAAGCATCTGTCGGGGATTTCATTTCGAATTGACAGCAGCGCCCCTAAGAAGATATGATAGATTTAACAACGAAACTTTCGCGAAACACATGGATTTCCTACTAAACTATGAAAACAATTTTTCGTTACTATGCGAAATGGACAGGTTTTTATTAAAACGAGGTGTCACTTATGTCTGTAAATATTAAAACTGTGGCGAAGCTAGCGGGCGTTTCCGTTTCGACCGTCTCAAAAATTATTAATAATTACTCTGAGATCTCGGAAGAAACCCGTCAAAAGGTGCTGGACATTATGGCGGAAACCGGATATATCCCCAGCAACTCGGCCAAAACGTTGGCAACGAAGAAATCCAATCTGATCGGGGTTATTTTCGCAGGAAAGCTGAATATCGACTTCACCCACCCTTTCTTTGTGGAGGTACTCAATGCCTTTAAGAAGCAGATGGGGATTCTGGGCTACGATTTACTGTTCTTCTCAAACGAAAAGTTCCACCCTGTCGGAGAGGATTATTTAGCGAGATGCCGACATTTTCAGGTTGACGGCTGTATTGTCATTTCCGGACAAGAGCTCGAGAGCACCATACAAGAGCTTGATCAAAGCCCGATCCCATGTATTGGAGTCGACCTCAGAATGACGGGCAAAAACTCCGGCTATATCATGTCCGATAACGAAAAAATTTCGACGAAGGTCATTGAGCATTTCTATCTTCAAGGCTATCGGGATATCGGCTTTATTGGCAGTACGACCCATTCTGAGATTTCTTCCTTGCGTGAACAAGGGCTCATTAAGTCTCTCCAGGATTGGGGGCTTCCGGTGAATCCTGACTGGTTTGTGCACGGGGAGGATTTCTACGAGGAAAGCGGCTACCGGGCGATGAAGCAAATGATGAAGAACGGCCCCCTGCCGCGGGCGGTTTTTGCCGGCTCCGACCTGCTCGCCATCGGGGCGATTCGTGCGCTGCATGAAAGTGACATCCGGGTGCCCGAGGATGTGGCCATCATCGGCTGCGATAATATTGACGCCGCGAAATATACCACTCCTCCTTTAACGACGGTGAAGCAGGACAAGGAAAAAATCGGAAAACTAGCCGCGTTGATGCTCTACGATTTAATCAGTAATCAAATGAACATGAGCTCCGTATTCGTCGAACCGGAGCTGGTCATTCGAAAGTCGTGCGGCGCGAAATAGCGCGCAATAAATAAGGAGTGCCCGACGGTTGGGCACTCCTTTTTATACATATTTTTATCCATCTTCCCCTGTAATCCGGTCTAGATGGTGCGCTACAACACTCACGAGCCATTCCCTTTCGACCCGCTCAGGGAATGAAATATGATGAAGAACCAATCCATCCACGAGCGCATGGAGCCGTTTCGCCTCCAGCTCAATCTGCAGCTCTTCCGCTTTCCCTTTACGGGCGGCGAGAAGCTCAATCATCCGGCGGAAACCTGCATGAAGCTCGTCATGAGCCTTGGCGGAAAGTTCGCGAGCGATAGGATCAAACATCGCTCTGCCCGCAAATGCAAGCCATACCTCCGCTTCCAATCTGCGCTCTTCGTCAAGCGGCATAATTTCCCCGATGACCTGTTCCAGATCACGGCGCAGGTCTCCGCTGAATTGAATATTTTGAATTCTCTCTGCGACACGTTCGGAAATAAGCCGCATCGCGAATGCGACTAATTCATCCTGCGAATCAAAATAATGGCGCAAAGCTCCAAGCGATAAGCCGGCTTCGTCCGCTACCCTGCGCACCGTGACCCCCGGCAGGCCTTCCTGTCTTATCACTCGCCAAGCAGCTTCGGCGATTTCTACTTTCCTTTTTGAATGATCAACGATTTTTGGCATACATCCATTATATCAGGCCGGTTTGTTATTTAAAACAATTGTGCTATAATAACAACGGTCTTTAAATAATACAGACGTATTAATAAGGAGTGGAGCAGCAATGATTACGGCTTTTATCATCGGATGTGAAATTGCCTTTTGGTTATTTGTCCTTGGCGGTTTGACCCTTCGCTATATCGTTAAAAAGGAACGAGCCAGCGCTATTGTGCTGCTCTGCACCCCTCTGATAGACGTCATTCTTTTAGTCGTAATCGTGATTCACTTGCGGAATGGAGCGGAGGCCACATTCGCCCATGCTCTAGCCGCCGTGTACATCGGTGCATCCATCGGATTTGGACACCGCATGATCCGCTGGGCGGACACTCGTTTCGCTCACCGATTCGCCGGCGGCCCTGCACCTGTACGCTTAACCGGCAAGGAGCATGCTCATCATGAGCGAACCGGATGGTTCCTTCATTTATTGTCCTGGGCCATCGGATGCTCCATTCTTTACGGCATGGTCTGGCTGGTGAACGATCCAAGCCGGACCGAGGTTCTGTCACAAACGCTGAGGCTCTGGTCCCTTATTCTTGGAATCGACTTCCTGATCAGCTTCAGCTATACGCTTTGGCCGCGCGAGACGAAGGCAAGAACGTAGTTTGGTTTTGCAGCCTTCCGAACGCACGAAAAGCAAATCATTCTGCGTTTGCTTTGCACAGTACAGCAAGTTTTACGCCACCGTTTACCGGTGGCCTTTTTTTGAATCAAGAATAAACATAGAAGCATCGTGTCCCATGAATATTTTACTTCCCGTATAAAAGGTTTTGAATCGAATATCCCTATACCCTATTTTAGTCATCATATCGGTTAGCTCTTCTGGATGAAATCCGTTATGAACAATATCGGAGACTATATTTTCATTTTTTTATTAAAATCTACGATCAGTAGATGTCCCCCTTCACAGAGAACATCAAATAATCTTGTTAAAACGAGTTCAACCTCATCAATATGGAGCAGCACCTGAGCCATAAAAATATAATCAGCCTGTAAATCGGACAAGCTTTCCTTTTCAAAATCGAAGCATATGGTATTTGCATTTTGAATATTTAAATCCGTTATTTTTTGCTGGATTTGATTAATCATGTTTTGTGACGTATCCAGAAAAAGGATGGAATGAAAATCGTTTATCAAGTTCATACCGACAAGACCAGTTCCGCACCCAAAATCAATCGCTTTTTTACTTTTAGCGTCAACTAAATAATTTCGGATGGCATCGGATGATACCCTTGCGATTTGGATTCTTTCAGGAGTGTCATATACATTAGCTATCATTTCAAATTTATGAGTGTTTCCCACTATTATCCCTCCTATTAGCCTGCGGAGTCCGCTTAAAACTTAGACTTGGTATCCTTTTATGCTTACTTTCATCGAGCTGAAAACATTTACTCCTATCGAGCTCTCTTTGCTACAATAGAACATAACAAGGAGGGGAACTACCATGATCGTAAGGAATTTTCTCGATGCTGAAATGAAAACAGGCAGCAGCCATAAAGGTATAGGGAACGTGCACAGTGTGAAGCTTTACGATGACAGCGATTTCGATACACCGCTTAAGTTTCTGTACTATATGGCGCTTCCTCCCGGCACTTCTATCGGTTATCATCAGCATGGGAATAACGAAGAAGTATATGTAATTCTTGAGGGAACAGGCCAGATGACAGTAAACGATGCTCCGCGAGATGTGAAGCCAGGGGATGTGTTGTTGAATAAACCGGGGTGGAGTCACGGACTGGTAAATACAAGTGAGGCTGAACTTCGCATCCTTGTTTATGAAGCGGATTTACATTCTACAAAAAAGGACTAGGAAGTAATCGTCGGTATTCTCGAAGACTTCCTAGTCACCTAAGCTTGTGTATATTGTGCCCATTATCGGGTTCATTTTCAATGATGATTGCTAACTCCCATACGCTTCACAACCGCTGCCGCATCGCCTCAAACAACAGCACCGTCGACGCCATCGCCACATTCAGCGATTCCGCGCGTCCCTTCATCGGGATAATGACCGATTCGGTAGCTGCTTCCCGCATCGCCGCAGATACGCCGCGCGCTTCGTTGCCAAGCACGATCCATGTCGGCCCACAAAAATCGGCCTCATAGATCGTCTTCGTCGCCTCAAGCTCCGTTACGACAATCTGCACGCCGCGTTCTTTCGCCGCGTCCACAGCCTCCTCCAGACGGCAGGCGATTACCGGCAGGTGGAACAGCGACCCCATCGCGGAGCGCACCGTCTTCGGATTGTACGCGTCCACCGTGCCTTCGCCCAGCAGCACCGCGCTCGCTCCCGCCGCATCGGCGGAACGGATGATCGTGCCCAGGTTGCCGGGGTCCTGCACCCCGTCGGACACGACGATCAGTGCATCCTCGCGGCCGAGAACGGCGCCGAGCTCCACCTCCTGCGGCTTGCGTACGATGGCAAGCACCGGCTGCGGATGCTCCGTATCGGAGCACTTGGCAAGCACGGCGTCCGACACGGACACCAGCTCGCCGCCAGCCTCCTCATACGCTGCAACCTCCTCCGCTATCTCCTGCGGGATGTCGGTATACTGCCGCACCAAAATCGACTCTACCTCAGCCCCGGACACAAGCGCTTCCCGCACAAGGTGAACGCCTTCCGCAACAAATAACCCCGATTGGTCGCGGCCTTTTTTCGTTAATAAAGCAGACCATTTTTTTACCCGCTCATTTTGCGGGGATACAATTTCCTTCATCCTCTACTCCGTATGCGCCATTTCGAATTTTCGCAAATCTTCATTCCGTCCGACCACGACCAGCACGTCGCCGTCTTTGATCCGATCCTCCGCATGCGGAGCGATGTTCATCACGTTATTGCTTTTAATTGCCATGACGTTGCACATATATTTTGCCCGGATGTCCATTTCACGCAGGTTACTGCCAAGCATCGCACCCGTCGCACGAATTTCCACAATGCTGTATTCCGGAGAAAGCTCAATATAATCCAAAATATTGGGGGATATTAAATGATGAGCAACGCGCAGTCCCATATCCCGCTCCGGGAAAACGACTTTATCCGCGCCGATCCGGTTAAGCACCTTTCCATGAAGATCACTTTGCGCCTTAACGATAAGCATCGGCACGCCAAGCTCCTTCAAAATCAGCGTCGTTAGGATACTCGCTTGAATATCTTGACCGATGGCTACAACCACTACGTCAAAATTTCGCAGGCCCAGTGCTCTAAGCGCATCCTCGTCCGTACTATCTGCTGTTACGGCATGCGTAACCTTGTCCGAAATCTCTTGAATCCGGTGCTCATCGGAATCGATCGCCAATACCTCAAAGCCCATGCCATATAAGGATTGTGCAATACTCGAGCCAAAACGCCCCATCCCGATTACCGCATATTGTTTTCTAACCATGCAACCGCGTCCTCTCTATAAGGCTTTGCCGAAAATAACGGATTTATCCTGTATTATAGCATATTCGGATGCACATATTAGAAAGAGCATTTCCCCAAAACATGACCAGCGGAGGTTGTTTATGATCACATTAAACTTGCGGCAGGCGATTTATCAGCGTGTTCAAGACAAATCCGATCAGGAATTGTTAGAGGTTATTCAGGATTCCGTCGATCAGGATGAGCGCACGCTTCCGGGATTGGGCGTTTTATTCGAGATCATCTGGAAAAACAGCGATGCAGAGCTTCAGCAGGAGCTGACCTCCATCTTAAAAACGAATCTCCCGCATGTCGAACTGGCTCAAGCAAAACCGGCCGCAAAGGCAGCACCAAAAAGACCGAGCCCCATCAAATAGTAGTTCCAAAAGTAGAATACTAACAACAGCCGTATGTTCTCATTGTCAAGAGCGCAATCAATAATAAAAACGAACCCCGTCAAAGGAGTTCGTTTTTTTGATTCACGGTGGAGAAATTACATACTTGCCTTTGAAAAAGCGTCCCCCAAAAGCTCCGGCGCCTTCGTTGTCATGGTATACACAGCTCCGCGATCTGAACTGAAATGAAACGCATGCATGGCCTCGAGCACATGAAGCGCTAGCGCCCCGCTGGCACGGTGTTTCGAGCCATCCTGAAGCGACCTTGCCATATCCCAAACGCCCAGTCCCCTCGAATTTTCCGTAAAAGGCCGTTCCACAGCAATTTCCGTCCACTCCGTTTGCCCCTTTTTACGCAGCAGAACAGGACCCCCGAACGTATTCGGGTCCGGAACCGATAAGCTTCCTTCCGAACCGTAAATTTCGATTCGCGGCAGCTGCGCCCCTCCGGGAATATCAAAGGACGTAATGATTGTCCCGACCGCCCCTCCCTCAAAACGCAGCAAACCGGTCACATGCGTAGGTACGTCCACTTGAATCTTTTGTCCCCGCTTCGGTTCGCTTGTAATGGTTCGCTCTGGAAACGACACCCGGGTCATGCCGCTTACCTCTGCAATCGGGCCAATCAAAGCAATTAAAGCCGTTAAATAATACGGCCCCATATCGAACATCGGTCCGCCGCCTGCTTGATAATAAAATTCCGGCGCAGGATGCCAATGCTCATGCCCGCGCGACATCATGAAAGCGACGCAGGAAAGCGGCTCGCCGATTTCCCCCGCTTCGATTAATGCTTTGCAGGTCTGAATACCTCCGCCCAAAAATGTATCGGGCGCCGAGCCGACCAACAGCCTTCTACGCTCCGCCGTCTCCATAATCCTCTTGCCATCCTCAAGAGAAACTGCCAGAGGCTTTTCTACATATACATGCTTTCCGGCTTCCAAAGCCTGCAGACAAACGTCGGCATGAGCCGCAGGGATCGTTAAATTGACAACAATCTGAACCTCTGGATCGGCCAGCAGCTCTTCCACGCTGCAAGCCTTCGGGATCCCATATTCCACTGCGCGGCTGCGCGCCTTTTCCACATCCAAGTCCGCGCAGGCCGTTACTTCGATCCCCGGCAGAGAGGTTAAATTTTTGCAGTAAATCGCGCTAATGTTTCCGCAGCCGATAATGCCGATCTTCACGTGTTTCGCTTCCGCCGCCTGTTTCATCCGATCCATCCCCCGTTAATTACTGTCGCCCATTCCGGTATAGGAGCCCGCTGTCATCCCTTGACGTCCCCTCTGCCCCGCCAATGCCTTTCCTTCTGCCGCCCAGCCAAAGCCGCGACGCATCATCAGCGTTACTTCAGGGATGGCAATAATATCCGCTTGATGTCCCAGCGAGCAGTAAAACACCCTGCCCTCGCCCCAGCGCTTCGTCCATACAACCGGCATATCCACCGCTTTATTGGATGCATGCGGCCCATCGACAACCGGGAAGCGCGTCGTAGCCAGCACCTCAACGGCGGGGTCGACATGCAAATAATACTGCTCGCTTATCACTGAAAAATCCTTAATACCGTCCAATAACGTGCTGGAGCTCTGCTTTATATTCACGGTGTATTCCACGCCATCGTTGCCCGGATGCGCCACCCAATTGCCGCCGGTCATAAATTGCCAGTCGACATTGCTGCGGAAGGCATCGCACATTCCGCCATGGCAGCCGGCAATCCCGACACCGGACTGCACCGCTTCCAGTACATTTTGCACCAGCTGCTTTTCGATTTGTCCCATTGTCCAATTTGGAACAATCAAATCAAGTGCCATCAGCTTTTCCTTATCGGCAAACGCTTCCAGAGAGTCCGAAACCTCAACTTCAAACCCGTCCTGCTCGAGCATTGCCCGGAACAGCTCCGATACCTCCTGCGGCTGATGTCCAAGCCAACCGCCCCATACGATCAACGCTTTTTTCATCGCGAAAGCCCTCCTCTATTTTTGATCCATCTAACTCAGCAGCACCCGTCTGCTATTGATCCATCTCGTTCAGCGCTACCCATCTGCGCTGCTCCACCGACCGCTCAACGGCTTCCAGCACCGCCTGGCATTTTACGCCATCCGCGAAATTCGGCACCGGCTGCCGGTCCTCGCGAATCGCCTGCATCAATTCGTGCACCTCATGGATAAACGTGTGCTCGTAGCCAATCGTATGCCCCGGCGGCCACCAAGCCTCGGCATACGCATGCGCCGGGTCTGTCGCCAGCACGCGGCGGAAGCCCTGCACATCCAGAGCATCGTCGGTAAAATACACCTGCAGCTCGTTCATCCGCTCGAAATCAAACTTTACACTGCCTTTGCTGCCGTTAATTTCAAAGGAATTCGTGCAGCGATGCCCCGCTGCAAACCGTGTCGCCTCAAAGCTCCCAAGCGCACCTCCGGCAAACCGCGCCATAAACAACGTGGCATCATCCACCGTCACCTGCCCCATCGGCCCGCCTTCGCTGCCCTGCGCGCTTAACCCTGTCATCGATGAAGGCAAAGGTCTCTCCTTAATGAACGTCTCGCTCATCCCGATAACCTCTTCCATATCTCCCACAAGGAAATGCGCCAGATCAATCAGATGCGCTCCCAAGTCGCCATGTGAGCCTGAACCGGCAACCTCCTTCTGCAATCTCCACACCAGCGGGAAGGAAGGATCGACGATCCAATCCTGAAGGAACCACGCGCGAAAATGATAGATCGTCCCGAGTCGCCCTTCCTCAACCAGCCTCTTGGCAAGCTGCACTGCAGGAGCGAACCGGTAGTTGAAGCCGACCATATGCTTCACCCCGGCAGACTCCGCCGCCCGCAGCATTTCCCGAGAGTCCTCAAGCGTGAGCGCAAGCGGCTTCTCGCAGAACAAATGCTTTCCGGCCGCCGCCGCAGCGAGAGCGATTTCCTTATGTGCGTCGCTCGGCGCGTTAATGTCCACCAAGTCGATATCCTCGCGCTGCACCAGCTCGCGCCAATCCGTCACGGCATGCTGCCAGCCGAACTGCTGTGCGGCCCGCTGCACGCCCTGCTCATTCCGGCCGCAGATCGCCTGCATGACCGGCCGCGGCGCATCCGGGAAAAACATCGGCAAATCCAAATACGCATGACTGTGCGCCTTCCCCATAAACTTGTAGCCAATCATGCCTACACGTACCTTCTCCATTCGAATTCCTCCGTCTACTAGTAATAGCGATACTAAAAGCCTTAGAAGGTGAACACGAAGCTACCTTGCTTTAAGAGACGATTCGCGAATAATTAGCTCAGTCGGCAGTGTCTCGTGAAACGGCTCCAGGCGAGCCTCCCCCGATTTAAGCCCCTCAAGTATTCGTGATGCGGCAGCACGCCCCATCTCAAAAAACGGTACACGTACCGTCGTCAGAGGCGGCTCTAAAATTTTAGAGGCATCCGAATCGTCGCAGCCGACGATGCCGTAATCGTTACCCGCCAGCATTCCGCGCTCCTTCAGTCCCTGTACAATACCGATCCCCATCCGATCATTCCCCGCGACAATCGCGTCAAAACGGTCCCGCTGCGCATACAGCTGCGCTGCCAATTCCAATCCGCTGCTGCGGCTGTAGTTGCCTTCCAAGTAAAGCACATCCGCTACATCCAAGCCCTGGCGCTTAATCTCCGCCTCAAAGCCCTGCTGCCGGTCCACGCTGTTGGAGTAAACCAACGGTCCGTTCACAAACGCCAGCCTGCGAAAGCCCTGCTCCACCAAATGACGGACCGCCTTCCCCGTTCCTTCGCAATGGTCGGCGTCCACCGCACTGAACGAAGGACTTGAGCCGCGCGACCCAATCAGGCAGAACGGCATCCCCTCACGTTCCAGCTCGGCTGCCGCTTCTTCCTCGGCACCTCCCATACGTACCCCGAGAATCAAAGAAGCATCGATTTTCCGCGTATGAAACGGCAGGGCGAAATCCGGTTTCCCTTCCCATTCGCGAAACTGCAGAAGAAGGCCGTAGCCATGCTTTTGCACCTCAAATCCAATACCCGACAAGATTTCAGAAAAATAATAGGTTGAAAAAAGCCTGACATTCGGCACCGAAGGAAGCGAAACCCCGATGTTTCCGCTTCGCTGCGTAACAAAACTCTTGGCGATCGCATTCGGGAAATACCCCAGCGCTTCCGCTGCTTCAAGCACCTTGCGTTTCGTCTCCTCCTTGATCGGACCTATTCCGTTCATCACCCTTGAAACCGTTGCTTCCGATACTCCGGCCTGTTCAGCTACTTGCTTTCGTTTCGACGTAACAATCCCACCCTGCTGTCATTTCATCATTATGTACACGTGTACATTTTTACACAAAAAAATTCGGTTCGTCAACAAAAAAATACTCCGGTTCGTGGAGTTAACCGGAGTAGTCTGCGATGAGGCGTTTTTTCAGTTCGTCCTTATGAAGCAATCCCAATACCGCAGGAAGCGACTCCCTGGATTCCTTAACAAGAGGTTGACCTAAGTAACGGCGAATCTGCTTCTGCTTGATCAGTGCAACCGTCGCATACTTGCTTTTCGCCGTAGGCTGCTCTTCAAAGAAAACCTTTCCCTGCGACTCGTCATAATGCTTCACTCGCTTCAGGTTGACCAAGTTAGTCTTGTCCAGCAGATCAAATCCATGCTTAAATAAGTGTTCTTCCAGCTCGGACAATGTCGAAATATGTTGATATTTTTCGTCTTTCGCATGGAAAATGATTTTTCTGCCTTCGATTTCAATGTAATCTACATCTTCTAAATCGATGCATTCTACCGTATTCGCCCCATGGTTCCCCAGTTTGAGAACAGTCATTTGCATAACAGAATCAACTCATTTCTGGTGGGTTTTAGTATACTACTTCTAGTATACCATATATATCCATAATTGAAAGAGGAAAATATCAATCACGGCGCGTTTTCCAAAAATTTTGCCGAAGGATTTTTTTCCATCGCTGTACGCATCGCATACTCGTTTTCAAACAAAGCGACGTAATTATCCTTTTTATCTTTCACTAATGTCGAATTTATGCGGAATTTGCTAGGATCGAGCTTTTCATCGACAATCCAGCGGGCAAATTGGAACGGCTGGCGGTGAAGCTGCACGTCCACTCCATACTCGTTTTTCATACGATACTCGAAAACCTCGAATTGGAGCTGTCCAACTACACCCAAAATAATATCTTCGAAGCCAATGGTACGGAAAACCTGAATGGTTCCCTCTTCCGTCAGCTGATCGATCCCCTTCTGGTACTGCTTGTGCTTCAGCGCATTCTTTACGGTTACTTTCGCAAAAATTTCTGGAGAGAAGGTAGGCAGCTCATCAAAAATAAGATCGTTCTTTTGAGAGAGCGAATCGCCGATCCGGAAAATCCCTGGGTCGAACAAGCCGATAATATCTCCAGCGTAAGCTTCCTCTACGATATCCCGATCCTGTGCCAAAAACTGCTGCGGCTGAGAAAGCTTAATCTCCTTGCCGACGCGTACATGCTTAACGGACATCCCGCGCTGGAATTTGCCGGATACAATTCGCAGAAACGCAATGCGGTCACGGTGCGCCGGATTCATATTCGCTTGAATCTTGAAAATATAACCGCTGAAATCCTCCTGCTCCGGTGCCACTTCGCCCTCCGTGCTCTTACGAGGCTGCGGCTGCGGCGCGAGCTCTAGGAAGCTGTCCAGAAACGTCTGTACACCGAAGTTGTTGATGGCACTGCCAAAGAACACCGGTGTCAGCTCACCTTTACGCACCTTTTCAAAGTCGAAAGGATCGCCTGCAACATCCAGCAGCTCCAGCTCTTCGCGAAGCTGTGCAGCCAAATGCTCCCCGGCCATTTTTTCGATAATCGGATCGTCGTAGCCGCTCACTTCCTCCAGCTCAATCACATCGTGGCTATCGCCCTGGAACTTTTCGACCCGTGTTTTCTGACGGTCATACACACCGCATAAATCACGGCCCATCCCGATCGGCCAGTTTAACGGACACGAACGGATTCCCAGCACCGCCTCAAGCTCTTCCATCAGCTCGAACGGATTGCGGCCCTCACGGTCCAGCTTGTTAATAAACGTAATGATCGGAATACCGCGCATGCTGCATACCTGAAACAGCTTTTTGGTCTGCGCCTCGACACCCTTAGCGGAGTCGATCAGCATGACCGCGCAGTCTGCAGCGGTTAACGTACGATACGTGTCCTCACTGAAATCCTGGTGACCCGGGGTATCCAAAATATTAATCCGGTGACCATTATAGTCAAACTGCATAACGCTGGATGTGACCGAGATCCCGCGCTGCTTTTCGATTTCCATCCAGTCGGAAGTCGCAAATTTGCCGACTTTCCGGCCTTTAACCGTACCTGCTAGACGAATGGCTCCGCCAAACAACAGCAGCTTTTCGGTTAACGTCGTTTTCCCGGCATCCGGGTGGGAAATGATTGCAAAGGTGCGGCGCTTTGCCACTTCTTGAACCATTTCGTTTTGTTGTTTTGAACTCATATTTTTCCTCCGACTGCTCTATGTTCCATAATAAACGCTGACGAAAAAATGGACAACACCTTTAGTTATGGTATTTTAAGTTAAACCAACGAAACTTTCCATTCTGCCTGCGGAATCCACTCCAGCGTGCTGAACTCTCTTGCCCGCAGCATGACGTGATCGCGGAATACTTCTACGTACAATCCCTGCGCCGCCTCCGGCCGGGTTTGGCGATACGTGCGGTTCATCACTTTTCCAACGGAAGAGTTGTGGAACCAGTGGAAAGTTTCCTTCATATAATGGCCGGCTGTGCCGTCCAGGAAATCCCGATGCTGATGGCCGGAAAAAACGAAGACGTTCTTATACGGCTTCAAAATTTCACGGAACTCCTTCGCACGAATGAGACGATGCGAGCCTCCGTCTTGCCCCTGTGCAGGCAGCGGCTGGTGAATCATAATAAAAGCCGGCTCTCCATTCTTATGCTCGGCAAGCTTTTCCTTAAGCCAGGCAAGCTGTTCATCGGAGTACCAAGCCCCTTCTCCGACCTCCGGTTTTTCCTGCAAATAAGCTTCCTGCGAAAGCAGGATGATGTGCGAGCCGTTGATCCAAACATCATTATAAGGCTTTTCATAACCGAAGAAGTCAAGAAACAGCTTTCTCGACTGCGCATCGGTGCGCCCATTCGGCATTGCGTCTCCGTTCACCCATTCTCCGCTGCGGTCAATCCACACCGGATAATAATCATGGTTGCCCATGTTTGCGTGTACGGGCGGGAGCTTAAACTCGTCGAAAATACTGCGCAGCTCTTTGTAATCCTTTACTCTGCCAAACTCGGTCAAATCGCCGGTAAGGGCAATGAGCCCTGGCTGAAACGCTTCACTTGTTATATCGGTCAGCGTCTTCCGTAAATTTAGTCCGGGCTGCTCCAAGTCATAGCGAACATGGAGATCGCTTAGAATAAAAAAGCTGAGCAGCGGCGCATTAGGGTCCTTCGCCGCGCTATCCGCCGGATTGTCCGCTGGCTGCTGTACTGTAGGTGCTGCCCCCTCAGGCGAAACAGAGCCCGGACGGTCGCTGCCGCCAAGGCTCCGATACCAAGCGGCCGTTCCACCGGCCGCTGCGAACAATGCGGCAGCTAACCAACGAATAAAATGCCGCCTGTTCATGTTCTATTCTTCTCCCAGCAAAAACGCTCTTGCCGGTGCCGCTTCAATCCCCTGCAGCTTTAATGGCGCAAGCACAAGTGTATACGTTCCTTCCGGTACTTCCGCCAGACGCAGTCCCTCTAAAATCAAAACTCCGTTATTCATAAGTGTCCGATGCGTCGGATATTCCGGCTGCGCTCTCTCGATGCCAAGCGCATCCGTGCCGACGCCGCGAATCTTACGGTCGGCTGCGTACCGTGCGCCTTCCGCATTCAAAAACACAAAGTTCAAATCAAAATTATTGCTTTCATTGAGCGAATTTCGAGTTTTCAGCAGTACCCATTCGCCTTCCTGAAGGTCATACCGCTCAAGATGCTCCGCTCCAATGCTCTCTTCAGCATCCGTTACATCGAGTACTCGCGCTGTCCCGATCAAGTCGGTTAACGGAATGGCATCAATCGTCGCTCCGCCTTTCACCATATGAAGAGGGGCATCCAAATGCGTACCGCAGTGCGCGTCCAGCAGCATGCGGGTTTCATGCGACTGGCCAACATCATGGTTGTTCATATTCCGAAACTCGGGGCGCTTGTCGGCTTTATCCTTCCAAACCTGCATCCCTTCGTGAATCGGCATGGAAATATCGTATAACCGTTTTCCGTTCAGCATATTAGCCCTCCTGTCCATCTACGCGGTTCGTCAGGCGAATTTCTCCCTCGCCTTCACGCTGGCCGTTCACCGGCCACCACTTAAAGCCATCCTTTGCAAGCAGCTCATGAGAAGCGACAGGCCCCCAAGATCCCGCCGCATAAGAGCGAATATCCGAAGTGTCTTCCTTCCACGCCTCGGCGATCTTATCGACAAAGGACCACGCCAGCTTTACCTCGTCCCAACGGGTAAAATAGGTCGAATCGCCGCGCGCCGCATCATACAGCAGACGCTCATAAGCCTCCGGTGTATTGATGCCCACTCCGCTCGAATGAGCGAAGTCCATCGCTACCGGTACAATGCCTTCGCTGCTGCCGGTTGATTTTCCGTTAAAACGGATATATACGCCCTCCATCGGCTGAACCCGGAATACAAGCAGGTTCGGCTCGAGATCATGCTTCTCCGTCAAGTAGACGTTATCCGGCACCTTCTTGAATTCAACGACGACTTCCGTTGCTTTGGCAGGCAGACGCTTTCCCGTACGAATGTAAAACGGCACACCCGCCCAGCGGAAGTTGTCTACAAACACCTTAGCAGCGAAATACGTCTCCGTCGTCGAATCCGGTGCCACTTTATCCTCTTCCCGGTAGCCCGGAACCGGCTTGCCGTTCAGTGTACCTTCCGCGTATTGGCCGCGCACGACGTGTCCGCGAACCTCTTCCGTGGAGCGGTACTTTCTTAAGGAGCGCAGCACCTTCACCTTCTCATCACGGATATCCTCCGGGTTCAACCGGCTCGGCGGCTCCATCGCAATCATCGTGATCATCTGCAGCATATGGTTTTGACCCATATCGCGCAGCGCACCGGAACGGTCATAGTAACCGCCGCGATCCTCTACGCCGACGGTTTCGCCAAGCGTGATCTGCACATTGGCGATATGCTTGTTATTCCAAAGCGGTTCAAAAAACGCGTTGGCAAAACGGATAATGCCGATATTCTGCACCATTTCCTTGCCTAAATAGTGGTCGATCCGATAAATTTGTTCCTCTTTGAATACTTCGCAAAGCTCACTGTTCAGCTTCTCCGCCGAAGACAGATCGTATCCGAACGGCTTCTCAATTACGAGTCGGCGCCATCCGTCTCCTTCCAGAAGACCGCCGTTTTTCAAATTGTGTGCGACAATGCCGAAATGCTCCGGTGCCAGCGCCAAATAGAAAAGCCGGTTGCCGCCCGTTTCGAACCGCTCATCCAGCTGCTCCGCCAGCTTACAAAGCTCCACAAAGCCGGGAACGCTGCTTACATCCAATGACATGTATTCAAAATGCTCCGCAAATGCGTTCCATTCCTCGTTGTTATCCGGCTTAAAGCGGCAAAACTCCTCAATCGAAGCTTGTACATCCTCCCGGAACTGCTCTCTTGTGCGTGGTCTTCTTGCCAGACCTACGACAGCAAAGTTTTGTCCCAGCTTGCCTTCCCTATACATGCTGTAGATCGCCGGGAACAGCTTCCGCTGCGCCAGATCACCCGTTGCACCAAAAATAAAATAGACAGCCCTGTCCGAACTGTTAAGAGTTGTATGGTTTGCTGTATTCATACGTGGCATCATTCTTTCGTATGGGATTTGGGTTTTCTCTATATCTCTCCACCCCATAGTTTAGCATAATGTGGTTTATCATGCGAACCGCAATATCAATCTTTACGCAAAAAAATAGGCGGCCGCCCCTAGGCGAGCGCCATGCCCATTCCGCTCCTGCCTGAATACGCTGTTCATATATCAATTTTGGAGGTGTTTCCATGCATCCAATTCATCCCGTTTGTGAAGAAACGTGCCTGCCCCATATCGGCCGGCAGGTATGCGTGGTCTTAAACGACGGCATGCGTTACCTCGGCACACTTACAGCCGTAAGAGATGGAAAGCTGATACTTAACGGTCAAGAAGAAGCCGCCGTTGAAGGATTTAGCGGAAAATCAAAAAATAACAGCAAAGCCAAAACAAAAGCAAAACGAAAAACGAGAACCAAAGCGAAGCAGCTCACAGCAAGCATTTCCGCACTTCCTCCTGAGCCGCTCGTATCGCCGGTTCCCGCGTACCCCTATTATCCAGATCCGTTTTATGGACCTGAGCTGGCTTTAGATTTTGCTGCAATCTCACTTTTATTTTTGCTCTTTATTTAAGGCCTGTTGCTTTCAGCATAATAAAAATATGCCTTCTTCCATCATACTGCACTCTTTGAAAGCCTAATTTCTCGTAAAAGGAAATGGCTGCATAGTTATCCTCATTGACAAACAGGTGGATTTCTTTGCAGCCTTTTCGAACAGCCGCTGCCTCCGCCTTTTTCATCAGTTTCCGTCCGATTCCGTGCCCTTGATTGCCCTTCTCTACGGCCAGCATATCGATAAACATACGCTGACCCGGAATTTCATGAATGGACATAAAGGCTACCGTCCTGCCATTGTCTACCCTTGTGTACATATATACATCAGAATATGCCAGCCGCTTTTTCAATTCCTTGCGGGTTAACTGCATATCCGGAAAAAAACGCTGGGTATGCGGCAGCAGTTCTTTCTGAATCAAGTCGTAGATGACGGGATCGTCAACAGATGCCAGACGTTTGCGTATCATTCTTCGTCCCTCCCCGTTTCTCTCTTCGTCGTTCCTGCCATTATATGCACGAAGAGCCTTCCGGCTTGGACGGATGCACCAGATATGCAAGCATTTTCACTGCTTCATTTGCCTATAGCTTCAGTTGCGTGCGTTTTCTACGGCATACCCCTGCCGTTTCCTGCCGTGTGGTCTCCGTTGTATAATAGAAATAGAACTACAAAGAGGAAGGGCGGGAATAACATGCGAACCAACCGACAACGAACAAACCTCGTCACCCCGATTGAGGCCATCCGGTATCCCGATCCGATTACAAGCGTTTATGCCAATCGTTTTCTGCACAATCGCTCGTACCATCCTCCTCAAACCAACAAGTCCGTTTACACGCCTCCTCCCCTGCCCTACAGCCATGCTTTCGCCAGACCATCCGATGAATCCCTGGCAGAGGAAACCGCCCGTCACATTTCCATGATTACCGATCATATGAACCGGCTTTACCGTATTGCGGATACGCTTACCATTTCGAGTCCTTTTTCCGTATTTTCGGAGCGAACAATCGAGACAAACCATGACTCCGTGATTTCTCGAAAAATTTGCCGAGGTGCAGCACAACAGGCTTATGTCCTAGAATTGCTGACATTGGCCTCCCCGCAGCTAAATCAAGGACGCGAGCTTCCTATCAGTGATAAAGGCGCATTTGCCGCAGGCTGGAACTCTTTTGCTGTATCATATCGAGGGCAAGCCTACACATTCTCGATATACATCTTCCCGGAAGAGGAAAGTAGAATTGTACTTTCCAAGCTGAGGGAAACGATCAATCGTGCCCGTATAGGCTTGTATGCCAATCTACATGAAGACGCCGACCATCGAACAACCCGGCTTACGATAACCGGCATGGAAACAGGCTCTGCAGAAGCTTATACATTTCAAGATATTACAGGGAATGTGGTGAGCGTTTCAGGAGTGAACCATGCGGTACAGCCAGCCACAAATACAGAGTATCGGATTAACGGCGGTTTGATCGAGGCTTCAGCCTCCCGTCGTATTGAGCTTGAACCGGGAAAAGTGGAGATCGAAATCGGCGCACGGCCGCAGGATCTAGTAGATTTGAGAGTAGATATGAGAGTCGTTTTGGATTCGTTGAAGGTTGTGGAGGCTCTCCGGCAAACGGTAGGCTGCTATAACGAATGGATGCAGGCGGCAGCGGCAGCGGGAAACGCAGTTCATGCGCGCGCTATGCAGCCGTTGCTGTATTCCGCCCATTCGCCCGCCGCAGAACGCTGCGGCATCTACCGGACAGGTAACGGCCGTTTGATTCTGGAGGAAAAATTCGTACTCGAGGGCTTAACCGGTGGAATGGACAGCCTGTTACACGAGGAAATCGTTCAATCGGTCAACGCGTGGGCGTCCGGCCTGTGCGAGGCCATGGAGTGGATTCGCTCGCTGCCCGCAGAGGCTTTGCTTAACGGCTTCGGAACCCATCTGCAGCGTTATATCGGCTACAGTCCGGACATGGATTACCGCTGGCTCATGCCCCTGCACGGATTGTATTTCAACCATAAATTTTAATCGTCGGCAAGCCCGTGCTTGACCGCATAAATCGCCGCTTGCGTCCGGTCGTCCACGCCTAGCTTTGCTAATATATTCGTCACATGAAACTTGACCGTTTTAATTCCAATGTAAAGCTCGTCGGCAACCTCCTGATTGGAACGTCCTTTTGCGATAAGCTTGAGGACCTCCATCTCCCGTTCGGTTAGCTCCTCATGGGGCGCCGCCTCCTGACGGGGCTGACGAAACCGGTTCATCATTTTGGAAGCCACCTGCGACTCCAGCACAGATTGTCCCCGGGCAGCTGCACGGATGGCATGAGCAATTTCCGAAGCACGGGAAGTTTTCAGTAAATAGCTAAAGGCGCCCGCTTCGATGACCGGATACATTTTTTCATCATCCAAAAAACTCGTCAGCACGATCACTTTGCAATCCGGATAAAGCTGCAGCAGACGGCGGGTCGTTTCAATTCCGTCCATTCCTTCCATGACGAGATCCATCAGTACGACATCCGGCTTGTACTCCTGTGCGAGCCGAATTCCATCATGGCCATTGCCCGCTTCCCCGACAACTTCAATGCCGTCTTCGGTTGAAAGAACGGCTGCCAGCCCGATTCTCACCATCTCATGATCGTCGACCAGCAACACTCTAATATTGGCTTCCTCACTCGACATAGGCCAGTCCCTCCTGTTTGTCCATTAAAGGCACCCGGATATCAATTCTCGTTCCTTTGCCCGGTGCCGTTACAAATTCAATCGCTCCGCCAATTTCATTCACACGCTCCTGCATAGAAACGAGACCGTACGAGGTATGCTTTTTCAGCTCCATTTCAAAGCCGACGCCGTTATCCTTGATCGACAGCTTAATGCTGTCCGGCCGGCGCTGAAGCCGCACTTCAAGCGTTGTAGCCCGAGAGTGGCGAAGCGCATTGGACAGCGCCTCCTGTACGATTCGAAACAGATGATCCTCAATTCCGCGCGGAAGCTGAATCTCCTTGTCCATCTCCCAAGTAATATCAATCGGTGTCTTCACCTTCAGCTCCTGGAGCAGCTCGCCAAGTCCGTCCGCCAGCGACTTTCCTTCCAAGTGGACTGGCCGCAAATGCAGCAGCAGTGCGCGCATTTCGGATTGCGCAACCGAGGACATTTCCTCAATAAGCGTAATTTGCCGCCTTGCCTTTTCCACATCGCGGTCAAAAATCCGTCCCACCGCCGTAGCCGTCATCGATATCGCAAACAGCTGCTGCGACACCGCATCGTGCAGCTCTCTGGCAAGACGCTGTCTTTCTTCCATAATCGCAGTATACCGCGCCTTCTCGGCCAGCTCCGCATTATTCGTCGAAAGCCGCTGCAGCGAGCCTACCTGCCCCTCCCACTTGCGGCTGATTCGTTCCAGCTGTTCGCCCAAACGGCCGATTTCATCCTCGCCCAAGGATGGCACCGGCCGGTTTAAATTTCCTTTTTCAAGCAGCAGCATCGATTCCCTCAGTCTCTCCAGCCTTCGGACAATTTGACTGCTTTGCCAGTACCCGAATGCCCCTCCGGCCGTAACAACAGCACCGACCAAAATGAGACTGATTCGCAGCCCCTCCGCCCACGATTCGAAAGGACGGATGAAACCGGAGCTGAACAGGAAATACATAACGATTCCGAACAGCAGCAAGCACAGCGCGATGGACTCGGCCATGCTTCGCCATACCATGTTCGTCAGTTTTTTCCCGGACACCCGCTCATCCTCCTTTACCCAAGCACTTTAATATCCACATCGGCAAGCCCGTATGATAATATTAAACGAACTTTATGGGCGCTCGTTTCATAATGGGGAGACTTCCACATAAATTTATTCATAATGCCCGATTCCTTGCGTCCCCCGACTTGGGTTTGGCCGAGCATGATCGAGGACTCTACCTGAATGCCGAAATCCTCAGGCACAATAATATCGATATCCCCTACAACGCCTTGGATAATTACCGTCGTTTCCTTCTCCTCAGGCATCGCAAGCGAAAAATCCATGCGAACTTCCGATACAGCAAACCACATGCTCATCGATTTCAGCACCCAGGCATCCCGGTCCCAGCGCAAGCTTTCAACAAGCCCCTGCCGATGATGCGATTGGCTGCGCTCTTCCCGACCCTTCGATTTTATAAAGTAAAGGCCGCAAAGAATTAAGATCAAGGCTACCGAAAACGCACCGCTTTGGCCAATCAAGATGAAGAAGCCTATGGCCAGTAAAACATAACTTTTTTTATCCGCATCATAACGCAGTTTATATACGCCCATCAAAATAATAATAAGGGCAGTGACGGACATAAATCCGATCAAATGCCCAGCTAATAAATAAAATCCCGATACAATGAGCACAAGCGCCGTATTGCGATTGCGATTATCCATGTCCGTCACCTCCCGCTATATGCCCGTATATAACCGCTTTAAAGTTCCATTGTAAAGATTACCTCAACCGAGGGAAAATGCCCAGCTTTTTATTCGTCCTTTGCGTCGTTTCGTTCTTTCGTATTCCCCTGCTGCGCCTCGTATTTCGCGAGCTTTTCCCGCAGGGTCTCAAGCTCTTTCCACAACGCCTTAACCTCGTGCTCCTGAGTCGTTTCTTTCGTATTTGCGGCAGGCTGCTCCCCTCCGCCGCCTGCTTCAGCCATCTTGGCGATTTCCCCCGGCTGCTCCGTTGTCCTATGGCTGCCGGTAGACCAGGAATGGCCCAAATTGAACACTTCTTCTGCCCTGGCAGGAGGGGCTTCCTGTTTGAGCCCCGCTCCATATGCCTCCCTGGTGGCACTACCCATAGCAGCTGCTCCCTGTCCGGAGATCGTTGGCAGCGTTGAATGAGTTTCTTCAAATACCGGCTCTTTCGGCACAACGAGGCCGGCCACAATATATAGCAGAACGAAAGCTCCACTCGAAAAGAATGCGGTTGCGACCGCAACCAATCGCAGCAGCGTGGCATCGACGTTCATCGCTTCCGCAAGGCCGCCGCACAAGCCGAATATTTTTTTGTCACGCTGCGAGCGATATAAGGTCTTCATCTTTTAGTGGATTCCCCTTCTTGGATTCAGCATCGTAAAACCAATTCCGATCAGCACAATCGGCACCAAAAACCACAATACACCTGCGAGCTTCCCTAATAGAACGATCAGCCCAATGGCAAGAATAAACGTCCCGATCACCGTCTTGCCATTTCGCAGGCCGATGTACCCTAAAAACACCATAGCTATCGGAACAACATAAGACATCAGCCAGCCTACGCCAAAACCTAGCTTGCCCAGCAGCATCAGTATTCCTAATACGATAAACGCGGCTGCGATAAATGTATTTTTATTCAACTTCATTTGTATCACCCTTTTCACAATTTGTCATGCTCTTATTGTAAACCGCTGCTCGTGCCGGCAAAACGGACTCTCGGCGGTATGCAAACTAGACCTAGGTCGGGGACTCCTGTTGAAAAAAGAAGAAACGGCGCCCACGCGCCGTTTCTTCGCGCCATTACTCGGCGGCTTGGAGCTTTTGCTTCAATTGCTCGAGACTTTCTTCCACCCGCTGCTGCTTCACCGGATCTGCTGCGGCATTAGTTGCAGCGTACGCACTATAGTTAGCCGGTTTGCGTGCCAGATCCGCCTCGATCTCCAGCTGCATAATTTTCTCTTCCATACGGTGGAATCCGCGGGATGCGCGTCCTCCGTCGATCGAATTGGAAACGGCCGTCTGCGCCAGCTGCTTCTTCGCTTTCGCCGCCTCTGCGCGTGCAGCAAGCTCGTTGCGTTTATTGCGGAGCTTGTAATACTCATCCTTCATTTCATGAAGCTGAGCCAACAGAGATTCCGCCTGAGCCTTTGCGCCTTCATGCATTTCACTTAATTCCGCCGCGCGCTGCTCATACGTCAATTTCTCTTCAAGCAGCGCTCTTGCTCCAGCTTCGCTGCCTTCCTTCAATGCCGCAGCCGCCCGCGCCTCGCGTTCCGCCGCGTGCTTGCGTGCATCTTGAACGCGCTCCTGCAGCTTTCTCTCGCTCGCCATTTGTCTAGCAACCGTTACTTCCGCCTGAGCAATCTCCTCTTCCATATCGCGGATGTATTGATTCAGCATTACAACCGGATCCTCTACACGATCCAACAGCTCATGCACCGATGCTTTTGTCATATCCTTAATTCGTTGAAATACTCCCATTGTTTTCATTCTCCTTTAATTTTGAATTTGAATTTTGTTATATGTTTCATTCGAATTGGTATTGTTTATCATTAAATTGAAATTGGTTGTAATTGAATGGACGCCTCGCTTACTCTTTGGCAGCTGTCTCAAACTTCTCCAGCTTTGCGCGCAGCTCTTCGATTTCCTTGCGCATCGCCTTCACTTCCATACCGCTGAACATTTCATCCAGGTTGGAAGCAGGTGCCGCATGTCCTCCATTCGGTGCCGCTGACGGCCCGGAATGATATTGAGGGGCATGGCCAGCATTCCAGCTTGGAGCAGCATAGCCCTGTTGGCCTCCGTAATAAGGGCCGGAGTTGTAGCCATAATTCATATTCGCCCCACCGTAGTTTTTGTCACCGTAATGCGGGTGATCGAATGGTGGAATTCCTGCCGGATGCATGGGCTCCTTTGGGATGACCATGCAAGCCAGAAAATACAGGAATATTACGGCCCCCCCGGTTAATACCGCCGTAACGATAACCAGCAGGCGAATCCACGTACTGTCGATTCCCATTACCTCCGCAAGTCCTCCGCATAGTCCGAACAACTTGCGGTCCTTTTGTGAACGATACAGCTTCATCGTTGCTCCTCCTTCTCCAGCTTACGCTTCAATGCTTCCATCTCCCGCTCCAATGCAGCTCCGACTGCCGTACCCGCGCGGTACATCGCCTGCTCGGTGAGCCTGCGCACATCCTGCAGCGCTTTCGCCTCATGCTCCAAGCCCGACAGCCGATCCTCAAGCCGGTCAAACACACGGCCGTTAATTCCTCTTCCGTAGGCAGCTCTCTCGTTCATGCGCATTTGCAGCCGAATCGATTCCATACGCGCAGCATAGTACTGCCGCTTGGAGTAAACCTCGTCGTAATCTACCCGCATTTGACGAAGCTGCTCCTCAAGCTCGGCGATGGAGCTTTGTGCATTCGTATAAAGCTCCCGATACTGCTCCTCGCGTTCCTCGTACATCATTTTCTCGGAAAGCGCCAGTCTTGCAAGAGCTTCCTCCCCCGCTTTCATCGCAAGCTCTGCTTGCCCTTCCCGCTTCTGCTTCTGCGCTTCCGCCGCCATCCATTGGCTGCGAAGTGATTCCGCATGCACCATTGCTTGACGGTATAAGCGATCGCTTGCTTCCATTCGCTCCCGCTGTGCGGCCAGGAAGCGGTCGATCATTTTTACCGGATCCTCCGCCCCTTCCAGCATTTCATTCAGCGAGGCGACGCTGATATCTCTCATTCGTTTCATCACACTCATCGGTACCCCTCCTTAAACCCGTTGCGAATTTGATTTTTTAAGTAAGTAGAAACCTCCGGCAATAAATCCCGCTGCTACCGCGAAGCCGATAAACCATGACATCGCTTGGGTCAGCATCAGCAATCCGACTGCAATCAGCGGCCATCCGAGCAGCCCCCGACCTTTGCGTACCGCTGCGTAACCAAGCGCAACGAACACGAAGGGAAACAGCCATTCCATAATTGTGCCGATCTTAAGCCCGAATCGGTCGAGAACAATGATCCCGCCCAAGCCAATCAGCAGCACGCCAAGACCCGTGCTTTTATTCCATTTCATTCCCGCTCTCACCACCTTTCGTGTTCGTCTTGCTTATGTTTATATCTTAGGCGATCTGAAGCCTTGCCAAAACGGACCGTCGACGGTTTTTCGCACTGGACCTAAGGCTAGGGATCATTCAGACCGCAGTGTAGGACAAGCCCCTAGAATGCAAAAAAAGACTGTCTTCTAAGCGCAGTACACGCCTATAAAAAACAGTCTTTTCCGAACCGAAAGATACCGTTATTAAAAGAAATCCAGCAAGAACGTTTCCTCAGCCGGAAGCGCTTCGCTCCAAGCCTTTACCGCTTCATCTGAAGCACCGAGTCTGCCGGTTTGATGCAGCAACGCCGGCTTTTCCGCTCCCAATGCAATGGCGCTGAATTCCTGAATGCCGCACTCCAGCCAAGCCGCCTCGGCATGGCTTGCACGAATACGCTGGTCATCCGCTGCTCCTCGTTCCAGTAGTATCGCGCGCCCATCCTTTACCTGCCACACATATGAGCCCACATTCCATGGTGCATACGGATCCTCAATCGTAAGCCCCAGCTTCCCTTCATAATTTGAAGCAAAAGCCAGCTGACCTGCAAAGGACTCTACGTCCACCACCCGAAACATGAAATAAGGCTCGATTTCCTGTTTAATACGCGGATCACTTAGTAAGAACGGCAGCCGGTCGGAAGCCGGAACCGTTGCTTTCACTTCATTTACCATCGAATCGTGGTTTGCGATAAAACGCCATAACGCCGTTCTAGCCTCTTCATCCAGCCAAACCAGCTCTTTTACGGACATCGTTTTCTTTTCCACGCTATAAATCAAGTACCCGGCAGGTGTCCCTGCTTCACTGCGGTATACAACCGTATGCCCTGTTTTTCTGCGCAGCACCGATGTCTTCCACCAATGCTCATCCCTCACCAGCATGCCGTTATAGCGCCTAGCAAACTCTCCATACATCCGGTTAAGCAGCGGCCATTCTTTCGCGGCGTCCACACGCTCATAGGATCCGGCACATTTCCAACGAAGAACAGGAGAAAGCTGCTCGCCGGAAATCGTATAATGCTTCAACTCCGTCATCATTTCCCAACCAAACTTACGATAGAACGGGAAGGAAAAGGGCGCAAGCATGGATACCGCTTCTCCCCGCTCCTTCATCATCTTCAGGCAGTGCACCAGCAGCGCTTCCACCTTACCCGTGCGCCGGTACTCCGGCCAGGTGGCCACACCTGCAACGCCGCTCATCCGGTGTGCCTGCCCTCTTATAAAGACTTGCAAAGGGATCGTCACAGCGGCAGAGGTTAACGTATTCCCTTCAAAATTTCCCCAAAGCCATTCCGTTTTCGCGTTCGCCCTGCGTGCCGCCAAATCCTCTTTACTCAATACATATTGAAACGAAAATTGGTGCAAACGGTACAAGTCATCCAATTCTTCATAACGCAGGTTTCGTATTTCCCCCATCTGAAAACAATTCCTCCTCTTATTTATAAAATTACCATGGAAATAAGGAAATTGGCATAACTTTCAACACTTCTACCATAATTGGCTGTGATATAATAGCGTTGCCAGCAGGTAACTGTAATGGCACACCCTACATCCAAATCCATTCTACAGCAGGAGGGTAAACATGAAAAGAAACGGTACAAGAAAAACATTATTGCTCACACTTAGTGCGACCTTGTTCGCTGGAACAGCTTTTGTCGCATCCACGACAGAAGCACAGGCTGCCACATCCGCCCAAGTGATCAGCGGAGTGAACTTCCGAACCGAGCCGTCGACCTCCGGAGATAAAATTAGAATGCTCTCCAAATCGGAAACGGTTACCATCGTAGACAAGGTCAATTCTTATTGGTACAAAATTAAAGACCACAAAGGCGTAACCGGCTATGTTTCCACTAGTGAGAAATACTTAAAGCTGGAGGAGCCGGAAGTCGAGATCGATGCGAATGGTGAAGTTGTACGCAGTGTATCCTTCCGTAAAGGTCCTTCTACCGATTACGACCGCATTCGCTATCTGAAGAGCGGAGAAGATATCGAAATTATTGATGAGGTTAATAACTATTGGTATAAGATTAAGGATCAAAACGGTGAAATCGGCTACGTTTCCTCCAATGAGAAATACATTGAATCTGACTATGTTTCAGTTTCTGCAGCTGCTTCGCAAAGCAAATCCGCGTTAATCGATAAGGTCGTACAAGCCGGTATGAACTACTTAGGCACGCCTTACGAATTTGGTTCTAATCGGAACACAACGAAAACCTTCGATTGCTCCGATTTGGTCCGCCACATTTATAAAGAGGGCGCCGACATTGTGATCCCTACGAACTCCCGTTCACAAGGCGATTTTATTAAGGATAACGGCACTGTTGTAAAAAGCATCAGCCAGCTTAAGCGCGGGGATCTCATTTTCTTCATGGCTTACAAAGGAATCGACGGAAGCAATTACGAAGAAATTAATAAATCATCGCAGCGAATTACCCACGTAGCTATGTATCTTGGTAACGGGAAAATGTTGAATACATATTCCAATAAGTCTGGCGGTGTCATCATCGATACACTTGACAGCCACTGGGTTCATCGGTTCTTGTTTGGTGGCAGCGTAATTAAATAATATTCAATAAAAATGGCTGTACTCCTCTGCGGGTACAGCCATTCTCATTATACAGTTCCTGTCATTGTCATCAGGTGTGGGAGGCAGCCGTGATTAGTGAATCGCTTTTTTCTTAAAGCGTCCGCCCTTCACATCGTGGATATTGCCAATAGCCAAAAACGCTTGAGGATCAAGCTCCTCCACAATGGACTTCAGCTTCGCCTCTTCCAGCCTTGTAATAACGCAGAAAACTACATTTTTACGTCCTCCAGTGAAGCCGCCCTCTCCATGCAGATAAGTAACACCCCTGCCCAAACGATCCAGCAGTGCATCGCCGATTGTTCTGGAGTGATCGCTAATAATCCACACCGATTTCGATTCATCCAAGCCCTCGATCGTTAAATCCATCATTTTAAAGGCAATATAGTACGCAATGAGAGAGTACATCGCACTTTCCCAACCGAACACAAAGCCCGCGCTGCCTAAAATAAAGACGTTGAGAAACATAACGACTTCTCCAACGGAGAATGGTGTTGCCCGGTTCGCCAAAATTGCCACGATCTCTGTCCCGTCCAGCGATCCGCCGGAGCGAATCACTAGACCGATGCCAATTCCAAGCGTGATCCCCCCAAACACCGCAGCAAGCAGCGGATCAAGCGTAATTGCATCCACCGAGTGAAGCAGCGAGGTGCCCACCGACATTACAACAACTCCGAATAACGTGGAGAGAGCAAACGTTTTTCCAATCTGCTTATATCCGATAAACAAAAACGGAAGATTCAGCACGAAGAGAAATAATCCTAATGGTAACCCGGACAGATGGGAGCTGATAATCGATAAACCGACAACTCCGCCATCGATAATTTGATTTGGGACCAGAAACAGCTCAAGCCCGATCGAAACAAGGGAAGCACCTATGAAAATAGTGATGCCTCTTTTCAGCAGCTTGACCAGTGTCGTTTTCCGATGCTGAACACCTTTTTTCCCTTTTGGCTTCACAGATGTCTTTGGTGTCATCCAACCCCCCCTTTTTTATGTTTGCATTCCTATATTGTATAGGAAGGGAGAGCTTGAGGGCAACCTTGCTATATCCTAGGCCTCTTTATACTGTTTGCGATCGGAACCTGGACCCGGTACCCTCCAGCTCCAATTTTTCTGCTTACCCTCAAGAAACTTCACTCCCTAGAAAACAGGAATGACCGATATCCCCATTGTGGAATACCGGCCCTTTTCCTATGCATTCTTATCTATTTTTCATAACATTAATAATAAATCTCATTAGTTATTTCTACATTTAAGCATCGATATTGGCCAAATCAATCTTCGCTTTACCGCCTGCGCCTATCCATGACTTTTTCCATTGTACTTGAATGATGGCAACCAGCAAAATACACGCCACGGCAATCGCACTCAGTACCAGGAAACCAGGTGTAAACGAACCGGTAGACAGCTTCAAGTTTCCAAGAATTTTCGGAAGGAAATAACCGCCCAATCCGCCTGCTGCGCCAACGATCCCGGTAATGACGCCGATTTCCTTCTGAAAGCGCTGTGGTACGAGCTGAAACACGGAGCCGTTGCCCATTCCTAAACCCATCATTCCGATGAAAAGAAGCGCTGTAACGATATTTAACGAAGGAAGCGTGGATACCCCTGCCATCATGACCGCGACGACCCCATAGAGAATAACAAGCATCCGAACCCCGCCGATTTTATCTGCCAGCCAGCCCCCGACCGGACGGAAAAAGCTTCCTGCAATAACGCAAATGGTTGTGAAATCAGCGGCTTGAACAGGTGACAAACCGTATTGCGTATTAAAGAAAATAGTCAAATAGCTGGTCATACCGACAAAGCCGCCGAAGGTCACACTATAGAGGATACAGAAAAACCAGGTGTCCTTTTGCCCCAATACGGCGGCGTAATCAGCAAATTTCTTTGGAGCCGGCTGCTCCGGGCTGTCTTTCGCCAGTAAACTGAATACGATAAAAGTGATTACGATTGGGATGAGCGCGAACCCGAACACAATATGCCAATCACCATAATGCTGCGCGATACGATTCGCAAACAAAGTTGTAAAAATGGTACCGCTATTTCCCGCACCGGCAATTCCCATCGCTAACCCTTGATACTGTGGAGGATACCAGCGGCTTGCAAGCGGCAGCGCGGCGGCAAAGCTCGCTCCTGCTACGCCTAAGAGAAGAGCAACAACGTACAGTTCATTCAGTGTCGTAGCAAACTGCCAGCCCCAAATAAGCGGCACCATGGTAACGATCATTCCGATCTGGCCGGTGCGCTTCGGGCCGATAAAGTCAGTCATCCATCCGAGCACTAGACGAAGGATCGACCCGCCTAGTACCGGAAGGGCTACTAAATTCGCTTTCTGTGCCGCGTCTAAATTATGTTCATTTGCAATGATGACGGACAACGGACCAAGCAAGACCCAAATCATAAAGCTGATGTCAAAATACAGGAAAGATGTGAACAATGACGGCTTATGCCCTACTTTAAGAAAGCTTTGTTTTTCCATACGCGATCCTCTCCCTTGTAAATCCGATTTTATCTCTTATACTGCCGGAAACCACAAAAAGCCAACGTTATCCCATCCTCCAGGATTAATCGTTGGCCCCATTGCCAGACTGCAAACACCCCATTGTATTTGCAAGAATATTTTTCGTGTTCCTCACGTCTTTGTGATTGCTTTGATTATAACTACTCCACTGCATTCATGTCAATAAACTTTACACAAAAACTTTTTATGTTCATTAAACGTCGTTTAGTGATATATTTATGTTATATAAAATGCCATACGGCAGGTGGTTTGATATGCTGCAGCATTTATTAATTATTCGCCATGCTCCAACTGTGCCGCCATTGTATCCTCAAGAGAATGAGCCTAAGCACACTATGGACAATCTTGGTCCTACAAAGGAAAGAATGATACTCCCCAAGGGAGCAGAGACAAAACCGATATCACCAGAGCAGCTTCTTACAGAAGCCGGGTTACGCTTTAAGCATGCAACAGATGTTACATCCTGCGAGGACCAAATTAGACATTGTGATGCTGTGCTTCTTTGCGTTCCGACGGAAAAGCTGGATCCCTGGATTTCTTCCCTGATGAAGCTAAAAGAACTCCCTATTCTATGGTGGTGCGAAGAATTGAATGTAGCCCACAGTTGTAAAATTCACACCGACATCGATGGCATGCTTGTCCCTAGCATGACGGTACCACAGCTGCATTACTCGTTGTTGGTCGCTTCTCAGCATTATTTAGCGCGTACGCAATGGAAAAAAGAACGAGAGCAGCTTCTAGCCCGTTTAGAGGAACGTAAATGGATTGACCGTGCTAAAGGTATTCTTTGTGAAATTAAAAAGATTAATGAAGTGGAAGCTTATGAATTTCTGCGCAAACAGGCGATGAATGATCGCAAGCGCCTAGTCGACGTTGCCGTCTCCATCGTGAAAGTGTATGATTTGCTCAGAGAACAGGATGGAGGAGACCGATCAAAATGATTACACTGTTAAAGGAAGTCGCGCGCGGCAAAAGAGGAGCCCGCGATCTGACCTATAGTGAAGCCAGGCAAGCTGCTGAATATATAATATCCGGACAATCTACTGCAGCACAAAACGGAGCTTTTTTGGTATCGGAGCGAATCAAGATGGAATCGACCGATGAAATTGCAGCTTTCGTGGATGCCTTGCGCGAACGTGCACTTCGCCATCCTATCGCCGAGTCCATCGATTGTGCAGGACCTTACGATGGCCGCAGCAGGTCGTTTATTTCCACCCTATCCACTGCATTTGTCCTTGCAGCTTGCGGAGTTCCGACCACGCTTCATGCGAGCCCTTCCCTGCCTCCAAAATGGGGCGTTACCCTCATTGATGTGCTCGATAGACTTGGCATTCATGCTCCTAGGCTGTCTCCAGACGTTTTCATAAAAGCCGCGGAGCGCTCAGGTGTGCTTTTCGCTTCAGCGGAGCAATGGTGCCCGGCACTTGCCCAATTGCGCGGTATTCGCGAAGAATTGGGCTTACGTACCGTCTTCAATACAGCTGAGAAGCTTATCCGTTATTCTGAAGCTCCTTATATGGCTATGGGCGTGTTCCACGGGACCGTCTTCGAGAAAACGGCACAGCTAATGACTTCAATTGGCGTAAAGCGTGCTGTAATCGTTCAAGGGTGCGAAGGGTCCGAAGATCTTTCGGCAGAAAAGAGAACCCGCTGTTACTTTGTTGAAAATGGAGAATACGAACTTATCATCATCGACCCTGAGCTGTATCAATTACAGGCCGATGAGCAAGAGATTGAATGGAGCGCTGAGGAGCAGGCGAAACAAACAGCAGCTGTTCTTCGAATGGAAGCTGATTCGAACCAATATCATATGGTTCTCTTAAACGCCGCGGTAAGACTCCAGCTGGTCAATGCGGTTAGCTCCATTGAAGAAGGCATCGAGGCTGCAAGAAGAAGTCTAGAAAGCAAAAAGGCCTTTCATCACTTTGAACAATGGATGGAAGCCCTAAAATGACAACGAATATCCATGGTATCATTCTTGCGGGCGGTATGAGCAGTAGAATGGGTACAAACAAAGCGCTTCTCCCCATTGCACCTAATGGAGATCCTATCATTGCCCACATTCTAAAACAGCTGCGAAAAGCCATTAACGGAAAGATTATTATATCGGTCGGGGCCTCATCAGAACGAGTGAAGGAGTATTCCTTCTTATCGGAAATTACCGAGGTCGTATTCAGTAGTGATATCATCGGTGAGGGTCCGTTAGCAGGTGTATACAGCTCCTTATCAGAGCTTTCTGATGACTACGCCCTAGTTATTGCATGCGATATGCCTAACTTGTCAGTAAAGCTGGTGAAAGAAATGATACAGCTTACTGCGAAGAATCCAGATCTAATTGGAGTAAAAAATGAACCATTTCATGCATTGTATCATTCCCGCACCGCAGAAATAGCATACGAACAATTACAACAGCGTCAATACAGCATGCATGCGTTTTTGAATCGTCTGAATGCATTGTATCTTGATCCAGAAACATTGGACCCAGCAGCATTCCGAAACGTAAATACACAATTAGAGTATCAAGAGCTCCTGCAGGATATCATCCGAAAGCCCTCGGATCAGTAAACCAGTATGCAAACCATTACTGCTTAGTAAGAACGCATGAACTATCGCCCAGTTCTTTTTAAAAAATAACATAAAACTAAACTAAAAAGGAAAAAGACGATTTACATGAAGTAAATCGTCTTATTGTAATGCCGGTGAAGGGACTTGAACCCCCACTCCCTCTCGAGAAACGGATTTTGAGTCCGTCGCGTCTGCCATTCCGCCACACCGGCAAGTATAAAGTTTGTAAAGCAATGGTGCCGAGGGCGGGACTTGAACCCGCACGGTGGTCACCCACCCCAGGATTTTAAGTCCTGTGCGTCTGCCGATTCCGCCACCCCGGCTTGTTTACAAAAAAATAGTGGAGGCGCCACCCAGACTCGAACTGGGGGTAAAGCTTTTGCAGAGCTCTGCCTTACCACTTGGCTATGGCGCCTTAGTATGGAGCGGAAGACGGGATTCGAACCCGCGACCCTCGCCTTGGCAAGGCGATGCTCTACCTCTGAGCCACTTCCGCGCATAATGGCTGGGGATTCAGGATTCGAACCTGAGCATGACGGAGTCAAAGTCCGTTGCCTTACCGCTTGGCTAATCCCCACTATTATGTAATTTTAGAAGGTAGGTAATTAATGGGGCGATCGATGGGACTTGAACCCACGAATGCCGGAGCCACAATCCGGTGCGTTAACCCCTTCGCCACGACCGCCGCATTATTCAACTGGCAGGGGCAGCAGGAATTGAACCCACACTAACGGTTTTGGAGACCGCTGTTCTACCTTTAAACTATGCCCCTATTTAAATGGTGGAGGGTGATGGATTCGAACCACCGA
>NZ_WTLI01000060.1 GCF_011421635.1 Paenibacillus turpanensis
TGCTGCTAGTATGATGGCAACCATTATCTCTGGTGGCAGCGGCAAGGGTAAGGGCCGTGATGGCAATAACGATGGGTTTGCCAGCGGTAACAACGGTCGCCGTGATGATGATAGGCGCGATGATGATCGTGATCGGGAGCAACACGAGAAGCGAGAACGTGAAGAGCGTGAGAGACGTGGGCGTGAAGAAAAGCAAAAGCGTGAGGCTGAGGCAGATAAGAAAACATTAGTGGGCAAAGGCCAACAGTTTACCAACGGAAGGAAAAATAAATTAAAGCCTAATATTAGATATAAAACTGGTGAGTATGATTATTTTTATGAAACAGATAAATTAGGTAGGATTTCTAAATTTGAAACAGATAATTTACAATTAACAAAGAGGAAAGATAGATTGTCACATAGCAAAAACACACCGGGTAAAATAAAAGGTCAAGACCATGCAGGACACTTGGCAGGTGATAGGTTCGGAGGTTCTCCAAAGCTAGACAATTTGGTTTCGCAATTATCTGATGTTAATTTAAAGCAGTATAAAAAAATTGAAGATAAATGGGCTGCAGCATTGAATGAAACACCTCCCAAAAAGGTAACAGTAGATGTTGAGATAGTTTATTCTAAAGATAATATGCGACCAGAAAAATTTATAGTTAATTACACAATTGATGGTAAGCCAGGATCGAAAGAACTTGAAAATTAAACTAAGGAGTGAAGTGGAAGAATGAAAGAATTTGAAGAAAAATTTAGTGAGTTACAATCTGATATGATATCAATTTGTATGGAATATGTTGAAGATAGAGCTGACAAAGTATATGTTTATGCTTCACGTGAAGAAGGAGTTACCTCGAGCAGTTTTTTTTATTTAATTAATAACAAATATGTAGAATGTCATAAAGTAAATGATGCTTTGGAGAATGGAGACGAAAGATATGATGTGTCTCAAGATCGAATGTTTATGGTATTGCGTATACTAAATGAAGATATTGGGAAAATAAAAGCATTGTGCGAGGAATATGGAAGAGACGTGCCAACGGAAATGAAATTAATATATGATGTAAATAGCGGTAAATTCAGGGCCGAATATCAATATGATTTAATTTATACTAATGATGACATTAAAACGGCTGATGATATTGCTGATGAGTGGTTTGAGGAAATAAAAAATAATAATCTTTGAAGTTTAAATCTTGACCAAGTGCCGACCACTTAGTCAAGATTTTTTTCTCTTCCCCAGTGCACCCCAAATTCCCTTGTCCTTAACCGTAAATATACAAGTAATGAGAAGTCCATTTAATATCTAATTACAATCACATTCCGTTAAGATGGAGCTTTTCACTGCAGGGGAAAATCCTGCAGGTCAAAGGCTCG
>NZ_WTLI01000061.1 GCF_011421635.1 Paenibacillus turpanensis
ACTGCTTGTCCGTCGCTCTCGGCGACAGGAATTTTATAATAACATACCAGTTTCAAAAACACAAGAGGAAGATTTAAGTAAGTTGTTGAAGTCTTTCATTATTTGATTTCCTCGAGCGAGAAAACCATCTTAACATATACCTGATCTCAATCCAATATATAAATTGTTCCAAAGCACAAAACCATCATTTAACCGCAATTGCTTAAAGATCAAAAAGGAATCCCATCACAGTAAAAATGCCGCACATCAGGAAGAGGCGGCATTTTTATTTATTCAATTAAGTATCCTGCACTTGTAACTGCACTCTTAATTTCATTCATTCCTGTTTCATTCTCGTTATACTCAATAAACAGCTTAGAGTCAGCCAAATCGATCATCGCCCGTTCTACACCATTAATATTCGTTACCGCTCCTTCAACCTCATCTACGCAGCGTCGGCACGTAAGCCCCTTTACGTTTAAAAATGCTTCGACCATTTCTTCGCTCCTCATCTTATTCAAAACTCGTTTCTTCATCCGTTTGTTCGGCTGCTTCATAAGCATTTTCTTTCGGTACATTCGTCAATTGCTCTTTTTGCTGAACCCAGTATTCGATATTACGATACAATTGCTGATACGACCCTGCCGGTTCATGACTATAATCGTCATAAAAATTCATCATTTATTCTCCTTTACTTTAGGTTTTAATGATGCGGCATGAAAAGGCCAAGAAACATCTTTAGTTTCTTGGCCGCCTTCGTCAACGTCGATGCTCGATCAAGTCAATCGCTCCAAGAACGATATGAGCTGCACCAAAACCGATCAGACCATCCGAGATCGGCTTGCTCATTCTATTGCCATTTCGCATTGCAATACCTGTTGCAGTTACAGCTGCGCCTAACACTGTTGGGATTAACCCTTCTCGTACACCCACGTGACAACCCCTCCATCAAGTTTTATTGACTTCAGAAGCCATCAGTATTATGACACTCCAGCAGTTAAATGATGTTTGGTTTATGATGGCATAACGGTTGAAAAGCAAAAACAGCAAGCACTTAATTGTGCTTGCTGTTCATTCCTTCTATGTAAGCCCATAACATGGGCTCATTCCCTGAAAACCGGATGCGATAAACGAGTGTGTGCAAACTTGTTGCTTGTTTATTGGATAAGCCCTCGACCGATTAGTATTCGTCAGCTCCACGCATTGCTACGCTTCCACCTCGAACCTATCAACCTCGTCGCT
>NZ_WTLI01000062.1 GCF_011421635.1 Paenibacillus turpanensis
AAGGAGCTCTATGAGCTGGATAAGGAGAAGGCGATAGCTGCGCTAAAAGAGATGAATTTGACGCCGAAGGAGAGCAGCGAGCTGCTGCTGGAGGCATCGAAGCAGTGGTGGAAAGGCAAGGCTGAGCTAAGCGTCGAGGAACAGGAGAAGGCGGCAGAGCTGGGAGCGTTGCTGCGTGAGCGGTTCGGTGCCGTGTATACGCCGGAATCGGAGAGGCTGGTACAAGCCAATAAGCTGATGCTGGCGGCGAAACGGGATTATTGGGTCGCAGTCCTGCATATGGATACGCAGCATATGGAAGCGGCGAAGCAGGCGATGCGGCAGGCCGAGAGGGATGGGGCTTCCATTCCGAGCGGCACGACCAAGCTGGATGAGAAGAATCTGGAGCTGCTTAAGGAGAAGATTACGTATTATGAAAACATCGGTTCAGGCACAAGCTCCAAGGCCGAAGGTATTCGGGCGGAAGCAGAGGCCGCCGGTGCCCTGCCCTATGTTCTCGCCAATGACAATAAGGCGAATAACACCTATATGCTTCCAGTCAATGGTGCGCCGGGTTCGAGTACCAAGTCCGGAACGTCACAGCTTGACCGGTTGTTAAGCGAACTGTATGAGTTGAAGAAGGATAAGTGGAATAATGAAGAAACTTCAAGAAATCCTTCTGTACCGAGCAGCGTACAAGCGGAGGCGATCAAACACAAGCAAGAAATCGTACAAAAGGGAATCGAAATCCGCAAGCAGCTGTCCAATGTACTTGACCGGCTGGATGAGGAGGTCAAGGTAGCGGACAGCTGGGTTATTGATGAGAAGAATCAGCAGGTGCTGGATGCTGCAGAGAAGATCAAGCAGTATGAGCAGAGCGGAGATATTAAGGCTGGACAGCGTGAATATGATCTTGCATTAAAGCTGCTTAAAGAGGG
>NZ_WTLI01000064.1 GCF_011421635.1 Paenibacillus turpanensis
CGCTTCCACCTCGAACCTATCAACCTCGTCGCTTACGAGGGGTCTTACATACTGGGAAATCTCATCTTGAGGGGGGCTTCACGCTTAGATGCTTTCAGCGCTTATCCCGTCCGTACTTGGCTACCCAGCGGTGCTCCTGGCGGAACAACTGGTACACCAGCGGTACGTCCATCCCGGTCCTCTCGTACTAAGGACAGCTCCTCTCAAATTTCCTGCGCCCGCGACAGATAGGGACCGAACTGTCTCACGACGTTCTGAACCCAGCTCGCGTACCGCTTTAATGGGCGAACAGCCCAACCCTTGGGACCTACTTCAGCCCCAGGATGCGATGAGCCGACATCGAGGTGCCAAACCTCCCCGTCGATGTGGACTCTTGGGGGAGATAAGCCTGTTATCCCCAGGGTAGCTTTTATCCGTTGAGCGATGGCCCTTCCATTCGGTACCACCGGATCACTAAGCCCGACTTTCGTCCCTGCTCGACCTGTTCGTCTCGCAGTCAAGCTCCCTTCTGCCTTTGCACTCTTCGAATGATTTCCAACCATTCTGAGGGAACCTTGGGGCGCCTCCGTTATCTTTTAGGAGGCGACCGCCCCAGTCAAACTGCCTACCTGACACGGTCCCTTGCCCGGATTCACGGGCACAGGTTAGAACCTAACTACGGTCAGGGTGGTATCCCAACGGCGCCTCCTTCGAAGCTGGCGCTCCGAACTC
>NZ_WTLI01000065.1 GCF_011421635.1 Paenibacillus turpanensis
GAAGCGGCTTTAAGAGGCTTATATTGAGCCACGGTGTAGGTGGAAACCAGACCTTGTTCTTTCATGATGCGGCCAATTCTACGTCTGGATACAATCAGTCCGCGTTCTTGGAGCTTAACTTTAAGCTTGCGTGTGCCATATGCTTTTCTATTCTTATGGAAAATCTCCACAATCGCTTCCGATATATCGTCTTCGTTCGGTTGTTCTTTCGCTTCATAGTAAAACGTACTTCTTGCGATCTGTAGGACGTCGCACATTGCTGATACCGAGTATTTATCAAGGTTGTTTTGGATGATAGTTACTTTCGTCCCATGATCAGCGCGGCTTGCTTTAAAATATCCACCTCCATTTTCAGGCGCTGGTTCTCTTTACGTAAAGCCAGCAGCTCATTTTCTTCTGACGATCGATTATCCTTCTCCTTGAAGGAACCCGTTGTCTGAGCTTGCTTGATCCAGCGGTCTAAAGCGGAGGCAGTGAGATCATATTCCTCTACAATCGCTGCTCTAGTTTTCCCGTTTTCATAGAGTTCCACCATTTGTTTTTTGAATTCTGAAGTAAAGGTACGCCGTTGTTGTTTTGGCATTGTAGAGATCCGCTCCTTAAGATAATAGGTCTATTCTACAAGCCCTTATTTTTTCTGTCCAACTAAGTGTAGACGATCCA
>NZ_WTLI01000066.1 GCF_011421635.1 Paenibacillus turpanensis
CCGGGCTACATGGTGCCGTCGCACTTCGTGCAGCTTGCGGCGATGCCGGTTACCGCTAACGGCAAGCTGGACCGTAAGGCGCTGCCGGAGCCGGACGGCCGGATGGCCGCAGGCGGGGAATACGTTGCGCCGCGCAGCGAAAAGGAAGCGCAGCTTGCCGCGATCTGGCAGGAGCTGCTGCAGGCGGAGCGCGTCGGGGTGCGTGACGATTTCTTCGTCCTCGGCGGACACTCGCTGAAAGCGACGATGCTGGCCTCGCGCATCCATAAGCAGTTCGAGGTGGACATTCCGCTGCGCAGCCTGTTTGAGCTGACGACGGTGGAGCAGCAGGCGGCGTACCTCGAGCAGGCAAAGCGAAGCCGGTACGTGGCGCTAGAGCGGACGGAGCGCAGGGAATGGTATCCGGTATCGTCGGCGCAGAAGCGGCTGTTTATTCTCGAGCAGTTCGAGCAGATGGGAACGAGCTACAACATCCCGGAATTTATGGCGGTTGAGGGACCGCT
>NZ_WTLI01000067.1 GCF_011421635.1 Paenibacillus turpanensis
CTCCGCCAGCCCGCAGCGTGAATGCTGTGTTATACGATGTTGACCACTTCTTCGAAATTGCCCAAGAAATCGTCTGTTTTCTTTACTCGGTTTTCATTGTTTTTATATAGTTTGGTGTTCATCCGATTTCTTCCTCGAAATTCTCTAGCGGGGCGCAAAAGGGCGGAAATGCCGATTCGATCAAGGGAGAGACGAAGTAACTTCCTTGATTCTATTGGCATTTCGTTTTTTCTGCCCTTTTTGTGACTTTTTATCGGATGAATACTTCCAAACCTTATAACAATGAAAACCCAACCTCAAAACAGACGATTTCTTAAAGGAATCTCCAATTCAACAAACCAATTGTCTTGTTCCAACGATGAGTCGACGCTACGCGTACATCAGATTCATCCTGCTTCTCCGAACTTGCCCACTTGTACAATTGGTTCATGTTGATTTGATTCCTTGTGGGCTTCTTCTTAGTTTCAGGTCAATATCGTATAACGTTCTT
>NZ_WTLI01000068.1 GCF_011421635.1 Paenibacillus turpanensis
CCTTTTTAAGGGCTTCTTGGCGATACTGGACAGGTGTCATATAGCCTAATGTCCCATGAATGCGATGCTTGTTAAACCAATTCACGTAATCGTATAACTCCAATTCGAGGTGACGGAGACTTTGGAAGTCCATTTGGTTTACGAACTCTGTTTTCATGATTTTATAGGTCGCTTCGGCTACAGCGTTGTCGTATGGGCAGCCTTTCATGCTTAGGGACCGGCCGATGTTAAATGTCTCTAGAAGCTCGTCGATCTTTTGATTTTTAAACTCGCGACCACGGTCGGTATGAAACCACTGAACTTGACGCAAATCGCCCACTACGTTTGCAAACGCACGGGAAATCAGAGCAGCGTCCTTATTTGGACCTGCACTATGACCAATGATTTCTCGATTGAACAAATCAAGGAGCACGCAAATGTAATGCCACCGATTCTG
>NZ_WTLI01000069.1 GCF_011421635.1 Paenibacillus turpanensis
GGTGGGCACTCTAGGATGACTGCCGGTGACAAACCGGAGGAAGGCGGGGATGACGTCAAATCATCATGCCCCTTATGACCTGGGCTACACACGTACTACAATGGCCGGTACAACGGGGAGCGAAGGAGCGATCTGGAGCGAATCCTAAGAAGCCGGTCTCAGTTCGGATTGCAGGCTGCAACTCGCCTGCATGAAGTCGGAATTGCTAGTAATCGCGGATCAGCATGCCGCGGTGAATACGTTCCCGGGTCTTGTACACACCGCCCGTCACACCACGAGAGTTTACAACACCCGAAGTCGGTGAGGTAACCGCAAGGGGCCAGCCGCCGAAGGTGGGGTAGATGATTGGGGTGAAGTCGTAACAAGGTAGCCGTATCGGAAGGTGCGGCTGGATCACCTCCTTTCTATGGAG
>NZ_WTLI01000007.1 GCF_011421635.1 Paenibacillus turpanensis
AGGGTGTCGTAGGTTCGAGTCCTACATGGCTCATCTTTATAAGAGTATTTAAATCAGACCATTGATATGATCAATGGTTTTTTTATTTTATAAGCAGGCGCCAAAAAGCCCCTTCCTTCCTAAGGAGGGGGCTTAAGACATGCAGCGATGCTTTACCTACTTACTCCAAAACCTCAAAACGGTTCAGCTCATCGATTAGCTGTCTGGATCGTTTCGCGTTGCCTTCTGCAAAGTTACGCAAACGCTCTTGTAATTCCTCATCCTCCACTCTTTCCGCGGCAATTAAGTAAGTACGCATCATTTCTTCCTCGCGCTCGACAGACAGCTTTAACACTTCCCGCATATTATCATCTACGATTTCCCCAGCGGGCATAAATAGGACGTCCAGCTTTTGTTCCTGCTCCACGATGGAATGACCTCCACTTCACAAATTTTATTGTAGTTTTCCCAATACGGACGATTTCCATGATTCATTTTGCAGTGCTAACAGAGCAGCTTACTACTCTAATTCATTTCACAACAATACCTATAGTTTATACTTTGTATCGAACGACCTGATGCCTAAGGAATCCTTACTTCATGCTCGCTTTTTGCCCCAACTAACGTGTCGGTAAAGCGACCATCCTTCGGGACAGCAACCTCTTCAAACCGCTCGACAAGGCTATGGAGGCCTTGTAATAGCCGATCACCTGACATGGGGTGGCCATGCCCTGGGTAGATTACGCTCGGAGCAAGCTCGAAAATCGTACGAGCCGATTGCTTGGCTGCTGCCCAATTCGTTGTAAAATACGCCGGAGGACCGCTCACTTCTTCACGCTGAAGGAGAACGTCAAAGGCCGATTCTTGATTGACGGTAATCACGGCATCGCCAGAGATGAGTACACGGTCTTGCTCCCGGAAGAAGGAAACATGACCTGGTGTATGACCGGGGGTATGAACCCATTTCCAAGCAGGCAGGTGAGGAACGGAGCCATCTGCAGGAAGGGAATGAACGCGATTTCCAAGATTGATCGCTTCGTTAGGATAAAAAGGAGAGAGCAGTGACATCATCCCGCCGCCAGCGGTAGGGTCTCCTGGAGGGTAATCGGCCTTCCCGGTAAGGTATGGAGTCTCCGATTCGTAAGCATGGACGGGAACGTCCCAGCGCTTCAGAAGCTTCTCGATATCGCCGACATGATCGAAATGGCCATGGGTAAGCAAAATGGCTCTAGGAGGACAACCGAAGTTTTTTTCCGCATACTCAATTATTTGATCGCTGTGACCGGCCAGTCCAGTATCGATGAGGACCCAGTCTTTTTGATTCGAGCCGGGCTTGGCTCCTGCCTCCACCATTAATACATTCACAAATAAAATTTGCAAAATATGAACCCCAGCAGCAATGTTGGTTTCCACTGTCATTATCCCGCACCTCCTAATTGATTTATTATAGTTTCCGTTGAAAACAAAAGATTGATGCACCGTTGACGATTCCCTGAATGGGGAGTATAGTCATACCCAGATTACGTGCAACATCGGCTTCCAAATGCAGTGCACTGTGCACAGCTCAAATCCATTTGTTGTGACGATTGACGGCTTCGAAGTAGATGTAGGGGGTGCTGGGGGCATGTACGTAGCACTGGTGTTTGTTGTTGCAATTTTATGGAGCTTGGTCGGTGTGTTTGTAAAAATGGCCTCGACAATGCTGGACAGCGCAACGATCACCTTTTTACGTTTCGCGATTGGGGTATTGTTTTTACTTGCTCTCTTGTGGTGGAAAAAAGGGAAGCTCCGCATCCGTGGAAAGGAACGCTGGGTTTGGTTCGGGGCGGTCGGAAAGAGCGCAAATTATTTTTTTGAAAATATCGGGATCGCACTTGGATTATCGTATGGGTATATCATCGGCTCGCCGGTGGGAACGATTGTAGTTTTGCTGGTGATGGTATTCGCGTTTCGGGAATCGATTTCGCGAATCGAGTGGCTGGCGGCGCTGGTCTGCTTAATCGGAGTCTTTTTCGTCAACTGGAATGGCAATTCTCTTGATGAAATGGTGTCGGAGCACGGGGCGGTTACACTGCTGTTTGTGCTGTCGGGGATCGGCTATGCGTTTCATGTGTTAAGTCAAAAAAAGCTGGTGCAATCCATGGATGCGATCACGATGAATGTATCGGTATTTTTTTGGAGTGCGTTGATTACGGCTTTGCCGCTGCCCTTTCAGTTTGAGTTTAAAGGGACAGTGAGCGTATCCGCGGTTGTATCGGTACTATTGCTAGGGGCAATCACGGGAATCAGCTTTTATATGTTCTCCACGGCGCTCAAGCACGTACCGTTTTTTGTGGCGGTTATCGTCAGCAATTCGAGCGTGATGTTCACCGTATTGTGGGGCTGGCTGTTTTTTAAGGAGCCGGTGAGCATCTATGTGGTGATCGGTGTCCTGCTATTTGTGGCGGGCATGGTAACGGTGAACTGGCCCAAGGGCAAGGCGAGGGCGGTACCTGTCCAAGCGTCAGCAACGGGAGAACGGTCGCGGGGAGAGTAATACTGAAGAAGGAAAGAAGCCGAGGGCGTAAAATTTACGTCACTCGGCTTTTTTGCCGCCAAAACTTAGCTGCTATACGCCGCTTCCGGCCAGCTCGAGCTTTGCGGCTTTTTCCTTAATCCGGTCAGCAGTGCGCAGGGCAAGCGCCAATACGGTCTCCGTCGGGTTTCCGCCGCCGGAAGTGACAAAGGTGCTCGCATCGCATACCCACAGGTTGGGGATCTCATGCGTCTGTCCGTCTGCGTTGACCACGGAAGTGTCCGGGTCATCTCCCATGCGGCAGCCCCCCATCATATGGGCGGTGTCGGAGGTGACGAATTCCGGCTTGCCGCCGGCGGCAATTATAATTTTTTTCATTTGCAGCACCGCGTGGTCGATCAGCTTCTGGTCGTTGTCTCCATAGCTGAACGTTACCTTGGCTCGCGGAACGCCGTTTTCATCTTTTTCATCAGCAAGCGTCACACGATTATCGGCGTGCGGCAGAACTTCACCGACCATGGTAATGCGGTTGTAATAGTTGTAGTCAAAAGCCGTGCGGCGCAGCTTATCTCCCCACAGCAGGCCTTGATTCTGTGAGTTCGATATCCCGTGAATGAACTCCAGCGGCCTCGCGCCATGGGCATGCAGTGTGTAACCTCTAGCAAAGCCGCGGTTCTCATCGGTTTCGTAAAAATCCTGGGTGCTGGAAAGCACAGGAGTACCTTTATATAAACGTATTTCTTGATTGAATTTGCCGTACACATCCGCGGAGCTGTGTACCATGACGCCTCGTCCAACCATACCGCTGCCGTTGGCGAGTCCATTAGGGAATTGACCGTTGGACGAATTCAAAAGCAGCCGTGGGGTCTCCACGACATAAGCGCTAAGAATGACCATTTTGGCCCGCTGCTCGTAGGTTTTCCCGTCGTGAATGAATTCAACGCCTTTCGCCCGTCCGTCCTTCCCCATAACGACGCGGGTTACGGTGCAGTCGGCGAGAAGCTCAGCGCCCGCTTTGATCGCCTTCGGGATATGTACGATTAAGGTGCTGAACTTGGAGTTCGGCATGCAGCCCTGATTGCAGAAGCCCCGATTGATACACGGGGGGCGTCCTTCGAATGGGGCAGATAAAATCGCCAGCGGGGAAACGACGGTTTCAATGCCAAGCTTTTCACAGCCCTGCCGGAAAATATAAGCGTTCGGACTAAGCGGCTCCCGTTCCGGGAACGGATAGGGGCCATGAAATTCTCCCCAAGGGAAATGCTTTGGCCCCGAGACGGCAATTTCTTTCTCGATCCGGTCGTAGTACGGGGCAAGCTCCCGGTAGGTGATGGGCCAGTCGTCGCCAACCCCGTCTTCGGTAAACGTTTGAAAGTCGGACTTGTGGAAGCGCAGAAAAACGCCCGTCCAGTGCAGGGTCCCGCCGCCAACGCCGCGCCCGGAGTTGTTGTGTCCGATCGTTAACGGGTTTTCGCCGTCGACTAGGCGTGTTTCCTGCCAGCCGAGGCTTTGCATTCGAAGCTCATCGCTGGCAAAATCCTTCTGCGGATCAAGCAGCGGCCCAGCTTCCAGCACGACAACGCTCATGCCCGCCTCCGCCAGCTCCTTAGCGAGAACCCCGCCGGCCGCGCCGGCCCCAACGATGACGGCATCGACGATTTCGCGGCCGTATTTGCGCTTTAGCTCATTGGCCATCGCTTTTCGCCTCCCATGGATCAAGATGATTCGGGTGGGTCCGTATGTACCCTCTAGGGTAGGCCGGTCCCCCGTATCCAATTTCCGACCATACCGTTGGATGGGAATAATATGCGTCCATCGTCATCCGAAGCAGCTTCTTGAAGAAGGTTTTCTGCGGATATCGTCCCCACACGTCAACCGGCTTGGCATACTCTCGGCTTAGCTCGTCCAGCATGACGCTTTGGCTGTCCTCGCCGATCTGGATAAACGGCCCCTGAAAGAGACGCAGAGCTGCAAAATCGAGCAGCTTTAAGCCGTCTCGAATAAACTCAGGAGCTGGAGGAATTCCCGGCTTGCGGTCCGCTTCCCCGATAAAACGCCCTAAGGCTTCGTCCACGTGGCTGATCACATACTGAATGATCGGTCCCCGATGATCTCCCGTCAGAATGACGGCGATCGCGCGAATTTGCTCGGCCTCGGGCATCGTAAGAAACTCATAATTACGTTCCCGGATCAGCCGCGATCTGACAATGCTTCGAGTATGCTCATCCCAGTGCTCCTGCTGATCCATAACATTATAGGTCGGATAATGTGTGCCCTTGGGCAAACCGTTATCACTCATCGGACGCCCTCCTTACAAATAAAATATGAGCCAGCCAAAGCCTCCGAGAGCGGACAGCATGAGAGGCAGTACAATCGGCGGGCCGATTAGTATATTTTGCATCGTCCATCCTCCCACGCGGGAGCTCATGCCGCGGGTGTGAAAATAGAATCCGATAAACCCGCTGAGAACAGCAAGCCCCATCATCCACATAAAAAGGGTCACCAAGCCGTCCGTTCGAGAGAAGGTAAGCAGCAGGCCGATCAAAAAAAAGATAGGGGCTTCAATTACGGGCACCCACATGGCTTTGTTGCGGAAATTTTGACGGGAATGATACAGGGTGACCTGAATGCCGATCATTAAAAATGCAACACTTACAAACAGCACAGACCATCTTTCCAAGGTCCAGCCTTCCCAATACATAGCTTCCGTCCTCCTTTAGTAGAAACTGCTTACGACGATGCCGACGATGGGCCTGTTACAGGAAACGTAATGGAACCGCAGGGCATGACCGCAACCTCGGGCGAGGAAAAGCTCTCAAGCAGCTTCTTGATTTCTTGCTCGCAATCATCGGGGTAGACCGGCTTGAAGCCGAGCAGCTCGGCTTGCGGAGCGGCTACATCGCTGACAAGCAGCACCTGCTTTTCCTTCGTTACCTTGTGGATATGCTCTAGCTTGTGAGCGCCCAATACGAAGGTTTCTTTAAGGCTATCCAGCGCTTTTTGCTGGTCGGTCCACGTTTCGGCCCAGGTTTGAAACGTTCCGTTTCCGTAAAGCTCCTCGCATTTTGCAATAAGTACTATGGTACCTCCAGGCTTACAAATGGTGCTCGCATTTTGCAGTGTCTTGATCGCTTGGTACAGCTGCATATCCTTCGGGTATCCGCCGGCCGATGCGATGACCACATCGTAGCTTTTGTGAACCGGTACAAGAAAGTAGCCCTTGGCCGCTACTACGCCTCTACGGTGGGCTTCAAGGATGTTGCCGGATACCGCAAACAGAACTTTCCGCTGATGATCGACTACCGTGTTGTATAGGAAATGGATGGGCAGCATCGACTGCGCCTCCTCCAAATCCTGATGAATCGGATTATTCGGATCGCCGGGAGTGATTTGATAACGGGATGACAGCGAATGATTGGATTCAATGGTTTTGACGGAGGCTGCGCCGGGTACGAGCGCTTTTACCCCGCCTGACATTCCGACAAGCCGATGCGGCTCGATATTGCCGGTCGCAATCCGTAGGTCAGCCATGGCTACAATTCGGTTTATTTCAACGGGAGTCCCCTTGGAGGTTACCCCGATAAAGCTGCAGTCCTCCGATCGCGCCGAGTGATTGACAATCGAAACCCTCCGATAGGCTTCCTCCCCGGCGAGCCGGCGGATTTCCTGGTCGGTGAGTCTTCGGTGAGCACCCAAGGCGACAACTACGTGGATACAATCATCAGCGATCCCGCCAGCGTTAAGCTCGTCCAGCAGCATCGGCAAAAACTTGTGTGTCGGGCACAGCCTTGTAATGTCGCTAACGAGGATGACGGCATTTTGGGCTTTAACGGCCAATGCCCGGAGCAAAGGCGAATCATAAGGCTGCTGAAGCGCTTCAAGCAGGCGGAGCCTTTCTTCGTCTGTGCAGACTTCAGGATGGATTCCGGGATCATGGCGGTAACCGCGGTATGCAATCGTATCTGAAGGAACCCCCTCAAGAAGCGAAAGTTGAATATGGTTTCTTCCGTAACCAAGCAGCATGGTCGATTCCTCCTCAGTACGTACATGTTTTCCAATCCAAGAAAAAATTATGTCCTATACAAAGGTTACAGATGCCGTATGCGGTACTTTCGGTTTGGGGAACAATAAAAAGGCATCGAGAGGGAGGGATATACGATGGAAGTAATAGTGCCTTTTGCCTTTTCGCTTGCCCTCGTTTTGCTGCTCGTACCGGCTGTCCGGAGGGTTGCGCTCGAGACCGGTTTTTTTGACAAGCCGACGGGACGCAAAATCCATTCGCGACCGATCCCTCTTATGGGAGGAGCGGCGATCTTTGCGGGAGCCGTCATATCGCTGCTGCTTTTTGAGGGGTGGACGAATTTATCGCAAACGATCGTTTATGGCGGAGCGGCGCTGGTCGTTACGGGGCTGGTGGATGATTGGCATAAGTCTCGAGGGTTGGAGTTCCCTGTTTGGCCGAGATTGCTTATTTATAGTGCGGTGTCTGCAATACCTCTGGTGTATGGCATTGAAATTTCAGGCATTTCCCGGCTTATCGGCGGAGGAATGCATATGTTCCCGGAGATCCTCGTCATTGTTGGCACGATGCTGTGGGTGTTCGCTTTTATTAACATGATTAATTTCATTGACGGGTTGGATGGGCTTGCTTCGGGAATATCCGCGATTTCGTCCACGACCCTGCTTATTGTAGCCGTGTGGTCGGGTCAGCGGGATTCCGCCTTATTAGCAGCCGTCTTGGCGGGAGCGTGCATCGCTTTCCTAGCGTTTAATTTTCATCCGGCCAAGATTTTTATGGGTGACGCAGGAGCGACGTTTTTGGGGTACGCTTTAGCCGTGCTGGCCATTGAAGGGGCCTTTAAAAGCGCAACGGTCGTTTCCGTGCTTGTGCCGGTATTTGCGCTTGGCGTGCCGATTATGGATACGGTATTTGTATTTACCCGGCGCTTTTTGGAGCGGCGTGGCCTGCATAAGGCAGATAAGCTGCATACCCATCACAGCCTTATGAAGAGCGGCTTATCCCATAGACAAACGGTCTCTTTTCTGTATTTGATCGGCACGGTATTTTCGCTGGTTTCGATAATATTAATGCTTGTCATACGATAGTCCAATTCCTCATTAGCCAATAAAACCCTAACCATACCATTATTTTAGGCGTGAAAGGGGTTTCCCACCCATGGTAATCTAAGTGTGGATATCGAAGGTTTACCAATCCACCTAGAATTTACGATTCCTGGGAGGGAATATTGTGAAAGCAACATTGATGAAGAAATCAGCTGCCGCAGCATTGGGATTTTCCTTTATGTTCGGATTTATGCACACAGGCACAGTCATGGCAGCCTACGATGACATGGATGCTGTTTCGTTGGCCAAGAAGATGGTCGGCAAAGATTTTGACAGTGGAGAGGAAAGGCCATCGCAAGGCTTTGATGCTTCCGGATTGCTCCATTACATTTATGAAACGTTAGATTATTCGGTGCCTCGTTCGCTGGAGGCGCAGTATCGGATGGACAAGCCGAGGATTTCCCGCATTTCGGATTTACAGGTTGGCGATGCTGTGTTCTTTGGCAGCGGCAGCAAGCCAAGCTCCTCGGGCATTTACATAGGCAATAATCAAGTTGTACTTGCCTCAAAAAGCGCCGACGAAGTCGTTCGGAAAAGCTTGACTGGCTACTACAAAGAAAACTTCCTTGGCGCCCGCCGTATTCTAAAGTCGGAGGACAGGCTCAAAATCCGGCTCGTGCTGGACGCGCGCAAGTACTTGGGAACTCCCTATAAATTCGGCGCCGATTATGGACAAACCCGCACGTTTGATTGTTCGTCCTTCATGAAGACGATCTACTCGGAAAACGGGATTCGTCTTCCAAGGAAATCGATCGATCAGGCAAAGCAGGGGAAGTATGTGAGCAAGAGCAAGCTTGAGGTAGGGGATCTCGTGTTTTTCACCACCCCGTCATCGGGCAATAAGATCGGTCATGTGGGTATTTATGTCGGCAACGGCCAAATGATTCACACGTTTGGCGCGGGCGGCGTCAAGTACAGCTCGATTCATAGTGATTGGTGGAAAGAGCGCTATGTGACCGCCCGCCGCGTTATTTAATAGATTCGAATGAACCCCCGGGGCCGTCCGTGCCTGCGGGGTGTTTCTTGTGTTAGAATAGTAAAAAAACGGCAGTAAAGATCGTACATCCGAGGAGAGTTATGATGCATTGGGAGCCGGTTGTCGCAAAGCTGGAAAGAATTTTGCAAACGGATATGGAAATGAAGATTATTCCGAAGGAGCTATGGCTGGCCTGGGGCGGACAAGAGGCCATGGGGGAGATTTCTTCGATCGCCGCAGAAGGCTCTCGGTATTTTAAGCTGACATTTTTGGAGCCCGACAGCGTTTTGGTGCTGGGGGTTTCGGCGGACGAGCTCAGAGACCGCGAGATCCGGTTAATTGAGCTGTTTCTGCTTACACAGGCGGAGGATACCCCTGCTTTGGCGGTGGAAAGCTACGATGAAGAACGGATGATGACCGAGCTCGGTCAGCAGCTGATGAAAGAAATACGCAGCAGCACACCGGGACTGCCTATGGCTCCACTGGCGGAGCCTTACGCGCTGCTGCCTTCCCTGCGACAGGGAAAGCTGCCGTTTCTGGTAGCCGGCGAATTTCCGGACACGCTGCAAACGTCTTACAGCGAGCGGGTGAAGCTGCTCGAATCGTTCTTCGATGAGGACGTGACCCTCATTCCGCTGCAGGAAAACGAATGGGTGGTGCTGGCGCCAGAATCGTTATTGACGGCTGCAGGGGATGGGGATGAGGAAGGCTTGGAGGATGGTCTTGCGTCGCTTGCGTCCGGCCTGCACGATATGATTGAAGGAGAATGGGGAGGCAAGTCCTACGTGGCTGTAACGTATCCCTGCAAGCCTTCGGAACAGCTCCCGCAGGTTTCGCGCACGCTGCGGGAAACGATGGGAGCAGGCCGCAGGTTTGATGCGGCGCAGCCGATCTATTTGCCTTGGAAGCTCCGTCTGGAGCTTCTGTTGAGCTCGCTGCCCGAGGCGGAGAAGCTGCGGTTTGCCGAGCAAATTTTGGGGCGCGGCGAGCCGGTGCTGGATACGGAGACGCTGCAGACGCTGGACACGTTTTTCTCCTTGGACTGCAATGTGAGCGAAACGGCGAAGAAGCTCTATATCCACCGGAATACGCTGCTGTATCGTTTGGATAAAATCAAGCAGGAAACAGCGATCGATGTCCGCTCGTTTGAAGGGGCCGTTCTCATGAAGCTTGCCTTGTTATTGTATAAAGTAACGAAAAGGAAATGATTTTTTTGTAGGGATTGTGCATAGTCAAAGAGAACGCTTTCGGTTAAGATTTACGTATACCAAAAACAACGATTTGAGGGGGAAGCGTATCATGGCAAGCGTAACTCTTAAGAATGTATACAAGAAATATCCAGGTGTAGAAAAACCTTCTGTCAGCGACTTTAACCTTGACATTCAAGATAAGGAATTCCTCGTATTGGTCGGACCTTCCGGTTGCGGCAAATCGACAACACTTCGTATGATTGCAGGCCTTGAGGAGATCTCCGAAGGAGAGCTTTACATCGGCGACCGCCTTGTAAACGACGTTGCTCCGAAAGATCGCGATATCGCGATGGTATTCCAGTCCTACGCGCTCTACCCTCATATGAACGTATATCAGAACATGGCGTTTGGTTTGAAGCTTCGTAAGTTCAAGAAAGAAGACATCGACGCTCGCGTTCGTGAAGCAGCTCGTATTCTTGACATTGAGCATTTGCTGGATCGTAAGCCGAAAGCACTTTCCGGTGGTCAGCGTCAGCGTGTTGCTTTGGGCCGTGCAATTGTCCGCGAACCGCAAGTGTTCCTGATGGACGAACCGCTTTCCAACCTTGACGCTAAGCTTCGCGTACAGATGCGTGCTGAAATTTCCAAGCTGCACAAGCGTTTGGAAACAACGATCATCTACGTAACGCATGACCAGACGGAAGCGATGACAATGGGCGACCGGATCGTTATCATGAAGGACGGTATCGTTCAACAAGCAGCTTCCCCTGAAGAAGTATACAACCACCCGCTGAACATGTTCGTTGCTGGCTTCATCGGTTCCCCTTCTATGAACTTCCTGTACGGTACGCTGAAGGAAGAAGGCGGAGAAATGCGCTTCGTGAATGACTACATCAACGTTGCGATTCCGGAAGGAAAAGCAAAGATTGTTCGCGAGAAGGGTTTTGCAGGCAAAGAAGTAATCCTTGGTATTCGTCCGGAAGATATTCACCAAGAGCCAATTTTCTTGGAAGCTTCCCCGAACAGCATCGTTGAAGCACATATCGATGTTGCCGAAAACCTTGGTCATGAAATGTTCCTGTACCTGAACGGCTTGAGCAAAGACTCTGTCATTGCACGTGTAGACGGCCGCGCAGGATTGAAAGAGAATACAAGTGTGAAGCTTGCGTTCGATATGAACAAAATTCACGTTTTCGATAAGGAAACAGAAACAGCGTTGTTCACAAAGTAAAATTTCATTCGTAACCCAAAGCTCTTGTACGGTGCTTCATCTCCGTGCAGGAGCTTTTTTACGTATGCAGGTTGTTTCCTCGACGTATTTTCCGAAAATCATATATAATGGCAAGAGATTGAAAAATTGATTTCGCTGCGTACATGGATTAGGATGGAACTATTGGCCGCGGCTGAAAATCCGGAACAAGGGAGATTTTGCACCATGCCGAAAAAAGTACGAGTGAACGACCTCGTTAAAAAATTTAATATGGAAGTATTATGCGGCGAAGCTGGATTACGCAGGGGAATCACTGTCGCAGATTTGAACAGGCCTGGCTTGGAAATGGCGGGTTATTTCGAGTTCCATCCGAAAGAGCGTGTACAGGTGATGGGCCGTACGGAGCTGACGTTTTATGAAACATTATCGAATGAAGAACAGCTGGATCGCGTCTCCAAGCTTTGTGCGGAAGAGACTCCATGCTTTGTCGTAACCCGTGATTTAGAGGTGCCGCAAAGCATATTGCAGGCTGCGGAGGAGCATGGGATTCCGGTGCTGCGCAGCGGGGTGGCGACAACGATCCTGGCGGGAAGAATTACCGCTTTTCTGGAAAGCCGGTTGGCACCGACAACAACGATTCATGGAGTTTTGATCGACGTTTACGGCATTGGCATGCTGATTACCGGCAGCAGCGGCATCGGGAAAAGCGAAACGGCGTTGGAGCTCGTTAAGCGCGGCCACCGTCTGATCGCGGATGATGCGGTAGAAATTCGCCAAACCTCGGATCATTCGTTGTTTGGGCAGGCGCCGGAGCTTATTAAGCATCTTCTTGAAATCCGCGGGCTGGGGATTATCAATGTGATGACCCTGTTTGGTGCGGGTGCGGTGCGTTCGGAAAAACGGGTATCTGTCGTGATTAAGCTGGAAAACTGGCAGCAGGATAAGCAATACGACCGTTTGGGCCTAGATGAAGAAACCACACGGATCCTGGACACCGATGTTCCGCTGGTTACCGTGCCGGTTCGTCCAGGGCGAAATTTGGCTGTTATTATCGAGGTTGCAGCGATGAACTACCGTTTGAAACGGATGGGGTATAACGCGGCGCTGCAATTTACGAATCGTCTGACCGAGACGATCGCTGAAGATTACGACGATGTCGACTAAGTGAAAATGGGGAGGTAACGTGATGTTTTTGGCAATCGATCCGATCGCTTTGGCGCTCGGTCCCATCGAGGTTCGCTGGTACGGAATTATTTTGGGGACGGCTGCACTGGTTGGACTATGGCTGGCCATTCGGGAGGGCAAGCGATTCGGGATCCCGTCTGACTTTTTCATGGATTTACTGCTAATCGGCGTGCCTTCCGCCATCGTGGGCGCAAGAATTTATTACGTTGCCTTTAAGTGGCAGGATTATAAAGACAATTTCCTCGATGTGTTTAAAATTTGGGAGGGCGGCATTGCGATCCACGGGGCCCTGATTGGCGCGATTATTGCTGCATTGATCTATACGAGGAAAAAAGGCTACAACTTTTGGCGGATCGCCGACATTTGTGCGCCTTCGCTGCTGGCCGGTCAAGCCATCGGCCGCTGGGGAAATTTTATGAATCAGGAAGCATACGGCAGCCCGGTCACGGAGCCGTTCCTGCGGAGCACGCTCCATCTTCCGGATTTTATTGTAAATCACATGTACATAGACGGAGCCTTCCGCCATCCTACGTTTTTATATGAATCGGTGTGGAATATTGTCGGTATTATTTTGTTATTTGCACTGCGCCGCCAGCCGTTTATTCGTGCCGGTGAATTGTTCTTAAGTTATTTTATCTGGTATTCGATTGGCCGCTTCTTTGTCGAAGGACTGCGTACGGACAGCTTGGCGTTTGACGGTCCGGGATGGCTGCAGGCACTGATGAAGGGGCTGTGGTCGCCGATGGACCTTATTTTTGAGCCGGGTAATATGGCTTATGGAAATGTGCGCACGGCGCAGCTGATCGGCGTACTGTTAATTGTCGCGGCGATCGTGCTCATGATTGTGCGCAGAAAGCTCGGCTACGCGACGCCTCGTTATATGGATCCGATTGTACCGGAAGGAGCTGGGGCTCGCGCGGCTTCGGCACAAAATTCCGCAGAGACAGCAGCACAGCCTGCTGCCAGAAGTGATTCTGCTGAAGCGGAAGCTGACAGGGAGACCGGCACAGAGACTTTGAAAACCACCGATGCGCAGGCTTCGCAGCCGGGGGAGAATGACACTAAAGGAAGTGCGACATGAATGTAAACATTGATACGGTGCTGTTCGATTTGGACGGCACCATCCTAGATACGAATGAACTGATTTTACGATCCTTTTTACAGGCGCTTCACCATTTTGGCCACACCGACATCACTAGGGAACATATTATTCCGCACATGGGCAAGCCGCTGGATGAGCAGCTCCGCGATTTGTCCGGACGGGATGATGTAGAGGCGCTCAGAGCGAAATACCGTGAGTCCAACTGGGCGATGCATGACCAGCTGGTATCGGCTTTTCCTTATGTAAAGGAAGTGGTGGAAGAGCTGCATCAGGCGGGCATTACACTTGGCGTGGTGACAACGAAAATTCGCAAAACAACGGATATGGGCTTGAAGCTGACCGGCTTGTACGACTATATGAAGGCGCTCATTACACTGGATGATGTGCAAAATCCAAAGCCGCATCCGGAACCGGTGCTCAAGGCGCTGGAGGCACTTGGTGCGCGTGCGGAGAACACGATAATGGTCGGGGACAGCGGAGCCGATATCGATTCCGCGAATGCGGCCGGGGTGACCTCCGTTGCGGTAACCTGGACACTGAAGGGCATCGATGCACTGCTTCCGCACAAGCCGAAGCATGTCATCAGCGATATGCGGGAGCTGCTTGATTTGGTGGGTGTAAAGAGGGGTTCCTATTGAGAAAGACAGAACGTTATCCGGTTGAAGGGCCGAATGCTCTTTGGCAAATTTATCGAACCGTACCCTGGTGGAAAGGGGTACGGAATTTTGTTTTTATCCAGGTGTCGCGGTACACCCCGATCCTGCCGGTGAAAAACTGGATCTACCGGCATGTGCTCGGCATGAAGGTGGGGAAGCATGCGGCGTTTGCTCTCATGGTGATGCCGGATGTGTTTTTCCCGGAGCGGATTGAAGTAGGCGATAATTCCATTATCGGGTACAACACGACGATCTTGGCACATGAATATTTGATCAAGGAATACCGGCTGGGCGATGTGAAAATCGGCTCGAACGTGATGATCGGGGCGAATACGACCATTCTCCCGGGGGTAACCATCGGCGACGGAGCGGTTGTTGCGGCGGGCAGCCTTGTGCATAAGGATGTGCCGGTCGGCGCATTTGTCGGGGGTAACCCGATGCAGGTCATTCGGGAGGCTGCCGCGGCGGAGACGGAGTAGTGCGATAAGAATAAGTCTTCAAGAGCTAAGACACGGAATAGGCGAGTAGCTAAGCTTGGAGAGTCGCGCATGTGGGATGCTCCAATTTGGGTAGGTAAAAATTGCACCTTGAAGGGTGGTTCGGGCAATGCCGAAGAATGGGTTAAGAAGTGGTGAGACGCCTGCGGGCTTGCAGGGTTATATCGACTCTCCCCAAATGCAGGAGCAGCTCTATAAACGGACGCTCCGAATCGTCGTTTTCTCGCAAATTTTTGGCGGCGCGGGACTTGCGGCTGGGCTGACCGTGGGTGCGCTGCTGGCCCAAGAGATGCTTGGCACAGACAGCTATGCGGGTGTGCCCGTGGCGCTGTTTACGTTAGGTTCAGCCGGGGCTGCGCTGCTCGTCGGGCGGCTTTCTCAGCGCTTCGGCCGCCGAGTGGGGCTCGCGGGCGGATTTTTTGCCGGAGCTCTTGGAGCGGTCGGGGTCATCCTCGCAGCGATGCTCGGCAGTATCGGCCTGCTGTTTGCCTCGCTGCTCATCTATGGAGCAGGGTCGGCAACGAATCTGCAGGCGCGTTATGCAGGCACGGATTTGGCGAAGCCGGTGCAAAGGGCAACGGCGGTCAGCACGGCCATGGTATCAACAACATTAGGAGCCGTAGCAGGCCCGAGTATGGTGGAGATCATGGGCGGTTTTGCGGCCTCGATCGGTATTCCCCCTTTGGCGGGGCCTTTTATTCTAGCAGCCGTTGCTTTCGTAGCAGCAGGGCTGGTGCTGCTCTTGCTTCTCCGCCCGGACCCGTTCCTCGTTGCAAAGGCGATTGCGGAAGCGAATACGGAGGCGCAGCAGTCCGGCTCTGCGGGGTCGAGAGCAGGCGGATCGATGCGCAGCAATCGGGGGATTGTCGTCGGAGCTGCGGTCATGGTCATTACGCAAATCGTCATGATCGGGATTATGACGATGACGCCTGTACATATGAAAAATCATGGACACAGCTTAGGAGAAGTTGGGCTCGTGATCGGCATTCATATCGGGGCCATGTACCTTCCGTCGCTCGTGACGGGGATGCTGGTGGATAAAATCGGCCGTACGCTTATGTCGTATGCATCGGGGGCTACCCTGCTGGCTGCCGGCATCCTGGCTGCGCTGGCTCCACCGGATTCGATGCTGCTGCTTACCGCGGCCCTCGCGCTTCTTGGCCTAGGCTGGAACTTTGGTTTAATCAGCGGTACAGCAATGATCGTTGACGCTACCGAGCCCGCGAATCGCGCGAAGGCCCAAGGGACGGTCGACGTCCTGGTCGCTTTGGCGGGGGCCTCAGGCGGGGCGTTGTCCGGTATGGTTGCGGCGCATACGAGCTTTGCCGCCCTTTCCTTATCGGGCGGGGTTTTGGCGCTGCTCTTGATCCCGGTAGTCGTATGGGCACAAAGAGAACGAAGTGTAAAGGGAAGCGAGAGCTTATCGGGGTAAGACAAGATCGGGGCGGCAGGCTGCGCAGCAGCTGCCGCCCTTTGCGTGAAATCATAGATTCCAGTCGGATAATGGGTGATCTTTTCGATGAAACGCCATGATTCGTCGATACATCGATTTATCTTTTAATTTTAAAAACATCGATTTCGCAGGCTTAAAATTTGCTTCAATAATCCAAGGCTTTCCGCGGCGGTCCAAACCGACATCCAAACCGATGATACGGATGTCATAATATTTGCTTAAGTGTACAGCGGTTCGCACAGCGAGGGTATTCAGCTTGCGCTTAATTTTGGTTTTGGACTTATGTTTGATATTGGAAGAACGAATGGCTCTCGTAAGAGGAAGTACTTTCCCTCCGCTTCTATTTACATTCGTAATGATATAACCGGATCCGGCTACCTTTGCCAGTTTCCCGGTGACCACCCAGCTCCTGTTTTCCTTCCGCTGGATCATAATCCTTACATCGAAGGGCCTGCCCTTTACTTTAGCAAGTCGGATTTTCTTCTGGACAATAAGAGAGCGATTTTTTGACTTATTGCGAATATAGGAATATGCGGCCTGGCGGCTGGAAACGGTCTTCTTTTTTTTCCCATATTGGACTTTGTATCGTCCGCCTTTCAAGGAAGAGACGGACATTACGCCGCTCCCTTTTGAACCGACAGAGGGCTTCACAATGACCTTTTTATATTTTGACAGCATGGATCGAAAATGCTTCTTGCTCATTCGAAGCGTCTTCGGAAGATAACGGGAAATTTTAGCGGACCTTTTTAGCAGCCTATATTTCGTATATTTGCTACGGTTGTAAGGCAACCCAATTTACCTCCCCATCCTCATCAAACAACGGGTGATCCTTATAGTGGGTCATTTGATTTTGTTCGTCCACGAATACAACTCTCGGAACGACCGTTCTGATTTCTTCCTCTTCAAACAAACCAAGGCTTAATATAATCACCAGATCTCCCGGTTGAAAAAGATGTGCCGGCGGCCCATTGAGGCAAATTTTCCCCGAGCCTTCCGCAGCGGGGATTGCGTATGTTTTCCAGCGGGTTGCATTTCGTAGGCTGGTTACCTGCACCATCTCGTAAGGCAGAATGTTGGCATTTTTCATTAGCGAGGCATCGATGGTGATACTCCCAACGTAATCCAAGCTTGCTTCCGTTACTGTTGCTCTATGAATTTTCCCTTTGCATAGAAGTCGTTTCATAACATCCTCCGTTGTCCCAGCTTTTTACACGCTTATCGAAATAGGGGTTAGCTCATTTCAACCTATTCACCAACCTATTCCATGGTATAGGCGGAACCATGATTTTCAAGAGTGGGAGCTATATGCCCTGCCGAGTTCAGGATAAGCACATAAACTGGTGGTGCCGACTGGTAAAGGAGGGATATGGGGTGGAGAGGTTTCACCTGGTTTGTCGGGCCTGCCGAAAATCGCGGAAATTTCAATTGGCATTGGAGCGATGCTCTTGCGGCGGTTCATTCGTTGTGGAATACGATTTGGAGCAAGTCCAAAACACGCTATCCAAGGAGAGCTTACTGGAGCGCCCTTCAACCATGTGGCGATACTGGGAGCTGCTTCCTGTACGGGATTCGAGCAATATTGTGTCTCTAGGGGAAGGCTGGACGCCGCTTGTCCGGCTGCATCGGGCGGAGAAAGCTTTATCCGTAGCAAAGCTTTGGGTCAAGAGAGAGGAGCAAAATCCGACGGGAAGCTTTAAATCCAGAGGGTTTTCCGCTGCCGTTTCGATCGCCAAGGAATACGGAGTAAGCAAGGTTGCCGTCAACTCTAATGGAAATGCCGCGTCAGCTCTTGCTGCGTATGCTGCATATGCAGGCATGGAAGCTTATGTATTCGTGCCGCAGGATTGTCCGGGTCTGATCGTTGAAGAATGCGTAGGATATGGCGCGCATACGGTGCTTGTGTATGGATTGATCCACGATGCCGGCAAAATCATTCAGGATGGAAAAGCGGAGCAGGGCTGGCATCACGTCGGAACATTGAAAGAACCCGGAAGAGCGGAAGGGAAGAAAACGATGGGCTTGGAGCTTGCGGAGCAGCTGGCTTGGAAGCTGCCGGATGTCATCGTTTACCCGACGGGAGGAGGCTCCGGCGTTATTGGAATGTGGAATGCATTTCGGCAACTGAAGGAGCTTGGGATGGCCCATGGGGACTTGCCGAGGTTCGTCAGTGTGCAGGAAGCAGGCTGTCAGCCGCTTGTTGATGCGGTGCAGGCGGGACGCTTCGCTGAACAAAATTCGGACGTCACATCAGCCCCGACAGGGATGCGGGTGCCAAATCCTCCAGACGGGGATTGGCTTCTCTCTATTTTACGTGAGACGAACGGCACGGCTGTGGCTGTCAGCGGTGAGGAAATTCGTAATGCAAGTATTCACTTGGGCAAGCTGGGCATTTCCTCTTCTCCGGAGGGTGCAGCGACTTGGGCGGGCTTTTGCAGGTTGAGAGAGCAAGGTTGGATTCGGCCGCATGACGAGGTTGTATTGTTCAATACCTCCCACGCAATGAAATATATGCATTGGCCGGTCAAAAATGTGCCGATTGTTAAAAATTATGCGGATTGGGTTACTCATCCCCGCAGGATGTAAGAGGTGGATTCCGTGGGAACGATAGGAATCTTGGTGGATTTGGATGTATTTCGCAACATTAAAAGCGGGAAAACAGGCAATGAAAAGCTAGAGTACTATAATCGGGCAGCCGTTAAACAAGGCCTTACTCCGGTGTATTTGTGCTTGGAACGAATGCAGCTCTCAAAGAAGGCCGCTTACGGCTATAAGTATCGTAACGGCTCCTATGTGTATAACAAGTACGCAATTCCAAAGGTCATTCACAACCGGGCGATGCCTTTTTCAAAGGAGCTGCAGCAAAAGCTCGAAAAATTATCCCGGCGCTATGAGGTGTTCAATTCCTGCACCCGGTACTCGAAGTACCGTATTCATCGGATATTGGAGAAACGGTTCATGGAACATTTGCCAACTACGAAAGGATATGGCCGTCAACGGCTGCGGGATATGATGAAAAGCTTCAAGAGCTTATATATTAAGCCGCAAAGCAGCAGTATTGGCAAAGGGATTATTAAAATCGCCCGTCAATCCGACCGTCTTTGGAAAATTCAGCTTCCGCATAAAACAAAGGTCATGACGCAAAGCAGGACGGAAAAAACGGTGGATCAATATGTTAAATCCAAAGATTATATTATTCAAGAAGCGATCCCACTGGCCGATTATCAAGGGAAGCCGTATGACGTTCGAGTGAGTGTTCAAAGAGGCGCCGACGGGCAGTGGCAAATGACAGGCATGTATGGAAAAGTCGCTCGAAAAGGCAGCCATGTAACGAACGTTGCTCGCAGAGGCACCGTAAAGAAATGCAGTGTATTGTTTAGCCACAGCTTCCAGAACCCCGGTCAGGTAGCAGCGGAGGTTCAGCGAGTGTCGCTCCAAATGACTCAATATTTAGGGGAACAATTAAAAAATCTTGCGGACGTAGGATTGGATATAGGCGTGGATCGTTCCGGAAAACCGTATTTTATCGAAATGAACGGACGTGACCAGCGTTACGGCTTCAAGAAGGCGAAGATGAAAAAGACGTTTTATCGAACCTACGAAAATCCGATCCTCTATGCCAAATACATTCAGCAATCAAGCGGAACGCAGCATGGGGGGAATCTAGGCAGGCTTAATGGGATGCGCAAAAGAAAAACGGTCTGGCCGAATCTGGACCGGAGGAGCCGCCTAAAGACACAATTGGGTTCGTATAAAAACCGGATGGTGAGTTCAAGTCAATTCTCTACAACTCGGTTTTCGGTTATTAAAAATGAGAGAAAGCGTTAAGGGGAATCAACGTCTTCGGTCCCGGTGATGGCATTCGTCAATCATCGGGACTTTATTATTTATGGTAAGGTGCCATTAGGGAATTCCGTTGACGGCACAGGGGTTCCATGGTAAACTTGCGAATAACTTCTTTACTTTGTTAATATGGTAGTATGGTAACACACTAAAGCGTTTTGCGATAGAAAGGCGGAGGAGCGTTTGTCCAAGCCAAAAGTATTTGAGAAGCCGACCGGCGTGCAGGACTATTTGCCGGATGTGGTAGCGAAGCTGCGGGCGATTGAAACACGTGTGCTGGAATGTATGAGCCGTTGGGGTTATCAGGAAATTATGACGCCGACACTGGAATTTTACGATACGGTAGGGATTGCAAGCTCTACCTCGGATAATAAGCTGTTTAAGCTGCTGGACCGCAACGGAGCGACACTTGTGATGCGCTCCGATATGACGGCGCCGATTGCGCGGGTCGTGTCCTCGCTGCTGAAGGACCGCCCGTTCCCGCTGCGCCTGTCTTATCATGGCGCGGTGTTCCGCGCGACGCCGGCGGAAGCGGGCCGGGATATGGAGTTCTTCCAGACCGGCCTCGAGCTCGTCGGCGACGCTTCCGCGGAAGCGGACGCGGAGGTGGTTGCGCTCGCGGTGGCGGCGCTGCAGGCGGCTGGAGTCAGCCGCTTTAAGATCGCCATCGGCCACGTCGGCTTCTTGAACGGGCTGCTGCAGGCAGCCCTGCCGGGACGCCCGGAGGACCAGCAGGAGCTCAAGGAGCGGCTGCTCAACCGGGACTTCGTCGGCTACCGCGATTCGCTGCGGAAGCTGGCCCTGCCGCAGGGCGTAGAAGAGGAGCTTGCGGGCATCCTGCGTCTGCGCGGCGGCGAAGAAATTTGCAGCCAGGCGCTGCAGCTGAAGCTCGACCAAGGAGCAGCCGAGTCGATCGGCCACTTGTGCGAGGTATGGAACATTTTGAAGGATTACGGTGTGTGTGAGCAGGTGCTGATCGATCTGACGATGATCGGCGACTTCGATTATTATACAGGCATGATTTTTGAGGGTTATGCCGCAGAACTGGGCTTTCCGGTATGCAGCGGCGGACGGTACGACAAGCTGCTTCAGCAGTTTGGCCGTCCGGCGGCGGCGACGGGCTTTGCGCTGAAGACGAACCGGATTTTAGAGGTGGTTGACAGCGAGCAGGTGATGGAGCTGGATTCGGTGCTTGTGCTGTACTCGGCGGAGAAGCGCGGCGAGGCGCTGCGCACCGCCCATCTGCTGCGCATCGAGGATGAGGCGCGTGTCGTAGCGAAGCGTGTGGAAAGCGAGCGGGAATGGGAAGAGGCGCAGGAGCTGCCCGGCGGCGGCGTATCCTGGCGCGGCGAAGTGTATTCCCGCCTCGTACGGTTGAAATAAGGAGGGATGCTGGGTATGGAGCAGGACGTGTTGAAGGTTGCGATGCCGAAGGGCCGCATTTACAAGCAGGCATCCAAGCTGTTTCGCGAAGCGGGGCTGGCGATCCCGGAGGAGATCGATGAATCGCGCAAGCTGATCGTTCCGGTGCCGGAGCTGAACATGGAGTTTATTCTGGCCAAGCCGGTCGACGTGCCGACGTATGTGGAATACGGCGTGGCGGACATCGGGGTTGTCGGCAAGGACGTGCTGATGGAAGAGGACCTGGACGTATATGAGCTCCTCGACCTTAATATTGCGCGCTGCCGCATGTCGGTTATCGGGCTGCCGAATTGGAAGCCGGTCATTCATCCAAGGGTAGCGACGAAGTATCCGAATGTAGCGTCGAAGTACTTCCGCGAGCGCGGGCAGCAGGTGGAAGTGATCAAGCTGAACGGCTCGATCGAGCTGGCGCCGCTGATCGGCCTCGCCGACCGTATCGTCGATATGGTGGAAACGGGGCAGACGCTGCGCGAAAACGGGCTGGCTGAGATGGAAGAAATGTTCCCGATCACGAGCAGGCTCATTGCCAACCGGGTCAGCTACCGGATGAAAAATGAACGGATCCAGCAGCTGTGCGACCTGCTGCAGACGCATATCTCAAAGGCGCAGCAGCAGGCCTAGAAGGGAGCGGTAGGGATGACGATCAAAATCGTAAAGGCGGCCGAGTTTGCCTTGGACCGCAAGGTAGAGTACGGGACGCCGGAGCAAAATGCGGCGGCGCAGGCCATCGTCGCGGGTGTGAAGGAGCGCGGCGACGAAGCGCTGCTGGAGTACACGAAGCAGTTTGACGGCGTCGAGCTGACAGCGGATACGCTGCGTGTAACGGAAGCGGAGCTTCAGGAGGCGTACACCAAGGTGGAGCCGTCCTTCATCGAGGACATCCGGGCGGCGGCGGAGCGCATCCGCAGCTACCACGAGAAGCAGAAGCGCTTGTCGTGGATGGACGTCCAGCCGGACGGCACGACGCTTGGGCAAATTATCCGGCCGCTTCGCAGGGCCGGCTTGTATGTTCCCGGCGGGAAGGCGGCTTACCCTTCCTCGGTGCTGATGAACGCGATCCCCGCGAAGGTGGCGGGGGTGCCGGAAATTGTGATGGTGACCCCGCCGGCGACAGCCGGAGTGCCGGGGATCAACCCGTATATTTTGGTCGCGGCAGCGGAAGCGGGCGTGAGCGAGATTTACCGCGTCGGCGGAGCGCAGGCCGTGGCGGCACTGGCTTACGGCACGGCGTCGATCAAGCCGGTCGACAAAATCGTGGGGCCGGGCAACATCTTTGTTGCGCTGGCCAAGCGCGAGGTGTACGGCGTCGTCGATATCGACAGCATCGCCGGGCCGAGTGAAATTGCCGTGCTCGCAGACAATGGCGCGAACCCGGCCTACGTGGCCGCGGACATGCTGTCGCAGGCCGAGCACGACGAGATGGCGGCGGCCATCCTCGTGACGCCGTCGGCACAGCTCGCCGAAGCGGTGCGCGCAGAGCTTGCCCGCCAAGTGGCGGAGCTGCCGCGCCGGGAAATCGCCGAGGCGTCGCTGGCCGCGCACGGCGCGATCGTGCTCGTCGACGACCTGCAGCAGGGCGTGCAGGTGATCAACGCGCTCGCGCCGGAGCATCTCGAGCTGATGATGCGCGACCCGGATGAATGGGTCGGCCGCATCGAGAACGCCGGCGCAATCTTCGTCGGCGAATACAGCTCCGAGCCGGTCGGCGATTATTTTGCCGGACCGAACCATGTGCTGCCGACGAACGGAACGGCGCGGTTTTCCTCGCCGCTGTCGGTGGACGATTTTATTAAGAAGTCGAGCCTTATCCGGTACAGCCGTCAAGCGCTGGAGCGGGATGCGGCGCGCATCGCGGCGCTCGCCCGCCACGAAGGGCTGGAGGGGCACGCAAGAGCGGTTGAAATTCGCCTGAGCCAAACCAAAGGGGGCACGAACTAAATGTCGGAAGAACTGCAGCGTTCAGCGGGCTTATCCCGCAAGACGTACGAGACGGATATCGAGCTTTCGTTCCAAGTAGACGGAAGCGGAGAGACGCAAATTGAAACGGATGTCCCGTTTTTGAATCATATGCTGGAGCTGTTCGCCAAGCACGGACAGTTTAACCTGAACGTGAAGGCGGAAGGCGATATTGCCGTTGACGACCACCACACCGTGGAAGACATCGGCATCTGCCTCGGCCGCGCGCTGTACGAAGCGCTTGGCGACAAGAAGGGCATCAAGCGCTACGCGAACGTATTCATCCCGATGGACGAGGCGCTGGCGCAGGTGATCATCGACGTGAGCAACCGTCCGCACCTGGAATACCGCGCGGAATATCCGTCGCAGACGATCGGCTCGTTCCACACCGAGCTCGTGCACGAATTTTTGTGGAAGTTTGCGCTGGAATCGCGCATTACACTGCACGTCATCGTGCATTATGGCCGTAACACCCACCACATGGTGGAGGCGGTGTTCAAGGCGCTCGGCCGTGCGCTGGATGAAGCGACGTCGATTGACCCGCGCGTAACCGGGGTGCCTTCGACGAAGGGAGTGCTGTAAGCCATGATCGCGATCGTCGATTACGGCATTGGCAACCTGCACAGCGTCAGTAAAGCAGTGGAGCGTCTCGGGTACGAAGCGGTCATTACCGCCGAGCGGGACGAGCTGCTGCAGGCGGATGGTATTATTCTGCCGGGCGTCGGCGCCTTCGGCGATGCGATGGAGCAGCTGCGGGCGACTGGGCTCGGCGACGTCGTTCGCGAGGCGGTGGCGGCCGGAAAGCCGCTGCTCGGCATTTGCCTCGGCATGCAGCTGCTTTTCTCGCAGAGCGAGGAGTACGGGCAGCATGAGGGCTTAAACCTGCTGCCAGGCAAAGCCATCCGCTTCGAAGGCGGCGTGAAGGTGCCGCATATGGGCTGGAACAAGCTCGAGTACCGCGATGCGGCGAGCCCGCTGTTCGCAGGCTTGGAGGAAGGACATGTGTACTTCGTCCACTCCTACCACGTCGTGGCGGACCAGCCGGAGCATGTACTGGCGGTGACGGACTACGAAAGACCGGTCACGGCCATCGTCGGCTCGGGCAATGTGTTCGGCATGCAGTTCCACCCGGAAAAGAGCGGGGAGCTCGGCATGAAGCTGCTAGGCAACTTTTTGAATTGGGCGAAGGCAGGCAAAGCTTCGTCGACTAACTAAACGGAGGTACGGGAAATGTCCTCATTTATTATTTATCCGGCTATCGATATTCGCGACGGCAAATGCGTCCGTTTGCTGCAGGGCGATTACAATAAAGAAACCGTATATAACGACAAGCCGCTGGAAGTGGCGAAGGAATGGGAAGCGAAGGGCGCGGACTGGATTCACCTTGTCGATCTGGACGGCGCGAAAGCGGGCCATCCAGTGAACCACGAGCTGATCGGCGAAATCGCCCGCACGGTGAAGGTTCCGGTGCAGGTCGGCGGCGGCCTGCGCACGCGCGAGGACGTTGACCGGCTGCTTGCGCTTGGCGTGTCCCGCGTCATTATCGGAACGGCGGCGATCGAGGATCGCGCCTTCGTCGAAGAGCTGCTGCGCGATCTGCCGAACCAAGTGGCGATCGGCATCGACGCGCGTGACGGCTACGTTGCGACACGCGGCTGGCTGGAGACGTCGCAGGTGAAGGCGACGGATCTCGCGAAGCAGCTTGCAGAGCTCGGCGCGCAGACGTTTATCTTTACCGACATTTCCCGCGACGGCATGATGGGCGGGCCGAACATCGAGGCGATTGCCAACCTGGCCGCCGTATCGGGCCGCAGCGTCATCGCATCCGGCGGCGTGAGCCGTCCGGAGGACCTGACGGCGCTCGCCGCACGCAGCAAGGACGGCGTGGCGGGGGCAATTGTCGGCAAAGCGCTGTACACCGGCGCGATCGATCTGGCCCAAGCGGTCAAGGAGCTGCGCGCGTAATCCGACGCGCCAAGCAAAGGAGCTGAACCGTTTATGCTGTGCAAACGAATCATACCTTGTCTGGACGTGAAGGACGGACGCGTCGTCAAAGGCGTTAACTTCGTCAACCTGCGCGATGCCGGCGACCCGGTGGAGCTGGCGGCAACGTACGACCGCGAAGGCGCGGACGAGCTCGTGTTCCTCGATATTTCGGCCTCCCACGAGGGACGGGCGACGATGATCGAGGTCGTCAAGCGTACAGCGGGCGAAATCACGATTCCCTTCACCGTCGGCGGCGGGATTTCCAGCCCCGACGACATGAAGCGGCTGCTGCGCGCCGGAGCGGATAAAATCGGCATCAACACGGCGGCCGTAACAAACCCGCAGCTCATTTCCGACGGCTCGCGCAAGTTTGGCGCGCAGTGCATCGTCGTGGCGATCGACGCCAAATTCAACCCGGAATGGGGCGAATGGGAAGTGTACACCCACGGCGGACGCAAGCCGACCGGCATGAAGGCGCTGGAATGGGCCCAGCAGGCCGAGCGTCTCGGCGCAGGCGAGCTGCTGCTGACAAGCATGGACGCCGACGGCACGAAGGACGGCTTTGACATTAAGCTGACGCGTGCGGTCAGCGAGAAGGTCGGCATCCCGGTGATCGCATCCGGCGGTGCGGGCAAAATTGAGCATTTTCATGAGGTGTTTGAGCAGGGCTTGGCGGATGCGGGTCTTGCGGCAACCATTTTTCACTATAAAGAAATGACGATCGGTGAAGTGAAGGCCGACCTGCGGCAAAAAGGAGTGGAAGTCCGGTGACCTACGATATACAAACGCTGCTGTCCGCCATCAAGTGGGACGCAAATGGGCTCGTGCCCGCCATCGTACAGGACGCTTCCAGCAAGGAAGTGCTGATGATGGCCTATATGAACGAAGAATCGCTCAAGAAATCCGCCGAATCCGGCGAGACGTGGTTTTACAGCCGCTCCCGCCAGGAGCTGTGGCATAAAGGCGCGACGTCCGGCAATACGCAGCAGATCACCGATCTGCGCTATGACTGCGACGGCGACACGCTGCTCGTGCTGGTCAAGGCGAACGGTCCGGCCTGCCATACCGGCGAGCGCACCTGCTTCTACCGCAGTGCAGCGCAGCCTGCAGAGGGCCAAGAAGCCGCGCAGGCAAGCGGCGGCAAGTACGACATCTTCGACAGCCTGGAGCAAACGATTGCCCAGCGCGACGAGGAGCGTCCAGAAGGCGCATACACGACCTACCTTTTTGAAAAGGGCGTCGATAAGATTTTGAAGAAGGTTGGCGAGGAAGCGGCGGAGGTTATCATCGCAGCCAAAAACCGTTCCAAGGACGAGCTTCGCTACGAAGCGTCCGACCTGCTGTTCCACCTTCTTGTGCTGCTTCGCGAGCAAGGGCTGCCGTTCGAGGACGTGCTGCAGGAGCTTGCCCGCAGACATAAGAAATAGGAGGAGCGGCGACCATGCAAATCGATTACCATACGCATCACGTGCGCTGCGGCCATGCGGAAGGCACGCTGGAGCAGTACGTACAAAAGGCGATCGAGATCGGGCTCGACCACATTGGCTTGTCCGATCACATGCCGCTCATCCATCTGGATCCGGAGACGTATCCGTTTAAAGGAATGGCCATGCCCTATGAAGAGCTTCCCCATTATGTGGAGGAAGCTTTTGCGCTGAAATCGTCCTATGCGGACCGCATTCAGATTCGCGTCGGCATGGAGGCCGATTATATCGAAGGCTATGAGGATGAAATCCGCAAGCTGATCGAGGCTTATCCGTGGGATTATGTCATCGGCAGCGTGCATTTTCTCGGCGACTGGGACATTACCGACTTTCGCCAAACCGAAGGCTGGAGCACGCGCGACGCCAACGAAGTGTACCGCAGGTATTATGATGCAATAAGAAAAGCGGCAAAAACCGGATTTTATGATATTATAGGCCATGTCGATGTGATAAAACGGTTCGGGTTTAAGCCGACCGAGGATATGACCGAGGTGGAAAATGAAACGCTGCGGACGATCGCCGAATGCGGCACCGCCATTGAACTGAACGCCTCAGGGCTGCGCATGCCCTGCGCCGAGATGTTTCCGTCCCGCCGCATGCTGGCCGAAGCGAAGCGCCTGGGCATTCCGGTGACGCTGGGCTCGGACGCACATCAGCCGGAGCGGCTCGGTCAATACCTGAATGAAGCCAGAAACACGCTAAAAGAAGTCGGTTTCACCCAATTAGCTGTATTTGAGCGGCGTATTCGCTCTCTTGTCTCTTTTTGAATTCCTGCATTCATCTTGTATAATGGAACAGAGCCGCAAGGGTACGGGAGGTTTATTTCTTAATTATGTGGAATCATGAGCAGCTACGCATTTTTTCTGGATCATCCAATCCTAAGCTGACCGATCGCATTTGCAGCGAATTAGGGCAGGAGCAAGGCCGAATGAAAATATCCCGTTTCAAAAGCGGCGAAATTTATGTGCATTATGAAGAATCCATCCGCAATTGCGACGTTTTTCTTGTACAAAGCTTATCGCATCCGATCAATGAGCATCTGGTAGAGCTTATGGTTATGATCGATGCGGCCAAACGTGCTTCGGCTCGTACGGTGAACGTTGTTCTACCTTATTACGGCTATGCGAGACAAGAACGCAAGGCAGCGCCGCGCGAGCCGATCTCCGCCAAGATGGTGGCCGACGTGCTGACGACGGTAGGGGCTTCCCGCATTCTGACGCTGGACCTGCATGCTCCTGCGATTCAAGGCTTTTTTAATATCCCCGTGGATCATTTAACGGCGCTTGACCTCATCAGCGATTATTTGAAAGAGCTGAATCTTCCGAATCCGATCGTTGTGTCGCCGGATGCCGGCCGCGCCGGAACGGCGGAACGTCTTGCGAATTATTTAAATACACCTTTTGCCATTATGATCAAAAAACGTCCTGCGCATAACGAATCGGTTATTACGCATGTCATCGGCGACGTAAGCGGCCAGACCCCGATCATTATCGAAGACTTGATCGACACGGGCTCCACGATCGTCAATGTGGTTAAAACCCTCAAGGAGCAGGGGGCAAATGACGCTTATGTTTGCGCCACGCATCCGGTGTTCAGCTCGAATGCGCTGGAGCGCTTGAATCATCCGAACATTAAGCAGCTGGTCGTTACGGATTCGATCGAAATTTCGGGCGAAACGCCAAATTTACATGTATTATCCGTCGCTCCGATGCTGGCGGACGCTATCCGTATCATTCTGGAGGGCGGTTCCATCTCCACGCTGTTCAAAAGCGGGGGCGTATAAGCAAGACACACGAGTAACGAACGAATCACCTGGAGGTGCCTTTAGTGGAAAAGAAAAAGCCGGTTAACCCGCGGTCGTCTGCCAATGTCATTTCACTTCAAATGGATGCCGCATTCTTTTTCGAGAAGGCCGTCCAATCGATGGATCGCTATCATTTCGACAAAGCGCTGAAATATTTCCGCAGAGCGGTGGATCTGGAGCCGAACAACCCGGTTAACCACTGTAATATGGCGGGGATTATGGCCGAGCTTGGACAGTTTCAAGAGTCCAACGAGGTGCTGCAGCGCATTCTCGATGAAGTCGATCCGGAGATGACTGAATGCTATTATTATTTGGCGAACAATTATGCCAATATGGAAGATTTTGAAGCAGCTGAGACTGCCTTAATCCGTTACTTGGAAAAGGACCCCGACGGGCATTTTCTCGAGGAAGCGGAGGAGATGATGGAGCTGCTCGGCATCGAGCTGCAGCGTCCTCCGAAAATCAGCACGATCAAAGCAAAGGAAGGGCTTTACGAGCATGACAAAGCCCGGGCGATGCTGGAGGAAGGCCGCTTCGCGGAAGCAGTGCGGCAACTGGAGAAAATTGTTCGCAAGCAGCCGGATTTTATTGCGGCGCGCAACAATTTGGCGTTAGCATATTATTATTTGGGCCACTTTGAAAAAGCGGTGCAGGCGATTGACGGGGTGCTGCAGGCTGATCCGGGCAATCTGCACGCGCTTTGCAATATGGCGATTTTCTTAAAGCATATCGGCAACGAAGAGGAGCTTTCCTTGCTGTCGGAGCGCCTGGCGCGCACGGTGCCGTACGCGACGGAGCACACGTTTAAGCTGGCCACCACCATGGGGATTTTGGGACGCCACAAGGAGGCGTACGGGCATTTCCGCCGTCTGCTGAAAAACGGGGAAAACCGTATGGATCCTTGCTTGTCGCATTATGCGGCGACAGCGGCTTATAACATGGGGAATTACGCGCAGGCGGAATACCATTGGAAGCAGGCGGAAAAGCTGGACCCGGCCTCGGACATACCGAAGTTTTACTTGAGCCAGCTCGGTGAGCACCATACCGGAGCATCGGGCAAGCGTCCGGACATTATCGTAAGCTATCATTATCATTTGCCGTTTGAGGAGCAGTTTCAGCTCATCGAGAAGCTGTCTGTGACCGAAGGGATTCCCGAGCATTTCCGCAAGGACCCGCTGGTACGCTCGTCCTTCTTCTGGGCGCTGCGCCACGGCGACCGCGACACGAAGCTGCAGGTGCTGCAGGCGCTGTCGCTGATCGGTGACCGCGAGGTAGAGCTTGCGCTGCGCGATCTGCTGGTCGACGCTGCGGAAGATGATTATATTAAGAAGATGGCCGCGTTTATTTTGCGCGGTATGGGCTTGAAGGATCCGCTTCCGGCCGTCATCGGCGGCAAGAAGCAGACGATTCATGGCGGCTCCTATGCGCCTTCCCTTCCGGTATGGGAGGAAAAGTGGCAGGAGGTCATGGACCGCGCGCTCTCCGCAATGGATAAGCGCTACGATATGATTCAAAGGCACGATTTGCAAACACTTTGGGTAGAATATTTGAGCAGAGTTTATCCTGCCGTGCCGAAGCTGAGCAAGGCCGAGGGCTGGGCGGCTGCTTTAGAATATTTGACGGCGAAGATGCATCGCCGCTCGATTACTTACGTAGAGGTTGCCGAGCGATATGGCGCTTCGATTACAACCGTAAGCAAAAATGTGAAAGCAATTGACGAGGCCTGCGGCCTGCGCGAGAAAATGCGCAGCCTATGGCCCAAAATGTAGTCCGCGCTTCTTTTGCGGCGAAAAGGAGGAGACTGTTGTATGCACAAAGCGATTATTATCGGAACCGGTCCAGCGGGATTGACCGCGGCGATCTACTTGGCGCGCGCCAACCTGAATCCGCTCGTGATTGAAGGGCCTGAGCCGGGCGGTCAGTTGACGACCACCACGGAAGTAGAAAACTTCCCGGGCTTCCCGGAAGGAATCATGGGCCCGGAGCTCATGGATAACATGCGCAAGCAGGCGGAGCGCTTCGGCGCGCAGTTCCGCACAGGCTGGGTGAATGAGGTGGACCTGTCCAAGCGTCCATTCACGCTCAAGATCGAAGGCGGCGAAGAGCTGCAATCGGAGACGCTTATTATCTCTACCGGTGCCAGCGCGAAATACCTTGGCATTCCGAACGAGAAGGAAAGCGTTGGACGCGGCGTGAGCACTTGCGCGACCTGCGACGGCTTCTTCTTCCGCAACAAGAAAATTATCGTGGTCGGCGGCGGCGATTCCGCGATGGAGGAAGCAAACTTCCTGACTCGTTTCGCTTCCGAGCTTACGCTGGTACACCGCCGCGACGAGCTTCGCGCTTCGAAGATTATGCAGGACCGCGCGAAGGAAAACCCGAAGATCAAGTGGGCGCTCAACCGTACGCCGCTTGAGGTCATTTCCGGCGAAAACGGCAACGTCAGCGCCCTGAAGGTGAAAAATAACGCGACCGGCGAGGAAGAATTGCTGGAGACAGACGGTATATTCGTAGCGATCGGCCACACGCCGAATACGAAATTCCTCGGCGGCCAAATCAAAACGGACGAAACCGGCTATATTCTTGTGGAACCGGGTACGACCAAGACGAATGTTCCGGGCGTATTCGCCTGCGGCGACGTACAGGATCTTCACTACCGTCAAGCCATCACGGCAGCGGGCAGCGGCTGTATGGCGGCAATGGATTGCGAGAAGTTTTTGGAAAACAACATGGTGCATGACTGGAGCAAGTCTCTGTAAATTGGCTGACGCTCTCCTTCGGTATCCTACGGACGTCCTTTCATCCCGCGAAAGCGGCGGTGGAAGGGCGTTTTTTTGAACACGACGCCCGTTTCATCGGCGGTTTCCAATGCATTGCCCGTTCTTGACCTTCCCCAAGGGTTCGCTTATAGTGGGAACATAAGAGAATGCGAGAGATCTCATAATTCGGTGATGAGGTGACTGGTCTACATGTCGGAACAAATTTTTATCGGCGTTGACTTAGGCGGTACGACGGTTAAGGTCGGGGTTTGCAATCCTCAGGGCGAGCTCATTTACAGGCTGGAAGGTCCGACGGATACGGCAGGCGGTACGGAGGTCGTACTGGAAAACATCGCGAAATATACGCGTCAAGCGGTGCAGGAGTCGGGACGGGAATGGAATGACGTAGCCGGCATTGGCGCGGGGATCGCCGGATTTGTGGATATTGCGGAAGGCTTCGTGAAGCTGTCTCCTAACTTGCCGCTGAGCAACACACCGGTGAAGAAGATTTTGGAGGAGAAGCTGGGCAAGACGGTAACGATCGATAACGACGCCAACGTAGCGGCTTTGGGCGAAGCATGGGCCGGCGCAGGCAAGGGCGTAGCGAACTGCGTGGTGTATACGCTGGGCACAGGCGTGGGCGGCGGCATTATTATCCGCGGCGGGCTTTACCAAGGCTTTAAAGGGCTGGCGGGCGAGCTCGGCCATATTGCGGTCGTGCCGGATTTGGAAGCGATTCAGTGCAACTGCGGCCAGAAGGGATGCCTGGAGACGGTATCCTCGGCTACAGGCATTGTCCGTATGGCGGTAGATGCGGTCGAGCGCGGCGATTTGTCTTCGCTGAGCGGCGTAGAGAAGATGACGGCCAAAGCGGTGTTTGACGCGGCGAAGCTCGGCGACGAGGTGGCGCTGCGCATTGTGAACCGCGCAGCCTTCTATTTGGCGAAGTCGATGACGGCGGTGGCCGTGATCATGAACCCGCAGCGTTTTATTATCGGCGGCGGGGTTTCAGCGGCTGGGGATATTTTATTCAACCCGATCCGCGAAAACTTTACGAAGCTGGCGCCGGAGCCGGCGCGCGACGGGGTCGACATTGTGCCGGCGATTTTAGGCAATGATGCAGGGATGATCGGCGCAGCCGGTCTTAACTTGAGGTAACGGCCATGGAAACGCAAAGTTTAGGCACGCTGGTCATTATTACGGGCATGTCGGGAGCGGGCAAAACGATTGCCGTGCAAAGCCTGGAGGACCAAGGTTACTTTTGTGTGGATAACCTGCCGCCTGTGCTTATCCCGAAATTTGCCGAGCTGATCGAGCAATCGCGCGGCCGTATTGCCAAGGTTGCGCTTGTAATTGATCTTCGCGGCCGTGAGTTTTTCGATGCGCTGTCGGAGTCGCTGCGCTACCTGCGCGACAACAATACGCTGAATTACGAAATCCTGTACCTGGATGCAACGGATTCGGTGCTTGTTCAGCGCTACAAGGAAAGCCGGCGGCGCCATCCGCTTGCGCCAAGCGGTGTTCCGCTTGACGGCATTAAACAGGAACGGCGCCTGCTTGAGGAGCTGAAGGGTCTGGCAACTCAGGTGATTGATACGAGTAATCTGAAGCCTGCAGACCTGAAGGAGAAAATTTCCGCGCGTTTCACGTCGCTTGAACAGAACGCGTTTTCGATCAATATTGTCTCTTTTGGCTTTAAATATGGGATTCCGATCGATGCGGATATGATTTATGATGTGCGTTTTTTGCCGAATCCGCATTATGTGGACCACTTGCGCCCGAATACGGGTCAAGATCCGGAAGTCTATGAATACGTTATGAAGTGGAACGAAACGCAGGAGTTTCTGACCAAGCTGATGGATATGCTGCATTTTCTCATCCCGCAGTACAAGAAGGAAGGCAAAAGCCAGGTTGTGATCGGAATCGGCTGTACGGGCGGCAAGCATCGCTCTGTTGCGCTTGCTGAGTACATCGGGAAAATGATGGGGGACAGCGAAACTGAAGTTGTGCGGGTCAGCCACCGGGATTCGGAACGCGACCGCCATAAATAAGAGGTGACCGACCGAATGTCCACTCATCCGAAAATCGTCGTTATCGGCGGCGGAACCGGTCTATCTGTGATGCTTCGCGGACTGAAGCAAAAGCCGGTAGACATTACGGCCATTGTGACCGTCGCCGATGACGGCGGCAGCTCAGGGATTCTCCGTTCAGAAATGCAAATTCCGCCGCCGGGCGATATCCGTAACGTGATTACCGCGCTGGCCGAGAAGGAACCGCTGCTTTCCGAAATGCTCCAATACCGCTTCCGAAGTGGGACGGGGCTCGCCGGTCATACGCTGGGCAATTTATTTTTAGCTGCTCTGACCGACATAACCGGCGATTTTGTCACCGCTGTTGCGGAACTGAGCCGGGTGCTTGCCGTTCGCGGCAGAGTGCTGCCGGCTTCCGATCAAGCCATCGTGCTGAAAGCACAGATGGAAGAAGGTGACATCATTTCCGGGGAATCAAATATCCCCAAAGCGGGAAGAAAAATCAAGAGGGTTTTTATTGAACCGCCGAACGTAAAGCCTTTGCAGCAAGCCATCGACGCCCTGGAGCAGGCCGATGCGATTTTGATCGGTCCGGGAAGCTTATACACGAGCATTTTGCCGAACCTGCTTGTTCCGAAAATTGCTGAAACGGTGCTTCGATCAGAGGCGATTAAAATTTTTATATGCAACGTCATGACGCAGCCGGGGGAAACGGATAACTACTCGGTCAGCGATCATTTAAAAGCGGTATATGACCATGTGGGGCATCATATTTTCGACTATGTCATCGTAAATAACGGGGAAATCCCACCGCAGGTTCAGAGCAAGTATGCGGAGCAAGGGGCGAAGGCGGTGCCGCTCGACCTCGAGGAGGTTACGAAGCGCGGTTACAAGGTGATCGCCGATCAGCTGATCCTGTTCCGAACGTACCTCCGCCATGATGCGGAAAAACTGAGCGGACACATCGTTCAGCTCGTCGAAAGCTGGATGGCCCGAAAGAGGTGATGTAGGGTGTCCTTTGCGGCCCTGACCAAGAAAGAACTAACGATGGTCGAGAGCGATGCCTGCTGCGAGAAGGCGGAATTATCCGCCCTTATTCGCATGAGCGGGGCCGTGCAAATCTCGAACCAGCGCGTTATTCTCGATATATCTACCGAAAATGCAGCCATTGCCCGCCGCATTTTCAGCTTGATCAAAAAGCTTTACGGCTTTCAAGCCGAGCTGCTCGTTCGCAAAAAAATGCGGCTGAAGAAAAATAATATTTACATGGTTCGCGTTCCGATGCGGGTGCAGGAGCTGCTGCAGGATTTGCATATCGTATCGGAAGGATTTTTGTTCACGCAGGGTATAGATACCGAGATTGTGAAGGATGATTGCTGCAAACGGTCGTACCTGCGCGGGGCATTTCTAGCCGGAGGCTCCGTGAATAACCCGGAGGGCTCCTCTTACCATTTAGAGATTTACTCTATCTATGAGGAGCACTGCATGGCCATGACGGAGCTGGCCAATGAGGCGTTTGATTTGAACGCGCGTTGTATTGAGCGTAAGAAGGGCTTTGTCTTTTACATTAAAGAAGGCGAAAAGATTATCGAAATGCTCAGCTTGATCGGCGCCCATCAGGCGCTGTTGAAGTTTGAGGATGTGCGGATTATGCGGGATATGCGCAATTCGGTTAATCGTATTGTCAACTGTGAAACGGCGAACCTGAATAAAACGATCGGCGCGGCCGTCCGGCAAATTGATAACATCAAGCTGCTGCAGAGGCAAATCGGTCTGGAAAACCTTCCGGAAAAGCTGCGGGAGGTCGCTGAAATCCGTCTGCGTTACCCGGACCTGAATTTAAAAGAAGTAGGGGAAATGCTAAGCGGCGGCGTAAGCAAGTCGGGAGTGAACCATCGGCTCCGAAAAATTGATGAAATGGCGGAAAAGTTACGGAATTCCAACTAATATGGGCGCTTTTCCGCCTATTTCACAGTTTGCGCTAGTAGATCGCTGAAATTAGTGTTATAATGATATTTATAATATTCGGATGATTCTCCTGGCGTCATGCAAATATCAGTGGGGGGTACGTTGTTCATGACCAAGCAACCCGTGGTCGTCAAACTTAAGACTGGACTACACGCAAGACCTGCTGCCTTGTTCGTACAAGAGGCAAACAAATTTTCCTCGGAAATTTTCGTTGAAAAAGACGATAAAAAAGTGAATGCGAAAAGCATTATGGGTATTATGAGCCTTGCGATCAGCTCGGGTACAGAAGTAAACATTAGTGCCGAGGGTTCGGACGCGGAGCAGGCTGTAACCGCTTTAGTCGCACTTGTCAGCAAAGAGGAATTGGAAAACCAGTAATCGTTTATTAAAGTCTTTACGAATCAAGGAGAGCTGCCTGCGGGCGGCTTTTTTTCGTATCGCTTAATTTTTTGTCCGCTGCCGATTCCGCTGCAACATTTTCCACAAGACATGCGTCTGAAGTACTGAATCGATTCAAATAAATCGCGCGAGGAACGGGGGATTATTAGGATGCAAATGAAGATGAAAAAATGGGTAGTCGTGAGTGCGGCAGCGGTTATGCTTGTATCGGCAGCATGGACAATGGGCGATGCAGGAGAGGTGTTCCGGGTGAAAACGGCGCAGGCAGCGGGAGAGACGCAAATGGCGGATAAACGGACAGTTAGCGTAAATGGCGAAGGCGAAATTACGATTACGCCGGATGTTGCATATGTCCAGCTGGGCGTTCAAACGAGAGCGGATACGGCGATTGCAGCGCAGGAAAGCAATGCGAAGGCCTTTGCCGCAGTTGAAAAGGTGCTCTACGAGCAATATGGCATCGACAAGAAAGATGTGAAAACAACGGGCTTTAACGTAAACCCGGACTATTCGTATCAAGAAAATAAAGCGCCTCAAATTACCGGATATACCGCGCAAAACCTTGTTACTGTAACCTATCGCGATCTGGAGAAGCTGGGCGGCCTGCTTGATGCGGTGTCCAAAGCGGGAGCGAACCGGATTGACCACATCCAGTTCAGCACAGAGAAGGGCGAGGAATACGAGCTGCAGGCCATGGAAAAGGCGATGGCCAATGCCGAGGCGAAAGCCAAAGTGCTGGCGAAGTATGCCGGCAGAGACCTTAAAGGCATTCTGCACATCAACCAGTCCGGAGCGGGCACTCCTGTAGCGTACAGGGCATCCTTTGCCACGGCGGAAAAAGCGATGTTCGATATGGCGTCGCCAAGCTCGTCGGTCGCGCCGGGTGAGCTCAAGGTGAAGGTCAACGTGAACGTCACGTTTGAGTTTTAATAGGAGGCTGCAGTTGGGCGCTAGTTAGGCGTCAGGCAATATAAAAAAACGTTCTTCGCATCGGATTCGATGGAAGAACGTTTTTTTGATTTCTATAAAACTTACGCGCGCTCGATGACTTTATCGATGATTCCATACTGAAGGGCAGTTTGGGCATCCATAAAATTGTCGCGGTCCGTATCCTTTTCGATGCGCTCGATCGGCTGGCCGGTACGCTCGGATAGAATACGGTTCAGCTTGTCACGCAGGCCGAGGATACGCTTCGCGCGGATTTCGATATCCGACGCTTGGCCTTCCGCACCGCCCAGCGGCTGGTGAATCATGACTTCGCCGTTCGGCAGGGCAAAGCGCTTGCCCTTCGCACCGGCGGCAAGCAGGAATGCACCCATGGAAGCACACATGCCGACGCAGATCGTCGATACATCGGGTTTAATAAACTGCATCGTATCGTAAATCGCCATCCCGGAGGTAATGGATCCGCCCGGGCTGTTGATATACAGATGAATGTCCTTCTCCGGATCTTCAGCCGTCAAGAATAAAAGCTGTGCAATAATGCTGTTCGCAACAACGTCGTTAATCGGGCTGCCCAGAAAAATGATGCGGTCTTTTAATAGACGGGAGTAGATGTCATATGCACGTTCTCCCCGGTTTGTTTGTTCTACAACCATTGGGACGAAATTCATAAAGGCGTACCTCCTCTTTGGGTCACATAGTTATATTGTATACAAAAATATACTACCGCAATCCTCCTAAAAAGTCAAAGAAGGTCAAACATCAAATAAACAAAAAAACGACTCTCCGAAATATTCGGAAAACCGCTTTGGTTTTTGTAAGGTAATGGCGCGCTCGCAGGGAATTGAACCCCGATCTCAGGCTCCGGAGGCCTGCGTCATATCCATTGGACCACGAGCGCAAGGTGCAAAAATGATTATATGTTATTAAGAGCTAAAATGCAAGCGTACCAATGTGGCAATTTTTTCGGCGAATGGAGGGCTTGCAGACTCGGAAATAATGAGATATATTTGGGTTAAATATTTAGATAATTATCTAAATATTTAAATGAGAAGGGTACAGGTGACACCATGAATGAAACGTTTAAGGCGCTGTCCGATCCTACCCGCCGAAGGATACTGCAGCTGCTGCGCGACCGGGATATGTCAGCCGGAGAGATCGCGGAGCATTTTCAAATATCAAAGCCGAGTATTTCGCATCATTTAAATGCTTTGAAGCATGCCGGGCTAGTCGATGACGAGCGGAAAGGCCAGCACATCGTATATTCGATCAATACGACGGTGGTGCAGGAGATGATGAGCTGGTTTATCGGGATTATGCAGGGGCCCGCTGAGAGCGCCGGGAATGTAGAAGGACTCGGGGAAGTGCAGGGGGCGGCATCGGTGGAAGCCGAAGCAGAGGCGCAGAAAGAGCTTGCGCCAAAGCCGTCTGACCCTTCAATGGGCTACGGTAAGGAGCAAGCTGGTACTAAGGAGAAAAGAAGGGCCAAGAAATCGAAATCGGAATAAAACAAGCGGATTTTTTAAAATGATCCGGGCTGGAAATGGCTGATCGGACCTGAAATAGAGACAGGCGGAGGAACGAAATCGAAAGGGGATCGGAAAGATGAAGAGATTTTGGACGAAAGCGGATTTGTGGATGGTGCTTACAGGAGGGGCGGCATGGCTTGTCAGCCTGCTGTTTGCCTCACAGCTGCCGGAAAGGATGGCGACTCACTTTGATACGAGCGGAACACCGGATGGATATACGCCGAAGCTGGGCTTTTATGCGATGTTTGTCGGACTCGTCATTATACTGCCGTTATTTTTGAAGTTTGTTACGAAACTTGATCCGAACCAAGAAAATATTAATAAAGCGGTCGGTGCGATTAACGTTGTCCGCTGGGTGCTGACCTTGTTTTCGATCGTCGTTTGTTATGCGATCATCGCTTATAACCTGGGGTATCCGCTGATGGAGGGGAAATGGGCGCTGGTGGCGGTAGGCTTCCTATTTTTTACCCTGGGTAACCTAATGCCGAGATTCCGGCAAAATTGGTTTATCGGTGTGCGGACGCCGTGGACGATGGTTAATGAGGCGGTATGGCGCAAGACACAGCGGCTGACCGGATATTTGTGGTGCATTTCGGGAGTTGTGCTTATTGCGGCGGCCTTTATTATACCGGCAGGCTGGTCGATTGGCGTCGTGATCACAGTCATTACTGCATCCTCTCTCGTGCCTTATGTGTATTCGTATCTCGTATTCCGTCAAGAGGGAGGGAAAGCGTAATGATAGAACAACCAATGATCAGTGCCGGAGCACTGGCAGGAGCGGCCATGCAAATCCTGATCTCTTTGCTGCTTCCCATCCTGTTCATTGTGTATTTTCACAAGCGCGGCGGCTTCTCCTGGAAGGCCGCAGGGGTCGGGATTTTGGTGTTTGTTGTGTTTTCACAGGTGCTGGAGAAGCTGCTTCATGTGTATGTGTTCAGCGTAAACCCGGTGACAGCACAAGCATTAGGGAACCCTTGGCTTTATGCACTATATGGGGGACTGGCAGCGGGCTTCTTTGAGGAGTTCGGTCGATACTTTGGTTGGAAGCTGCTGCTTCGCAACCGTCTGGAACGCAAGGACGGGATTTCGCTTGGTGTCGGGCACGGAGGTATTGAGGCGATCCTAATCGGTGTCATTGGCGGCGTTCAAACGATCGCGTTCGCCCTGCTGATGCAGCAGGGCAAACTGGAGGAAGCGTTGGGCGCGTCAGCCCCGCCGGAAGCGGTGGCGCAAATTCGCGGCGCGCTGGTGACGACGCCGTGGTGGGAATACATCGCGGCCGGCTTGGAGCGGCTTCCGGCGATGCTGCTGCACATTGCGTTTTCGCTGCTCGTGCTGATCGGTGTACGTTCGGGCAAGCTAAAGTATGTGCTTTACGCGGCGCTGCTGCATGCTGCGGTTGATTTTCCGGTGGCCCTATACCAGAAGGGAATGGGGAGCCTGCCGGTATTATATGTGTATTTAGTTCTTATTGGGGCGGCTGCGGCCGTGATCATCGCCCGTTCTAAGAACTGGGCCACTTTTTTGCGGAAAAGCTGAATGAAAAAAACGATTTGGGAAGAGAATGGGATGGGGCCATTCTCTTCTTTTTTTTCCTTGAAAAACTTTCGGCAATTGTTTACAATAAAGAAGACGGTGGGACTTAAAATGTTTCATAGGGACAAAAAGTGACCCACCGAGATCGTGAGGGCTGCTGTGAGGCGAATTGTCGAGATTCAAAAACAATTGCTTCCGGACGTGCTGGAAACGCTGCGCAAACGGCACGTGGTTCTGCAGCACATTATGCTGTCGGGCTCGGTTGGCCGGCGCACCTTGGCCTCTTCCATCGGCATGACGGAACGGGTGCTGCGGGCGGAAACGGAGCTGCTGAAATCGCAAGGCTTGATTGAGATTGAGCAAGCCGGCATGCGCATCAGCGAAACAGGCAAACAGCTCTTAGCCGATATGGAGCCCTTTATGAAGGAGCTGCTCGGCTTAACGGAGCTGGAAGAAAAGCTGCGCACGGCGTTCGGCCTGCGGCAGGTTATTATTGTACCGGGCGATTCCGACGATTCGCCGCATGTGAAGCTGGAGCTCGGCAGAGCCGGGGCGCACATGCTGCGCAGGTCTACGGAAGCCGCCAAGCACGCGGTAGTAGCGGTAACCGGCGGCTCAACGATGGCGGCGGTTGCGAGCCAGCTGACGGCATCCGGGACGCTGAAGGGACTGCTGTTCGTTCCGGCGCGGGGCGGACTCGGCGAAAGCGTGGAGCTTCAAGCGAATACGATCGCGTCGACGATGGCGAAGAAGACGGGCGGCCAATACCGGCTGCTGCATGTCCCCGACCATCTTAGCGAGGAAGCGTATCAATCCTTAATTCAAGAGCCCGGCATTCAAGAGGTGCTGGCCGATATCCGCAAGGCGAGCATCGTGCTTCACGGGATAGGTGAAGCGAAGGTGATGGCAAGGCGCCGCAGGGTAGACGCAAGGGTGATTGAGGATCTAGAGCGGGAAGGGGCTAACGCGGAAGCGTTCGGGTATTACTTTGACCGCAAAGGACAGGTTATACACAAGATGCCGACGCTCGGCCTCCGGCTGGAGGATATCAAAAGCATGGACACCGTCATTGCGGTGGCCGGCGGAACGAGCAAAGGCGAAGCGATTGCCGCAGTGCTGCGTTACGGGCATGAGGACATCCTCATTACCGACGAAGCGGCTGCACAGCAGATCGCAGAGTGGATTTAATTCAGGTATCACGACGTGCCATTTTGGCCGTCTTGAATAAAAAAACAGTACACATTTTAGGAGGAAACCAAAATGGTAAAATTGGGTATTAACGGATTTGGACGTATCGGCCGCAACGTGTTCCGCGCTTCTTTGAACAACCCGGAAGTAGAAATTGTTGCAATCAACGACCTGACTGACGTAAACACGCTTGCTCACCTTCTGAAATATGATACGACTCATGGCCGACTGGATGCGACTGTAGAAGCAGCTGAAGGCGCATTGATCGTAAACGGCAAAACAATCAAGGTATTCGCTGAGCGCGACCCTGGAAACCTTCCTTGGGCAGCAAACGGCGTAGAAATCGTTGTTGAATCCACAGGGATCTTCACTGCAAAAGAAAAAGCAGAAGCTCACCTGAAAGGCGGCGCGAAGAAGGTTATCATCTCCGCTCCGGCAACGAACGAAGACATCACTATCGTTATGGGCGTTAACGAAGACAAGTACGATCCAGCAGCTCACACCATTATCTCCAATGCTTCCTGCACAACCAACTGTCTTGCTCCTTTCGCGAAAGTATTGAACGACAAGTTCGGTATCGTAAAAGGCATGATGACGACAGTTCACTCCTATACAAACGACCAGCAAGTGCTTGACCTGCCGCACAAGGACCTTCGCCGTGCTCGCGCAGCAGCAGAAAACATCATTCCGTCCACAACTGGTGCTGCAAAAGCAGTTGCACTTGTTCTGCCTGAGCTGAAAGGCAAGCTGAACGGTATGGCAATGCGCGTTCCTACTCCGAACGTATCCGTAACTGACTTGGTAGTTGAGCTTAAAGTCAACGTAACGGTAGAAGAAGTGAACGGCGCACTGAAAGCAGCTGCTGAAGGCCCGCTGAAAGGCATCTTGAACTTCTCCGAAGAGCCGCTTGTATCGAGCGACTACAACGGCGACCCTGCTTCCTCCACAATCGACGGCCTGTCCACAATGGTTGTTGAAGGCAACATGGCGAAAGTTGTTTCCTGGTACGACAACGAGTGGGGCTACTCCAACCGTGTCCTCGACCTTGCGAGCTACATCGCGAAAAAAGGTCTGTAATTCGGAACACCGAAAGCTGAAAACTAGGGTTACACGGAGGGGCCGTCCTCTCCGTTCCCTGGTTTTTTCTTGTACATAAACCATGAACGGGGGATGTTCCAATGAACAAGAAGAGCGTAAGAGACGTTAATGTATCCGGCAAAAAGGTGTTTGTCCGCGTTGATTTCAACGTGCCTTTGGAAAATGGCGCAATTACCGACGACACTCGTATCCGTGAAACGCTGCCGACGATTAAGTTTTTGATTGAAGGCGGAGCGAAGGTCATTCTGGCGAGCCATCTTGGCCGTCCAAAGGGTCAAGTCGTAGAAGAAATGCGTTTAACTCCTGCAGGCGTTCGTTTGTCCGAGCTGCTTGGCCGTCCGGTGATTAAAGCCGACGAAGCGGTAGGCGACAACGTAAAAGCGCTGATCGCAGACATGAAGGAAGGCGACGTGCTTCTGCTTGAGAACGTACGCTTCTATCCGGGCGAAGAGAAGAACGATCCGGAGCTGGCAAAGCAGTTTGCTGAGCTTGCTGATCTGTTCGTTAACGACGCATTCGGCGCAGCACACCGTGCACACGCATCGACAGAAGGAATCGCGCATCATCTTCCAGCCGTTTCCGGTCTTCTGATGGAGAAGGAGCTGGACGTTCTTGGCAAAGCGCTGAACAACCCGGACCGTCCGTTCACAGCGATCGTTGGCGGAGCGAAGGTAAAAGACAAGATCGACGTAATCAACAACCTGATCAACCTCGCAGATAACGTCATTATCGGCGGCGGTCTGTCCTACACGTTCCTGAAGGCACAGGGCCATGAGATCGGCAAATCCCTTGTGGATAACGAGAAGCTGGACCTTGCGCTTAGCTTCATCCAAAAGGCGAAGGACCGCGGCGTAAACTTCCTGCTTCCTGTGGATATCGTGGTAGCAGACGATTTCAGCGCGAAGGCAAACACGCAAATCGTTGACGTTGACGGCATCCCTGCAGATTGGGAAGGCATCGACATTGGACCGAAGACTCGCGAGCTCTACAGCAAAGTGATCAAGGAATCCAAGCTGGTCGTTTGGAACGGACCGATGGGCGTATTCGAAATCGAGCCGTTCTCCCACGGAACGCGTGCGGTTGGCGAAGCTTGCGCAGAAACTTCCGGGTACACTGTCATCGGCGGCGGCGACTCCGCGGCAGCTACCGAGAAGTTCGGCTTGGCGGATAAGATGGACCACATCTCCACAGGCGGCGGTGCATCGCTCGAGTTTATGGAAGGCAAGGCGCTTCCAGGCGTTGTTGCACTGAACGACAAGTAAGAACGGGCGCTTTGGTACCGTTCATAATAATATGGGCGTTTTACAGTTGGAGGGGCGGCTTTTCACAAGGGAATAGATCTTGATGGAAAGCCGTCTTTTACCACGATAGAGACCTTATACAAAGATAATAGATAAATAGAGCTTGGCTCCTAATTCGGATAGGAGAATGGATTGGCCTTGCACATGTTTTTGAAGGGAGCGGTACTCAAACGATGAGAACACCGATTATTGCAGGTAACTGGAAAATGTTTAAGACGGTCGGGGAAGCGCAGGCGTTTTTTGCCGAGGTGAAGGGCAAAGCGGAAGTCGCGGGTGTAGACAGCGTAATTTGTTCGCCATTCACGAACCTGCCGGCTTTGGTAGAAGCAGCGAAAGGCACGTCGATCGGGATCGGCGCGCAAAACCTGCACTTTGAAGACAACGGCGCGTTCACCGGTGAAATCAGCGGCGTGATGCTGAAGGATCTGGGCGTGCAGTACGTCATTATCGGACATTCCGAGCGCCGGGCATACTTCGCGGAGACCGATGAAATCGTGAACAAGAAGGTTCATGCGGCATTCAAGCATGGCCTCACTCCAATCGTTTGCGTCGGCGAAAAGCTCGAAGAGCGTGAAGCGGGACAAACGAAGGACGTTTGCAAGACGCAAACGGAAGCAGCTTTCGCGGGTCTGTCCGCTGAGCAAGCGGCAAGCGTTGTGATCGCATACGAGCCGATCTGGGCGATCGGAACGGGCAAATCGTCCACTGCGGAAGACGCGCAGGACGTCATTGCTTACATCCGCGGCGTGGTTGCGGAGAAGTTCGGAGCAGATACAGCGGCGAAGGTTCGCATTCAGTACGGCGGCTCCGTAAAGCCGAACAACATCCGCGAATACATGGCGCAGCCGGACATCGACGGCGCACTGGTTGGCGGCGCAAGCTTGGAGGCAGCATCTTACATTCAGCTGGTTGAGGGGGCTCGCGCGTAATGGCGAACCGACCGAAACCTGTTGCGTTAATTATTCTTGACGGCTTTGCGCTTCGCGGCGACACGCAGGGTAACGCGGTTGCCCAGGCGAATAAGCCGAACTTCGACCGCTACTGGTCGACATACCCGCACACGACACTAACCGCTTCCGGTGAAGCGGTTGGCCTGCCGGAAGGGCAAATGGGCAACTCGGAGGTTGGCCATTTGAACATTGGCGCGGGACGTATCGTGTATCAGGATTTGACCCGCATTTCGAAGTCGATTCGCGAAGGCGATTTTCACGATAACGAAACGCTGATCGGCGCTGTCCGCCATGCGAAGCAAAACGGCAAAAAGCTGCACCTGTACGGGCTGCTGTCCGACGGCGGCGTGCACAGCCATATCGAGCATCTGTATGCGCTGCTCGATCTTTGCAAGAAGGAACAGCTTGATGACGTGTATATCCACGCGTTTCTGGACGGCCGCGACGTCGCTCCGGACAGCGCGCGCAAGTATATGGAAGGCCTGCAGGCGAAGATCGCTTCCGTCGGCGTAGGCCGTATTGCAACGGTACAGGGCCGCTATTATGCGATGGATCGTGACAAGCGCTGGGAGCGTACGGAGAAATCGTACCGCGCCATGGTGTACGGCGACGGTCCAAAGTATACGGACCCGATGAAGGCGATTGTCGAGTCGTACGAGAAATCGGTATTCGACGAGTTCGTCATGCCGACGGTCATCGTCGGCGAAGACGGCCAGCCAGTTGGCCTCGTGGAAAGCGGCGACGCGGTCGTATTCTTTAACTTCCGCCCGGATCGCGCGATCCAGCTGTCGCAGGTATTTACGAACAGCGATTTCCGCGGCTTCGACCGCGGCGACAAGGCGCCAAGCAGCCTGTACTACGTGTGCTTGACGCTGTTCAGCGAATCGGTGGACGGCTATGTCGCCTACAAGCCGAAAAACCTCGACAACACGCTCGGCGAGGTGCTGGCGCAGAACAACCTGAAGCAGCTTCGCATCGCGGAAACCGAGAAGTATCCGCACGTGACGTTCTTTTTCAGCGGCGGACGCGACGTCGAGCTTCCGGGCGAAACGCGCATCCTTATTCCGTCGCCGAAGGTCGCAACCTACGACCTGCAGCCGGAAATGAGCGCATATGAGGTAGCGGCTGCGGCGGTTCAAGAAATTGAAGCCGGCCGTCAGGACGCGATCATCCTCAACTTCGCGAACCCGGATATGGTCGGTCACTCCGGCCTGCTGGAGCCAACCATTAAAGCGGTCGAAGCAACTGACGAGTGCCTAGGCAAAGTTGTGGACGCGGTGCTGGCGCAAGGCGGCGTAGCGATCATTACGGCGGACCACGGCAACGCGGACCTTGTGACGAACCCGGACGGCACGCGTAATACGGCGCACACGACGAATCCGGTGCCGATCATCGTGACGAAGCAGGATGCAAGCCTGCGTGACGACGGCATTCTAGCGGACATTGCGCCGACCATTCTGCAGCTGCTTGGTGTTGCGCTGCCGGAGGAAATGAGCGGACGTACGCTGATTAAGTAAGAGCCGATGTCCCTGTGAGGCGCTGTCCTTTGTAAATGAGCGAAGGGTATGCGCGAACAGCGGAGCTCGCCCGATTTGCCAACAATTGCCTCATTTCGATACAATAGAAGAAGTGTGTTTGAACTTGCAAAACCACCCATTTTAAAGGAGCGATTTTCCCAATGACGATTATTGCTGACATTTACGCACGCGAAGTACTTGACTCCCGCGGCAACCCTACAGTTGAAGTAGAAGTATCCTTGGAATCCGGCGGCAAAGGCCGCGCAATCGTTCCGTCCGGCGCATCCACTGGCGCATACGAAGCGGTTGAGCTTCGCGACGGCGACAAGTCCCGTTACCTGGGCAAAGGCGTTCAAAAAGCGGTAGACAACGTAAACAACATCATCGCTCCGGAAATTATTGGTCTTGACGCGCTGGATCAAGTTGCGATCGACCGCGCAATGATCGAGCTGGACGGCACGCCGAACAAAGCCAAGCTCGGCGCTAACGCTATCCTTGCAGTTTCCATGGCAGTTGCACGCGCAGCGGCTGACGGCCTGCAAATCCCGCTTTACACTTACCTTGGCGGCTTTAATGCGAAGCAGCTTCCCGTTCCGATGATGAACATCTTGAACGGCGGAGCGCATGCGGACAACAACGTAGACGTACAAGAGTTCATGGTTCTTCCGGTAGGCGCTGGCTCCTTCAAGGAAGCACTTCGCTGCGGCGCAGAAATTTTCCACAGCTTGAAGGGCGTTTTGAAAGAAAAAGGCCTGAACACTGCAGTAGGTGACGAGGGCGGCTTCGCACCGAACCTGGGCTCCAACGAAGAGGCGATCACAACGATCATCTCCGCGATTGAAAAAGCAGGCTACAAGCCAGGCGTTGACGTATTCCTTGGTATGGACGTTGCTTCCACAGAGTTCTTCAAAGACGGCAAATACCACCTCGAAGGCGAAGGCAAGTCCTACACGCCTGCAGAGTTCGTTGACCTGCTTGCATCTTGGGTAGAGAAGTACCCGATCCTTACGATCGAAGACGGCTGCTCCGAAGACGATTGGGAAGGCTGGAAGCTGATCACCGACAAGCTTGGCGGCAAAGTTCAGCTTGTAGGCGACGACTTGTTCGTAACCAACACAGAGCGTCTTTCCACAGGTATTGAAAAGGGCATCGGCAACTCGATCCTGATCAAAGTAAACCAAATCGGTACGCTGACAGAAACGTTCGACGCGATCGAAATGGCGAAGCGCGCAGGCTACACTGCAGTCATTTCCCACCGTTCCGGCGAGTCCGAGGACAGCACAATCGCGGACATCGCGGTTGCAACGAACGCAGGTCAAATCAAGACCGGCGCACCTTCCCGTACGGACCGCGTAGCGAAGTACAACCAGCTTCTTCGTATCGAAGACCAGCTTGGCGCTTCCGCGCAGTACATTGGAAGCAAAGTATTCTACAACCTGAAATTGAAGTAATCACCGAATATAGAAAAAGTACAGGCGGACGTTTTCACGTTCGCCTGTACTTTTTTTTGCAAAGCAGCTTGGACCCTGTTTGAACAATATAGGCTCCAAGCTGCTATATGTACATGGAAAATTAGTTGAGGTCCTTATAAATCTCCCGCATCACATGCTTTAACTCCGGGATAATGATTCTGTTCATCGCCAGCTTGACGGCCCCCGCTGATCCCGGCATAGAGAAAACAGCGGTGTTATTGCATACGCCGGCTACAGCGCGGCTGAGGATCGCGGCCGAGCCAATCTCCTCTACGAAGCTGAGGTAACGGAAAATTTCCCCGAAACCCGGAAGAACTTTATCAAGCACGTCGTGAACCGCCTCATAGGTTCTGTCTCGCTTGGCAATTCCCGTTCCGCCATTAACCAATACCGCTTCCACTGCAGCTCCGCTCGCCGCTTCTCGAATAAGCGTTTGGATAGAATCGTAATTGTCTTTGACGATGCGATAATCTACGATCTCATAGCCGCCTTCATGCAGTAGCAGCTCCTTCATGAGGCTTCCGCTCTTATCCGTTTCCGGCGTTCGGGTGTCAGACACCGTAATGATCATGCAGCGAACCGAGGCGGGCGCTTGCCGTCGATGCTCATCCACCGAAGACATCGCTGACATTTCTTATGTAACCTGAGCAGCGGAATCCGCAATACAACCGGAAAACTGCTCCTGAAACCAGGCTTCATCCAAGTTTCGGCCGATAATCACAATTTCGCTCTTTCTCTGCTCATCAGGTCTCCATTCACGGTCCGGTGTGGATTCAAACAGCATGTGAATTCCTTGGAATACGATGCGCTGCTTAACGCCCTTGATATTCAAAATCCCTTTGTAACGGAACGTATCCGGTCCGTGATCTTGAAGCCACATGCCAAGGAAGTCCTCCAGCTTGTTCAGATCAAGCGGACGTTCGTCGCTCATTACGATCGAGGTCACATCGTCATCATGGTCATGGTGCTCTTCCTCAAGAAAACCGGGATCGAACTCCAGCTTCTTATCGAGGTCAAAGGCGTTGATTCCAAGGATATGCTTACTATCAATGTTCGATTTATGTGTTCGGTACACTTTCGAATACGGATTCATGGCACGCAGCCGTTGCTCCAGCTTGTTCAATTCTTCCTCGTCGACAAGATCAGTCTTGTTGAGCAGGATGACGTCCGCGAAGGCTACCTGTTCTTGAGCTTCATGACCTTCATCCAAATGCTGCGGCGCATGCTTGGCATCTACCATCGTGATGATGGCGTCCAGCTTATAAAATTCCGCCATCTCTTCGTCGACGAAGAAGGTCTGTGCTACCGGGGCGGGATCTGCGAGCCCTGTCGTTTCGATGACGACGCGATCAAAATCGACCTTCCGGTCGCTGAGTCCCCGTTTGGCATCCATAAGCTCGCCTAAAATCCGAATCAAATCTCCCCGAACAGTACAGCAGATACAGCCATTATTCATTTCAAAAATTTCCTCATCGGCTCCCACGACCAGCTGGTTATCAATTCCGACCTCACCGAATTCGTTCACAATAACTGCGATTTTTTGTCCGTGATCGGCCGTTAGGATATGGTTAAGCAATGTCGTCTTTCCTGCGCCAAGAAAGCCGGTAAGAACGGAAACGGGAACGCGATGGTTTGAGTTTTCTACAGTAGACATATACACACTCCTCAACTAAGTTATAGCTTAATCGTAATGTTTACTAATAAGAGTATATGTTCTTGGTAAGTCTCTGTCAAATCGAGGAAACCCAACGGATTGTATATTCGATGTATGGTGGAAAGGGGGTTGAGCAGCAATGTTTGTTCCAACCGTAGTACATGTATGAGTTGAATAAGGAATTGAATTTTTCTGCGGCCGAGTGATGTAATTTATCGACCGGTACGCTGAACGAACAGCTGGTTCCAATCCTGTTCAAGCTGCTGCCGATTCAAATCAATACCGATGAGGACGAGATAGGACGGACCGGAGTAATCGCTGATTTCCCAATGGATTCGCTTTCCGGCAAATTGAAACAGGATGTTGTTAGATTCGGAGTCGGAGAGTGCCACAAATCCTTTTGCCCTGAGCAGCCCGTCCCCCCAACGATGAAAAAATTGCTCTACTTGTTTCACGGTTACTTTCGTATATTCGGGAATAGGAAGTGTGATGGTTTGAACTCTGCTGAACGAAGCCTTTGCAGTCGATGTTGTTGTCTGATCTTTGTGCTCATGCTGATGATCGTGCACAGGGTCAGCGGAAGGCTCTGGCTTGCGCGCAGACATCATCACTCTAAATCCTGTTCTTTTTACCGGCACAGGGAGAGCAAGAGGCTCAATTCCCGAAAAGATGTGCGACAGATCCGCTTGGCTGTGCTGGGTAAAGTGGATGACAGCCTTAGGGTTCTGCTTTTTTACTACAGCTTTGATTTTTAGCAGCTGGGATGACGAAGCAAGATCTGTTTTGTTGATCAGGATGATATCCGCGACATCCATCTGCCGATGTAGCGTGTGCTTCAATGCCTGATCCGTGTTAAACATGCTGTTATACTCCAGCACCCATTCGGAATCGAGCACCGTGATCATGTGTCTTAGCTCGACGCGGTTCAGCAGGTGTGGCTCAGTGAGAGCATCGGCTACTTCCTCCGGATTAGCCACACCGGTAAGCTCGATGAATAATACATCCGGATGTTGATCAATGAGCCGTTTGACGGATGCGGTTACTTCGGATTTTTTGCTGCAGCATATGCAGCCGTCCATTAATTTTTCGAGTGATTCGCTCGGCAAATCGGACTGGATGAAGCCGCCGTCCACGTCCGTTTGCCCTAGCTCGTTCATCAATACAGCAGTCCTCAGCTGGCGGCTTTTCGCCTCTTGAAGAAGGCGCAGGAGTAATGTTGTTTTCCCGCTGCCCAGAAAACCGCTTAACAAGATGACAGGTACTTTATTCATTGTTGATCTCTCCTTTATTTGGGTTTACTCCTTGTATATGCATTGTTTTATCAATATAATCGTAATAATTACGAATAAACAAAAACAGATAAGATTTGGGCTTGGTTTTGTCCAAAAAGAAGGGAGGAAGCATCCCCATGACAACATGGAATCTGCAGCAAACTCAATGCCATTTCCTACTATGTAACGGTGGAAGTTGTATGAAGCAGGGCGGTGAGGAAGTAACCCAAGCGATTCGGGACGAGGTCACAAAGCTGGGCGCCGATAAGCTCATTCATACGACACGGACGCGCTGCAATGGTCGCTGTGCAGATGCTTGCGTCGTAATCGCTTATCCACAGGGAGTATGGTACAAGAACATTACCCCTGAAACAGGCAGGCTGCTAGTCCACAAGCATTTGGAAGGGAGCCGCCTGGAGGAGCAGATCGTTTACTCGTACGAACGGGAGTTTATTGCTTCAGGCTTATCCATCGAAGGTATAGCAAAGGGGTAGCAGAACATGAACAATAGTGTGCCGATTATCATCCTGTCGGGTTTTTTGGGCAGTGGAAAAACCACGTTGCTTACTAAGCTGCTGGAGCATTATACAAAGTCCGGGAAGCGCCCGGCCCTGATAATGAATGAGGTTGGAGATGTAAATTTGGATGGTCAGCTCGTCGAGGATTCCGTTCCAATGCGAGAAATGCTGAGTGGCTGCATCTGCTGCAGTATTCGGGGAGACCTTGGGATGGAAATTCAAAAGCTGATCGAAGAGTCGGACCCGGATCTGATTTTCATTGAAGCAACCGGCGTGGCCAATCCGATGGAAATTTTGGATGCGGTGACCGAAGCGGCTCTGCTGGTTCGTATTGAAATCCAAGCAACCGTTGCAGTCGTGGACGCGCCTCATTTTTTGCATTGGCGGGGTAAGGGCGAGGGCAGGACGTACCGGCTTATGAAGGATCAAATTCGCTGTGCATCGCTTATTGTTTTGAACAAAACAGATTGTGTTCAAGGTGAGGAGCTGCAGCTGCTTGCGCAGGCGGCCAGGGAAATCAATGCGCACGCCTTCATTCGTACGACTGCTTTTTGTGAGGTGGATCCCGCATTACTGGAGCTGCCTTTTCAGAAAGAGAGTCTGGCAATGAGTACAAGCGAGACGTTACAAGCTCCTCATCAGGAATCAAAAACAGCATGCTGCCACAACGATGAGAAGAACCATGCAAAGCCGCATCAGCATCACGATCTTGAACCTAAGGAGCATCACCATAATCATCACCATCATTCACACGATCATGTTATGGTTTGCACGCATTATTTCGAGCAGCCGATCGAGCCTTCTCGGCTGGAGGAAATCATCAGGAAGCTGCCGGACAATGTGTACCGTGGGAAAGGGATTTTTACGTCTGCTGAAACAGGAGAACGTGTATTATTTCAATTTGCCTATCGCCAAGTAGAGTTCGTTACCATCCGGCCGCAGGGCAACGTGCAAGATGTAGCGGTATTCATGGGAGAGCAGTTTTCAAGAGCGAATCTGATGGCAGACTTGGAGAGTCTCGTGCGGTAAGTATGGGATGCTGCAAGGGCGCATGTGAAGGAGGGGTGCCGGATGACGGAGCGGAAGCTGCAGTCGATTCTGCGTCAGTTAGAAATCGAAGGCTTGCGAATCACGTCCCAACGGAAGATGCTGATCCGGATTTTGATTGAACAGAAGGGGTTTTTGCAAACGAGGGAGCTGTATGAGCAAATGAACCGCATGTTTCCCGGTGTAAGCTACGATACGATTTACCGGAACATTCGAATGATGAGGGATGTGGGTGTTGTCGAGCAATTCGATTTTGACGATGGAGTGAAGTTTAAGATCGCTTGCCGGACACATCACCATCATCATTTGATTTGTCTTGGCTGCAGCAAAATTACCCCGCTTCCTTTTTGCCCGATGACGATGATTAAGGTCCCTTCATCCTTTACAGTGGTCAGTCACAAGTTTGAAGTTTACGGCTATTGCCGGCGCTGTGCGGGTAAGCAAGAGAAGAAAGAGAAGCTCCAATTTGATCTAAGGACTTGAATAAAAGGGTTGACGTTGGCGGTTCGCCTTGTTATAGTGCTTAATAGTAATGATTACGATTAAGCTGGATTGAAGGAAGGGGAGTTTTGTATATGCGTGTTATCGTAACCTTGGCTTGTACAGAAACCGGCGATCGGAACTATACGACGACGAAAAATAAGAAGACGCATCCAAACCGTTTGGAGCTGAAAAAATACTGTCCGCGTTTGAAGCGGGTAACGCTGCATCGGGAAACAAGATAAGAGAGGTAGAGAGGAAATGACGACGAAGAAAATACCTGTTACCGTGCTGAGCGGCTACTTGGGTTCCGGCAAGACGACGGTAATGAATCATGTGCTGAATAACCGGCACGGACTCAAGGTTGCCGTTATTGTTAATGACATGAGCGAAGTCAATATTGATGCGGATTTGATCCGGGAGGGAAGTAATTTATCCCGCACGGAAGAAAAGCTTGTAGAGATGTCGAATGGCTGTATTTGCTGTACGCTGAGGGAAGATTTGCTTCAAGAGGTGGAACGGCTGGCGAAGGAAGGCCGGTTCGATTATATTCTCATCGAATCAACGGGGATCGGCGAGCCGGTGCCTGTTGCGCAGACCTTAACCTATGTTGATGAAGAGAAGGGGATCGACTTATCCACCTACTGCCGTCTGGATTGTATGGTTACCGTAGTGGATGCCTATCGGTTCTGGCACGATTTCTCTTCCGGGGAAAGCCTTCTGGAGCGCAAACAGGCACTTGGTGAGGACGATACACGGGAAGTTGTTGATTTGCTTATTGATCAAATCGAGTTTTGCGATGTGCTGCTGCTCAATAAATGCGATCTGGTGAAGCCGGAGGAGCTGGACGAATTGGAGCAGGTGCTGCGAAAGCTGCAGCCGCGGGCGAAGTTTATACGGACGACGCGAGGCCAAGTGGATCCGGCGGAAATCTTAAACACGAACCGCTTTGACTTCGATGAGGCAAGCCAGTCGGCCGGTTGGCTGAACGAGCTGCGGAAGGAGAGTCACACGCCTGAGACAGAGGAATATGGGATCAGCTCCTTTGTCTATCGGAGGCAAAGGCCATTCCATACGGAACGGTTTGCGGCATTCTTGGAGGATTGGCCGGTGGAAGTGGTTCGGGCGAAAGGAATCCTGTGGCTGTCGAGCCGCAACGAAATTGCTGCGAGCCTGAGTCAGGCGGGGCCTTCCATCCAATTCGGCCCTTCGGGCTATTGGGTGTCGGCGCTGCCGGATGAGGATAGGCGCCAAGTTCTTATCGAAGAACCGGAGCTCCTGGAGAGCTGGCATCCTGTGTGGGGTGACCGGGTGTCGGAGCTGGTCTTGATCGGTATCGACATGCAGCGGGATGAGATCATTCGCGGTTTAGATGGTTGCCTGCTGTCGGATGAAGAGATGAGCTTAGATTGGAATACCTTCCATGATCCTCTCCCGGCGTGGCAGCCGTCCTGTGAGCTGTCGACTGAAAATCTGGCATAAGCCATACATTAAGGTATTGCGCCGCCAAGGGGTTTTATGCGCTTTCTCCAAACCTTAGAAGTAAAAAAATACAAATTTGGCTTAGAGGAATTACTCATAGAGGAACCTGGCCTCGCATAGAGAAAAAGTATAGGCGGACGTTACCCGTTCGCCTATACTTTTTTTATGTTACGATGACTTGATACGCATCTTTGGGAGGCTGGCCGATGACGCGCTGGATCATCACGATATTGTTTCTTGTCGGCTCCGCGTTTTTGACGCGGCTGCTGCCGTTTCATCCTTTTTTCCGCAACCTGAACACGATGATCCACGAGTTTGGTCACGCTCTAGCGACGCTGCTGCTGTCGGGAGATGTCATGTACATTCACTTGTACGAGGATCATAGCGGGTTGACTCTTTCGCAGGTGACGGCTGGCTGGCGGCTCATACCCGTGGCGCTAGCGGGATATTTCACGGCCTCGCTGTTTGGCGTGTATTTGTTCCGTTGTTATGCAAAAGGGCAAATTCGCCGGGGGTTGGCGGTCATTACGGTGCTCGCTGTGCTGAGTCTGCTGCTATTTGTGCGCAATGGGTTTGGGGTTCTGTGGCTGATCGGCTTTATCGGGCTGAATTTTATGTTTATGCTTTTCCCGAGCCGGACGATCACGACGGGGTATTTCCTGCTGCTGGCGTTCTTAACCTTAGAAGAAGCGGTGTACAGCTCGGTGGATTTACTGCTGCTGTCCTGGCTGCGGCCGGATGCGGCGGGGGATGCGACGAACTTAGCGGTGCATACGGGAACCTCGCCGGTGCTTTGGTCGGTGCTGTTTGTAGTCGTCGCGCTTTGGTGCGCGAGGTCGTGCATCCTATCCTTTATCCGTCCGAAGCGGAAAAAGGACGCACTCCCATCGTTTTCCGGGTACCGGGCGTAGGGGAAGGTTTGTTTTATAGTAAAAAATATGGTATACTTCCTACACGAATGTCTACGGACGGAGGTGTGATTCGGACATGGAAGTTTTCTTGAAAATTGTGTTGATCGTATTCTCTCTTGGGCTGATTGCGGTTGTATTGCTGCAAAGCGGCAAGAGCGCAGGTCTGTCGGGTGCCATTTCTGGCGGCGCGGAGCAGCTGTTCGGAAGACAAAAGGCTCGCGGTATGGAGCTTGTGCTTTCCCGTGTAACGATGATTTTGGCGGCAGGCTTTTTCATTCTTTCTGCGGTCGTTGCTTACATGGTGAAATAATTACCGGTTGAAAAACGAGGGCAAAACCCCGAAAATAAACAGCAGGGTTTCTATTGATCCTGCTGTTTTTTTATTTGGGGAAAATAGAATATAGAGATGAGGATAGAGGGGGAATTGGTTATGGAACAGCTGTTGCGTTCGGCCGAGCCCTTTTTCCTGCCGGGACATGGAGAAAATGAGAGCACGCTGATTATGGCGGTGCATGGATTTACAGGTACCCCCTCCGAAATGCGCAGAGTCGGTTATTATCTGCAGGGGAATGGGTACACGGTGGACGGGCTGCGGTTGCCCGGTCACGGGACAAGCCCGGAGGAGATGAGCCGGACGAACTGGAACGACTGGTGGCAGTACGTGGTCGATCGTTACGATGAAGTTAAGCAGCAAGGATACAAGCGGATTGTCGTGCTTGGCCATTCAATGGGCGGACTGCTCAGCTTGAAGCTGGCGTCCGAGCGCGAGGTGCAGGGCGTGATCTCGATGGCGGCGCCGATCTTTCTGGCGACTCGCTTGAGCGTGCTGGCGCATCCGCTTCAGTATATGTTCAAATATATAGACCGCCGGCCGAGCGGCATTCCGGATATTGATGCGGAGTCGCTTGCGTATACGCGGACACCGGTGAATTGCGTGGTGAGCCTGCGCCAGCTGGTGCGGCTCGTGAAGGATTCGCTTGGCGCGGTCCATGCCCCGATTTTTGTCGGGCAGGGGGTCCGCGACGGCGCGGTGAAGCCTCTGAGCGCGGAGTTTATTTATCGCGGGGTGTCGTCGGCGCACCGTAAGCTGAAGTATTATGCGCAGTCGTCGCATGGGATTTTGCTGGACAAGGACCGCGACGAGGTGTATGCGGATATTTTGGGATTTGTGCAGGCGCTGCCGGTAAAGGTGTAGCGCCGTGACCGTTTTTATTTTCACATCATAAACTAGCCTTGAAAATGCAGCTCCAGTGGTTGGGGCCGCGGCTTCGGGGCTTTTTTGCGTGAGGATTTGACGGCGGGACAGGCGAATGTTACGGTAGGAAACATATACATCTTAGGGACGGCAGAGGCATTTTTGCATATGGGGACGCGATCTCGTAAAGATTATGAAATACATAAGGAAAAAAGAAAGGACGAAGTGGGTGAGCGTATGGTAACGACACAAGAAGTCCTGGAATTTATGCGTGAAGAAGCGTATAAACCGATGACGGTGCAAGAGCTGGAAAAGCATTATGGAATCGAGGATTCCGACGATTTTAAGGATTTGGTGCGCGTGCTTAACGAGCTGGAGGAGTCCGGCCAAATTATGCGGACGCGTACGGACCGCTACGGCATTCCGGAGCGGATGAATTTGCTGCGCGGCAAGCTGCAGGTGCATGCGAAAGGGTTTGCGTTTTTTATTCCGGAGGACCGGGATCATCCCGATGTGTATATTCATGCAAATGATCTGAAAAGCGGTATGAACGGCGATATTGTGCTCATCCGCATTACACTGAAGGGCATGCACGGGGGCCGCATGGAAGGCGAGGTCGTCCGCATTGTTACGCGCGCGAACGATCAGCTTGTCGGCACGTTTACAAGCTACGAAAGCTATGGCTTTGTGCAGCCGGATGACAAGCGTCTTACGAAGGACGTATTTATTCCGCAGCATGCGTTTATGGGCGCCGTTTCCGGGCAAAAGGTTGTTGTTAAAATTGTTTCGTTCCCGGAAGGGCGTACGTCGGCCGAGGGAGAAATTGTCGAAGTTTTGGGGCATAAGGATGACCCGGGTGTCGATATTTTGTCGATTATTCGCAAGCATCGGCTGCCGGAAGCGTTTCCTGCTGAGGTCATGGCGGAAGCCGAGAAGGCGCCGGATACGATCCGCGAGCCGGAGCTGGCGGGACGCCGCGATTTGCGCGACCGCGTCATTGTGACGATTGACGGTGAAGACGCGAAGGACTTGGATGACGCTGTTAACGTGGAGCTGCTGGAAAACGGCAACTACCTGCTTGGCGTGCATATCGCCGACGTTGGTTATTATGTGAAGGAAGGCTCTGAGCTGGATCGCGAAGCGTACAACCGGGGCTGCTCGGTGTACTTGGTTGACCGGGTGATTCCGATGCTGCCGCATCGTTTGTCCAACGGGATTTGTTCGTTGAATCCGAAGGTGGACCGCTTGACGATGTCCTGTGAGATGGAAATCGATCCGGAGACGGCGAAGGTTGTGCGGCATGATATTTTTACGAGTGTGATTCGGACCAAGGAGCGCATGACGTATACGAATGTGCGTAAAATCCTGATGGACGAAGAGCCGGAGCTGATGGAGCGGTACGCGGATTTGGTGCCGATGTTCCGCCATATGAAGGACTTGGCGATGAAGCTGCGCTGGCAGCGGATGCAGCGCGGGGCGATTGATTTTGACTTCACAGAAGCGAAGGTGATCGTCGACGAGAGCGGCAAGCCTGTCGACATCGTGAAGCGGGAACGCAGCATCGCCGAGATGATTATCGAGGAGTTTATGCTTGCGGCGAACGAGACGGTGGCGGAGCATTTCCACTGGATGAAGGTGCCGTTCTTATACCGGATTCACGAGGACCCGGATCCGGAGAAGCTGCTGCATTTCACGCAGTTTGTGTCGAACTTCGGGTATGTGGTGCGCGGCAAGGGCAATAAGATTCATCCGCGTGCGCTGCAGTCCATTCTGGAGGAAATTAAAGGCGCGAAGGAAGAGACGGTCATTTCGACCGTACTGCTGCGCTCGATGAAGCAGGCGAAGTATGACCATGAGAGCAAGGGGCATTTTGGCTTGGCGGCGGAGTATTATTCGCATTTTACGTCGCCGATCCGGCGTTACCCGGACTTAATCATTCACCGCGTGATGCGCGAGGTGTTTGAAAATGGCGGCGCGCTCACCGAGGAGCGGCAGGAGTACTTGCAGACGCGCATGGCCGACATTGCGCAGCAGTCGTCGGAGCGGGAGCGCGTCGCGGTGGATGCGGAGCGCGATACGGAGGCGCTGAAGAAGGCCGAGTTTATGATGGACAAAGTCGGCGAGGAATTCGAGGGCATTATCTCGAGCGTGACGTCGTTCGGCATGTTCATCGAGCTGGAAAATACGGTCGAGGGCCTCATTCGCTTGAGCGACTTGAACGACGATTATTATCACTTCCATGAGCAGTATTTGGCGCTGATCGGCGAGCGGACGTCGAAGATTTACCGCATCGGCGACGAGGTGCGCGTGCGCTGTGCCCGCGTGAGCATGGAGGAGCACTCGATTGATTTTGAGCTCGTGGATACGAAGCCCCGCGAGAACAAAATCTCTTTGGTGGACGGAGCGCTCCTGGAGTGGGCCGACCGTAAGAAGCGCGGCGCCGGGGGCGGCCGCGGAGGTAAGCGCGGCGGCGAAGGCCGGGGCGGTGACCGCGATCGAGGCGGGTCCAACGGCGGCGGCGGTCGTGGCGCGAAGCGCGGCGAGGGCGGTGCCCGGGGCGATTCCGCTGGCGGCGGCACGGAATCGGCGGGGCCGAGCGGCAAGAAGCGCAAGGCGACGGTGTTCCAGCCGCTGGGCACGGGCGTTGGCGCCGGCGAAGGCCGTAGCGGCGGCGGTGGGCGTCCGGGTGGCGGACGCGGCAAGCCGGGTGGCGGCAAGAAGAAGTCGGTGGCGCCGTCGGCTAAGCGTAAGCGGAAGTAAGGGTTAGGTATGGTTTTTGACTTTTTGAAGCGGCGCCCCTCCAGGCAGGCTTCATATGCTTGATGTGGGGGCGAATTGCTTCTGGCATACAGGTTTGATCTGCTGGCAAGGTGTACCATGGCACATGTGTCTCGGCTGCTTTTTCGGCGCTGGGGTGCATGTGCTTTTTCCAAAAAGGAGGAACGTACGCAGCATGAGGAAGCTACGGATCGGGGTCGTTCTCTCACTTGTTTTGATGGCGGTATTTGTGGCTTCCGGCTGTACCCGCGACGTGCGGGAGCCGAGCATGTTTCTGATTCCGGAGGGATACACCGGCTGGATTCAGATTATATATAATCAAGAGGATGCAAAGCCTTTGGTTAAGGAAGGATCGTTCATCCGCTATGACATCCCGGAGGACGGCATTTTGCGGACGTCTACGAAGCAGCTCCAGTTTGGCAGCGCCATTGATTACTATGTGTATGTGGATGGGGAAGGGAGGCGCAAGCCGATTCCTTTTGCCCTGATTCAAGGAAATCACAATGGGAAAATGGAGTCTTATCAGAAGCCGCCGGTTCGGATGCTTGGGGGTCCGATCGTTCAACGTTTTTTTATCGGGACGGATGAAGAGCTTGAACAGGTAGGCCCGCCGCCTTTGCCGGAGGTGCTGAAGGAGCCCGTCTCTTGATTTTCCAGCTCTCGGGTGATATCATTTTAGAACTGGATCAATAGGAGGTGGCGTACATGGGCAGCAAAAAAGCCGAAGGCAAGGTTCTCGCGCAAAATAAAAAAGCATCCCATGATTACTTCATCGAAGATACCTATGAGGCCGGGATGGTGTTGACCGGGACGGAAATTAAGTCGTTGCGTAACGGCAGGGCGAACATTTCCGACAGCTTTGCCACGATCCGTAATGGCGAAGCGTTTATCCACAACATGCACATCAGCCCTTTTGAACAGGGGAACCGGAACAATCCGACCGACCCGACCCGGGCCCGCAAGCTGCTGCTCAAGAGAGAGCAGATCATGAAGCTGCTCGGCACGGTGAAGCAGGAAGGGTACACAATTGTGCCGCTGAAGGTGTACGTGCGCAACGGTTACGCGAAGCTGCTGCTTGGCATCGGTAAGGGCAAGAAGCAGTACGATAAGCGTGAATCGGCTGCGAAGCGCGATGCACAGCGCGATATCCAGCGCGTGCTGCGCGAGAAGCAGAAGGTTGCGCGGTAAGGTGTTACTGGGCGATGCGCAGGTTGTTCCAGTGCTTCCACCAATCCGCATAAGCATGCGGAGAGGTTGTATGCTATAATTGTTTTTGCGACCATGACTCAGGCTTTGATGCCGTTCAGTCTTGGCGCCTTCTCATCTCGGGGGCGTTTTTGGATTCGACGGGGATAGTTCGAGCATGGGTAGCGGGTAGTGGGGACGCGTCCACTTCAACAACGCTAAAGCCTATTAAATGGCAAAGCTAACACTTCCTACGCTGTAGCAGCTTAATAACCTGCACGCGTGCTCTATCTCTGTATCGCCCATGTACCGGGAATAGGGCTCAACCTTAAGTGGGATACGCCGTTTGGTCTCCGCCTGGGGTCGACGGAAGAAGATAATCAGGCTGACCCAACGCAGAGCCGGTTACGGGGCGCTGCTCGGGTGACATCAAAACTGTGACTACACCCGTAGAAGCCTATGTGGCGTTGTCTTCGGACAGGGGTTCGACTCCCCTCGCCTCCATACTGAAAACCCGCTCCTGGAGCGGGTTTTTGGCTTTTCTGGGATGAAATTGTAGTCCAAATGTAGCCCAAACTTTTTTGGATCCCTCATTTTTGAGGTGTCTTGTAGTCCATTGGGCTACAGCCGGTTCACTAACGTTTTGATAAAGATGATGCTATCATAATCTTGAGGTAGGGGACTCCCCTACGATTAGCTTGAGATGAGGTGGTAGTGTGGCCGGTAATATTACAAAAGTCGGGACAAAATTCAGGGTAACCTTCGATTTCGGAAGAGACAGTTCAGGGAAACGAATCAGACAATATACTACTGCCTCGTCCGAAGCAGAAGCCAAGAAGCTGCTGAATGAATTTGAGTATAATCAGCAGCGCAACCTACTCGTCCAGACATCTAAAATGACCTTTGCCGAGTTTTTGGAACACTGGATGGACAACTACGTGAAATACAACTGTGAAGAAACAACCAAGTACTCCAATGAAAACATCATTTATAATCATGTGGTTCCCTATCTCGGGGCCATCGAACTTCAGAAGCTTCAGCCGGCATTTATTCAACAATACTACAAGCATCTGATGGATGACAAGGGCTTGAAACCGAACACAGTACATAAGCATCATGCATGTATTCGCAAGGCGTTGGATTACGGACTGAAGCAGCAGTTCGTACACAGGAACGTATGTGACGCGGTCACACTACCCAAGAAAGAGCGCTTTGTTGGTCAATCCTATACCAGAGATCAGCTGAATAGACTGCTTGATGCCGTCAAGGATACAAGGCTGGAGCTGCCGGTACATCTCGCCGGGTATTTGGGCTTGAGAAGAGAAGAAATCATGGGGCTACGATGGAAATACGTTGATCTTGATGAGAGGCTTATTCATATCGTAGAGGTTCGTACCTGTGCGGGCAGCCAAGAGGTTGTGAAGACTCCAAAGACGGAGAGAAGCAGAAGAGTACTCTATATTACAGATGAGCTGCTGGAGGTTCTCTTAAAGGTAAAGGAGCGGCAGGAAGCGAACAGACGTATTCTGGGCGACGAATATTTTGATAGTGACTACGTATACGTTCAAGATAACGGCAAGCTTTATCGGGTGAATTCTGTGACGGAACGGTTTAAGGAGTTTCTGGAAAAGAACAACTTCCCGAAAATCAGGCTTCACGATTTGAGGCATACCTTCGCAAGCATCCTGTACGATGCGGGGATTGATTTGAAGGCCATCTCGGAGGCGCTGGGGCATTCCGATCTAGGGACAACCAACAAAATCTATACCCATCGGTTCGATAAGACGCATAAGAAGACTGTATCAGCAATGAGCCAGGCGCTGGGAAGACGGAACTGATTGAATAGAAGAAACGTAGGCAAGCGAACCTGATTGTACTTTAGTCGGGTTCGCTTGCCTTATATATTTTTAAGCAATCAATTGCTTCTTCACCCAGTCTTCGAGCTCCTGCAGAGGGATTCGGATCTGCTTACCAATTTTGATATGAGGAACGCCGCCGGTTCGAATCAGTTCGTACATCACATTGCGGCCAACACGGAGGATCTCTCTAGCCTCATCGATTGTCAAAAGTTTAGTTTGTTGATTCATATGAATCGTGCTCCTGTTCGTATAAGTATAGTTGGTGCTGTGATCCCCCTTTCAGCCGCCATCATCTAAGGGGGTGGCGGCATACGATTTGTTTTTTTGAACGCAAAAAAGCCCATTTCAGCAGCAGAAGAAAGGCTTTCTACCAGAAATGGGCTTTGGTATACATAGGTGATCAAATTAATAGGATACAAAAAGATAAATTAGAACATCAATTAGAATGTTTCCGTCCGTCTGGTCGGAAATTGTGAAAGGGATAAAACAAGTGGTATAGATTAAGTATATTGTCTGCTCTTAGTTGAGTCAAGCGTACTTTATAGGAGTAACGGTACATTAAGGTATGTTCATCATTTATGTTTACTTAGGTTGTTACTTATTTGTTGTATATTGTAAATAAATAAGCATTATAGTTAGTGGATTTATATAACAAACATGTAGAAATGATTCATTAAACTGCTATATTTCCAATGGAGGGTTATGTAAAATTATGTAGAAATATTAGATGATGTTCTTATGAAAGTAAAAAACCGTTAGACAAAGAACTGTTCCTTCAGGGGAAAACTAAGGAAATAGGAGCCGGTGAAATAACATGGAAATTACTCAACCTAATAGACCCAAGAGAAATGATTTCAGTAAAACAACTACTTTAAAATTAGTAAAACGTGCCGGTGCCATGTGTTCCAATCCAAAATGCAAAATACTAACGTTTGGTGCTGTTGATAATGAAAATGAATCATACGATGTTGGTGAAGCTGCACATATTCATGCTGCCTCAAAAAATGGGCCACGATACAATAAAGAATTATTAAAGTCTTATGTTACAAGTTTAGAAAACGGGATTTGGCTGTGTAGTAATTGCCATGATATGGTTGACACTGCCTTTGAATCGTACTCAGCAGAATTGCTTAGGAAATGGAAAAATGACCATGAAGAAGAAATGAAAAAATACGGCGGGAAAAAGATACTTAAAACAAACGATGAAAGTCTAGCAAAATTAATCATAAGCAAATATGAAAATACTGGTGCGTTGTATTTATTAGAAGAGGCTGAAAACCCCCACTTTGTAATAGATTCATTCATAAAAATGAGGCATGATCTCGTTGAATGGCAAAGCGAAAAGTATTCACCATCCATTGAGTTTAAAAAACACTTGAAGAAGATGGCGACAGCACTTCAAAAGTTCTGTAATAATCCAGATAATGACTTGACTAAAAAGGGGAATTGTATTTTTGAAAATATCTTAAATTTTAGAAAAGAATATGGCTTATATATAAAGTGGATAGTTGAAACATACAAAATTGAAGTAGAAGCTAGTTTGCAGTCAATTTTTTTGGAAGCAGAAGTCTGAATCCCGTAAATGATTGGCAATTTATTTTGCAAAAAATGAATTTTACTCAAAGTTAAGATTGCGCCGAAATGGGAGAAGACATGAGTTCAAGAAAAAAAATACCTCAAGATGTAGAAACAGATGTTTTAATAAAATCAAAAAGAAGATGTTGTTTGTGTTTTGGTATTCAAAATGACCTTGATGAAAAGAATGGCCAGATTGCCCATATTGATAAAAATAGAGATAATAATAACTTTGATAACCTAGCTTTCTTATGTTTTAATCATCATGACAAATACGATGCAGTTACTAGTCAAAGTAAAAACTATACAAAAAATGAGGTTAAAAGATATAGGGATGATTTATACGGATATTATGAAAAACTCTATGATAATGACATAAGTAATAATGATTTTCTTGATTACTTAAATAAAACAATTAGAATTACTTCGGAAAGACATGAGGTAAAAGATAATAAAGTTATAGTAACAGTAGATAACCTTGAATTGATGAATTCTAAAACAATTGAACTGGAGTTATGGAATGATGGTAAATACGAATTAGTAATAAATAAAATCATTATGCAGAATAAACTCCCGTTCCATTATAGTAGTGAACATTGGACTCCCCTTCCCTTTAAAGGATCCGATAAAGACAATACTTTTACGTCAATTAGATACATAAACAATCATTTTCATGGTTTTGAAATAGAAAGTAATAAGTATATCAACTTATATTATAATTTCCCACAATTAAGGATAGGCTTTGCAAAGAAAGTGTACACCTTTCAATTTGATTTTTTGGTAGACATCACCATACCCTCGAAATCATTCAATTATAAAATAACGGATGTTTCAAGAGAAGTCATGAAAACCATTTATTTTGATTTTGTTCTAAATGACGATTAACTTAATTCTGGGATATTAAATATTTAGTGTAATATAAATTATAAAGAAATAACATAAATTCATAATATAGGTAATACGTGTGTGATCATAGAGACTGTAAAATATTTTGTGTAAACTCTCAAAACCAAATCTAGTAAACTAGAAGAAAGGTCGGTTTGAGAGGATGACACAAGTGGCACGGTTTAGCAAGGAACAGGTAAAAGTATTCGTTAAAGAAAACAACCTGAAGACCATGGATGACGTACAATCTGCACTCAAGGAATTGTTTGCAGAGACGCTTCAGTCCATGCTGGAAGCCGAACTCGACACGGAACTCGGTTACGAGAAGCACGATGTGAAGAGCAAGGTGACCGCTAACAGCCGCAACGGCAAAACGAAAAAGACCGTCATTAGCGAATATGGTGAAGTGGAGATCCAAGTTCCGCGTGATCGTAACGGTGAGTTTGAGCCCATGATCGTGAAGAAGCATCAGTCGAATGTGACGGGGATCGAGGACCAGATTATCGCCATGTACGCCAAGGGTGTAAGTACACGCGACATCCAAGACCATCTGAACCGGCTCTACGGTATTGACGTCTCTCCTACGATGATCTCAAACGTAACCAACAAGATCGTACCTTTGATCAAGGAGTGGCAGAATCGCCCGTTGCAAGGCGTATATGCCGTTGTGTTCCTGGATGCCATTCACTTTAAGGTCAAGCAGGACGGAGCGATTGTGAACAAGGCGGCCTACATGGTCATCGGGATTGATCTGGATGGCAACAAGGACGTGTTGGGCATGTGGATTGGCGAGAATGAGTCCGCCAAGTTCTGGCTCAGCGTTCTTAACGATCTCAAAAACCGCGGCGTACAAGACATCCTCATCACATGTGTAGACAACCTGACGGGCTTCTCTCAAGCGATTATTGCCTGCTATCCGAAGACCGAGATCCAGAAGTGTATTATCCACCAAATCCGAAATTCCACGCGGTACGTGTCCTACAAGGACTTAAAGAGGGTTACTGCCGACTTAAAGCCGATCTATAAAGCCGCTACAGAAGAGGCAGCCTTGGTCGAACTGGATCGTTTCGAAGAGGCATGGGGAACCAAGTACCCGCTCATTATCCGCTCCTGGCGTAACAATTGGGACGAGCTTGCTACGTTCTTCAAATATCCCCCAGAGATCCGGAAACTCATCTATACGACCAACATCATTGAGAGTTACCATCGCCAACTCCGCAAAGTCACCAAAGGAAAAAGCATCTTTCCCTCCGACGAAGCGTTGTGGAAGATGCTCTATCTGTCCACCATGGATGTGGTTCGGAAATGGACGGGCCGGGTTCAGAACTGGGGACAAATGCTGTTACAGCTGTCCGTCTTTTTCCCCGATCGGGTCGGTCAACATTTACGGTAGGTAGGCCAACTCCCCCTCCCCGGGGGAGTTCCCTATAAATGAGTTTACACAAAATTATTGACAGACCCTGATCATATAATTTGATTACTTGGCTTATATAAATCCACAAGCGATAATGCTTGTGGATTTTTTGTTCAAGCCCCCTTCGTAATACTTTCACCATGTTCGTCAGCATATATCTAAGGTAAGATATCGTTAACAAGTAGATTAGGAGTCGATCCATATGGCAATCGTCCAAATCAGATCCACCAATCCGCAGTTTTCATTTTTGATCAAGAAAAATCCGAACACTGGCATGCAGCTTCGCTCGATCCGCAGGGGCATGGCGTACGGCTGGTACACGGATGAACAGACGTATAACGTGTATTTCAAAGATGCGGACAATGAGATTTCCTATAAACAGCACGAAAATGACAACTTCGAATATCTGAACGTGTCGAGGTACAATACACCCTTGTTTCCGCTGAATGCAATTAATGAATTTTTCTCTGCACCGCTTAAGGCACAAGACGAACGTGATGGTGACGGCTATGAACATACCTTTTTCATCAATATGATACATATCGAACTCGTCCGGTATATTGACTACTTCGAAAAGCATCTCAAGGATTTCACTTTCGAAATCACTCATCATGCGCATAAGAGCTACTCTCTCACCGTTACGACGCAGAAGAGTCTATACCAATTGCTCCATGTGGTTAGTGTATTATGCTTATTCCTCTCTATGTTCGGAAACGAATATATCGATATCTCGGAAAGCATCCTGGATAAGTACATTAAGAGCATGAATGTGATAGATGCGCCGTTTTATATTCGCAGCCTGTTTGTACGAAACTTCCTGAACTCCAGAGACCGGTTTCAAAAATACAAAGCGGAGCTTGAGAAAACGGGACGCTATGAAATTCGATTCGCATACGGTGGCACAGCGCTGCAGCGGAGAAATTATATCGGAAGCGTGCTGGCTTTTGATAAGTCGATCTTGGACGTGGGCTGCGGAGAAGGATTCTATGCGATTCCTTTTGCGGGGAAAATTGAAGGCAGCTATTATGCGGTTGACGTTAATGAGGAGCTGCTGGAGAAGGTACAGCGTAAAGCGGAGGCCAAAGAGATCGATAACATCGTTACATTCGGCTCAATTGACCAATTCCTGGAGAGCTACAACGGGGAGCAGGTTGATGTGATCCTGACCGAGGTTATCGAACATATGAGCCAGGATGAGGCTAAACAGCTGATTCACCAGATTTGTACTCATGTTGATTTTGACAGATTCATCATTACGACGCCTAATGCCGACTTTAACCGCTTCTACGAGCTGAGCGACTTCCGGCATGATGATCACAAGTGGGAAATGGGCCAAGAGGCGTTCCAACATTGGATGCAAGATGTCATCCATGATACGAATTTACATGCCGAATTTGTTGCTGTCGGGGACGGCGTGAACAATATTCAAACTACACAGGGTGTTATTCTCAAGAAAAGGGGGGCCTGATCGATGGATATCCAAACGAAGGTTCACACGATTTTCATGCTGGTTGGGTCAACGGAATGCGGCAAAACAACGTTCGCTAAGGAGGTACTGATTCCCGGTCTGCGATTTGAGGATATTAACCGGGGTGTCAGGGCCAATGTACAATATTTATCCTCAGACCAGATCCGACAGGAGGTCCTTGGGTATGAGTATGACAAGTACGATCAGGTCATGCTCGAGGCTAGCGAACAAGCCTTTCACCTTTTATTTGAAAGATTGAGGATGACGACGTCTTTTCCGATCAATGCAGAGTTTGTTGTCGTAGATACAACTGGGCTCTCCGAGGATTTCCGGGCTAAGGTAAAGGAAATTGCATTTCAGAACAACTATAACCTTGAGGTCATCGTCTTCGATTACCGAAAGCGGGAAGATTACTATGCGTCGGAGCGCTCCAAGAAACTGATCACCAATCACATCAATAGGCTGAAAAAGGAGGTCCTCCGCACGCTGCCCCGCGAGGGATACGGCAAGATTCATAAAGTGCGTGCAAAAGACTTTTATGTGGCCGAGGAGAGAAGGGCGAATCCCGAGTATAAAGTGATCACCGAAGATGTGGATGCGTACTTGGCGAGTATTCTCCCCCAGGACCAGCAGTACATTATAATCGGTGACGTTCACGAATGTGTGGAGGATCTGAAGGGGCTGCTGCTCGACCATGGTTACAAGATCGAAGCAGGAAAGCTGGTCGTGGCTGATAAGCTGAAGCATACGAAGCTGATTTTGGTTGGCGACTGGATTGACAAGGGCAAGCAGACGAGGGAAACCGTCGAGTTTCTGTATGATAACCAAGAACATTTTTACTTTGTGCTTGGGAACCATGAAAATTTTGTTAGCAAGTACATCAAGGGTGAGATTAGCAGTGTTGATCAAGAGCTGCTCGAAACGTATTTTGACTCGACGCAAATATTACTGAATGATCCTGAACTGCTGCAGAAATTTGAACATCTAGTCTCGATCTCGAAGCCATTTTATCGGTATGTTGGGGCCAGGGGGTCATCCTTCTATGTCACTCACGCTCCATGCCGGAACAAGTACATCGGTAAGCTGGATACGAATTCGGTCCGGCATCAAAGGAATTTCCGAATCGACCGGGATGCTCCACTGGAGGAGCAGCTTGTTTTTCTTCAGGAGGAATCGGTCAAAAACCATCCCTATCACATTTTCGGACACGTCGCGGCAAAACAGTCTTTCCGGATCGGAAATAAGCTTCATATCGACACGGGCAGCGTACATGGCAATCTCTTGACCTCTGTCTCGATTTCGTATAAACCGTTTATGAAGTCTCATAAGTCCAGACAAGCGGTGATTACCGAGGAGCTGCAAACCTTATTTAAAGTGGAACGAAAGGTCTCCATTCAAGATCTTGGGGAGGATGACATCCGCCGACTCCACTACTGCTCGCGTAATAAAATCAATTTCATCTCCGGCACGATGTCTCCGGCGGATAAGAACGACGAGACGAATGAACTCGAGTCGCTGAAGCGAGGTCTTGATTATTTCCGGGAGCACGGTGTTCAGCAGGTGGTGCTGCAGCCGAAGTATATGGGATCCCGATGCAACGTGTATCTGCATAAGGACCTGGATCAGTGTTATGCTGTCAGCCGCAATGGTTATAAGATTAACCAAGTCGATTTGACGGAGATTTACGGCAAGCTGCTTCATAAATTCGGTGAGTATATGGAACAACGGAAGATTGCCATGCTCATTCTGGATGGAGAGCTTCTGCCGTGGAAGGCGCTCGGTGAAGGGTTGATCGATAGACAGTTCAAGCCCATTGAGAAAGCGCTGGAGACCGAGTTGACCTTTCTGCAGCTACACGGCTTTGAAGAAGCATACAACAAGCTTATTGCCAAATACGAAGCAAGCGGATTTGAAAAGGACCAGCATCATATCGGAAAATCCGCCTTAAGCGAGAAGTATGGTCCAAGTGTGTACCAAAACTATAAGTACGTCCATGAGATTCAGGACACGTATGTCCCGTTGTCGGGGCATATGGAGGCCTATCAAACGTACAGAAGACAGCTGGAGCTGTATGCAGAAGATGAAGCAATGACGTATAAGCCGTTTGCCTTATTAAAGATCGTATATGAGGACGGGATCGAAGAAATTCCGGCATGGAAGACCTCCGAGATGTACGGATTTCTGTCGGAGGACGTGGGACCTGTACTGGATCTCTCCGAGCCGGGGTATCTGGAGCAGGCGGAGCTTTACTTTTCGAAGCTGACGATGGAGAACCATATGGAGGGGATCGTAATCAAGCCCGAGCTGTGGAACGGTAAAACGGTGCCTTATATGAAGGTGCGAAATCCCGATTATTTGTCCATCATCTATGGGTACGACTACAAGTTTCCGCACAAGTACCGAAAGCTGCTCAAGCAAAAGAATGTGAATCAAAAGCTTCGTACCTCGCTTAATGAGTACCAGCTGGGAATGCAAATGCTGGCGGTGCCATTGGATGAGATTGCGCCTGAGCATGTTGCCTATAAGGAGATCGCTGCTAATCTCTTGTTTGAAGTTGCACAGGAGCGGGAGATCGATCCGCGTTTATAATCGTGATAGAGTGTCTGAGCCATTCTGTGGTTCAGGCACTTTTTTTCGTTGCGGAACGTTTGGGTAAGAATTAATTATTCCCATCTTCAGGGCAAAAGGTAAAGGTATAATGAAATTACTAGAAGACGGGAATAAGTTCTACAGGAAGAGAAGTGTAGCCATGTTAAATCAAGCAGTTGAAAAAAGCTTAAGTAAATTCATGACCAAGATTCTTCGGCATACCCCTGAGGATTTTGGTGTTGTCCTAGATCCCGTGGATGGTTCGTGTCCGCTAAGCACTTTGCTGGAAGTCATCCAAGCCCAATCTCAATGGGGGTGGGTGAAAAAGGAACATATCGAACAGGTGGTACGCCATTCGGATAAGCAGCGCTTTGAGATCGAAGGCGACCGCATAAGAGCCAGGTACGGCCACAGTCATAATAAAGTGCAATACACACCGGGCGTGCCTCCAGAGTACGTCTACCATGGCACAAACAAGAAAGCCCTCCCATTGATCTTGAAGGATGGCATACGTCCGATGAGCCGTCAGTATGTTCATTTGTCGGAAGGCACCCATTTTGCAGCACTCGCGGGCAGCCGCAGAGGCGAACTGGTGATTCTTAAGGTAGACACCGTAAGCGCACAGCAGCTGGGAGTCACGTTTTATTATGCGGGTAACGAAGTGTGGTTGGCTAATAGCGTGCCGCCAGGTTGTTGCTCCGTGATGGATAACAAGGAAAAGGAGCACTCAAATCATGAATCATTCAATTATTGATATCGGCATCAATTTGATGCATCGTACATTCCATCAAGATCGTGATCAGGTCGTCGAAAGGGCACTGGACAACCATGTGACACCTCTTATCATTACAGGGACAAGTTTGAGGAGCAGTCTAGAAGCAGCACGCTACGCCGGACGGTACCCGGAAAAGCTGTACGCTACTGCAGGAGTTCATCCTCATGATGCGAAGAACTGCAACGAGGAGACCATCGCGAAGCTGAAAGAATTGGCGGCATTACCGCAGGTTGTAGCCATCGGCGAATGCGGGCTGGATTATAACCGGGATTTCTCGCCGCGGGATGTTCAGCGCAAATGGTTCACGGAGCAGGTTCAGTTGGCGGTGGAGCTTAAAATGCCGCTGTTTCTGCATGAGCGGGAGGCTTTTTCAGACTTTGTTGCAATCCTAAAGGATAACGCGGTTCAAAAAGCGGTCGTTCATTGTTTTACGGGAACCTATGCAGAGCTTAAAGCTTACCTAGAAATGGGCTTCCATATTGGCATTACCGGATGGATTTGTGACGAACGAAGAGGGAAGCATCTGAGGGACCTTGTCCGAATGATTCCGCTCGACAGGCTGATGATCGAGACGGATGCCCCCTTTCTGACTCCGCGGGATCTAAAGGAAAAGCCAGCGGAGGGACGGAACGAGCCTGCATTCCTGCCGCACATTCTGCAAACCGTAGCAACATGCATCGGCAGACCCGTGGAAGAGGTTGCTAAAGCGACAACGGAGACTTCAGTGGACTTTTTCGGTCTTTCGTGATCACAAGAGGAAGTTCAAAGGAGGACAGGAGTGCGATTAAATCAATTTCGTTATGATTTGGCCCGCGGGTTAGGGAGCGTCATGCTTTACTTGAAGCAATCTCCCAGACTCGCTAATAAGCATATTGATGCTATATATCATGCTTGTATCAAGAATACCGCTTATGACCCCCAATGTGATATAAGCAGGGAAGATTATCTTTGGGAGATCATTCAGCTCTCCGAAGAATCCGAACAGCTACAAAAACGGATACTCGCCGCCTTGGAGAGCGATATAGATGGTTGGGATTTGCTGCAGGTATACCGCTTAGCGAAAATTTTTGCCCTTAAAAGTCATTCAACAGCAGTAGAAGCCATGAAGAAAGGATTCCGTTACCACGAAGATTGGAACAGCTTCATTGGCGGGGAAGAGATCATAGCGGTTGAAGGGGAGCAGGGCTTCTTGTTTGTGGCAAGCCGAATTGGGGAGCAAATATTGTCCTCCGACTATGAGGAGAGTAAATTTCTGCTGGAGTTCGCATATGAAAAAATAGGGGAAGAAAAGGTGACGGCTCTCCTTGAGAGCCAAGGTGATGCGAATATTCAGGCATTCGTGCAATCGTCAGTCCACCAGCAAGAATATACCCAATCGAAGCCGCTTCACATAGTGTCTTACAATGAGTTGAAGTCGACCATAGGAACGGGATCTGGAGGTCTATATCGCTACACCAGATGGGGGAAGCATGCCTCTAAAGAAGATCTGTTAAAGGCAGCTAACGATCTGCTGCAAGAGAGTAATTCAAAAATACTATTGCCCTATCTCTATATCTTCGCCAAAGCGGTTTTCCCGCTTGATCCACAAAAGCTAATTGAATTAGCGGGTTCGAAAAATAGGCGTTTGCGCTCGCAGGCCATTAGAGTCCTAAGTAATATTAAGGATGAGCGGATCCACAAGCTTGCGATTAAGCTTGCCACGGAGCGGGCAACTGAAATTGATGCATTGGACCTTTTTATCCACAATTGTTCCGATGAAGACGTACACCTATTCGAGCAAATTGTTTTCAAGAATCATAGTAGGGATACGTTTCATAGTGCTGGGTTCAGCATTCTTAAAATATTCGAAAATAACCGAACTCCATTATGCCGGAAGATTCTAATTGAACTTTATAAGAAGGCACTTTGCACCTTTTGTCGACAGCGCAGTGTAGAAATCATGGTACTAAATGGCATACTGCCGGATTCTATTCAAAATGAAATCCTGCACGATTGTAATCCGGATATTCGTGTCTTGGGATAAGAAGCACAAACGCCGGGCTTCCATGACCGGCGCATTTACTTATTTTCTTCTATAGTACCTTTCCCAATCTTGAATGACTTCTGCTTTATTCAATAACCGCTTCCTCAGGCACTGGGATGTTTCCCATTCATGTATTGCTTGCTGCTTTGTTTTGAAAAAGCGATAGTCACAGATATTCCAGGAGCAGAACAGCTTTCGGTACCATTTACCGTTTTGGACATTACCAGTGAAACGGCGAACAGCCTTATTTGCTTGTCGTTTGCTCCAGCGGGTGCCGGGTGTATGATGGTCTTTCCATGCGGGTGATTTTTTCACACTATTACTCATTTGGCTCTCTAACCCCTCCTTACGGGAAGCTAGAGACCGTCTAATTTCTTCATTTACTCACCTCATCCAGAGTATAATGGCTTTTGAAAGTATTAAACGCTAACCATGAATATATGTTTCTTAGTGGATTTGTCTATAATGATTCTTTACTAACACTGGTCACAAGATATAGTACGATTTAGTTGGATTTTTTATGGAGGAAAGTGCATGAGGTTCCTATTTTGTTTTCATTGACCTTTATCCTTTTCATCCATACTTTACTCCTCCAAGTTACGAAGATAGCTCTTTGTCGGCCGTAACAACCCCATAACGTTCCAAAGTTTTCGTCTATGCTTCGAGCATTCTCCTCCTCAAATGATTACCCTCGATAACCCGAACCAGAACCCGATTCCCGTGAAAACGGATTTCTTCAGTCGGTTGCTCATAAAGGCTTGATACCGGGTGTGATACCGGAGCAAATACCATACCTGTTTGATCATGGAGTGTAGCAGCATAACTGCTGCCGATTGAAAGCACCGCTTGTCAGCATCAGCATCCGCAGGAACTGGATTTGTTTATCAAAAGCTCTCCTCTCCTTAACCAAAAGAATTATCCGCCCAAAATACATTTTCTTCCATTTTGATAGGGGTGGGATTTGGGTGAAATGGAAAAGTTTATGCCGCCTCGTAATACTTTCGCCATGTTCGTTCCGGTAGAAAGGTGCGATTATAGAACCTGTAAGACACAAGGTTCTTATTCGGACGGTCGTAACGAGGCAGGGATATCGTTGTATCCCGCAGTGCCGTGCCTGTTAGGCTGCGGTATCCTGTACAATCGGATCGGATGGAGTCCACTATTTGGGGTTCGATTCCCCACTCGCCTTTGACGCGATTCTGGTAGAGCACTCGACTTTCAATCGAGCGAAAAAGTTGAAGAAGGACCAAAGGATAGAATCCCTGGCGGCTAGCATATGCGCACTGCAGCTCAGCCATGTAATCCGTGGATACCGATGAGCGGAACGCCGAAGACTTTTTTGGGATGGAAGAGACAAAAGGTTGGCTGAACGAGGGTCAATCTTCTGAACCCGATGTCCTTCAAAAACACCGTCAGACCGCTTATCTCAAACGGGATTCCGCCGGAGCTGCAGTGGGATTCTTTCATCCAATGGTCAAATCATGAAGGGGGTAACAAAGATGTTTAACCAAGTAACCATTCAAGCCGACCAGCGCGGTTTACTCTTTCATAAAGGAAGCTATGTGAAAAAGCTCAATCCGGGGACCTACCGCTACTTAGCGTGGTCGCAAAATACCGTTGTCGTGCTGAATATCACGAAACCGTTCGTTGTAGAGGGAAAAGAGCTGCAATTGTTTTTTCAAGATGAAGACCTGGTGCGGGAGCTCGACATCGTACGGGTGCAGGACCACGAGTACGTGCTCCATTACGAGGACGGCCAATTCGTGCAGCTGCTTAAGCCTGGCACCTACGCCTACTGGAACATACTGAAGAAGCATACGTTCCTGCATGCGGATATTCGAAACCCCGAGCTGCCTGTCGGGGTAGACCGCTCGATCCTTCCGAAGCTTGCAGTCCACGTGCAGTCTTGCGAAATCGCAAGCTACGAGTCCGGATTTTTGTTTTACGATCATGTTCTGCAGCGGGAGCTTACTCCCGGCAGGTACTACTTTTGGAAAGGACCCGTTTCGGTTATGGTCAAGTCGGTTGATGGAAGACAGCAGCAAATGGATCTCGTTGGTCAGGAAATCATGACGGAAGACAAGGTCACGCTGCGCCTGAACTTCGTCTGCCAATACAAGATCGTGAACCCTTTACGAAGCTTGGAAATGAAATCGTTCGAGGAGCAGATCCACATCCAGCTTCAGCTCATGCTTCGGGAGTATGTCGGAACGCTGAAATTAGATGACCTCTTGAAACGGAAAGAGGACGTAGCATCCTTCGTCTTGTCCCGTTTACGTGAGAAGGGGGAAGAGTTTGGTGTGCAGTTCCTGAGCGCGGGAGTTAAGGATGTTATTTTGCCGGGGGAAATGAAAGAGATCCTAAACACGGTCTTGCTGGCGGAGAAAAAAGCCCAGGCGAACCTCATCACCCGCCGGGAAGAAACGGCCTCGACTCGAAGTCTGCTGAACACGGCTAAGCTGATGGACGAGAACCAGACGCTCTTCCGTTTGAAGGAGCTGGAGTTCCTCGAGAAAATGTGCGAGAAAATCGGCTCTATCTCTGTAACGGGTGGCGGAGACCTGTTGGAGCGGTTAAGCTCCCTCATTGGGGAGAAAAGGGCGGCAAGTAAATAAAGGAGATCGAATCGGCTGTTGGTGCTGACCCACAGTCAGTCCAAGGAGGGAAAACGTCATGCTGGATGTCCTGTTTGCTTTCGAATCGGGCAGCCGAGCATGGGGTTTTCCGTCCAAGGACAGCGACTATGACGTTCGGTTTATCTATGTCAGACTGTGAATGAGCGGGATCATAAGCTGCGTGAGGCAAAAGGATTGTAGAAGAAGTGAATGATTGATGGATACAGGAGTTGATCTTATGGCTTATCAAACGATAAACGGCGTTCGTGTCTGGGGGAACCCAGACGACGGAGCAATGACTCAAGCTAAGACATGTGCAGAACACGGTAATGTGGTTCAGACCCTTCTCATGGCGGATCATCATAAAGGGTACAGCCAGCCGATCGGTGGGGTCGTGGTCTATGACGGGCAGATTTCCCCATCCGGCGTTGGGTATGATATCGCTTGCGGGAATAAGGCAGTGCGCACCTGCTTGACCGCAGCAGATGTAAAACCCAAATTGAATAAGGTGATGGATGAGATTGCCCGCAGAATATCTTTTGGCGTGGGACGCGTTAACAATGAAAAGGTGGACCATGAGCTTTTTGATGATCCGGATTGGGACGTTTATAAGGCGGTAGGCAAGCAGGAGCATAACAAGCTGAAGGCATTGGCGCGAGACCAGCTCGGAACAGTCGGAAGCGGTAACCACTTCGTAGACCTGTTTGTGGAAATGGAAACAGGCCGATTGTGGATTGCCAACCACTTCGGAAGCAGAGGGTTCGGACATAAAACAGCGAGCGGGTTTATCAACCTGGCTGCTGGTAGGAAGTTTCTCGCTAATGCCCCCGGGGAAAAGATGGACCAAGCGCCTGTGCTGCTTGATCTTGGTAGTGAGCTGGGGGATATGTATTACCGGGCGATGAAGCTGGCGGGACGCTACGCTTATGCAGGACGGGATTATGTGATCCGTCAGGTGTTAGACATTCTGGGGACGGAAGCCGACCTTGAAGTGCATAACCATCATAACTATGCCTGGAAAGAGGTGCATGACGGCAAGGAGGTCATGGTTGTGCGTAAAGGAGCGACCCCTTCTTCGCCAGGCCAGGTTGGTTTTATCGGTGGCAGCATGGGGGATATCTCCGTTATCGTCAAAGGGAAGGACAGCGAAGAGAATCGGGACGCTTACTACAGCACCGTTCATGGAGCGGGACGGATCATGAGCCGGACTCAGGCAGCAGGAAAAATGAACTGGAAAACCCGCACCAGAAGCGGCGGCCAAATCAGTACAGAGCAGATGATGGAGGCCGTTCGGGGTTATGGTGTGGAGCTGCGTGGCGCAGGTACGGATGAGAGTCCGTTTGTATACCGGAAGCTTCAAGAGGTGCTTGATGCGCATGCCGAAACGATTGAGGTCCTGCATGTGTTGAAGCCTATCGGTGTTTGCATGGCCGGTGCGGATGAATTTGATCCGTACAAGGATTAATGGGCGGGTAACTGAATTCTTGCAGCATTTGAGGTGATTACGTGATTCTTTATAAGAACAGTCGCATCACACCCGGCCTGTAGGGGAAGACATAGATCTCTTGGCTCCCTTGCAGGCTGGGCTTTTCCCAAGGGGTGTGATGGAATGAAGAGAAAAGGCGTGAATCGTTCTCGTGCCTATTACCGGCATCATCGTAGTAGGGTGATCCAGCGGAAAAGCAGACTTGCTCAACAGCTTGGCTGGCATGAGAAGTGTAAAGGGATTTTTGCTAAGGGCAAAATCCATTGTTCCTGTTCGTATTGCAGGAAGAAGACGAGCGAAATGGGGCTGCCTAAGTCTGAGTTGGTAAGGTTGGAAGGACTGAACGAAAAGTAAATTTTGTTGCTGCGTGAGCTGTCCCTTAGCTTCATGGTATAAGGACAGCTTTCTTTTTTGACTAATAGTTTTTTCGAATTCTGCTCAGTGTAACGAAGGATATAACATTTGAAACGATCATTATTACCGCAACCAATAGTTTGTAAACCTGTAATGAATACTGCAAAAATGTATCAGTTAGGAGCAAAAGGCTAATGAGCAGGCAAATAATTGAAAACGAAAGCCGTGCTGAATCACCCCTTATGATCTGCCCGCGTTCGTCCATGCCCTCTTCTCTGGAAAACCTTCTATCGTAGTATAAGTTATAAACTACAGCAACTATGGCAATGGACCAGACCGCAACTTCCAACCAATTCATTCTGTTTCCTCCTTTTCATATTCTTCAAATTGGAACACTTCAGTAATCTCAACCTTAAACAGCTTGGCGATCTTGAAGGCTAAGATTAAAGACGGGTTGTATTTATTTGCTTCGATTGAGGCAATTGTTTGTCTGCTCACACCTAAACGGTCGGCCATTTCCTGCTGGGACCATTTTCTTGTTGCTCTTAAGAGATAAACATTGTTTTGAAGCTCTCCATTGATCTCCATTTTCCCCCTCCTCAAATTCATTGTAATAAATTTCATGCAATTTGTAAACTATTTATAACATAACGTAATTTATTTTACTCAAATGGCTTGTAATTTTGATTAGAAGCACTCCGGTGGGTGAATAGACTTTATCGTGGGTGGACGAATTCGACTTGGGTTTATGACGTTTGAAACTGAAAAAGAAAAAAGATGCCGTTGGAGGCACCTTTTAATACTGAAGCCCAGACGCAAAATAAAACAAGCTAACCTGGTTACATAAAAGGCAGAAGCTTAATGACGCCTCCATAGTATAGACAGGTGCTTTTTATGAGATAGATATCAACTCAGGGTGATCTAACTTCAATAAAAAATTGCTAAGATAACTAAAGTGTGTTATGATAAATTTATTGAAATTTTGACCTGAACTCACATATTGTAGAGGGTTGTGATTTTAAATTCAGAACCTTGTACAATATGTGATTTTTTATTTTTACGAAAATGTAGAGGTCATGTAAATAAAAATTAGGAGGTAATTTTTTATGCAAACAGGAACAGTTAAATGGTTTAACGCAGAAAAAGGTTTTGGTTTTATCGAGGTTGAAGGTGGCAATGACGTATTCGTTCATTTTAGTGCGATTGTAAGTGATGGCTTCAAATCGCTAGATGAAGGTCAACGCGTTGAATTCAACGTGGTACAAGGCAATCGCGGTCCACAAGCTGAGAATGTTGTAAAGTTGTAAATTGATCAAAAGTCCCAAACGTCGCGTTTGGGATTTTTTATTTTCTGCCCGTAATTCTAAGAGAGAAAGAAGGATGCATCTTGTACTATTCACGGAAAAGGCCAACGGAAGATCTTCCAGAGGAAATAACGGCCATTTGGTCGTGCACCAATGAAAAGTGCAACGGATGGATGAGAGATAATTTTGTGTTTTTGATTCAGCCGACATGTGTCCAATGCCAATCCCTTATGGAGAAAGGCGAAAAAAAGCTTTCAATCGTGGTAAATACGAGCCCTTTTCAAAAGAAACGTTGATTTACTAAGGCATCGGGAGACTTTTGGGGCTCAGGTGACATCAAATCTGTCCCTGCACCATAGAATTCGTGCCCTTAAATCCTTCGTGGATCCTATTATCTGAACCCGGCTGGACTGGGCGCTGCGGATATTCCGGCGGTGGAGAAGCGGGTGGGGGACGGTAGAGGTAGGTAAGAAGCTCAAGGTACCCTTAGGGGTGCCTTTTTTCGTTTTTCCGAGGGTTGGTAAGGGACTTGCCACAGACTTAGGCCAACAATTGGGAAGAGGGATTTTGTCGAAGGCTGACGAAACAGTGAGTAGGGTATTGTGAAAGCAGTATTCAACCGGCGACGGATGACATAGGAAAGCGGAGGACGAATTCTTGCTTAGAAAGCGTAAAGTATTGATGCTGCTGCTGGGTCTTGGGATCGCTGCTTTTCTGGCTCTGTATTACATAGGGCAAGCGTATCTCTCCCGAAGCATGCAGACTCCGCAGGTTCGTGATGGTGTAATCGATCTGACAGAGTGGGACTTCACGAAAGAGGAAACGGTAAAGCTGCAAGGATCATGGCAGTTTTATTGGAACCAGCTTCTTTTACCTAATCAGGAGGGGGAGCGAACAGGCTATCTGAACGTACCAGGGCAATGGAACCGGGACGGCTATCCTGCAAAAGGCGCCGTAACCTATCGGATGCTCGTCAAAGTGAAGCCTTCCTCCATGATTTACGGCATGCGAGTTTCGAATGTGCAAATGGCCAGCGCCGTCTATGTCAATGGGGTGGAGCTGGGCCGGAGCGGCCAGCCTGCCATGACGAAAAATGAGTACAAGCCGGAAAACAAACCGTATACTCTCTATTTTCCCATTGAAGGGGATACAGCGGAAATTATTTTACATGCGGCAAACTTTGATTTTATTAATGGCGGAATCACGTATAACATTCATTTCGGCAGCATGAAGGCAATTAACCATTTGGATAAAAGGATTACGGGTCTGGATGTTCTTGTTGTGATGGCGCTCGGGCTGATCGGGCTCTACCATCTGGGGATATTTTTGAAGCGGAGACAAGAGAAGAGTTTACTTTATTTCGGTCTATATTGCATCGTTGCGGCATTTGCCTTTGGCTGTTTAAGCGACAAGCTGTTCATACAAATATTTTACTGGCTTCCTTTTGAGCTTTCACACAAATTACAGCTGATCGTGATCAACGGCTCGATAATCATGCTTGCATTGTTTATTCGAACCCTGTGCTCTACCATTGTGCCTGCATGGTTTTTTAGATCGGTCTTTATCATCTACGGTCTCTTTTCACTGTTTGGCGCGCTTGTTCCATTTCAGATATACTCCCATTTTACTTTTATATTCAGTGCGCTTCAGGTGGTCGTTTATGTGTCCGTGATCTGGATGCTGTCGGCCTCGAAGGAAAACCGCTACGGGAATTATAACCGACAAAGCATCATTATTCTGATCCTCGGCTTTTACGCGCTGTTAATCTGTCTGATTGACAATTCCTTATATATATTAGGGCAATTGCCTAACAATTATTTAGGGAACTTTAGCACGATGGCATTTGCATTTCTCATTTCGATGATGCTGTCCTTCCGCTTCTCTGACGCCTATAAGACGATCGAAACGATGACCGAAAAGCTGCTGGAATCGGATCGACTGAAGGATGAATTTTTGATTAATACGTCTCATGAGCTCCAAACGCCTTTGAACGGGATTTTGAATATATCCCAATCGATGCTGGAGGAAGCGGGTGGAAGTATCAGCGAAAAGCAGCATTTGAATTTAATCATCGTTCAGGAATCGGCACGAAGATTGTCGGCGCTTGTGGGAGACATTCTGGATATGGAAAGAATCAAGCGAAATGATCTGCTCTTGCACATGGCCGCTGTTGATGTCAGGGTTACGGTATCGATTGTTCTTGAGGTGGCAAAGCACCTTGCCTCCGGCAAAGAGATCCGCATCGTCAATCGGATTCCGGAGGACCTACCGCCCGTCCATGCAGATGAAAATCGGCTGAGACAGATTCTTCTTAACCTAATCGGGAACGCGATTAAGTTTACCGATCAGGGAGAAGTGGAGATTATAGCAGAACCCGATGGGGACCGCATGAAAATCATCGTTCAGGATTCCGGAATAGGTATCGCTCTTTCGGACTGGAAGCATGTTTTCGAACCGTTTAATCAAGCGGAGGGAGAACGTTCACAGGGGTATGGCGGCGTCGGCTTGGGACTGTCCATATCGCGCCAGCTGGTTCATTTGATGGACGGGGACATTTTCATTGAAAGGTCAGAGCCTGGGGTGGGGACTCGTATTGCTTTTGTATTGCCTGTATCAGAAGCTCGGTCTGCCCCAGTCCGGCTGCCGCGTAAGCACGAGATGTCGGTGCAGCCTGCGCAAAAAGAGCCTCTTAACGGTGGAGACTCCAAGCCGGGTGTGTTTACTTTGCTGGCCGTGGATGATGAGGAATCCAATCTACAAGTGTTAAGGAACCTGTTCGCAGGGGAGGAATACAGTCTTTATACGGCAGCCAACGGGCGGGAAGCGCTTCGTATTTTACAAACCAATCGAACGATTGATTTGGTTTTGCTTGATGTCATGATGCCGCAGCTATCTGGGTATGAGGTATGCCGAGAAATTCGCAGCAAGCATACGTTGTTTGACCTGCCGGTAATTATCCTGACGGTTCGGAGTACGCCACAAGATATTGCAGCGGGCCTCGCGGCCGGAGCCAACGATTTTATCGCCAAGCCCTTCAATGCTGTGGAAGTAAGGGCCAGGGTGAAGACGCTGCTGGAGCTGAAAAAGTCGGTGCGGGATGCGATGGATGCGGAGATGGCTTTTTTGCAGGCGCAGATAAAGCCTCATTTCTTGTATAATGCCTTGAGCAGCGTGATATCATTCTGTTACTCAGACGGGGAAAAGGCGGCGTTTCTGCTATCGCGGCTCAGCCAGTACCTCCGGCATATTCTGGATATGGACAGGCATGAAATGCTGGTGCCCTTGAGCCGGGAGATGGAGCTGATCGAGGCTTATGTGGATATCGAGAAAGCTCGCTTCGATGACAGCTTTGAGTTCGTGAGCCATGTGGAGGAAGGGCTGAGGGTGATGTCGATACCTTCCCTTTGCATTCAACCGTTTGTGGAAAATGCCATCCGGCACGGCCTCTTCAACAAGGGGGGCCGGGGAACGGTTACCCTGACCGTGAAGAGTGATGCGGATGCAGTAGAGGTGACGATCGAAGATGACGGTGCAGGCATGCCTGAAGATATTCTGTTACGAATCACAAACACCGGTGCCAGTCCGGGGAACGGAGCAGGTATCGGAATCCGTAATGTACAGCGCCGATTGGATTCGATCTTTGGTGCATCTCTAAAAGTGGCTTCGGGTCCGGATTGGGGAACACGGATCACTATGCGGATCCCGACGGATACGGGAGTATAAACCTTTTTAGGAAGAGGGAAAAGCAATGTTCAGCGTCGTAATCGTGGAGGATGAAAAACCGATTTTGGAGCTAATGAAGGTTATCGTTGGCCGCAGCCCACATTGTCGGATTATAGCCTCTTTCAGCAATCCCCAGGAAGCGCTGGAACAGCTGCCGGAGCTGCAGCCGGATATTGCATTTCTAGATATAGAGATGCCCAAGCTCTCCGGTCTTGAGCTGGCACGGAAGCTTAATGAGTGCTGCGAAGGCACTCGCATTGTCTTCACCACCGCGTACAAGGATTATGCGCTGGAGGCATTTCAGGTTTTTGCCTTCGATTACCTGTTGAAGCCGGTTATGCCGGACGCGATCGACCGGATTACGAGCCGCTTGCTGAAGGAGGCGGCCCGTGCGGACGTCTCGGTAACGCCTTCGCGGAAGGTCTCCATACGCTGCTTCGGCAGCTTTGAGGTGCGAGGCGCCGAAGGCGAGCTGGTGCGGTGGCCTACTCGAAAGACAGAAGAATTATTCGCGTATCTGCTGTGCTGGCCCAATCAGGACATCAGCAAGTGGAAGCTGGTGGACATGCTCTGGCCGGAGTTGGACGAACAGCGTGCCGTTCATAACTTGCATAACAACGTGTACCGTCTAAAAAAGCTCTTGAAGGAGCAAGAAATCGGGATGGGAGTCATCCGAACGGTGGACGGATACATGCTGAACACGATGAATGTAACCTATGATCTGCAGGAATTCCAGGACAACCTTCCGGTGCAGGGCGAGCTGGAGCGGTCGGAAACGGAGCGGTTGGAGGCTCTGTGTGCCATGTACAGCGGCCCGCTGCTGGGCCACAAGGATTACATGTGGAAGGTTCAGCTCGAGGAAAATTGCAGCAAGCAGTACAGAGCTGCCGGCGGTCGGTTAGCTGAACAATACATGGCGGGAAGGGAATGGGATAAAGCCGAGCAGCGGCTAATGTCCTGTCTCTCACTATTTCCGCTGGATGAGGAGCTCCATCTGCTTCTTCTGAGGGTGTTGGCGGCAACAGGAAAAAAGGAACAGATCGCCCGCCATTTCTCTCTTTTCGTTGAACAACACCGGAGGGAGCTGGGAATGGAGGTTCCGGTTGAATTCAGCCGAAAAGCCGGGCTGCTTATGAAATAGCTGCGGCCCGTCAGAGTTAAGGATAAATGATAATATGGAAGGAAGTCTCGCCCTTGCAGCTGATATTCTGCAAGGGTTATTTCTGTTTAAGGAAATTCCAACCTCTGTAACTTTATGGCAAATGCTAAAATATAGGTCTATAGGACTATTTGTTAGAGGTAAATGCTCGGGTTTGAGAGAATTTTGAGAGAAGGTTGTTCTATAATTAGAACGATAATTAGCGAATGAAGTCACAGGAGAGAAAATGATGTTGAAAGATGTCGAATATTCAGGTTCGGTTTGTGACTAGCCTCGTTAGTGTCGATTGCGTAAGGAAATGCAGAAAATTTTCGTGATAAACGAAGAGGAGAGAACAGCAAGATGAAAAGCAAAATGAAATCGGCATTGTCGATGCTTCTTAGTGCAGTGCTTGCAACAGGGATGCTTCTGACGTCTCTTGTATGGCTGCCGAATGAAGTCAAGGCAGCAGGCACGGGGACGGTGGAAGATCCGTTCATTATTACGACCGCAGAAGATCTGAATAATGTGCGCAATGCACGGAGCGCCCATTACCGTCTTGGCAATGATATCGATCTGGGAGCGTATACCGATAACTGGCTGCCAATTGGAGAGCCGGGAGGAGGCAAGGATTTCGTCGGAACCTTCGACGGAGCCGGTTATGTTATCCGGGGACTGAAGGTCAATTCGACAAGCAACTTCGCCAGCTTGTTCGGCATCATTGGTACAAGCGGCCATGTCCACAATGTCGGCTTACTGGATGTCCAAGTGTCCGGCAGCAACTATGTCGGTGGTCTTGCCGGAACGAGCAGCGGCACCGTCAGTGACAGTTATGTGTCCGGTGTCGTTAGTGGCACCGGCGATTACGTCGGCGGGTTGCTAGGGAGGAACTCCTACGCTGAAGTTACTGGGAGCTACGCCGTCGGAACCGTAACGGGAGGCAGCTATGTCGGCGGCCTAGTGGGGGCCAGTGAGGGGTATTATCCCGATTATCCGTTGATTGGCGAGAGCTATGCAACGGTAGACGTGACGGGGGCCGGGGATTATGTCGGCGGGTTGACAGGAACCAACAAAGGAGAAGTTCGCAACAGCTACGCGGTTGGCCATATAACGGGAAGTGGTTTGAATGTTGGCGGAGTGTTCGGCCGCAATGAATACAGTGTCAGCAACTCCTACTACGCCTACGATGTCGCGGGAATCGGTACAGATGAAAGCTATGGGGGAATGACGTCTGCGGCCATGAAGTCGCAAATCACCTTCTACGGGTGGGATTTCGCTAACATCTGGTCGATTAAAGAGGGACAAGACTACCCGAAGCTCAAGAAAATTTCAGGTGAAGGTGACCCGATTATGACGGGATCGGGCAAAGAAACCGATCCGTACATCATTAAGACGCCTGCACAATTGAGTTCCGTGAGGTACAGTATTCCCCACATTGTGACGCATTTTAAGTTAGGCAATGATATTGATCTTTCGGTTTATCCGAACTGGGAGCCGATTGCAGGTCAAGCAGATGAATCGTTCAACGGTAAGTTTGATGGCGCCGGGTATGCGATTACCGGACTTACCATCGATTCCGGGCTGGAAAACGTCGGCTTATTCGGCAATATTCGCATGGACAGCACCATACGTAACGTTCGCCTGACCGGTGTTAATGTCAAGGGCACCCAAAATGTCGGCGCTATCGCCGGGCAGAATGCCGGGTACATCGTATACAGCTATGCGAGCGGCAGCGTGTCATTGGTTGGAAATGGGGTAAGCGGCAATGCGGGAGGATTGGTAGGGCGCCATTCCGCCGGCGGTTCACTTTCCGGCAACTACTCCGATGTCAATGTGGTCGGAACCGGCTTGGCCGGTGCGAATGCCGGCATTGGCGGTCTTGCCGGACATCTTGAAGGGCAAATCTTCAACGGCTATGCAACCGGCAGCGTCTCGGCGGATGCCGGGTACGTCGGCGGACTTGTTGGCAAGGGAAACGGTAGCATTAATTACGGATATGCAATCGGTTCGGTAAATGCGGGAAGTGGTGTTGCCGGTGGTCTGGCAGGAGATAGAAGCCAGATTTATGTCCACTCCAGCTATTACGATGCAATAACCACGGGAATGAGCGATTCGGATAAAGGTGCTCCGAAGACGACGACGGAGATGCAAACACAATCGACTTTTACGGGTTGGGATTTCACTACAAATTGGTATATGAAACCTGAAAGCTACCCCAAGCTTCGTGCGTTCTTAAAGACCTATGCCGTTACCTATAACGGGAACGGCAGCACGTCCGGCTCGGCACCGGTTGACGCTAAGCAATACGAAGCCGGAGATCTGGCTGCCGTATTGGCTAAGCCAAGCACATTGACACGTGAGGGGTACTCGTTCGAGGGCTGGAACACAGCGGCCGACGGAAGCGGCACGACTTACCGTGCAGGGGACTCGATCAGCATCGCCGGCGGTGTTACGCTGTATGCACAGTGGCAGTTTATCCGGACCTATACAATCGGCCAGTTGGAGAACCTGACGCTTGCGGAACTTACAGAAGAGTATACTTCCGGTACGCAGGAAAAGAGGACCGTTACCGTTACGAAAACAGGTACGGAAGCTTTAACGAATTTGACGGCGACATTAAGCGGTGCAGGTGCAGGTAACTTTGAGCTTGAGGGTCCGGTACTATCCACGTTGGATAACGTAACGACCTCCACGACGTTTACCGTCAGGGCGAAAGATGCACTGCCTGCAGAAACCTATACCGCGACGGTTACGGTGTCAGCAGACAACATGGCCGACGTGAGCTTTACCGTCAAGCAGATCGTCCAGTCAAACGTACTCAAGGGCGACGGTAATGACGACGGTCTGATCACACCCGCGGATGCCTTGATGATTACGCAATACTTATCGGGGACGAGAACGCTGACCCCTAAGCAAATTCAGGCTTTGGACGTGAATAACGATGGGACACTCAGCAGTCTGGATGTACAAATGATTATGGCGATTTACTTGGGGAGGGCAAGATAATGATGGTTCGCACGGATGGTATTACAAGCCGGTTGAAATTCGTGGTCTCGGTGTTTATGGCACTGATCTTGATGCTGGCTCCCTTCCTCTCCAGCGTCCAAGCGGCACCACAGGTATCCGTTGCGGTGGGAAGTGTATCGGGCGCACCAGGGGAGACGGTAGATGTAGCGGTAACCTTGGACCCGGGGGATGGTGTGTATAAGTATGCAATCGATATAGCCTATGATTCGAACATCCTTGAACCTGTAGCGGTGAATCCGGTAACAGATAAAGCTTCATCAGCAATATTCACAGTGGATACAACGACAAGCGAGACCATTAAGGTATCTGCGGAAAGTTTTGGCGATATGGTATTCCTGATGGCCAAGCAAGAGATTTTTACTATCCATTTTAAAATAAAGGAGAGCGCAGGCGCTGTTGTATCCAATGTGAATGCTGTCTCCGGAACTTATACTCAAGATGACGAAACATGGCCCAGCATCACGCAATTCACTTCCGGGTCCGTCACGGTAACTCCTGTCCCGGAAACCATCAACGTCGGAATTGGGACTGCGGCCGGAATTCCCGGAGGAACGGTGGATGTTCCGGTCTCCATACTGACAGCTTCGGGGGGCGCGGGCGCGTATGGCATGCAGCTGAATTTTGACCCGAGTGCGCTTGAAGTGGTAAACATTTTAGGAAAATCCGGTAATTATTTCGATTTTACTTATGATAATATTGCAGGCGAGCTAAAAACGGCATGGGCAGATGGCGGCGGCGGTGATAATGCGGTTCAAGCGGGTTCTGAGCTGTTTACAGTCACTTTTAAGATTAAAGCCGATGCAGCATTGGGCGATAAGACGATTACTGTCATCAATCAAACGGATCCGCAGTACCTTACCTTTACGGATACCCGGCTCGTTGAGATGCAGAAAACCGTTACGGCCGGTAAGGTAACGGTTAATGCGCCGACGAATGCGGAAGCGCCGGTGATCTCGATGCAGCCGGAAGACCGTACGGTAAGCGTAGGTGGGACAGCTGACTTGGTTGCAGCGGCAACGGGCAGCGGAACGGTGAGCTATCAATGGTACAGCTATAGCACGAACGGCGGCACGCTGTTGACGGGCGAGACGAATGCAACCTTCTCCGCACCGACCCAAACTGCGGGCACCACCTACTATTATGTAGTGATGACAAACACGGATAACAGCAAAACCGGCCAGAAGACAGCGACGGTAACGAGTAGAGTGGCAATGGTGACGGTCAACGAGCTGTCGAACGCGGAAGCGCCGGTGATCTCGATGCAGCCGGAAGACCGTACGGTAAGCGTAGGTGGGACAGCTGATCTGATTGCAGCAGCAACGGGCAGCGGAACGGTGAGCTACCAATGGTATAGCTATAGCACGAACGGCGGCACGCTGTTGGCGGGCGAGACGAATGCAACCCTCTCCGTGCCGACCCAAACAGCGGGCACCACCTATTATTATGTAGTGATAACGAACACGGATGACAGCAAAACCGGCCAGAAGACAGCGACGGTAACAAGTACAGTGGCTAAGGTGACGGTCAACGAGCTGTCGAACGCGGAAGCGCCGGTGATCTCGATGCAGCCGGAAGACCGGACGGTGATCATGGGCAGCCCGGCCAACTTGAGTGTTGCGGCAACCGGCACCGGCACACTGGGCTACCAATGGTACAGCCATACCATGAACAGCACGCTCGGTGGAGCATTGTTGGCTGGCGAGACGAGCAGCACCTTCTCCGCACCGACGACAGTGACAGGCGCTGTGTACTACTACGTTGTAGTGACCAACACTGACGTCAGCAAAACCGGCGAGAAGAGCGCATCGGTAACAAGTACTGCGGCTAAGGTGACGGTCAACGAGTTGATTAACGCGGAAGCGCCGGTCATTGTGACCCATCCGGAAGACCGGACGGTGAGCATAGACGGCCCAGCTAACTTGAGTGTTGCAGCAACTGGCAACGGTGTATTGAGCTACCAATGGTACAGCCAAGCCGTAAATAGCACGATCGGTGGAGCACTGTTGGCAGGCGAGATGAGCAGCACCTTCTCCGCACCGACGACAGTAACAGGTACAACGTATTACTACGTCACAGTAACCAACACGATTGATAGCTTGTTCGGCGTGAAGACTGCCTCGGTAACAAGTGCTGCGGCTAAAGTAACCGTCAATGAGCTGACAAACGCCGAAGCACCGACCATTGTGACCCAACCGGAAGACCGGACGGTGAGCACAGGCGGGTTAGCGGACTTGAGTGTTACAGCCACGGCCAGCGGTACGCTGAGTTACCAATGGTACAGCAACCTGGAGAACAGCACGATCGGCGGTACGTTGTTGGCGGACGAGATAACCAAGACGTTCTTCGCGCCGACGACAGTGACCGGCACAACGTATTACTACTACGTTGTAGTGACCAACACCGACAATAGCAAAACCGGGGAAATCACAGCATCGGTGACAAGTGCTGCGGCAAAAGTAACCGTCAACGAACTGACAAACGCCGAAGCACCGACCATCGTGACCCAACCGGAAGACCGGTCGGTGAGTACAGGCAGCGCAGCCAACTTGAGTGTTGCAGCAACGGCCAGCGGAACGCTGACCTACCAATGGTACAGCAATACGGAGAACAGTACGGCTGGCGGCACACTGCTGACAGGCGCGACAAGCAGCACGTTCTCCGCTCCGACAAACGTAACAGGCACTGTGTACTACTATGTTGAAGTAACTAATACGAACAACAGCATGACCGGTATGAAGACGGCAACGGCAACGAGCTCCGCAGCAAAGGTAACAGTAATGCAGTCACCTTCGTCTACATCGGAAACAAACGATAACGCACCTTCTGCTGCGCCTTCCGCTGCACCTGCTGCCGTACCTAATACCAACACGGGTGTCGATGTACTGGTTAACGGCAAGGCGGAAAGTGCGGGTACTGCAGAAACAACCCAGGTTGACGATAAGAAAATGATTACCGTAAAAATCGATCAGCAAAAGCTGGAGGACAAACTGGCGGCTGAAGGCAGCGGTGCTATCGTAACCGTCCCTGTCCGCGCGGAATCCAACATTGTTGTTGGCGAACTGAACGGTCAAATGGTCAAAAATATGGAGAAGCAGCAAGCGAAGCTGGTCATCCAAACGAACAAGGCTACCTACACCCTGCCGGCAGGTCAGATCAATATCGATGCCGTATCCGAACAGATTGGCAGTGCGGTATCTCTACAGGATATTAAGGTACAGATCAAAATTGCTGAACCTGCCGCTGATCAGGTTAAGCTTGTGCAGTCGGTTTCCAGGCAAGGGGAATTTGAAGTGGTTGTTCCGCCAATGGATTTTACCGTCACCGGCAGATACGACGGAAAGACGGTCGATGTCACCAACTTCAACGCATATGTGGAACGGACCATGGCCCTTCCCCAAGGTGTTGACCCTAGCCAAGTAACCACAGGTGTCGTTATTGAGCCGGATGGCACGGCTCGTCATGTGCCTACACAAATCACAATGATTGCCGGCGCATATTACGCTAAGATTAACAGCTTAACAAACAGTATCTATACCGTCATCTGGCACCCAACTTCATTTAAGGACGTTGAGAGCCATTGGGCAAAATCAGCAGTTAACGATATGGGCTCCCGGATGGTCATTAACGGCGTAGGGAATGAGGAGTTCAATCCAGATCAAGATATTACCCGTGCGGAGTTCGCCGCCATTATCGTTCGTGGATTGGGATTGAAGCTGGACAAGCATTCGAATCCATTCTCGGACGTAAAGTCGACGGATTGGTATAGCAACGTTATTAGTACGGCCTATTCGCATGAGCTGATTAACGGTTTTGAGGATGGTTCCTTCCGTCCGATGGAGAAGATTACTCGGGAACAGGCGATGGCGATTATCGCAAACGCAATGAAAATTACCGGGCTGAAAGCGAAGCTTTCAATGGAACAAAGCGGTGAGAGGCTGAATGCTTTCGCAGATGCCGACCAACTTTCGCAATGGGCAAAGGCTCATGCTGCTGATAGCTTGCAAGCGGGAATTGTATCCGGCCGAAACGGCAATAAGCTTGCTCCGACAGCTAACATCACAAGAGCTGAAGTTGCGGTCCTGGTACAGCGATTGCTTCAAAAGTCTGAACTGATCTAAACGGTATAGTGATCTCAACCTGAAAGCCATCCGAATGGTTGTAGGGTTGAATCACTACATGGTCAAGAAGTTCCCAAAACACCTGCTTTTCCTCCACAATTGTTGGAGCGAAGCAGGTGTTTTTTTGTTTTATAATAAATCGAGCGCCAGTGGACGCCCCCGCCGAAATCGACCACAAGGCTGTCCGCATTGATTGAGCATCGGCAGCAGGATCAATTTTCTCCCCCTCAGCGTGCCTCTCCTTCAAATGGAATAAGAAAAAACGACCTTTGCAGGTCGCTCCGTTTTAAAGCCTATTCGATATCCACGAGAAGGGAGGGCGTCACTGCCACGCACTAGCGTGATCCGATCCTCAGCCTGAAAAACTCCAGAACCATCAAGTCTTAACCGTTCATTTTCTACTTAACTTGAATCTCTCTGCATGAATCTCGGATCACCAAATGGGTGTCGATCCACATCTTACTTCTTACCTGCTCGCGCCCATCCGCACCGGCTATCAGCTTCGCAATGGCGAGTTCGGCGATTTTCAGCTTTTCGACGTGAACCGTGGTCAACTCAGGTGTAACGATCCTCGATTCCTGAATATTGTCAAAGCCAATAATCGAAATATCATCGGGAACACGGTACCCCATTTCATATAGCGATTTCATCGTGCTGATAGCAATGTAATCACACTCGCAGAAAAGAACGGTAGGCACATCATCTTCCAAGCGCATGAAGCTGTTTTTTAACTCTTCCTGCGAAGAGACGACCGTCGGTGAAACCGTAAAAGTATATTTTTCCGGTAAGTGGACTCCCTCTTCCGAAAGGGCTTGCAGAAAGCCTTGCTTGCGGGAGTCGAAGTTGTACATTCGCGAGTTGGACTGCACGTAGCCGATTTGGCGGTGGCCGAGATCGAGCAGGTATTTTCCTGCTTGATAGGCGCCCATTTTGTTATTCATTACGATGAAATTGGCATCCATCGTCTCTATGCATGTATCGATCACGACTAAGTTCGGTTGCTTGCGCTCCACCATTTCAATCTGCTGACGGCTTAAATTCGTGCCAAGAAGCAGGATGCCATTTGATTTATGCTCCGTCTCCAATTCTTCAACAGTCTGTTCAAACTGATCGTAAGGAACTGAGGAGAAGAACAGCGAGTACCCGTTGGCCCGACACTGCTCCTCGATATGGTGAATGAGCTCCATGAAAAAGGGCTGCTGATAAAAATGGTCCGAGACAATACCAGAATTGGTGCAGGCAACAAAGCGGAGAGTTCGGCTCAAACCATACACTTGATCAGCTTTGACCATAGCACGGGGCAAATAACCGGTTTCCTTCACGATAGCCAATATTTTCGCACGCGTTTCATCGCTAATTCCCGGTTTGCCGCTAAGGGCTAAGGATACGGCGGCTTTGGATACATTGGCCATTTTGGCGATATCGGTCATTTTCACAATGTGCACCTCGAAACAATACTAAAATATTTAAGTTATAAGTTTACAACGCGGTTTAGGATTATACAAGTAAATCTTATAGGGCGTAAAAAAGCACAGGGCGCGAAGCCTATTATGACTATAACATGTTAGGGGTCTTACCGATTATATAAAAAAGTTTAGTTATAATGCGCGAAACATATAAACAAATTTATTAAAACCATTGACCGCACGCCGATTCTGGTGATATGATCCAAGTGAATACGACAAGTCTATGAATTTAACTAAAAAAGTTTAGTGACAGGTTGCTGTACTGCTTCTGAATCGATAAATCGGAAGCGCCCTCTGCTCACTGGCACATTTCTTTTGATGGACCCCATGCGTTCAGATGGAACCCTAACCACGATAATGGAGGATGCGGAGATGAAAGCGCTTAAACTCGGTTATGCACCAACCCGCAGATTTGTATTCAGTGCGGAGGATGCGTTTACCTACAAGGTCAAGATCAGGGAGAAAATCGAAAGCTTCGGTCTCGACATCGATATTGTCGATCTCGAAGGATTGAACAGCGAAGGGCTCTTATACGACGACCATGTCAATGCGGAGGAAATTGTGGAACGGTTTAAGCGGGAGAATGTGGACGCTGTATTTTTCCCGCACTGCAATTTCGGTACGGAGGATACGGTTGCCCGTGTAGGAAAGGCGCTCGGTAAACCGGTGCTGCTGTGGGGGCCGCGCGACGAATCGCCGCTGCAGGATGGCATGCGCCTGCGCGACACGCAGTGCGGCTTGTTCGCTACGGGGAAAGTGCTGCGCCGCTTCAACGTACCTTTCACCTACGTGACCAACTGCCGGGTGAATGATCCGGTATTCGAGCGGGGCTTCGCCAACTTTATTGCCGCAGCCAACGTGGTGCGTCATTTCCGCAGCTTGCGGATTTTGCAAATCGGTCCTCGGCCGGCCTCGTTCTGGACGATGATGTGCAACGAAGGCGAGCTGTTGGAGCGGTTCGGCATCGAGCTTCATCCGATTACCCTAATCGACATTCAACGGGCGTCGAAGCAGATCGAGAAAGGGAACGGCGACGCCCTGCAAGAAGCAATCGAATATATAAAGGCAAAACTGGACTATTCCGAAGTGACCGAGGACGACATTCGGAGAATCGCCGCCCTGAAGGTCGCCATGAAGCAGTATGCCGTACAAACTGGCAGCACTGCGATCGCCATTCAATGCTGGTCGTCGCTGCAGGAGGTTATGGGCATCATGCCTTGTCTCGCCAATGCCATTCTTACCGACGAACAAATTCCGGTTACCTGTGAAACCGACATTCACGGTGCCATCACTTCGATCATGGTACAGGCTGCAGCGATGAATCAGGCCCCGACGTTTTTCGCCGATTTGACGATCCGTCATCCCGAGAATGAAAACGGGGAGCTGCTGTTTCACTGCGGCAATTTTCCCGTGTCGCTAAGCGAGGAGAACAAGCCGAAGCTGCGCAAGCATTTTCTGTTTGACGATCATTCTCCCGGTACACACGAGGGGAAAATTAAGGGTGGAAGCATGACACTCGCCCGCTTCGACGGAGACCATGGTGAATACCAGTTATTTCTTGGCCGCGCCCGCGGTATTGAAGGGCCTTATACCCGAGGCTCCTAAGTATGGGTGGAAGTAAACGACTGGCCGTTATGGGAAGAAAAACTGGTGAGAGGGCCATACGTACATCACGCCGTCGGGATTCATGCGAATGTGATTCCGGCGCTGTATGAGGCATGCCGCTACATTCCGGGGCTTACTCCCGATCCGGTGGACCCCGATGAGCGGGAAATTCAAGCCTGGCTTCGTGGCGGAGCACTTTAGTGGAGGGGGAGAGTGTCATGGAAATCGCGGAGCTTAAGGCCAAAGCAGCACAAATTAGAATGGAGCTGCTGACGATGATTCATCGCGCCAAGACGGGACATACCGGCGGCTCGCTCAGCAATACGGATATTTTGACGGCTCTATACTATCGGGTAATGAAAATCGATCCGAACGATCCCAAATGGCCGGAGCGTGACCGTTTTATCGCCAGCAAAGGCCATTCGGTGGAATCACTTTGGTGTATCCTGGCGGATCTCGGTTTCTTCCCGAAGGAGGAGCTGCTGACCTTCAGCCAGTTTGGAACGAGGCTTATTGGTCATCCGAACAATAAGGTGCCGGGAATCGAAATGAATACCGGGGCTCTGGGCCACGGTCTAGCGATTGGCGTCGGCATGGCGCTGGCCGCCAAACGGGACGGAAACGCTTATCGTGTGTTCTGTCTAATGGGAGACGGCGAGCAGGCGGAGGGTTCGGTATGGGAAGCGGCAATGGCCGGCGCCCATTATAAATTGGATAATCTGATCGGCATTATCGACCGTAACCGGCTGCAGATCAGCGGCTCGACCGAAGACGTGATGGGTCTTGAACCGCTTCAGGGAAAATGGGAGGCCTTCGGCTGGAAGGTGGTGTCCGTCGACGGGAACGATATGGGTGAGCTGGTGCAGGTGCTGGAAGCTGTGCCCGAGGAACGACGGCCGACGCTGGTGCTTGCAAATACAATCAAGGGCAAGGGAGTGTCCTTTGCGGAAAATGCTGCGCACTGGCATCACCACGTGCCGAATGATGCTGAACTGGAGCAAGCCTTGAGCGAACTTACAGCTGCGCGTGAGGTAATCCTGCGGGAGGGGCGGAACGTATGATCAACAACATTGCGAATCGGCAAGTTATTTGTGAAACGCTGTTAGAGCTAGGGCGTCAAGACCGAGACATTATGGTGCTGGCCAGCGATTCACGAGGCTCCGCTGCTATGGGGCCGTTTGCAAAGGAGTTTCCCGGGCAGTTCGTAGAGGTCGGGATCGCGGAGCAAAATATTGTGGGCATAGCGGCTGGGCTTGCCCACAGCGGCAAAAAACCGTTCGTCACCTCTCCGGCCTGTTTTCTCAGTATGCGCAGCATCGAGCAGATTAAGGTTGACGTGGCTTATTCCGGTACCAATGTGAAGCTGATTGGCATCAGTGGTGGCGTCAGCTACGGGGCCCTCGGCATGTCGCATCATTCCGTGCAGGATCTCGCGGTGGCCCGCGCTATTTCGGGGCTGGCGGTGATGATGCCGGCAGACCGCCACGAGACGAAGAAAATGACGGCTGCGCTCGTGCAGCATTACGGCGGCGCCTATGTCCGTACCGGCCGTAATCCGGTCGAGGATGTTTACGATTCGGATGAATACGAATTCGAGATCGGCAAGGCGGTGGAGCTGCGGAAGGGAGACGATCTGACGGTAATTGCCTCCGGCGAGACGGTGCGTGTAGCGCTGGATGCGCATACCGCCTTGAAGGAGGCGGGCGTTTCGTGCCGGGTGCTAAACATGCATACGATCAAGCCGCTGGACGTTGAGGCGATTATCCGCGCAGCCCGCGAAACCGGTACGATCATTACGGTGGAAGAGCATAGCATCCACGGGGGACTAGGCGCCGCAGTGGCTGAGACGGTCGTCCAGCATCACCCGGTGCCGGTAAAGATTATGGGCATTCCGGATGAGCCTGCCGTGGCAGGAAAGACGGCGGAAGTGTTCGAGCATTACGGCATTACGGCGGCTAACATCAAGCGCGTTGCGCTTGAGCTGCTGGATCGTTAGGAGCTGCACGATGACGAAGGAATACATTCTGACCATTGACCAGAGCACGTCAGGAACCAAGGCGCTGGTCGTCCATCGGGACGGAAGTATTGTCGCGCGCGGCTTCAAGGAACATAAGCAGTATTTTCCCCGTGCCGGCTGGGTGGAACATGACCCTTTGGAGATCTATAACCATGTGAAGGAAACTTCGCTCAGGGCGTTGCAATCGGCTGGCATTCAACCCGTGCAGCTTGCTGCACTGACGATTACCAACCAGCGGGAAACGGCTGTCCTATGGGATCGCCATAACGGGATGCCGGTGTACCCGGCAATTGTGTGGCAATGCCAGCGAACGGCCGGCCAGTGCGCGAAGCTTCAAGCCGCAGGGTATGAAAAGACAGTGCGCACGAAAACCGGACTGCTGCTGGATCCTTATTTTTCAGCTGCGAAATGGAGCTGGATGCTGGATCACGTGGAAGGAGCGCGCTCGAAGCTCGAAGAAGGCAGGCTGCTGGCCGGGACGATGGATAGCTGGCTGCTTTGGAAGCTGACGAACGGAAAGGTACATGCTACCGATTATACGAATGCGAGCCGTACTTCTCTGTTTAACATTCATACGTTGGAATGGGACGAGGAGCTGTGCCGTCTGTTCGGCGTGCCGTCCGAGCTACTGCCTGCAGTGAAATTTTCCGATGAGGGGTTCGGCTATACGGAGGATGCCGGGCTGTTCGACGAACGTATTCCGATTACAGGCATCATCGGCGATTCCCAGGGCGCGATGTTTGGCAACCGTTGCTTTACGGAGGGGATGGCCAAAGCGACTTACGGGACGGGAACCTCCGTGCTGATGAATGTAGGGGAGAAGCCGCCGTCTGCGAAAAACGGACTTGTCGCTGCCATTGCATGGGGGATGAGCGGCAAGGTAACCTACGCTCTCGAGGCCGTCGTTCGGACAACCGGCGACAGCATCAAATGGGTACGGGATCAGCTCGGCTTATTCCGCTCGTTTGAAGAAATGGAACGTCTTCTTCAATCCGCAGCGGACAATGAGGGCGTATATATGGTCCCCGCCTTTGTCGGATTGGGCGCCCCCTATTGGGATCCTTATGCCAGGGCGGCGATTACAGGTATGAACCGGGGTACAGGCAAGGCGCATATCGTTCGCGCGGCGATCGAGTCCATTGCTTACCAAGTTTGCGATGCGGTAGAGTTGATGCAATCGGTAACGGGCAACGCTCTTGTTGAGCTTCGTGCCGACGGCGGCGCATCCGATAACTCCTTGCTGATGCAGTTCCAGGCGGATCTTCTGCGATGTCCGGTGGTCAAATCGGAGGTGGCCGAGTTATCTGCACTAGGCTCCTATTATATGGGCGGGCTCGGGATAGGATGGTGGACATCTCCGGACGATATAAAGAACCGGCAGCAAAGCTACCGCACATACGAGCCAGTGATGGGAACCGGGGAGCGGGAGCGCCACTACGCAGGTTGGAAACGCGCCGTCGCGTCCGTGTTGAAAAGTGGGAATTTGTGATAAAACGATGAAAAGGTGGATGACCTAATGGAAATTCGTATCCCGGATGAGAAGAAAACAAGAGTGATCATCAACACCGATGCTAAAAACGAAGTTGATGATCAATTTGCCATAGTACATGCCGTGCTGACGCCTTCGTTTGAATTGCATGGCATTATCCCCGCACATTTCGGCGACCGGAAGTCGGCGACAAGCTTAAAGGACAGTCACGATGAAACGATGCTGGTGCTCAGATTGATGGGGATGGAAGGCCAGATCCGGGTTGAAGATGGTGCGGAACATGCGATGCCGGACGAACAAACACCGGTGGATTCCGCGGGGGCTCGATTCATTATTGAGGAAGCGATGAAAGACGATGAACGGCCGCTTTATATCGCTTTTTACGGTCCTTTGACGGATATGGCGTCCGCCCTATTGCTTGAACCGCGGATTGCAGACCGGGACATTAAGGTAATTTGGATCGGTGGCGGCGACTGGCCGGCTGGCGGCTGGGAATATAATTTAGCCAACGATGTCCATGCTGCAAACGTCATCTTCAAATCGAAGCTCGAATTGTGGCAAATTTCCCGCGCTGTGTATCGGCAGATGCCGGTTAGCTTTGCGGAGCTGGTCGAGAGGGTTTACCCTCATGGGGAAATCGGAAGGTATTTGGTTGAAGAGCTGATCGCGTTCAATAATGCAAGTGTTCAAAGGCCGGCTGAATATCGTATCTTGGGTGATTCTCCTGCGGTTGGCGTCATTCTTTTTCCGGATTGCGGCCGGTGGTCGTGGAAGCCTGCTCCTGAATTAGACGAACAGATGAAGTATATCCACAACGGAAAACATCGCCCGATCCGAGTATATGAAACCATGGATGCGCGTTTTATAATGGAGGATTTTTACGCCAAGCTGGCTCAGTTTCATAGAAAATTCGGTCGGTAGAGGCGAAAAATCAAGCATGGATTCAGGAGGATATGCTTTATGAACAGTCAAAAATGGTTTGCCATGGCTGAAACCATCATGTCGGCATCCGATTCGAAGGGCTACCATCCGGAAATTACGGAGCGGTGGGCTTACGTACCGGGTATGATGCTATTGGCGCTGCTGCGAGTCTGGGAAATGACAAAGGACACGAAGTATTACGATTATGTCAAAAAGCATATGGATTTGTTCATCGAATCGGACGGGGCCATTCGAACCTACGAGCTGGAAGAATATAATTTGGATCAGATTAATCAAGGAAAAGTTCTTTTTCATTTGTTCAAGCAGACAGGGGAGGAGCGTTATAGCAAGGCAGCGCACTTGCTGGCCGATCAATTGGAAGGTCATCCGCGTACGACGGAAGGCGGGTTTTGGCATAAAAAGGTATACCCGTTCCAAATGTGGCTGGATGGGCTATATATGTCCTCTCCGTTTCTGGCTGAGTACGCGAAAATTTTCAATAGGCCCGAACTGTTTGACGAGGTTGCCCATCAGATTCTGACGGTGGAACAGCGTACACGTGATAAAAAAACGGGCTTATTGTACCATGGCTGGGATGAAAGCAAGGAGGAGGAATGGTGTAATCCGGCGACAGGGACATCTTTTCATTTTTGGAGCCGAGCTATGGGGTGGTATGCGATGGCGATCGTGGACTCCCTGGAGCATTTTCCGAAAAATCATAGGAAGCGCGGAACGATTGCCGGAATCTTTTTGCGTATGGTGAGAGCACTGGAGAGCGTACAGGATGCGGAAAGCGGGCTTTGGTATCAAGTGCTTGATCAAGGGAAGCGGGAAGGGAATTACTTGGAGGCCTCCGGCTCCTGCATGTTCGTGTATGCGATTGCCAAAGGGGTCAGACTCGGTTACTTGCCGCGCAATTACCGCAAGCTCGCGGTCCGTGGGTATGAAGGTCTGCTGGCGCATCTGGTAACCCATGATGAGTCAGGCGTTCATTTGCATCAAATTTGCAAAGGAGCAGGGCTCGGCAATCGGCCATACCGGGATGGGTCGTACACTTATTACATCAATGAGAGAATCGTAAGTGATCAATTCATTGGTCAGGCACCGTTTATACTGGCAGGTGTTGAGATGGAGCGATTGGAATCGGTGCCGGAAGGTAATGTTGGGGACAGCGGAAATAACCAATTGGTATTTTAATCGTCATTTAAATAAGATCCCAAAGTCTGGTTAACCGGCATTTTAATGAAGCAGCTCTGGAAAGCATTTCAGAGCATGAAAAAAATCGCTCGTGTTATAATGTTAAAAACACAGCCTTGAACAGAAAAACTCTCCCCTGTGCCTCCGCGATACATAACCATGAATGAATAATGCGCGGTTATGATTCCAATATTGGGGGGAGACTAATGATAACGGTCCTAAATGTCGATGGCCAAGAGCTAACGCCATGCTTGCCTCACCGAGCGGAACGGGAAGTGAATCGGGCCCGTGCGGTTTGGATTGATGACGAGACCATCCAGCTACTTTATAATCCATTTACGTTCCGCGACTATCGAAAAGCTGCTCTAAAACGAGATCATTTCATTTGTTTATGGTGCGGTAATCCTGCAACGACCGTCGATCATATTGTTCCATCGAGCAAAGGCGGCTCAGACCTGCCTTTGAACCTGCTCGCTTCATGCGGCGATTGCAACTCAAGACGAGGGAACCGCTCGGCGTTCCTTTTTCTAAGAGAAAAAGCACATTCCGTGCCGAACCGCATCAAGCTTTCCTACCGTATCCTAAAAGCGGTTATCAGTCCATCGGCAAAGGTGAAGATGATCAAATAACGAGTATACAGGCCCTGGAATTCCTAATTAGGAATACGGGCTTTTTTGTGCTTCTCAAGTAATTAGTAGTAAGGGTCTGAGTGGTTCCGTGCGAGAGTTGCGTTTTAGCAATGTTCTGTAATCATCGACGTTTTCTCTCATTTCATACTGCAAAAGTTAACGATATAATCAAAGATAAGCCGTTTACTTAAAGTACCGATGGAGGTTTATATGAGATATAAGATCAGTGAATTATCTACACTCCTTCACGTTACAACAAACACAATCAGAAGATATGAAAAGATGGGCTATATCACGTCAAAAAGATGTGAAACTAGTAATTACCGATATTTTACCGAAGAAGACATCACCATTTTTATGAATATAAGGTTATTGCGAAAGTATGGGTTTACCCATTCAGAAATAGCCGAGATGAAGAAAAGCGAATTGTCAACCTTAATTTCGACATACGAGAAACGGATGGAAACCATCGACGAGCAAATTTATTATTTAAGCAACCTAAGACATAGACTCAAGGATGATTTGGTTCTGATGAAGAAAACGGATGAATTGAATCAGCAATGCTACATAAGAGATTGCGTTGCCTTATCGTACGTGCTTTATCAGAGAGGGGACAAAATTTTAACAGAACCCGACAGAGTGATGGCCGTACAAGAGTATTTATACCGATCACCGGAAGTACAGCGAATGTATTTGATCCGAAAAGAAGATATAGAGAATGACAAGTTCACGCTCCATGCGGGTTGGGCCGTAAAAAGGTCAGATGTAGATAAATATAAGATGAAAGAAAATGAATACACGGAACGATACGAAAAACGTAAATCTCTTCTTCGTGTGGTTAAGCTTCCCGTCCATGCAGAAAACCATAGGATGCATGTAAAAGAATCGCTGCTTAAAGAGTCTTTTACATATATGAAAGAGCATCATTTAATAATTGCCGGTGATATTATTGGCATTGTCATTGCGAATGTAGAAGAAGAAAACCGGCAAATGCAGTATGTTTTAATCGGTATCCCAATCGAATAAATGTAAACGCTTTATTGACTGTGACACTGTGTCAGCCTTCATAATAATCAGGAATGGAAATGATTTGAAGGAGGAGCTGACACGTGGGGAAGCAAGCAAAAAGACAAGCCAGGAGCAAGCCAAGCATGTTCATGAGGTCAAAGAAAGCGATGAGTAAGGTACTGACATTCATCATGCTTTTCACTTTAGCCTTCAGCAGTATGGGTGAACTGAAAGTCTTGGCCAATGAACCATTGAACAGCCGAAACATTGACGTGTGGGATTTTGGGGGAATTCAAACCTCCGGAGAGCTATACAACAATCATATTACACCGGAAATGTTGGACAGCCAAACGACCATCAAATCGGGGACGTTTGCGACAACGGTATATGGAGATTTGACCGTAGCGAATCCGGTTTCAAGTGACAGATCGTATTATTATGGGCCGGATGGGACGACCCCAGGTGTGAATTCTTCCGGTTCATCGGGAACGCAGACGTTTAGTTATGATGACGGCTATACGGCAAACGGAATGTATTACGCCAATGGAACGGGAGGTACAGGGAGAAGGTTCTTGACTCTTGATCATGTGGTTGCAGGAGACAAAATTACGGTTTATGGCGGAACACATAATGCGTCAAGCGAAACCATTCACCTGGTTCATGCAGCAGTTAGCGTCGATGGAACCAACGTAACCGTAACGCCGGATCCTTCGGAAGCTCAGGATCATACCGCTGCTTTTGGCGGAATCGGACAAAAGGTTGAATTGGTCGCACAATACTCCGGCTCCTATCAAATCTATGTTTCGGCTGGTGCTGGCGGGAAACCTTATTTTCAAAGAGTGGTAAGAACTCCTGGAGTTAAGGTTAGCGGCTCTGTAAATTTGAACGGCAGTGACATTGACGCGGGCTACCTCGTCAGCTTCACCAACCAGACAACAGGGGACGCAACAACCGTTCATGTGAATGCCGACAATACCTTTGATGCCGTTCTTGCAACGGGCTATGATTATATTGCTACGCTTAAGGATGTAACGAGTTATCGATTTTCCGATGAAACGAAACTAATAAGCACCTCGACCTCTGATATTGCGTCGGGGAAAAGTGTTAGCTTAGATGTGATCGCTAACCAGCTTGTTACTGTAAGCGGTAACATTAAGGGCTTTGACAGCAGCTATGATGTTCGTGGATTGGAGATCACTTTTACTCCACCAGAAGGAAGCCTGGCATCTCCGATTGCCGCGACCATAAATACAGACGCGATGACATTTTCGGCTGATGTTCAGGATGGGATCGAGTATACAGCTGTGATGTCCGGCGTTAATGATTATGAAATTACGGATGGCGGCAGTATTCATGTAAGCGTTGACACCGTTCAGGATATTACAGTCGATGCAAAGGCGGTATATACGGCAGCGGGCCTATACCAGGGGTTTCCATCTACAGCTCAAGTTTCAAGCATTACATTTACTAATGTTGATGATGGATACATATACAAAGGCACTGTGACAAACGGCGGGTATTCGGTAAGCCTGAGAAACGGTGCGTACAGCGTTACAGCGGTAACCTCCGAGAATTACAGCACAAGCTCTCATGTCGTGATTAATGGTCAAAATACCAATAAGGATATTTTGTTTGTGAACAATACGGCCCCGGAGCCTCTCCCCTGGGTTCCAGACTTATATGTTGGGGATAGCTCCAAGCAAAATAACTACAATACCGTGAAGGAAGCTCTTGCTGCGGCAGCAAGAATGAACCCGACAGGAGAAGCCAAACGAATCACCATTCATATCGCTCCGGGCGTTTACAGGGAACAGCTTGTCATCAAAACTCCATTTATTACCCTTGTGAATTCCCATCCAAACCCAACCAGTGATCCAAGTACGCAGGCGAAGATTACGTGGTATTACGGGATTGGCTATAAGTACTACAGTATCGGAGCAGACGGGTTCTATAACGAGGAAAAGGCATTTGATAAGTATTCCAAGAATATCGCCAGTAAGTGGGGAGGTACCGTTTATCTCACCAGTACGGCTACCGATTTTAAAGCGCAAAACATCGTATTTGAGAATTCTTTTAATAAATACATTACTGAAGAGGAATTAGCAGATGGCGTGGAGCTTGCCAATGCAGAGGCAGGAACCACGATCAGTGTAGATCGAAAGATTTTCACAGACGTGACTTCAAAAACTGCGACAGAAAGAGCAGCGGCAATGCTGATCGAAGGAAACCGGGCAGAATTTGTGGGCTGTAGTTTCCTTGGAAGTCAGGACACTCTCTTTACCGGCGGCAGCGGTACGAATAGCAGCTACTTTAAAGACTCCTTTATCGAAGGAAATACAGACTATATTTTCGGTGATGGAAATGTAGTGTTTGATAATGTGACGTTGAACTTTGCCGGTTATAGTGATAAGGCTGTAGGTGGCTATATCACGGCGGCCCGAGATTCAGCAGCCTATGGCTATTTATTTCGAAATGCTACGGTAACTGCCGGCAGCAAAAATCTGCAGACCTCGGGATTTTTCGGAAGACCTTGGGGGGCAGGGGCAAAGGTAACGTTCGTAAACACCAAGCTGCAAAACGGCTCCATGATCGACCCTAGAGGCTGGACGGATATGTCGGGCCCGGCTGAAAATGCGAATTTTGCAGAGTACAACACGACTTATAATGGTGGAGCAGTAGATACCGCCCAAAGAAGAGCACCTGTTTTAACAGACACACAAGCTGCCGCAATCGATGTTACGGATTACTTTGGAGGCTGGACACCAACCTTCTATGCGGCTGACACGGAAACACCGCCAACTTTTAAAACGGCTCCTTTCTTTACAACAGACGATGATATTAACATTCCGTACACCGGAAATACCATTAGCTTAGGCTATGAATTTGAGCATACGAACGATAACCTGAACGACAGCTCGTTAATCCAGTGGTACAGAGTAAGTCCGGATGGAACAGAAACGTTGATCCAAGCAACAAAAGCGTATATTTCGAAAACCTACAAAATTACAAGTGGTGATATCGGCTTTTATATTAAAGCTGTGGTTACCCCTGAAACGGTGAAAGGCTTAAAGGGTACGCCGAATTCTATTCAGCTTGATAACCTGGTGCGAAAAGGGTCATCGGGTGGCGGCGGAAATGAAATTCCCGACGGGCAGCGTGTAAATATTTATGTAGCCGGCGATTCGACGGTGAAGACATACGGCCCAAGCTCAGATACAGGGGGCTGGGGAGAATATTTACAAAGCTTTTTTAACTCGGAAAAGGTGAATGTCGTTAATTATGCCAATGGGGGCAGAAGCTCCAGAAGCTTTATCAATGAGGGAAGTTTGGATAAAATTGCTTCGACCATTAAAGCCGGTGATTATTTGCTGGTTCAGTTCGCCCACAATGATTCCGCGAATCAGCAAGGATATTTGCTGGATAGATTCGTTTCCGTGGGAGAACCGGATGCAAATGGTATTTATCCTTCCATTCCGGGTGTGAAGGAAGCTACTCCGTTAACGCTTCCAGCGCAGTACGGGGCAGAGTATTATACTTATACAAGCGGTACCTTTAAGTGGTATTTGCAGCAGTATATCGATGTAGCGCGAAATGCGGGTGCGACACCGATCTTGGTAACTCCTGTTTCAAGACAATATTTTAACTCGGACGGCACCATCCGAACTCATCATGATGCAACCGATACAGCAACGGGAACCATTACAAGCGTCAACAATGCTTATGTAAGAGCTGTGGAGCAGCTGGGTGAGGAGCAAGGGGTTAAGGTTGTTGATATGTTTAGCTTAACAAGGGATGCTTTTGAAAAAGCGTACAAGAATGACCCTGCAGCCAGCAATGGATCGTCGCCATTAGCCAAGGCCGTAATGGTTGCCGGAGATTCGACCCACAATAATAAAATTGGCGGCTTTTATAACGGCGGTCTCCTTGCCAAGGAAATACAGGGACTCGGATATAACATCTCGAATTATGTCATTCCACCGATAAGAGTAGGCGGTCTGGATAGCAAGAACAGCGTGCAATTTGTAGTGGATTCACACAGTAATGTAAGTGTATACACTCCCGATGAAAGCGGGGTTTATACAACTCAGCCTGATACGTATTGGACGGATGAGACACAGGCTCTAATTGATCAGCTTTCTCCGGGATCGGAGCAGCCTATCATAACTTCCATCGTAAAGCCAGCCGATCGGACCGTCATGCAAGGGAATACAGCTGTTCTTCCACAAACGGTAACAGCCGTATATAGTGACGGAGCTCAAAAGGCTGTAGGAGTAATTTGGGATACGGTTGATACTTCCAAGGTTGGAACGATAGAGGTTCATGGAACCGTAGACGGTTTTGCCGCAGGAGTGACAATCAAGGTGACCATAACGGCAAAAACGAATCCGACCTCTACGATTTGGATCGTTGGGGACTCGACGGTAAGCTCTTTCTCGGATCATTATTATTATCCGCGTTACGGTTGGGGCACTCAGATTGGAAATTACCTGGACGGTTCATTCCATATCCAAAATATCGCCTTGTCCGGAAGAAGCTCAAAGAGCTATACCCTCGATCCGGAATATCAGACATTGCGGAACGGAATGAAGAGCGGAGATTATTTGATCATCGGATTCGGTCATAATGATGAAAAAGCTGAGGCGGAAAGGTACACGAATCCGAATGGAACTTATTTGGATTCAGGCTCCTTTGCGAATTCCTTGTATGAAAACTATATTAAACCGGCCCAGGCGGCAGGAACAAAAGTCATCCTTTCTACGCCAATTGTGAGAAGAACGGATTCCGGGGTATGGAGCAATTCTAATCTTCATATCACAGGCACATCAGGAGCGTTTGAAGGCGGAGATTATGCGCAAGCGATCAGGGATTTGGGAACAGCGCTTCAGGTGCCGGTTGTGGATATGACTACATTAACGAAAGCGCTATATGACGAGCTCGGTCCGGCAGAGACTCTCTATTTGCATGCGTGGACCTCATCCAAACCGGTCAGTGTAGATAACACACACACCAATATCTGGGGCGGGAAATACAATGCATTCCTTGTAACCAAGACGATAAAAGAACTTGGCGTAAGCGGACTTTCTGAACATGTGATTGATGCTGCGGCGCCAACGAAAGCAGATACATTAGTTTCTAATCCTGATTACCAAGACGCGCCATATACCGGTGAATTGCCGCAAAGCAGCTTATGGCCGGACCATGGGATCTGGAAAGGGACCGTATTTGGCGACGTAGGGGGGACTCCAAGCTCTGAAAACCAAACCCTCGAAACCGATGGCGATGGGAACATGCATATTTCAGTAGCCAATAATAAAGGAAAAATAGCAGGTTCGTCCGATGGAATCGCTATGTATTACTATAAAGTGCCTGCAAACAGCACATTCACGCTAACAGCGAAAGCGAAGTTGAATCGCTTTGAGCTGAATGACCAGGTATCCTTTGGTTTGATGGTTAGGGATGCCATGTTTATTGATTCCTATACAAAGGATGCTGTCGGCGATTATGTGGCAGCAGCACCTTTAAAGCTCACGAAGGCAGCGGCAGGAGGATTTTGGAATAGCTTCGCTAGAAAGAGCGGGGTTCTTACCCAGGGCGGAACCGCTGTAAACCCAATTGCTGCAGGAGATACGGTTGAGCTACGCATCGAAGGTACTGCGGATGGGTATATGGCTAAATTCGGTAACGAGGCAGCGGTTACCGGAGGATTTGATTTTAAGCTTACGAGTATTGATCCGGATTACGTATATGTAGGGATGTTTGCTGCAAGAAATGCGGATGTAACCTTTAGCGACATCAAGCTGCTGGTGGATGGTGTTGAGGTGACAGGAGACGACGTTGTCGAGACCCCGTCCGATGTGGCTGACCCGAATTCTACGAAAGACAGAGCATTGCGGAAATATGCGCTTGAAGGCTATGCAGCTGCTCAGGAGGTAACAGGAGGCGGATTGCTTTTAGAAACGTCCGAGCGTTACTTCAAAGTATCCACTGCTGAGGAGTTCCTAAAGGCCATTGATGCAGCGAAAACAAGCGGAAAACCAAGCGTTATCGAGCTGACGGATGATATTGCTTTAGGTTCGTTAGAAATTGGAACGGCCATCACAACCTATAGCAGCATCATTAAGCCGGCAAGCCATCAGCCGCTGCTGCATCCGAAGCTGATTCAAACCGGAGTGTCTACCTTGAAGCTTTCTGGAATGAATAACCTGACCCTTTTCTCTAAACATGGTGCAAAGCTGCTTCATACCACCATCGATATATCCAATTCCAGCAATATCATGATCCGTAACCTGGTGTTTGATGAGCTGTGGGAGTGGGATGAAGCGACTCAAGGCGATTACGACGTGAACGATTGGGATTACATCACCATTCAAGGAGGAAGCACAGGGATCTGGATTGACCACGCAACCTTCTATAAGGCTTATGATGGAATCGTCGATGTGAAGAAGGCGGTCAGCACCCGTACTTCCGATGTAACGATATCGTGGAGCAAGTTTTTACCGGCAAGTGAGGGCTCTTTCTTTGACGAAATGATGGGACTACTGGAAGCAAATCCGGAGAACTATCCGTATTACCATGAACTGCTGACGACTCACGGCATGAGCAAGGAACAAATTCGTCAATATTCGGCCGGTCAAAAGAAAGCACATTTAATCGGTGGTTCGGATACGGAGGCCAATACCTCTAACCTGAGAATCACGCTTGCAAATAACTACTATAAAGATACGATGGACCGGATGCCAAGGCTTCGCAAGGGATACGGACACGTATACAACACCATCATGGATGCTGCTGTGATGTACGACCTGAGAAATTCGTTAGCGGATGACTATGCAGCATCGAAGGTCGTTAGTAACGGTGCGATTTCCACTCAGGGTGCCTCCGTTCTGGTGGAAAACTCCTATATCAGCGGCATAACAAAAGCGTTGTTGAGCGGAAACGGCTCGAGTCCGGCGGGGTATATCGGAGCCATCAATAGCGTGTATGTGATGAACGGTGCCGAAACCGAGCTGACGGTAACCAATTCGTCCAATGCAGGACTCGTTCTGGATGCAGGCGCATTTAAGAATGCGCTGCCGTACAGCTATCAATTGTACGATGCCCAGTCGTTAGCGACTTCGGTGCTGCCTTACACAGGTGCAGGCGCGGTTTACATGTCCTCTGTTCAGTGGGAAAAAGCGGTGTATAACGATCTTGCGGATGAAGAGGCTCCAGCTTGGATTTCCGGCAGCTTGAACGCTTCCGATGTAACGAGCACCGGTTTAACTTTGACCTGGTCCGGCGCAACCGACAATGTTGGGGTGACCGGCTACAAAGTCTATCAAGGCGCAACGGATCTCGGTACCGTTACGGGAAGCACGTACCATGTATCAGGGCTGACGGCGGGAGCTTCCTATACCTTTAAGGTAGAAGCAGTCGATGCGGCAGGCAACTGGTCGACTAGCGGCCCAAGCCTAACGGTAATCGCTGGGGAAACACCGGTAGTCACAGACACAGCTGCGCCGGTATGGACGAATGGCCGTTTGACAGCGTCCAGCGTAGGGGAAACCGGCTTGACACTCAGCTGGAACGCAGCGAGCGACAACATAGGGGTAACGGGCTACAAGGTATATCGAGGAACCACACTGCTGACAACCGTGACCGGTTCGGTTTACACCTATCCTGTAACAGGTCTAGGGTCAGGAACGAGATATACATTTACCGTACAGGCAGGAGATGCAGCAGGCAACTGGTCGACTAATGGGCCGACCGTGACCGTAACCACAGACGATGATTCGGATGATGATTCCTCCGGTTCCTCGAATTCGCCAGCAGCGCCGTCCACGCCAGCAGCACCGGCTGTTCCAGCAACGCCTGCAACACCGGCAGCACCGACATCACCGGAAACACCGGTGCTGGTGGTAACGACGACTCCAGGTCAGCCTGCATTTGATTTCAGTAAACCGGAGTCGGTCTCCTTATTGAAGGAGGTTTTGGCTGAAAAGATCAAATCGTCTTCGAATCAACCGGTATCGTTCGAGGATGTATCCGATCATTGGTCGGCTGAAAGCATTCAAGTGTTCTCAAGGCTTGGGGTTGTTCATGGGTACGAGGATCGTACGTTTAAGCCGGATGCCAACATTACTCGCGGTGAATTTGCTGCGATCGTTGCCAAAACCTTCAATATCGGCATCGGCGGGGTGGAGGCTGCTCCATTCCAGGATATCAACGAAAACTGGGCGAAGGATGCGATCATGGCTCTAGCGTCAAATGGCATCATTAACGGATACGAAGATGGTACGTTCCGCGCGGAAGCGAACATCAGCCGTGCCGAAATGATCGCCATTATATCCAGAATCATCAATCTGAATACCGTTCAAGGGGCAAACAGCGCTACCTTTAACGATATCGGCGAGACATGGAATAAAGAGCAGATTAAAGCGGCGGCAGAAGCCGGCATTATCAACGGCAAGGGCGAGGGTTCCTTTGAACCGGATCAAAACTCGACCCGTGCTGAAGCATTAACCGTACTGCTGCGCTCCATCAAATTGAGCCCAGAAATAGCTGCGTTTATGGATTCGTTGAAATAAACTTTGCCGACACCTGAAATGGTAGACGCTAGCAAAATGTGGAGTGCCAAGCCGCGTTTTGCCTCCGTAAAGGATCAAAAAACGGGCTAAACATTCATTTCTTTGGATAAAGGTCGATCGGTTTTAATCCGGTCGACCTTTTCTTTTTTAAGTGAAATGATTGTTGTTTGTGTTGACTTTGTGGACGTTACCGTTCAGATGTTGCTCCGCTTTATGGTCATGGTGTAAAATTATCTAGACGATATCGTACAGAAAGGGGTGTTTCGAATTCCGAAAGTCATCGTAACAGAGGATCAATGGCTCGCAAAAGGGATGGAGAAATTCGCCGAGAGTGGAATCGACGGCATGGTGATTGAGAAGATGGCGGCGGAGCTTGGGTGCAGCAAGAGCAGCTTCTATTGGTATTTTAAAAATCGTTATGAATTTATCGCAAGGTTTGTCGAGCGCTGGGCTCAAATAGCGACGCAGCAAGTAATCCTGGAATCATCCGTTCTTGAAAAAACAGAGGAACAAATTACGGAATTGCTGGTACAGATGTTTTCGGTGACGGGGAAAGGAGATTTCTTATTTTATCTACGAAATCTAGCGAAACAGTACCTGTCCTTTCAATCGACGCTTGAGATGATCGAACGGAAACGAATGCAATATGCATGTGAGCTTTTTACAAAAGCAGGGATGCCTCCTCAAGAAGCTGAGCAAAAGTCATTCCTTTTATACCATTATTATTTGGGCTGGTATGAACGGCATAAGTACGAACAAATCCATCAAGAAGAGATTTATCGTCATATCGAAATGCTAAAAACTCAATTATTAGGGGTTAGGGGTGGAGAGCGATGAGTGTTATGGCTTGGATGGTGGGAGGAATTCTGTTTTTCTTAAGCGGCGTACATGTGTATTGGATGGCAGGTGGGAAAAGAGGGGTTTTGGCCGCGATCCCCAGCAAGGGTCTGGAATCACAATTATTATTTCGGCCAACCAAGCTTGATACAGGCTTTGTAGCTCTAGCTTTGGCATTAGCGGGATGGTTCGTCTTAGAGCTTGGGGAAGCCGTGGCTGGCATGTTATTTCCAAAATGGTTGATCCTATATGGTGGATGGATTTTATCCGCAGTGTTCCTGCTGCGATCCATAGGGGATTTTCGATGGCTCGGGTTTTTTAAGTCGAGGAAAGGAACCTTATTCGCCAAGTGGGATACGATGCTGTACTCACCGCTTTGCCTCTTGATCGGCATCTGTTTACTTATATTAAGCAGCAAATGAGGCATTTAGGTAGGCGTGAAAGGATGGAAGATACGATGAAAACGATAGATGTGGTGGGCGCGGTTATTACGAACGAGGAGGGGCAAATCCTTTGCGCCCTACGTTCGGAGAAGATGTCGCAGCCGGGCATGTGGGAATTTCCCGGCGGCAAGATCGAAAGCGGGGAAACGCACGAGCAGTCGCTCGTACGGGAAATCCGCGAGGAGCTTGGGTGTGAGATTCTGGTCGGAGAGCTTCTCTCCGACGATACCTACGAGTACCCGGCGGTGCGGGTAAGGCTGATCACGTATTTTGCCGCGATTGGTTCCGGAACGCCGGTGCCGAACGAGCATGAGAAGCTGGAGTGGGTCGATCGGGCGGACTTGATGCGGCTGGAGTGGGCGCGTGCGGATATTCCGGCGGTGGAGAAGCTGGTTGGCAAGAGGTAGGTGAACCAGAGCTAGCCCCCCCGCCCCCGACCTTGTCTCACAGCATACCGCAAAGCACCCTTGCCATCTGCTCCAGCGGCACCTGCTTCTCCACAGCCCCAAGCTCAAAAGCTGCCTTCGGCATCCCGTAAACGACGGAGGACGCCTCATTCTGACCTAGTGTGCGAGCCCCTCTGCGGCGCATAGACATAAGCCCTTTTGCCCCGTCATATCCCATCCCCGTGAGAATCAGCCCGAACCCATCAGCCCCCGCCTCCTTGGCCACGGAATCAAAAAGCACGTCTACAGAAGGGCAGTGCCCATTCACTTTGGCCCCCTGAAAGCATTCAAGCTTGTAGCGGCCGCCGAGCTTTTTCACCTTCATGTGCTGATCCCCGGGCGCAATATAGACATGTCCTCTCTGGACATAGAGACCGCTGCTGGCCTCCCGCACCTGAAAGGGGGTAAACTGGTTCAAGCGTTCCGCGAACATCCGGGAAAACACGGGCGGGATATGCTGTACGATCACGATGCCCGGCATTTCCGGAGGCAGCGCCTTCAGCAGGCTGTATATTGCCTCGGTGCCGCCGGTTGAGGCGCCAATCGCAATCAAACGCTGATCCGAGGCTTCACCCCCGCCAGACGTTACCACGCTTGGCTGCGATGAAGCCGTTCGCTGCTGCAGGACATTGGCTTTCGCGGCGGTTTTCACCTTGCTGATGAGCTCCCGGATGAAATCCTCAATGCTCTGCGGCGTTCGAATATCAGGCTTCACGAGAAAATCGACAGCGCCTGCATTCAATGCGTCGAACACGGCATTGCTGATCGTGCTGATCACGATAACTGGAATCGAATACTGCGGCAGCAGCCGCCGGATGAACTCAATGCCGTTCATTTTGGGCATTTCGATATCGCAGGTCATCACATCCGGTTCGAATTCCAATATTTTGTCCCGGGCATCATATGGATCCACAGCCTTCGCTACGACCTCGATGTTCGAATCCAGCATTAACCCTCGGGACAGCACCTCACGGAACACTAGAGAATCATCGACGACGAGTACCTTGATTTTCCTCATCCACCCTCATTCCTTTCGGTACACGGCAGGCATGATGTATTTATACTTCGTATGCTCGCGCTCGAGCGTCTCGGAATGGCCGATAAACAAGTAACCTCCGGGCTCGGTCCATTCATAAAATTTCTCAACGAGCTTGCGCTTTGTCGGAGGATCGAAGTAGATCATGACGTTGCGGCAAAAAATCACGTGAAACTTCTTTTTAAACGGAAACACAGGCTCCATCAGGTTAAAACGGCGAAAAATCACTTCATTCCGAAGCTCATTGGATACAGCGTACTTGCCTGGGCCCGCCGCCCGAAAGTACGCTCTCCGCCAATGCGCCGGCAAGGTTTGAATTTTATCTTCTTCATAGGTTCCGGCCTTACAGCTCTCAAGCACCTTTCCCGAAATGTCCGTGGCCAGCACCTTCGTATCCCAGGCAGACTTCTGCAGGCCAAAATAATCATCCATAATCATCGCCAGCGTATAGGGCTCTTCTCCAGTGGAGCAGCCTGCGCTCCAGACTCGGAGATCCTTATCCCTAACATAGCCTGACAATTTGGGCAGCACGTTCTCGCGGAAAAATATAAAATGCTCCGGCTCGCGCATAAAAAAAGTATGATTCGTGGAGATTTTGTCTGCGAGCACGAGCGCGGCCTGCCCGGAAGTATCGGCTTTCACATATTCAATATATTCGGTGAAGCTGGTCATATTTAACTGCTGCAAAACGCTGGCAAGCCGGCCCATGACCAGCGTCCTTTTCTCCGCTTTCAAGTGAATGCCGTAGTTTTCTTTAATGTAATGCACGAGCTGCTTGAACTCTTGGTCTGTGATGTTGATCATGCTTCATGGTTCACCTGCCTCGGCTAAAAAAGAGGGAGCGCTCGCTCCCTCTCGTTTCTTTTAATATTTACCAAATTCCGTGTCGCTTAACACAATTTTTTTCGTATTGTCCTTTGCCTTAGCTGCAGCAGTTTGTGCATATCCGCTGCTTTCTTCCGCATGCTTGCCGTTGCCGCCTCTGCTCATGGTTTCAAGAATTTGCAGCAGCTCCGGAGAGAGGTGTTCGGGGGTACGGTACGATGCGCCCGCAAATCCTTTTCTCAGCTTGAATCCTTCGACCTGTTCCTTCAGCAGCTGCGCCTGGCTGGACAACTCCTCGCTTGCTGCCGCGCTCTCCTCGGCGGTTGCCGAATTGGACTGTACCACTTGGGAAACCTGAATCAAGCCTTGGTTGATTTGCGCGACTCCGGATGCCTGTTCATTGGACGATACGGCGATTTGATCCACGAGCGAAGCGACCTGTGCGATGTCGCCGACGATCTTTTGCAGTGCGGAAGCCGTTTCGTTAGCGATCTTGGTGCCTGCGTCCACTTTTTTCATGGAGCCTTCGATCATCTCGGTCGTTTCCTTGGCGGCGTTTGCCGAACGGGCAGCTAGGTTACGAACCTCTTCCGCGACAACAGCAAAGCCCTTGCCGTGTTGTCCAGCTCTCGCGGCTTCTACGGCTGCGTTCAGCGCCAGTATATTGGTTTGAAAGGCGATTTCGTCAATCACTTTGATAATCTTTGAAATGTTTTCCGATGCCTGGTTAATGTCTCCCATTGCCCCAAGCATGTCGTCCATCTGCCTATTGCCTCTGCCTGCATTATCCTTGGCTTCTTCGGCCAGCAGGCTTGCCTTTGTCGCGTTCTCCGCATTCAGCTGCGTCTGGGCGGACATTTCTTCGAGCGATGCAGTCAGCTGTTCGATGGAGCTTGCTTGTTCCGTCGCTCCATTCGATAAGGTGATGCTGGACTCGGACATTTGTCCCGCGCCTGTCGCTACCTGCTCGGAAGCTGTGCGGATGTTATTCATCACATTGTTCAGATTGTCGGTCATCCGGCGGAATGCAGATCCGAGAACACCATACTCACCCTTGGAATTGGTCTCCACAGTTACATTCAGATCGCCATCCGCCATGCTCTCCGCGACATTGGCAAGCTTGTTCAAATTGCCGATCATGCGCCGGAATGACGCTGCAAGCTCTCCAACTTCATCCTTGGAGCCGGCATCGATGGAGACGTTCAGTTCATCATCCGCAATGCGATCCGCAACCCGGACCATCTCCCGGATCGGTCTGCTGATCATGCGCGAAATCACCAATCCTAGTGCGGCGGCAATCAGCACGGATATAACGACAATAGCGATCATGGACAAAATGGTCGTGTTGGCTTGAGCGGATAAGTCCTCGGATTTCTTAAAGCCATCGGATTCTTTATTGGTGAACAACTCGTCTATGAGCTCCGATATCTTCTGTGCAAGCGGATTCGCCTCGGAGTTGATCACGGCTACGGCCTGCTGCTTATTTCCTGACAATTCGAGCGCAATGGCTTTATCGAACACTTTATAATAGGTATCCAAAGATTTGGTTAAATCATTATATACATTACGCGTGGTGTCACTTTGTATGGAAGCTTCGAATCGGACAAGCTCCTCGCCAATCTTTGCGATATGGCTCTGAGCTGCCTCGGCATGTTTTTTCTTGTCTGCTTCGTTTTCAGCAAGCATCGTATCCTTCAGAGCGTTGCCCATCTGATGAAAGGCAAGGCCTGCTGTGCCAATATCCCCGATGGCGATGCCGTATCTTTCGTAAAGCGCGCTGTAATCTTTATCCAAGCTATTCATATTCACTACGCCGATCGTTCCCACAGCACCGGCTAATAAAGCGACGATGGCGAAGGATAGGAGCAGTTTTTGAGCGAGCTTCATATTGTTGAACCAATTCATAGGTTGAACCCTCCAGGGTATGTAATAGATGGAGTCTGCTCCAATTCAAAGCCATTAATATTTTCCAAACTCACCGTCGCTCAGCGATATTTTCACGGGCTTCACCTTAGCTGGCTTCGTCGCTGCCGCTTGCTCGTAATCTAGGCTTTCTGCGGTCGTACTGCTCATTCTCTCAATCATCCGCAGCAGTTCCGGGGACATTTGCTGCGATTCCCGATAGCTTGAGGCTCCATACGTTCTGCGAAGCTTGAATTTGCTCACCTGTTCATTCAGCAGCTCGGCTTGGCTGGATAACTCTTCGCTTGCTGCCGCGCTCTCTTCAGAAGTGGCCGAGTTTGCCTGCACCACCTGGGAGACCTGCATCAAGCCCTGATTAATTTGACTCACACCCGCAGCCTGCTCATTGGAGGAAAGTGCAATCTGGTTAACCAATTTGGCGACCTGGGAAATATCGTCAACAATTTGCTGCAGGGCGGACGCGGTTTCGTTTGCGATCTTCGTGCCTGACTCTACCTTCTTCATCGATCCTTCGATCATTTCCGTTGTTTCTTTGGCCGCATTGGCCGAGCGTGCCGCCAGATTGCGAACCTCTTCCGCGACCACCGCAAAGCCTTTGCCGTGCTGACCCGCCCTTGCGGCTTCGACTGCCGCGTTCAATGCGAGAATATTAGTCTGGAAAGCAATTTCATCGATAACCTTAATGATCTTCGAGATATTGGCCGACGCTTGGTTAATGCCGTCCATCGCCGCCAGCATTTCGTTCATCTGGCCGTTGCCTTTGGCCGCATTGCCTTTCGTTTCCTCTGCCAGTTGATTCGCTTTGCCCGCATTGTCTGCATTAAGCTGTGTCTGTACCGACATTTCCTCAAGCGATGCGGTTAATTCCTCGACCGAGCTTGCTTGCTCGGTAGCGCCATCAGAGAGGGTAATGCTGGACTCGGATACTTGTCTCGCACCGGACGCAACCTGCTCGGACGCTGTCCGAATATTGTTCATGACATTGTTTAAATTATCTGTCATTCGCTGGAACGCCGCCGCCAGTATGCCAACCTCATCCTTGGAGGTCACTTCAATCGCCACGTTCAAATCACCATCTGCAATGTTTTCGGCCACACCGACCATTTTGCGAATGGGATTGCTGATGATTCGGGAAATCAGGAAACCAAGCGCGATCGCAGCGATCACGGATATGGCTACAATGGTGATCATTGTTGCAATGGTTGTATTCGATTGATGTGTTAGCTGCTCTGACTTCATATCTCCATCGGACATTTTACTTTCATACAGCTTCGCTATGTATTCCGATGCCTTCACGGCCAACGGATTCGCTTCCGATTGAATCAGCTTGAAGGCCTGCTGTGTGTTTCCTTCGCGATCTAACGCCATGGCGTTTTCAAATGCCTTTTCATATTGCTCGAGGGTTTGCTGCAGCTGAATAAAATTGTCTCGTGTTGCCTCGCCTACGATCGAGACTTCAAATTGCTTCAACGCTTCTTTAATGATTGGAAGCTGTTTCCGCGCCTCCTCTGCGTATCGCTGCTTCTCTGCCGGATCTGCAGCTAGCATGACATCTCGAATGGAAGCACGCATATGGTGGAAGGACATCCCTGCAGAGCCGATATCGCCTACAGCGACACCGTACCTGACATAAAGCTCACTGTAGTCATTGTCCATGTTATTCATATTGACGACGCCAACCGTGCCCACTACGCCAGCCAAGATCGCTACGAACACAAACGAGCTGATCAGTTTACTGCCTATCTTCATATTGATGAACCATTTCATGGCGCACTCTCCCAGATGATTTATAAGTTATGAAGCTGTTCCAGCTCATGTTCGTTCAGCAGCTTATTGCAATCCAGCAGCAGCTTGGCGCCGCCGTTCGCTTTCCCGACCCCCATGACGTACTTCGTTCCACCGGTCTTAAGATCCGGCGGCGGAACAATGTCCTCATCGGCGATCCACAGCACTTCAGACACGCTATCGACGATCAGTCCGACGCATAGGTCTTCAATTTCAATCACGATAATACAGGTACGATCGTTATAATCGCGATAAGATTTCTTAAATCTCAATCTTACGTCCATGATCGGGATAATTCTGCCGCGTAAATTGATGATGCCTTTAATATATTCCGGCATTTCCGGCACCTCTGTAATCTTGTGCAGCCCTACGATTTCTTTCACGTATTGAATGGGGATGCCGTAGTGCTCCTTTTCCACGAGAAAGGTAAGAAACTTGCCCTTCAGCGTATCCTCAAACGGGCTGAATTCACTTTGCTGTGCTGACTCGGACATGCGTTCCATGTCATCCTCTCCCTATTTCGTAATCAAATGCGGAATATCGAGTATTAAACTGGTGCTCCCGTCGCTTAATAGGGTGCAGCCGGCGATTCCTGTCAAATTTCGTAGCCTTTTAATATATTGCGGGAGTGCCTTGACCACGACCTGCTGCTGGCCAAGCAGCTCGTCTGCGAACAGACAGACATGCTGCCCATCGATTTCTACCATGGTCAAAATTCCGTGATCGACATCGGTGACGTCCGAATGGAGATTAAACCGCTCATGCAGCCGAACGATCGAGTAGCATTGACCGCGTACCATGATCATTTCGCTGCCGTCCGGATCTACCATGATTTGCTCCCGCTGAGGACGAAACGATTCCTTGATAGAGGTAATCGGGAGGGTAAAGCACGACGAACCGACCTTCACGTTCATGCCGTCGATAATCGCGAGAGTCAGCGGAATTTTAATGGTGATGGCCGAGCCCCGTCCAGGATCGCTGTCCACGGAAACGGTGCCGCCGATGCTCTCGATATTTTTCATGACAACATCCATTCCTACGCCCCGGCCGCTGAATTCGGAGATACTGTCCTTTGTCGAGAACCCGGGCAGGAAGATCAGCTGGTATACCTCACGATCGGACATGTCCGCTTCGTTTCTGTAAAGCAGCTTGTTTTCGCGGGCTCTCTTTAGCAGCTTGTCCCGGTTCATCCCTCGACCGTCATCCCGCACCATAATGATGACCTCACTGCCCGTATTGCGAGCCTCCAACGTAAGAGTGCCGGTACGCGGCTTGCCTGCGGCTTCCCGCTCATCCCCGGTCTCCAAACCGTGGTCGGCCGCGTTACGCACAAGATGCATGAGAGGGTCGGTGATTTTGTCGATGACGCTTTTGTCGACCTCTGTTTCCTCTCCGATCAGCTGAAGGCGGATGTCCTTAGCGAGCTTTTTGGACATGTCCCGAACGACTCGATTCATCTTTTGGAAGCTGCTCTCCAGCGGCACCATGCGAATGGACATCGCCTTATCTTGAATCTCCTTGGTAATCTTCGTCAGATGCCTTGCTGCAAGCTGAAACTGCTCCAGCTGCTGCCCTCGCAGCTCGGGATGCTGGGTCACCATCGCTTCTGCAATGACGAGCTCGCCGATTAAGTCCATCAGCTCGTCCAGCTTGTTCACATTCACGCTCAAATAGCTGGCCTGTTGAGCTGCGGATGAGGACCGTTCCGGAGCGGCTGCCCGGGCCGTCTCAACCGATCCCTTCGATTCGGGTTCAGTGCGGCTGCCGCTTACTTCCACTGCTTCAGCCGTCGCCGGCTCCTTCTCCGATGCTGGGGGTGAAAGAGGTGAAGGAGATTGAGCTGGATCAGCCGCATCGCTTTCATAGAAGTGTAGTGACGTGACACCGTACGCGTCTTGTATGCATTGTCGGAGCGTATCTGCGTTTTGCTTGCTAGGAAAGCAAAGCTGGAAGCCGTTGCTCCGAATGTGCTCCGCCCCGGCCGATTCATATAACCATTCGTGCGGGTAATAGCTGAAGTCCGTCTCCAGCTCCGTCACGCTTTGAATGAGCTGGACGGCTCTGACGCTCTCCATCCCGACATCATCCCCGAAGAAGGCGACCGCTTTGAAGCCATTGGGCGGGATGGGGAGGCCGGCTGCATCCGATTCAGCGGTTTCCGAACGTGTCGAGTTCGACGAGTCGCCATCCGACTTGAGCTGTTCAAGATATGAGGTAATTCTGCTTACTAAGTCGGAGCTGTCCTCATCCGCAGCGTGGTCGTTCTTCAGCTTGAGCAGCTCGACCTTAATGAAGTCTCCTCCTTCAAGCACGAGCTCCGATAGCCTCGAATAGTCAGGCAGCGCTGGTTCCCGTTCTCTCAAATATGCAAAAAGATCTTCCATAGCATGCGATAGAGCGGCAATGTGGTCGAATTGCATCATGGTGGAAGAGCCCTTGATCGTATGCATAATACGGAAGATCTCATGAATTGCTGTTGCTGGATATGCGTTCATTTGCTCACATTCGAGAATGACGACCTCCAACTGCTCCAATAAGGCGGAATTCTCGAATAAATACATCTCTAGGATCGGGTCTAATTTAGAATGATCAATCATGAGCGCTCCCCTATGCGGTCTGACATTCAGTGGGTAAAAATAAAAAAACCTTTGTCCAAATAAAAAGACAAAGGAATGGCTGACAAATGTCAGCTGCTGCAACCCGGCTGCCGTAGTGCTATAAAAATAGTACTTTAGGCCCGTGGCTTTGCGTCCTAGTCTTTCGACAAGTTTGCCAAAAATATGAGTTTTTTCGACTAATATATTGCAATCATAAGCTAGGTAATTGGGCTTGTCAACGATTTGGAGAAGGGGAAAATATTCCATATCCACCTGAGGTCAAAAAGCTTGGTAATGAAAGCATGAAACAGAGGGAGCTAGGGTACCCGTTGATACCTTGCAGCGTAGTGTAGTATAGCGGAGTGCTATAGGGTTAGGTGGTATATGGGCCATATAGTTCTGGGGCTTCAGGAAAAAAAGGGGGTTGCTCCTTCGAGCATTGAGTTGTCCGCATTTTGCCTAGGTATGTCGACTGAACGGCGTATTTTCGATCGTATGCGGCATACTAAAGCACGTCCACTTCAAAAAGGAAAGGATGTGTCTCGCATGAACGAGCAAAAGCCCGAAAATGCCAAGAGAGAACAGGAAATCAAGTCATTGACGCCGGAGGATCGGCTGCAGATGACTTCAATCAGCGAAATTGCGGAGGAAGTTGTAAAGGATGTTTCGGATGAGCCTGAAAGACAGCGCTCTAAATAGTGGAAAGGCACAAAAAGCTGGACAAGCGGCATCGAGCTGCTGTCCAGCTTTTTGTTTTGCCGAACTACTGAAGCCCCTCGAGATGAATCGGTGTCTGTTCGTCAGGCATGGTGTGTTTATCACCGCCTTCACCCCGGAGTTACGGAGGATGAAAGGCCAAGCGATTATGTTTTCTTGAAATCGAATAGGCGGATATACAGTCAATTCAGCACGAAACTTTATAAGATAAGATCAGGCCAAGAGGGAAGGAGGAAATTTGACTATGGCATACGCAGGCGGCGCAGGTGCAGGAAGCTGTGTAGGAGGTAACATCTATACTTCCACGGGTGCAATCCTTGTACTCTTCATTCTGTTGGTTATTATCAGCCGTACAGTATTGTTCTAATCCTCGACGATCCATCTCAACCTATTCGATGAGAAGGGAGGGGAATTCAATATGGCATACGCAGGTGGTGCAGCAGGTGCAGGAAGCTGCGCGGGTGGTTTCGCGATCACTAGCACAGGAACGATTCTTGTATTGTTCATCCTTCTAGTTATCATTAGCCGTACCGTTTTCTTCGGCTATTAATCACGATTTCTCAGACTGCCGGCCTTCGTCGGCAGTCTGCACTTCCCCTCTCCGGCAGGAGCCTCTGAATACATACCGGAATCGGTTTAACCGGGTTATGGATTAGGATGTTGAACTTGAAAATCAGCTTGTAGAGAGCTTTGTTGTTGGCAGTTTGGCATTGTTTATTTACATGTGAAAATTTCTAATAGAGGTGAGAGGCTTGAAGTGGGAAGATTGCCGAGGAAAATATAAAGCATTTATAAGTCTCGGAACCACCTGCCAGACCGCTCACCAGCTGAAACGGCTGAAGCTGCGGAACTCCAGCGGCCCGTTGGATTGGTTCATGTCTCCCTTCGCAGAGGATGTAGCCAAATTGCTGGACTCTCGTTTCAAAGGATTTATGGAATGGAACAATCTTCAGCTGATGGGCACTGCGCAAAATTATTATATCGTGAGGGACACTGCCTATCAGATCGAGTCCTATCATGATTTCCCCATGACCTACAACCCTGTGTCGTGGGGCACGCCTTACCCCCAATTTAAAGACACCATGCAGCGGCGGATCAAGCGCTTTGTAAGCCTCGTTCAGAAGAACGCCCCCTTGTGTTTTGTTCGCATTCAAACTTCCAAAGCAGAAGCAGAGCAGCTCGATGCCGCATTGTGCAGGCTGGCGCGCAGACCTTACCGCCTGCTCATTGTAAACCTCCACCATCAACAAAATCGGAATATTACTTTTGAGGACTGGGGATTAAAGCGTGTCGCCAGCGTGAGCATTCCACACGGAGTGGACTGGAAGGGCTCCGACGAAGCATGGAGCACGATAATGAGGGGATTTTCTTTATCGTCGTAGTCGTCATCATAATGCAAAGCGTGTCGGCATAGGTTGAGAGGGATGTCACAAGAAACTATCGGGGTGGGCGAGAAACATGAACGCTGATCAAAACCAACCGATACTGCTGGTTGGAGCGGATGGTATCGTTTCGATAATGACGGATGTATTATCGGACGCTGGCTTCACAGTCACAGGGGCTTCCACTGAAGCATTTCGAAGTGAAAGGAAAGCAGCGGATTGGAGCACGTTCATGGAGCCTTTCCCTATTATTATATATGCGGACGAAATGGACTATCCCTATGAAAATACCACTCTCCAGCACATTTGCCGGGAGCAGCAGCTGGTTCTGCTGCCTATCCATTTCATACGAAGCGCTGCCATCGTTGGACCAATCGTCGACCAAGCTTCACCAGACGCATGGGATTCCGCAAGGCGGCGTTTGCAGCTGCACAGAAGCGAGCTTGCTGGTCCGCGCTTGACCTCCGCTGCTGCAAAGCATTTTGCAGCCTGCCTCGCAGTACATATGCTGGAAAGCTATAGCCATCGAGATTCAGCGCTGATGAATTCAATATACAGGATTAACCTCCCTACTCTTGAAGTTGAGCTTCACCACTTCCTGCCGCATCCACTGACCAACAAAATCTCCCGTCCTCTTCATTGGAGCCGGCTGGATGCAGCCCGTCCCGCCAGTCTCGCGAGTACCGCCGATCTAGCTGATGAACTCCATCCCGACGAACCACATTCATTGCAGTGGGAAGCCTTATTTAAACTTTTCGAGGCATGGACCTCGGAACGAACCGGCATCCTGCTGAGCTGGTCGGAGGAAGACCTTCCCCAGCTTCCGCTGGCTTTATGCCGTGTGCAGGCTTCCGATCCTCAAGCTGGTGGACCGGCTGATTCGCTGCCCGCGTCAATCGAAGCTGGCATCACGCATATCGAGGCGCGCCAGGAAGCCGGGCTGTCCGGTCTAGAGGCTTATCTTGCTGGGCTTGCCGCAGCATGCGAGGGGCATGAACAGCTAAGGGCTGCGGGGATCGGGGCGGGTACAACCTCATGCGAAGCAATCGGCCGCGCGCTGCAGAAGTCATTGATGGAAAGACTGGAGCGCCGATGCTCAGGCCCTATTCCTCCTGCTGCCCTGGAAATGACAATCGATCCCATCGAGGATCGGCACTGTCTGTTTTACTTGGACTCTCTTACCCTCCTAAAGGAGGGACAGCCGCCCATCATCGCCCAGGGCGAGGCCTGCGAAGGCTTCCCCGTCTTTTGGATTCAAATGGATAACGGGTGGCTGGGTGCCGTGGACCTGAATCCTACCCTTGCCCTGCGTCGGGCTTTGCTGCAAGCATTATACGTCAAGCAGCTCGGAAGCTCAGGCCCAGCGGGCCCTTCATGGCCTTTTGCCTTTGATGTCCAATTGAATCAAGCTGGGACACCGCATTACATAGACATCCCAGAGGTGTCATTTCCTTATACCTCGGTGACCATTCAGAAAGCCGTGGACATCGTAAACGAACGCGAGCGGCCGGTTTGTTTTGCAGAGCTGCGGCTCGATGCAGCTTTAGACAGCCTGAAAACGTTCGCTGTATGCTGGGAGGAGGAGCCTTCATGATGGAGCTTCACAATCCAACCGTTGTCGTATACGGAAGCGGCCGGTTAGCTCAATTTACAGCCGAAGCTTTAGCACGCAGCCGCCTGCAAATCGAGCAAAACGAGCAGCTCGATCAGCCCTCTCCCGCAGCTGATTTCGCCCTTGTGCTGGCGGATGATTGGCAGCCCGAAATGCTTGTCCAGGCGGAGCACCTTCTGCGGGCTGCAGGGCTGCCTTGGATCGGCGCCTTCGCTGGACTGGCCGAAGGGGTGGTCGGCCCGCTCGTGCTGCCGGATACCCCCGGCTGCTCACAGTGTGCGGAGCTGCGCCGAAAGACAGCTGGCCGAGACAGCGAAGAACTGCTGCAAGCCCAATATCAGCTCCTGATGCATGGGCAATTGTTGAGGGAGCAGCCTTTGCCGGACCGCATCCTGAAGCAAATGGCCCTGCTGCTTTGTCAGGAGACGGAGCTGTTTCTGCAAAAACAGCAGGGTTTTACGCAGGGAAAGCTCTACATTATGAACCTCTCCACGCTGGAATGTGGCCTGCACGCTTTTTTGCCTGATCCAACGTGTTCGGTTTGCAGTGTACTCCCCGAGGATTCGCAGCAGCTCGCGCAGCTCACACTTCCATTAAGCCCGAAGCTAAACCGTGATGTCTATCGTTCTACGTCCCCGGAGATGCTGCAGGCTGGCTTGCTGGACCTTTATGTTGATAGTAAAACCGGATTGCTGCACAGTCCGAAGATAAATCCGTACACACCATTTGCGGATGTCGTGCTGGAGCTGGCCTCTCCGCTTGGAGACGAAGCGGTAGGCGGACGTTCTCATTCCTATAAGGCGAGTGAAACGACCGCAGTGCTGGAGGGCTTGGAGCGGCTATGCGGCATGGCGCCGCGCGGCAAAAAAACAGGGGTATTCGACTGCTACCGCAATCTCAAAGAGCATGCTCTCGACCCGCTCACTACAGGGGTATACAGCAGAGAGCAATATGCGAGTCCCGATTTCCCTTATGAGCCCTTTGATCCTGACCGTGAAATCCCATGGGTCTGGGGCTATTCCTTCCGCCGGTCATGTCCGGTTCTTGTGCCGGAGCAGCTTGCCTATTACAGCGGGGGCGAAGGGTTCGTCCATGAATTTTCCAACGGCTGCGCGCTGGGCGGAAGCTTAACCGAGGCTGTTTTTTACGGCATATTGGAGGTGGTGGAACGCGATGCGTTCCTCATGACCTGGTATGGACGGCTGCCGCTTGCCGAGCTGGATCCCTTCACCGCTGGCGACACCGAACTGAAGTTGATGCTGATACGGATAAAAGCCATCAGCGGCTATGAGGTGCGCCTCTTTAACGCTGCGATGGAGCATGGCGTCCCAAGCATCTGGGGGATAGCCAAGCTGACGGACGGCCAAGGCCCGAACCTCATCTGTTCGGCCGGAGCCCATGTGGACCCGATCCGCGCAGCACGCAGCGTCGTCTACGAGCTGGCCTCGTCCATCCCTGTGATGCAGGAGAAATACAGTGAGCATAGAGAGTCAATCCTCTCTATGCTGAGCGATCCTTATCAAGTTACGCAGATGGAGGATCATGCTCTGTTATACTGCCTGCCGGAAGCGGAAAGCCGTCTGCAATTTCTATTGCATCAAGAGCGAGAGCCGAAAGCTTTCCACGAGGCCTATCAGCGCACAGCTCCCTATGAAACGATGAAGGAGGAGCTCGAAGCGCTGCTCCATCGCCTAGAAGCCCATGGCTTTGAAGTCATTGTTGTGGATCAAACCTCACCAGAAACCTTGAAAAAAGGGCTGCACTGCGTGAAGGTGTTGATTCCGGGCATGCTTCCAATGTCCTTCGGTTACGCCTTTACTCGTCTCACGGGCTTGAGCCGTGTGCTCGAGATTCCTGAGAAGCTCGGCTTCACAAACCGGCCTTTAACCCCTGAGCAATTAAATCCGCATCCCCACCCCTTTTTATAAAAAATGAAAAGATCTCCTCCAATAACAAACCCCGACCACTGAATGACACCTCCAACCGGTAGATGGTTACTACCCAGTGGGGCGTTCAAGGCCGGGGTTTTCTTATGAATTACGAGTTCGTCTCCTCCTTCTGCTGATCCGCTGCCAATCCCTCCACCAACGATCAATAAGCCCATGCCAGTTATAGAAAAGGGTGCTTCTCGGGGCAAGGCTAATGAGTCCAAAATCAGGATCACGATACACCTCTGCACCGATAACATGCACGGAATCGTGAAGGGACGACATCAGCAGAAATCTGCCCAGCTCCTCGGACGAGCGAAACGACGCGAGATTCCGAGTGATGCGATCCTCTGCTTCTTGAAGTCCTTGGTTCCACATAGGGTGGCTGCGAATTTCCGCAGGGATCGAGGACCAAGCGGCCACGCTTCTTCTATCGAGCCCTTGGGCATTGTACCACTGCAAGGATCTCCGCATAAAATCGCGGTGAAAGCGAAGAAAATCGGCTCCATCGCCTTGACGCATATTCATCATATTCATATTGCTGTGCCATTGGAAATGCTCATCAAGCAGGCGCTGCGGGTAATTAGGAATCGTTGCCATACAATCACACACCCTTTTTTTACAAATATATTCAGCAATGGGTGGGTTGTGTTTGGGCGAATCGAGGAGGATGCCGAGGCTAGCGGGCGACGATGGGGAAGGACCTTCCCTTTCCTAGTTATCGGACGGATTAATGGAGACCGTTGTTGGTGATAATAACCAAAAAAGGTGAGGTCTCCTAACCGATGCCGAATTATATCCCCTACTTGGTCCTAACCCTGATCAGTCTGGCTATCTTAGTAACCATGATGATTCATAAACGGCAGTTTGGACTAATCGTATTATTTTTAACATTTTCAGGAATGATATATGTTTTTGAATTTTTTATTATGGTCTGGTGGAACAGCTACGAATATTTCCCGAGAGTTCTTCCCATCCGCTATTATGACAACGTCGTAGGGGCGACAGTATCGAACTTGTTGATTGTGCCGGCACTTGGAACGCTGGTGGCGGTTTACAGACTTCGGTGGGGCTGGATCGTTTTGTTCGCCACGTCTTTAGTCAGTGTGGAGTGGTTGTTTACCCAGTTGAATATCTATGAACCTCATTGGTGGAAAAAGGGGTACACCTGGATTGGGCTCGTCTTCTTTTTTTACTTAATTCGAATTTGGCTGGGTCAGCTGAAAGAGGGGCACAACTCCTTTCGTGTTATCAGCTTGTGGATGCAGGCTTGGAGCGGTGTGGGCACGGTTTTGTTCATAATGAGTGTTTTGGGTATGCGATATTATCAAATCGGTTTTTTTGAAGATATGTATCGGGATGACGTCTTTACATCATCAATCATGGGGATATTGAAATCGGGCGTTTTTGCTGTATTTGTTGCTTGGTTCAAGAAAGCTAAGTGGCGTTTGCTTGCCCCCGTCTTGGTTTTTGCTGTTGATCTCCCTTTATATTATGCGGGCATTCTAATGGTCAATATCCCGTTCTGGATCTATACGGTCATGTATATGGTGCTGGCCGTGCTGCTGCTTTGGTGGAACAGCTACGCTTATCGCTTCCTTAAGCAGCTGTCCGACAAGCATTTGCTGTAATGCATTCGTCAGGCTGAGGATTCAATGGAAAGATGAGATTTACTTGAGAGGCGGCACTAGCCATTAAGGCTGGTGCTTATTTCATGTTATGGGAAAGGGAGCCGCAGATGATTACTACACCTGGGTATCGATACCTCCAACTCGTATACGAAGATGAAAATATTAGGATATGCTATGCGTATTCCGAACATTTGGATCGAGTTGTACTGTGGAAAATGGTAAAAGAAGGTCCGCTCGCCATGGTTGAGAATGCGAAGCTGATCCATGAGTACGAGACGTTGCAGCCTCTCCCGATGGATCGGGTTTTGAAACCGCATACACTTTTGCGTCAGGGATTTAGGCGAGGTCTTTTTGCCTCGGGATGAGGGGACGGGCGGGGATGGAAAACGTACGCAGGCGTTTTCTACGCTCTGTGTGCCGATCATGGAAGAAGAGCGATTATGCGGCTTACTCTACGTGGAGAACAAGCTATTACCGGGTGTTTTTGCAGCGGATCGGCTTGGTGTGATGCGCATGGGCGCGATGCAGTTATATTATGCGATGCAGCTCGAGACGACTCACCAGGGCCGGAACCGGTTACTGCCGGGCAATCTGGATATCGCTAGCCTTTGACAGAACAGGAGCTTGAGGTGCTGCAATACATGGCTTTAGGCCTGCCTAATAAAGCGATTGCCCGGCAGCTGTTTATCTCCGCGGAAACGGTGAAGTCGCATACTCGCAACATTTACGCGAAGCTAAAGGTAAAGAATCGGATTCAAGCCATTGAAGCGGGAAGACGGCTGCGTATCATTTTCAGCTGAATGCTTGGTAAGGCGGATGAATCATTCCGTTGTAGGTGAAGAGAATCAAACATGTCGTACTAAAAAGGCACCCACCAACGAAGGTCGGTGCCTCATTTATAAATGGTAAGGATCCTATCATTACTTATTTTCGATTCTGATAATCCTCTTCTGTTTTATAGAAGACATATTCGTACACGTGATTTTCCTTTACACCTTTGATGTCCACAACGTACACTATCGATCCATGATCAATCCAGTCGGATTTTGGAAAACGAATTTTTTGCGGCGCTTGAGTCTTGTCCTTGTACGTTAGATAGATCTCGCTCTCGCTTGAAGCATCCATTTGGTATGGAAACGAGGTCTGAAACTGCTCATTAGCCGGAACCGAAATCGTCTGGTCGTATTTTGGATTTCCGGTCTTTAGCTCCAGGTTGGTGATGGTCTCCTTGGTAGAGTTGATGACCGAAATGTTTATTTGCTGAATGGATTGTGCATCACTGGTTCGTGCCGGTAATTCCGTTTGACTGGCCGCAGGCTGCTCATTATTATTTCCGCTGCATGCGGATAACGCGCTAATCGCAGCAACAATAACGACGAAAAAAAGATAACGGCGAATTCCTTCGTGCCTCATTTAGTGTTCCTCCTGTAACCTTCCGTTTTGTAGAATATAAACGTGATCGCAAAGGGTTTGGATATCAGCGTCGTTATGGCTGGCAAGCAGGATCGTGCAGCCTTCGTTTCTTTTCTCTAGCAAGATTTGTTTGATGAGCTGCACTCCATCTTTATCCAGCGCATTCATGGGCTCGTCCAATATTAAAATCTTTGGATTTTCCATGATTGCCTGTGCGATGCCTAGTCTTTGCCTCATGCCTAAGGAGTAATTTCTGACCTTTTTACGGTCATCCGCATCTAATCCTACTTGACGAATTGTTTCTTTAATTTGTTGTTCGTTTACAATATGGTTTATGTTTGCTAAGTAGGATAAATTTTCGAAACCGGTTTTATGCGGCAAAAAGCCCGGTGATTCGATTAATATCCCTACGGATTCGGGAAAAGCCGAATTTTCTCCGATCTTCTTTTTCCAAACTCTGACCTCCCCTTTCGTCGGTTTTATAAATCCGCTTATCGCTCGAAAGAGCATGGTTTTTCCCGAGCCATTGTGACCGATAATCCCATATATTTTCCCAGCTTCGAACTGCATCGTAATGTCAGATAATACCGTCTGGTTTCGAATCACTTTAGTGAATTGGTTCACTTCGATTGCGATCGTATTTGCCACTTGATCCTCCTCCGTCATTAGACACTCACATCCTTTTTATGAAATATCCAAGCGGTTAGTAAGAACAATAGAACAAAGATGCATGTTAAATATAAAGTGGAGTTCTCTATTTTATAAGGGATCGGGTGATGTAGGCTTTTCACATGCAGAAAGCTCATTGATTTCTGTAGAAATGCAAACCAATGAAGGCTATCCCATATGGTGAATAGCTTTGTATTTAAAAAGAGCAGTACCGCAGCCACTACTGCAGAATGCTTGGATAGTCGAGAGAAACATCCGAGAAGGATCAGGAGCATCCCGACACAGAGGAAGCCCAGTATTTCCAATATAAATAAATGTAGGATTGAAAAAGAAACGTCCTCCAATCCTAGAGAGGCTCGAAACTCGCTGCTAAAGCTCATTTCTTTGGTGAGGGAAAGTCCGCCTACCACATAAACGATCACGAATCCAATGAGGACATAAACAAAAGTAAATAAAACAAGCGTTATCATTTTTGAAAAAATGTACGTTTGTTTGGATTTGATCCGAATTAATAAATACAGTCGGTTTTCAGCAAAATCGCGTGTTAACATCTGTCCGAATAAAAGGACGAAAATCATATATGTAATGATCCACCGTAAAATAAACCAAACATTAGTATACAGACCTTCGGGAACCCCTCCGAAAACAAACAGGAAAAGGTCTGCAATCGATGCATTCCCCGTAATGGTTAATAATTCAAAGACATTGAATATGGCCAAGGCCAAGAAAAACAGAGTCATGAGAAGGATATTTCTTAGTTGGAGATAGTGGGAAAGATCAAATTGTATGATACGCAGCATGTCGCTCACCTCTACAACCTTGTATGCTCTTTACTCAAGAAATCTTTTTTATTGCTTATGGAATAACCTGTGTACAGAGCAAAAATCAGTAGGAGGAGCAGTAGGGTATATGCCTCTACGATGAATGTGTCTCCAGCGCTTGCATATCTGCTGTCCAAATATAAATTGTTAATGATGAGATAATTAAATAACGATAGCGGGCTATTTTGAAAAACGACGTAATTGAGCAGTACCAAGCCGTAAGCAAATAAACTACCAGCATAGCCGTTATTCAAGACGAGAGCCATTTGTATAAAGATAACTGCTAGAATAACGATGGACAGCGCAAATAAAAGGACGCTCAAAAAAACGACGAACGTTGGCGGATAAGTAGAAAAATTGCCCGGTACATGACTAAGGATGAAGGATTGTTCGAATACATATGCAGCATAGGAACTCCACTCCCAACTAAAGGGCACCTGCAAGAGAAATGCGGTAAGGACCGGTGAGAGATACAACAGCATGACATAGACAGCTGCGTGCAGCAGGGCAAATACGATTTTATTTCTCCACCAATAGAATCGGTTCCCTAGTCGAATTTGGTAGTAGTATTCCTGCGATAAAGAAGTACTAAATAATACATCTGAAATGAGAAGTAAAAATAGTGGGATATACGCGAAAATTATTAAATTTTGGTGGTTTGCAATCAAAAATATACAATCCCAAATATTTAAGGAAACATACTCTGGGAAACGAGTTTGGCTTGCAAAAAGATATACTCGGGCGGTAGAAATGATCAGGATGATGGTTCCTGCAAGTGCCCATCTTTGAAATGTATTTGTTCTTGCAAATTCCCTTTTAAAATAGCAAAAGTTTTGGATATTCATTGTTTACACTTCCTAGGCATGACGAAGTAATAAATACATGTACAAATGAATGCAATAATACCAAAGTCTTTGAAAATATACACCGTATCGATCGGATGGCCTGCTGCATTCGGAGTAAATGTCGATGCGGGTACAAAATAAGGGTATCCGAAGTAGGTTCCGAGCAAATAAATCATATATGGTACGGATAGAGCGATGTACCGATTATTAGATAATGCGGATACGGATAAGCCAATCAGCGTGTAGGCCATGCCAAACGAAAATTTCGTAAAGCTTAAAAGCAATAAGTAGAGCAGAGGACTATAGAGAAGCAGCTCAGGAAAAAAATCCACGTTCTGCATGATTAAATATATATTTTCCCTTGTGTAATTGAGCGGATAGGCGATGCTGAAGAGAATATATAAGAGAATGCAGGGTAATGCCGCAATGAGACCTCCGGAAAAGAGGGTGGCAGCGTATTTCACATGGATGTACTTCCAATCGCTGCTTCTGCTGATGACATAATTCATAAAGGTTGTGTTTCGGTCTACCCATAACGTGTCAATATAGACAAGGGCGATTACGGCCGGTGCGACAAACATGTAGAGTGGAGTCATGCTCATCCCCATACCGTTTAGCCAAGCAATGACAAATGAGGTGTCTCCGATATAATCTTCACGGTAGACCATTTTAAGAAAGTCGACAGAATCCACAATGCTCAGTGCTAGGGTGAATAGAATGAGAAGGATGAACTTCACACCTAGACTTCTTCGCAGTTCCAAGACCAATAGCCGAATGAATATGTAGACCTCCTCCTCTTCCTGTAACCTTCCTTGCAGCCCGGGAAGGTCCTACCGTTCCCGGGCTGCAAAGAAACTATGGATTAAAAATCGTTCTTGTCATCCGGAGACCATGTTCCTTTGGCGTAAATGTTGGAGCTGGTTTCCTTCGCGTTTGGCCCGATCTGCATTTTATAATAGCTGCCGGAGGATACTTTTGAAGTATAGGACATCGAAATCCGGTTGCCCTCATCGAAGCTAACCCAGCTTGTAACCGCTGCATCCTCGTCATTGTTTAAAATTCTGGATCTAAGCGAATAATTGTATCCGGTAATTTCTTCATTATTATTAATGGCCGAGCTAGTTGTTTTTACTTTCTCAACACCAGGACGTGTAACGGAATAGTAGCCTTTTCCTAAATAAAAGCTGTAGTTTCCAACATGAGGAGTATCTGCTGCAAAAGCTGAAAATGCCGATAGACTTAATATCGCACCCAGTGCAGTTACAGAAAGAATCGTCTTTTTAACGAGCTTTTTCAAAAAAAAGCACCTCTAAAAATAGGTAAAGGTAGTATATTGTTACTCGGCTAAGTAGTTTTATATTATAACAATTGTAAAAACATGTAAAATAATATAGTGTGAAAGTTATGTTAAATTTGTATTTATTATTTAAATTTTGTGTATCTCCGTTCGACAATTGTCAATGTATACAGGAGGAAGTCGGTACAACGAGCTAAGCATATCAGAAGTAACTGAAAATGTCGGTTACGAGGACGGCTTATATTTCAGCCGTATATATCGGAAGTAAACCGGAAAAAGTCCAAGCGAGTTTCGCAAGAACGTAATAACAACGAATGCCGGAATCGGTTATAACCGTGTATAAATGGTGCAAACATCAAAAAAAGAAGGGGCTCAAGCCCCCTATATAACTTATTATGAGGACATGAGCTCAAGCTTCACGTTGCCGCTTCCTAGAAAATCAAGGGCATCCGCAACACCGCCATAAAATAAATCAACGGTGCCTTTTTGGCGAACGGTCTATAATTCTAGCGACTACGGACTTACCATTAAAGGTCACCCGCACCCATTTGTTTTTATAGAGATTATAGATACTAGGTTCAGCGGCAATAGTGAAGTCATTCGTGTGGAAGACTTCTCCGTTACTTGTCGTTGGTTATTTCACAGCAACTATAAGCGCATATCCGAGGCTATCCTCATAAGCTGACATGATCTCCTCATATGCGGCGATGATCTCCCAGGTTTCAGGCTTCTCATATAGTTTAGGATCGCTCTGCTGCAAGGGATCCGCTATAGTAGGTACGTTCTTCGGAAATGGGAGGGGCCCCTCGATGACCATTCGGCGGAAAGGCCGTGAGTTGAGCTCCTCCTTCCATTTATCAATTCCCCATAAATGCGAAACTCCATAAAATCGATGAATCTGACATTGGGCAGCCTCAGACAAGCTCCCGATGCTGACAATTTCACGATCGTAGAGCACTCCCCCCGGCTTTAACACTCTGTAATACTCGTCTATGGATGCAGCCCCAGCAAAAATGGTGACCGATTCAGCGATAACCACATCAAAGCTGTCCCTGGGAAAAGGAAGCTCCTTCGCATCGGCTGCGAGGAATTGCACCTTGGTATGGCTGCGCTCCGCTCGAATTTTCGCCTTCTCAATCATGTCTCGGCGAAGATCGATCGCCGTCACAAGGTATCCGAGCTGCGCCAAATGACAGGCGGTTCGGCCGGTGCCGCAGCCGATTTCGAGAATATGAGCGTCGGCCGGGAGAGGATGCCGTTTGAACTGCTCGATCGTGGCGGCAAAACCTCCGGGATGCGCGTCACCGGTGCCCATGGCGGCAAGCAGGTCTAGATAATTCATGGAATCGTTCCCCCTCAGGTCTTTTTGGCGGAGCCCCTTACCCTCCCAAAAAGAAAAACTGCCGAGCAGGCCCGACAGTCGGTAGTATGGTATCCGATTCTTCTTACCAGAAGAATGGGAATGCCGCAAGAGCAGTTAACCAAAACAGAGGGAAAATCCACCACCAGCCGGCACCCCAGCCGTAGTTGCCATAGCCATAGCCGTATGGATATGCGCCGTATCCCGGGTAGCCGTATGCTTTTGTTTTCACTTTGCTCATGGTTCTCAGCTTTTCGCCGACAGCTTTTTTCATGGACTTCTTCAAGCTGGCAACCGCTGCTTCCGGCACATTGTCGATGGGGCTCATTACCAAATGACCCTCATGAACACGGTTAACCACGCCACAAACCATATCTCCATTACTTAACATCGCCATTACGGGACGTCCGATGTAAGGTGAAATCGCATCAGCCGATACTGGATGTTGAGCGAGTATTTGCACGTTCACACCCCCCTTCCTTCGAAACCAGTTTATGAGGAGGGCAAGTTCAATTCTTGGATAGGTACCTAGGGGAGGAAAATAAACTATTGCCGGCAGTTTAGCTGCGGGAAAAAGAGTGGATGGACGAATAACGTAGCGACCCTTGAGTGGCAGGATAGGGTAAAAAAAGAAAAATAACCCTGTAGGGTAGTCTTGTTAAAGTTTCTACTCTACAGGGTACAGTTTAAGCAGGCCTCCGTCTTCTTGCCCGTAATTCGATGGTCATTACCGCTCCCAAATGCGGTACAGAATGACCGCCGCTTCGGCGCGGGTAAGGGAGTCGTTCGGCGCAAGCCGGCCGTTCTTGCCCGCGATGATGCCCGACTTCACCAGGCCTGCGGCGCTCGCCTTCGCATAATCGGAAACGTTCGCCGCATCAGAATAAGCGTCCAAGGCTCCGCCGGCTTCGACCTTCTTGCCGGCTGCTTTCAAAGCTCGCGTCGTCAAGACCATCATGTCTTGACGGGAGATCGTGCTGTCCGGCTGGAACGTATTGTTTTCAAAGCCGGTGACGATCCCCAGCTCCTGCGCGATGGACAGCTCATCGTAGTAATAAGCGCCCGCTCTGACATCGCTAAACATCGCTTCATTTTCACCTGTGCCCTGTAATTCAAGGGCTCTTACAAGAAGTGCAATGAACTCCGCTCTCTTGATGGCCTCATCAGGAGAGAAGCGGTCTTCGGCTGTCCCTTGGATCATATCGCGTGCGGCCATGGCATGAATGGCTTGCTGGGCCCATGGCACAGCCTTCAGGTCTTCAAAGGACTTATCCACAGAGGTTATTGCATAGACGCTAAAATGAGTGGTTTGGAATTTGACGGTTCCCGATGCCGCATCGTAACGGCTGCTCGGAACCGGTGTGGCCCGGCCCTCGTCATTGATGTACCAAATGACGATGCGGTACGGGTCGCGCAGCTCTTCCGCCGTTGGCGAGTAAGGAATGGATACCGTGACAGGCGCTTTCGGATTGTTCCACGCCAGATCCTTGCCATCCGCTGCAACGTTCAGATCGATTACCGGACGGCTGCCGATCTGTTCGCGGACCGAGACGTCGAGTTCTTCCACATTGACATGGGATACGCGAATCGATACTTGGTCAGCGGCGCCTATTCCCGCCAGCATGCTGCTTGGAACTTCCAGAGTCGCATGCTCGGTCTGCAGCAGAAGCACGTATGCTTCTTGGCTCTGAAGGCTTTGCGCGGGCAGCCGCAGCTCGTAGGATTGTGCCCCCGCCTGCTGCGGTACATCAATCACGACCTGCTTTCTGCCGTTAGCAGCCGCCTTCGCCTGCTCCAACGCTTGTTTCAAGCGATCGCTGGAAACGGTGGCTTTCGCGGCTCCGCTGTCGGTGGTTAATTCCGGCTTTAAGGTGACTGTACCGTTGCTCCCCTCCACATTTCCGGTCTGCGGGGCAGAGCCGCCACCGCCACTTCCGCCTCCAGCACCGCCGCTGCTGCCACTGCTGCCACTGCCGTCGCCATCGTCTGCACCGTCATCGCCATCACCGGTCGAACCGCCGCCCTTCCCGGTGAGAGTCAGTTCGCCGTAAACGGAAGTGTCCATATAACCGCTGCCGCTCGTATCGTTCCATGCGGCAGCACTTTGACGCGCTCCGTCCTTCGCATCATTAATCTGCACATCAAAGCCAAGCTTCACAGCGTCAGCTGGTGTTATCGACTTCAACGGGATCTTCACTTCCACCGTGTAGTTGCTTCCGTTGACCTTCGCTGCCGATGCAAAACCATCCGCGATCCTTTCCGGATTAAAGGAAGCTTCGTTGTCAAAATTGACTCGATACTGCCCGTCATCCTCTTGATAAAACGACGTTTTTCCGTTGTTTTGGTCCAAGAAGATTTCGACGGAATCCTGCTCCCAGGCATTGGGATTGCTTTTATCTAGCTGAGAGTCGCTTACCTGAATCAAAACATACAGGTTTTGATCATCCCAAAGCGCTTTCGCCACCCCGCTGGCGCCCTGCCATGCCGTCTGGTATCGGTTGACCGGCATTTCCGCCGCGCGGCTCCATACCCCATCAACCGTCCCGTCAACAACCGGCGTCGCATAAACAGCGCTGCCTTGATTCGCTTCCACAACGATAGGCGGGTTCTCTTCCATAAATTTATCCGGTTGAATAACGCCGTAGTAAGCTGGTTTGGCCTGCAAATCCTTATCGAACAGCAGCGGACTATTTGCCGCTCTCCAGCTTGTCGCGTCATTGAGCCCCCAAAGCGTAATGCGCGCAATATGCTCCGCATGAGTCTTGTAAAGCTTAAACAGCTGCGCGTATAAATAGCCCTGCGCCTTCGCCTGCTGCTCGGTGAGCTCTCCGTTGCTTCCCGCTTGAATATCGAGTTCGGTTACACTTACTTCCACACCCAAGGAAATAAACTTCTCCAGCGACATTTTCACATTATTCGGGTTCGTGCTGGCATTGTAATGCGCCTGCATCCCGATCCCGTCGATCAGAAGCTTGCCGCCATGCGCCTGTGCATACTTCTCATTGATTTCTTTCACCATGCTGTAGATGGCGTGCGCTTTATTTTGATTGTCATCGTTATAATCGTTGTAGTAGAGCTTTATATCCCAGCCGTTCTCGTCAAGCACCTCTCTTGCGGCAAGGAACGCCTGCTCCACATAGTCCGGCCCGATAGCCTGATACCAGGCGGATTTGCGCAGCGCGGCTTGCCAATCCGCTGGATTCGGCGGGTTATCGATCATCGCCTCGTTGACGACGTCCCACGAAATCATTTTCTCCCCATAATGCTCCATGACGGTTCGGATATGAGTCCTCATATTGGCCAACGCTTCTTCCCGGCTCATCGGGATCGTGTTGTTTTCCGCATCCGTTATCGTATTCATCCAAGCCGGTGTCTGCTGATGCCATACCAGCACGTGGCCATGCATCTGCAGCCCGGCAGCGAGGACTTTATCCACAATGGTATCCGCCGCATCAAATGTAAAATTGCCCTTTGTCGGCTGCATCGCATCCGGCTTCATAGCATTTTCCGCAGTGGCGACGTTATGATGCATCTGGAGCAGCTCGGCCCGAACGCCTTCCAGGTCGGCCGCCGATACAGCATTGCCGATTAGAAAATCGTGTTGATACACATCTTTGATCGGAGCGAGGTCCTTCTCGATCGTGATCGGACCGGAGTCCGTCGATTCGAAACGGATATCGTCGATATAGTAGGATGCCGTGCTGTTATTGCTTTCCACGTAGATGGACAAGTACTCGTCACTGATCGTGTTGTATCGATAAGTCCCTTCTAATAGAACCCAGCCGTCCTCGGTGCTGACCGTTTTTGATGTGATGTTATTGTAGCTGGGGCTCGTTGTGCCAACCTGTGTGGATAACTGGAGCTGCGAGCTTGCCGGAGAAATCAGCTTCACCCAAGCTGAAATGCGGTATTCGTGGCCCTTATCGACAAACTTCTCCACACGCAGGGCCGGTCCATGCCATGTGTTCGTTCGGCCCTCCACCTTCAAAGCGTAGGAGCCGCCGTCGGTATGATTGGCTTCATCCGTGACCGTCAGCGTTTCCGTACCTGCTCTGCCTGTGAAGCCGCCGAATGCTTGATCCTCAAAATCGATTGTGGTAAAAGGCAATGCTGGATCTCTTGGTGTTTCCGGCACCGGGTTCTCGCCGCCCGATGACACCTTTTCTGTAATGATCATCTCTCCAATGTAAAAAGGAACCGTTTTGCCGGATTCGCTGGATTGCACGCGCAGCTTCGAATCCTTGCTCGTGTCGACGGTAAACTCTTTCGTCAGGGTAAGCGCTGAACCGGCTTCGTAGCTGACATTGGCGAGAAGTTCGTAGCTTTCGATCGTTTGAAGATACGCTTCTGCACCGGAAGGCACAGCGACATCGCCGTCCACATAAACGGATACGGATACGGTATACGTTTTGCCGTCTGTGAGGCCCATGTCGCTGAAGCTGAAATCCGCCGCATCCCAATTGTTCTCGCGGCTGCTTACATATAAAGCGGCACCGTCTTCGTTGCCGGCAAAAACCTTGCCCGTGACAGGTGTCAGGGCTGCGCCGCCCGATTGCACGGCTATACCCTGGCCGTCGGCGAAGGTTTCGCGGTACACGGTGACCACCTCTTCCGCAGGTGCTTCCTCCAGTGGAGGTCCTCCAACCATCGCGGCGAATTCGCTTAGGGTCGTGCCTCTCATCATGTAATGTCGGCCGACGGCATAATGGCTTTGATCGGGATAGCCTACTTTAAAGGCGTATTTGATGCCGTTTTCTTGGGCTGCCGCTTCGGCATTCGCATTAAAGGCGCCGTAGGGGTAGGCAAAGAGCATAGGATCTTCCCCTGTAATGCCCTTCAAATAGATAGCAGCTGCGGAAATTTCGGCTGACGCCTGTTCCTTGGTGATCGCGGTCGTCCAAACCCCGCCGTTCGCAGTGTCGTTGTTATGCGTTTTGGAGTGGTTTTGCAGGCTGACGCTGGGCTCGGCCGCAAGCGCTCGCAGCTGCTCTGACGTCATGCTGTACCCGCCGTCGATCCAGTCGCTGACCACAAATTGAACGGAGTTCATTCCGTATTGCTTCAAAATGGGCAGCGCATTGGTGATGAAATCAGGCGTGGCATCGTCGAAGGTCAGCAAAATCGGCTTTTCGGGAGCCGTCTCTTTGCCTTCCCGGATGCTGACATACTGCTTTGCGGACAACGTGGTGTACCCATTGTCGCTTAAATATTTCATCTGCTTCGAGAAGTTCTCTATGCTTGTATGCGTCCAGTCGTCCGTCGCATTCGCTACAATCCGGTGATACAGCATAACCGGAATATCCGGCCCCGCAGCCTTCACCGCTGAAAATAGTCCAAAGGACGGAATAAGCAACGCCGCTGTAAGTATGATCGAGATGGTTTTGTTGAGCAATGTACTCATGGAATGCATCCCTCCTAGCAAAATTCAATAATTGGATTAAGCGCTTACATGATTGTGCGATCCTGCCTCCTCTCCCGTTTTTAATTATAGCTTTACCTCAAAATCAAATAACTGTAAGAACTTTAGAATGTAGTGTAGTTATTTAATATTTCGTAAGGAGGCATGTAACCATCTTCACAGCGTTAGTGGCTATCCCTGAAAGCCCCCATGGAGTATAATTTGGGTAGTAGAACTTGGTAAGGGCTTCGAACGGCAGCCTATTTTTTTATATAGGATAGCAGGGGCATCGACTCTAGGTTGATGCTCTTTTTTGATATGGAGTAGGGGTTCTTCAAGGGGGGCGGGAAATGTCATGGCTTTTATTAAAATGGTGCTCAATCACTTTGTAAAAAGTAGAATGCTATTCTTTGTTTTTATCGTTAGTATTTTCATTGAAGTCGTATATATGGTCGCGACGCCTTTGGCGCTGAAATATTTGGTGGACGATGCGTTTGCTCCGAAAAATGGTACAGCATTTCTCATCATCATGGCCGTGCTGTTTGGCGGGGGAATCCTTAACATTGTTGCGAACACCGCTGGAGATTTTTCCTTAGGAAAGCTGAGCGGGGAGATGATTCGCAGATTGAGAACTCAGCTTTATGCGCATTTGCAAAAACAGTCACAGTCCTTTTACCAGCGGTATCAGGTGGGCGACCTTGTCTCCCGTTTTATATCCGATATGGGGGTCATGGAACGTGTGGTAAGCGGTTCGTTTCCGTTAACCGTAAAGCAGGGGCTGAATGTGCTGCTCGGACTAGGGATGCTGTTTGCAGTTGGATGGAAGCTTACGCTTGCGATGCTTGCCGGCTCTTTTCTGCTGTTTGTCGGTCCGCGCCTGCTTCAGCGTAAATCCGAATCCGCCAATTCGGCCTACAAGCAAGCCCAGGAGCAGTTCTCTAATATGATCGATGAGACGATTAAGGGGCAAAAAACGATAAAAAGCTTATATCAACAGCCCCGGTTTCAAGAACGAGCGGCAAAGCATATTCAGTCATTGTTTTCCTCCGGTTTGCGGTTACATATGATCAACTCCTTGATGGAACGTCTGCCGTTAACGGCCCTGCTGTTTTTGAACGGGATTATGTTGGGGTTCGGCGGGTACTTGGTTTTTCATGACGAAATGTCGGTCGGGGATTTTATGGCCTTTTTCACCCTGTTTTTGACGGTCGGGCAATCTGCTTCCAATTTAGCGTATTTGATTCCGATTCTGATCGATTCGAGCATCAGCTTTAAACGGGTAAACGAGATGATGGAGCATCGGACCGAGGTGCCGGAACCGGACGTGCCTGTAGAGCTGCCGGCGTTTACCGGGACGTTGCGAATGAATGAGGTTACCTTCGGCTACGCCGAGGATGTTGACCAGCTGCGTCAGGTCACTCTTGGTATCCCGGCAGGCAGCTATGTGGCATTCGTCGGTCCGAGCGGATCCGGGAAAAGCACGGCTTTGCAGCTGTTGTCGAGATTTTACGACCCGAGAAGCGGGACTGTGACATTGGATGGCTATGACCTGCGAAACGTCAGCGAAGCCTCGCTGCGCAAGCTTTTAACCCTGGTTACGCAGGATACCTTCTTGTTTGAGGCGACGGTTCGGGACAATCTTCTGCTTGACGGAAAGGACCGCACCGAAGCCGAAATGCTGGCCGCCGCCAAACAGGCGTACATTCACGAGGTCATTCAGAGATGGCCGAACGGTTACGATACTTGGATTCATCAAGGGGGCGGAACGCTGTCGGGCGGTGAGCGGCAGCGCCTGGCTATTGCGAGAGCGCTGCTTCGTAAGCCTTCCCTCTTGTTGCTTGATGAAGTGACCTCGGCGCTCGATCCTGCCGCAGAAGCGGAGATCGTCCAGCTGCTGCAGCGCATCCGCGGAGAAATGACGATTATTTCCGTTACTCACCGATTGGCATCTGTGGTGAATGCAGACCTGATTTATGTTTTTGAAGAAGGACGGGTCGTTGAATCCGGCACACATGAGGAGCTTTTGCGGGGTCGCGGCTTGTACTTTAGATTATGGGAAAAGCAGCAGGGCTTCCAGGTTTCCAGAGACGGACTGCATGCATCGGTTGATGTGGAGCGCCTTGCCCAAATGCCGTTCTTCCATGGCATCGAGCTGCCCCTCCTGCAAAATATTGCGGCTCTCTTCACTACTGAAACTTGTCAGGAGGGTGAGGAGATTGTACGTGAAGGGGAAGAAGGGAATCAATGTTACCTTATTGTTCGCGGCAAGTTTGAGGTGGTCAAGCAGGTGCCGGAGGGTGGACACACACGGGTGGCTGTCTTGCAGGATGGTGATCATTTTGGCGAAATCGCGCTGTTAAAAAATATTCCGAGAACGGCTACGGTAAGAGCCCTTGTTCCCTCGATCCTGTTGTCGATTAGACGGGAGGCATTCCAAAGGTTGATGCAGGAACAGCCTCAGATTCTTTTGACACTGGAACAAACCTTGAAGCACCGCATGTAAAAGATAGACGAAACTCAAGGACGAGGTGTGTTTAGAAATGAGCATCCGCTGCGGACGCGGTGTAGACATGCTGGAACCCCGGAAGAAGAGTTTGCGTATTTTTAATGTGGATAAATGGGCCGATTCTGGCGTAACGTGTAAAAAAGACCTAAGGGAGGTTATGTAAATGGCAACGCAAAGTATTTTGGAATGGACCTTGGTGGCGGAGTGTCCGGTTCCGTCCGATGTAAATGAGCTGCTTGTTCCGGGTGAAGTGGCGGTTGCGGCATACAAAACGTTCCGCGATTCGGCGATCTTTACGAACAAGAGGTTGATCGTAAGGGACGCACAGGGGCTCACCGGCAAGAAGGTGGAGATTTATTCCCTGCCGTATTCCTCAATTAACATGTGGTCGACCGAGAACGCAGGGCGGTTCCTCGATTTTAACGCAGAGGTGGAGCTGTGGACACGGGCGGGGCACATTAAAGTGAAACTGCAAAAAGGCGTCGATATCCGCAAGTTCGATGCATTAATCGCGAATGCGCTTTTGAAGGATTAGAGGAAGAGGCTGGCATGGACCGCACAAGGTCGATGCCTTTTTTTGCTATAATGGGGACATATGAATCAGGGCTGGAGTGAATAGGATGGCCGATATGATAACCTTGCCGGAAATGAAAGAACAAATCAAAAAACTGATCAGCTACCACTCGGATCGCGGCTTTTTACACTATGGAGATTGCAATCGGGTTTGTGACGAATTGATCCGAATCGCAGCGAGAAGTAAGATGCTTGAGGACCAGCTGCTTGCCATGGATATTCAGCTTCATATTTTGGCGGAAACGGCGAAGCTGATCTCTCACGCGGATACGTCATCCGGCGCGGCCGGGGACACCATTGATTTTAGCTTGGAGGCGATCGAGGAATGCAGCAAGTCTGCCCCCGAAAACCTGCACAAAGCGATGTTTGATTCGCTCTTAAAGACCGTAAAGAAAAAAGCTTTTTCCGAGTGGAAGGAAGTTGGGTACAAGCTGCTGCGAAGCGCGGTGTATTTGGTGCAGGACCAAAACCAAGCGAAGAAGGTCTATGAGCTGTTTCCGATCTTAGGGAACATGTACGGTGGAAAAGAGTACCCGGATCGATATCTCATCACGCATGGCATCATCGAACGGTTGGAAGGGGAGGCTGCATCAGAGCAATATTTGCTGGAGCATCTTGAAGTGCCTGAAATCCGCATGATCGTTGTGAAGCGGGCAATAGCTGCCAAAAATTATGATTGGGCGGAAAAGCTTGCTGCTGATGCTCTTCGCAAAGATCGTTCCTTTCTAGAGCCGTCGAAGTGGGCATATGCACTGGAGCGTATTTATGCAGAAACAGGAAACCGGGAGAAGCGGCTGGAGATGGCCCGTCTGATTTTGCTGAAGGGAGATACGTCGTTTTACCGTAAAATAAAGGAGCTTTGTTCGTCCGAAGAAATATGGGAGGAGCAGCGGGAAGCTCTCCTTCAAGAGCTGTCGAAGGCTTATATGTATCATATATACGCGGATTTGTTATCGAAGGAAGGGGAAGAGGCTAGACTTTTACAGGTCGTGCAGGAACATCCGAATCTCATTGAGGATTATGGAAGACAGCTGTCCGTTTTATTCCCTGAGGAGACCTATACGATCTATGAGAATTATATTGAAGAGCAAGCGGCGACAGCTACGGATCGCAGAAAATACAAAGGCGTATGCAAGCTGATCCGGGGTTATTCGGCAGCGGGGGCAAAAACTGCCGCGTTAGCTGCAATTCAGCGCTTGATCGAAAAATACCCGCGCCGCCCGGCGATGGTGGACGAGCTGGAAGGGCTGCGTAAGAAGCTGGTGAAATAAAGGACTATTCTTGGATTTAATGATATAGCGGGGGCAAAGGGGAAGGCTCCTTGTCCTCGTATTTCATAATATGCAAAGCATGCTGTTCATTAATGGTTGCCAGAAAAATATCCTCAAGCTGAACTTGCTGCTGCTTCATTTGATCCTTCAGCCACATGTCATGAACTCCAAATTTGGACAAAACATTCTTCTCGATTTTCCCCTCACGAATGATAGGGTACGAAGCGGACGTGTTCGCGAGCTCCATGATCGTTAGCTTTCCGCTTCCCTCAATCACCCCAAGATGAACATGCTGTACGTCAAAAATGTTTTTCTCCCGAAGCATCTGCAACAAGTTATCAATGGAGTAGTTTATGTTCTTTACGTTTTGGTAGATGAATTTCCCGTTATAAATGACGATGATCGGTTCAAAGGTAACGAGCTTTCCGAACCAGCGCGATTTGATTGCCGAATGGGAAAATATTTTTTGGACGATACCAATGACGATAATGGCGAAGGCCGTTGGCAGGTGTTGAATATTAGGGTCGGCAATATCCGCTCCTACCACGGATCCCAGGGACAAAATCACGAGAAAATCGAAAACCGGCATTTCTCCAATAGAGCGTCTGCCCATAAATAAGGTGATGATGAGCATGACCGGAAAGATAGTTACGATTCTGCCTAATACGACAGCCAAATCCTTGAGGATATCCATGGTATAGCCCTTTCATTTACATCTTCTTGTATGGAGTCATGCTTTTTTATTTTGCTAAAAGATGGCGCATGCTATCCATGTTTGTTTAGAGCGGCTTACGCTGCATTGCTATATGGCAATGGCGAAGCTGCTTACGTACACGTTCACGCATTGTTCACAAACCAAAGCTTGCTTCTGACGTAACGTCAAGTTGTATGATGGGGTCAAGGAGGCGAGGAACTTGAACAAACGAATGTCGATCGGTGAATTCGCCAAGACTGCGGGAGTCAGCGAGCGTGCGCTCCGCTTCTATGAGCAAAAGGATTTATTAAAGCCCAGCTATGTAAGTGAGTCGGGACGGAGATACTATGAGGATCGAGACTTTTTGCCGCTGCAAAGTATTATTGCTTTTAAATATTTAGGCTTTTCGCTGGAAGAAATCAAGGAACTGATGCAGCAGCAGCCGTCCGGTGTGCGGGAGTCACTTGCATATCAAAAAGATCTGATGCTGCAAAAAAGAGACCATATGAACCGCATTCTGAAAGCGATGGATCAAACGATGGCCGTGCTGGATACCGAGCCCGCCTTTGATCCCAAAATTTGTGCCTTCCTCATTCACAACATTATGAATGAGAAGGAGCAGCTCGATTGGATGAAAGAGCATTTTCCCCGATCGGTGGTTGACTACTTCATGGATCATTATGAAGAAAAAGAGGCGGAGTGGAGCCTGGCCTCTACGCGGATTCTTCAGCAAATGAAGCTGCTTCTGCAGGAATATCCTCCTGAGGCGGACATGGTTCAGCAGAAGGTTGCGGAGTTCCTTACGCTTGTGGAGGACATGTTTGGAGAAGGCTTTAGCTGGAATGACTTGGCGAAGCTGGAGGGACTCGACCTTCCGGAATCGATGACATCTCCGTTGTTATCCCCATTTACTCCGGAAGAAGAGCAGCAGTTTGCCAAGGCGGCGGATCATTATCTTCGATCGAAGGGGGTTGTTCTCCATGGAAATGAAGAATGATGGAATGGCAGGCGGGTGGAGCGGCTTTGTTGAGCTGCTTCGGCTGGCCAAGCCTGCGAAATGGCTGCTGGTCGTTGCCATTGTGCTTAGTTTACTGGAGGCGGTTGCGGGACTGGTCGTGCCGTTGTTCACCAAGGACCTGATCGACCAGTTTCAGCAGCCTGGCTTCCTGGGTGGAGGAACGATCGTCTGGCTGGTGCTGGCCTTTGTCCTTCAGACCGTCACCGGAGGCTTCTCCTTTTACCTGATGACGTACATTGGTGAGTCGTTCGTGGCGAAAATTCGGTCGCTGCTTTGGGAGCATTTGCTGTTTCTTCGCGTGGATCACTTTGATCGGCATGAATCCGGAGCCTTGATGAGCCGGGTAACCCAAGACACCAGCACGGTGAAAACATTAATGACCAACCATTTGGTCACGCTGGTTTCCGGCTTGGTTTCGATTGTTGGCGCCGTTGCCATTCTTCTGATCATCGATTGGCGGATGACGCTGATCATGTTGGGCTCCGTTCCCGTTGCGATGCTTATCTTAATGCCCATTGGGCGTAAGGTGTACAAGATTTCCTTGGAAACGCAGGATCAGCTGGCCTCCTTCAGTGCCCAGCTTGCCCGGGTGCTTAGCGAGATTCGTCTCGTGAAGGCGTACAATGCCCAGTCGGTCGAGTCGGAAGCAGGCAAAGGCATGGTGGGCAAGCTGTTTGGCTACGGGCTGCGCGAAGCGAGAATTCAGGCATTCGTATCGCCTTTGATGACGACCGTAATCATGGCGGTGCTTGTTGTGCTGATCGGTTACGGCGGCGCGCGGGTCGCTTCCGGCGATTTGTCTGCAGGCTCTTTGGTAGCGGTGATTCTCTACATGTTCCAAATCGTCGTGCCGTTTACGCAGCTGGCGTCTTTCTTTACCGCTTTTCAAAAAGCGATGGGAGCGACGCTTCGCATTCAGGAGCTTCTGCACACGGAGCGGGAGGAAGACACTGCTTCCGTGAACACAGCAGCGGCTGTGATGAAACCGATCAACTGGCAGCAGCCCGTCCGATTCGAATACGTGTCCTTTGGTTATCGGCCGGAGGAGCCGATTTTGCGGGGACTGCAGTGTGCGATTGAGCCGGGGCAGTCGGTCGCTTTTGTCGGGCCGAGCGGCTCGGGGAAAACGACGATTTTCTCGCTGCTGGAACGGTTTTATACGCCGACGGAAGGGGCGATCCGGCTCGGTTCGGATGCGATTCAGGAGCTTCCCCTGCAAGCATGGCGTGAAGGGATCGGATATGTTTCGCAAGAAAGTCCGATGATGTCGGGCACAATTCGGGAAAATATTTCGTACGGACTGGGACGTCCTGTCTCGGACGAGGAGCTGGTGGAGGCCGCGCAGCAGGCGGGAGCCGTAGAGTTTATCGAGCGGCTGCCGCAGGGCTACGATACGGAGGTCGGCGAGCGCGGGATGAAGCTGTCCGGCGGCCAGCGTCAGCGCTTGGCCATTGCCCGGGCGCTGCTGCGGAATCCACGGCTGCTGCTGCTTGATGAAGCGACCTCCAACCTGGACAGCGAGAGTGAATCGCTCGTGCAAAAGGCGCTGGAGCGGCTGATGGAGGGGCGGACGACGCTGATCATCGCCCATCGGCTTTCCACCGTGCTTGAAGCCGACCGGATCATCTTCCTTGATCGCGGCGTCATTACGGGTCAAGGCACGCACGAGGAGCTGATGGAGTCGCATGAGCTGTACCGCCGCTTCGTTCATCAGCAGCTGAAGCATGAAGAAGCCCCGGCGAAGAGCGAGGAGCAAGGGGCACTGCGCTAGCCGCAAGCGGAAGCGGTGTGTGTTATGACGATAAGAGCTGGGCTTCGGTCATTGATCGGGGCTCAGCTCTTTTCTTTGAGGCCTGTTCCTCATTTATACCTCTAGGAAATCAAAACAGATTAAGCAAAAATAAACGTGTTTTATTCATAAGTATAAGTAAACTTTACTTTAGTAAAAACATAGTTTATAATGTGGTTCATGAGGTGATGGTCATGAAAAAGAATTTCGGTGATTCGATATCAAATAAGGTTTATGAATATCGTGTGCTTGCCAGAATGTCTCAGCAAGAATTAGCAGAGAAAGTCGGAGTTTCCAAACAGACCATCTTCGTAATGGAAAAAGGAAATTATGTTCCGACGCTACTGTTAGCTTTTCGAATTGCCGATTTTTTTAATGTTGATGTAAATGAAATTTTTACTTATGTGAAAGGAAATGATCAAAATGATAATTGAATCTATCAGAGATATCTATAACGCAATGTTTCAACCTTTAAGGGCCTGGGCTGAACAATCTTCAGGAAATTGGAATATTCTCATTGGAGTTGGATTTTTACTGCTTATGGGCAGCGCGATTTTTGCCTATGTATTTTACAAGAAGATTGGGCAAAACGACGAACGGACAAATAAAATCTTTTTGAAAAGCAGTTACTGTATGCTGTGGGCAATTATTCTATGTGACGTAATTTTCCCTAAAGAATATATGTGGAACATCTTTTTCTTGTTCAAATATACGCTGGCATTATTAGCTGGTGGAATTTACATGGCTGTCAAATATAAAAAGGATTTTTCATAAGGAAAGATCGAGGAGGCTCGGCTATGGATGGAGGATTCGTCCATGCTGGTTATCAGACTGAAGTATCAGCGAGACCCACGCTAGGGCCTCCTCTCATCGTATCGCCCCTCCCCATTTCCTATTTTTGGGGCCCCTCCGATGGGAGGATTAGGTGATTGCACCCCATCAACCCGACTGCATGGGAAGACGCAGCTCCGCTGTTAATCCTTTTCCGCATTCGCCGCTTGATAGCATCAAGTCTCCATGATGAGCCCGGCATATTTTCGCCGCCATCGGAAGCCCAAGGCCTCCGCTAGGCTCATCTTTATTTTGTATCTTTCGCTTCACTGCATAGGGAAGCTCCCCCATATCACGAATCGTGCTCTCTGGTATGCCCTTTCCATCATCCCTCACCTTCACCCTGCACCGCTGTTCCGACTCATCGACGGATACCTGCAGCCGAATTTCACAGCCATCGGGATTGTGCTTGATGCTATTTTCCACAAGATTTGTTAGGGCGCGGAGCAGCAGTCGTTCGTCTCCTTGAACTCGCGCGCTTTCATCCATTTCGTCAATGTGCAGTGTAAAATGCGGGTCTAAGCCTTGATTGAGAATATCCGACGCCACTTGTCTGGTGAGCGCAGCCAGCCGAATTGGCTTTAGATGGAGCGGCTGCATCTCGTACTCCAGCAGCGAGACCAAGTTCAGGTCGCTGACCAACGCGCGCAGCTTTTCGGCTTGGTGCCGGATGATTCCCGCCTGACGGCGCTGCGGAGCGGGGATGTCCCCGTGCTCCTCCAGCTCGCTGGCGTACCCAAGCACCATAGAAAGCGGCGTGCGGATGTCGTGGGAAACGCCGGCAATCCAGCTGGCCCGGGCTTCGTCCCGGCTTTGGAGCGATTCGTTTTTGCGGCGCAGCAGGGCCGAGGCATGATTCACGCTTTGCGCGAGATCCGCGAGAATTCCTTTCGGCTTGAGCTGAACCTCCCGGTCTTGGGCCAGCGCCTCGATCCCCTGTGTTAAAGGGCGGATCGAGCGGACGAGCAAGGAACCGATGACTAGGGAAACCAGCAGAACGAGCGCGATATTGCCGAGAAGGAGGAGTCCGACCCGCTGCGGCAAGTCCTTCACCCAGCTCGTAGGGAAAATATGCTGATATTTCGCTAGGCTGCCTTTGGGATAGCCGACGACCATCAGTCCCTCCGGATGCTCCCACACGAACACGGGGTAATCCTGCAAGTAGTTAAAGGAAAATTGCGCGACGTCTGTCAGACTGTAAGACGACGGAAGCTCTTCCGGCAGCTGATGTCGCCAAATGACGTGTCCTTCCGAGTCGATCAGCATGGCCCAGCCCTGCAGCTCCTCCAGCAGACCCTCCGAGGTAGCATCCAGGGAGTAATCGCCATCTGAGCCCTGCAGATCTCCTGCGACCAGACGCACGACTTCGGCAGGAGTTTGCCCCTCATTCACCCCATTACTAATCCAAAAGGGAAGCAGGGCGAAGTTTACGACGAGCAGCGAGATCGAAATGATCAGGGTCGCGCTTAAAAAACGCAGGATGATGCGCACAGGACTTTTCGCCATGTTCACCCTTCCTCCTTAACGAGCAGCTTGTAGCCTAAGCCGCGCACGGTCAGCAGATGCTGCGGGTCGGAGGGGGTGTCTTCGATCTTTTCGCGGATGCGGCGGATGTGAACCATTAATGTGTTCTCATAACCGTAGTAGTCGTCGTTCCACGCGGCCTGGCAAAGTGCATCGTTGGTCACGATCCGGTTCCGGTTTTCGTAAAACTTCGCCAGCAGGACGAGCTCCTTAGCCGTCAAGGGCTGCTCATGCTCGTACTTCTGCTCATGCTTATGCTCCTGTTCCTGCTTGCCCCCATGCTCCCGATGGAGCCCTTCCCGCCGCACGACTCCGCTTTCCAGATCCACGAGGCGGCTGCCTAGCTGGAACACAGGCCGCTTCTCCTGCTGCGGCGGCGTATACACTCTGCGCAGGATGGCCGTCAGCCGCAGTACCAGCTCCCTCGGCAAAAACGGCTTCGCCAAGTAATCATCGGCTCCGAGCCCAAGGCCGAGCAGCCGATCCGCATCCTCGCCTCTTGCCGATAGAAACAGCACCGGCACGCTCGTATGCTGTCGAAGCGCGCTCAGCAGCGAAAATCCGTCTCCATCCGGCAGCATGATGTCCAATATGATCATTTCCGGCCGAATCGACCGGGTCAGCTCCAATGCTTCCGCACACGTCGCGGCTTGATAAATTCGCGTAAAGCCTTCTTTCCGTAGAAAGCCGTCAACCATTTCACGCAGGTCCCGCTCGTCATCGACGAGGAGCAGCTTCTTGTTTTTTAGCTCTTCCAAGTTCAGATCACCCAAGCTAAGTATACCGTGCTTTCTGCCCAATTGGATCCATTTTTCCCTAGTAGGTGAAGATTTAAGGTTATCGTAAGGTTGGCGTCAGCTTGAAGCAAGGGGCGGTCTGTATGATGAGCTCAAGTCGAAATGAAGCGAGGCATGGAGGAAATCATGACGAACGCAATTGTGTCTACACATCAGCTTTCTAAGCGCTATGGCGGAAGCTATTCGGTGCAGGATGTGAATCTATCGGTGCACGAAGGAGAAATTTACGGCTTTCTAGGTCCGAACGGGGCGGGGAAAACGACGACGCTGAAAATGATTTTGGGGCTGGTCCATCCGACGAAGGGGCAGGTGACGGTCTTTGGGAAGGAGCTGCAGGCGCATCGCCGTTCCATTCTTAGCCTGACGGGCTCGCTGATCGAGTCCCCCTCCTATTACGGTCATTTGACCGGACTGGAAAACCTGCGGGTGGTGCAGCGTCTGCGGGAGGTGCCGAACCGAAATGTGCTTGAAGCGCTGCGGATTGTCCGGCTGGAGCAGCAAAAGAACAAGAAGGTGTCCCAGTATTCCTTAGGGATGAAGCAGCGCCTCGGAATTGCCATGGCTCTGCTCAGCTTTCCGAAGCTGCTGGTGCTGGATGAGCCGACGAACGGGCTGGATCCCGCAGGGATCGGGGAAATCCGCGAGCTGATCACATCGCTGCCGCAGCGGTTTGGGATGACGGTGCTCATTTCCAGTCATCTGCTCTCTGAGGTCGAGCTGATCGCAACCAACGTAGGTATTATTCATCAGGGCCAAATGCGTTTTCAAGGCAGTATGGAGAAGCTGCGGGGCCGAAGCCGGGCTGCGATCCGCATTCGAACAAGCAGCAATTTGGAAGCAGAAAGGCTGCTTACCGCGTATGGGCTGAAGCCTGTCAGGCAGGGAGAGAGCTTGGCCCTGGGCAGCTTGCCGGATGCGGAGGTGGCTCGGGCGAACCGGGAGCTGCTGACCGCGGGCATCGATGTGCTGCGGATCGAGGAAACTCGCAAAAGCCTGGAGGATATTTTCCTTGACCTGACGGGAAAGGAGATCAGCTTATGATCAAGGCGTTAGCCCTAGAGTTTTACAAGCTGCGGCGCAGATATGTAGGCTTGAGTGTGCTTCTGCTGGTAGGTGTACAGCTGGCGTGGGCATTCGCTGCGGCTAGTATGGCCATCGCCCGCAACCCCGATCAAGCCGCTTGGGAGCCGGTAATTGCCATCGTGGCATCGCTGAATGGGCTTTTTGCCCCGATTGCTGCGGCGATCTGTGTATCGCGAATCGGGGACATGGAGCATAAGGGGAATACCTGGAAGCTGCTGCTGTCCCTTTCGGTGAAGCGGGGGCGGCTCTATGCGGCAAAATACAGCTGCGCTGCTCTGATCCTGCTGCTCGCCTGCCTTGTGCAGAGCGCCGCCATTGCAGGCTTTGGCATCGCCCAAGGCTTTGCGGAGGCGGTGCCTCTTACACTGTTGGCCCGGCTGCTTCTCGGGACGATGGCTGCGCATCTCGTCATTATAGCGCTGCAGCTGTGGTTATCTCTAGCGCTGCCTAACCAAGCGTTCGCGCTCTGCGCCGGAATGATCGGCGGGTTCCTCGGCGTAACGGGGGAGCTGTTTCCGAGCGGAATCCGCCAGTGGATAATATGGTCGTACTATTCGGGGCTAAGCCCGGTCGTGCAGCGCTTTGATGGCGGCGGGCTGCAGTTTGCGGTGCGTGAAGCGGGAGACGTACTGATGAAGCTGGGCGTTCTTGCTGCCGTTGGCTTGGTGATTTATACGGCAGGACGCTTTCATGTATCAAGACAGGAGGTATAAATGATGAAGCTGCTGGGAGCATGTTTATCGGCCGAGTGGATGAAGCTGCGGCATTCATACTTATGGCTGGTCCTTCTGACGCTGCCGCTTGTCAGTGTGCTGATCGGATGCGCGAATTTTTATATGAATCAGGCCGCATTACAAAAGGAATGGTACAGTCTTTGGTCTCAAGTAAGTTTATTTTATGCGCAGTTTTTTCTCCCAATGCTGATCGCGATTTGCTGTGCCTATCTGTGCAGACTGGAGCATGTCAATCAAAACTGGAACATGCTGATGAGCGCTCCGGTACCAGTGGCGGGACTCTTTTTTGCGAAATTGATCGTGGCGGGGGTGCTTCTGGGGCTTGTTCAGTTCATATTTGCTATCCTTTATGTCATTGGGGGATTAGGGGTCGGGTTTACCGTCTCAGAACTTCCTGAGGAATTACCCGGCTGGCTGCTGCACGGCTGGATGGCCTCTGTTACGTTGAGCAGCTTGCAGCTCGCGTTATCTCTGCGGATCCGCAGCTTCGCGGCTCCAGTCGGTATTGGCTTATGCGCGGCCTTTGTCGGACTCGGCTTTTATGTTGCAAAAGCGGGACTGTTGTACCCGCACTCCTTGTTGACCGTTGGAATGGGTGCGCTCAGCCAGGAGGGGCTTTCTGCGCAGGGGCAGTGGACCAGTGTCGTGATGAATGGGCTGTATACGGCTTTATTCAGTGCGGTAGCGGTTCGGAGGTTAAGAACGGCGGATGTGGTGGCTTAGGCGTAATATGTCGGTTGAGTGAGTTACGGTGAAAGCGAATACGCTTGGATTAATAAATATACAAAAAATTATAGGGTTGGCACGGATCAAATAAGATCGGTGCCTTTTTGAAATGTTACGTATTGATAAGGAACGAGTTTACCAAAAAAGAAATAATTCAACCGGAAAATAATGTGGATTTGCTAGATTATATGTGAGAAAATAGGCCTGTTTGCTGCAATAGAAAAAATAGGGAGTGTAGACTCATGATATCCAAACTTGTGCTTCGTTTAAGTTATGTGTTTCTTATTCTTTTCCTTCTGAATCCAATCGGTCTCATTAAGGCTGAAACCAATGATGTAATTACAGATATGAAGGGACATTGGGCGGAAAAGGAGGTAAAAGCATGGCTGGAGCAGGGATACGTTACTGGGTATCCAGATCGTACCTTCCGGCCTGAGCAGGTAGTATCTCGAGGTGAATTCGTAGCCCTTATCAATCGGGCGTTCCGATATTCAGACGAGAACGGAGCAAGCAGCGTTAGTTTTACGGATTTAAAGGAAGCTGATTGGGAATATTCTGAAGTCGCTAAAGCGATTTCGAAAGGTTATATCAGCGGGTATAGTGATAATACGTTTCGCACAAACCAACATATCACAAGACAAGAAACCGCGGTAATTATATCAAGAATTTTAGAGTTTACTATGGAGACTACGACAGAGTCGGTGTCATCATCAGATTCAGAATTTGTTCCTTTATGGAGCAAAGTGTCCGTGGCGCAGGTTCTTGCTAAAGGGATTATGAAGAATGATTCTGAAGGGGCTTTTCAACCTGAACGCCCTATGACTCGAGCTGAATCAGTAGTAGTGCTTAATAATGCTCTTACCTATGCGATGAATACAAAGATATATAACATGGCCGGTGTTTTTGGCGGGACTTCTACCACGAACTTACAAAAAAATGTTGAAATTCGGTCAGCAGACGTCACTTTAAAGAATGTACACATCATGGGGGACTTGCTGATTTCGAAAGAAGTCGGTGAGGGTAACGTATATTTGGAACAACTTCAAGTAGATGGTACCGTTCGGATTGAAGGCGGTGGATCAAACAGTATCCATATCAAAGATAGTCAAATAGAGCGAGTAATGGTCAATAGGGTAAATCATTCGGTTAGGGTTGTTGCCGAAGGGTCTACGACGATTGAAACGACAGACATTATTTCAAGTAGTACGATTGAGGAAAACGGTGTTACAGGTCAAGGCTTTCTTGGAGTAAATATATTGCCTCGAGTGGAAGGGGCGAATGCAAGAAATGTTTCATTTGCAGGTGATTTCGATAATATTAATGTAAACGGAACAATTCATAGACTAGAAATACGCTCTGGAGAAACAAAAAAACTGATGGTTAAAGAAGGGATAGACCAGCCTAATATCATCCTTAATAAAGATGTAATTGTCCAAGCTTTGGACCTAAGGAGCAAGTCGAACATAACTGGCGATGGTAAGATCGGCAATGTAGTTATAGCCGATGAGGCAAAAGGGTCCATAGTGCCAAGCGCCCAAAGCACTCCTATGTTTGGAGGCGGCGGAGGAGGTGGTGGTGGAGGGGGAGGCAGTCGAGGTACGGTGAATCTGGCTGTGACAAGCATTTCGGCCTCTAAAGGAACTATCCAAGTCCTATTTAATCAGAAGTTATCTAACGCCCCTGTTGCTTCGGATTTCATCGTATCGAGAAAAATAAATAACGGCGCTTTACAAACAGTTGGCGTGAGCAATATTGTTTTACTTGATAACAATACAACAGTGGAGTTAACAGTTCCTGTTATTGAAAATGGGGATGAAGATCAGGTAATTTTGTACTCCCTTACATATAAAAATGGCAACGCCGTACAATCTTCAGCGCAAACAGTTCCTAAAAGAAATATAGAGGTTACAGGCGGTCTATATTACCAAGAGTATGATGCGACGACACCATTGCCCATCTATGGTCTACCTGTTTATCTTACGGGAGTCAATGGCACTGTAGGGGAATATAAGGCAGAAACAACTTTAGGTGGAAGGTTTCAATTCAGTAATGTAGCTCCCGGAGCCTATGTCATTCAGATTTACCTTGGATTGGAACTATACGAAACGGAAGAGGTTACCGTAGAAGCTGGGAAAAATCTAACCATTCCGGACATTGTGATTAGAGAAGAGGCGCCTTTGCCGACGGTATTGAATACGGTCTATGCGGATCTTGGGTATTTATCTGGTGGTGTAATGCATTTAGAGGAAGACTTCTCAATCAAAGTAGAGATGCAAAATGGTAGTATTTTAAATACACCACAAAAATTCAATAAGTTCTTCCATATCGGTTTATACGATCATAATCCGGGGCTTAAGCTTGAGGGTGGAACAATACTATATGTGACCATTTTTACGGATAGCGGATGGAAGAGTGAACGTTATGAAGTCCAAATTATGGAACGGCCTAAGACTGCTACTCCTTCTGTAACAAGTGTTGTCTATGATGACAGCAGGTATGTTACAGGTGTTGTAGAGGATTGGTCCAATAAAATTACGGTTACAAAAATAGACGGTACTTTGCTAGGCCAGGTTAACAATTTAGGTCGTGATTTTTCAGTCTATTTAGATCCATCTAAACCCTTGAGCGTGGGGGATCAAGTTGCTGTATATGCAGAAGCGGAAGGAAAAAGAAGAAGCGAACCAAGATATGTGACCGTTGTAGCCCCAACTGTCGTAACTCTATCTCCTAAAGTTGAAAATGTTATTCTTGAGGAATCCTTATATATCTCAGGTAGGGCTGAAAAAAAATCGCGTATTTTTGTGAAACGCAGTGACGGATCGTTAATTGGTGAAGGTGAGACTGGATATGTGGATAGCTTCGGGGTGTCACTAGTATCGCCAGCGATTGCCGGAGAAACTTTATATGTTTATGCTAAAGGTTACGAGAAAATAATAAGTGAGCCATTGAAAATCGTTGTTCAGAAAAAGGAGGTTACTCCTACACCCCAAGTTGTCGGTGAGATTTTTAGTGATTTTACGTATTTGGAAGCCGTTACACTTCCCGACTCGAGAATAAAGCTCTACATCAGGGATAGTGGAGGTGCGATCGTCTCGGAAGGATATCCGCTTCCTAGTGGCCATATTACATTTTACAATTTGGAGCTCTCCCCCAATAGCAAATATTATCTAACTGCCATCGCGCCAAATATGAAGGAAAGTGCTCCGTTTATATTTACTGCAGTGGAGCCAACGGAAATTACACCAAAGCCAACAGTGACGGGGGCAGTATACGCCGATAAGGATTATACGTTCTTTGGAACCACTGAATCTCTGGCTACAGTGTATTTCACCTATGAGGACGGGACCTTTATCTGGAAAACAACTGCAAGTAATCAAGGGGAGTTCTCTTTTAGAATGCCCGACTCAAACCCTATAAAGCCAGGGACGAAATTTATTTTAAGTGCAGACGCTAGAGGGAAATTAGTAAGCGAACCGCTGCTATTAACGGCAATTGAGCCGACGATCGTGTCAGCCTCTCCTACTGTAAATAGCTCAGTCTATGGTTATACTAGAACGTTATATGGAACGGCAGCACCAAGTGCGTTGATCGAAGTATTTCATGAGGACGGTCGACAAATCTATACCGGTGTTTATGCCGATCGAAATTCTGGTCAATGGCAGGTATCAATGGTTTATGAGGTCTTACGTGGAGGAGACAAGATTTACATTATTGCAGATGAAGCAGGTAAATCGCCTAGTAACCCTACTTATATTACGGTCAAATCAGCTGCGAAATCGGAGATTCCCACAGTAACCGAACAAGTCGTAGCAGGGATGTCAGTAATAAGGGGCAGCTACTCCGGCCTTTACATAAACAGGAATATACTAACCACCATTTTACTCATTGATGAAAATGGTGATGTGGTTGGATCCGATTGGGTTAATGATGACGGGTCATTCTCAATTGATGTATCTAGATATGGGAATTCATTAACTAGTGGACAAATTTTAAATATTGTAGCGAAGGAAGGTCAAAAAGAAGTTAGCGATCCTCTTGTTGTTACGATTAAGTGATGGTTTGAAAGCTGACTAGATGACGGCTGACCCCGTTGATAAATGATCAATATATAATGTAAAAGAAAGCCATTCTTTTTGTAATTGGTTGGGTCTTACCTCCACTTACTAAGGTCTGGCTTCTTTCTTTGTTATTATACAAGAAAACTTTTTCATCAAAATTATATATTCTTTTACCTGTTTTAAATATATTAATCTAGCATAGAGAGAAAATAGGTTTAACTGGAAGTTGACTCTAATTGCAATGTTACAGGGCTAACCATTTCGGAGGTGTTCAATCAAGCTAGTTGTTCCCGTTTTAATTTTACGAATGTTTGGTACATGATTGATGGCTCGACCTGGCCTTTTCGAAGGTTCGAGTATTCAACTACGATGGGGAATACATCAATTGCAGCTGATGTCTATGAACATATCACCAACTATTGGTTAGCAGAGAATTTGGACTTCGGTACGATTTTTACAGATGCAAGTCGCTCCGATATGTGGGCCACGATTGCGGACTTGGGGGTCAGGTGTTTAATACGCTTCCTACTAAAAAAAGGTGATTTTTGTCACACTCCTATATCTTTTTCATCATTTTTAACTAATTTTAAACTACGTCTGATAGAATGGGTTAGGTATTTGGAGCTATATGGAAAATCTTACACCGCAATCAATTATTTTATACAGCAGAGAGAAATCGCAGGGGCGGTAAATTTCAACATGGGAGTGGGATGATGAAACGATTTAGAGCAGAACGAGCAGAGCAAGGCTCAAGCGTGAAATCGAAATGGCAAAGTGGAGCAGAATGGGTCAAAGGAACGGCTCATCCTATGAAAAAGGTAGTTACTACGGCAGTCCGCGTCCAACTTATGCTCGTCATGATTTGCTGTGCGCTTATTTTTCTAGGAATGCCGGGCACTGCAACTGTGCAGGCGGCAGCACCGACGACCTTGTATTTTACGACCGGTGAAAATGGTTCGAATTATAATGGGAGGATACAAAGGTTGGAGCTATCGGAAGGGGCGACTCCGGTCCAAATCGGCTCTACCCCAATGGGGTACAATTACCCGACGGCCATTGCGCTTGACCCTGCCGGGGGGTATTTCTACTATGCGGATAGAAGTATGGCTATTTATAAAGTGAAATTGGATGGGACGGGGTCTACCGTTATTTATCAAAACGACCGCTTCGTGAAGAAGTTAGTTTATGACGGGACGGGCGGAAATTTGTATTTTACAGATTCGGTCGTGAACTCAGGTTCACCGATCATGGAATCCAGGGTTCGAAAAATGAAGCTTACAAGCAGTCCGGTAGAAGTAACAACCTTGTATGAGAAGCCTGGTGTATATCTCACCCTAAACGGACTGGCGCTGGATCCAAGTACAGGCCATATTTATTTTAACTACGATGCGATGTATGAAGGTGTAAAGAATATTTACCGTTACTCAGACATGAGTTCTCCTTTTGTAGCGAATGTTGGTGACGTATTTACTGATTTGGCGATCGATAAAGTGAATGGAAAGCTTTATTATACGGTCGATAACCAAGTCTGGGCAGCAAATCTATCGGATGGAACTGTGGGGCCGAAGTCACTTTACACTCATAGTACTCCTGAATGGATGACAGATGTTGCTTACGATTCGAAGGTGAATAAGGTGTACTTCTCTGTTTCGAATTCATCGAATGGAAGTCAGGTTTACCGGATGAACCCGGACGGTACGGCCGTGAAAATGGTGCATAAAACGGCGGAATACATAAATAGCATTGCTATTATGGAGACCCCGCCTACCTATACGGTTTCACCAATCGTCGACCAAACGATGTCGGAGTTGGTCTTTGGTTATACGTCGGGCACGCAGGAGGCCAAGAGCGTAACCATTACGCGGACAGGAACGGGTGTTTTGAATAATGTTTCAGCGTCTTTGAGCGGAACGAACGCCAGTGCTTTTGAGCTTGTGCAACCGGGGAGCCGGACGCTAGACGATGCTGTGAATACCACGTCATTCATGGTTAGGGCGAAGGATGGGTTGGCGGTAGGTACCTATACGGCGACGGTCACCGTGAGGGCCGATAACATGGTGAATGAGGTCTTTACAGTAACACAGAAGGTTAGTCATTCCTACACGATTGCACCGTTAGCGAATCAGACGCTAGTCGAGCTCGCAGCCGGATATACGGCGGGTGGGCAGGAGAGTAAGAGCGTAACGCTGACGCGAACCGGCACAGGCGTGTTGAACAACGTTACAGCGGTGCTTAGCGGGGCAGGTGCGAGCGCTTTCGAGCTGACGCAGCCAGCGGTGCGAACGCTCGATGATACGACGCCGAGCACGAGCTTTACGGTGAAGGCGAAGGATGGCTTGGCAGCCGGAACCTACACGGCAAACGTGACCGTGAAGGCGGCAAACATGGCGGATGTCGTGTTTCAAGTGACGCAGGTGGTGCACTCGTATACGATGGCGCCGCTTGCGGATGTTGGGCTTGCGGAGCTGGCAGCCGGGTATGGTGCAGGCACGCAGGAGACGAAGACGGTGACGCTGACGCGAACAGGGACTGGCGTGCTGAACAATGTGACGGTGGTGCTTGGCGGAGCGGATGCAGCTGTATTTGAGCTGACGCAGCCAGCGGTGCGAACGCTCGATGGTACGACGCCGAGCACGAGCTTTACGGTGAAGGCGAAGGATGGCTTGGCAGCCGGAACCTACACGGCAAACGTGACCGTGAAGGCGGCAAACATGGCGGATGTCGTGTTTCAAGTGACGCAGGTGGTGCACTCGTATACGATGGCGCCGCTTGCGGATGTTGGGCTTGCGGAGCTGGCAGCCGGGTATGGTGCAGGCACGCAGGAGACGAAGACGGTGACGCTGACGCGAACAGGGACTGGCGTGCTGAACAATGTGACGGTGGTGCTTGGCGGAGCGGATGCAGCTGTATTTGAGCTGACGCAGCCAGCGGTGCGAACGCTCGATGGTACGACGCCGAGCACGAGCTTTACGGTGAAGGCGAAGGATGGTTTAGCGGCCGGAACCTACACGGCAAACGTGACGGTGAAGGCGACAAACATGGCTGACGTCGTGTTTCAGGTGACGCAGGTGGTGCATTCGTATACGATGGCGCCGCTTGCGGATGTGGGGCTTGCGGAGCTTGCGGCCGGGTATGGCGCAGGCACGCAGGAAGCGAAGAGCGTGACGCTGACGCGAACAGGGACTGGCGTACTGAACAATGTGACGGCGGTGCTTGGCGGTGCGGATGCAGCTGCATTTGAACTGACACCGCCGGGGGCACTGACGCTGGATGGTACGACGCCGAGCGCGAGCCTAACGGTGAAGGCGAAGGATGGTTTGGCGGCCGGAACCTACACGGCTGACGTGACCGTGAAGGCGGCGAACATGGCCGACGTCGTGTTTGCAGTGACGCAGGTGGTGCACTCGTACACGATTACGCCGCTTACTGATATAAAGTTTGTGGAGCTGGAAGCAGGTTACGGTGTGGGCACGCAGGAAACAAAGACGGTGACGATCACACGGACCGGCACAGGCCTGTTGAACGAAGTGTCGGCGAGTCTTAGCGGGGTGAAAGCTGATGTGTTTGAACTGACACAACCGGCAGAAATGTTGAACGCAGCAGAGCCAAGCACAACCTTTACGGTGAAGGCGAAGGACGGACTGGAGTCAGGCACGTATTCCGCTGCCGTAACGGTGAAGGCAGCAAATATGACAGACGTCGTATTCCAAGTGACACAGGCGGTATACGCATCGACGAACGCCGACCTGAGCAGCTTGAACCTTTCGGCAATTGCGCTCACACCTGCATTTAATCGGCACGTAACAAGCTATACAGCAAGTGTCCCCTATGAGACGGACAATACGACAGTTACAGCCGTGACGTATTACAAAAAAGCGGAACATACTCTTTTGTACAGAGGAGAAAAGGGATCGGGCTCGGTTTCACTGCAGGTAGGAGAGAACCGGATTCAAATAGAGGTGACGGCGGAAGATGGTCTAGCCAAGAAAATGTATACGGTTGATGTTTCAAGAGCGCCATCTTCCAATGCGGCAATAGGCTCGTTATTTTTGGAAGGAATTCAGCTGAATGAGAGCGTCAGCGCGAGTGTTTATCAGTACAGCGCAACTGTATCGAACGCGGTATACAGCACTGCCCTGCATGTTTCCCCCGTGCATTTTGACGCGACTGTTAGTGCAGTGAAGCTCAATGGGGAAGCAGTAAATAATCCGATTCCACTCCTTGTAGGCTCGAATGTTATCGACATTGAGATTACGGCTCAGGATGGTACAACGACGAGTAAGTACACGGTTACGGTCACTCGGGAGGCCTCGGGCAACGCACAGCTGAACCGTTTGGATGTGAGTCTTGGTATAATATATCCGGCCTTTGATCCGAATCAGTATTCCTATTCGATGGAGCTTCCTTATGAGGCGGCTGAAGCATCAGTGACCGCTGCGACTTATCATCAGAACGCTCGTTTAAAGGTGAATGGCGAGCTTTATCCGAGCGGCGCTCCTGTGTTGATCCCTGTATCGGTGGGGAAGAACATTGTAAATCTACTGGTCGAAGCAGAGAATGGGGTGGACTCCGCCAACTATACCCTTACCATTCAACGAGCGGCGAGCAGCAATGCTGGTTTGAGCGGACTTGCGTTAACGTTTGGATCGCTTACTCCGGCATTCTCCGCCGACCAGACAGACTATCAAGCGGAAGTGTCTTATGAGGTATCGGAAATCGCCGTGGCCGCAACTGCTGAGCACGCGACTGCAGTAGTAAGGGTTAACGGGAAGCGGGTGGAAAGTGGAAATCCTTCGGCCGCCATTGCACTTTCTGAGGGTAAAAATATCATTTCCATTGAGGTCACGGCACAGGATGGGCTAACGAAACGAACCTACACTATTGCTGTCGTTAGACAAGACCCGCCTTCAGATGATGAGTCTGCAGACAGTGGGAATTCCTCGGCCGACGGTCAATCGTCCGCCGGAGGTCCGCAAACCGGGGCAAGTGCAACGAATGGACCTGTGACCCCGATGGGCTTGTATGTAAACGGCACGTATGTTGACGGACTGGCAAAAGTAAGCACGTCGGTCAAAGGCGGAAAATCGCAAGCTTATGTCACTTTCGATGAAGGTTTATTGGCCAAACAGCTTAACGACATGGATCAACATGCAACTTTACTCGTCACGGTTGAGCAGGCTGCGGATGAGGTTTCTGTCGGGTTAACAGGTCAAGCGGTTAAGGCGCTGGAAAATAAATTTGCTGTACTAGATATCCGAACGCCGAACGGCAATTATCGTTTGCCGGCGGCAGAAGTACTGATTGGTCAAATTTCGGAGCGTTTTGATCAGTCTATGCTTGAAGCGATTACCGTACAGGTTGTTGTCGCACAAAGTGGACGTGAAGAAGCCGGGCGAATGGATCGTGCGGCTGAAGAGCGGGGCTTTGTTGTGGCAGCGGGTCCCATTGATTTTACCGTGACGGCATCACATAACGGGGATTCCATAATGGTTGAAAGGTTCAGTACTTACATCCAGCGGGAAATTCCTCTTTCTTCAGAGGCAGACCCCGATAAAATCACCACTGCCGTTGTTCTGGAGGAAAATGGGGGAATTCGCCATGTCCCGACTTACATTACAACGCGTGCTGGAAAGAAGGTCGCCGTCATCAACAGCATGACGAACAGCACCTATGCATTAGTTTGGAACCCGGTTCAATTCACCGATATGAACAACCATTGGGGGGAGACGGCGGTCAATGACCTTGCCTCAAGGATGATCTTAAACGGTGTGGACCGTGACCATTTCCAGCCGAATGCTGCAATAACACGTGCAGAATTTGCGGCGGTCATTGTAAGAGCGCTCGGGCTTCCTAATACTCAGGAGACGGCTTATCATGACGTAACCTTGAATGACTGGTATGCCGGACCTGTAGCAGCGGCGAAGGAGTATGGCATCATCAACGGATACGAAGATGGCACCTTCCGTCCTACACAATCAATTACCCGGCAAGAGGCAATGGCGATCATGGCTCGGGTGACAATATTGGTGGATCAGGAAAGAGCCAATACAGCCGAGGTAGACTCGGATAAGCTGTTGTCTACGTACACGGACGCTGCACAGATCGCCGATTGGGCGAAGGCAGGAGTTCTCTCTGCGATCCATTACGAACTGGCTGGCGGAGCCGACGGACAGCTGCGTCCTGCGGCGGAGATTACGAGGGTCGAGACAGCGGCTATGATTCAGCGGCTGCTTCGTAAAGCTGAGCTTATCGACGGCAAATAGGTTTATCGGCTTGAGGACAAAAAAAGAGCTTTGTCACTGTAACCGGTGATAAAGCTCTTTTTTTGCCTATAAAAAGGGTGGCGAGGCTGTATCTTTATTTTTTCATCCGCTTGCGGCTTTTCTTATGGCTGCAAACCGCTGCAGCTGCTTCGTCGGTTACGTTGTAGGCGACAGTATGGTAAGGAACGGGAACGCAGTGATGACGGCGAACGATTTGAACTGGGTGGACAATTTGCACAGGCTGAGGATAAAAATAGTCTTCGTAAACGACCTTTGTCGGAGCTGTAACGGGAGATACGGGAGGACAAACAGGATGGTATGCCATTTCATTTTCACTCCTTTTTACATGATGCTCTATCTTATGTATGACCAGGGTAGACGGAATGGATGTTTGGCTCCGGTTAGAGGCCTAATATCAGGCTGTATTGTGGAGTAATAAAAAAAGCGACCCCTCCCCACGAGCATGGGAAGAAGTCGCCGTTCCATTCATTTTAGTACTCTGCAAAGTATTCCTTAATTTTATCGGCATCAGTTGTTTTCGTGAGCGCCAGCATGAGCAGGATGCGGGCTTTTTGCGGATTCAAGGACATGGAAGTGATCTGCCCTCTTGGGGTGACGATTCCCGAGCCTACGCGGGAGGAACGGACAACAACGACACCTTTTTCTGCGGCATCCTCTAAAGCCTCGGAGCCAATGCTGGACAGCGAGCCGTTGCCGGACCCGGCTGTGACGATGCCTTTAGCGCCTGCTTCAACGGCAGCATCGTATAAGTATCTGCCTTCGTTTTGGTAGCTGTAAATAATGTCTACCTGAGGAAGCTCGGTTAAGCCGGATACGTCAAAGACGGACTCTGTGGTATGCTTTGCGGTAATTTCGCTGTAGAAATAAGGGACGCCGCCGGCGATCATACCGATATATCCTTGCTCGGTCGCTTTGAAGGTGTCCAAAGCAGTGGTGTTTGTCTTGGTTGTGTGGCGGGCGGAGCCGATGCGATCATTGAGCATGATCATCACGCCGCGGCCTTTAGCCTCTTCTGTTCCGGCGAGCAGTACCGAGTTGTAAAGATTCATTGGACCGTCAGCGCTAATGGCAGTTGCCGGACGCATAGCGCCTACGACGACGACAGGCTTATCGCTTTTTACTGTAAGATTTAGGAAATAGGCCGTTTCTTCCAGGGTGTCTGTGCCATGCGTGACGACGACGCCGTCCACCTCGTCTGTTTTCAAAAGCTCGTTAATGCGATTCGCCAGTTTAATCAGCGTTTCGTTATTTACGTTCGGGCTGCCGGTGTTGGCAATTTGTTCGCCGCTGACATTGGCGATCTCCGCCATTTCGGGGACGGCGCTAATAAGGATGTCTACCCCCAGTGCGCCGGCTTTATAGCCGGTTGTTGACGTATTGGAAGCGGCCGAGCCGGCGATCGTCCCGCCAGTGGCAAGAATGGTTACATTGGGCAGCTCTTTCTTCTTCTCTTCTTTTGCTGCAGCTGTGGACGAAGCAGGGGGCAGGGCCGTACTAGCAGTACTCTTAAGCGGAGCCTCGGCAAGTGCTGTGCCTGCAAAAAGGGTGGCGATTAAGGCGCTTGCGGTAATGGAGTTCACTAACTTGTTTTTGATGGTCATGTTAGAATTTCTCCTCTCTGTATTGGAAAGCTGTGCCTTCTACAAAAAGGATCATACTTTAAATGTTTGTTTCGTGTCAAGTAATATGACATAAACTTGGGGTGATGGTGTTAATTGATGGTGACTCAAATCCAAAATGTAACATAATATGACGTAAGCAAAGTCGATATCAAGTCAAATCGAGTCTTTTGCCTATGCGATAGATAAACGCGGGGATAGAAATGGGGGGCTAAGCATAGAGGCCAAAACTCAAGGCGGCCTCCGTGATCTCCTCACTTCAGCCGCCCCTATGTGGTCAATCTCCGTCATATACTGCGATTCCGTTTTTGCTGCCGCGTTTCACGGCATACATCGCTTCATCCGCTTTCCGAAGCAATGCCGTTAGGTCGGACGCATGGCGCGGATACAAGCTGATTCCGGCGCTAAAGGAAATGGACAGCTCCGCCTCATTGTGGATCAAAGGATGTTCTGTAAAAGGCAATAAACGATGAGAGGCCTCTTTTTCCACGGTGGCTGTGTCATTGCTGGACGGGAGGATCAGAACAAATTCATCGCCGCCGATGCGTCCGAGCAGATCGTTTGAACCTGCGTGCTTCCTTAAAACCTCTGCTATATGCTGCAAATACCGATCCCCAACCAGATGACCGTAGGTGTCGTTAATGGGCTTGAAGTTGTCCAAATCGATCAGGATGAAAGCAAAAGGCTCCTCCCTATGAATCTTTCCTTCAAGCAGCTCCTGAATCGCAGCGCGGTTATAAAGCCCGGTGAGAGGATCGTGGTGCGCTAAATATTTATAGCTTCGTTCCGATTCGAGCAGTCTGCGTTCTGTTTCTTTGAGTGAAGTAACATTCGTGAGATGCACGACGAGGAGCTCTTCGTCGGCTTCTTGAATGACATCAAGGCTGGCAATCAAATCAAGCCGGCCCGCGTTCGGGTGATTCATTTGGACTTCCCAAGATGTGTCCATGCTTCGATCCTGAAGAAACGAGGCAAGCTTACCCTTTAAGCTCACTCCTTCATTCATATAAAGGTGACAGAGTGCATTGGCATCGGAACCGGAAAAGCCTTCGAACAGCACCTTAGCCCGAGGGTTCATTTCGATAACCCGGCCTTCTTGATTGAGCAGGAGAATGGAGGTCGGTGCGGATTGAAACAAGATCTGAAACAGCTTTCGATAATCCGGGAGAAAATCGTATTTTCCGACAATATGGCGAAGTACGAAGCCCCAGACTAAGTATCCGATAAAATAAAGCATCATGGCGTTCCGTGTATCCAGAAATGCAGCTTGTAAAAGGAAGGTTACGAAGACAAACCAGGTGAAGAGTCCGAACAAACTAAGAAGCAGGGACCGAAGCAGCCTTCTTCGTTTGGTCTCTTTGGTGCGAAACCAGGAAACGGCAAGAATGGCAACCGACAAGAAAATATAGCCGGCCACATAAGACAAGGTAAGCACCAGCATCAGGGGATGAAGCGGACTGCGTCCGCCCGTAACTTCCGCATTATATAATACATGATGCTCCATACTGGCCAGCAGGATGAACAATTTGATAAATGGAGCAGCATAGATTAGGGGCAGCCAGCGCTGCAGCCTTCTTGTCACGGGACTTCCGACCAGTATGCAAAGATGGACCAGAAAACAAATGATTAACAATAACATGGGCCCGTTCCCGTACAGCACAATCTGCACTTGGTACTGAGGAAGCAGCGAGGTTTTTAAGTACTCTCCCAAAAAATAAAACAAAAAAGATAGCATGAGCAGTCCGGCCACCCGGTTGAGCGGACTTTTTTTGTTTCGAGAAAAGATCGTGATGGCCATATAAAAGAAAAAGTAAGTGGGAAGCAGAATGGTTAAAAAATCCATAAACAAATCATTCATTGAGAGGATTCCTTATCGTTGGTTTAAAATGTGGTAATTACATAATTATAAAGTTTTCGCAGTGTTTTTCATAGAAGTTTTAATACTTTTGGCCTATTGATGATTGTCGAAAATTGGAAGGTGAAAAACCCAGGCCAAATAGATAGCCAGGGTTTCCAAAAAGCGGTGTAAGGGAGCGAATTTATAGTAAAGATTCTCGGATCAGCGGCAGTGTGCAGCAGTGGATGCCGCCGCCCATTTTTTTGATTTCTGATATATCTACGGAAATCACCTCTACTCCATTGTGGGATAACACATCCATCGTGTATACAGCATCACTTGAGCATAATACTTTTCCGGGTGAGACGGCGAGTGCATTGATGGCCAGGGTGGGATCACGCAGATCGACATGAAGCATCTCAATACTTCTTTTGTGAAGCTCGTCAAGAAACCAGAAAGGAAGCAAAGCAGTATTAACTAACGCTTTGTGCTGGTCGACCATAAGAAACGCCTCATCCAAGTGAATAATGGATGCGGGCAGATCAATACAGATAAGTTCTATATCTTGAAAAGCTAAAATTTGTTTGACCTGCTCGATGCCTTGAGGGTTTACGCGCTCCGAACGCCCGATTACTGCGGTTCGTTCATCCAACATGATGAAGCTGCCGCCCTCCGCGAACCCGTTTCCTTGGACCATTCCAAGAACGGGAATCCCTATTTGGCTGAAGGTTTCTGCGGCGAGTCTGGTTTCACCGTAGCGAATATATAATGCGAAGCGAGATAAGATGACGCCGCCTGGGATCACCATTCCGAGGTCACGGGTATACATGCAGTCAGGCCACCGCTCCGTTTGACCCTGCAGATTGATGATCTCCACTCCCTCTTTTTCCAATGCAGCCTGTAAGCCTTTATGTTGACTTTGGAGCAGTTCAAGGTCGGGGAGGCTGGGGCTGCGGCTGTTGCTTAATCTGCCTTTGATTTGATTCAACAGGAGCGGACCGGACTCGATTTGGCCCGTTTGTTCATGAAGCTTCACGACCTCGCGGCCAGGACAATGCATCAATACTTTATGGATTTTTCCAACAGGGTTGTCCATCCCCCATTTATGATTCCAGATCGCTTCTAGAAGCATGCTGTCGTGAAACGTTTCTTTTACTAGTTTACGTGATAAGTAAGGGAAGTCTGAGGTCATGCAGCAGTTCTCCTTTGCTTAAAATAGGTGTACTATCTAGCTTTCCCGGCTATTTGGATTCCAATCGCAGCTTATAACAATGCATCCGATTATTTCGTTTGAGAGCTATAGGTTGGCTGAATGGTTCGACATTTAATGACATTATTCGTCAAAAACTATATTTATCTGTCCCTAAACGTTGTATACTGTAGTTAGCACGCATTAAAGGGGAATCCGCATGAATACGCCTAAGCTTTTATTGAATGTATCGATCGTCGCCGTGTTTTTTGTGTCTTTTATATGGTTGAAGGTGAATTATTTTCATCAGTTGGCCTATTCGATTCACTTAAGCTTGGATCTTGCGGCTACTCTGGTTGTCTGCCTGTTTTTACAGCCGGTGTTAATCCACGTATTAAAAAGCTTTCGAAGAGCGGCGATCAGTATTGTCATCGGAGCCACCTTTATTCTGTCGCTTTTGTGGAATGCGGAACGAAGCTTCCTTTTTCAAGAGGGGTTAGAAATCGAGTTGTATTTTTTCCCAATCATCCTTTCATCTTTATATTTATCGATGAGGACAAGTCTCATCGCAGCGGCAGCTGCGGCTCTGTCGCATATGATTTTGAATCTTTTCTTTATCGGGTTTCGCGTGGAGTTCTTGCTGCAGGGTGCGCTTTGGTTCCTGACGCTCGGGCTGATGGTGATGATGATTGTTCAGACGATGAGGAGCCGCGACAAAATTTTGAATAAACGGAATGTGCTTATTCAAGAATCGAATTCACTGATCCTGGGGATGGACAGTGCCGGAAAGATTGATTTATGCAATAAGAAAATGGTGGACCTTTTCGGGCTTGAAAGTACGCAAATTATGGGGCAGTATTTTTGGAAAATTGAGAAGCTGGTCGTAAACAAAGAGGCGCTGAAAATATTTCAGCTGCTGCATGATGATATAGAGCATAAGAATGGCGAGCTGGAGCTAGAAATGAGCGGTGAAGTACACTGCTTCATTATCGATTCCTATGCACTAAAGGACAATGGGTTGATAAGCGGGAAAATGATCGTCCTAAGGGATATTTCGGAGCGCAAAGAAATGGAGCAGCAATTGCTCGAGCTTTCGATCACCGATGAGCTTACGAAGCTTCATAATCGCAGATATTTTGACCAGAAATTTAAAGAGGAAATTATTCGTTCCGAACGCTATCACCATCCGCTCTCCCTCATTTTAGTGGATCTTGACCATTTTAAAAGAATAAATGATACTTACGGTCATTCGATGGGGGATGAAGTTCTTAAGCGTGTTGCATCGGCCTTAAGAGAATCGGTTAGACTTACCGATCTTTGTGCGCGTATGGGAGGGGAAGAATTTGTTGTGCTGCTTCCTGAGACGGACGCGACGGAAGCCTTCATTGTGGCGAACCGAATATCGGAGTGTATTCGGGAATTAGCGTTTGAAGGGTTTCGAATAACGGCCTCGCTTGGTGTCACAACACATCTTCACGATTTTCATAATCAGAAAATGATTGATGCTGCGGATCAGGCCCTCTATCTTGCCAAGGAGAGCGGCAGAAATCAGGTTTGTGTGGCCGAATAGTGGTATAGGTAAATTTAGTTGTGTCCCGGGCGTTTTGGCTGTGGATGAAACATAGAATGAGACTTTTGGGGCGCCGTTATGGTGCTCTTTTTGTTTGTGTTTGAAGTGCGTTCCTTTGATAAAAAAAGAAATGTTGAATCTAGAAAACGATGGTATAATGTGAAAAGTGTTGAAAACGGTCGATTGGTGTCGAAATGGTTTCATCTGGTATTTAAATAGTTCAGCTTAGTAGAGGGGATTAGACAGCATGATGGGGAAGCGGCAAAATGCAGCAAAAGGGTTCGTTGTGTTACTTATTTTCACGATGGTTTTATCGATGTTCAGCACCACGATTCACGCAATAACGCCAACGGGCGAACCTGCTAAAGCATGGCAGCCGGTTGGAACGCCGGGATTTACTTCAAGCTCAACGGTTTGGGATTCGATCGTAATTGAACAAGGGGTTCCTTACATCGCATATGAAGACAGAAGCAGGATGGGCAAACTGACCGTCCGGAAATTTAACGGCAGCAGCTGGGTGCTTGTAGGAAGCGCCGGCTTTACAGCAGGCGGCGCAGGCCATATTTCGCTGAAGTTTTATCAAGGTGTACCTTATGTGGCCTATCAGGATACCGATATGATGACCGGCGCGATGAAGGCCAGTGTTATGAAGTTTAATGGCTCAAGCTGGGTCGCTGTTGGAAGTCTTGGATTTTCTGAGGGGAATGTAGACTTTGTTTCGTTTGACATTGATGATTTGAGCGGTACCCCTTATGTAGCATATCGGGACAATGCATATAATGGGCAAGCAACCGTAAAGAAGTTTGACGGCTTGGAATGGGTCAACGTTGGACCTCCGGGCTTTTCAACGGGGATTGCCACAGACAACAGCCTTTTTATTGAAAATGGTGTACCGTATTTGGCCTACAATGATCATGCATTATATAGCAAAGCTGTTGTGATGGCATTTAATGGGCTGGATTGGGAACCGGTCGGAACAGAGGGGTTCACTTCCAGCTCTGCGACTTCAACTTCATTAGTAGTATATCAGGGGATCCCTTATATTGCTTTTCGAGATAACGCAAACGGTCTGAAAGCGTCCGTTATGACATTCGATGGATTCGAATGGAACTACCTTGGTACCCCGGGCTTTTCCGCTGGGGAAGCATTTTCCGTAGTCATGACGCATGAGAACGGGAAGCTGTACGTGGCCTATCAGGATAGAGTCAATGGGAAGAAAGCGACTGTAAAGACATTCAATGGCGTCGATTGGGAAACGGTAGGGAGCGGCGGCTTCTCGGCAGGCGAAGCGCATTTCCTCTCTATTGCAGTAGACAATGGCACGCCGTATGTATCTTATAATGACAGGTTTTATTCAGGAAAAGCGACGGTAATGTCGTACCGGGAGCTTCCGCCGCAGGTAGAGCCTGTGACGGCGAATCCCACCGGCAGCATGGTTGTGCCCGGTACGACGGTTGCATTGACATCCGCCACGCCGGATGCTGTGATCCACTATACAATGAACGGCGCGACGCCGACGAGCGCAAGCCCGGTCTATACCGGCCCGATCGCGATTACGAGCGCGGTGACGCTAAAGGCGATCGCGGTGAAGGCGGGGATGCTGGACAGCGTAGTCATGAGCGAGAGTTATACCTTGATGCAGCCGGCGGGTGTGCCTGCAGCCAGCCCGGCCGGCGGAGAGGTAGTGCCGGGGGCGACGGTTGCACTGGCAAGCAGCACGCTGGATGCGGCGATCCACTATACCTTGGACGGTACGACACCTACGAGTGCGAGCTCGCTATATAACGCCCCGATCACGATTACGGGCGCGGTGACGCTTAAGGCAGTCGCGGTGAAGGCGGGGATGTTGGACAGTTCGGTGATGAGCGAGAGCTATACACTGATGCAGCCGGTCTCGGTGCCGACGGCAAGTCCTGCCGGCGGAGCAGCAGCACCCGGCACGGCGGTTGTATTAACGAGCAGCACACTGGATGCAGCAATTCACTACACAATCGACGGCACGGCACCGACGATTGCAAGCCCGGTATATAACGGGCCGATTCCAATTACGGGGGACATGACCGTTCGGGCGATCGCTGTGAAAGCTGGAATGCTAAACAGTGCGGTGATGAGCGAGAGCTACACCTTACTTCCTCCGTCGCCGTCCGGAATTTCTTTTGACAAGCAGTCGTACGAGATGGACGAAAATAGCTCTGTCCCCATGCAATTATTTGTATCGTACTTGGAAGGCGGGAGCGATGAGGTTACCTCGTACGCCCAGTACTCATTTTCCCCGGGTGGAGTGGCGCAGGTTACTTCCTCAGGAACGCTGAAGGCCATGAATGCAGGCAGCACGGTCATGACAGCGGTTTATGGCGATCATTCCGTTTCGGCGTCAGTTAAGGTGAGGCCGTTAGTAAACGGCGTTCGGTTTAACGATCAGACGGTTTCCTTGAAAAAAGGCGAGAGCAAGGGAATTGCGCTGACAGCAACTTATTCGGACGGAAGCAAAGACAGTGTTGCGGCGAACCAGGTGGCGTTCACCGTTATGGATTCGCAGGTTGCGGGCATTGATTCTGCGGGTACGTTGACTGCTTTAGGAACAGGCTCTACGGTTTTAAAGGCAGTATACAAAACGTTTTCGGCGGAATTGCCGATAACCGTAACCCATGAAACAGCCACGGCCGATATTGAGGAAGCGCTGAAGACTATCGAAATCGGTTATGCGCCGGGCGATAGCTGGGAAAGTGTGACACAAAACGTATTTTTTCCTACGATCGGCAAGCATAACACGGAAATTACATGGACATCGAGCAATACAAACACACTCTCCCATACCGGAAGCGTGAATCGCCCGGCAGATAAGGATGTAACCGTCATTATGACGGCAACGGTAAACAAAGACGGCAGCATTGGACAGCGTCCTTTCCTAGTTATCGTAAAGAAGGGTTCGGTCAGTATTGTGAATGAAGACGTTTCTCGTACGGTGCCTGTCCGCTTAGGAGAAGAGAAGACGGATGCGCAGCAAACGACGATTGTTCGAAAAACATTGACTGACGGCACGAAGATCGACAAGGTGGATTACGATCCGCTTAAAGCTCAGCTGGCACTGAACGAAGCGCTGCAACAAAACAAAAAGGTCGTGCGGGTTGTCGTTACGGACCTGCCGGATGACAAGGCCGATCAAGTGGCGGTCCAGATTCCTATGGCTTCTTATACGGGTTATGCGAGCGGAGCGGGAATGGATCTTGCGGTTGAAACGGAAGAGGCAAATGTGGTGCTGCCGAGTCAGACCTTGCAGCAGCTGGAGGCCAAAGGACTGGATCTCTTTTTCAACTTTGTTCCGATTCGCAGCAGCACAGAAGCAGCGCAGGTAACACAAAGAGCGATGGTTGACCCGATTGTAACCTCGCAGGCCGTGAATAAAACGGTGACAGAAGTCAGCACGCCAATCGAAATCGATACCAACATTGCTTCACATGAAGTAAAATTGGTATTCCCGCTGTCTAAGCTGAATGCACCATCCGACCCGGCGCTTCAAGAGGCGTATTTGTCCGGGATGCACGTATATATTGAGCATAGTGACGGGGACATTGAGTTTCAAAAGGCAGCGATTGAACGTGACAGCGCAGGAACCATCATTGGTGTTTCCATTACGATCAATAAGTTTAGTATATTTACGCTGTTAAAGCTGGATGACGCGCCATCCGGCCAGGATGAGGAGGATTCCTCTACTCCATCCGGAGGGTCTGCAGGGTCTGCAGGAGCTGCAACACCGGCAACACCGGCGACGATTGAGCAAAAGCCTGCCGAACCAACGAATGCTGAGGTTCATGAGCCGTATATTTCCGGCTATGACGGGGGGCTGTTCCAGCCCGAGAAGGGCACGACACGTGCAGAGTTTGCTGCAATGCTGTGGAGAATTCTCAAGCATGAAGGCGAAAAGGCTCCTGCAATAAATGCTTCGGCATATCACGATGTACAGCAGGATCACTGGGCATTCGAAGCGATCGAGGCTTTGCGAAGCAAGGGAATCTTCCAAGGTGTCGGGGAAGGCCAATTCCAGCCTGACCGGACTCTGACCCGCGCGGAATTCGCGGCGGTGGTCGTACGCTGGAAGGCATTGAAGGCTGCGGAAGCCGGACGTTTCTCCGATGCAAACGGACACTGGGCCGAGACGGAAATGAATGCGCTGGCTGCTTCGGGTATTGCGTCCGGATATGAAGACGGGCTGTTCCATCCGGACCGGACAGCGACTCGCGCTGAAATTGTAAAAATGCTCAACCGGTTAATGAGCCGCGGTCCGTTAATCGGGGTTGCAGAGCCGACATGGAACGACGTAGCTCCGACGCATTGGGCATACGGCGACGTGGAGGAAGCTTCAAGGAAGCATGCCGTGAATCGATTGGAAGACGGCAGCGAGAGCTTAATCAAATAAGAACCATAGGGGTGGGCGTGCCGAATTGAGGCGCGCCCATTTTTTTTATAAGTCACCAATATGAAAGTCTTCATGGGTTTCAATGAAGTGAGATTATCGACATAAATCGTCAGAAACGATAGGTATTCTCGCTAAAACCTAGTATACTGAAGCTAACTGGCTCTATTTAGAGAGGCGACATATGGGGATGAACGAAAGGGATTTCTCGAGTGTTTGTTATGTTCATTAACGATAAAATGTAACAACGGAGGTAAACAAATATGAATGTCGTTCGGTCGCTAGAGGATTTTGCAGCCATGATTCCAGTCATCAAAGCGGCTGTTCCTACGGATCTTTCTATAGCTGTGTGTAATTTGGAAAAGTTTATCGCATACTGGCCGGGAAAAGACATTGACTTGCAGATCAAAGTGAATCAGGCGCTGCATCCAGAGGAGCCGCTGATGCACGCATTGCAAAACAATATATCCTTAAGGGCGGATGTGCCTGCAGATTATTATGGCTTTGAGTTTACGGGGACGGCAACGCCGCTGCACGATGAGCAAGGGAACGTAATCGGCGGCATTGCTGTCCAGCTGCGAAGACAAACGGAGTTGCGAGAGATTTCGGATCGAATTGCGCAATCGTTAAGCCAAGCCAATGAACAGCTGTCCCAAGTGGCAAACGGCTCCAATCAGCTGGCGGACTTCACGGGGCAGCTTTTAACCCTGTCCCAACAGACGGTGGCGCAGGTGAATCAGACGGATAAGGTTGTCTCCATTGTAAAAGGGGTCGGAAATCAAACGAATCTGTTGGGAATTAACGCAGCCATAGAGGCCGCTCATGCCGGCGAAGCGGGGAGAGGCTTTGGGATCGTAGCGAATGAGATCCGCAGGCTGTCGAGTGAGACGATAACCTCAACGAAGGACATTCAGGAAACGCTGCTAGGATTCCGGGAAGTGACGTCTGAGATCGGGGTCTCCATTGAACGCATCGCAAAAATCGTTGAACAACAATCAGAATCATCCCAATACATCTCTTCCCTAATTCATGACATTCATCAAATGGCAGAAAAATTGAATGAATTTACGAGAAAGCTATAGGGTTTGATTTGTAATCATAGTTATCGTTTAGTCCGCCTGCTCCTCCATTGGTAGGATTACAGATTCAGTATTGAACACCGTCTGACGGCGGACTAGTCGATTTGTAACCGCATCAATGGTGATTTGTTATTGTTATTTAGCCAATTTATCCACTACATGCCACTTCAGATCTAATAAAATCGGCGGATAGTAACTCGGCTGAATCCAATGGTAACTGCCGTCTGCCTGTAAGCTGCCCATCCTTACGGTTCCATCTTCGGCCTGCTTCAGTCTCCATTTCCCGCTTGCAATACATTCCCCGGCTTCCATCTTTCTTTGGGCCGCCTGAAAGTTGAATTCTTCTCCTTTGTTTCGCTCTATTGCGTCTAACTGTTCTTGAACCTTCCGTTCCAAATCTGCTTCTGCATCTCCGACATTTTCGGAATCCCACACTAACTCAAAGGTAAAGCCTTTTAAGTGGTTAGCCTCAACGGCCTCTTTAAAAGAGTCGGTCACAAATACACGAAGTTTCTTATACTCTGGAATTTTAAATATCGGATAATCCCGTATTGCTTCTAACTTAAATGCAAATTGACTAACGCCTTTAAAAAGGTTTGGGTTCCCTTCTACATACTCCACAACGGATTTTTCGTAATCTAGCGCATCGATGACGCGAATAACATTAACGGCATAAAACATTTTTGTTGGGTGTTTCAAAGGAAGTAATTCAACATTCGAATCCAGATAAGGCTTAAGTGCTTTAACCGTTCGATCATTGAATATAGGAATTTTGTTGCCAATACCGGTACAGTCACTAGACATTTTTCCAGAGCGATAGGTTTCAAATTCTATCTCTCCCCATTTGTCACCAATGAGAGTTCCATTAAAATGAGGTCGGATATATTCATCCATTACTTCAGTAGTGTTGGGAAATGTAAATGAATCGTATTTATCGGCTTCATAGCCCCAGCGCCAGACTTTCATCATATCTCCTCCCATTATCACGAATACATAACAGCATTTCCAATTATACCCTTCCCTCTCTTGTTTGGACACACCCCAAAAAATCACTTCTATTTAAGAACAATTTACACAAGGCCTGTCCAGAAACATGGTACAATAGTTAACATTAGACACGGTGGCAGGAGGCTTAGCTCGAGTGAGTAAGGCAGAACACTCTTTTTATACACAAGTAGATCAGTTTAATGGGGAAAGGCCGCTTCTTCGCTCGAAGCTGAGCATTCCGCGTCACGCTTCGGATGAGTTCATCGCGCGCGATCGTTTGATTAATAAGCTGCAAGGCCAGAAGAATACGGCGTTACGATTCATTTGTGCTCCGGCCGGTTATGGCAAGACGACGCTTGCCGCTGCATGGATCGAAAGCTGCGGATTGGATGCGGCTTGGGTGTCCCTGGATGCCGGGGATAATAAAGGCGGCCGGCTCTGGCATTATATAACCGCCGCTTTGGATGCAATTCGTCCCGGTTTTGCGGCGGCGGTACGCCCGATTTTGCCGGCACTTTCATCGGGGGAAGCGGAGCAGGCCTTCGTCGTTTTTCAAAACGAGTTAAACCGTTTAAACGGTCCGATTGTCCTTGTTCTCGATGATTTTCATGTCATTCAAGACCAACAGCTGCTGGAGCTGATGGCCTCGATAGCCGCCTACTTGCCGCCTGCTATCAAGCTGTGCCTTATAAGCCGGACGGAGCCCGGCTTCGCGGTAAGCCGATTGGAGGCGCGTCAAATGGCTTTTCGGCTAGATGCCAATGACCTTAGGTTTACGGAAGAAGAGGCGCTGCATTTTTTCCGTAGGGTTAACCTGTCTTTTGATGCGAAGCGGGTCTCCGCATTGGTGGAAAAGACAGAGGGCTGGATTACCGGGCTAAAGGTTGCGGCCTTATCCTTGCGAAAGACGGAGGGATGGAACGGCCTTGATGAAGGATATGGCGGGGACAACCGACATGTCATGCAGTATTTGCTGGAGGAGGTCTGGACGCAGCAAACGGAGCGGATGCGCAGCTTTCTGGTTCGATGCTCGATTTTAAAGCGGTGGAATGTTTCGTTGTGCCGTGCTGTTACGGGGTTTGCCGACAGCGAAGAGCTGATCAATGATCTCGTACGCGGTCATGTTTTTGTTGTTTTCTTGGACGCTCAGGGGAACTGGTTCCGATTTCATCATTTATTCTATGATTTTTTGGTGCGGCAGGCAGAACGGGAAGGCTTGGAAGCGCCCTCGGAGCATTATCAAGCGGCTGCGGAATGGTGTTTGGACAAAGGGCTTGAGGAGGAGGCTATCGAGTATTTTTTGCTCGGAAAGTGTTACGGACAAGCTGTCGGCCTGCTGGAACAAATGGCCTCGGGCATTGTCGGGTGGAACTGGAAGCAGCTTGGAGAATGGCTGTCCGCGATCCCGACCGATATATTGCTGGAGCACCCGGTACTGTTTTTCTCCTATGTGAATTCCATGGTAGCGGAGGATGCTGGAGAGGTTGCCCGGGCGGAAATGCTGCTGGCTGATGCGGAGCGTTGGTTTAAATCTGCCTCGAAGGGGCTGGATGAGGGGCGGCGGAATCAGTTTCTCGCGCTGTTTCAATATGTACAGGGGACAATAATGGTGTTTGGGTACTACAGCCTGGATCAGGCGCGAGTTCATTATGAGCAGACGCTGCGTTATGCGCCGGATGGAATTCGTTTGTTATTTGGCTCCCCGATGAAGCCGCTTCATACCTCGACTGCCCGAAGCTATAGAATTTCTCCGGGACATGTGCTGCGATCCGTTGCTGAGCCGTATACACTGCAGCTGGCGGAGTTATTTCGGGCAGTGAATCCGCTTTTTCTCGGCAGGCTGTATATCAATTATGCAGAAATGCTTTATCAATGGAATGATCTCGAGAAAGCGGAAGCATACGCTGCCGAGGGCTTAAAATGGGCGCGGCAGCTTAGCGTGGCGGCTGATTACGAGCTGATTCCGGGCTGGATCGTGATGGCGAATGTGTTAACGGCCAAAGGCAAGCTGACCCAGGCGATCTCAGATGTAGAGGCGGAAGCTCGTAAGTTGAAAGAACGAGGGAATGTTCGCGGTGGGACACTTCTGCAGCTGGAGGCGATCCGCCTTTGGCACCGAAGCGGAGAAGACGCGCCGCTGCAGGAATGGATGCGGGAAACAAAGCTTGGAGTCGGAGATTATTTATCTGTATTTGAGCTCTACGATTACGAGCTGTATGCCCGGGGGCTTCTTGCCGAAGGCCGCTTGACTGATGCATTCGAGCTGCTGGAGAAGCTGCTCCACTTAGCAAGAAGGGAGCTTCGGCCGATCGACGCAGCGGAGATTGCAGCTCTGCAGGCTTGTGCGCTGGATCGGCTCGGCCAGAAATGGCAGGCGCTTGCGAAGCTTGAGGAGGCGCTGCGAACGGCGGAGTCGAACGGGCTGCTGCGCGTGCTCATGGATGAAGGGCGCTGGATAGGAGGCCTCATGGCCGAGCTGGTGCAGGAGAAGCAGCGGGGTGATTTTCGCGGGCAGGATGCAGTGCCGTTGGCTTTCGTTCGTACCGTTTATGCCGGCTTAGAGGGAGGGGCGGAGGCTTCTGCGGCAGAAGCACAGCCCTTAACGGCATTGCTTACGGCAAGGGAGATGGATGTGTTAAGCTGCCTTGTTGATCATAGGAATGGAAAAGAGATCGCTGAAAGGCTCCAAATTTCGTACGAAACGTTAAAAACGCATCGCAGCAATATTTATAGCAAGCTTGGCGCAAAAAACCGGGAGGAGGCGCTGCGTTTGGCAGCCGAGTTCGGGGGATGGAAACGATAGCTGCTCTATCGATTGGAGGGAGTGGTGCTCTAATCCGAATCCCGTTTCGGACGATAACCACGTTACATTCTCGCATCCCCCTCTAGGGGGATTTTTTATTTGGTACGATATCGTACAATAAATGGTAGGCTAAACGGCTTTATACAGAGAACGAGGTGCTTTGTTCATGGAAGTGAGAGGAAAATCAGGTTTTTCGGTATTGTTGATTTTTATGATAGCAGTGGCGGTATCTTTATTTATATTGACGCCTGTGCATGCGAAGGAACGGCTTGTGGGTACCCCTATTCCGGTCGCAGGTGCGCCTGTGTTTTCGGATTTGCAGCCTGTTTCAGATGGCGGATATATCGCTTCTGGTGGGTATGCACTTCAGGGGCTTGATGGCGTTGCTTTTGTCATGAAGCTGGACTCAAATGGCGTTGAGAAGTGGAGAAAAGAGTTTAAGGGGTCCGGTTTGCCTCACATTCCATACATACGGGAAACCAAGACAGGAAGCTTTATGTTTGCCGGAAGTAAGGATGACAAGCTGTTCTTCGGTGAAATCAAGAAGGATGGATCCGAAGTGGTATGGGAAAAAGGGGATATTGCCAATGGCCGGGCGATGGCGATCGTAGAAGGCGGCGCAGGTGAGTTTCTGATCGGCGGTTACACATATGATGGACCATTGGATCAGGTTGTGCTCGTCCGAAGGGACCGAAATGGACAATTCCATTCCAAGATCGTTCCTTCTCAGAAGAGTTTAACTTTGTTTTCGGGGATACCCGGAATTGATGGTGGGATGGTGCTGGTTGGAAGCTCTGATGATAAAGGCTATATGCTGAAGGTGAATCAGGAGCTGGATATAGAGTGGGAAAAGACCTTTTCTACGACAAACGAGAAAACAGGTCAACAGGAATACGGTTATTACAAGCTCAATGCTATTACCTATACACCTCAGAAAGATAGATACGTTATCGCAGGACATGTAGGTGTTCAGCAGGGTGGAACTAGGCAGTATATGCTGTTCGTAATGACGGATGCAAATGGCAATATGATGCTGATTAGCAGTTTTGCTGACTATGGTCATCAAATTGGAAGGGCGATCACAGCGACGCGGGACGGTGGCTATTTGATTGCGGGGGGCAATCAGTTCGAACATGCAGCTTTGCTGAAGATCAATTATTTTGGCTTCGTGCAATGGGACAAGAAAATGGACAACGTGGGAAGCTTCCGCAGTGCCCTTCAGCTCGCAGATGGCAGCTACCTGCTTAGCTCAGGTTGGGGTAGTGCGGCGTTGTATGATCTGCGGGTAGGTGAGCCGCAAGCTGTTTCTGTAGATGATGCTGCAAACCGGATAATCGGCCTCAATGAGAAAATGGAGTATTCCACGGATGGCGGACAAACCTATAAAGAGTATTGGACGTGGGAAAAGGAGCCGGTATTCCCCGGGGATCAGTCGGTGCTCGTTCGCTACAAGCGGGAGTCGGCGGCGGGATTTGAAGCGGGGCCTCCGAAGGAGGTACAGTTTACGGCCAATCCCGTGATCGAGACGGTGAGCGCGCTGTCGGACCTGCCGGTCGCGTACGGCACGTCGCTGGCGGAGGCGGGTTTGCCGCCGGAGGTGGAAGTGACGCTGAGCGGCGGAGCGAAGGTGCGGGCGGCGGTGACGTGGGACGGAGGCAGCCCTGCGTATGACGCGAGTCGGGCAGGCACGTACACGTTCACGGGCACGCTGACGCCGCCGAGCGGAACAGCGAATCCGGCGGGTGTGACGGCGACGGTGCGGGTGATCGTCGGAGCGGCGCCGATCGAGGCGGTGAGCGCGCTGACGGACCTGCCGGTCGCGTACGGCACGCCGCTGGCGGAAGCGGGCTTGCCGCCGGAGGTGGAAGTGACGCTGAGCGGCGGAGCGAAGACGCGGGCGGCGGTGACGTGGGACGGAGGCAGCCCGGCGTATGACGCGTCGCGCGCAGGCACGTACACGTTCACGGGCACGCTGACGCCGCCGAGCGGAACAGCGAATCCGGCGAGTGTGACGGCGAAGGTGCGGGTGATCGTCGGAGCGGCGCCGATCGAGACGGTGAGCGCGCTGACGGACCTGCCGGTCGCGTACGGCACGGCGCTGGCGGAGGCGGGCTTGCCGCCGGAGGTGGAAGTGACGCTGAGCGGCGGAGCGAAGGTGCGGGCGGCGGTGACGTGGGACGGAGGCAGCCCGGCGTATGACGCGAGTCGTGCCGGCACGTACACGTTCACGGGCACGCTGACGCCGCCGAGCGGAACGGCGAATCCGTCGAGTGTGACGGCGAAGGTGCGGGTGATCGTGGGAGCGGCGCCGATCGAGGCAGTGAGCGCGCTGACGGACCTGCCGGTCGCGTACGGCACGGCGCTGGCGGAGGCGGGCTTGCCGCCGGAGGTGGAAGTGACGCTGAGCGGCGGAGCGAAGGTGCGGGCGGCGGTGACGTGGGACGGAGGCAGCCCGGCGTATGACGCGTCGCGAGCAGGCACGTACACGTTCACGGGCACGCTGACGCCGCCGAGCGGAACAGCGAATCCGTCGAGTGTGACGGCGAAGGTGCGGGTGATCGTGTCTGAACAAGCCGCCTACCTGACCGACGTTGAAGTGGATCCTGTCTCTTATCGCCTAAATGTAGGTGATAGTCGTCCTACGGTTGTGAAGGCAGTATATTCGGATGGAACCCGCCGGACTATTGCGGATGAATCCCTGCTGCAGTTCACCTCTACTGCTCCGGCAATTGCCGAGGTAAGCCTTGACGGGATAGTGAAGGGGCGAGCCTCGGGCAGTGCGACGGTAACCGTACAGTATCAAGTATATGAAGCTGATTTTGAGGTTTTTGTGATCGCAGTGACACCGCCTCCGGTGGACACGGGTTCGGATGATGAAGATGAGGAATATCAACCGCTCCCGTCGAATCCGAATCTTTCAACAACCATCTGCGGTGAGGCCTCCTGTACAGCGAGCTTTGGAGATGCGGTTCGGATTGAGATCCCGGCTCAAGGGGAGTCTTTTACGATCACGATTGAGAAGGTTACGGTTTCAGATCAAATAAAGCCCGATTCGATGACGATGATGAGCTCCGTCCACGAGCTGTTGAAAAACACGGGCCGCACGTTTGTAAGTCCGGTGACTCTACGTTTTGCATTTGATCCTGCGGATGTGGAGGCAGGACAACGTCCGGCACTGTTCTTTTACGATGAGGACACCTCCAAATGGGTGGAAGTGGAGGGCTATGCGGAGGGAAAATACTATTACGCCAAGGTAGATCATTTCACGAAATTTGCGCTGTTTCAGGTGAAGGAGGAAGCTCCTGCTTCCGAGCAGCCAAACGCGACCCCAGCCCCAACGCCTGTCCCGGTCGAGCTCTTCTCCGATGTGAACGGACACTGGGCAGAGATAAGCATCCAGGAAGCGGCTGCTAAAGGTATTGCCTCCGGTCATGCAAACGGCCTGTTCCTTCCGGATCAGCCGATTACCCGTATGGAGTTTACCGTTATGCTGATGCGTGCTTTGGGCGAAGCGGAGTCGGTCCCTGCCGACAGAGCGGCTTTCACGGACGCCGAGGTTATTCCCGAATGGGCGCTCCCTTACATTGCGGCGGCCGCAGACCGCCAAATTGTCAGCGGGTATTCGGACGGCTCGTTCCGGCCGAACGTCCAGGTGACGCGTGCGGAAATGGCGGTTATGCTTGATCGTGCCCTGAAAGTAAACGATCAGCAGGCAGAAGCGAATGCCGCTTCGCCGTCCTTTGTAGATGAGGATCGCATTCCGGAGTGGGCCAAATCGGCTGTAACAGCCGTATATCAGTATAACCTTGTTCAAGGACGGAGCGGGAATGTGTTCGCTCCGGATGCCTTGACGACACGCGCGGAGGCCGTGGTTGTATTGCTGAGAATGTTCGGAAACTAAAAATAGGATAGGCCACCGATCTTGCCCTACTCTCCCCCGGTCAATACTGGCCGGGGGTTTCTTATGCATGAATACCGTGGATAAATTTGGTATAAACAGGCTTTAATGTGTTATAATAAATCCGCAAAATGAAAGCGCTTCCCAAAAAAATGCTCCTCATTGAGCTTACCGACAAACGATGAAGTATTTTCTATAAATACGCCTAGCAAAGGTTACGAAAGTTTTTTCAAAAAAGCCTGTGGGGCAAAGGGGATTTCCGAATGCAGCTGAATTTCCGTGAAAAGCTATTCTACACCAGCAAGCAGCTGAAGCTAAGCTTTTTCCTGACCTTGCTGGTTTCTTCCTTCATATCCTTTGTCAGCTTTTTCCTTTACTATGATTACCGGAGTAAGCTGGATCGGGAATTGCATCAGCCGAACGCCGAGCTGCTGCAAATGAATATTGACGTAACGAATCGGGCGTTTCGCAGCTACGACAGCAAGGCGGTCCAGTTGTCTTTTCATCCGGCCGCCTTAGGTTACGTAACAGCTTCCACGGAGGATAAGAAAAAAGCTGCCTCCGAGCTGCATTTTTATTTTAAAGAAACCGTATACGAGGAGGAGATCGTTTCCGTCTATGTTGTCGATGCGGTGCGGCAGCGCATGGTATCCTCCGTCAATGGCGTGGAGTACTCGATCTCGGAGGGATCTGATCAGAGCTGGGCGGCCTTTATCCAAGAGATGGAGAGGAAGCCACTCCTTATCAAAAGAAGAACTGAAGGCAGCGGTCATGCCTCCCAATCGCAAGGTGCTGAGCTGATTTCCCTATATCGGCCGATTCGTTCCGAAGGGAAGCTTGCCGGGCTTGTCGTCGTAAATTTGGATTATGACCGGTTATTCACGACAATTCATACTCAGCTGAAGGCGCCGCAATATATTTTTAATCTAGATGGGGAATTGATTTACCCGAAAAAGAACCTGGCCATTGGGGAGGCTGATATGCGTCATGTCGTCGAAACATTAAACATTCGACCGTTTACGGAAGTGAAGCTGGACAGCCGCTTGTATTTGGCCAACCAGGCTTTTTCCGATATGACAGGCTGGCGCTGGGTTTCCGTCATTTCGCTGGACGACCTGCTCACGCATGCGCGCCTTGTGCGCAATATTATCGTTTCCTTATCCCTGCTTTCCATTTTGATCGGCTGCATTGCCATTTACTACTACAGCTACACCGCATATCGTCCTTTAAAAAGAATACGTGAGTTAATCGTCCAAGAGGGGCATAGCAGGCATGACGAGGATCTTGAGGATATCGAGCAGTCGATCCGCAGGCTGATGAAGGAATTTGATCGAAAAGCAGCTTTAAACAAGCAGAGTCTCGTGGAAATCCGGTCCAAATACGTGCAGGATGTTCTGTTCCGCCGTATCGGGGCAAAGGAAACGCAATTTAAATGGCAGCGTTACTTCCAAGACTGGACGGAGGAGCCGCTGGCCGTAGTGATGGTATCGATTAACCGGTACAAGGCTTGGTCCGCGCGTTTTGACGAGGAGGACCAGCTGCTTTTAAAATTTGCGCTTTGCAACCTCATCCACGAGATCGCAGAATCGGGTTGGCATTCCGCTCATGTGTTCCTCGATAAAGAAAACGTGGTGTTCATTTTGCAGCCGAAGCACTACACACACCATGTCGCCGACTCATCCCTTTCGGAGCTTTTTCAGAAGGTCATTGATTTGTCCGCTAAGTACTTGCATCTGCAGCTTTCCATCGGTTTGGGATCGCAGGTGAAATCGGTATTTCAATTACGGCAGTCCTTTATGGAGGCGAAAGCGGGCTTATCGAGACGTTTATATGAGGGCTACGCGAAAGTGATCGAATATACACTTGGCTTAGAGCCGACAGACCTGCCTCTGGAACAAGCAAACAGGTGGAAGCAGAGGTGGGAACAAAGCATTGAAGACGGAAATTCAGAAGCGGCAGCGGAGACTATCGAAGCTTGGATGGAGTGGATTAAAGAACATAGGCCTGCCCCGGAATCCGTGTATTCTTTTGCCGACGAGTGGATGGAAAGGCTGCTTCATTTGTACGAGACTCATGAACTGACGAAGCCTCATGAGCTTGAGGATTATACCTCCCATCACTTAAGAATGATGGATTTGTCGGATCTCACCGGCCTCCTGCGTAATTTATCTACAGAGGCTGCGGAGGGGCTAAAGCATCGGGCTGCCCGCAGAGAGTACACACTGGTGCAGAAGATGATTGAATACATGGAAACGAATTTAGCGGAAAATATCGGGTTGCAGCAGGTAGCCGATTCGGTACAAATGAGTACGTCCTCCGTGAGCAGTATGTTTAAGCAGGAAACCGGATATGGAGTGTTTGAATATTTAACGAAGTTGCGTATTGAAAAGGCATGTCGGCTCCTGCAGGAAACAGACCGTAAAATTGCCGATGTTGCCTCATTTGTTGGGTATCAGAACGAAACCAGCTTTATCCGCAGCTTCCGCAAAGCAAAGGGAACGACTCCGGGCAAATACCGCGAGGTTCGTCGGATATTTTGACTGCAGGGACTGCCTGGTAAGCCGTGTACATGGCCAGGGCAGTCCCTTTTTACCGCTTGCAGTCAAGACAGTTTCCATGCAGATCGACCGATGGCATGCCGTTTTGGCGGATCTGCAAGGAGAACGGCTAAACGACAGATTGCTGCGCGTGCCGGGCGCGCTCTATTCTAAGCTTGCGGCTTGAACGTCTATCAAGCAAATCCTTATGAACGAATGGAGTAGATGACCATGGCAATGATGAAGTGGAGATGGAAGTCATTGATAGCGATGACGACGATCGTCGGCATGACCGCCCTCACTGCATGCGGCGGAGGGACCCAGTCGACTGCAGGGTCGCCGTCAGGGCAAGCACCTGTTTTTCCAAAAAAGCCGATTACGTTAATCGTGCCTTTCGCGGCGGGGGGCGGAACGGATACAACGGCAAGAGCACTGGCTCGAACCGCAGAAAAGTATTTAAAGCAGCCGGTTACCGTTGTAAATAAAACGGGAGGCGGCGGTTCGGTAGGCATGACGGAAGGCTCCAACGCCAGAAACGATGGTTATACGGTTACGGTGGTTACTGTGGAATTGACCACGTTGTCCCATCTGGGGCTTTCTCCGATCACGTACGAAAGCTTTAAGCCGGTTGGCATGATGAATTACGAGCCGGCGGCGATTACGGTTCGGGCCGACAGCCCGTGGAAGACAATGAATGAATTTTTGGAGCATGCCAAAGCGAATCCGGGACAGGTCAAGCTTGGGAATTCCGGAACGGGTGCGATCTGGCATTTGGCTGCCGCAGCCCTAGAGAAAGGGACGGGAACGAAGTTCAACCACATTCCGTTTGAGGGCGCAGCCCCGGCAATTACAGCGCTGCTGGGGGGGCATGTGGATGCGGTTCCAGTGAGCCCGCCTGAGGTGAAAAGCCAAGTCGAGTCGGGGAACCTTCGCTCACTCGCCGTGCTCGACGATAAACCGGCGGAAGTGCTGCCTGGAGTGAAAACCTTTAAAGAAGAGACGGGCAAGGAATTCGGTTATATCGGCACTTGGAGAGGTTTAGGCGTTCCAAAGGAAACACCAGATGAAATCGTACAGGTGCTGTCCGATGGCTTTAAGAAAGGGATGGAGGATCCGGAATTCAAAGATTTTATGAAGAAAAACGGACTGACCATTGTGTTTAAGGACGGTAAAGAGTTCGGTCAATATATGAAAGAAAATCATGAGAAATTCGGCAAGCTCATACCGGAGCTGGGGCTTTCGAACAAATAATTGCGAAGCAGGGAGGGGTGGAAATGAAGCTGAAAAACAACCTGAGCTTCTACTTGTCTCTTGTATTAATGATCTTTGCCGGAACGTTTTTGTGGCAATCGTGGGAGCTCGATTATTACAGCAGTTTAGGTCCGGGGCCGGGCTTGTTTCCGAGATGGTTAAGCGGCGGACTGCTGCTGATCTCCATATGGTATATGGTGAGCTCGATCGGGCAGCCGATCCATTGGTCGGAGGTCATGCCGAAGGGAAGGGACATGCGGAACGTGCTGACCGTGCTTGCGTCAGTGTTGGTCTTCGTTTTCGTGCTGTCATCGCTGGGGTTCGTGCTGGCAGGGTTTCTCATGATGTTTTCCCTTCTGGCTCGTTCCTATCCTTGGCTTCGAGCCTCGGTCATCGCGCTATCGGTGAATGTGCTGATCTATTATACGTTTAGCGGCTGGCTGGACGTCCCTTTGCCAAAAGGAGAATTATGGAGCTGGGTCGGGTGATCGGAGATGCCGGAATTTGATGTCGTTCTACAAGGTTTTGTAACCGCTTTAAATGGCTGGAATCTATTGTATTGTCTTATTGGCGTATCCATCGGGATGCTGGTTGGCGTGCTGCCTGGCCTGGGGCCGACCACAGGTGTAGCGGTACTGCTGCCGATTACATTCGGGATGGAGCCGGTCTCCGCAATAATTATGCTTTGCGGCATTTATTATGGTGCCATGTATGGAGGGACGATAACCTCCGTATTAATTAATACCCCCGGTGAAGCCGCTTCCGTAATTACTTGCTTGGACGGCAGTCCGCTTGCCAAGCAGGGCCGGGCCGGAGCTGCGTTAGGAATTGCGGGGTTAGGCTCTTTTATCGGCGGAACCCTTTCGATTTTAGGCATGATCTTGATCGGGCCGCCGCTTGCGAAATGGGCACTTCATTTTGGGCCTCCCGAGTTTTTTGCCCTTATGGTGCTGGGGCTGTCCACAGTGATCGGCTTAATGGGCAAATCGATTGTGCGCGGCTTGATCTCCGCGTTTATAGGGTTAAATCTCGCGATGGTCGGTATTGATTCGATGTCGGGAACCCTCCGCTTTACGTTTGGGAGCCCCTATTTGATGACCGGCATCGATTTTGTAATTGTCGCTATGGGGCTGTTTGGTTTATCGGAGATTTTGCTTGGGATAGAGAAAATGGCTTCCACGGAGAAGCCTCCAAAGCTGCAGGGAATGCTCCCTCGTAAGGAGGAGTGGGGGCCGAATATGAAGGCGATCGGAAGGGGGACCGTACTCGGCTTCCTCATCGGTCTGATCCCCGGCACCAATTCGGTCATTCCGGCGCTGCTCTCTTATTCCCTCGAGAAAAAACTGGCGAAGGATCCGTCTCGGTTTGGGAAGGGTGCGCTGGAAGGTGTATCCGGGCCTGAAACAGCAAACAACTCCTACTGCGGAGGGGCGTTGATTCCGCTTTTTACACTGGGGATTCCAAGCTCGCCGACCATTGCAATCATTTTGGGCGCCTTTATGATGCATGGCTTAACGCCGGGGCCTATGCTGTTTGAAAGCAACCCGGTTTTTGTATGGGGTGTTGTTGCGAGCATGTTTATCGGAAATTTCGTGCTGCTGATTATGAACCTGCCGATGGCCAACTGGTGGGCCAAAATTGCCACGGTGCCGCCTAAGCTGCTCTACCCATTGATCTTGGTCATCTCCGTCGTTGGAGCCTACACGGCAAATAACAGCTTGTTTGATGTCGGAATTATGATTGTTTTTGGAATCGTAGGGTATTTGATGAAAAAAGCGGAGATTCCGATGGCGCCGATTGTGCTGACCTTTGTTCTGGGAAAAATGATGGAGAGCTCTTTGCTGCAATCCTTAAAGATGCTGGACGGATCATTCCTTGGGCTGTTTGAACGTCCGATTTCGGGGACGATTCTAAGTATAGCGATACTGATTTTGCTGCTCGGCATCGGATCAGGCTTTCGTAAAAAAGGCTCAACCACTCTTGCCGGGGATGTGGAAATGTAATAGAACTCTAACTTTAATAGGATAAGGAAAAAAGGAGCGATGTGGTTATGAAACTCAGCTTGACGGATAAGGTGGCGCTGGTTACAGGGGCGAGCTCGGGAATTGGCGCGGAGGTTGCGTTGCGGCTTGCGGAGGCCGGGGCCAAGGTTGCGGTGAACTATAACAGCAGCAGGGTGAAGGCGGAGGAGGTTGCAGCCCGCATTCGGGAAAAGGGAGGAATTGCGCAGGTCTTTCAGGCGGATGTCACTTCCATACCTCAAATCGAAGCGCTTGTGCAGAAGATTGAAGGCGAGCTTGGGGTCATCGATATTCTTGTCAACAATGCAGGCCATATGCTTGAGCGGCTGAGCAATGCGGAAATGACGGAAACGCTCTACAATCAAGTGATGGATTTGAATCTAAAAAGCACGGTGTTTATGTCGAAGGCAGTGCTGCCTGGGATGTTTGCCAAAAAGTCCGGACACATCGTGAATATGTCCTCTGTAGCTGCGCATCACGGCGGGGGCCCGGGCGCCAGCATTTATGCCGCCAGCAAAGCGGCGGTGCTGACCTACACCAAAGGGCTGGCCAAAGAGGCGGCGCCGCATGGAGTTTTGGTCAACTGTGTGTCGCCGGGATTCATTGGAAACACCCAGTTTCATGCTAAAGTAACCTCCGAGGCAGGGAAGCAGGCGGCGATTTCCGGTACACCGCTTCAGCGGCAGGGAGAACCGGCGGATGTAGCGGGGGCGGTGCTGTTCCTGGTTTCGAGCTTATCCTCCTTTATAACGGGGGAGACGATCGAAATCAATGGCGGCGCTTATATGCGATAGGGTTCGATCGTTGGGATAGCGGGGGATGAAATATGGACAGCTCGAGCGTCATTCAGACTATACAGGAAAATAGTGTCATTGCCATTGTTAGGGGAATCCCGTTGGAGACGATAGCGAGAACAGCCGAAGCCTTGTATGCGGGGGGGATCAGAGCGATTGAAGTAACCTGCAATACCGAAGGGTATTTGCAATGCATTAGAGAGCTGTCCGAGAGCTGGGGCGATAAAATGGTCGTAGGAGCGGGTACGGTACTACATTCTGCGGCCGTTCAGCTTGTACTGGATGCGGGGGCTCAATTTGTGTTGGCTCCTGATCTGAATCCGGAGGTGGTCAGCGCCGTGCATGAAAGAGGGAAACTCATGATTCCGGGCGTGATGACAGCAACGGAGATGCTTCAAGCCCGCCGTCTTGGGGTGGAGCTGCTTAAGCTGTTTCCTGCGGGTGCTCTTGGCGCAAATTACTTGAAAGAAATTCGCGGGCCCTTGAACGACCTCCCAATGATCCCGGTTGGCGGCATCAATCAATCGAATATAGCGGAATTCGCAAGAGCCGGGGCGTTTGCCGTAGGGGTTGGCAGCGAGCTGGTCGATAAGGCTGCGGTTGCAGCGGGAAATGTTGAAGCATTAACGGAACGGGCGCAAAAACTTATTGCAGCTTTTCAAGCCGGTCGGCAGCAGTAGGTATAATTAAGGAAATTCTCGTGTTTGCGGCACCGCTAGGGTGCCGCTGTTTTGTTTGTTATGTCAAGGGAGGGCCGATATAGAGCCTTGAGGTTGATGCTGGACCTCGCGCTTCATATCCTCGAACAACCAGGTGACGCCCTTCCACCAGTTTGGATCCTCCGCATAGGTATGATTAATCCACTGAATCGGATCGCTTCCGGCGGGACGGTCCTTGCTCAGTTTAACGATCAGCTTTGCGGCGATGTGAGCGGAATCCTCGATGGTCGTGCTGTAACGCTCCCAGCTGCCAAATACGTTGAAAGGGTTATTGGCGATTTGCTTCGCTTGCTTATGCCCGCTTGGTACAAATCCTTGCTCCTGACCTGTAATCGCGAAAAGCAGAAGCGGATGAAGATCATGCTTCTCCGCAGCCTGAATAATTGCCGAAATATAAGGCTCTTCGGCGAGGGCCGACTTCTTGTTGGCGAGATACAATTGGAGCTTCGATTTATCCACAGCGGTATACCGAATGTGATTCGAAATTCCGCCAAGGGCATCGGATTTTTCGGCTGCGTAGATTGCCGGGTCTGCTGTTTTGACTGCGACTGATTCCGGTATCGTAGATTGATGGGCGGAGGGAGGCATAAGAAGAAGAGCCAAAAGCAGGAGAAGAGCGGCTCCCATAATATACATCCCCGGGCGATAGCTTGTTAACGAGCCAAGCAACGTTTGTTTTAGGGGATGGGCCGCCTCTTGGGGCTCGTTTTCTGTGCGGGCAAGCTTAGGTAGCGCCTCTGCCAAAGCTTGCTCCAAAGCGCCGATCCCATCCAACTGTGCTTGTGTCCCTTCTGCAGCAATTCCATGGAACTCATTCATGATGACTCGACGGACCTCCTCTTCGTGTAACGAAGAGGGGAATTTGCTGCATGTCCAAGCGATAAAGGGTGTTAGAAGCTCTTCCTGCTCCAAATTGAGCGTTAGGCACTCCCGAAATACATCATCGACTCGGATAGCCATAACTGACTTATGATTTTCCAAGAGCCGGTGTCGTATTTGCTTTTTAACAGTGTCAGGAAATCCAGGCAGCCGGCTTTCCACCGTCCGGTGGACGGCATCGGCCAATATCAACGCTTTGCGGCGGGGCTCGGAGTTTTGATGCTTATGCTCGATATATTGTTTAAGTCTGAGGATCTCCTCGCCGGATAGGACAAGCTCCTGCATTGGTATCATCCCAACTGTGACCAAATTGTTCGGGCCGGAAAATCATTCCAGTCCGTTTGCCACATAATTCGATGAAGAGGAAGGAAATCCCTGCTGAAATGTGGATGTGAGAGTCCAGTTTGGTTGGAGGGGAGTCGAAGTGGATGTCGCAGGCAGATTAGGCGGCCCAAAGGGAGGGCCGCATAGCAAACGGGAAATGGAACTAGTTAGCCTTCTATTTTTACGACCCCAATTGAGGAGCTGCATGAGGCGGGTACAGCCGCATAAAAATAACTCGCGTGATCGGCCCTACAATCAGGAGCTGCAGCGGTAAAGCGCAGATGAAGTTTTTCCAGAGAAGCGACCCATACGAAGGCAGGAAGCTTGCGGAAAATCCGGATTGCATCAGCGCGCCGAAGGCCGACATGAAAAACACCATACCTGTGACCATAAAGACAGACATGAACATAATTCTTTTGACAAGGGGATCGGAGGGTTTAACAAGCTTTCCGGTCAGGCCCTTCGCAATTTTCCCCACGACAAATACATCCAAGATCAGCGCGACAATGAAACCCGGTACATAGCCTGCGGCGACCTGGAGCCAGATCGCACCGGTAAACCCTTGCATGAGAATCATGTTGTAAAAGCTCATTCCTAATACCATCAACGCACACATAATGAGTGTAAACACAAAAGCTTCTTTTTTGTTTCTTCCCACCCGAAACGGCTCCTTTATCTCTATATTGTGCTGCGGACTTATGGTAGCATTGAAATTGTACTATTGTCAACCTAGTTGACAATTTGTTTTTTCGCTGCACCGATTTTGGTATGATGGAAAAAAGGCATGTTATGGGATATGGAAAATGGGGAGTAGGGTGCAATGGATCGCGGGGGCCGGAGGCAAAATCTTATCGATTTAATTAGCGATACGCATATGGTGCTGCGCAGACAGGTCATGGAGCGCACCGGTGAAGAGGTGAATAAGACGGAAATGCACGTCATCTCGATTTTGGAGACGCACGGCCCGCAGTCCATCTCGGAGATCGCAAGAATCATCGGCATTTCCAGACAAGGAGTCCACAAGTGTGTACAGGGCTTGCTTTCCGCTGAGCTTGTTCATATGGCGGATGCAGCGGGGAACAACCGCGATAAACCGATTGAGCTAACTGAAAAAGCCCGATTGCTTAGCCGGCATATGCGGAGTGTGAAGGAGGAAGTTGAGAAGCAAATTGTCGAGAAGATCGGTGCGGAGCAGGCTGAGCTGCTGCGCAGGCTGCTTCAAGCGTCGGCAGCGGCGGATAAGCCGTCGTAAAACTGCCTAATTCAGGGCGACCCCATTCGAAACAATGGGGTTCTTTTTACGTGTATAGAAAAAACATGAGAAAATAGATCAAAAAAACAGCGGAGCCTTCGTGTTATTTTGGATAAGGAGGAGGGATACGAAATGGGCGCAAACGATGAGCTTTACCGCAACACGGTAAACCAATCGCTCGACTACATCGAGAAGCATCTAACGCAAACGATTTTATTGAAGGATGTTTCGAAAATCGGGATGTTTTCGAAGCACCATTTTTATCGGGTGTTTTACTCCGTCGTCGGCTCGACGCTGGCGGATTATGTCCGTACCCGAAGGCTGACGAAAGCGGCATTGGAGCTGGCTCATACGAACGAGCGGATTTTGGACATCGCGCTGAAATATCACTTTCAGTCGCAGGAGGCCTTTACGCGGGCCTTCAAAAAGATGTTTCATTTAACGCCGCGCCAATACCGTGAGTACTCCAAATCCTTACTTAATAAGGGAGGTAGAAGCATGTCGAATCCAAAAACTACAGCACCGGAAGGCTGGACAATTACAGGGCAAAATACAGAAGGGTACCGGGTCACCGTAGATGAAAAAGAGGTGCATGTAGGCAGGGCCGCCGCGCGTTTAGAGTCTATCACGAATCATGGGGGAGAAGGGTTTGTTACGTTAATGCAAATGTTTGCTGCGGAGGCGTATGCCGGGAAGCGATTAAAGCTGACGGCATTCGTCAAGTCGGAGCTGAGCCAGGGCTGGGCAGGTGTCTGGATGCGTGTCGACCACCGCAACGGCGATATGCTGAAATTCGATAATATGCAGGATCGGCCGATTCAGGGAACCTGCGACTGGAACCAGTTTGCCGTCGTGCTGGACATACCGAAGGACAGTGATGCCATTGCGTTTGGGATTTTGTTAAGCGGGGAAGGCCGGGTGTGGGCGGATAATTTCAGCTTCGAGGTAGTCGATGAGAAAACGCCGACGACCGATAAGGACACCAAGGCGCCATTGCCGCCGGAGCCGCTCAATTTAAATTTTGAACAGAAATAAGAATGGAACAAGACGAGGTCCTGCTGGATCTGGTCTTGTTCCATTTGTTACAGCTATAGCTTAAACCGTTGAATTTCTCCCTGCAGCTCAAGCGACATATCGGCCATGCCCGCCGTAAAGGAGGCGATTTCCTCCATCGAGGACAGCTGCTCTTGGACGGAGGAGGCAACCTTCGCCGAGCCTGCCAGGCCTCGGTCGGCTATGGCGGAGATGCTGTCTAAGGAATGGGCGACCAGCTCGGTGCTTGCGGTCATTTGCTCTGCCGCCGCCGTAACCTCCTGAATCTCTTCCTTAACCTCAAGCACGGCCTGCTGGATGTCTTGAAACGCTTTTCCTGCAAGATGAACCGCTTCGATTCCGGCGACGACCTCTTCCGACCCGGCATCCATCCAGTGTACAGCCTGCTTCGTTTCCGCTTGAATGGTGGAAATCAGCTCCCCGATTTGCTCCGCTGAGCTGGCCGACTGCTCGGCAAGCTTGCGAACCTCTTGAGCCACTACGGCAAAGCCTTTGCCGCTTTCACCGACCCGTGCGGCTTCAATTGCCGCATTTAATGCAAGTAGATTTGTTTGTCTAGCGATTCCCGTGATCACCTCCACGATTTGGCCGATATCCTGCGAACGATGATCGAGCCCTGTGATGGAAGAGGAAAGGCGGCTGATCGTCTCATGGATCACATTCATCTGCCGGATGGTTGCTTCAACGGTTTGCGTGCCTTCCGACGCTAAGCTCGAAGCTTGATGAGCCAGCGTTGTTGCGTCTTCCGCATTAGCGGCAATGTGCTGCATGCCTTCCGCCATTTCTTGAAAAGCCGCTTGGCTTTGCTGTACGCTTCGCACTTGTTCTTCGGACCCGTCTGCCAACTGCTCCATCGTGACAGCAATTTGTTCCGTCGCACAGCGGATTTGCTCGGAGCTTGCCGTCAGCTCCTCTGCACTCGCTGCAACCTGCTCAGCCTTCGTTCCGGCTGCACGGATGAGAGTTCGCAGATTGGAGGCCATTTCTTCAAACGATTCGGCTAAATCCCGGATTTCGTCCTTTCTTTTCAATTGAAGAGGCTCGGCGGTCAGATCGCCGGACGCGATGCGCTGTGCCGCCTCGGACAGCTGGATAATCGGCCTGGAAATCATGCGAGTCATGACGACGGCGATAATGATTCCGAGAAGAATAGCCGTAATCGATAGGAGGTTGACATCCCGCAAGCCCGTTTCAAACAGAGTGATGGAGTCGGTTAGTGCTGCCGAGGAAGAAGCGCTGTTCCGCTCGATCATTTGTTCAATGATGGCAAGCGCTTGGTCGAAAGGCTCCTTAAGCTGTGTCGTTAACGACTCTATGGCGGCCGAATCTTTGCGCTGACCGGCCTCGAGTAAGGCGGTCGTCAGCGTCCCCAGCTGATCTTCCTGCTCGACAAGCAGCGCAAGCTGCTTTTGCATTTCATCATTAGATGTAAGGAGTGTTTCGTACTCCTGCTGTACCGTCTGAAGCTCGCTGATTTCTGCGTTCATTTGCGCCGACAGTGCGGCTTTTGCCTGCTCATTGGAGCTCGGCTCTAAAAGATAGCGCAGCAAGAGCCGTTCCACATCAATGATGCTGGCCTTCATTTCGCCGAGCAGCTCGATGCTCGGTAAGTAGCTGGTCTGCACTTTTTTTGCATGATCCCCCATCGTTACCATTTTGGTATTGACGACACCGCCCATAATCAAGAGAAGCAAAAGCATACTGAAAAATCCAAGGCCTAATTTCTTTCCGATCGTGAGCTTCATTCGATAAAACCTCCTGTGAGTGTAGCTGGATGTTGTGCTGCTTCGTTAAAACGAAAGGTGTGACCGATAATTACTGCCGTCTAGGAGGCGAGGCTCTCGATTTGGGTCAAAGGAGAAGGCCGGTGGATTTGGCCCTGCTCCAGCATGTGGATAAAAACATCAGCAATTTGCGGATCGAATTGGCTTCCACGGCATTTACGAATTTCGTTAAGCGCGAAATCGTGGCCGGGTTCGCAGCTTCGGTATATTCGCTTGGACATCATCGCGTCATAAGCGTCGGCGACGGCAATGATGCGGGCATGAAGCGGAATTTGTTCGCCTTTTAAACCGTAAGGATAGCCTTTTCCGTCGTAACGCTCATGATGATGGAGCACCATTTCAAGCACGCCGTTACGGCGGAATTTCGGAATGTGCTTCAAAATTTCGTAGCCCAGCATCGGATGCTGCTGGATGGCTTGGTATTCGTACTCGCTCAGCTTCGAGGGCTTGGTCAGCACCGACTCGGGGACACCAATTTTTCCGATATCGTGCAGAAGGCCGCCAATATAAATGGCGTCGATGCTCCGCTGCGGAAGCTTCATTGCGGATGCGAGTTGCACGGCATAAGCGGCAACGCTGCCGGAATGGAAGGCGGTATACGGATCGCGGGAATCCAGCGATTTGCTGAGCGCGATGATCATGTCCGCTCCGTTTCTGCCGGCCTGCATAAAATACAATACAAGTCCTTTGGCCAGCAGCGCCGTCGTAAAGTGGACGAGAAGCTGAATGGCGATCATCTGCCATTCGTGGTGAAGGGCTGCATCCTTGTGCCAAAATTCAAGCAGCGTCACGCTTAAGGATAAAGGGAATAAAAGGAGGCTGCGCTGCTTCCAAAAGCTAACTCCCTCTAAAATTCCAGTTAGCAGAAAGAGTAAATTATGGAGGAAGCGCTCAAGCTCCATGCTCGGAAGCAGCGCGTACATAGGTACCACGGCAGCATAGGCTGCAATGATGCGGACCGGACGCTCCAGCCAATCCTCCAGTTTAGTTCGAACGCTTTGAACCATTATTTCATCCACCCTTCGTGGTTTATGTCGTGGAATGTTTTACCTACCGCCTTATCATAAAGCCGCTGCTTGAAGCTGAACTGAGGACAAACTAAAAGATTGCTGAAAAAAGTTTCCCTGTTGGGAACACGTTTTCCAAGATCAAGGAGGAGCTTCTAGGATTTCGGCGAGGAATGGGCGTGGATGGTGTATTTGTGTCTTGCGACTTTGTTATAATGATAAGAAAGCAAAAAGGAACGATTACGAACGGGGAGGGTTGTACATGAATGAAGTTTCTCTTTCCACATTAAATGAAGAAATAGAAAAGGTACGCCCCGAGGTTACCGCAGCGATTTTGGCAAGAAAACAAGGCCCGACCTATATACGAAGAAGCCGCAGCGAGGATGAAGTGCAAATTCTTCATGAAATTTGCCGTCGAAAATGGGAGCAAGCGGTGCAGTCGGGAAAAATCAAGTATTTGAGTGAGAGGGAAATTTTTTATGCTCTCGATTGAAGAGGCCCGCATACAGCTTCGAGCATTGAAAGGGAAGCCGAAGTTTCAAAGAATGCTGCATTTTTCTGCGATACTGACTTCATTATTGGAGCAGGAACAGATTAGACCTGTCATCGTTGGCGGATTCTCAGTTGAGATATATACGAGAAGTGAATATACGACGAGTGATGTGGATTTTATCCTTAATGGTAGGAGCGTTGCAGCAAGGTATTTGGATTCTTTGGGCTTTCAAAAGCTTGGGAAGGACTGGTTTCATCGGGAGCTCGAGCTTGCGATGGAAATTCCGGATAACTTGCTTGCGGGGAATTATGAAAAGGTGACGAAGATTCTGCTAGAAAACAGCCAGTATGTTTATGTTATAGGAATTGAAGATATTATCCTCGATCGTCTCCGTGCGTTCGTACATTGGCAGTCGTCAAGGGACGGGGAGTGGGCGGAACGGCTGTTTTTGACGCATAGAAATCGGGTTGATGTAAACTACCTCGCAGAACAAAGCAAGAAAGACGGTACGGATCAGCTGGTACAGGGCTGGCTTCAGCTTGAGCATAGGAATGAGCATGAGGAGCTGTAAACCGGGTTTCTTCTATAATAAGTAGAAACGGGGGAAGCGGCGCCCGGAAGTCTTCCAAAAGGACTATCCCGGTGCTCTGCTCCCCTTCGTCGTCTCTGGGTTTAAGTTTCTACCTCTTCAAGCGAATGTCCTCGCGAATCGCAGAAATCATATCCGCCAGGCCCTTCGCGCCAAGCTCGCCTTCGCCGCGCTTACGCACGGACACGGTGCCGCTGCTGCGCTCGTTTTCTCCAAGCACAAACAGATAAGGGACCTTCTCCAGCTGCGCTTCACGGATTTTGTACCCGAGCTTTTCGCTCCGTACATCCGCTTCCACGCGAATTCCCGCGTCCTCCAGCTGCTTTTTTATCTGCAGAGCATCCTCAATAAACACATCGGATACCGGAAGCAGCTTCACCTGCACCGGGGCAACCCACAGCGGGAACGCACCGGCATAATGCTCCGTTAAGATGCCGATAAACCGGTCGATCGAGCCATACACGGCGCGGTGGATGACGACCGGACGATGCTTTTGACCATCCTCGCCGATGTAGGAGAGATCGAATTTCTCCGGCATCTGGAAATCAAGCTGAATCGTCCCGCACTGCCAGCTGCGCTTCAAGGCGTCGAGAATGTGGAAGTCGATTTTCGGCCCGTAGAACGCTCCATCGCCTTCATTGACACGATAAGGCACGCCCCGTGCGTCCAGCACCGCCTTCAAGGATGCCTCGGCTTGGTTCCACAGCTCCTCCGAGCCCATGGAATCGTCCGGCCGCGTCGACAGCTCGATACGATATTCAAAGCCGAACACCTCGTAAATATGGGCGATCAGGTCCATGACCCGGCTGATTTCCTCTTGAATCTGATCCGGGCGGACGAACAAATGCGCATCATCCTGGCAAAAAGTACGAACCCGCATCATCCCGTTCAATGCGCCGGAATATTCATGACGGTGCACCTGTCCGAATTCGGCGATGCGGATCGGCAGCTCGCGGTAGGAATGCAGGCTGTTTTTGAACACGAGCATATGCCCCGGGCAGTTCATCGGCTTCAGTGCAAAGGTCGTGTCGTCCACCTTGGTAAAATACATATTGTCCTTGTAATGATCCCAGTGACCGGACTGCTCCCACAGCCGATTGTTCATCATCAGCGGCGTACGCACCTCGTCGTATTCCCGCTGGCGCTGCAGCTCACGGGCAAAGCTCTCCAGCTCGTTGCGGATGGTCATGCCCTTCGGAAGATAAAACGGCATGCCCGGCGCTTCCTCGGAAAACATGAACAGCCCCAGCTCCTTGCCGAGCTTGCGGTGGTCGCGCTTCTTCGCTTCCTCCAGCAGCTGCAGATGCTCGTCGAGCTGCGCTTTCTTCGGGAAGGCGGTGCCGTAAATCCGCTGCAGCATTGCATTGCTGGAATCGCCGCGCCAGTACGCTCCGGCCACGCTCATCAGCTTGAATGCCTTGATTCGCCCTGTAGACGGCAGATGCGGCCCGCGGCACAGATCGACGAACTCGCCCTGCTCGTATAACGAAATGACGGCATTCTCCGGCAAATCGCGAATCAGCTCCAGCTTGAGCGAATCCTCCAGCTCTTCAAACATCGCGATCGCTTCCTCGCGGCTGACGACCCGGCGAACGATCGGCAAATTTTCCTGCACGATGCGTTCCATTTCCTTTTCGATCCGCGCAAGGTCCTCTGTGGACAACGATTGCTCCAGATCGATATCGTAATAAAAGCCATCCTCGATGACCGGCCCGATCCCCAGCCTTACCGACTTCGCTCCATAAATGCGGCGAATCGCCTGGGCCATCAGGTGAGCGGTGCTGTGACGATACACCTCCAAGCCATCCTTGGAATCAAGCGTCACAATCTCGATCGCGCTGTCCTGCGAGACGGGGCGGTCCAGATCGACAAGCACCCCGTCGACTTTGCCGGCCACGGCATTTTTCCTTAGACTGGGGCTGATCGATTGAGCAATATCCCCGATCGTCGTGTTCAGCGGAACCTCTTTTTTCATTCCGTCAGGCAGTGTAATTTGAATTTGCTTTACCATGGGGGAACCCTCCGCTCTAAAAAATATTGAACGCAAAAAAACGCCTCTCATCCACCAAGGGACGAGTGCGTTCAGCTCGTGGTTCCACCCTCATTTGGCCTGACTTTTCCCGAGCGGCACCGCCGCAAGCAAAAAAAGACCAGACCCTCATTGAGCATCCGGTAACGGGGATGAATCGGTGAGCTTTACTTCCGCTGCATACGAATCAGCAGGTTCAAGTTCACGGCTGCAAAGGGGTAATTTCAATCCGTAGCCGAAGAAGCTTTCAGCAATCGCTTCTCTCTCTGGGCAGCCCGTGAAGGAAATCATGTCTTTGGTCGATGCCGGTTCGTGTATGGGTAGGATTATAAAATATTCGTTTTGTACATGTCAATGGCAGGGGTAAAAAGACGATCAGCACCTTGTGAGTCCTGAAATGGAAATTTTTATACAAAAACACAACCAGAGTACTATATGGATGTTGTGTCTTTAGGACTAAACATCCGATCCGCTCCGAGTCGAATAGTGAATTTATTCACGGAATCGAGCTGTGGTGATTCGAGCTGGCGAAGCGATATGGGCGTAAGACCTATCCGGTGGCCGGGCCTATCATCCTATCCTGAAAGCGGATTCAAATCTGCTTCCTTCAAAAAGCTACCTGGAAAAGAAGCCCTTGTGATAAAATGAGGCGTAAAAAGGGGGAGCCGCCGCGATGCCGCACGAGATCGATCAAGCCTTGCCGAAAGGGACCATACTCAAACAGCGTTACGTGATCACGCGTACGGTCGCCTTAAGCGATGTGTCGATCGTGTATCTCGGGCGTGATGAGGTGACTCGCGAGAGGATTGCCGTCAAGGAATTTTACCCCGGCGCGCTTGTGCTGCGTGACCTGGATTCCTGCACGGTAGCGGTTCGCAGGCCATCCGATCGAATCAAATACCGGGACTGGCTGGCCGACTTTTTCCGGGAAGGACGGCTGCTGCGGCTGCTGCGGCACCCGAATATTGTCCCGTACCGGGATCATTTCTCGGAGAATGGCACCGGGTATCTAGTCACAGCCTACTGCCGGGGACGGACACTGAAGAAGCTGATGGCCTTGGCAAAGTGGCGGGAATCTCCTGAATTTATGGAACGGTTGATGCCGGAGCTGCTCGAGACGATTCAGTTTATTCATCAGAAGGGCTATATTCACGGGGACTTAAAGCCCGGCAATGTGATTATCGGCAGGGACGGCAGACCCGTACTGATCGATTTCGGCTCGGCGCACTTCTACCGAACAGCGGCAGAGCACCGGATCATGACAACGCCGGGCTTTTCCGCGCTGGAGCTGCATTCCAAGACCTCCGTCTTGGGGCCGTGGACGGACATTTACAGCCTTGCTGCGATTCTATATTCCTACTTTGCGGGGGAAGCGCCGCTTGATGTTTCGCAGCGGCTCATTGAAGACGGGCTCGTGCCCGTAAGAAGCCGGTGCCCGGAGATGAGCCGCTGGCTGAGTGCCGCGGTCATGCGGGGGCTGGCGGTTGAGCCCGCGCGGCGGCTGCGCCGATTGGCACTGCTGCAGGCGGCCGTGGAGCTGGAGCGCCGGCACCAGAAACGAAAGCGGAGCCTCGCAGCAGCGTCTCCTAAAAAAGAATAAAATGTTCCACCCAAAGCAAATCCATCCCTGAAAAGGCGGGTTTGCTTTTTTCGTGCTTGGGTTCCATTTTCTGGGTAGTCGCTTAGTACGAAAATGCGAAGTTGAAAAACAAAGAATGGTGTCGAAAACATAGGGTTTACACCAGAAACATGTAAGGAAACCGATTACATTTTACATGAATTTGGGAACTTAGGTGGGTGTTTTGTAATCTAATATTCTCATTTTCGGGACCAAAAGACTATTTATATCATTTATTGACAAAAAATACTAGATTGGAATAATCTATTCTCGTCATCAGCTACAAGAAAAATTTGTTACGTAAGTCTTATATTTGCAGGTGAATGACATTTGCAGAGGGGATGTGCTCATAGATGGAAGTGATCCAACAAACGAACCGGACCATGCTGTTCGAAGAAATCAACCCGGAAAAGCTGGACCTGCTCACCATTGTCGGCGAAGTGATCGGAGTCGACAGCTTAAGCGACGAAAAGATTAAAGAAGTAAATCAGCATCTGCTGGTGAAAAACTTCGACGAATTTTTGGACAAGTTTACGCCGACGGTGTACTCGTTCTACAACGCGTCGACGCAGAAGGTGATGTACACGCTGCGCAAGCCGGAAGGCATTCCGGACGACTGCGTGTCGGAAATCCGTCTCGACCAAAACAACGATTTTCTAAAAATGCTGTTTACGCTAATCGACACCAAGCGCAGCCAAGGCATTCCAAACGTCGACTTCAAGTTTGAAAATCTGCTCGATATGATCTCGCCGAAGAAGGTCATGGACGACATTCGCCAGGTGCGCAAGGAAATCCATTACTACTACACCGAGTATGAAAAGCTGGAGGACGGCGATCCGCGCAAATTCGACATCGGCGACAAGCTGAATGCGAAATTTGAGGAAGCGAGCAAAAACTACAACAACGTCATGGCAATGCTGCCGCTGGCCATCGACGACATCAAAACGCGGCTGCTGCTGGGCGAGGCCCAAGGGGAATCGAAGGCGGATTCGCTGAAAATCGGCATGCTGACCATCGGGGACGGCGGTGAGCTGAAAATCATCGAAGCTCCAAAAACGGAAGCGATGCAGCTTGCAGTCGTGAACGAAGAGAACCATACCGGCATCGTGGCGGTGTTTGAAGACGATTATCAAGCGATCACCGAAAACCCGACGCCGTATGTGAAGGATCTCGTGGTCCGCACCTTCTGCCCGCTGCCTGCGGTGCAAACGGAGGTCAACGTCGAGCAAGAGGTTCAAAACTACAACAAGTATTTAGAATTCTATAAGACGGCGAAGGACGATTTTGTAAAGACGGTAAAGCCGCTTGTGGAAAAGATTCTCGGGGTCAAAATGTTCTTCGACCAATATGCGACGAAGAGCAGAGGCATGCAGCCGACGCTGCTGATCACGAACACGAAGCTCGACATGATGGTGAAGAGCAACAACATCCCGCGCCTGGAAATGTACCTGAACACGGTCAACTCCAAGAACGACTTCACCGATACCGTATGGTTCGGCATCGTGCCGTCGATCCAAATGGAGCACAACGTTTCGCAGGTGAAGGTGCGTAGGGAGCGCTTTAAGGGCAACGACACCGTCGTTGCGAAGGACGGCCAGCACATCGAAGCGCTGACGATGCTGCTGCAGGCTGTAAAGCCTTACCGTGTGCAGCTGTTCTTTAACTTTGAGACGAATGAGCTGACCACCTTCAACAGCTTGTCCACCACCGGCATCGACCGTTTCATGGACAAGTGCGAGGTGCTGGCGCGCAAGGATTTCAGCGAATTTGCGATTCCATGTCTGCCGAACTTCACCGTCATTCCGAAGGACAAGTCAGGCGTCATACTGGACAGCAAGATGCTGAAAACCGAGGAGGGCGTAAAGCTTTCCGACGCCAAGGAAGATGTGATGAAGCTGTGGATCGAGGGCGTATACATCGGGGCTTCTTACGTAGCCGCAGGCTTGGTCGCTTCTTACCAATGCCCGGAATATCTGCGTGAGATTTTCAAGAAAGCGAAGAAGGAATACCCGGGTGTCCGCTTCGATGTCGAAGCCGGCGATCACAACCTGCGTGTCGTGACGACGATGGCCAAGGAAATTTCCGGCTTTACGAACACGATTAAAGACGCAATTAACCGCAGCAACTTCGGCTTCGTGTTCTCTTCCGAGAATGCGCAGTACCAAGGCACGAAGATCAATCGCATTACCGTATACAAGGCGAGAAGCATGTCCGTTACCGACGACGGCTATGATTCCATATACAAAACGCTGGTCAGCACCTACATCGAACGGATGCTGCGCTTCCATACCGGCGACTTCAAGCATGATAACATCGTCAAATTTTTCAGCAACAACCCGAGCAGTCAAAAGAGCCGCTGGCTGGATTCCAAAGGGTTTGTTAACTCGATTATCCAGAACGGCGACGACATCAACTACATCATCGACGAAGAGACGAATTTGTGCCAGATCGACCTCATTTTCAACGGCAATGTGAAGAACCTCGAGGTTACGATCAGCAAATCGACCTCCGCTGTGAAGGTGTAATCCGAGCGGCGTAATCCGCTTCTCCGCCCGGCGCACAGCCGAATCCGGAATTCCGCGGGTTGTGCGCCGCGCAAATTCTGGTTATAAAGGCGGATTCCCGCAGTCCGCTTTTATACATAAACCGAAGGCAACGCTTTCGGAATCATTTAACCATTTTTGGGAGGTAATTACACATGGGCTTCAGACTTAAAGTTGAAGGTTCTGAAACAATTGAGCTCGGCATGGACAACATCAAAACCGTGCAATTCGACACGGACACTCCGGATGACTCCAATGCGAGATCGACCGATGTAGGCGCGACTCTGCGTCTTACAGGCAAAATCATCACTGCTACGGACGGTGATAGCGCAGACGACACAATGAAGCTTGCGCTGTGGTCGCTCGTTTCCGCAGAAAAAGCGGATTGCTACCGCAAAGTAACACTGGAAGTAATCGCTGCTGATCAAGTGATCCGCAAAGTATTCTTCCCGAACGCATTCGTGGTGGACTACACCGAAAACTTCGGTGACACCGAAGGCGTTGGCACATTCAGCCTCTACATCAAGCAAAAGAAAGACAAGACCGAATTCACGAAAATTGAAGGCGGCTACGCGGTTTAATCGATTCGTTATTCATTTTTGCGGGTGTAATAAGGGGTTTTCCGACCCCTTATTGCACGTTCTAAACCCTATTGGTTGATTTTGGGTTTTGTAAAATATTTATGCAAAATTTATGCGCAAATAGACAGGATGGGCTTTGGAATGAAAACATGCTATGAAATCTTGGGTGTACCGAGTGACGCCTCGCAGGAGGCCATCAAAAAAGCTTACCGGCGTTTGGCCAAGCAGCATCATCCCGATGTAAACGGAGGAAGCGTTGCGGCCAAGGAAAAGTTTCAAGAGCTGACGCGAGCCTACGAAACCTTGTCGAGTGAAGAGTCCCGCAAAGCCTACGACGCATCGCTTCGCAATGGAGCGGGAGGGCCAGGCCGGACACAAGCGGGAGCTCAGTCGGGGCAGCAGGCCGGAGCCGCAAGGCAAACCGCCGCAGCTCAGGAGTTCAGCATGGAAAATCTCGGCCAATCCTTTGAGCGGTTTTTCGGCTTTGATCCGAAAACCATGAAAAAAACCGACACGAAGGGCAGCGGGGCCTCGAAGGATGGAGGCATTCCGACCTCGGCCTGGTTTGAATCGTATTTTGGCGTCAGAAAGAAATAATCCGTGTAGCCTGATTGGAACAGGTACAGATCAGGAGGATGAGGATGAAGGCAGCGGCGGGTTTTTATTGGATAAAGGCAGTAGATGCAGTACTTGTTTTGATCGTATTGGGAGCGATTTTTTATGTATATGGCTATAACCCTAGCACCGAGCTGAAAATCGGATTCGGTATTGCCGCAGGGGCGTTCGCTATCGTTTATGGAACGGTGCGTCTTTGGCCGAGGCTGGCGGGGACGAAGGTGAAGGAGTCGGCATTGTCCCGTCTCGCATTGCTCGACGAGGAAGGGGAAATCGTGCGCGAGTGGGACCTGCAGGGCAAAACCTCTCTGCTGATCGGCAAGGGCGGCGGTGTGTCGGGAGAGGTGGATATCGACCTGTCAGACGCGGAGTATGCTTCGCTAATCAGCAAGCAGCATGCGGTCATGAACCTCGTGGAAGGCGTTTGGTACATCGAGGACATTCAATCCCGCAACGGAGTCGGGATGAAGAAGGCAAGACAGGAAAGCAAGCGCAAGCTGGAAGTGGAAGTACCGCAGCAGCTTGATATCGGTGACGTGATCTTTATCGCCAACACCAGAATTCTCGTGTTATAGAAAAGGGGAATCAGCAGATGAGTTTGTCAAGATGCGCAAACGGTCATATGTTCAGCACAAGAAAGCATGGCAGCACATGCCCCTATTGCTTTATGTCGGTCGAACCGGAAGCGGGCGCCGGCGCGGGATTCGGAGCGGGAGCCGCAGCCAGAAGGCAGCAGGCGGCTGCACTGGAGCTGGCGGACGAGAGGACGCTGCCGTATTTGGAGGAGCCGGAGGGCATCGAGCCGGTAACAGGCTGGCTGGTGTGCATTGAAGGCCCGCAGCTCGGTCAGGATTACCGGATCAGCGCAGAGAAAAATTTTATCGGCCGCGCGGAGGATATGCATATCCAGATCGTCGGCGACAACGCGATATCGAGAAGAAATCATGCCGTCATTGTATACGACCCGAAGAAACGCAATTTCTTTCTGCTGCCGGGCGATGCGTCGGGGCTTGCATACCACAACAACGAGGCGGTCTACTCCCCGGTGGAGCTGACGCCGTACGACGTCATTCAGCTGGGACGCAGTAAATTTATTTTTATCCCGTTATGCGGCGTGCATTTTGAATGGGAAAATCATAGGGCGTAAGGTGTTGAGGAAGCTATGGATTGGCTCCAAGAGGGACTTCCGTACGGAATTGTAGCAGGACTTGCGGTGCTGTTTGGAGTGCTGCTTTTTGTGCGGCACCGCTTACAAATTCAATTGAACCGTCCGCGCATCCGCATCGGCAACGGTCAGACGATCGGCCGCCGGGAGGAGCAGGACGATTATTTTGCCACCGCGCATAGGAGCGGAACCACCTTGGCCGTGCTGGGCGACGGCATCAGCGGGATGTCCAACGGCCGGCTGGCCAGCACTGTGGCGGTGACGACCTTCGTCCAGACCTTCCAGGAGCTGGGCGAAGGTCAGGAGATCGGGGCGTACCTGCACCGCGCGGCGCGCAGCGGGAACACGGAGATTTTGCGCCGTCTGAACGGCGCAAAGGGCGGCACGACGCTGATCGCAGCGGTCATCCGCGACGGCCTGCTGTACTGGGGCTCGGTAGGCGACAGCATTCTGACTGTGCTGCGCGGCAATACGTTTATTCCGATCAACAAGAAGCACACGTTCGGCTCGGTATTGGAAGAGCGGGTGCTCTCCGGCGAGATCACGAAGGAAGAGGCGGTTCACAATCCGCTGAAAAACCGGCTGGTCAATTTTATGGGCCACGAGGGCTTTAAGGGCATCGAAATCGGCGATGAGCCGTTTCGCCTGGAGCCGAAGGACCGGGTCATCCTTTGCAGCGACGGCGTATACCATGCGCTGAGCGAGGTGGAGCTGGAGGACATCTTCAAGCGGAATCGTTCCCCGCAGAAGGCGGCGGAAGCGATCATTGAGGCGGTCGAGCTGAAGTCCCGGCCGAATCAGGATAATGCAACAATTATCATTTTGGATAAAGGTTGGTAAAGGCCGGTAAAGGGTACGAAGGAGCGGTTCAATGCCATGAGAAAAGACAACAGTGAATTTAAAACGAGCTTTCTCTCCGAAGCGGGGACGTTCCTGGATAACAAAGATTATTTCGCCTACGCCGAGATGGACGATCTGGCGTGCTGGGTGCTGGCCGACGGCTTGGACGCGGCCCCGGATGCCGACAGCGCGCGGCTGGCGGTGGAGAGCGTGCTCTCCCGTTTCACGGAGCAGCCGACGCTGTCCCGTCGTAAGCTGAAGTCCTACCTGCGCAAGGCGCATAAGCGGCTGCAGGCGGAAAGCCGGAAGGTGCGGCTGAAATGCAGCCTTGTGATGGTGGTGACCGACTACAACCAGATGGTGTGGGCGTCGGTCGGGCATGCCCGGCTTTACATGCTGCGCGGCGGCAAAATTGCGCTCGCCAGCAAGGATCAGAGCTTGGCGCAGCGCCTCGCGGATATAGGCAAGCTTCAGCAGCAGGATGTCGATCGGCACGCCGAACGCGGCAACCTGCTTCACTATATGGGGAAGCCGGGAGCGTTTCGCCCGCAGGTGTCCGGCAAGGTGAAGCTGCAGGACGGCGACACGATGCTGCTGTGCACGCACGGCCTATGGGAGGGCGTGCATCCGGTGGAGCTGCTGGACGCCCGCGAGGAGGCGGATGAGCCGGAGCAGCTCATCGATATGCTGGAAGAGATCCTGCTCAGCAAGCAGCGGAAAACGGTGAATAATTACACCGGCGTGGCGATTTTCGCCAATAAGATTTACAAGGTGGAGCCGAAGAAGCGCGACATCAAGAAATGGGTGCGCACGGCAGCCATGATTCTGATTCCGATGCTGCTGTTTGGCGGGGGAGCGGTTTATTACAAAATCAAGAGCGCCGAGGTTAAGGCCGAAACCGTTGCCGCGATGATCGAGCATGAGCAGAACGGCGATAAGGAGATGGAGGAAGGCGACTACGGAAGCGCTCTGAAGGAATACAGCGAGGCGCGCATAGCTTCGAACCGCTTGAAGAACAAGGTGCAGACGAAGCTGATTTCCGATAAGCAAAATGTAGCCGACCTGGTGGTGGCCGGGGACAAGTTTTTCAAAGAAGGCGAGTATGAAAAGGCCGTAGAGCGTTACCAGAAGTCGCTGGAGGAGGCCAAGCCCTACAAGTCGTTCAATATGAGCGGCGTTGAGGAGTCCATCAAGAAGGCGCAAACCTATTTGGTCATCCTCGGGGTGATGAAGCAGGGCGACGTCAAATTCGAGGCCAAGGATTATGCCGGCGCCCGCCAGCTTTACGAGGAAGCGCAGAAGCAGGCGACGATGGCTGCTTTTGAGCAGGGCGGGCAGCAAATCTCGGCGAAAATCGCGGCTGTGGACAAGGAGCTTGTGCAAGTGAAGGTCGGCGAGCAGCAGGCGAAGGGCGAGGAAACCGAGAAGCAGGGCGACAAGCAGCTTGAGGCGCAGGAATTCGCCAAGGCGATTGCGACGTACACCATCGCGCAGAACATGTACAAGGAAGCCGGCCTGACCGACAAGGTGCTCAGCGTCCAATATAAAATGATCGAAGCGCAGGAGCAGCTCGACTTGAAGAAGGTGCCGCCTCCGGCAGAAGGCGCGCCGGAGGGCCATGCGGTCCCTGCGGCCGCCGGTCAGGCCGGGTAGGCCGGACTGCGGAGCCGGCTGCGTCTAAACCACAGCAGCAGTAGGAGGGGGAAGCGATGAAAGAGATCGTACTGGATCGGCTCAATAAAATGCAGGATTTGGAGCAGCGCAAGCTGTTGAAGCAGATCATGACCGGTCTGTTCCTCCATCTTACGGAGCATCAGGAGGCCGCGAACGAGCAGCTGGAGCGCCGGGTGTTCGGCGAGCTGGAGACGCAGGAGCACTGGTACGACATTCACACGGCGTTATGCGTGAGAGACGAGCTGGACCCGGTGCATGACTACCTGTATCCGATGCGTCCGGCGGATGCGGCGGAGCACGCCATGGAGCTCGAGGAGCTGCGCGCGAGGCTGGAGGAAGCGTACGCGGCTGACCGCGAATCCGCGGTTGCATGGGGCGGCGGGGGCAGCACCCTCGCCGGGTTAGCCGCGGGGCAAGCGCCGTCCGCTAACGCCCATGGACGTGATGCGGTCCCAGCGGCGAATGCGCTTGGCGCGGCAGGCGGCATCGTGCTGCAGACGCTGTACATGGAATGCGGCCAGCGCCAGCTCCGCACTCTCGCCGAGCAGACCGGCGGCCGCATCTTTCAGGGCCGGCTGGAAACGACGGAAGGCCCGGCGGCCTTCACGTTTCGCCTTCGGCCGTGCACGGCGTACCTTGAGGAAATCGAGCGGCTGTACCGCCTTTTCCAAGCGAATGCAGCGCCGTGGCGGACGGTGAATATGCCGTTTGCGCGGAAGTTTTTTGATGTGGTGCTGGTAGAGTGCGAACCGCTGCCGGGGCCGGAAGCGAGACTCGTTCGGATCGCCACCGATCTGCAGGAATACGACCGCTTCAAACGGCCGGAGCTGATTCCGCTTTGGAACGTGGAGAAGCTCGAGCTGAAATCGATCGGCTTCCCCATCGCGGCGGCGGATAAGGTCAACTACGAGCATGTCATTTCGCTGCGCAAGACGGGCGATGCCCACGGCTACCTCGTGAACGCGGAGGAAGAAATCCGCTACACGAAGCGGGAGCCCGGCGAAATGACAGTTGTCGCTCCGAGGGAGAAGGCCGGAGTTTGGAGCATTTGGAAGCTCACGCAGCCTGCTTCGGCGGGGACGACCGCCGATACGGCCCTCACCGAGTGGCAGACGAAGCGTGTGTATACGAACAAGCGGCGGGACGCGTTTACGAGCCGTTTTGCGGACAAGCAGGCGGCCATCATCCGCTCGAAGGCGGAAATCGCGCGGATTGTCCATTCCTACGAGGCATCCGCCGGCTTTCAGCTGGAGCGGGTCGAGCTGGACCCGACAGGAGCAGGCTCTGCCGCATGGCTGAGAGAGCCGGCCACGTATGCGATGAACCCGTTTATGGTCGACACGCTGCGGCCGGAGCATCGCCGTCCGGTGCTGAAGCTTTCTTTTTCCGGGGGAGAGGAAGGGCTATTTCGTGACGATGTGCTGAGCTTCCTCGTGTCGGAAGTGCAGCGGGTTTTGCCGGAATATCACTGTATAGGGGAATGCCTGTGAATTACATCTGGGACCTGATTATCCGGGCGGAGCAGTCCGGCATTCCGAAGCATGAGCTGCAGTTTGTCGTTGCGAAGTCATTTTCCCCGTATATGGAGCTGAGCAGCGGGCTGCTGAATTCGACTTATGTCGAGCGGATCGTGGAGATCAATCCGCATTACCGCTTTGATGAGCTTTTCGGAGAACTGCTGGATGTGAATTACGAGGAAGACATGGAGCTTCGCGAAACGATTTTTGACATCCTCGTTCATTACATGGCTGAATTCGATCTGCGCAGCGGGATGAATAAACGTGAGTTTCATATCCGCTTTGCGATGGCGGAGCTGGAGCAGGGGCTTTGGGGCGAGCGGGTTCGCGAGCGATGGGCGCTGTTCGGCCGCAGGGAGCAGGAAACCGTCGCAGCCAACCTGCTGAACCTGTACGAGACCGGGGAAGCGGTGTACTGGTTTAAGGACACGATCGCCAAGCTGTATCCGGAATCGATCGTTTCGTTGAAATCGGATGATTGGAACGAGCTGCTTGTGCACATCGACAAGCGGGAGAACGAACGGGACCGGGTTAAGGTGGGGCTATTGAAGGAGCTGTTTTTGCCCATCGGGTATGGGGCGGATGTGTTCTGGAGGGAATACGTCGGGGTGATCGGTGCGGAGCAGACGATGATCATCGGAGAAACGGCACTGTATTAAACGGGGGTAACGAGCGCAGGTGCAGGGGGCGGCGGTTTTGCAGCTGCCGGACCGGGCCAAGCGCAGCAATAGCGGCAATCGGCAAATTGTAAAAGTGAGCAAGGACAAGCGGGAAAGCAGCAAGGAGGCAGAGGCATGAGTTACTCATACAAAATTTACGGAAATGTGCGCCGCGAGCAGGAAGCACGAAGCCAGACGCTGTATACGCGCGACGAGCTGAACGAGATGACGACGTTTCAGCTTCGCAACATCTGCTACAAGGAGAAGCTGGTCGAAAGCCTGACGCATACGATGGATCGCGAGGAGCTGATCCGTACGATCCTGAAATTCCGCAGCGCGGAGGAGAGCCTGCTTATTCACGAATATAAGCAGGGCGGTCTGGAGCGGATCGAGGCGGTGCTGGGCAAATATTTGCGGACCCAGCTGAGCGACGACGGCAGCATTCAGGTGCCGGCCAAAATCATCCTGTATCAAGGACTGCGGGTAGACCAGATGGACCAGTACCGCGTGGAAGCGCCGGCGCTGGGCGAGTCGAACGTGCTGATCGTTAACGGGAACCTCGAGGTGTGCGCCATTCTCCATCTCGTGAAGGACGAGAAGCAGCGTGGCGTTTTTTATCTGACGACGGAGAGCGAGATCGAGCTGCGCAAAACCGCGAATAAGCAGTACAGCTTCCTATTTTTCCGCAAGCAGGACTCGGAGTATCTCTACAAGGCGTACACGCAGGATAAGCCCTTGCCTCCTGTGAACCTGCATTTTTACAAGGTGCCGATTCACGATTTGGAAATTCGCGAGCTGGAGGAAACGCAGACGGTGCTGGCCATCGACTTCGGCACCTCCAACACGACGGCGGGCGCCTATTTGGACAGCCGCTACGTGGAGCAGGTGTGCACGAACGGCGTGCTGAACGGCCGGATTCGCTTGAACCAGATCAACTACGTGAAATTCCCCGATACGACGCATAAAACGAAGGACTGGATCGAGCTGCTGCCGACGGTGGTCAGTGTGACCGACTGCTCGGACTCCAAGCAGATCCGTTACGCCTTCGGCTTTGAAGCGATGAATTACATGAAGAAAAACGGCTACAGCACCACCGCCACCGTATGCCACGCGATCAAGCGCTGGGTGAACAGCCACACCAAGGTGGAGGAGCTGACCGACGGCCAAGGCAACAGCGCGGTCGTACAGCGCGGCGATGTGCTGCGCGCGTACCTGCTGCATGTGATCCGCACGGCGGAGCAGCAGTTCAAGTGCCGGTTTAAGGCGCTGCATATTTCAAGCCCGGTCAAGCTGAAAACGCAGACGCTCGAGGTGCTGACGGCGATTCTGCCCGAGTACCATATCGAGGCGCAGAACGCGCTGGATGAAGGCATGGCGGTGCTGTACAACACGATTGCCGAGCAGATCGAGAAGAACAGCTTCACAGACGGAAGGGAATACAAGGCGCTCGTTATCGACTGCGGCGGCGGCACGACTGACTTATCCTCCTGCCGATTCCGCATTGAGAACGGCAGCATTTCGTATAAGGTCGACATTCAAACCACCTATGAAAATGGCGACACGAACTTCGGCGGCAACAACATCACCTATCGAATCATGCAGTTTATGAAAATTGTGTTTGCCGAATATTACCGCAATAAAGGGGCGGTCATCGATATCGACAGCCTGATCGACATTCCGGGCAACGATATTTTCCGCCATGTGGATGAGTACGGCGTGCACGCGGTGTACGAGCAGTTCGAGGCCCGCTATCGCGAGGCCGAGGCGGTCGTGCCGACGCGCTTCTCGGAATACGAAAACCGCACGCGCGACGAGTACCAGCGGGTAAAGAGCAATTTCTACTTCCTCTGGGAAATCGCCGAGAACATGAAGAAGGAATTTTTCCGCAAAACAGGTATTCTCCGCAACCGGTTCCACTCCGAGAGCGAGAAAAGCCGTGAAAATGACTTGAAAATTACCGCAATCGACCGCTGGTGCTTATCCTTGCTCGAAGGCGGACGTTTCCAGGCCGTTTACGAGCTGCCGGAGGTCGTGTTCAACATCAAGGAGATCAACCACCTGATTAAGGCGGATATTTACGAAACGGTGCGCAAATTTTTGGACGAGTTCTACCAGCAGGGCAAGCTGCAGGAGTACTCGATCATTAAGCTGACCGGACAGTCGTGCCGGATCGATGTGTTCCGCGAAGCGCTGAAGGAGTTTGTGCCGGGGCGCAGCATCGAATTTAAGCAGAAGTCGGAAGAGGACGGCAAGGTGCCGGATTTGAAGCTGGCCTGCTTGCGCGGAGTCATCCGGTATTTAAGCGCCCAGAAGATGGGCTACATCGTGGCCGATATTACGAACCACGATCCGGCGGTGCCGTATTCCGTCAGCGCGTATACGCATACCCGCGATGAGGTGCTGCTGATCAGCAGCTACGAGCGCTTGAACCGGATTTACGGCACGATTTCCCGGCCGACCGGCGTGGCCGAGGTGGAGTTTATGCTGCGCGGCAGCGACGGCAAGGTGCGGCATACCTACAACTACCGCAACGAGGAGCGAAATTATACGCGGGTGCTGTATCAGGACATTTACAACCAATACGGTGAAAAAATTCCGCAGGAAGATACGGACTCCATCGTCAACGGCGAAGTAAAGTTTTTTGTATTTGCCGGTGAAAACAATTGGGGCTTTCATGTCGTTCCGATCTCGCGGAAGAACGAGCAGCTGTACATGGGGAACCGGCGGTTTTACGCCTTTGAAACGGATTTGTCGGAGCTGGATTTCTTCGACGGGTTGAAATAAGCAGGGCATGACGGAGGCAAAAAGGGGGACAGCGGGTGTTTACAGATCATAAGGCGGTATTTGAAAAGGGGCGCATTCTGAAAGCCGATATGCTCAGCAGCGTCCGGGATTATCCGCGCGATCGGCTGGAGCTGATCTATGCCGATTATGCGGACGGGATTGTTGCCGGAGCGCGGGTAGAAGCGACGGAGCAGTGCCTGTTCGTCGGCAAAGGGCTGCTGAAGCTGAACGGCCGCCTGCTCATCATGGCGGAGGACACCGCTGTTCTCTATAAGGCGACAGGCCGGGAGCAGGTACTGAAGGCGCGGCTGGAGAGCGGCGCGCTGGAGGGCGATTTTATGCGATGCCAGGCCAGCCTCGTGCTGGACGAGCATACGGAGCTGCGGGACGGCGAGCTGGAGCTGGCGCGGTTCAAGCTGAAGGAAGGCGCGAGGCTGCGCACGGCGTACCGCGACTTCGAGGATTTGGCGACGGAGTACAACACGCTGCATTATGTTCACGCGACGTACGCGGGACTGGGCCGCAGCACGCTGCATCCGGTCATCACCGAAAGCTTTGCTTCGTCGGTGATGAAGAGCAGGGGCGCCGACGGCGACGATCTCGCGTTTGCGATGCTCGTGATGAATCAGGGCATGGCGCAGCGGGAGCTGCTGCTGCATTACGCGGCGCGCCGCTTGGGGCGCGAATATCGGGAGCTCTCGAATTTCGAGCTGTACCGCGCGCTGCTGCGGATTTTGCAGCTCATTCAAGAGGGACGCGGCGGTCCGCGCGGGGATTTCCGCGCAGGCGGCCCGCAGCGCATGATCGTGGACTAATAGCTGGATGCGGAAGGAATCGAACGAAGAAAGGGGAGGCGAGGCATGAACAAGCACATGGACGAAAAAATCATCGCAATGATCCGTGAAGCGGAGGAGGAAGAAGGTGCGGCAGCGGCGGCGGCCGGCGATACGGCCGAAGCAACGGAGGAGGAGAAGAAAACTCCGATGCAGCAGGGGCTGGAGCTGGTACAGCAGCCTTTTGTACAGGTCGGCAGCGAGCTTGTTCCGTTAGAGGATCGGCTGATCCTTGAGGACAGGGTGCGGATTCGCATGCCGAAGCTGTTCCACATCATGCCTCCGGAGGTCGCCAAGATCAAGTACGCCTCCGAGCGCAGGCCGAATTTGATTTACACGGATGACAGCACCTCCGTCAATCTGGCGTTCACCCATTCCGCGTCCCTGTTGAATGACGAGGAGATGGGCCAATTTACGGAGCTGATCGTGCAAATGCTGAAGCGAACGCAGCAGGGGGCGCGCTGGCTCGGCCAGGGCGTCATTCCTGTCGGCGGGCGGGAGGTCGGGTACTGCGCCTGCACGCTTCCGGTGCTCGATTCGGATTTGTACCAGCTGATGTTTTTCATATCGCTTGAGGACCGGGCGCTGCTCTGCACGTTCAACTGCTTGGCGAAGGATCGCCAGAAGTGGGAGCAGCTGGCCTTGGGCATGATGCAGACGCTGCGAATTATGGAGACGCGCGAGGAGGATGAGGGATGAGTACAGCGGCAACCGCCTACGACAATATCAAAATTTCCCCGTATCAGCTTTCGCATCTGCAAAAGCTGACGATTACACAGGCCGTGAACGAGCATGCGCGGCTGCGCCTGACGGGAATCGTACCCGAGGAACAGAAAGACAGCTATGTCGCGGCAACCGAAGCGGGAACTTCGATTCAGGTCAGCCAAACCGCGGAGGACGGCTCCGAGACGGTGCTGTTTCACGGCAAGGTGCTGCATATCGAGGTGAAGGCCGTTCGCGACATTTATTACCTCGAGGTCGAGGCGGTTTCCCCGACCTATGATATGGATCTTAAGCTGCACAGCCGCTCCTTCCAAAACAAAGGCATGGCGTTTTCGGCCCTGCTGCAGCAGGTGATGTCGGCGTACGGCGGCTCGGATGGAGTCGATCTGGCATCCGGCGGAGCGTCTATCGGCGGGTTTACGATTCAATATCAGGAGACGGACTGGCAGTTTTTAATGCGGATGGCTTCGCGGTACCAAGCGGGTCTCCTGCCTTCCGCCTCGCAGGGAACGGCAAAGCTGACGGTCGGCGTGTCCGAAGGGGACGACCGGGGGCAGCTGGAAAACTTCCACTACCGCGCAAGCAAACGGATCGCGGACTACCGCATCGCCGCGCAAAACGGCGGGTACGACGTGGACGAGAACGATTTTATCGACTACGAGGTCGAGACTTATCAGGCGTTGGAGCTGGGCAGCCGCATCACCTTCAAGGGCAGAAGCTTGTTTGTCCGCGAGGCGTATACGGAGATGGCCGACGGCCTGCTTAAGCATAGATACCGTTTTTGCTCGAAAAAAGGCTTGGTGTCCCGCAGGCTCTACAACGAAAAGCTGATCGGCGCTTCGGTCTCGGGCAGAGTCATTGCCGTTTCAAGGGATCAGGTGCAGATCCATTTGGATATCGACAAAAGCCAAAGCAAGCAGGAGGCCTGCTGGTTCCCGTACTCCTCGGTATATACCGCCGAGGGCAACAGCGGCTGGTACTGTATGCCGGAAATCGGCGACGTTGTGCGGTTGTATTTTCCCGGCAGGAAAGAGGAAGAGGGCATTGCGATCAGCTCCGTCCGCCAGGACTCGGAGGAAGGCGAAACGAACAAGCTGGGCAACCCGGACATTAAATATTTCCGTACGGCCTCCGGCAAAGAGCTTATGATGTCGCCGAGCGAAATTGTCATTACGGGCAAGGACGGCGAGGTGTTCATTCGGCTGAACGACAGCGACGGCATTGAAATTTTCAGCAAAAAGGAAATCAAGCTCATTTCGAAGGAAGATATCACGATGAACTCGGAAAAGAAAATCGTGATCAGCGCCAAGGAAGAAATTTCGATGAGCTGTAAGGAAAGTAACCTGAAAATGGACGGCAGCACGATCCTTTCCGGTCAGGAAACGAAGACGAACTAATCGCGGCAGACGGGGTGAGCGGGGATATGTTGATGAAGGAAAATGCGGTGGAGCAGTTTCGCAAGACGGAGCTGGCCCAGCGGACGGCGAAAGCGCTGCTGGATTTGGAGGCGTATTACCAATCGCGTAAAGGCTCCCTTGTCTATGGTGTCGTTGAAGCGGTTGAGCGGATCAGCCGGATGACTCGGGAAAAGCAGCAGGCGGGCGAAAAGGAGCCAATCGCCAACCTGACGTTTTCTTTGCTGCGCACCGAGCTTTTGGAGGAGCGCGACGTGTACCTGCTGGAAGCATCGGACAGCCGCTGGTTTTTGGATCGGACGGCTTTGCGGACGGAATATGACGCTTCGTGGGCGTTCCGCTTTTGGCACCGACTGAAGGAGGAGCTCCGTGCCGATTTGCGGGAATACCGCGGGGCGGTGACCGAGGTGGATCTGGAGCGCCTCATGATGAAGGAAGTGGACAAGTTCCACAAGTACGTGGTCCAGCTCGTTCGCCGGGCGATGGGAATCGCCTGGAGGCAGCCGGAGTTCGCCGCGCTCGTGCAGGACGAGACGCTCGAGGTTCGGGTCGGCGAGTATTTGGATATGAGCGAGCTGGTTTGGAAGGAAGACCGCAGACCGAGAAAGCCGAAGCAGGTCAAGGAGTGGCTGGAGGAAAAGGAAGCGGGCGCCTACAACTACGAGGTGTTCCATGGGCTAGACCTTTCCGGCATTGATGGTTCGGGGCTTGACCTGAACTATGTGCGGTTTGAGGGCTGTACGCTGCGCGGCGCCCGGTTTGCGCCGTCGTTCATGATCAGCACCCGCTGGGGACGCTGCGACTTGTCGCAGGCGGACCTGCGCGTCAGCCTGCTGCATGGCGCGGATTTTTCCGGCTGCGTGCTGCGCGGCGCGAATTTAGGCGGCGTGCAGGGAGCGCATGGGCTGCCCGAGGTCGAAGGCTGGCAGGAGCCGGGCTTCGATGAGGTGAGCTTTGCGGGCGCCGATTTGGAAGGCGCCGATCTAAGCAGCGCGGATCTGCGCGGTGCGGATTTTCGCGGGGCGCGGCTGCGTGGGACGCGCTTCACGGGGGCGCGGCTTGACGGCGCGAGGTTTTCGCGGCACAGCGCCGAGACGGTGGAGCTGGACGCGGGGCAGCGCAGCGCGGTGGTTTGGGTGGACGAGGAGCGGGCCGCCGAAGGGAGACACGGAGCATGAGCT
>NZ_WTLI01000070.1 GCF_011421635.1 Paenibacillus turpanensis
CCGTCTTCCATCCACCGCGCCAAATCTCCCGTGCGGTACAGCCGCTCGCCCGCAGCGAACGGGCTGTCTACGAACTTCTCTTCCGTCAGCTCCGGACGATTCAAGTACCCGCGCGCTACTCCAACTCCGCCGATGACCAGCTCGCCCAGCACCCCGACCGGCACCGGATTCAGATGCGCGTCCACGATGTAGAACTTCGCATTCAGCCACGCTTTGCCGATCGGCACATTGCCTGTCTGCGGCAGCTTCGCCAGCGGCTCGTCGTAGAAGCTGGAGTCGATCGCCGCTTCCGTCACGCCGTATGCGTTGATGATCCGGAACAACGAGCCGAAGCGTTCCTGCAAGGTCCGGTAATCCGCCACGCTGCAGCTGTCCGAGCTCGTGATCAACAGCTCCATCC
>NZ_WTLI01000071.1 GCF_011421635.1 Paenibacillus turpanensis
ACGATTCACGGCTTGTTCGAAGAGCAGGCGGAGCTTTACCCGGACAACGTGGCCGCCGTCATGAACGAGCGGCAGCTGACCTACCGCGAGCTGAACGAGCGATCCAACCGCCTTGCGCGGAAGCTGCGGGAGACGGGAGTAGAAGCGGACCAGCTGGTAGCGATTCTGGCCGAACGCTCGCTCGATATGGTCGTCGGCATTCTGGCGATTCTCAAAGCGGGCGGAGCATATGTGCCTGTCGATCCCGACTACCCGGAGGAGCGTATCCGCTTCATGATCGAAGATTCGGGCGCGCCGTTATTGCTGATTCAAAAACATCTGCACGAGAAGACCGACTTCGCAGGAACGCGCCTCGAATTGGACGATTTCGTATGGGG
>NZ_WTLI01000072.1 GCF_011421635.1 Paenibacillus turpanensis
AACTCGGTCTGCGCCGACACGCAGTCCACCACCGGCGGCGCCGCCAAGAAGTACGACTGCTGCCGCAGGCGCGGCATATCGGTCAGCACAACCGGCTGCCCCTTCAGTCCCGGACAGCATTTCAGCAAATGCTGCTTCAGCTTCTCCGACCACAGCGGATACGGCCGCTCCACATAATCGACGAACTCGCCTCCTCCCGGCTGCTCCTTCACGGAGAAATGCAGCAGCCAATCGTCCAGCTCGCGAATCCGCTCCGGCGTAAGCAGCTCCTTCGGAATCAGGCCCGCCATACCCGCCGGCTCGATCGCCTTCGTCACGCGCTCATCCTGCGACAAAATAAAATAGCTCATGCTCCGTGTCTCCCTTCGGCGGCCCG
>NZ_WTLI01000073.1 GCF_011421635.1 Paenibacillus turpanensis
TTTTCAAGGAGCACTTGTCTTGCTCTTCTTTCTTACTGCTTGTCCGTCGCTCTCGGCGACAGAATTACATCTTAGCATACTGCAAAATCATTTTCACTGCATAAATAATTCCAAAGTAATAAAGTGGCGCGCCCTGAGAGATTCGAACTCCCGACCTTTTGATTCGTAGTCAAACACTCTATCCAGCTGAGCTAAGGGCGCACGATTAGCATTGGAGCGGAAAACGGGTCTCGAACCCGCAACCCTCGCCTTGGGAAGGCGATACTCTGCCAATTGAGCTATTTCCGCAAAAGACAATGGCTGGGCCGCTAGGATTCGAACCTAGGCATGACGGAGTCAAAGTCCGTTGCCTTACCGC
>NZ_WTLI01000074.1 GCF_011421635.1 Paenibacillus turpanensis
AACCTGATCGAGTGGGCGGAGCGCATGTTCGGCTTCGGTCCGGGTGACCGCGTGCTGTTCGTCACCTCGCTGTGCTTCGACCTGTCGGTATTCGATATCTTCGGCCTGCTGTCGACGGGCGGCTCGATCCGAATCGTCGCTGAGGACGAGATTCGCCAGCCGCAGCGGCTGCTGGAGCTGTTATGCGAGGAGCCGATCACCTTCTGGGATTCGGCACCGGCCGCACTGCAGCAGCTTGCTCCGCTGATGGAGGTAAACCCTGCGTCAGGAGCCGCGTCGAAGCTGCGGCTCGTATTCCTGAGCGGCGACTGGATTCCGCTCACGCTGCCGCCGCTGCTGAAGAGCACGTTCCCAG
>NZ_WTLI01000075.1 GCF_011421635.1 Paenibacillus turpanensis
AGGTGCAGGCGTAGGCTTCACAAGCACAGGTGCAATTCTCGTATTGTTTATTCTTCTGGTGATCATCAGCCGTTCGTTAGCGTTCGGTCTGTAAGATCGCTACGCAAAGGGAAGTGCCATGGCTAATGCCGTGGCACTTTTTTTAATGTAAAAGATTGCTCTTCTTCATTAAGTAGAGATAGCTCATTAGCGTGGTTGGTCCTGCAGACGAGCTGTAACAATGGAAAAGTGAAACGAATAAAGCCCAAATAATTTAGCATGGGTTTACCTTTGGCAGCTTGCTTCTTCTTATGGTGCTGTTTCGAAATAGGCTTGGAAATGGGTACAGCTGTCCCTGACGGCAGGAAGCAATG
>NZ_WTLI01000076.1 GCF_011421635.1 Paenibacillus turpanensis
TCGCCCTATTCAGACTCGCTTTCGCTGCGGCTTCGGCTTTCCACCTTAACCTTGCTCGTGAACGTAACTCGCCGGTTCATTCTACAAAAGGCACACCATCATCCATATAGAGGACTCTGATTTCTTGTAAGCACACGGTTTCAGGTTCTATTTCACTCCCCTTCCGGGGTGCTTTTCACCTTTCCCTCACGGTACTGCTTCGCTATCGGTCGCTAGGGAGTATTTAGCCTTGGCAGATGGTCCTGCCGGATTCAGACGGGATTTCCCGTGTCCCGCCCTACTCAGGATCCGTCTAGGCATACGCACCTTTTCGGCTACAGGGCT
>NZ_WTLI01000077.1 GCF_011421635.1 Paenibacillus turpanensis
GGGCTTCAAGACGAAGTACCCGGAGACGAAGCTGATCAATATGTACGGCATCACCGAGACGACGGTTCACGTTACGTATAAGGAAATTACGTGGGTCGAAATTGAGGCGGCGAAGAGCAACATCGGCAAGCCGATCCCGACGCTGAGCGTGTACGTCCTTGATGCAAACCGCCGCCCTGTGCCGATCGGCGTAACGGGCGAAATGTACGTGGCTGGGGAAGGCCTTGCGAGAGGATACCTGAATCGTCCGGATCTGACGGCGGAGAAGTTCGTCGATTCCCCGTTTGCGGAGGGGGAGAAGCTTTACCGCTCGGG
>NZ_WTLI01000078.1 GCF_011421635.1 Paenibacillus turpanensis
AAAGAAGTATTAGCCGGAGTAAAGGTTGGGGCATTAGCTCGTATGTATAACCTTCACCCAGAAACCATTCGGGGTTGGGTACGGGAACATCGGGATTCGATTCCACCCGAGGAAATTCCAGCGGAAGATGAGTATATACAGGAATTTCAACGCCTGCAGGAAGTTGAAGAACGTTACGAAAAAGCCATGAAGGTTCTGGGCGAAAAAGAACTTGAAATCGAGATTCTACGAGAACTATTAAAAAAGAAGAACCCCGCTTATCTGAAAAATTTGAAGTAGCAGAGCCATTTATTAAGCGGGGGGAGCCTGTAGC
>NZ_WTLI01000008.1 GCF_011421635.1 Paenibacillus turpanensis
GCTTGTTCCCTTTTTTAAGAAAACATGCGTGGATGGTTGTCATGACAATGTCGCAGCCTAAAAAATAACTAATTCATAACAAGGGTTATCTTAATTCATAAAAATGGCAGCTTAGGGACGAGTTGTTGTTCGTCGTATCTAAGCTGCCTATTTGACTTATTTACAAGCTCCCGAGCCTACACCGTCAAATGCTCACGGATGAGCTCGTCGCTCAGCTCATCGGCGCCGCCCTCGGCGACACATGCGCCTTTTTCCATTACATAATAGTGGTCGGCGATGCGGCCGACAAACTCGAGGCTCTGCTCAACCAGCAGCACGCCCATTTCCCGCTTATGCTTGATGCCCTCGATTACCGACTCAATCAAGTCGACGACGGACGGCTGGATGCCTTCCATCGGTTCATCGAGCAGCAGAAGCTTCGGCCGGGACACCAGTGCCCGCGCAATCGCGAGCTGCTGCTGTTGTCCGCCGCTGAGGTCGCCGCCTTTGCGCTTTAGAAAGTCCTTGAGGATGGGGAAGAGGTCCAGCACATCCTCAGGGATATCCTTCGATTTGCTCTTGGCCGCCTCAAGGCCGAGCAGCAAGTTTTCCTCGACGGTCATTTGGCCGAACACATCCCGTCCCTGCGGCACATAGCCGATGCCGAGCTGCGCCCGCCGATCCGAGGACAGCCCGGAAATGTCCTGTTCGTTCCACATGATTTTGCCGCCGCGCGTTTTGACAATCCCCATGATCGTACGCATGAGCGTCGTTTTCCCGACTCCGTTGCGGCCCATCAAACAGACAACCTGACCGGGCATGACGGATAAATTCATGCCCTTCAATATCAAACTTTCGCCGTAACCGGCTTCCACTTTTTCTATGGATAGCATCGTGCCGCCCCCTTTCGTCCCCAATTTACGATTCGCTTCGATCGCCGCTGCGGCCCAGATACACCTCGCGCACGCGCTTGTCGCTGCGCACCTCATCCATCGTGCCTTCCTTCAAAATTTTGCCCTCGTGCATAACCGTAACGGTCTGCGCAAAATTCCGCACGAACTCCATATCGTGCTCCACGACAATGATGGTGCGTTCACCGCTCAGCTCCTGCAAAAACCGTCCCATTTTATCCGTCTCATCGTCCGTCATGCCCGCCGCCGGCTCATCGAGCAGCAGCAAATCGGGCTCCTGCATGAGCAGCATGCCGATCTCCAGCCACTGCTTTTCCCCGTGGGAGAGTGAGCCGGCCTTGGTGCCTGCCTGCCCGGCAAGCCCAACACGCTCTAAACCCTCGAAAATTTTCCGGCGATCCGCTTCCGATTTGCGGGCAAGCAATGCATGGAACAAGCCGCGATCCTGCTTCATGGAAAGCTCAAGATTTTCATAAGTCGTTAAGTCGCTGAAAATGGAAGGGGCTTGGAATTTTCGGCCGATGCCCAAACGGGAAATCTCATGCTCCTGCATACGGTTCAGCACCTTGGACTGCTTGAACAGCACCTGGCCTTTGGAAGGCTTGACTTTCCCGCACAAGGTGTCGAGAAGGGTCGTTTTGCCTGCACCGTTCGGGCCGATCAGGAAGCGAAGTTCACCCTGCCGAACGGCAAAATCAACACCGGAAACGGCTTTAAAGCCATCAAAATCAATTTCGAGCCCTTTCGTCTCGATAACCGTCTCAGCTCCGTGTGCTGCTGCCGGCTGCGATGGTGCCTGCCGCTGGTGATTCGCTGTAGCTGTGCTCATTCGATGCCCTCCTTTTTGCCATAGCTTTGTTCCAAACGTCCATAATGGAGCCGACGATGCCCTTCGGCAGGAACAGTACCGTCACGACGAACAGCCCGCCTAAGAAGAATAGCCAGCCGTCCGGGAACATTTCGCTGAAGCCCGACTTGGCTGCGTTCGTTACGACCGCTCCGATGATTGCGCCGATCAATGTTGCGCGTCCGCCGATGGCGACCCACAGCACCATTTCAATGGAAGGAACGATCGACATTTGTGCCGGAGAAATGATGCCTTCCTGCAAAATAAACATCGTTCCGGCAAGTCCGGCCAACGCGGCGGAGAGACAATATACAAAAAGCTTGTAGACGACGGGATTGAAGCCAAGGAAGCGCACGCGGTTTTCGCCGTCGCGGATCGCTGTCAGCACTTTTCCGAGACGCCCTTTTACCAAGGCCCGACTTAAGAAAAATACGATCACGAGAAGCACTGCCGTTGCATAGTACAAAATGATTTTCGATTCAGCCGTGCCAAGCGGCATGCCGAGGAAGGAATCGAAGTTCGTCAGTCCGTTCGTACCCCCGGTGTAGCCCTGCTGGCCGACGAACAAGGTATACATTACGATCACTAAAGCCTGCGATAAGATCGCGAAAAACGTGCCTTTGATCCGGTTGCGGAACGTAAAGTAGCCAAGGATTGCGGCCACAATGACGGGGACGACCATCGACATGAGAATGGCGAAGCCAGCGGATTCGAACGGCTTCCAGAACCACGGCAGGCTTTCCACGCCGCTCCAGGACATAAAGTCCGGCAGACCGCCGCCCGAGGCCACCAGCTTAAGGTGCATTGCCGTGCAATACGCTCCGAGGCCAAAGAAGACGCCGTGCCCAAGGCTCATAATGCCGGTGTAGCCCCAAATTAAGTCGATGCCGATGGCTAAGATGGCATAGGATAAATATTTTCCGAGCAGAGAGAGACGGAATTCCGATAAAAACAGCGGTGCGACCATCATAAGGATGATGAGTCCCGCAGTCAGCAATAGTTTTGTTTTGGTGGAAAAAGCATTTCGCTGCAGCATCTTTTCACACTCCCTTCCTTAATCCAGCGCTCTTGAGCGAATCGTAAAGAGTCCAGCGGGCTTCCATTGTAAAAAGGCGATGATCAGCGCAAACACGATGACCTTGCCAAGTGTTGCCGTCGTTAAAAACTCAAAGGTGGTATTCAGTACACCGATGCCGAGTGCGCCTGCGAGCGATCCAGCGAGCTTTCCGACTCCGCCGAGAACGACAACCATAAAAGCATCGACGATGTAATTCGTGCCGATCGATGGGCCGATCGGACCGATCAGTGTCAGTGCGCAGCCTGCGATTCCAGCGATGCCCGAGCCGAAGGCGAATGCCTGGCCGTCAAGTCTGCGCGTCGAGATGCCAAGACAGGACGCCATTTGACGGTTTTGCATGGCAGCGCGCATTTGACGGCCGCCGCGGCTGCGGTACAGGTACAAGTAAATGACGATCAAGCAAATCGCGACGAGAGCAATAATGAAAAGGCGCTTGTAAGGCAGCGAAAGGTCAGCGGATAAGGCAAGACCGCCTTCGAGCCAGCTCGGCGCTTTCACGGCCACGTTCTGCGCACCGAAAATTTCCCGTGCAAGCTGCTGCAGCATAAGTGACACGCCCCAGGTGGCCAGCAAGCTGTCAAGCGGCCGTCCATATAAGAAACGGATGAGCGAAAGCTCCAACAGCCAGCCGATTGCGAAGGCGATCGCGAAGGCAACCGGAAGCGAGACGATGAAGTAGAGGTCAAAATATTGCTCCGGCACCCATTTGGTGAACGCCTGCTGGCAGACGAAGGCCATGTAGGCGCCGATCATAATAAATTCGCCGTGCGCCATATTGATAATGTTCATGAGACCAAAGGTGATGGCCAGCCCGAGAGCGATCAGAAGTAAGATGGAGCTTACGCTGATCCCGTTAAAAAGCTGCATAAACAGGATGCTCATTCGTCAAATCCCTCCTTTCGGAGACGGGTCAAGCCCCTGCTCCGATTTAAAAATCGGACTGCCCGAACGGGCAGCCCGGCATTGCTGGTGCTGATGGTAGTCTTCGATTGAATGTGTTCGATCCGGTTTTCTAACCTTTTTCTAATGGTCTTATTTGGCGTTGGTTACGTTCGCGCCCCAAGGGTACGTCTTCAGGAATGGATCCGGCTTCACCGGCTTGCCAGTGCTCCATACTTCCTTGATCTGGCCGTCTGCTTGGATTTGGCCGATACGAACCGTTTTGTACACGTGCTGGTTGTCACCGTCGATGGTAACTTTACCGTTCGGTGCGTTGAACTCGATGCCTTTTGCCGCTGCTTTTACCTTTTCTACATCCGTAGATCCGGCTTTTTTCACAGCTTCCGCCCAGAGGTAGACGCCGAAGTAGCCGGCTTCGATCGGGTCATCCGTAACGCGGTCTTTGCCATACTTCGTTTTGAAGGCTTCGACGAACTTTTTGTTTTCAGGCGTTTCTGTCGTTTGATAGTAGTTCCAGGAAGTATAGTGGCCTTCAAGAATGGAAGCGCCGATGCTCTTGATTTCCTCTTCCGCGATACTTACGGATACGACTGGCATATCGCTCGGCGTAATTCCTGCGTCCTTCAGCTGCTTGAAGAAGGCTACGTTGCTGTCGCCGTTCAGGGTGTTGAAGATGGCATCCGGCTTGTTTTGTTTAATCTTATTAATGATTGTGGAGTAGTCCGTGTGGCCAAGCGGTGTGTATTCTTCGGCTACGAGCTCGCCGCCGTCTGCTTTCAGCTGTTCTTTAATGATTTTGTTGGCTGTTCTCGGGAACACGTAGTCGGAGCCAAGGAGGAACAGCTTCTTTTTGTTTTCCTCCAGGAGCCAGGTTACAGCCGGAATGATTTGCTGGTTCGTCGTAGCGCCGGTGTAGAAAATGTTCGGCGAGGACTCCAGGCCTTCGTATTGTACCGGGTAGAAGAGTAGTCCTTTCTCTTTCTCTACAACAGGCAGCATCGCTTTACGACTGGAAGAAGTCCATCCGCCGAAAATGACGGCTGCTTTATCTTTTTGCAGAAGCTTCTTTACTTTCTCGGCGAAGGTCGGCCAATCGGATGCGCCGTCTTCGACAATGGGCTTCAGCTGCTTGCCCAGTACGCCGCCCGCTGCGTTGATTTCTTCAATCGCAAGAAGTGTCGCGTCGCGAACGGAAACTTCACTGATGGACATCGTGCCTGTCAGGGAGTGTACGATCCCGACCGGAATGGTATTGCTGTCTGCTGAAGCTGCTGCGCCGGAGTTTTCTCCGGATGCTTCAGAGCCGCTTGCAGCCGGCTTGGTCGCCGAACCGGCACATGCCGAGAGTACGGCCGATAAAGCCATGAGCAGTGCGAGAATGAGAAGACCGTAATGTTTTCTTGCTTTCATAAAGCTACAACTCCCTTTTACCATTTTTTGTGGGCTCCATAGTGGGTTCCATTGAGAGTATAGTATGTTATTGAACATCATATGTCAATAAATCTAACATAGATTTTTCGGATATTTTTATGAAAACGTGGCCAAAAGGTGGAAAATAGGGGGCTGACACGGGTGGATTGTTCGGTTTTAGGGCAGTTGTAATAGGGGGTTGTGGTCAATTTTTTAAATTCGGTACGGAATGTTTACATTTTGAAGGGTGAATGATTGAGTGATTGTGTAATGAGTTGGACGATATCTGACATTAATATTACACTGGTTAATGGTTGGATTTATGGATTCATTTGAGGGGGCAAGGATAGGCAGATGCATTTACGTTTTTTTAAATTGACAGAATATTTTTGACTGCATATAATAAACTACAATTACCAGCCAATTTAAAATGCAAACGCAAAGAACGGGAATAGTACGAATGCGATTCGGTCAGAGAGCTGCGGGTTGGTGCAACGCAGTGCGAAGCAATTTCGGAAGCTCGCCCGGGAGCGGCCTGATGGAACGGCGTGCAGAAGCAGCGGCCCTACATGAGGACGGAAGCCTCCGTGACAAGGCGCATATTGCAGCCGGCAGCGTACGAGCCGGACAATATGACAAAGTGGATGTGCCGTTAGGTGCATCAACGAGAGTGGTACCGCGTGAGCTAAGCCTTGCGTCTCTTATTGAGATGCAGGGCTTTTATTATTTTTTGAAGAGGAACGCTGATCACGTTTCTTTTCGGGCGGCTGGCTGGTGCAGCTGAGAAACACAGAAAACATCACCTGAGATGACATAGAGGGTATGCTTCTATAAAACACGGATTTAGCTCGTGAATTCAACGAAATTAGTAGTTGTATAAGGAAACGCTGGGAACGGGAGCAGTAGAGCTAGCTTTTTCGCTCAGAGAGCCGCGGGATGGTGCGACGCGGTCGGAAAAAGGCTCGAACTCGCCCGGGAGCGGTTTGCTGGAATCGGAATAGCGGCGGAAAGTTTGTTATAGCTGCTGGTCTCCGACTATAGCAAAACGGCAGCCCCCGTGATCGGGCTTAAAGAGGATGCGTGCTGCCTTATGTTACATGGCGGGCGCATCAAGCGGAGTGGTACCGCGGTAGGTGAAAGCCTGTCGTCTCCTGACAAATGTTCAGGGGTTCGGCAGGCTTTTTTCATTGGTGCTTACCACCCTTTGAATCACGTTCGTTCATCATGGAAGGGACACGATAGAGGTTTTTTCGTTTGCGGGGTTTGCGGGGTATCTGGATCGAATAAATCACTTGAAAAGAGGCTGATTTGCAATGGAAAAGGCGAAAAACATGAGCATGATTCACATTTTTGATACGACTTTGCGAGATGGTGAGCAGTCGCCCGGCGCATCCATTACACCGGAGGATAAAGTCCGCATTGCGCTGCAGCTGGAGAAGCTTGGGGTAGATATTATTGAGCCGGGCTTTCCGGCTTCCAGTCCCGGTGATTTCCGGGCTGTTCAAGAAATTTCGCGGCGTGTACGTGCTGCGGAAATATGCGGCTTTGCCCGTGCCGTCCGATCTGACATTGACGCGGCGGTAAAGGCGACGGAGGAAGCGGCTCGCAGAAGGCTGCACCTGTTTATTTCCTCGTCGCAAATCCACATGGATTTCCAGCTGCGCAAGACGCGCGAAGAGGTGCTGCGCATCGCAAGGGAAATGGTGGCGTACGGCAAGCAGTTTGTCCATGAAATTGAATTTTCTCCGATGGATGCGTCGCGCAGCGGCGAAGACTTTCTGTATGAGATGGTAGAAGCGGTGATTGCCGAAGGAGCGACCGTGATTAATTTGCCGGATACGGTCGGTTACGCGCTGCCGGAGGAATACGGAGCCATGTTTACGCGGGTTCGCTCGAATGTTCGCGGCGGTGATTCGGTACGCTGGAGCGCACATTGTCATAACGACTTGGGCTTGGCGGTAGCGAACAGTCTTGCTGCGATTCAAGCAGGGGCGACACAGGTTGAAGTGACGGTAAACGGCATCGGCGAGCGCGCCGGCAACTGCTCGTTGGAGGAGCTGGTGATGGCGGTCGAAACACGCAAGAACACCCTTCTGGCGGAAACGGCGATTGAAAAATCGGAAATTTACCGGACCAGCCAAATGGTGTCGCGGACGATGCATCTGCCGGTTGCCTACAACAAGCCGGTAGTTGGCCGCAATGCGTTTCAGCATGAGGCGGGCATTCATCAGGATGGCCTGCTGAAAAATCGCAGCACGTATGAAATTATGGACCCGGAGCAGCTGGGTGTGCCGCGGGACATGATTGTGCTTGGCAAGCATTCCGGGCGTCATGCGATAAAGCATCGGGTCAGCCAATTTGGCGTGGAATTGACGGAAGAGCAGCTTGATGATGTATTTAAGCGGTTTAAGCAATTTGCCGATGATCGGAAAATAGTGACAGATGACGAGCTTGCGGTATTGGTGGGCAAAGCTGTAGATCAGGCGATCGTGCCGTTTGAGTTTGTGGATATGCAGATGATGACGGCAGCCGCATCAGGCAGCCGGGTGGCGGCCGTAACCTTGCGAAATACGGCGGATGGCGCAGTGCAGACGTTCACGGCTGCGGGCCAAGGGCCGATTGAGGCGGCGATTATCGCGATGAAGCAGGCGATGCCGGTTCCGGTTGAATTTGAGCATTTGGAGCTGCATTCGATGGCCTCCGGAGAGGCGGCCTATTGCGAAGCGGCAGTACATGTAAGAGCGCGGGGGTGTGGATATCGAGGCAGCGCTATTGACGACGATGTGATTGTAGCTGCGGCAAAGGCTTACTTGGCAGCGGCTAATGAAGCGGTTCGTTCGGGAGCTTCCCGTGCAGCGGCCGTAAGCGCCTCTAGTGCTGTGTCGGAACCTAAGAGGGACGCTTAATACGGCGGTGTATACATGGAAGCTTGTGAAGTGCGGCTGTGGAAGGCGAGTTGATGCAGACTGGTTTTCCACATAGTTATACACAGGTTTTGTGGATGATGTGAATAAAACCTGGGGAAAGCTTACGCCACGCGGGATTGCGACATTTTGTGCACGGTGTATAACTGAAGATCAGGGGTTGTGGATGGCGTGGAAGTTGGGGATAACTTCTGCGCCTTCTTTTTATCGTAATAAGGTTATACACATTATCCACAAGGGGAACGCCTGTTTTCTGAGGATAACCGGGCTTTTACTAACAAGTCATAAAGCCTGGAGTGATACGGGAAAAAAAGAAGAACCGTCCCGATTGTGGGCGGTTCTCCTTATTTATAATCATTTTATCCACAGAAAAATGTGTACAATTTACTCCGCTAATTGTCCCCACTCGTCATAACAAGCTTCGAGTGCCGCTTTCTTTTGATCAAGCAGGGCTTGAATTTCTTGTACGCGCTGAAAATCACCATATACCTCGGGCTTCGTCAGCTCCTGCTCCTGCTCGGAAATTTCCTCTTCCAGCTTGCTGATTTCTTCTTCAAGCTGTGCGAGACGGCGCTGTTTGGCCCGTTCTTCACGCTTGTTCTGCTTATCTGCTTCGTAATTCGACTTTTTGGGCTCGAGGTCTGTCGGTTGAGCTTCATTTTTTGAGGTGCTTAATTGTGCTTCTTCCGACAATTCTGCAAGCTCTTCTTTTTTCTCCAAATAGTCGTCATAATTTCCCAGGAAATGTCGAATGCCATCTGTCGACAGCTCCAGCACTCGATCCGCCAGCTTATTCAGGAAATATCGGTCGTGGGAAATGAAAAGAACGGTTCCCTCGTAATCCATCAGCGCGGATTCCAGCACCTCTTTACTGAACAAGTCAAGGTGGTTGGTCGGCTCGTCCAAAATGAGCACATTGGCCCGCTGCAGCATGAGCTTCGCCAAGGAGACACGTGCCTTTTCGCCGCCGCTTAAGTCGCTGATTCGTTTGGCAACATCGTCGCCGCTGAATAAAAAATTGCCGAGGACTGTACGGATCGCCTTTTCCTCAAGATGACGAAATTCGTTCCACACCTCGTCCAGAACCGTGTTGTGGGGAGTGAGGCCCGTTTGCTCCTGATCGTAATAAGCCACGCGGACGCCCGAGCCCCAACGGATCGAACCGGCCTGCGGCTGGAGCTGACCGACCAGCGTCTTGAGCAAAGTGGATTTGCCGGTACCATTGGGACCGATCAAAGCGGCCATATCACCGCGCTTCAGGCCGAAGTGCACGCCGCGGAGCAGCGGCTTTTCCGGAGAATAGCCAACGCCAAGCTGATCCACGGTCAGCACATCCTGCCCTGTGACGCGGTCGATCTCAAAGCGAAACGACGCCCGCTTTAGCTCGCCGAGCGGACGATCCATGCGGTCCAGTTTGTCGAGTGCTTTGCGTCGGCTTTGGGCTCGCTTGGTTGTGGACGCTCTCGAAATGTTGCGGCGGATAAAATCCTCCATACGCGCGATTTCTTCCTGCTGCTTTTCAAAATGCTTCAATTCGATTTCGTATTCCGCCGCTTTGCGCTCAATATATTGACTGTAGTTGCCAGTGTAGCGCTTGGCTGCGTTGCGTTCGATTTCGTAAATGGAGGTCACCAGCGCATCGAGAAAATAACGGTCGTGGGAAACGACGAGGATGGCACCGGGGTAGTTGCGCAAATAGCCTTCGAGCCAGGTTAAGGTAGGAATATCCAAGTAGTTGGTCGGCTCGTCAAGCATCAACAGATCCGGTTCCATCAGCAGCAGCCTCGCGAGAGCAAGCCGCGTCTTTTGCCCGCCGCTTAAACGGGAAATCGGCGTATCCGGGGCAAATTCGGCAAAGCCCATTCCGTGAAGCACGCTGCGTATTTTACTTTCCGTCTCGTAGCCACCTTTAAGGCGAAACTCATCCGAGAGCGCCGAATAACGGTTCGCCGTCTGCGCAAACAGCTTTTCGTCCTCAATCACTTGCGGCTCGGACATCTGCTTTTCTAGCCGCCGCAGCTGCTGCTCCATTTCATATAAATGGGCGAATACGCTGAGCATTTCGCCGTAAAGCGTCCCTTCCTGATCGAAGGCGCTCGCTTGGGCAAGGTATCCGAGCGTCGATTCCTTGGCAAAAATGACGCCGCCTTCATCCGGCGTCAGCTCGCCTGCGATCAGCTTGAGCAGGGTAGACTTGCCGGCGCCGTTCACGCCGACGAGGCCGACGCGCTCGCGGGCTTCGATTTGAAGCGTTATATTTTGTAAAACGGGGGTAACCCCGTAGCTTTTACTTACGTGGGAAACCTGCAGAAGCATAGAAATGATCCGACTCCTTTCGCCATTTAGTGTACCACCCGAACAGAGATTCGTCCATTTTGGAACGGTATGCTATAATATAGGAAGCATGATTTGCAGCGGAAAGGAAATGAAAGGAATGTCTCACCCGTTTCAAAAATCAAAACAGGATATTCGAAGCGAAGTGGAGCGTCATCGGGATGGCGTTTCAGTGGAAGAGAGGGCGGTGAAATCCGCGGCGATCTGTGAATCTCTCATCGAGCGCTTTCTAGCCCCTCAAACCAATGATTCCTCTCGAATTGTATTTACTTATGTACCGTTTCGATCGGAAGTCGATATTTACGGGCTGCTGGAATGGTGCTGGAGTCATAAGCGCCCCGTTGCAGTGCCAAGGGTAAATCGGGTCACAAGGGAGATGTCGATCCATGTGGTAACGGGACCCGACCAGCTGGTTACCGGTGCCTATGGCATTCGGGAACCGGATGCGTGCGTACCGGAGCTTACCGATTGGCAAAGGCTCGGCTGGATTATTATGCCTGGCGTAGCATTCGACCGAAGGGGAGGAAGGCTCGGTTACGGGGGCGGTTATTACGACCGGTTCGTTGCCAAGCTGGAAGCGGAAGCGGCTCGCACGCCGGCGGCCGCAGCTCCATTGCGGATTGCTCCGGCTTATGAGCTCCAGCTTCTCGCCGAGGTCCCGATGGAGGAGCATGATTTCCGAGTCGATTATCTCGTTACGGAGCTGGCGACCTACTCGCTTTGCTGTACAACAAATCACGATTGAGAGGGGAAGTCGATAATGATGGAGCAGACACAATCTCAATTTACGCATATGAATGAACAAGGACGGGCCAAAATGGTCGATGTGTCCGACAAGTCGGAAACAAAACGTACGGCGGTTGCCCGTACGACCGTGACGATGCAGCCCTCCACGCTTGAAGCGATATTGGCGGGGCGCGTAGCGAAAGGGGATGTGCTTGCGGTAGCGCAGGTGGCCGGCATTATGGGAGCAAAGCAAACCTCGTCGGTGATCCCGATGTGCCATCCGCTGGCGCTGACTGGAGTAGACATTCGTTTTGAGGATGATGGAGATACACACTTATATATAGAAGCAACGGTAAAAACTACAGGTAAAACCGGCGTTGAAATGGAGGCTTTGACCGCAGTTTCGTTAACGGCATTAACGGTTTACGATATGTGTAAGGCGCTGGACAAAGATATGGTGATCGGACCGACGATGCTGCTCGAGAAAACAGGCGGGAAAAGCGGAGTGTACACCCGGGAAGCGGAATAACGTAGAACTATACTGGGAAAAGAGAGATTGGCGGGAGGGTTTCGGATGGTGCGTTGGAAAGTAGGCGTATTGACTGTCAGTGACAAAGGATCGCGTGGAGATCGGGAAGACACAAGTGGACAGGTTATCCGGGAACTCGTGGAAGAGGAGCTCGGCGGCGAGGTTGTGGATTACCGTATTGTGCCGGATGAGCGGGATGAAATTATGGCGGCCTTGATCGAAATGGCGGATTATTATCATGCCGATCTTGTGCTGACGACCGGAGGGACCGGGCTTGCCCCTCGCGATATTACACCGGAAGCAACGCTAGAGGTCATCAACCGCCAGGTGCCGGGCATTCCGGAGGCGATGCGCGCCGCATCGATGGAGAAAACAAGAAGAGCAATGCTGTCGCGGGGCATTGCCGGAATTCGCGGGAGAACGTTAATTATTAACCTCCCCGGCAGCCCGAAAGGGGTCAGCGAAAATTTGCTGTCTATCATTAACCAGCTTCCGCATGCTTTAGCCATTCTCACCATGCGGGAAGGAGATCACGACGTATGAGCGATTCTCCTATGCTGCGTGAGGTGCGTGTGCAGGAAGCGATCGGCATGATGCTGGCGCATGATTTGACGCAAATTATTCCGGGTCAATTTAAGGGCCGCAAATTTAAAAAGGGCCATATCATCCGCGAGGAGGATATTCCCGGATTGCTCGATATCGGCAAAGAGCATATTTATGTGATGGACCTTCAGCAGGGCTGGCTTCACGAGGAGGAAGCGGCGCTTCGCATGGCGAAGGCGGCTGCGGGACAAGGCGTGCTGCTGAGCGAGCCGCATGAAGGGAAGGTATCGCTGAAGGCGTCCGGCTTCGGCTTGGCAAAAATTTCGCGGCCTTTCGTTGAGGCGGCGAATGCGATAGATGGGATCGTGTTTTCCACGATCAAGAATGATACCATCGTTCAAGCGGGGCAGCAGCTGGCTGGAACTAGGGTGGTTCCGCTCGTTATTGAAGCGGAGCGCATTGAAGCGGTGGAGAAGCTGGCCCTCGAGGAAATTGAGCGGCAGGGCGGCGTGGCGCTGGTTGAGGTGAAGCCTTTCCGGAAGCTGCGGGTTGGCCTGATCACCACGGGCAGTGAAGTGTTCAAGGGCCGGATTCAGGATAAATTCGGCCCCGCCGTTCGCAGCAAGGTGGAAGCGCTCGGGTCCGAGGTGGTTGAGCAGCGTTTCGCCCCTGACGAAAGCGATGAGATCGTGAAGCATATCCATGCGTTTCAGCAGGAGGGAGTTGATCTCATCTTGCTTACCGGCGGGATGTCGGTAGACCCGGATGACCGCACGCCGGGGGCAATCCGGAAATCCGGTGCGGAGGTGGTCTCGTACGGCACTCCGATGCTGCCGGGCTCGATGCTGATGATGGCTTATTTAGACGGAATTCCGGTGATGGGGCTTCCGGGGTGTGTGATGCATGATCCGTTTACCTCCTTCGATGTGCTGCTGCCGCGGATTTGCGCGGGGGAAACGATTGTTCGCGAGGACATCACGGCGATGGGGTACGGCGGACTGCTGGGCTGTTAAAGCTTTCAGTGGAAATGACTCGGAATGCACTTTCCCCCAGCATACGATGCTTGATGGACGCCGGCCGCCTTGGTGGTTTTCTAAATGCGGTGAGAACATTCACACATCGTTTTGGCGGCTTGTGCTACAATAACCGTAACACGTTAGGAAGTAGGGAGACGAATATGCAAAATATCGGAATCGGCGGGATCATTATCATCGCCATTGTGGCGCTGCTTGTGTTTGGGCCGAACAAGCTTCCGGAGCTTGGACGTGCGTTTGGACGTACGTTACGAGAATTTAAAAATGCTTCGCAATCCATCTTGGAAGATGAACCGAAGCCGGAGCCTCAGCCTCAGCGCAAAGAGGTTGGACCCGTTGAAGAAGTGAAAAAGCCGGAAACCGTCACTTCAACCGCTTCAAAGGATGACCGCAGGCTGCCCGATTAAGGATCAGATATATTTAGCGATGTAAAGCATCTCCGAGCCGGAGGTGCTTTTTTTATTAACTTGGGGAGCTAGTAAAGCTAGTCTATTCTTGGATTGTATTTCATATATTGAAGCGTCAGTACTTGAAAGAGCGGTTTATTGAATTGAAATGCGGATTGGCTCGGATTGATAATATACGAACTAAATGATTAACGCGGACAAGCTTTTTATGCTATTTTTTGAGGGAATCCTGATCATCGAGCTTCAAAACATTCAGACAGAGACTTGCTAGATTCCTCCGAAAGAAGCCTCAATAATATACAGTTCGCAAGTATGAAAAGGGGGCGTTTAAGCCGAGAATGGGTGTTGTGAGATTTTAACATGGGAGCACTTGAAAAGTAGTTTAGAAAAATGTATGATAATAACTGGATGTTAGCACTACAGGGTATTGAGTGCTAACAAAATCTTTACAACAACTCTAAAGGAGGCAATTTTTCATGATCAGACCGTTGGGAGATCGCGTAGTCATCGAAGCTGTAGCGAAGGAGGAAACGACTGCAAGCGGCATCGTACTGCCGGACACAGCGAAGGAAAAGCCGCAAGAAGGCAAAGTTGTCGCAGTGGGCAGCGGAGCTCTGAAAGACGGAGAGCGTATTCCTCTTGAAGTAAAAGAAGGCGACCGCGTCATTTTCTCCAAGTATGCGGGCACTGAAGTGAAATTCGAAGGCCGCGAGCTGCTTATTATGCGTGAAAGCGACATCCTTGCCGTTCTTCCGTAAGTGCAAAGCAAATAACGAATTGGTGCTTCCTAGTATAACCATTATATAGAGATCTTACTCTACACATACCACCCGGAGGCAGTCCGGGATCGAATACAATTCCTAAATCGGAGGTTGATATCCATGGCAAAAGAAATTAAGTTCAGTGAAGAAGCTCGCCGCGCAATGCTTCGCGGTGTGGACGCACTTGCGAATGCGGTTAAAGTAACCCTTGGACCTAAAGGCCGTAACGTGGTACTGGAGAAGAAGTTCGGTTCCCCGCTCATCACGAACGACGGTGTAACGATTGCGAAAGAAATCGAGCTGGAAGATGCGTTTGAAAACATGGGCGCGCAGCTCGTTAAAGAAGTAGCAACAAAAACAAACGATGTTGCCGGTGACGGTACAACAACTGCAACGGTTCTTGCGCAAGCGATGATCCGTGAAGGTCTGAAGAACGTAACTGCGGGTGCAAACCCAATGGTTATCCGTAAGGGTATCGAAAAAGCGGTTCGTGCGGCAATCGAAGAGCTTCAGCGTATCTCCAAGCCAATCGAAGGCAAGCAGTCGATCGCACAGGTTGCGGCAATTTCTGCAGCGGACGACGAAGTTGGCCAGCTGATCGCAGAAGCGATGGAGAAGGTTGGCAACGACGGCGTTATCACGGTAGAAGAATCCAAAGGCTTCGTAACAGAGCTTGAAGTCGTTGAAGGTATGCAGTTCGACCGTGGATACATCTCGCCTTACATGATTACAGACACAGACAAGATGGAAGCTGTTCTTGAGAACCCGCACATCTTGATTACAGACAAGAAGATCACTAACATCCAAGAGATCCTTCCTGTTCTTGAAAAGGTAGTTCAATCCGGTAAGCCGCTTGTAATCATCGCAGAAGACGTAGAAGGCGAAGCGCTGGCAACTCTGGTTGTGAACAAACTGCGCGGCACATTCACTTGCGTAGCGGTTAAAGCTCCTGGCTTCGGCGACCGCCGCAAAGCAATGCTGCAGGACATCGCTGCCCTTACTGGCGGCCAAGTGATCACAGAAGAGCTCGGCCTTGAGCTGAAATCGACTACTCCGGACCAGCTTGGTTCCGCTCGTCAAATCCGTGTTTCCAAAGAAAACACGATCATCGTTGACGGCGCAGGAAACCCGTCCGACATCTCTGCTCGCGTATCGCAAATCCGTACGCAGCTTGAAGAAACGACTTCCGAGTTCGACAAAGAAAAGCTGCAAGAGCGTCTTGCTAAGCTTTCCGGCGGCGTAGCGGTAATTAAGGTTGGCGCAGCAACAGAAACCGAATTGAAAGAGCGCAAGCTCCGCATCGAAGACGCCCTGAACTCCACTCGCGCAGCAGTGGAAGAAGGTATCGTTTCCGGTGGTGGTACTGCACTCGTGAACGTATACAATGCAGTTGCAGCGGTTGTAGCAGAAGGCGACGAGAAGACAGGCGTAAACATCGTTCTGCGCTCCCTCGAAGAGCCGGTTCGCACGATCGCAGCCAACGCGGGTCTGGAAGGCTCCGTTGTGGTTGACCGCCTGAAGAAAGAAGAAGTTGGCGTAGGCTTCAACGCAGCATCCGGCGAGTGGGTGAACATGTTCCAAGCAGGTATCGTTGACCCTGCGAAGGTAACTCGTTCCGCACTGCAAAACGCAGCATCCGTTGCGGCAATGTTCCTGACTACTGAAGCGGTAATCGCCGACAAGCCTGAGAAGGACAAAGGCGGCGCTGCAGGTATGGGCGGCATGGGTGGAATGGGCGGCATGGACGGCATGGGCATGATGTAATCCGCTAATGCGGATTGCGTTGAGGCCATACGGACGACTCGTCCAGCAAGCCTAGCAATACAATAAGGAAGACGGAAGAACCGTCGATGCGTATGCATCGGCGGTTTTTTTTCGTCGAAATAGAGGGTTTCATTTTGCTGCGGAGCGGAAGCTTTTTAGATCTCAAGGTAACTCATTTTTAAGTGCGGTTGCTGATTATTGAAAGGTTTCGGTAGAAGTGCTACAAACTATTGAAACAAATAGGAAACCGATTCGACAAGAAGTATAAAAAATATTATGAATTATGGAAAAATTATGTTGATTTATGTCAAATGGCTCATTATAATAGGAATCACAACTTAGATAAAAAGTAGCATAAATAACTAAAATTTTGATAGAAAGGAGGTAATTAGTCATAGAACCAAACGCCTCATTTGCGAGGCAGATCGACATAGCGTTCCAAGCATTGGCGGAAGAGCTGTCAGTACTTACATCCGGAATTATATACTTGCGGATTTGCAAAAATGGAGTCAACACGTTCGGCATCCGGCATAATCCATATAGCGCGGACAAGTCTCAAGACGACAACAACCTCGGACTATGCGAGCTGCATCAGTATGTGCTTCGAAGGCAAGCAGTGCAGGCAGTAAAGAAACGTGCTAGTTATGCGTTTGGAGAAATTCAGTTTTCGTTTCGGCTTCAGCAAAGTATTTTGTATTCGGATGTCAGCTTTCCTAACTAAGCAGTTAGGATAAGCCATAACGCTGGTTCGTCGATCAAGGGAATGTAGAAGGGAGGCTAATTTATGTTGTTAGAAGGGGTTTCATTAGCACGGCAATTAGAAAGCGCATTTAAGCAATTGGATGAAGAACTGTCCGGTTTGGAATCAGGTATTATATTCTTTTATATTCGTAATAATGTCATTGGAAAATACGGAATCAAGCATGACCCGATTGAATGCAAATCAGGGGTACTCCGCGGTAAAACGACGGAAGTCATGGAACCAAAGGTGAGATTGGCGTTTCGCAAGCTAGCGATCGATTCGCTTCGTTACAAGAAGGGCTGGACCCACGGAGAAATTCAGTTTGAATTCGCCGTGTCGGACAAAGGGCTGAATATTAGCGTTCAGTTTGAGTCGAATTATAATATGTCAAATTATACGTTTGAGTAAGCAGGAGGAGCGGTACCCTTGGTGGTATCGCTTCTTTTTATTTTCTTAAAAAAGATAAGTTATTGTAAATCCATAGCAAGATACAACAATACTTAAATATAATAATCTTAGAACGAAAGCAATGGGAGTTAACGAGAAAGAGCTACGAAACCCAGGGCATAAATCATTTTGGCAAAGGATGGTTTTGTAATGAGAATAGCTGTTGCTGGGATTGGTTATGTGGGATTATCCAATGCGATACTCTTAGCTCAACATAATGAGGTTATTGCCTTTGACATTACGAAAGATAAGGTGGAACAGGTTAACCGAAAACGATCTCCGATTATAGACAGTGAAATTGAAGATTACTTCAAGAGTAAAAACCTCAATTTATCTGCCACAACAGATCCTAACTTGGCATTTCAAGATGCCGATTTTATCATCATTTCTACTCCTACCAATTATGATCCCGAAACGAATTACTTTAATACAAGTACGGTTGAATCGGTCATTTCAAGTGCCTTATCGATTAATCCAAACGCGGTTATGGTCATCAAATCAACCGTACCCGTGGGATTTACGGAAAGCATGAAACAGAAATTTGAAACTGATAATATTATGTTTTCACCGGAATTTTTGAGGGAAGGAAGAGCGCTGTACGATAATCTATATCCATCCAGAATTATTGTTGGTGAAAAATCACAACGTGCAGAGAGGTTTGCGAAATTGCTATCGGAAGGGGCAGTAAAAGAGGATATAAACATTTTATTGACCCATTCCAATGAGGCGGAAGCAATCAAATTGTTTGCTAATACATATTTGGCCATGAGAGTAGCTTTTTTTAATGAACTTGATTCCTTTGCAGAAATGAAGGGATTAAATACAGAACAATTGATTAAAGGCGTAAGCATGGACCCAAGAATAGGTTCTCACTACAACAATCCATCCTTTGGCTATGGTGGATATTGTTTGCCTAAGGACACGAAGCAACTGTTAGCCAACTTTGGAGATATTCCAAACAAAATGATGTCAGCCATTGTGGAAGCCAATCATATTCGGAAGGATCACATCGCACAGAGGATCCATGATAGAAACCCTCAAGTTGTGGGGATCTATAGACTAACGATGAAGATGGATTCAGATAATTTCAGAGATTCCGCAATACTGGGCGTTATAGAGCGCCTTAAAGCAAAAGGAATGGAAGTCGTAGTGTACGAACCCTCGATTTCAGATGAAACTTTTCTTGAGTCAAGGGTCATTCGCGATTTGAGGCAATTTAAACACAATAGTGATGTGATTGTGGCGAATCGAATAACGGAAGAAATTAAAGACATGAAAGAAAAGGTATATTCAAGAGATTTGTTTAGCAGAGACTAGGGCTTGCGGAAAACCTGATTGAAACATGGAGAATGATACTTTATACGTAGTGAATTTAAGAAAAGGGCTTCATGCAGTTTATGCATAAGCCCTTTTCCATTTCATTGAGTTGTTATCGGTATTTCTGCCGACTGTATTAGTTCATAAGCTTCGTTTTCACCAGCAGGCGCTCCAGCATTGTAGCTGCCTGTGCCCGGGTGGCCAGTTCTGTTGGCGCCAGGGTTTGTGGTGTCATCCCTTCAACGATATCTGCCGTTATTGCTGCAGCAAATTCGTTGTGAGCCCAGACGATCTGCTGATTGTCCGTATAACGGTTCAGAAGTGCGATCTGCTGGGAGGAAGAAACCGTTGGCTTTTTCCCGATATAATCAAGCGCACGAACCGTCATCGCAGCCAGCTCTTCCCGTGTAATATAAGCATCGGGACGGAAGGTGCCATCCGAATAACCGTTAATAATACCTGCTTCCGCTGCGATCGCGACTTCCTGCTGGAACCAATCCCGAGAGTTTACGTCTTTGAAGTCTTCCGAAGCGGATTTCCCGCTAAGTCCAATGGCGCGAACCATCAATGCGGCAAATTGAGCGCGAGTGACCTTTCCTTCCGGCTGGAACGATCTTTCCGTCATCCCTTGAAGCAGCAGCTTGCTGGACAAGCGATTAACCGGATGCTTCGCCCAATGACTCTGTACATCTTGGAACGATTTCTCGTAGGCTAGGATCGCGTAGATGCTGCGACCAGGACGATGGATTTTCGCTATTGGCGTATCCCTATCTTGTGTCAGGAACATGGGTACGAACAAGAAGGATTTCGTGGCCTTATCGTAAATAACTCCCGTTGCAATACGGCCGTTTGCATCCTCTGTAAGCTTAACGGTACGCTCGATATAAATGGAGCCGAGATCAAGGTCAAGAATTTTGTCGCCGGATACAGCTGTCAGCTCAATATCGACGTATGGCGACAGAAGATCTGCCCCGCTAAGCTTTTGGACGGCTTGATCCATCTCTGCCTTAAGCTCGTCAGAAGGCTGCTTGATCGTTATTTGGATGTAGTAGTCCATATTCGAAAGGGAAAGCTTATCAGCGTATTCTTCCAGGTCTAGGTGATCCAGTGGAAGTGTGTAGCTGCCTAACTTGTTGTAAACCTTGATGGAAGAACCGTCCTTCGCTGCGGCTTCAACGAGTGCTGATGCCGGAAGAAGTATTTTATCGCCATCGAACTCAATTTCCAGCGTGGAATCTTCCCGAAGAGCTTTCTCCAGATCGGAGGCTGGAACGGTTCCATCAGGGTTTGCCTCTAGTTGATCATCCGGCGAATACCCGCCTCCGCCGCCACTGCTTCCGCCGCTTCCGCTTCCACCACTGCTGTCATCGTCGTCATCATCATCGTCATTGTAAACCGCGTATGTAACCTGGTACACGGAATGGGATACACTTTCAGTTAATCGTAAATTACCGTATAAACCGGGGAGCGCGGAGAAATCGAAATATTTCTTCGTTAAATCCTCCGAGTAGGTAGCGTAAGTAGCTGACGTTGTTGTAATCAGCGTATTCCCCGGGCCATAAACGCTGATCGTAATGCTGCCGTCCGGATCGTTAAAGACGCTGTCCCCTTGCTCAGCATACACACGCCCGGTAACGGTTTGTCCGTTGTAATGGACGCTTTCAAAGCCTGCTCCTAGTGCCAAGGCCGGCATGGCTGTCGTGGATACTAAGGTGAAGAGCAGAAGTCCGGCTGTTTTGGTTTTCCATTCGTTTTGCTTCAAGCTATTTCTCTCCTCCTTGATCGGTTATGTTGCACGCCTTCAACCAACTGGGGTTGGTTCACCGCCTTTCTTTCCTTGTAGCGCATAAAAGTGGATCATTCTGGAAGGCTTGCACGTGATATTTATTCGGGGGAGGAGGTTGGTTTGAGGGGGTTGGGCGGGGAAATGAGGCTATTTTCCCAGTTAGCGGGACTGGGGAATTATGGTTTGGAAGGAGGTCGTCCTAGTAAAATAAAGTTACCTCTGATAGAATCTTGATATAAACAATTGTCGAAGGAGAACGAACTGTGAGACTTCGTCTAGAGCTTTTTAGTCTCACTTGAAGGAAAAATGAGAATGAGTGTCTAAATGTAATTCGGAAAGCTTCATGCCAAAAAGGCTTGAAGCTTTCGTTATATATAAATGCTCATGCTATAATAATCAAATACAATTACCTGGAGGATATATGCGTTACGCAATTGGGATTGACATTGGTGGAACCAAAATCGCAATGGGTGTTGTGGATGAGCTTGGCAATGTATTAGCCTCCCAAGAATTTAAAAATGAGGTTTCGAAAGATCCGAGGGATGCTGTGAAACAAACATCGGAATCTATATCGTGCATGATCGATAAATCTCGAATAGAGGGAGACTTTCTTGGAATTGGTATCGGAGCTCCCGGACCTCTCAACCCTAATGAAGGAAGTCTAATATGCCCCCCAAATTTGCCTAAATGGTGGGACTTTAACATCGTCGAAGAGTTTAGATGTTATTTCTCTAACCCGATTCGAATGGAAAATGACGCAAGTGTAGCTGCCCTAGCTGAAAAGTGGGTTGGAGCCGGTAAGGACTACGAGCAATTGATTTATTTAACAATAAGTACAGGCATTGGTGCAGGAATCATAATTAATGGAAGACTCTACACGGGATCGACAGGAAACGCCGGGGATGTAGGGCATATGGTCATCGATGCGAGTGCAGGGATTTGCAGTTGTGGTCAAGCAGGCTGCTTCGAATGGGTTGCATCAGGTACAGCTCTAGCACGTCAAGGGACAGAATTATTGGGTAGCCCGGTGACCCCAGAGGAAGTATTACAGTTGGCGAAGAATGGAGACCGACAACTCCAATTATTAATTGATCGTTTATTTCTTTATATCGGATCTGGTTGTGTAAGTCTCATTAATACTTTTGATCCCCAGTTGGTAATAATAGGGGGAGGCATATCACAAATCGGCACACCTTTATTTAAGGCAGTCAATGGCTATGTACAGAAATATGCGTTGAACCCATCAGGAAGAACTATTCAAGTCAAGCCTGCCCAACTTAAACGCAATAGTGGTATTGTGGGTGCAGCAGCTCTATTTCTTCAAAACAACTAACAAGAAGGGACAGATATATATGAAGGTAGAACCTTTATTTCTCGATCCTGTTTTTAAGGAGAGGATTTGGGGAGGAACGAAATTAAGGGATAGCTTCGGTTTTGATATTCCATCGAATACAACGGGAGAAGCGTGGACTGTATCAGCGCATGAGAATGGACAAAGCATTGTCCGAAATGGTCAGTACAAGGGTCAAAAGCTTGGAGACCTTTGGAACAAGCATCCAGAGATTTTTGGAGAGCAGGGGAGTGAATTCCCTTTACTTATCAAGATATTGGATGCATCTAAAGACTTATCTATACAAGTACACCCAAGTGATGATTATGCACGTGTTTATGAAAATGGAGGTCTTGGTAAAACGGAGTGTTGGTATATCTTGGAATGTGATCCAGATGCAGAAATTGTTTTTGGGCATCATGCGGAAACAAAAGAGCAATTAAAGAAACTTATTCAATCGGGTGATTGGGAGAGCTTACTTACTAGGGTTAAAGTGAGTAAAGGTGATTTTTTTTATGTCCCCAGTGGAACTTTACACGCACTAGGTAAAGGAATTGTAGTGTTAGAAACGCAACAAAGCTCAGATATTACTTACCGTGTGTACGATTACGATCGGCGGGATGACCAAGGGAATCTTAGGGAACTACATTTGAGTAAAGCTATTGATGTATTAAATGTGCCAAATAAAATTCAAACGAACAGTTTTACTTTTGAAACGATGGAATTTATAAAAAAAACTACGTTTATATCTAATTCGTATTTCACGGTGCAGAAGTTAGATATTAGCGGGACAGCCGAGTTTGAGCATTCCATATCATTTATAATATATAGCGTTATTGAAGGTAATGGTGTTTTGGAATTTGATAAGTCTCAGTATCCATTGGTGAAAGGGGACACGTTTATCATTCCAGTAAATCAGTGTGGGTACAAAATATCAGGAGATATAGAGCTTATTTTATCTAAATTATAGGGGAAAACTAATCCCCCCGGTTCACCCAGGGGGATTAAAGAAGTTATTAATTAAGGCTGCTATTTAATAAGCTTTCAAGTTTATATTTTTCTGTCGAGTCATTGCTCATAAGCTTTGATGCAAGTTGTTCATCATATTTATTTTGTTTCTTCAAGCTTGCCAAATAAAAACGTGCTATTGCTTTGCTTTGTTCATCAGGAAACTGTTCATTTAAGCCTTGTTTCAAAGTAAGTTCTGCATTTTCGTATTTCCCTTGATAATAGTAAACTTGACCAATAGTTAATGCGATTGTAGGCGTCACTTCAAAAATACGTCCTTGTTGCTGACCTTTAGGAAGTTCTTCAAGCTTTTTTAAACGTGCTGTAAACTCTCCTTCATACAATTCAAGAGCCTTATTCCACTCTTCATTTCGTTTCGTTTCATCAGTTGTATTGCCAAGCTGCAAGTAGATTTTCATAAGGCTCTCATACACATTAATATCCCATGGGAATTTAGCTTGTGCCTCTTTAATAATGGTTGCAGCTTTTTCATGATCTTGTTTGAGTAAGGCTAAATTTAATTCGTTTTGGGATGTAATAGAATTGTATGATTCATTTTTCTTAAGGATTGCAACGAGTGTTTCAAACTCTTCAAGAAATTTCACATTATTCGTTTGATTGTACACAGTTTGCAGTAATTGCAGCTTAAAATGCACATATTCTGGATTTGGATATTTGTTAATTGCTTTATCTAAGGGAATTATGGTTTCATTATAGTTTTTGCTCTGCTCAAGAACTTTTTGTGCTTCTTGGTACTGCTTGTTAGCGTTCAACAATCGATACGATTCAAAGAAGAAGAAAACTGCAAGAAGGCTCAAAAGAATAGGATATACGTTTTTCTGCCAACCGGATGCTAATCTCACCTGGAAAGCGAAAGGAGTAAGCTTTGTACCAGCAGTCATGCCTCCTAAGCATAAAAAGACGATAGAACCAATGTAAACATAAGACATATTAAAATCGATGATGCTGTGAACAAGGATGGCCACTGCAATAATAAAATAAGGGAAATAGTTATCCCTTTCTTCCACAGACTGTTTTCTAAAGCTTTGTATATAGAAAACAAAAATTGTGGCAAGAAATAAAACAAGGAAAACAAACCCAACAGAACCGACTTCAATTATATTCTGGATAAAATAGTTGTGTGCTTCTCGGCTTATATAAGGGTTACTTTGATATTTTTCATAAACGGCTGCCCATCCACCGCCACCAGCCCCTAAGACAGGGAAATCTTTAATTACATTAATCGAGTCTGCATAAAAAGCGCCACGTTCCAGTACGGAATGCTGCTGAAAATTAATGTTTTCTAAACGGGCACGAATTTCTTCGGGCAGCATTTTTGTAGCACCAGTCCCGAATAATACCATGAATCCTAGCAACCCGACTACGATCCCGATGGTAGGGATAATAATATTAGAAAAACGCCGCTGCTGAAAGATGGAGAGCTTTGAAGAAACTATTGGTATTATATAACGCTGAATAATTAAAGCAATTAATGCATACGCTAAGGAGCTTCCAAGTATAATAAGCCAGCCTTTAAGGGCTTCAGCTGGTACAAACAAGTTTTGTAGAGAAATCCCTAGGCTTGTAACTGGCTGGAGAATAGCAATCGTGATACCGACGGCAATAAAAAGATAGATCAAGCTAAACAACTGACGAACAACAGACAGGAAAGGGAGGGTCATAAGCAATAATACAGGGAAAACTACAAGAGCTCCCCGAGATAACGTCAATAGCAGCGATAGTACTGCTGGAATCAAGAATAAAGAATTAATGAACACACTGTACCACTTTTTGGAAGAGGTCATTTGAAAGAGAGAATAAAGGATGTATGCCATTATAAAGGCAGCATACGTATTAGGATATTGAAATACAGAAGTAAGTCGGACACCATCTACGGTTGTTAGGACGGCATCTTTGTATATGTTGGTATTCCCTTGACTGTTTAGTCCGTACAAATAAGACCAATCGAATAGCCCCCAGAAGGAAGCATCTCCAAACCAATTCATGAATCCGAAAAGAATAATGAACACAAATGAAATATTAAGACCGCTGAAAAGCACTTTGTTTCCAATTGCTGTTCTACCTATGTAGGCACCAACTAGGTAGATTGTAACGAACAATAAGTGTATGAATATTCCGTTTCGTGCCATATAGACTGAGGCAGATGAAAAGTATGATAAAGTGTAGGATATAGGGATTAGCCAAACCAATATATGGAAAATGTCACTTCGTTCCGTCCATTTTAATGCTTTAAAAAGATAAATAGATAGTAGGACCATCACGAGCGCAAACCATAAAAGACTAGTATAGATCGGTTCATCAAATGTGTAAGACCGACCATTAAATAATGCTCTGTGGAATGGCGCAATCAACAAATATCCTAGAGTAATTAACAAGATCGGCCAAAGCAGCCAGCTTTGATTTGAAGAGGGCAGGGTATTTTTGGGATTTCGGTATGACATTTTTAAACTCCTTCACTGTTAATGGGTACGGTGACGGATAAAATCCATCATTTGTGATTTGAATCGCTCTTCACTAAATAATTCGGCGTGATTACGAATTTGTTGGCGATCAAAGGTTTTGGTCTCGAAATCTAGTATTGCTTTCTTAACATGATCAGCAGACTGTTCATCAAAAAACAATCCGGTCTCACCCTCTACAATGGTTTCTAAGGAGCCTCCCTTCCTAAAGGCAATGACAGGTCGGCCGCAAGCTTGCGCTTCAAGCGGGGTAATACCGAAATCTTCTTCTCCTGGCATAATGAATGCTTGGCATTTGGCGAAATATTCATTCACTTGTTCATCGGGTAGCTCACCGAGCAACTGTACGGTGGGTCCGGCTAGAGCTTGTAAACGGGGGCGGTCATAACCGTCTCCAATAATAATAAGAGGTTTTTTGAGAGCGTTGAAAGCTTCGATTACGATATCCACACGCTTATAAGGTATTAATCGGGAAACGATAAGATAGTACGGTTCAGTTTCTGCGACTACTTTGAAGCGCCGTATATTTACGGGAGGATGAATGACTTCTGATTCTCTACCGTAATACTTTTTAATACGCTTCGCAACGTTATGAGCGTCGGCAATGAAGTAATCTACTCTTTGGGCGGTTAACTGATCCCACATTCGAATTCGGTGAAGAACAAAGGGGAGGACAGCCCGGAAAATTGGATTTGTAATATCCTCTTTCATGTATTGGTGATAAAGATCCCATACGTACCTCATTGGTGTGTAACAATAGCAAATATGGGTTTGATGGGTATTGGTAATGACGCCTTTCGCAAAAGCACTAGAACTGCTAAGAATAAGATCGTACTTCCGAAGGTCAAATTGCTCAACAGCCAAAGGGAATAGTCCAATCATTTTTTTATAGTGTTTTTTAGCAAGAGGAATATTATGAATAAACGATGTCCGGATGTCCGCTTCGCGAAACCTAGGGCTTACTTTCGAAAGATCGGTAAGAAGAGTATAGATCGGTGCATCTGGAAAAAGGTCCATAAAGAGCTCGAGTACTCTTTCTGCTCCGCCATATTGGTTTAAATAATCATGAACTATAGCAACCTTCATAGAATGAAATGCTCCTTATAATAGCTTTTCATAAACACGCCTTGTTTCGCTTGCCGTTTTTGCCCAGTTAAAATGCCCGGCTCTTTCTAAGGATAGGGTTGAAAGGGAATGTAACAAGGTTGAGCTAGAAAGCACCCTCTCCAATTGATTGGCCCATTCCTGCTGATCATATGGATCTATGAGGACCCCATAATTTTTTATTAACTCTGGTATGGATGAAACATTCGATCCCATGACAGGAATTCCACACCCCATAGCTTCAAGGATAGGAAGGCCGAATCCTTCGTAGATCGAAGGCATAACAAAAAGCGAAGCACCATTATAGACTGCTGGAAGATCATTATCATCAATATAACCGGTGAAAATGATGTCATTACTCAGTTTCTGTTCTCGTGTCCATTCATAAATTGGAGATGACTTCCAGCCCTTAGCCCCTACAATGACTAGCTTATGTGGTAACCCAGATTTCTTTCTAAACATTTTATAAGCTTCCATAAAGCCAAGTAAGTTCTTCCTGGGTTCGACTGTTCCTACGAACAAAATATACTTATCAGGTAGATTATACCTTAACATTACATCCGATATTACATGGCTTTGTAAAGGCTGGAACCGGTCGTCAGCGGCAAGATAAATTACTTCGATTTTCTTGTCAGGAATATTTAATAATTCAACAATATCTTGTTTTGTTTGTATAGAATCAGCGATGATGAAATCACACTGGGCTGCACTGTAAGGCGTCCATTTACTGTGATGCTTGTAAATGATGTCGGACGTTGATTCAGGGTATCTCATATAGGCCAAATCATGAATAGTAATAACAGATTTACCCTTAAGTGTTTTTTGGTACGTATAATTTGTTCCATGATAAAGATCAGATTTTGTTTGTGCAAAAAGGTCATAAGGCAAGCTATATAACATATTTGGCTGAAGGAGCCGCCGTATGACTTTATATGGGTAGGGATTGTTGTAGACTTGTGAATGTTTTACGTCATGGTAAATGGATCTAGGAACAGGCTTGAAAATCCGGTTAAAGGAAAGGACAATCTCGTTATCCTCGGCCAAATGATTTGCTAATTGCTTAACATACCGTGCAATTCCGGACGGCGGACCGAGCAGCGGTTGTGCGTCTAAAAAAACTCTCACCGAAAACTCTCCTTTGGTTTAATAAGCTCCCTCGCCTTTTAATACAACAGGTATGGTCTTAAACAAGATTTTCAGGTCCAATCCAAGAGACCAATTTTCAATATAATACACATCTAAATTAACCCATTGTTGAAAAGAAAGATCACTTCTACCGCTAACTTGCCAAAGGCCAGTAATTCCGGGTAATACCTCGAGTCTTCGCCATTCCCAATCGTCGTACAATTCTACCTCATGGGGAAGAGGGGGACGCGGACCGACGAGGCTCATTTCACCTTTTAGCACATTAAAAAGCTGTGGAAGCTCATCAATAGAAAACTTGCGTATAAATTTACCGATTTTTGTAACGCGAGGATCGCTTTTCATTTTAAAGACAATTCCACCGTCTGCATCGTTTTTTTCGAGAAGACTTTGTAATTGGGTTTCAGCATTCAGCACCATCGAACGGAATTTCAGCATTTGTAATGGCTTTCCGTTCTTTCCAATACGTTTTTGCTTATAGAAAATTGGACCTTTACTGTCTAATTTTATAGCTATTGCAGTAAATAAGAAAACAGGAGAGGAAATTATAATAAATAATGAAGCTAGAATAATGTCAAAAAGACGCTTCAATATTAGACCTGCCCCCTGCATAGGTGTTTTGATTAATGAAACGACTGGCAGAGAATTTATGTTACCGATCTGCACGGTACTCATCATTAGGTTATATAGATCGGGAACGATTTTGATTTGGATGTCGATTTTTCTAAGGTCTGTAATTAATTGGTTTACCAGCTTTCGTTCTGATGGAATCGTTATAATTAACTCGTCAATTAGATGTGATTTTAAAATGCCGTTGATTTCACTTGTTTTTCCGAGATAAGAGAAGGTATGGCCCTCTGAATTTGTAGCCTCACTTTTAAAGTCATCAACGTAACCAATTACACGGTAACCAAGCCAACGATGTCGGTCAAGCTCTTCCATTAAAGAGGTACCCACTTTTCCCGCCCCGACAATCATAACGTTTTTGGAAAGAAGCCCTTGATTTGCCATGTAAAAATAAGCTTGTCTTTTTATAACGCGGACAAAGGCAGACATAAGCATGGCACCCAACCAATACCCTACAATAACTAGTCGAGAGAAGTCTCCATACTTCATAAAAAAACTAATGCCTATTGTAATTAGTACGGCAAAAGTATGGGCCTTGGCCATTTTATACAATTCATCAATAAGCCCGAGGGAAGAGCGGAACTTATGAAGTTGGTAACTATATATGAAGATCAAGTAAAAACATGAGGCAAAGAAAAAGAATAAAATATATCTGCCGAGTCGTTCTCCATCCCAATTGGATAAGTCGACCGGTTGATTAAACTCATAAGCTATACGAACTTGATAAAACAACCAGAAAAGCAAACTGACACAAAGACCTTCAATAATCATGAATAAGGCAGCTGTTACTGTTGAGAGTCGCTTCTTGCGTTCAAGTTTATGGTTTATTTCAATCGTTGGAACAATATCTCTGGCTGTTTTAGTGACGATATTCATTGGAATCGAGCCTCCTCCTTCCAAAAAAAGCAAATAATGATTCAACCAGTTGAGGGAAGATTATCATCTGGAAATGAAGTTGAATATTCTGAGATAATATAAGCAATTGTTTATAATTATAATATAAATTATTCGACAATGTCCGATGCAATATTTGTGAGCGAGACCGAAACTATTATATCATAGGACAGATAGCCCTTCCATTTTCTGTTTGCTTACAAGAATCGTAGAAAGGTATAATAAGACGGTGTTGTTTTTCGTCGAAAAATATGATTTATAACCGGAGGTCAACTATGAATATTACAGCGGTTATTATGGCGGGAGGAAAAGGAGAACGCTTTTGGCCAAAGAGCAGGACTAATTTGCCAAAGCAGTTTTTAAATATTTCAGGGAATAAGTCAATGCTCCAGCAAACGATCACTCGACTTGAGCGTTTAATCGATATTGCCCGTATATTTATCGTCACAAATGAACTGTACGCAGAATTAATTCATGCGCAGATTCCTCATCTTCCATTAGACAATATTATTATCGAACCTATTGGCCGAAATACGGCACCGTGTGTAGGGTTGGCTTCGATATTAATTGAAGAGCGTTTTCCGGATTCTACGATGGTTGTCTTACCATCTGATCATATTATTAAAAACGATAGTGAATTTATTCAAATTTTAAAAACTGCTGTACAAGTAAGCACCCAAGGGGATAATCTTGTGACATTGGGGATCTCCCCGAATTATCCAGAGACGGGATACGGTTATATTGAGAGCACTGGAGAAGTCCAGGAAATTAACTCCATGGAAGTGCATCGTGTAAGCCGATTTGTAGAAAAGCCTGATCTTGCTACAGCCAAGAGATACCTAGACTCTGGAAATTTTTATTGGAACAGCGGCATATTTGTTTGGAGAACGAGCGTAATTCGCCAGTATATTCAACAGCTAATGCCGGAAATGCATGATGTATTGGAAACGATGAAAGCTGCGCTGAATTTTCAAGAGCAGCATGAGGTTATCGCCAATGAGTTTCCGAAGATGCCGGATCAGTCCATCGACTATGGGATTATGGAAAAGGTCGATCAGATTTATGTGATTCCGTGTGTTTTCGGCTGGGATGATGTTGGAAGTTGGACAGCGCTTGATCGGATTGACGAACATGATGAGAATGGAAATGTTATCCGGGGCAATATTTTAAATATGGACACCAAGCGGTGTATAATTGAAAGTAATAATGGCAAGCTTATCGCAACACTAGGAATTGAAGATTTGATTGTTGTTGACACTGATGATGTCACCCTTATTTGTACTAAAGATAAGGCACAGGAAATTAAGAAGCTGTTGAAAGAACTGCGGGTCCAAAAATTGGATCAATATTTATAAATATTTAGATAAAAGGAGATAATGAAAATGGAAAAGAGAGCTTTAATCACAGGGATAACAGGTCAAGATGGATCATACTTAGCTGAATTGCTGCTGGAAAAGGGTTACAAGGTGTTTGGTCTTCGAAGAAGAACGAGTGTACCGATACTAGAGAATATTGAGCATATCAAGAACGACATTGAATTTATTGATGGGGATTTACTGGACATGGGCTCACTGATTAACGCAGTGAACATTTCTCAGCCTGATGAGGTCTACAATCTTGCAGCGCAATCGTTTGTGGGAACTTCTTGGATCCAACCGGTTTTAACCGGTGAAGTAACGGGTGTAGGTGTAACAAACATACTGGAAGCCGTAAGGGTCGTTAAACCAGACGCTCGATTTTATCAAGCATCCAGCAGTGAGATGTTTGGCAAGGTTGTTGAAACTCCTCAAAAAGAAACTACACCTTTTTATCCGAGAAGTCCTTACGGTGTTGCTAAGGTGTATGGACACTGGATCACGGTTAACTACCGAGAAAGCTTCGACATGTTCGCATGCTCCGGTATTCTATTTAATCACGAATCTCCGCGTAGAGGGGTAGAATTCGTTACCCGTAAAGTTACAGACGCTGCTGCACGCATTAAGCTCGGACTCCAAAAGGAATTACGAATGGGCAACCTAGATGCACAGCGTGACTGGGGTTTTGCTGGTGACTATGTGAAGGCTATGTGGTTAATGCTGCAGCAAGAAAAGCCGGATGATTACGTTATTGCTACCGGTGAAACTCACACTGTGCAGGAACTTGTAGAAATTGCATTTGGGCATCTTGATTTAAACTGGCGGGATTATGTTGTCATTGATCCGAAGTTTGTTAGACCGGCGGAAGTTGATCTTTTATTAGGTGACCCTTCCAAAGCAAAGCAAAAGCTGGGATGGAAATTAGATGTTGGCTTTGAACAGTTGGTAACAATGATGGTTGAGAGTGACTTGAAAAGAATGGAAAACAATAGATGAAAATCCTTATAACAGGCATTAATGGGTTTGTGGGATCCTATTTAAGGGAACATTTACTTCAACAGAAACAAAAAGTATTTGGGACTTCAAGAAGTTATTCTGATAAATTTGTTTTTAATACTGATTTAATGGATAAACAAAATTTAAAAGAAATAATTATATCCTTAAAGCCTGACATAATATTTCATTTGGCAGCACAAAGTTCGGTTAAGAAATCGTGGGAAGATAAATATAAAACATTTCAAACTAACTTTTTCGCGACATTAACATTATTAGAAACTATAAAAGAATTAGAATTAAGCACCAGGGTGGTTACAATTGGATCAGCTGAAGAATACGGGATTACGAATGGTTCTCCCGTAACAGAAGACTCCTTCATGAATCCTATTAATCCTTATGGTTTAAGTAAAATGGCTGTTGGGTATTTAGTAAAACAATTCTTTTCTGCCTACCAACTAAATGTAGTTCATATTAGGGCTTTCCCACATATTGGACCTGGTCAGAATTCAACTTTTGTAACTCAGGATTTTTCGAAGCAAATAGCACTTATTGAACGTGGAGAACAAGAAGCTAGAATTAACGTTGGAAATATCGATGTAATAAGGGATTTTACTGATGTTAGGGATGTAGTGAAGGCTTATTGGATTGTTGCTATGAATGGGCGGGCTGGTGAAATTTACAATGTGAGCTCAGGAGAGGGCATCAGTTTAAAGGATATATTAAAAATTCTTGTTGGTTATTCGAAGAAATCTATCACAGTAAATGTTGACCCTCAAAAATTTCGCCCAGCCGATATTCCAATATTAATAGGCAGTAATCATAAACTAAAAGCACTTGGTTGGGAAAAAGAAATACCCATAGAAAAAACGTTGTTAGATATATTAGATCAATATAGATCAAAATTGGAGTGATGAAACATTTTAAAGGCAATTTGGCATTATAGAAATTTTATTGCAGGATTAGCTTTTAGAGATTTCAAAACTCGGTATCTAAATTCTTTTTTAGGTGCTATGTGGGCTGTAATAAATCCAATTGCAACTATAGCAGTCTACACTTTTATATTTTCAGAAGTCATGCAAGCTAAACTCCCTAATCTTGATCAAACATGGGCATATAGTGTTTATTTGTGCTCAGGTTTGCTAACATGGCAGTATTTTGTTGAAACAATACAGCGATTACAGAATGTATTTGTGGAACAGAACAACATTATAAAAAAAGTATCTTTTCCTAAGGTGACTCTACCGATTTATGTTATGTTATCCTCAACCCTAAATTTTTCAATTGTATTTATTGTATTTTTAGTTTTTCTTGCGGGTATCGGTCATTTTCCAGGGCTAGAGATTATATGGGTTCTTCCTTTATTCATCATTCAGCAATCATTGGCGTTGGGTATAGGTTTAATGGTTGGAACTCTCAATGTATTTTTTAGGGACTTTGGTCATTTTTCGAATATATTTATTCAGTTCTGGTTTTGGTTTACTCCAATCGTATATACAATACAGATTGTTCCTGATAAATTTAAATCAATTATTTCAATAAACTTTATCATACCTATTTTTCAAAGTTATCAATCACTTTTTTTATACAATAAAGTACCCAATTGGGAAGAATTAAAACCTGTGGTTTTAATAACTGTTGTTCTCCTTGGTCTAGCTTACATGATTTTTCAAAAGTTAAAAAATGAAATGGTGGATGAACTCTAATGAATATTATGGAGATCACCGATCTTGGTAAGAAGTATAAGATTTATAATAAAAAGTATAGTAGGATAATAGAATGGTTAACAGGCTCAAATATTCATGATGAGAAGTGGGTTTTGAAAGGTATTAATTTTAAAGTTCGTGCAGGTGAGTCAATTGGGATTGTTGGACATAATGGTGCAGGTAAAAGTACTTTACTAAAAATTATCACAGGCACAACAAAAGCTTCAAAAGGAACTGTGAAGATTAATGGTCGTATTACAGCTTTATTAGAATTAGGAATGGGTTTTCATCCTGATTTTACTGGAATCGAAAATGTCTATATGACTGGTCAATTAATGGGTTTAAGTAACCAAGAAATTAGTGAGGTTATTCCTAGTATAATTAATTTTGCTGAAATAGGTGACTATTTTTATCAACCACTTCGAACATATTCAAGTGGTATGAATGTTAGATTAGGATTCTCTATAGCTACAGCGGTTCGCCCTGATATCTTGATTGTTGATGAAGCACTTTCAGTTGGAGACGCATATTTTCAACATAAATGTTTTGAAAAAATTAAAGAGTTTAAAGAATTAGGAACTACAATATTTTTTGTGTCACATGATCCAGGAGCTGTAAAAAATTTGTGTGATAGAGCTATTTTACTGGACTCAGGACAGTTAATAAGAGAAGGAACCCCAGTTGAAATCCTTGATTATTATAATGCAATTATTGCTAAGCGCCAGGCTGATTATGAAATTAAACAAACATCAGGTGAAGGCAAGAAATTTGTAACGAGATCTGGGAATAAGGAGGTTCAAATTAAAAGTGTAAATTTAAACGCGAACGCAATTCAAGTAGGGGATCTACTAGAAATAAAAGTAGATATTGAATGTTTAAAAGGATCTGTTGAAAATCCGACAATAGGATTTGTTATAAAAGACCGTTTGGGAAATGAAATATTTGGAACTAACACATATTATCTAAACTATAATCTTGGCAAAATAGAGGAAAACGTCAGCAAATGTGTTGTATTTAAATTGCCTGCAAATTTTGGAGTCGGAAATTATAGCGTAACAGTTGCTGTTCATGACAGTTTTTCGCATGTGAGTCGAAATTATGACTGGTGGGATCAGGTGGAAACATTCCAAGTTATTCCTGGGGATGAACCACATTTTGTCGGGGTTGCATTCACTCAAACATCAGTAACAACTACTACAACAAATAAGTTTCCTGTTTTAAAGGAGGGATTGGAATGAAGGAACAAAGATCTGTTACTGTAATAATGAAGGAAATTGAGAATCAGTTATTAATTGAATCCGATGATGTGATGTTTTTAGAAACATCAAATATTAACACTATTGGAACTAGTGAGGTAAGTAACCTTAACCAAGTATGGAATGTACCAGGTGATATTCCGATTATTCCGTCAAGTAATAACAGTAAAGGTAAAATCGTTTTTTATATAAAAAAAGTTGTAAATAAATTAATTAATTGGCGCTTGACTTTTATTACTGATAATCAAAGAAATTTTAATGCAACAGCCGTTCGAGTAATTAATCATCTTAATGAAGAACTAAATGAATCGCGAAAACATATTGAAAGGGTAGAAGATGAATTATCTTTCTTAAAGAAAGAAATCGAATTGGAAAGAGCTACTCTATTTAATCAAATAAATAGTATAAAAAAAGAAAAAGAAAAGTCACTACCTATAATAAATTATCTGGAATTCGAAAATAAGTTTAGGGGTAGTAATAAATTCATTAAAGATCATATGAGTAATTATTTGGTGTACTTAGACCAAGGGATGAAAGTATTGGATTTAGGTTGCGGTCGTGGAGAGTTTATGGAGTTACTAAAAGAAAACGAGATCGAAGCATTGGGTGTAGATAGTAATTCTCATATGGTAGAGTTTTGTCACTCAAATTCACTAAACGTAATACAAGATGATATTATTAATTTTCTTGCAAAAACCAAGCAAACATTTGACTGTATTTTTATATCCCAAGTTGTTGAACATCTAAAAGTTAGAGATTTAATAAAATTAATCGAATTAGCACACAACAGATTAAACGTAAACGGTTTGTTAATAATTGAAACTCCAAATCCTGAAACAATATTAGTTTCTTCATATACTTTTAACTTAGATTATTCACATGAAAAGCCATTGCCTCCTAGTCTTCTAGGTTATTTAATAGAATCGCAAAATTTTGATTTATTAGAGACTTTACGCTTTCACCCTTTCCCAACAGAGGAGATGCTACCTGAAAGTGTTAGTGATAATCACCTGATAAATAAGAATTTTCAAAAGTTAAATCAATTGTTGTATGGACCTAGGGATTATGCTGTAATCGCTAGAAAAAAGGAGATTTAGTAATGAAAAATCAAACAACAGCAGGAGTATCATTAATAATATTAACATGGAATGGTTTAAAGTATACCCAAAGATGCTTGGATACAGTAAAGTCCTTTACTAATTTCAAAAACCTTGAGATTATAGTTCTCGATAATGGAAGTACAGATGGAACTGTGGAATACCTTAGATCATTAGATTATATAAAAGTCATAACAAACGATATTAATGAAGGATTTGTTAAAGGCAACAATAAAGCCTTATCAGCTATAAAAGATGGTAATGATGTTATATTCCTTAATAATGATATTTTAATCAAACAACCTGATTGGGTTGAGAGATTGCAAGAGACTGCTTATGCTAACCCTAAAAATGGCATAGTAGGATGCAGATTGATTGGAGTAAGAGGTGAATTACAGCATGCTGGGACCTATATTTATCCTGAAACATGTTGGGGACAACAAATAGGTGGAAATGAAGAGGATATTAACCAATTTGGGACCGTCCGTGAGGTACAAGGAATCATATTTGCCTGTGCTTATGTGAAAAGGGAAGTTTTGGAGAAAATTGGCGGTCTCGATTCTGATTACTTTTCGTATTTTGAAGATACCGATTACTGTCTTAAAGCGAAAGAAAATGGTTATAGAATTATGTACGATGGTAGAGTTACACATATTCACTATCATAACACCTCAACGAGAGTAAACAAAGTGAATTTTAATGAAATGTTTACCAAATCTCAAAGTGTATTTAAGAAAAAATGGCTAGAAAAATTAAAAAATAGATATGATAGTAAAGTTAATTGGCATTCAATTGTTAACTTTCCTTCTGGTTATGCTGTTTCTTCTAAAAACTTAATGCTTGCTATGGATGAATTAAATATTGATGTTCGGTATAAATATGTATATGGTCCAGGGACTCCGTGGCCAGTCATGGAGCCAGGCCATTCTGATGATTATAGAATAAATATTATAAAAAATAGACCATTTGATCAATCAACAGTTCAAGTAGTTTATGGCCAAGGTGACGTATTTAATAAAAATTCAGGCAAATACAAAGTTGGTTACACCATGTTAGAAGTTGATGGTTTACCTGAAGACTGGGTCCGACAAGCTAATAGCATGGATGAAGTATGGGTACCATCCCATTTTAATGTCGAAACATTTATTAACAGTGGTGTCAATGTACCGATAAATGTAATACCATTAGGTGTAGATCCAAACTATTTCAACCCTTTTATTAAAAGTTATAAGCCAAGTAATAAATTTGTTTTTCTATCAGTCTTTGAATGGGGAGAAAGAAAAGCACCTGAAAAATTATTAAAAGCTTTTTCAAATGAATTTAAGAAGAATGAAGATGTATTACTTATTTGTAAAGTTTTTAACAATGATGCAAGTATAGATATACGCCATGAGATAAATAAGTTAGATTTGCCAAATGATAGGTCGAAAATAGTATTTATTTATAATCAAAACATTCCAGGATACCAAATGGGGAGCTTATACCGTTCGGCAGATTGTTTAGTTATACCAACACGTGGTGAAGGCTGGGGAATGCCGATTCTGGAAGGTATGGCTTGTGGATTACCTGTTATTACTACTGATTGGAGTGCACATACAGAATTTTTCAATGAAACAGTAGGATTTCCTATTAGAGTAAATAAATTAGTTGATGCTGAAGCTAAATGTCCATATTACGATGGATTCAAATGGGCCGATCCTGACCTAGAACATTTACAACATCAATTGCGTTTTGTTTTTGAGAATAGAGAATTGGCCGCTGCTAGAGGGAGAGCTGCTGCTAAAGAAGCTTTAGAAAATTGGACTTGGCACCATGCGGCAAAGAAAATAAAAGATCGATTATCGGAGATTTATGAATAACAAAAAAATGAAGATAATAATTATTACTTTATTATCGCTTCTATTAAATGGTTGTAGTATTTCATCTATTGAGAAGGTTGTTACTAGAAATGAAATGGTGGACCTTGAAAAAACACAAAGGTTGCTCTACTTTTCTTCAAGTTTAAATGTTGAATCAGATAATATGATGATGTTAGACATTACCACATATTCACCCTTTTTGATTCAAGAAAATGTAATAGTTTCATTAGATATATATCCTAAGAATAATCCATCTCATCCAGATCGTCATTATGGGTTTTGGAATGTTTCTTTAGATAAACCATCTGATATAAATAAATTACTATTCAAAGTAGAGCCAGTAAGAAAGAACATAACATTGTATTTAGATGGTAAAGAGCTTAACACTACTCATTGGATTGGTGAAATATCTTCTGAGGAAACGTATGTAATGAATCTAGTACTTTTTAGTGAACAAGCACCAAATCAAAGATCTGTACTTACAGTTGGAGAATTCATTATTCAAAATGATTCATGGTCATTAGTAAAAAAAGAAGAGTTAAGGAAAAAAGTTAACTTTTGACCAAGTTAAGTGGGAGATTAAAATGAATTTTAATGTAATTTTCGATTTTTTGATATTAGTGGCCGTTATAATAATGGTTTTATATTTTATCGGTTCAGCGACAACTCATTTTTTATTATTAAAGTTTAATGATTTTAAAAAAATGAATTTTTTCATTTTATCGCCAATAGTTGCAACCTCAATAATTGTGTTATCCATGGAACTTATGTTGTTTATTGGGTTTAATGCAAGAGTAAGTACTTTGTTGATATTGATTGGTGTCTCTATAATAAATGTTTACTACTTCCTTCTAAACAAAAAAATTTATAATAACTTTTCTATTAAAATTAGATATGTATTTGTTTTTATCATGCTCTTGTTTACTCTATCCTTTCCGCTTTTTACCTATAACTCGTTACTCGTGATTGGTACGAATGGTGATGCAGTAAGTTATTCAGTAGTAGCTGATTATCTAATAAATCACAATACGTCTAATCTTAAACTTGAACTTGCTAACAGCCCATACAATCAATTAGTAAGTAATCTTATTCTTAGTAACAATAGACTTGGTTCGATGTATTTACTTTCATTTGTTAGTGTTTTGACGGCTAAAGGTATACATGAGTTATTTACAATAATATCTAATCTTTATTTAGTTTTTTCAATCTTGGCTACTTTATTATTTGCTCGAACCATTTATCGAGTGGGTAAGATCGGTAATATTACACTGATGTTGCTTCTTTCGCTCAACACATTGTTATTATGGGGGTCATACGGAAATTTTCTTGCACAAGTTCATTTGTACCCTTTTATGATACTGGGCATAATGTATTTTTTGATTGCTCTAGAACAGAAGAATAAATTATACATGATATTAGCAGCTATAATGGCTGCTACAATCTTGTCCATATACCCTGAATCTTTTGTGTATATTATTACTTTTCTAGGCATTTATTCAGTATTTAATATAAATAAATTTAAACAATACCTCTTTACTTTAATAGCAGTTGGTTTAGGAAGTGCATTGTTAAATATTGTTGGGTTTATACGGTTTATAAATTATATTATACCCAAAATGAAGAGCGATGAATTTGCTGGAGCACAAAGAAGAGCGGTTTCAGGTGATATTCATCATTTCTTGGATTTGAGAGAATTATTCGGTATAATCCCACATTTTCATTCTGCACCTATAGATTTTCCTGCTGTTTTTGATTTTGTCTCTTATGCAATAATGCTAGTAATACTTTTAGCGATTTTACTTGTTATATTTAGGTTAAACCCACGGTTAAGGAATATTTCCATTTCTCTAATAATAACTTTTGCTTCAATTGCATTGGTTAACAAACTAATAAATTTTCCCTATGGCTATTATAAAACAATATCTTTATTTGTACCTTTTATTATAATTTTGTTTGTTGTCAGTTTAAAAGATCTAGTAAAACAAAAAAGATTCGTATTTCCTTTTTTAATTATAGTTTTTGGTCTGAATTTATTATCTTTTGTTTTGGTAGCAAATAAAGTGAACTCACCAATGAATGAGGGTTTGCTGGAAGTACAATCATTACTAGAAGAAGTAGATAAAAACCAAATCGTTTATACCGAAACATACAATCAATCAGTAAAACAGATGTGGCTTTTTTATTTCATGAAAAATGTAAAAGTGGCTTCTCCAACTGTTTCCCAATATTTTGGTGATCCTTCGATGTATAATAATATTACTAACCCAGATTATTTGCTGTTAAATAAAGCAGAAAAAATGCAAGTAGATGAAGATATATGGGATATAAAGAAAATAAAATCTAAAGGTGATTTTTTATTAATTCCCAGAAGAAGTGAAGTTACCGATATTATCAGACCAAAAAAAGATTTTGCTTTAATAGATAAAGGTGAGACAATAAAAGTGGAACGTTCCCAAAATAAACTACTGCTGGAATTAGACGGAGATCAAATAGTTTATGATTTGAAAAGTAAAGAAGATAAAGTTGAGATTAGATTAAAATTTCTATTTAAAAAACACGAGTTAGAGTTAGAAAAGATAGAGAATGCACATTTCGATTCTCTTAATGATAGTTTGATTCTGGCTCAAAGTGATAGTGTCGTAATATTAAAGAATAACATTGAAGATCCTGCGTTGTTTAAATACCTTGAGGTAATCAGCAATGAATAGGAGATGTAATAATGAAGGTATTAGTAATTATACCTGCTTATAATGAAGAAGAAAATATAGGATTACTGCTCTCAAAAGTAATAGAGTTGCGCGACGTAATTAATATGGAAATACTGGTTATTAATGATAAGTCTACAGATAGAACGTATGAGAAGTGTAAAGAATACAATGAAGTAACAATTATAGACTTGCCTTGTAATCTGGGGATTGGAGGAGCAGTACAAACAGGTTATAAATACGCAAAGAAAAATAATTTCGATATCGCTATACAAGTTGATGGTGACGGACAACATGACCCCCGATATATACCAGATCTTGTGCAACTATTAGAAAATAATGATATGGTAATAGGCTCAAGATTTATTGAGAAAGAAGGGTTTCAATCAACAAAATTAAGAAGAATAGGAATTAAATATTTTAGCTCTTTGATAAAGTTATTTACAGGTTCTGTAATAACTGACCCAACTTCAGGATACAGAGCATGTAACCGTCAAGTAATTGAACTTTTTTCAAATCGATATCCACAGGACTATCCTGAGCCTGAATCAATACTTTACTTGTTAAGAAATAGATATCGAATTAAAGAAACTCCGGTTTTAATGAATGAACGAACAGGAGGAGTTTCCTCAATAAATCCCATAAGATCCGTTTATTATATGATAAAGGTTTCTCTGGCCATATTTATAGATACTCTAAGAAAGAAATTGATATAAAAGGTGGCTTGGGAATGATACCATTGAGATTACAATTAATTCTTTTTTGTCTCGCTCTTATTGGTCTTATTTATATTATTAATATGATTAGAAAATATAAATTAGAATTGAAGTATTCTTTACTTTGGTTATTCTTAGGTATGATTCTTCTTGGGATATCACTCTTTCCAGAAATATTAACGATTATGTCATCAGTAATGAATATAGAACAACCAAGTAACGCACTTTTTTTATTTGGAATACTATCATTATTAAGTATTTGTTTAAACCTAACGATGTCGCTTTCGAAAAATTCACAAAAGATAAAGGAACTAATTCAAGAAGTAGGAATTTTGAAAGATAAGATAGAAAAGATGGATAGATAAGAACCTTATAAAGGGTTGGTTGACTTGGTTTATGAATTGTTACCTTTAGTAAAGGTGAATGATAATTGATGCAGTACTTTACTTTATTTTTATGTATTTTAACTACTGTCGCCAGTCAATTGTGTATGAAAAAAGGTGTAACGATGGTGGGAGAGTTACCGAATGGCCTCTCTCAAGTGATCACTTTTATTCTAAAGACTCTTTTTTTAAATCCCTTTATTTTTATGGGGCTAACATTTTCAGTCATAACAACGATAAGTTGGATCTATACGCTTAGATATATTCCACTGAACTTTGCATATCCTTTCTTTAGTCTAGCATATCCACTTGTTCTAATTTGTTCTTTTTTTATATATGGCGAGGACCTAACCGTGGGGAAAATAGTTGGAACAGTGATTATTTTGATGGGATTGGTTATAATATCTAAATATTGAAAGGTGATGTTAATGAAAGGAATAATCTTAGCGGGGGGTACGGGGTCTAGACTTTTTCCGCTCACTAAAGTTACTAATAAACATTTATTGCCTGTAGGTAAATACCCAATGATTTTTTATTCTATTGCAAAACTAAAAGAATGTAATGTATTTGATATATTGATTGTAACAGGTAAGGAACATATGGGTGATGTTGTAGCTTTACTAGGTAGTGGTCAAGAATTTGGAGTTAATCTCACCTATAAAGTTCAAGATGAAGCTGGGGGCATAGCACAAGCACTTGGGTTAGCTGAACATTTTGTAGGGGATGATCAGTTGATTGTAATTCTTGGTGATAACGTTTTTTCTGATTGCATACGTGAGTATGTTGAGAAATTTATATTACAAAAAAATGGAGCAAAAATATTAATTCAAAAAGTAAATGATCCTCAACGCTTTGGTGTACCGGAAATCAATGGTGAGCATATAATTGGGATTGAAGAAAAACCCGAAAATCCCAAAAGCACTTATGCAGTTACAGGTATATATATGTATGACTCCAATGTATTTGAAATTATTAAAACATTGAAACCCTCTAGACGTGGAGAACTTGAAATAACAGATGTGAATAATGCCTATATTGGACGAAATCAACTGACATATGATGTATTAGATGGTTGGTGGACTGATGCAGGAACGCATTTATCTTTAAACAGAGCTAATGAACTGGCGAAAGAGGTATTCCTAGGAGAGGAGTTCGGATTATTCAAGAGTTAGGATGTGAATAAATCAAGATAGTTCAAACAGGATTTATTGACGCATATTTAATTGAGTCAAAAATTTTTGATGATAGTCGTGGATATTTTATGAGAGCTAACATTCGGATTAGATTTGTTAAGGATATCAATTCTTTATCCAAAAAAGTTGGTGTCATAAGAGGGTTGCACTTCCAAATCCATACAAAAAAATAATATATATTCATGGATAATTTGGGTGCCCCGATTGATAATATACCTTGCGGTATTTTTTATACCAATGAATATCCGAATTGAAAGTTCTCAATTTTTGCCAACAGCATATATTATATTGAAGCAAGTGTTTTCTGTATTGGAAAGGTGCATGGCTTGTAAATCATTTTGTACTGCAAGGTCCCGTAATTAGATTATTACCCTAAAATAAAGAATATTCGCCGGACCATCCTCGCTGAAATGCGAAGAATGGATCCGGCTCTTGGTATTATTCGATTGTATGATTGGTAAATTTCGATAAAGTTCTAAATTATCCGTTGTTATAATCGCGGATATTATGACTAATTGAATGGGCTTACGTTGACGAAACTATTGGTTACCGGCGGAGCAGGACTTATTGACAGTATTTTCGTGTATTATATGTAATTTGGATGCACTAACCTTATGCGGGTAATTATTCGCAGCAGAATCCCATGTAAATCGTAGTATCCAAGATCCCGGTGTTTTGTAAGAACGAATGTTCTGGCTGATCGAGTGCTGTTAGATGCGACTTATAAGTAAGGTGTCTATAAGTACGTGTACCAATATCAGCGGATGAAGTGTACGGTTCTTTAGGTGAAACAGGCCTTTTTAGCGAAACGACATAGCTTGCCCCTAAATAAACGAATGGGCTTGACGGTTAATATATTTGTGGACACGGAAAAAAGAGTACCCCCATAGTAAAATTACAGCTACTGGGATTGGGAATCTTTTTACAGATCGTTTCGAGTCCGAGTACTATAGGAAGTATAGGAAGCTCAAAGTAGCTGTCTAACCTTTTCTTGTGTACACTAAATAGATTTTTTAGATACATATATGTCGTGATCAAAATTTAAGCAAATAAGTGTATGGGAGGGGAAGGAAATGAATATTATTCCTTCGAGGCTGGATGAAGTAATGATAATTGAGCCCAAAGTATTTGAGGATTCTCGCGGATTCTTTATGGAGAGCTATACCCAAAAGAAGTTTTCAGAATTAGGGATAAATATTAACTTCACTCAAGATAATCATTCTTTGTCAAAACAGGCAGGGGTACTAAGGGGGCTTCACTATCAATTAGCACCGAAGGCTCAAACAAAGCTAATTCGTGTGTTAAATGGTGCTATTTACGATGTCGTGCTGGATATCCGTCGTAGTTCACCTACCTTTGGCCAATGGCAAGGGTTTATACTGAGCGAGTATAATAAAAGACAATTGCTCGTACCAAAAGGGTTTGCACACGGTTTCTGTACACTTGTGCCTGATACACAAGTATTCTACAAAGTGGATGAATACTATTCGCCGGAGCATGATCGTGGGATATTATGGAGTGATCCGGCTCTTGGTATTGATTGGCCTTTAAGCCAGGCTGTATTGTCCGAGAAAGATCAGAAACATCCGTTATTTTCAGAAGCGGAATTGTTTGATTAACTGCAATTGGAGGAGTATACAATGAAAATTCTAGTTACCGGCGGTGCGGGGTTCATTGGCAGTAACTTCGTCCACTACATGCTCCGTTCTTATCCGAGCTACCAGATTTTAAACTTGGATGCGTTAACGTATGCAGGAAACTTGGAGACGCTTAAGGAGGCGGAGAAATCACCGCAGTATACCTTTGTAAAAGGAGACATTGCAAATACTCCGTTTATCGAAGAGCTGTATACGAAGCATAATTTTGATGCTGTCATAAATTTTGCTGCAGAATCTCACGTTGACCGCAGTATACATGATCCGGCTGTGTTTGTTCGAACCAATGTGCTTGGCACTCAGGTTCTGTTGGATGCAGCTCGTAAGCATGGTGTTAGTAAATTCGTTCAAATCTCAACTGATGAAGTATACGGTTCCTTAGGCGACACTGGTCTGTTTACCGAGACCACTCCTCTCGCACCAAACAGTCCATATTCGGCGAGTAAAGCGGGAGGAGATTTGCTTGTCCGCGCTTACCACGAAACCTACGGGATGAACGTGAACATAACTCGTTGCTCTAACAATTATGGGCCGTTTCATTTTCCGGAAAAATTAATTCCCCTTATCATTACGAATGCATTGTACGATCAGCCTTTGCCTGTATACGGTGACGGTTTAAACATTCGGGATTGGTTGTACGTTGAAGATCATTGTTCTGCTATAGATCTTGTGCTGCACAAGGGGAAATCCGGTGAAGTCTATAACGTAGGTGGAAATAATGAAAGAACCAATATTGACATTGTAAAACGTATTTTGGCAGAACTTAGAAAACCAGAATCACTTATTAAGTATGTGGAGGACCGGCCTGGGCACGACAAAAGATATGGAATTGACGCCAACAAGATTAAGTCGGAGCTCGGCTGGCAGCCTAAATACGATTTCGAATCTGGCATAAAACAAACGGTTGCTTGGTACTTATCCAATGAGAGCTGGTGGAAAAACATTAAATCCGGAGATTACATGTCCTATTACGATCGTCAATACCGCTCACGATTGGAGGAGTAGACATGAAGGTTCTGGTTACAGGATCAAATGGCCAGCTTGGCAGGGATCTGTTCCCCATTTTAAAGCAAACCTTTGATGCGATTGGATTTAGTCGGGAGCAGCTTGATATTACCAGCCAAGAGCAGGTTCTATCGGTTGTAGACAGTGAAAAGCCTGATGTGATCGTACACGCGGCAGCTTATACGGCGGTGGATGCAGCAGAGTCCGATCAAGACACGGCTTTTACTGTCAATGCATACGGGACGAGAAATATGGCGTTAGCTGCTGAAAAGGTTGGAGCTAAGCTTTGTTATATTAGCACTGATTACGTTTTTGATGGTACGGGTACAAAGCCTTATAACGAATACGATAACACAAATCCAATGGGGGTATATGGTAAATCGAAGCGTGCAGGTGAACAGCTTGTTCAAACGTTATGCTCTCGTTTCTTTATCGTACGAACCTCTTGGGTATACGGGAAGCATGGAGCTAACTTCGTAAAAACGATGCTTAAGCTGGGACAGGAACGCGATAAGTTAAGTGTAGTCCAGGATCAGACCGGCTCTCCAACCTATACCGTAGATTTATCAAATTTCCTTCGGGACTTAATCCAATCGGAGAGCTATGGAATATATCATGCTTCTAATACAGGAGGGTGTTCCTGGTTCGAATTTGCAAGTGAAATTTTCCGTCAAACCGGCCTGCCTGTGAAATTAACTCCTTGTACTACGGAAGACTTTCCTAGACCAGCTCCAAGACCCAGGTATTCCGTCATGGATCACATGTCGATTCGGACAAATGGCTTTAAAGATCTGCCTCAATGGCAAGATGCGCTGGAGCGTTTCTTGGAAGAACTGGGAGATTCTTGGGAAGTAGATGGTTAGTCCTTCTAATTGATTGAGTGGAGCAGTCCGATCAGAGGCTGCTCCATTTTCTTTTACAATTCAATAATGCTATTCTAGAAATTAAATGAATGAGATTCAGGGAGAAATCAATATGCAGGGCAAACATATCACATGGCATCAACCCAAAATCAGCAGACAAGACCGCAACGCGCTGAACGGCCATAAAAGCTGCGTGCTGTGGTTTACCGGGCTGTCCGCATCGGGCAAGTCAACGCTTTCCATCGAAGTGGAAAGGCTGCTGTTCCAGCGCGGGATCCGCACTTATACGCTAGATGGCGACAACGTTCGCCACGGCTTGAACTCGAACCTCGGCTTTTCCCCGGAGGATCGGACCGAAAACATCCGCCGGATCGGCGAAGTATCGAAGCTGTTTGTGGACGCCGGCGTTTTTGTACTGACGGCGTTTATTTCGCCTTACCAGGCGGACAGGCAGATGGTGAGGGAGCTTTTTGCGGAAGGTGACTTCATCGAAATTTATGTGAAGTGCTCGATTGAAGAGTGCGAGATCCGCGACCCGAAAGGGCTGTATTCTAAAGCCCGCAAAGGGGAGCTGAAGGAGTTTACCGGCATTTCAGCTCCATATGAGGCCCCAGAACATTCGGAGCTTGTGATCGAGACGGACAAGCTGTCTATTGAGCAATCTGTTCAGAAGGTCATTCAGTTTTTGGAGGCTCGTTCGTATATCACGAAAATGGTGGATGTGACGTAACAACGGACTACACGTTTCCTGCAGATCGTGTATACTTTTTCGACTTTTGCCGCATACTCTAATCTATAAGGGAAAGATTGGAGGACGGCAGCATGATCGATCAAGACGAGCACTTCGGCAGTGAAGCGATGTCCATGGGAAGAGGTATGGTGTACGGGCTCTTGTTTGGCGGCTTGTTTTGGGCCGGAATTATCGGGGGAGTCCTGTATTTGATTTGGAAGTAAATGCGGCTCGCGGGCTTGCATCAATATAGTGGAAAAGGTGTACCAGGCACCGAGAAAGCATATCCGGATTGAAGCGGGTATGCTTTTTATGTTATATACGGGAGTTGAGAGTCTTTAGAAAGTATGTAGGAAAGCAGGGAGAGGGGAAAAGGAATGAGGCTTTTACAAATGGGCAACAGCAGGCGTTCATCGAAAGCTTCGGTAGGATTCCTTATCGGAATGGGAGTCATTGTCCTCTGCATCTTGGCGGGGGTGCTCTGGCGCCACACACTGCTGCAGCGGGCGGCGGATTATTTAATCGTCGATGAAACGATGCCTTCTTCTACGGACGCAATCATCGTACTCGGAGGCGAGGTGCTGGGTGAACGGACCCGTAAAGGAGCTGAGCTGTACCACAAGGGTATCGCTCCGAATATGATCATCTCTGACGGCACAGATCTTTCCTGGCGCCTGAAAACTGGGGAGGAGATGATGGCCTTGGCGAAGCACCTTGGTATTCCGGATGAGTCCATTCATTGGGAGAATCGATCCCGGAGCACTTACGAGAATGCGCTTTATTCAAAAGAAGTAATGGAAGAGAAAGGCTGGAGGTCAGCCGTAGTTGTGACGACAGAGTGGCATTCTCGCCGTGCGAGCTTTATTTTTGAAAAGGTGTTTCAAGGCACGGAAATAGAGCTGCATTATGACACCGCCATGGATCCGATCCACGGCAGCTTAGACCGCTGGTGGGAGGATTCGGAAAAGCAGCAGACGGTATTAACGGAGTGGGCGAGGCTGTTATATTATTGGGTGAAGTATTAAGCAGGATTCCGCAGCGATCCCCTCAGTTACTTTAAATACTGCCTTAATAACCCGGACGTGATACGAACGTATACATACTGCGATGGTAGAACGTATCATTAATCCGCACATAGCTCGCTGTGATTTGGGTGACAAAGCCGATGTCCACATGCTCCCCGTTTAAATAAATTTGCACCGGCACCTGGTGCTCCTGATGATCGTAAAAATGCTGATTCTCGCTGAGTGCTTGGCCAAAAGAGTACATAGATCCGATCCTCCTTTATTGGTGGGAAAGCAATATGAACGAACATATGGTAAATCCCCCGTAAGGGGAAAACGTTTTCTATTCATTGGATAATACGACAAATAAAACTAAATCCCTTCAAATAACTTATGAAAAATAAGAAAAATTACAATCCGCTATATTTTGGATATTTAAGCTGAATATACAAACCTATCTTAACAACATCGATAATGATTATCAATACCATCCCCTCGTGTTCATAAAAAATATTTTTTACTGATGTGCAGTCAGGCTTTCCCCCATTCAAATCTTGAAAGCCTGTCAATGCTAGTCTGCATAATTGGCCAAGGTCCCTCATAGACATGGTAACAGATTGAACAAGTTGATCTGGAGGGGATGCTGAAATGCGCCGGAGAATTGCATTAATCATGGCCATCGTACTATGCACATCGATGATTTTGGCCGCTTGTGGAAAGAAGGACGCAGCGAGTGTAGTGAAGGATCTCGACAAAACGGTTAGCAAGATGGAGAGCTACCATGGTGTCGGTTCGATGACAATCAACACAGGGGCAGAGCCGCAGGTGTACAATGTTGAGGTTTGTTATCAGGCACCGGATTTTTACCGCATCGCTTTAACGAATGACACGAAGGACGTTACTCAAATCATTTTGCGCAACGATGATGGTGTATTCGTTTTAACACCGCATTTGAAGAAGAGCTTCCGCTTCCAAAGCGACTGGCCGGAAAACCAAGGTCAGGTGTATTTGTATCAGACGCTTGCACAGAGCATTGTGATGGACGACAGCCGCCAGTTTACTGAACTGGATGAAGCATATGTATTTGATGTGGAGGCGAACTACAAGAGCGGCTCGCTTGCTCGTCAGAAGATTTGGTTGAACAAAAAAGACTACAGTCCGAGCAAGGTAGAAGTATCCGATGAAAATGCGAACGTGCTGGTTTCTGTGGATTTCGAGCAGTTTAATTTTGGCCATAAGTTTGAGAAGGACTACTTCGACATGGAGCGCAACATGACGAGCTACGAAATGAAGTCTCTCCCGACGATGGCTCAAGGAAAGCTGCAGGAAACGCCGGCGCATGAGCATGGCTCAAAAGCGACTACAGATGCCGCTTCAAAACAAGAGAAGGCGAACAGCAACGAGGCGCCAAAGCAGGAAAAGGCAGCGAACGAGGAAGCCAATCAGGAAACGACACAGTCGAAAACAGAGGAACAAGGCAAGGCAACGACGGAACAAAGCCAGCAGTCGGAGCCAAATGGAAAAACCGACGCTCCTGAAGCAGTTGATGATTCTGGCGCATCTGAAACCGATGGTGCAGCGGAAGAAAAGGCTGAGCCAACAGCCGCCGCTCCAACAGAAACGGCAGCAGCCGACAAGCAAAACGAAGGCTTCGGCGTAATCGAGCCTTCCTACACCCCGGCTGGTGTGAAGCAGCAAAGCATGTCCGATATGAAGCTGGGCGATCTGAATGCAGTACTGCTTCGTTACTCGGGTGAATATAATTACACATTGATGGAATCCCGTCCAACCGAAAAGACGGTCACAGCGGAAACCGGTTCTCTTGTTGATGTCGTAGAGCTCGGCTTTACCAATGGCATCTTGCTCGGCGACAAGCAAAAGACGCTGCACTGGACGAATGAAGGCGTGGAATTCCGCTTGTCTTCCAGCGACTTAACAAAGGAAGAAATGATTAAGATCGCTCGTTCGACCGCAGGTGAATTAGGCAAATAAGACGGTTGGAAACTGGTGGTAATTTCGTTGACAGATAGCGGCCGAGCGGTTAACATAATGGATATGTTAGAAGAGGGTGGAGAGTCGTGCAGCCGTATTACCGCTATACTCGTGCAGAAATTTCACTTGATGCTCTGAGGCATAACCTTGCGGAATTCCGCCGGGTGCTGCCTCCGGAAATCAAGCTCATGAGCGTGGTGAAGGCGAACGCGTACGGCCACGGCTTAACGGAAATCGCTGAGGAGGCTGCTTCCTGCGGTGTAGATTACATCGCCGTAGCCTTTCTCGATGAAGCGATAGAACTGCGCCGGCGTGGGATAACCGCGCCGGTGCTTGTTCTCGGCTATACGCCGCCCGAAGGAGTTGAACCGGCTTGGGAGCATGATATTGCACTAACCGTGTTCAGTCCGGAGGTGCTGACCAAGCTGGAATCCTTAACCGCGACCGAAGCTTGCCGCCGGAACCGGCCGTTAAAGCTTCATTTGAAGATTGATTCGGGGATGGGCCGCATTGGCCTGACAGAGGAGCGAGAAGCGGTGGAAGCCGCTTTGCGGATCTCGGCACTCCCCGGCGTGCAGCTGGAGGGCCTATACACCCACTATGCTTGCGCGGATGAAACCGATAAGACGTACACAATCGCCCAGCACGAGCGCTTTCAGCGAATTCGCGAGCAGCTCGCGCAGCGGGGCATCGAGCCGCCGATTGTCCATATTGGCAACAGTGCGGCGGGAATTGATACTCCCGAGCTTTCGGGGAATATGCTTCGTCTTGGCATAAGTATGTATGGATTGTATCCTTCGGAAGAGGTTGACGGCACCAAAGTCAATCTTATGCCGGTGATGAGCCTGAAAACCGGGCTGGTGCATGTGAAACGCGTTGCAGCGGGCACAGGCATCTCCTACGGTACTATCTACACGACGGAGCGGGAAGAAACGATAGGCACGCTGCCGATCGGGTACGCGGACGGTTACAGCCGGATGCTCTCAGGCAAAGCGCAGGTGCTGGTGAACGGCAAACGTACGCCGGTCGTCGGACGCATTTGCATGGATCAATGCATGGTGCGAATTGCAGAGGAGGACTGCGATCAAGTCAAAGCAGGCGATGAAGTTGTTCTTCTGGGACAACAGGGCGGGGAGCGTATCTCTGCAGAGGAGATCGCGGGTCATCTGGGAACGATCAATTACGAGGTAACCTGTATGATTTCAAGCCGGGTCCCGCGTGTGTTTATTAAGAACGGACAGGTGAATTCGATCCATAATCCGTTTATGGATTAGCGTTGGCTCGCAGTCGCAAGGATAGGATTGTCTTTACAATATTTTACCTGCAACATTTTCGGAAGCTTCAAAAGGATATTCGCCTCAAAGCGCGAATTAATATGTTCATAACTGCTATACTGCGAGCATATACATCCTTTTGTATAAAATTGCTTCAACTTCGCCATAATGGTAGTAATGATGGGAACGTTTTGGGGGTGCACGATCGGTGTCTACTAACGCGCATAATACGAAAAGGATCATGATCAGCTTGCCTGACCACTTGCTTCGTGAGGTGGACGGTATCGTGGAGAAGGAAAATTCCAATCGCAGCGAATTTATCCGTCAGGCCATGAAGCTGTATTTGGTCGAGCGTAAAAAACGTCATCTTCGCGAATCCATGCAGCGAGGCTATATGGAGATGGCAAAAATCAACTTAGGGATGGCGTCTGAAGCATTTTTAGCTGAAGAAGAGGCTGATGACACGTTAGACCGCTTAGTTAGCGGGGTGTAGCCGTTGATCGTTAAGCGTGGCGATGTGTTTTTTGCAGACCTGTCCCCTGTGGTCGGTTCAGAGCAAGGAGGCGTTCGGCCCGTACTCGTCATCCAGAACGACATCGGTAATCGGTTTAGCCCAACGGTTATTGTAGCGGCCATTACGGCCCAGATTCAGAAAGCGAAGCTGCCAACTCATGTCGAAATCGACGCGGAATCGCATGGCTTCGACCGCGATTCGGTTATCCTGCTGGAGCAGATCCGCACCATAGATAAGCAAAGGCTAACCGATAAAATCACCCATCTCGATGAAGATACGATGCAAAAGGTCGATGACGCGCTGCAAATTAGTGTGGGACTCATTGACTTTTAACTTACATACAAACGCGGCACGGGGCGAGGGCGATCAGTCCTCGTTTTTTTTGCTGTTATGGGAAAAAGGTTAATGGAGGAGAAGAGGGCATGAGCGACGATACACAGCAAAAAGGGAAGACGGGTGCTGCAGACGGAGTGCCGGAAAACAATGAGCAGGTGCAAAAGGAGCGCAATGCCCGAATTTTGAAGCAGCTGACAGAAGAGCTCGGCATCAGCATGAAGCAGGTGACGACGACGGTCGGTCTGCTTGACGAAGGTAATACGATCCCGTTTATCGCACGCTACCGGAAAGAGATGACAGGAGAGCTCGACGAAAATCAGCTTCGCGATTTGGACGAGCGTCTGCGGTATTTGCGAGGGCTTGAAGACCGGAAGGCGGAGGTCATCCGCTTAATTGACGAGCAGGGCAAGCTGACGGACGAGCTTCGTGCTTCGATTACGGCAGCGGGCAAGCTTCAGGATGTGGAGGACTTGTACCGGCCGTACCGCCAAAAGCGGAAAACGCGTGCGAGTGTGGCGAAGGAGAGAGGGCTCGAGCCTTTGGCCGAGTGGCTGCTCTCCCTGCCGAGGAGCGGAGATCCGGTTGAACAGGCCGGACGCTATGTAGATGCCGAGAAGGGCGTCCCTACGGCGGAGGATGCGTTGCAGGGAGCGATGGATATCATTGCGGAGCATGTAGCGGACGACGCAAAAATTCGCGCTTGGGTGCGCCGCTATACATGGGACAATGCGCTGGTGGTTACAGAAGCGAAGGACGCGCAGCAGGAATCGGTCTACGAAATGTACTACGCCTATTCGGAGCCGATGAAGCGCCTTCCGCCGCACCGGACGCTCGCGATCAACCGCGGGGAGCGGGAGGAGGTGCTCAAGGTGACGCTGGAGGTGCAGCAGCCGGAGCGCATCTTGGAGTATATCTCCCGCCAAGTGCTGCGGAATCGCGATACGGTGGCGCAGGAGCCGATTGCAGCGGCGATCGCCGACGGCTACAAGCGGCTGATCGCGCCTTCGATTGAACGCGAGCTGCGCGGCGAGCTGACCGAGAAGGCGGAGGAGCACGCCATCGGCATTTTTGCGGCGAATTTGCGGAATCTGCTGCTGCAGCCGCCGATCAAGGGCAATGTCGTGCTGGGCGTCGATCCGGCCTACCGCACGGGCTGTAAGCTGGCCGTCGTGGACGAGACGGGCAAGGTGCTCGATATTGCGGTGACCTATCCGACACCGCCGAATAATAAGGTTGCGGAAGCCGAAGCAACGATCACACGATTCATTGAAAAGCATAAGATCAGCTTAATCGTGATCGGCAACGGGACGGCTTCGCGGGAAACGGAAGCGTTCATCGCCGGGCTCATCGCGAAGCTGAAGGGCAAGCATGAGCTGCAGTACCTCATTGTGAATGAGGCGGGGGCGAGTGTGTACTCCGCATCGAAGCTGGCGGCGGAGGAGTTTCCTGATTTTGACGTTGCCGAGCGGAGCGCGGTATCCATTGCCCGCCGTCTGCAGGATCCGCTTGCGGAACTGGTGAAGATCGACCCGAAGTCGATCGGGGTCGGTCAATACCAGCATGATGTCGCGTCGAAGCGGCTGGAGGAATCGCTGGGCGGCGTGGTCGAGTCGGCGGTAAACCATGTTGGCGTCGATTTGAACACGGCCTCACCCTCGCTGCTCTCTTATGTGTCCGGCGTGAATGCCACAACGGCGAAAAATATTGTGAAATACCGGGAAGAGAACGGCAAATTCACCGATCGCAGCCAGGTGAAGAAGGTCCCTCGCCTCGGTGCGAAGACGTTTGAACAGTGCGTCGGCTTCCTGCGCATTCGCGAGGCGGCGAATCCGCTGGACAACACGCCGATCCACCCGGAATCCTACGGCGTGGTGGACAAGCTCTTTAAGCAGCTGCGGCTGGAGCTGTCGGCCATCGGTTCGGCAGAGCTGAACGCGAAGCTGCGGTCGCTGGATGCGGAAACGATTGCGCCGCAGCTAGGTGTCGGCGTACCGACGCTGCGCGACATCCTGGACGCGCTGCAGCGTCCAGGGCGTGATCCGCGCGACGAGCTGCCGCCGCCGATCCTGCGCACGGATGTGCTCTCGCTTGAGGATCTCGTGCCGGGTATGGAGCTGCAGGGCACCGTCCGGAACGTGGTCGATTTCGGAGTGTTTGTCGATATCGGCGTAAAGAACGATGGGCTGGTCCATATTTCCCAGCTGGCGGACCGCTTTGTAAAGCACCCGCTTGATGTCGTAGCAGTAGGAGATATCGTCACGGTGCGCGTGCTGGAGGTCGATCACAAGAAGGGACGCGTTTCCTTGACGATGCGAAGTCAGGAGCAGTCCTAGCTTGGATTCCATTAGCTTGGTTAGTGGAAAAGCCGTATGTCCTTCGAGGCATACGGCTTTTTATTGTTAAATAAACTGTGAAAAATGGTCTACGATAATTTCTGTGAATTTTTGAACCAATTGAACTATTTTCATAGACGGATTGATAGGAAGAACTTAGAATAGAAGGTAGATAATTAAATGGGAGTTTAGGGAGGATTGACGTTTGTTGTCGAAGGGGAAAACAAAGAGGCCGTGGATGCTTCGTTCCTTAAAGCTGGCCTCAATTGCTTTGCTGGCCATGGGGGCGGCATGGTCCGTTGCAGCACCGGCCAAAGCGACGGAGACGAATAACTCCATTGTCGAAGTGGCCGGGGGCGAAACGTTTACAACCGCCTTGCATGCGGACGGGACAGTTTGGGCATGGGGATTAAAGGAATATGGACAGCTTGGTATACCCGATACTGGTACAACCCCATATGACAACCGAGTGCCGCATCAAGTGCCGGGGCTGCCAGGTATAAAGCAAATTGCCGCCGGTGAGAGCTTCACTCTTGCTTTGGACACGCAGGGGAAGGTGTGGTTTTGGGGAGCGATGGACCCTGCGACAACGGGGACGTTGGTCTCGGCAACCCCGATGGTGTTCGATACGTTGCCACCGATCGCATCCATTACCGCAGGGAGCACGTTCGGCGTGTTCGTAGAAGATGCCGGAACGAGCGGCGGGCGGGTATATACCGTAGGCACCTCGGCAAGCTTCGCATTAGGGCAAAAGGATGTGTTAGCGTCCGCTGCTCCGGCCGAAGTGATGCTGTCTGCTGGGACTCCGTTGACAGGGATTTTGAAGGCAGCAGCCGGAGACGATTACGTACTGGCGCAAACCGTCGACGGACGGGTCTGGGCCTGGGGCGATAATACCGATGGGCAAGTCGGCAACGATACGGCTGCCGACACGAAGTTTCCTGCTCTGCTTGACGGTCTTACGAACGTGCAGGAGATTGCCGCAGGGAAAGGACTGAACACTTCGTTTGCAATAACGTCTGCCGGAGTGTACGGCTGGGGTTACAATGAAACGAGTGAGCTGGGCTTTTACAAAAACGAGAACGGAGACCATGTCGGCGACGACATTTTAACGCCAACGCTTATCGATAGCCTAGCTGGTAAAACTGTGAAAACGATCGTGGCAACGCCGGAAAGTGCGGCGCCAACGATTGCGCTGCTGCAGGACGGTACGTTGCTGGAGGCGGGCAATCACGCTTTATTCCGTTCCTCCAATTACAGTGATGAATCAGGGATTACAGAGCTGTTTGCTGCACCAAACCGCAAATATGCGCTGAAATCCGACGGAATGTACGGCTGGGGAAGCAATTCCGACGATAGCTCAAGCTACTACGGTTTGGTTATCCCCAAGATGTTTGTAGATGACTATTACTATCCTCCGGCCAAACTGCCGCAGCTGCAAGCAGCCTATGATACAAGTATGAAGAAGCCGCTGCATGCGAGGGCGTCTATATATAATCATACATCGTTCTCTATTTCTGTTACGCAGCCGGATTACACTTACGTGGATTCAGTTCTAGTAGAGGTGTGGCCGCTGGGCAGCAATGACCCGAACGCTGTAGTGGTGAAAAGCTCGGTCGATTATTATCATCGCTCCGGTGAACAATCTGTTGATTTTTACGAAACACTTCAACCCGGCACCTATGAAATTCGGCTTTACAACCGGGATACCAAAGGGACTGTGCCTGTCTTGTCTGAACCTTACATTTTAAACAATGGAGGGAAAGGGTATTCCATCTACGCACCGGTATCCTCCATCTCGATCCCGGTACAAAAGCTGGTTAACGATGCATGGGTGCCCGCGGCTGGCACAACGGTAAGCTTAAGCAGTGCATTGCTTGATGAAACAAGGTACGCAACAGCCGATTCCAATGGGGTTGCGATGTTTTCAGATCTTTATCCCGGTCATTATGATATTGGAATTTACGAGCAGGGATATAGCGAAATAACGAAGTCCATCACACTGCTGGACGGCAGCTTAATGATGAAGAATCAGAAGCTGGCGCCTGCCGAACAACCGCATGAGATTGATTTTTTGGACGACACTGACCTCAGAAGCGGTTACCTACAAGGAACATTGTCATGGATGCCGCCGGAAATGGGGGATGACGCTTATTCCCAATATTTATTTTATTGGGAAGACAGCGCGGGCAATCTAGTCAAGGCAGCGGACGGCAGTGATTTGCCGCCGGTTGCTTCGGCAGCTACCTGCTCAGCAGGGGAAGGCGGACTTTGCTTCTTCATGGATGCAGAAATCCCGCTGGGGACTGAAATCCCGCAAGGAGCTGCTGCGCTGCGCATGTACATGGACGCCGTAAAAACGGCGCGTACCGTTCCCGTCTTTGATGAACCGGTTTCCGTTCCGGGAAAGTTCACTTTTACGGATACGAATCCGGCCGCCGGTGACATTACGGGGACGTTTCAATGGTCGAAGCCGGAAAATGAGGCCGGAATTGCAAACTATGTATTATTGACAGCCGGTTATGGGGATGGACTTATTGTTCATCGAACACCTGCGAACGGATCTGCAGAGTATCGGATTGATTTGTTCGGGATGACAACGAATTACCCGATGAACGAATATGTTCTTGGTATTGAAAATGCTCAAGGGGACATTTATAATACGCATTCTTATGTTCAGTCTGTGGATATCCGCACGGCGGGGCCGCTGCCTACCATTACAACGGACAACAGCCTGCCTATTCCGGATATAATAAATTGGACGAATACGGATCCCGATGAAGGTGAATTCGGCGGACAGCTGCAATGGACATTGTCCTCTTCTGCAACAGAAGAGCCTACGGGATTTGACGTTCTCTTATTGGACGAGGCGGGCCAGCCGGTCAGCTATATTGCAAGTATGACGTTGCCGGTATTCGTTCCTCTGTTCGCAGCAGTCTCCATTGACTCGTTTGATTATGGGGCTCCGGTGTACAGCCTGCAGATCCCGGACAATACGCTTCTGCAAGCGGGGCAGAAGCTCGCGGTATACTCTCGCAATGCGGATGGTCAGTACAGCCTTCCGGCGACGAAACAAGTCGCGACACCATCTGCGCCTAACTTTACGGAGGTCTCGGTGAACGGGAACGACCTTACCCTTGATCCTCATACGATTCAAGAGTTCGATGTTGCACCTGATCAACAATTACTGCCGATCAGCGTTCAACTGAATCGAATGGATGCGCAGTGGAAAATCAATGGTGCCACTGTTACAGGGGCCGTCTACGATGCCCCGCTGCAATATGGTCAAACGGATTTCCAAATCGAGGCCTTTGTGGACGGTGAAGCCGAAGTCAGTACCTATAAGTTTCGTGTGAATCGCTTGACTCGGCCTGGGTTTTCTTCACTGGACCTAACGGTAACAAATATAACCTATAATCATGCAACATTATCGTGGACGTCTGCTTTGGACAGCTACGGCATCGCAGGCTATCTGCTTTCGATCAACGGACAAACGCCAGTACCGATTGAACCCTATGCTTCGGGAAATACCCTTACTTATGATTTAATTGGGTTAATACCGGGTCAAAGCTACAAGGTAGCAGTCAGCGCAGTGAGCACGAAAGGGCAGTACAGCCTTGTGGGACCGAGTAATTCATTCAACACCCCTGCCGATTCGACGGGTGGAGGTCCGATTTCGACAGCTCCTGTTTTTGGCAGTAAGCTGCTGACAGTATCGGGGATTACAACGAGCGGTGCTACCCTTACGTGGGAGGGGGCGAACGATCCGGACGGCATTAGCGGCTATTGGCTTTCCCTGAATGGAGGACAACTGCTTCCTATTGAGCCGACGGTTACGGGTGCAGCCTATACGTATACAGTTACGGGGCTCCAGCCAAATCAAAGCTATAAGGCCATGATTTACGCGACGGACGTGTACGGCTATGTAAGTACGGATAATCCAACAGAGCAGTTCTCTACTTTAAGACCGGAGTATTTGTTCAATGACATCAACCCGCAAGCCGGTCAAATCGGCGGCACGATCCGTTGGACGGTTGTTCAGCCTGAAGGCGGCACCTTCGCAGTGTTTAAAGGTGATCCGAACACTAGCGGCAGCGTTCTGCTCAAACAAGTGAACATCACTGCCGGCACAAAGAGCGGCAAAATTACACTAGATAACGGGACTACCTACGCACCGACTGAAACTTTAGTTGTTGCCCGTTTGACGAATGGAAAATGGGCAGTGGAATTCACGCCACAGTTCGTCGACGCAGCTTCGAAGGAACAGGTGCTTTCTACCTACAAAGCGGCGATTGAACGCAATGGAGAAGTAAATATGGCGTATTTCTTGGAATTCGCTTTATTTAATCCGATGTTTGCCGGTGAACCGTTAACGGTCGAAGAAATGGAAATGTACTTACAGACCATTACTCCGGTGACGTTTACCGCTCCGTAGTCAACAGGAGAAATCTAAACAATAAACCCTGCTTACCACTTGTTGGTTAGCAGGGTTTATTTTAGTGTGAAGTCGTTTTTTTCTCGGCGGTTTTTCCGCCTTGCTTGTCGCGGTAAAAATACCAGCAATCATTAAGTAGGCGAATCTGTCTGCGGTTTTTAGTCAGGAAGGCGCGCATAAGCTGTGTACGCAACCAGTTTGGCATTGAAACCAGCCCCTTTCCTAGGCGACTAACCGTATGGTTACCTTATCATATGGCAGTGCCTCGCTTGGGGTGCAGGTCCGTCAAAGGTTTGTTATAACATTTCTTCCTCGTATTCCTCGTACCACTGCTCCAGCTGTGCTTCAAGGGCTCGAATCTCGGTTAACAAAGAAATAAGCGGATAGTTGTTTTCTTGAAGGGAAGAAAACGATTTTTCCAGTGAACCGACGAAATCCAGGCCTGTAGAAACCGAGTAGGCGGGATCGGAAAGCTCGAGATCGCTGCATTCAGCCACCGGAACAGGGACCTCAGGAACGCCTCCAGCAGTAAGCTTGCCGACTTCTTTATGAAGGCGGTGAAGCAGGGCGGTAAGCTGATAGGCATGGGTTTCCGGCATTTCGACAAACAGAAGGCGTTCGCCTTGCTGCAAAATACATGTTTTTGTTGTAAACATGAATAAAGGGCTCCTTTAACGTATAACATTCTACTTGACAGTTTATCGCAGGCCCGAGTTACAATTCAAGTAAGAAACGGAGGCGGCGCATGAACGACAAGCAGCTACAAGCTTGGGTGGAGAACGTATCCTTACAAAGCTTCGGCTGGCCATTCACCCATGAGGCAAAATTCAACGGCAGATTAAGCTCAACGGGCGGACGTTATTTTACGGGGACCCACCACATTGAAATCAGCAGGAAATATTATGATGCATACGGGGCGGAAGAAACGGAAAAAATTATTAAGCACGAGCTGTGTCATTACCATCTTCATTTGCAGCGCAGAGGGTACAAGCATCGAGACCCGGAATTCCGCGAGCTGCTGGCGAAGGTAGGAGGGACACGTTTTTGTAAATCCCTCCCCGGAGTAACGAGAAAGACACAGTCGTATAAATATAAGCTTCAATGCACAGCCTGTTCAATGGAGTATTTGCGTAAGCGCAAAGTAGACCCGAGGAAATATTTGTGCGGTCGCTGTAGGGGCCCATTACGGCTCCAAACTCTTGACTCCTTGGAGAAAAAGTGATACATTATTACTTGTCTTTCCCCGATAGCTCAGTTGGTAGAGCACTCGACTGTTAATCGAGTTGTCACAGGTTCGAGTCCTGTTCGGGGAGCCATCATATACGGAGAGTTACCCAAGTGGCTATAAGGGGCTCCTTTGCTAAAGGAGTAGTCGCCTAACCGCGTGCGAGGGTTCGAATCCCTCACTCTCCGCCACATTTGATCTCGATAATCGTACGAGAAGTACGATTTTTTTATTGCATAGCTTTTCTCTAGTCTCTGTTCCTCAATCGTTATGTAATAGAAAGATCATTATAGTCTAGCAATTCTACGCCTTAAAAAAAGTTTTAAATTTCCTCTTGCCAGAGGACAAGCATTCGATTATAATAACACTTGTCGCTTCGAAAGATAGCGAAAAATGTTGAAAATGGCCCGTTGGTCAAGGGGTTAAGACACCTCCCTTTCACGGAGGTAACAGGGGTTCGAATCCCCTACGGGTCATCCTTGAGAGCCATTAGCTCAGTTGGTAGAGCACCTGACTTTTAATCAGGGTGTCGTAGGTTCGAGTCCTACATGGCTCACTTTTCATAGTATGCGGTTGTGGTGGAATGGCAGACACGCTATCTTGAGGGGGTAGTGGGCGTACGCTCGTGGAGGTTCGAGTCCTCTCAACCGCATAACAAACTTCGACAAGAACCTTTGATTCGATAATTCGGATCGGAGGTTTTTTTATTATGTAAAAATGTAAAAGGGCACGGCAGCATAAAAAAATCCGGTTCGTCTCCATGTGAGCGGCCGGATTTTCGTTTTGTCGAAATTGGTTTTAATGATTTAACAAGTGCTTGTATGCACTGTAATCGATTTTGTTTTTCTCCAAAAAGGAAACAAGACTCTTGTAATCGCGGCTTGGCGTCGCCATAATGTAGCCCTTCAAGCAGTGGTCACGAGTAACCTCACTTGCGCCTTCCTCCAAAGCAACCTGACCGATTTTAGCTGCAATGGTGTGCCTTGCGATATCGCGGAAAGGGGTCGGTACCGGCTCGACTAACACTTCTAAGAAGGCCTTGCTGTCTTCCGTCCACAAATGACGGCTCGATTCTACATAATGGTTCTGCCAATCCAGCTTTGACTTTCCGTCTTCCATCGGGAGAACCTTTAAAAACTTGCGAAACATAAAGTAACCGCCGATGGACAAAAAACCGATCAGAACAAACACCCAGAAAAAGATAAACCAGCCGAATACGCCGGACATTTTTACTCACCTCAGCAAAATCGTACCATGTTCCGCATGGGGTGGCAAGCATACTTCAAAAGCGGGACAAACTGCGGTACAATAAAAAAGTTATTAGAAAACTAGGCTAGATATTCTCGTTTACAAGGAGTAATTATAGATGACGAAATTAGGTTCTCACGTATCGTTTTCCGATAAGGGTTTGCTGAATGCTGCCAATGAGGCGGTATCCTATGGCTCCAGCACATTTATGATTTACACCGGTGCTCCGCAAAATACGCGCCGGAAGCCGATTGAAGAGCAATATATTGAGCAGGGCAAGGAGCTCATGAAGCAGCACGGCATTGACGAAATTGTGGTTCACGCGCCTTATATCATTAACCTTGGCTCGTACAAGAGCAATACGTATCAGCTGGCCGTCGATTTCCTTCAGGAGGAAATGCGCCGTACGAATTATCTAGGTGTGAAAAACATCGTTCTTCACCCGGGGGCTTACACCGATAAGGATGCGGAATATGGAATTGCGCGCATCGCGGAAGGCCTGAACGAAGTACTGGCCGGCACTTCGGAAATGGAAGTGAACATCGCGCTTGAGACGATGGCGGGCAAAGGGACGGAAATCGGCCGTTCTTTCGAAGAAATTGCTCAAATTATTGAAAAGGTCGAGCACAATAACCGTCTGAAGGTCTGCCTGGATACCTGCCATATTCACGATGCAGGCTACGATATTGTCAACGATTTGGACGGCGTATTGGAGCAGTTTGACCGTACGATCGGCCTTGATCGGATCTCCGTCGTTCACTTAAACGATAGTAAAAACCCACGCGGAGCCGGAAAGGACCGTCATGCGCCCGTCGGAGCAGGTCACATCGGCTTTGCGGCGATTAAAAATATCGTGCACCACGAAAAGCTGAAGCATCTTCCAATGGTGCTGGAGACACCGTGGATCGGGAAGGACGATGCGCTGTCGCGTCCGATGTACGAAGCGGAAATTGCGCTGCTTCGCGGCGATGTAGAAACGCGCTTCGGTGCTGCGTTCCTTGAGGATGTCGAGCGCGCTGCGCATTTCTTTGAGAAGAACGGCGTTCATCCGCGGGATTTTGTCGTACAAACGTGGGAGACGCTGAAGACGGATGCGAAGGCAAAGAAGGCGGATCCGCGTGAGCCGATGGATCGTCTTTACGATATGCTTGTGGAGGGGAATGTTTTCCCCGGTCTGACCGAAGAACAAATTAATCACAGGCTGACCGCCTGGTTTGCGAAAGAGGTGCTATCCGCATGAATACGGTGAACCGCACAGAAGGAAAACATACGCGCAGGGAGCTGCTTAACCGGGACCGGGCAAGAATGCTCATTTCTTGTCCGGATCGTCCGGGCATTGTCGCCTCGGTTTCCCGTTTTCTTGCCGAGCACGGGGCCAATATTGTGCAGTCTGACCAATATACGATGGACCCGAGCGGCGGAATGTTTTTTATCCGCATTGAATTTGATCTCGAGGGACTGGAAGCGAAGCTTCCGCAGCTGAAGCAGGATTTTTCCGGTGTGGCACAGCCGTTCGAGATGAGCTGGGAAATCTACCGCTCCAACCAGAAGAAAAGGGTAGCGATTTTTGTCTCGAAGGAAGATCATTGTCTTCTGGAGCTGCTGTGGCAGTGGCAGGCGGGAGATCTTTATATGGACATCGCAATGGTCATCGGCAATCATCCTGAGATGGCCGAGGTCGTAGAGCCCTTTGGTGTTCCATTCCACTATGTACCGGTTACGCCGGAAACCAAGGCCGAGGCCGAGCGCAGACAAATCGCGCTGGTCCAAAGCGCGGATGTAGATTTAATTGTCCTAGCAAGGTATATGCAAATTGTATCGCCTTATTTTATTGAGAAATATGAAAACCGCATGATTAACATTCATCATTCCTTCCTCCCGGCTTTTGTGGGCGGAAAGCCCTATGCGCAGGCCTATGGACGCGGTGTGAAAATCATCGGGGCAACGGGTCATTATGTGACGGATGAGCTCGACGGCGGGCCTATCATTGAGCAGGACGTGCAGCGGGTATCCCACCGTGACGATGTAGATGACCTGAAACGGATCGGACGCCATATTGAACGGGTCGTACTGGCAAGAGCCGTGTCTTGGCATCTTGAGGACCGCATTCTCGTACACCAGAATAAAACCGTCGTGTTTAATTAATTAACGCATGCTGAAAGATTTTATCATCAACGCTTCTTTCATCACTGCCTATATTTTTGTTGTTTCACAGCTTGTGAATCGAAAAGAATACTTGTTTGCCTGGAGCCCTGAGGAGCTGAACAGACGCAGCGTACAGTGGGGAGCGGGTTTTGTAATGGGCTTACTGGGGGCTGTCCTGATGCTGTTCAGCATTAGGGTCAGCCCTGAAGTTATTTTAGACCTCCGGCATGTGGCGATTTTGCTGGCCGCCGCTTTTTTCGGAGGATGGGCGTCTGTAATCTCATCCCTCATGATCGGTGCTGCAAGGATTGTACTTTTTTGGCAGTGGGATGCTGTTTCCTACCGAGCGGCCGCCTCCATGGTGCTGATCGGTCTGCTGTGCGCTTGGATTCGTCCATGGATAAATAGACGTCTGCCGAGGTATTTGGCGATGAACGTGGGCGCAAGCCTGATCCTGTTTGCGGTGCTTTACATCAATGTGTCCGATCACTCCGAATTTGCCACGCTGTATGTTTATCACTTTAGCTTTTCCGTAATTGGAAGCCTCCTCGGATACGCGGCGATGTCGTATATGATTCGGTCCAATCGGTCGTTTTATGTGTTGTCCCAGCGAACCTCGCAGCTTCGCGCCCTGCTCGGAAATTTAAATTCAGGCGTGCTCGTGGAAGACATTCATCGTAGAATACTTCACTCGAATGCGAAGCTGGCCGAGATGCTGGGAATTCCGTATTCGCCTGCGCAGCTCGAAGGAATGGACGGACGCCGACTGCTGCGCGAAACTAGTGACCTGGTGGAAGACGAAGGCAGATTTACAGCGTCGATTGACAAGCTGGTGCGGGAGAGAGCGAAACGATTGAACGAAGAGGTATTGCTCAAGGATGGAAGAACGTTCGAGACGGATTATATCCCCATCTATGACGGGATCAGCTTGGTCGGCCATCTATGGAATATTCGAGATATCACCATACGGAAGCAGACGATGCGAAAGCTGGAGGAAGCCAATAAACGACTGGAATCGTTATCCCATCGGGACGGGTTGACGGACATTCCAAACCGCAGGGCTTATGATGAAAGGCTTGAGCAGGAATGGGCCAGTTCGCAGCGGAAGAAAGAGCCGCTGTCGCTGCTTTTAATCGATATCGATCAGTTTAAGCTGTACAACGATACGTACGGTCATCAGGCTGGGGACGAATGCCTGCGAGCGGTCGCTCGCGAGCTTCAAGCGCAGTGCAAGCGTCCGGCTGATTTTGCTGCAAGATACGGCGGCGAGGAATTCGCTGTATTGTTGCCGGACACGGACGCAGGGGGAGCGCTGCGTGTGGCGGAGCAGATCCGGCAGGAGGTATATAAGCTGGGCATTCCTCACAGCTTGTCGTCTGCCGGCGGATACGTGTCGGTTAGCATCGGTGCCTGCACGAGGATAGCTTCGCCTGACGAGCGCCCGGCGCTGCTGTTTGAGCTGGCGGACCAGGCGCTGTACGAAGCGAAGAAAAACGGCCGAAACCGCGTGGTACAGGCTATGGGATCATAATGCGCACCGTGTCGCCTGGGGCAACGGTGCCTTCTTTTTCTACGGAGCAGACGATGCCGCGCTTTTGCTTGGCGGCTGGAACGAATTTTTTGGCGAGCTCCGGCCGATCGCAACTGGCGGCAATGACTTTGGCAGGTCCGCTGCAGGGGAGGTTTTCCCCTTCGCAAATCAGGCCGGTGCTGCCTCGCTCGAACAATAGGCGTGCTCCTTGCGGAAGCAGCGTCAAAGGCGCGTAGCCGCGGAGCAGGATGTTCGCGCCGAGCCACTCGGGCAGAATCTCGCCTGTTTCAAGGAGGGTGGCGATCTGCTCCATCTCTTCCGCGCCGACGATGCTGATCTGCCGGCGGTTCGCGATCATCGTGCCGCGCGGGTAGAAGGACTGCCGCACATCGGCCGGCCGCAGAAGACCGTAATGCCGGTCGCCCGGGATTCCGGCGAGCTCGATGCGGATTTCCTGCTCCCTGCGGGTAACGAAGGTTGAAGGATCGGTAGCAGTGAGGACGGCCTCTACTATAGCTGTGAATGTTTTCATGGTTGTATGTTCACCTCGGTAGGTTTCGTGTTTGATACATGCCGAACAAGGCAAGGATGAAGCCGTATGCACCGTGTCCTGCGATCCACCAAGCAAACGCGGCCATATCGGTGATCGCCGGTGTTCGATCGGAAAGCAGCGTTAAAGGGATGAATAGCGGGATGGTGACAAGAGCAGCGGCTGCAGCATAAAGAACGGGTCTCGGCGTCTCGGAACGACGGATGGACCGGCCCAAAAGATAGCTGTACAGCATGCCAATGAAGACGGATACCGCCATATGCAGCATAAATTCGATCCACTCCGGCAGCGGCTGCGGAAGAAACGGCACAAAGTCTACATTGAGGAGCAGCGTATACACCTTCACCTCGAAGAGCCTTTCGACTGCCCGAAACAGGAGGCCAAGGGCAAGCCCGGACACAACGCCGGCTATGATTCCGGTAAGAAGCGAGTTTTGTTGTTTCCTGTGCATAACCTGTGTCATCCTTCCGCATATTTCTTGTAGGGGTACATTCGACCTCTTCGTCTTAAATCCTTTTGCCGTTCAGATGATTTACTGTGGCAAAGCGCAAAAGCAAGTGATACAATAAGGCAAGCGATACGTTTCACGTTAACAATGGATTTGGAGGGAGAGTATTACATTATGTCGATTACACAGAAAACGATCGATCAGCTGTCGATCGATACGATCCGCACGCTTTCCATCGATGCAATCGAGAAAGCGAATTCAGGTCACCCGGGCATGCCGATGGGCGCTGCTCCGATGGCCTATGAGGTTTGGGCACGTTTCTTGAAACACAACCCGGACAACCCGTCCTGGACAAACCGTGACCGTTTTGTTCTGTCTGCTGGACACGGCTCGATGCTGCTTTACTCCATGCTTCACCTTTTTGGCTATGATGTAACGATTGATGATCTGAAGGAGTTCCGTCAATGGGGCAGCAGAACACCGGGACATCCGGAATTCGGACACACTCCTGGCGTTGATGCAACGACTGGACCGCTGGGTCAAGGCTTTGCAATGGCTGTAGGTATGGCAATGGCGGAAGAACACCTTGCTTCCGTATACAACCGCGACAATTTCCCGGTCGTTGACCACACTACATACGTAATTTGCGGCGACGGCGACCTGATGGAAGGGATCTCCGGCGAGGCGGCATCCCTTGCGGGTCATTTGAAGCTGAACAAGCTGACGGTTCTTTACGATTCAAACGATATTTCGCTTGACGGCGAATTAAACCTTTCGTTCTCCGAAGATGTGCGCAAGCGCTTTGAAGGCTACGGCTGGAACGTGCTTCGCGTGGAAGACGGAAACGACCTTGAAGCGCTTCACAAAGCGATTCTCGAATCGCAAACGGACTACCGTCCGACGCTGATCGAAGTGAAGACGGTTATCGGCTTCGGCAGCCCGAACAAAGCAGGCAAAGGCGGCCATGCTGGACCGCACGGCTCCCCGCTTGGCACAGACGAAGCGAAGCTGACGAAAGAAGCATACCAGTGGCCGCATGAAGAGTTCCATGTACCGCAGGAAGTTCGCGACCATATGGCTGCATTGAAGCAGAAGGGCATCGAAGCGGAACAGCAATGGAACGCGATGTTCGCAGAGTACCGCAAGGCGTATCCGGAGCTGGCTGCTCAATTCGAGCAAGCGGTGAAGGGCGAGCTTCCAGAAGGCTGGGATTCCGAGCTTCCGGTTTGGAATGAAGGCGACAAGGCGCTGGCAACCCGCGCAGCTTCCGGTCAAGCTCTGAACGCGCTGGCGAAGCGTGTGCCGACGATTATCGGCGGTTCCGCTGACCTGGAGAGCTCCACGAATACACACCTGAACAACATTGATAACTTTACTGCACGCGATTACAGCGGCCGAAACGTATACTTCGGCGTTCGCGAATTTGCAATGGGCGCGGCGATCAACGGCATGGCGCTGCACGGCGGCGTTCGTCCATACGGCGGTACGTTCTTCGTATTCTCCGATTATCTTCGTCCGGCAATCCGTCTTGCGGCGATTCAGAAGCTGCCTGTCGTGTACGTATTTACGCATGACAGCATCGGCGTTGGCGAAGACGGACCGACGCACCAGCCAATCGAGCAGCTTGCTGCGATCCGTACGATGATCGGCGTAGAAGTGATTCGTCCTGCGGATGCGAACGAAACTGCAGCGGCATGGCGCTATGCAATTGGCCAGAAGGAAGCGCCAGTAGCGCTCATCCTGACTCGCCAGAACCTGCCGATCCTGCCGGGCACTGCGCAAAACGCGAAGGAAGGCGTAGAGAAGGGCGCGTACATCGTTTCCGAAGCGCCGAACGGTAAGCCGCAAGCGATTATCATTGCAACGGGCTCCGAGGTTTCTCTTGCTGTTGACGCACAGAAGAAGCTGGCGGAAGAAGGCGTTCAAGCCCGCGTAGTCAGCATGCCGAGCTGGGAGCGTTTCGAGAAGCAGTCGAAGGAGTACAAAAACTCCATCCTGCCTTCCGATATCAAAGCTCGTTTGGCTGTCGAAATGGCACTGCCTATGGGCTGGGAAAAGTATGTCGGCGATTCCGGCGCAATTCTTGGCATCGAAACCTACGGCGCATCGGGTAAAGGACCAAAGGTTATCGAGGAGTACGGCTTTACAGCTGCTAACGTGGCACAGAAAGTTAAAGAGCTTCTGTAATAATCGGCCACCGGTATCCGCTTATTAAATAAAGGCCCGAGGCGAACCGCCTTGGGCCTTTTCATATACCACAATTTCAAAGGAGCGAAATAAGATGTCTCAGTTTACCAATGTAACCGTAGTAAAAAAAGCAAATGTGTATTTTGACGGCAAGGTGACAAGCCGTACCGTTGTATTCGAAGACGGAACGAAGAAGACGCTGGGCATCATGCTTCCAGGCGACTATGAGTTCGGTACGGATGTGAAGGAAATTATGGAAATCCAAGCAGGCCGCCTTGATGTTTTGCTGCCGGATGCTTCCGACTGGCTGTCGATCGACGGCACTGCTGAATTTACCGTTCCGAAAGGCGCAAAATTTAAGCTTCGCGTTCACACCGTAACCGATTACTGCTGTTCTTACATTAACGAATAGCTTCCTGCTGCTCGTCAATTTTACGCTGGATATACTCCTCCAGCTTGATCCGCACGTAAGGCGGAACGCCGGACATCAGGCAGCCATAATGGTATTCATGCTCCAGCTGCTCGATACGGATAATTTTTCCCGTGATCGGCGGAAGCTCCGCTTCCTGCGGGAAGTGGAAAACGACAAACATATCTTTGGAAAGCGGGAAGCTCGTCGCGATTTGCAGCCCTTGGTTGGAAATATCGACGAGCTTTCCTTTGATTTGCTGACCGGTGAAGGCGCCTTCCTGCTCCCACTGGTGAACAGCAATCATCACGGTAAAGTCCATTGGAACGCGAATGCTGCGGCGGCGCTCCGTCTGCTCCTTCGTTTGGTCAAGCTCAAGCTCCAGTTGAGAGGAGGCTTCCGCTTTCCTCACTTCAACGCCGCTCCACTGCTCATACAATGTAAGAAGCGACGATAAGTCAAGCTCACCGAGGCCCTGAGCTTCGGCGATTTGGAATACGTTCCGAACGGTATCCAAAGCCGGCATCGGCGTGCGCAGCTGCTGTCCGAGCTGAGAGGCCAGGCGCAAATCCTTCGTCATCAGCTTGAGGGAAAACTGGACGCTAAAATCGCGATCCAAGATTTTCGGAGCTTTGAGCTCCAATTGGCGGCTGTTGGCCGCACCGGAGCTGACGATTTCCAGGAACGATTCCGGGTCAATGCCCGCTTTAGCCGCAATGGCAAGACCTTCGCACATTGCTGCAGTATGGATGCCGACCAAGGTATTGTTGGCAAGCTTCATATAGGAGCCGGCGCCGGATGGCCCCATGTATTTAATCTTTCTTCCCATCGCTTCAAATATAGCGCGATTCTTCTCAAGAGCGGCTTCATCTCCGCCGACCATAAACGTCAGCGTTCCACTTTCCGCCGCTGGCTTGCTGCCCGTTACCGGCGCATCAAGGAAGGATACCTCGTGCTGCTGAAGCTCTTGATAAAGCTGCTTGCTAGTTTCTGGAGATACGGTACTGCAATCGATGACGGTCATGCCTGCCTGGATCCCGTCCATAATGCCGCCTGCTCCGTAGAACACTTCAAGCAGCGTATTGTCATCCGACAGCATCGTGACGACGACATCGGCTTCGCGAACCGCTTCGCTCGGTGTCGCAGCTGTCTTCGCACCGAGTGGAACGAGCTCCTCCACCTTCGATGCCGTGCGGTTATAAGCGATCACCGAAAAGCCGTTTTTGCACAAATTGGCCGCCATCGGCAGCCCCATCGTACCGAGTCCGACAAAAGCAACAGTAGTCATAGTTTTATTCATCCTTCCGCCAGTAGTTACCTTTATCTTATCACTCGTCCAGTCCAATGGAAACTTGAAAAAAACCGACTGGAACAGTATGCTTAAAAAAGAAATAATAGCCTGTCTTTATTAGAGATAAGGAGTGAAGAAAACCATGCAACCATCCATTCGTTTTGATTACAGCAATGCACTATCGTTCGTGGGACAGCACGAAATTGATTACCTGGCGGCGCCGATTAAGCTCGCCCACGAACAGCTGCACAGCAAGACAGGTGCGGGCTCGGACTACCTCGGCTGGATCACCCTTCCGACAGACTATGATAAGGAAGAGTTCGCGCGAATTAAGCAGGCCGCTGCCAAAATCCGCAGCGATTCGGAAGTGCTTGTCGTAATCGGCATCGGCGGCTCCTACTTGGGTGCGCGCGCAGCAATCGAAATGCTGAGCCACAACTTCGCTAATATTGTGTCCAAGGAGCAGCGCAACGCTCCGTATATCGTGTATGCAGGAAACAATATCAGCGGTACCTATATGACTCACCTGCTGCAAATGCTCGAAGGCAAGGACTTCTCCCTAAATGTGATCTCCAAATCCGGAACGACGACAGAGCCGGCGATTGCCTTCCGCATTTTGCGTGAAGCGATTGAGAAGAAATACGGCAAGGAAGAAGCGCGCAAGCGTATTTATGCAACGACAGACCGCGAGAAGGGCGCTTTGAAGAAGCTGGCTGACGCCGAAGGATACGAGACCTTCGTAATCCCGGACGACGTAGGCGGCCGTTATTCCGTGCTGACAGCGGTCGGCCTGCTGCCTATTGCAGCTGCGGGAGTCGACATCGACGCCATGATGGCGGGTGCAGCCGATGCAAGCCGTCTGTACGCGAACCCGAACGTTGCTGAAAATCCGAGCTATCAATATGCAGCTGTCCGCAACGCATTGTACCGCAAAGGCAAAACGACGGAAATTCTCGTTAACTACGAGCCGTCGCTCCATTTCGTATCGGAATGGTGGAAGCAGCTGTACGGCGAAAGCGAAGGCAAGGATAACAAAGGCATTTATCCGGCTTCCGTTGATTTCTCGACCGATCTTCACTCGATGGGCCAATTCATCCAAGAAGGAACAAGAAATCTGTTTGAAACCGTCCTTCTCATTGATAAAGTACCAGCCGATTTGGCGATTGAGACGGATGCGGATAACCTGGACGGCTTAAACTTCCTTGCGGGTAAGACGATGGACTTCGTGAACAAGAAGGCATTCCAAGGCACAATGCTGGCGCACACAGACGGAGGCGTGCCAAACCTGGTTGTCACGATTCCCGACCAAACCGCTTACGCGTTCGGAAGCCTCGTTTACTTCTTTGAAAAAGCATGCGGTATCAGCGGTTATCTGCTCGGCGTGAACCCGTTTGATCAGCCGGGTGTAGAAGCATATAAGCGCAACATGTTTGCGCTGCTCGGCAAGCCGGGCTTCGAAGCGGAGAAAGCTCAGCTGGAAGCGCGCCTGAATAAATAAGTGGTAGACGTGTGACACATAAACGGGCAGCTCATCTAGTGATGGGCTGCTTTTTTTAACCATGGCAATCAGGCTTGAAAAATGCATCAACTTAAGTCAGAAGGGGAGGGTACCCGAAATGCTTCCGTACTACAAGACGATTCAAGGATACGGGGAAGCGGAAATCGTCATCAAGCGCTCCCGGTTTATCGGATATGCGAAGCCAGCGGCAACGGAAGAAGAAGCTGTCGCATTTATCGAAGAAATTAAACAGAAGCACAAAATGGCTACTCACAACTGTTCCGCTTACCTAACCGGGGAGAGGGACCAGTTCCAAAAGGCTTCCGATGACGGGGAACCTAGCGGGACTGCAGGCAAGCCGATCCTCGAGGTCATAAAAAATCAAGGGCTCAAATATACCGCAGTCGTTGTCACCCGCTATTTTGGAGGAATCATGCTCGGAGCGGGCGGATTAGTGCGCGCTTATACAGATGGAGCGGTAGCGGGCCTTGAGGCAGCCGGTCCCGTTTACAAGGTGCTGCATCGGGAAATAGAGCTGGAGATCGATTACAACTGGCATGGCAAGCTGGAGAACGAGATGATAAACATTGGCATGCGCAGGGGAGAGACGCTGTTTACCGATAAGGTAACACTCACGACGTTTCCACTGGAAGCGGAGGCGGATCAATGGGTGGCACGAGTAACGGATTTGACGGCGGGACAAGCGAAAATGAACCGAAAAGATGCTTTGTATATGGACCACGATGCTTTACCGTTTTAAAGCAAAAACCTATAAAAGCTTTAACGTAAAAAATCTTTAAAGTTTTAAATGAAAAAACACCCCAATTTACTCGGGATTGTTGTATAATGAGTAAAAAGGAGGGAGTATTTGTGGCAAGGAGAGCGGTTGAACAGGAACTGACAAGAGAGATCATTTTGAATGTAGCACGGGAATTATTTGTTTCCAAAGGGTATCGTTCGGTTTCGATGCGAAACATTGCTAGTGCTTTGGGTTACAGTCATGGTTCGTTGTACTATCACTTCAAGGAAAAGGCGGAGCTGTTTTACGCCTTGGTTCAAGAAGATTTTAATCTCTTAATCGGCAAGCAGCGTATGCTGCTCGCGCAAAAGCAAATTAAAGGCTTTGATTTGCTTGAGCTAATGATGATGGAATTTATCAAATTTGGCTTGGATAACCCACACCATTATGAAACGATGTTCCTCATCCGCGACTGCGAGCTGCAAGGATATTCCCGTTCCGAACAAGCGGCTAGTATGGATTTATTCTCCTCCTTCGTTCGCTCGGTGCTGGAAGGGCATTCTCGCGAGAAGGAACTGAAATTTATGCTGCCATGGAATTTATTTATGGCTCTTCATGGATTTATCACGTTTAGTATTCATCATGGTCAGAAGTTTCATGAGGTGGAGAAGCTGGCCAAGGAGCATGTGTTGCTGCTTTCCCGAAGCATTCAAGCTAGTAATGAAGCCGCTCGAGTGGAAACGCTTCGAATTTTATACGCGTAAAGAGTGTACAAAAAATCGTGCAGGAGCTTACGGTATTGAAGCCGAAGGCTCTTTTTTGCATTTGTGAACAAATTGTAGAATAATTCGAAGGCAATTGGCTTACTTTACTAAAGTGACTATGTTACCCTGTAAGGATTCTGTGTTATAATATAAATAATTTATGTTGTATAGCTAACGGTAAGGAGGGCGGAAAGATGAGCAGCGAATACCAAGGGCACGATTTTCATCTTTGCCCGAAATTTGAACATGCCTTTGAATTGTTGGGAAAACGGTGGACGGGTCTGATTATTCAAGTGCTCCTGCATGGCAGCCGCCGGTTTAAAGAAATATCGGATATGATTCCAGGAATGAGCGACCGAATGCTGTCCGAGCGATTTAAGGAGCTGGAGATCGCCGGGATTGTTACCCGCAAGGTGTATCCCGAAACGCCGGTACGGATTGAGTACGAGCTAACGGAAAAAGGCAGAGCCCTGCAGCCCGCGATGGACGAAATTCAAAAATGGGCGGATCATTTTCAAGGGTAAGAAAGCCGGTACGGCATCCCATGAGGATGAAATAAGATGTGAATATGCATTCATAAAGGCGGTTGCGGGACAGGAGTTCCGCCCGTCTTTTTAAGTTTAAGCATGAAAACGGCCCTGCTCCTTTTTAGGAAGCAGGGCCGTTTCGTCATGATTGATTATTTTACGGTTTTGTTATATGTAGCAATCTTGCTCGTAATTTCTTTTGCTGCATCTTCCAGTGCGGTCTTTGGATCCTTCTTGCCGCCCAAAGCGTCTTCGATCGCAACCTCAACGAGCTGACGCGCCTCTGGGAATACGCCCATGACGGCACCTTGTGTCGCTTTGTTCAGCTTTGTAGAGTGGAGCTGATCGACAGCGGTTTTGAACTGAGGATACTTCGTCATATTGTCCTTAACAATTTGCTCGTCGTAAGCTTTTTTATTGATCGGGAAATAGCCCGTATTAATATGCCATTGTGCCTGAACGGTAGGGGAAGCCAGGTACTGGATAAACTTCCAAGCTGCCTTCTGCTCGTTCTCCGGCTTGTTGTTGAGAATGTAGTTGCTCGCTCCGCCAACGATTACGCCGCCGTCCTTCGCATCGGACATCCGAGGCAGGAATGCTGTACCCACTTCGAATTTGCCGCCTACAGCATCCATAAAGCCTTTCAGGGAAGCGGTGGAATCTAAAGTCATGCCGATTTGGCCAGCAGCAAATGCTGCTTTCGTGTCAGCGGTTTTCCGGCCGAGGTTTTTAGCTACCCCGTCGTCCACCATCTTTTTCCACCAAGTCAGTGTCTTCACACCGGTATCGCTGGCAAGCAGAGACTCTGTAGCAAGACCGGAACGGCCGTTGCCGTTGTTCACATACTCTGCGCCGCTGTTGGCAAAAAGCTGTTCCATGAACCAGCCATAAATCGCAAAGGAAGCGCCGGCTTTTCCGTCCGACGTCAGCTTTTTCGCAGCGTCGGCAATTTCATCATATGTCTTTGGCGGGTTTTCCGGGTCGAGGCCGGCCGCTTTGAACATATCTTTATTGTAATAAAGGATTGGGTTGGACGTGTTAAACGGCATGGAGTACAGCTTGCCGTCAAAAGTATAGTACCCTAGGATGTTTTCCTCCCACTGGGAAACATCGAATTTATCTGCATCAATGAACGTTTGGATCGGTTGAATCGCCTTGGAATCGATCATGAAGCGGCTTCCGATTTCGTACACCTGGATCATGTGCGGTCCATTCTTGGAATCCATCGATGCTTTGAATTTGTTCAAGCTGTCATCGTAAGTTCCTTGATAGATCGCTTCAACCTGCACGTCTTTGTTGGAACCGTTGAAATCGGCAACGATTTTGTCTACAGCCTTGCCGAGTTCGCCGCCCATGGAATGCCACCAAACCACTTTAACCGGACCTTCCGAAGCCGGAGCTGTATTTGTTTCTTTCGCAGCCGGAGTGCTGCTGCCTTCTCCTTTGTCTTTGCCAGTTCCGGAGGATTGCTCGGTGGTGCCGCATGCAGCTGCGAACAGCATAAACAATGCCATCAGCAGAGCCATCATGCTTTGCTTCCTTACGTGTTTCATCCGTTGTTCTCTCCCTTTTCATAGTTTCATAGATTTATCAGAACAAAGCCCGCAGGCTTGAACTGCAAGAGAAATTGAGCCGTCTATCCTTTGAGTGCCCCGGCGGTAATGCCTTGGACAAGCTGCTTAATGCCGAAGCCGAGCAGCAGAAGGGAGGGCAGCAGTACGAGTGTGACGCCCGCAAGCACGATATTCCACGCCGTAAATTCTTCCCTTTGCAGCATGGTTACCCCGATTTGTACGGTTCGCATCGTTTCGCTGTTGGTAACGAGCAGCGGCCATAAATACATATTCCATGCGTGAAGAAAAGAATAAACGCCAAGCGTTGCTAGTGCCGGACGGGCCAATGGCAGTACGAGCCAAGTAAAGATGCGAAGATGGCCGCAGCCGTCGATTTTGGCGGCTTCAAACAGCTCGCGGGGAAGCTGCAGAAAAAACTGTCGAAGTAAAAAGGTGCCGAACGCCGTTGCCACAAACGGAATCGTTAACCCTTGATAAGTGTCCAGCCAGCCCCAGGCTTTTATGGTTAAGTAATTGGGAATGATGGTAACTTCCCATGGAATCATCATCGTTGAAACAAAGACGGCAAACAACGTATTCCGTCCCGGGAATTGCAAGTGAGAGAATGCGTACGCAGCCATGCTTGCGGTAATGAGCTGCCCGAACATAATGAACCCGGAAACGATAAAGCTGTTTTGGATAAAGGCAACGATCGGCACGAAATCCATGACATCTATAAAGTTTTGAATATGAAAGCTCTCCGGCACAAGCGGGGCAGGGAAGCGGTGCGCTTCCTCATTCGTCATGAGCGACGTCGCAAAGGTGAAAAAGAGCGGGTATACAAGCATTGCAGCAATGACGGTCAATAGGGTATAGTGAGGCGCTTTTTTCATCGACTTCATCATTGATAATGCACCTTCTTTTCCAGCACCTTAAATTGGATTAGTGTAATGATTAAAATGATTGCAAACAATACGAGCGCCTGCGCACTGCCTGTACCGAACCGGAAGTTCACGAAGGCTTCCTGGTAAATATGATAAACGAATACATCTGTCGTTCTGGAGGGGCCGCCTTTGGTTAAAATATGAATTTGCCCAAACGACTGGAGCGCGCCAATAACGGACACGATCGCCACAAAAAACAACGTCGGGGAAAGCAAGGGAATCGTAATATTCCAAAAGGTGCGCAGCGGGTTGGAGCCGTCGATTTTTGCGCTTTCGTAGAGCTCCTCGGGAATCCCTTGAATTCCGCTCAGCAGGACGATGTAGTTAAAGCCTAGATTCATCCATATCGTCATGGCGGAAACGGCAAAGATCGCGATCGCCGGGTCGGTCAACCAGTTAACCGGCGGAAGGCCGATCAGGCTGAGCCAATAATTGAAGGAACCGATGCTCGGATGATACAGCAGATTCCAAATGACGGACGCCGTGCTGACCGAAATTGCTAACGGAAGCGAAAATACGAACTGGAACAGCTTCACGCCCTTGAGCTTGTTATGCGTTAGTGCTGCCATGATTAATGCAATAACGATAGCGGTCGGTACCGTATAAAGTGTAAATAAGAATGATGCCTTAAGGCTGGTTAAGAAGTGGCTGTCAGTGAACAGCTCCTTGTAATTGTCCAGCCCGGCGAATGCAGCAACCTTTCCTCGGGGGTCGGTTAACTGAAAGCTTAAATATACGGATTTTAGCATGGGATAAAATAAAAAGATACAAAATAATACAATGGATGGGGCGAGAAATAAATAACCGATCACGGTTTCTTTCCACTTCATCACTCTCATGGATGCTCGGGCTTCTTTCGGCCGAATCGTGGACTGCAGGGGCAAATCTTTTTGCGCGGTATTCATGACGAAACCTCCTGAAACAATCTCGTCCTAAATCATAGTCTTCTAGTATTTGGATAATATTAATTGCATGTAAAGCTTTTGTTGAGAAAATCTTTTTGATTCCCCTCCAAGGAAGGGAAATGAGGTATTTTTGTAGAAGGACTTACAATCGGATCCCTTCCGGGGAGGAAATCATGACAACAGTGTTGCTTGTGGAAGACGATGACAGTATCGCATTAATGATCCGAGAATTTCTGGAAGGAGAAGGGTATCAAACGATACGAGCGGACAGCGGGCTGGAGGGTCTGCGCGTCTTCTGGGAACGGCAGCCGGATCTCGTGGTGCTGGATGTGATGCTTCCAGAGATGGATGGCTTAACGTTATGCCAAAAGCTTAGAGAGCGCTCCCATGTTCCGATACTCATGCTCTCGGCCAAAAATGAAACGAACGATAAGGTGAATGCGCTTCAACAAGGAGCCGATGATTACCTTAGCAAACCGTTCAGTCTAAAGGAGCTGGGAGCAAGAATTATGGCGCTGCACCGCCGAGCTAGCCGGACAGGTGATAAAGCAACGCTTGTCAGCGGCACTGCAGTAAGTGATGGTGAGCTTGGGCTTGACGATTCAAGGCGAATGCTCCTGATCCGCGGCAAAGAAGTGCATGTAACGTATTCGGAGTACGAAATTTTCAAGCAGTTTTGGACCCATCCGGGAAAGGTGTTTTCTCGTGACGAGCTGTTGAATAAGATAAGAGGCATTGATTCCTTTGTGACGGAACGATCTGTCGACGTGCATATTACGAACCTGCGAAAAAAAGTTGAAGTGGATCCGAAGGAACCTGTTTATATTAAAACGGTTTGGGGAGCTGGTTATAAATTCGAACGAAAACTGTAAAGAGCCTTGGCTTTTTGGCCAAGGCTCTTTACATCATAAATTAGAATAAAACGGTACGGCTGATGATAACAAGAAGGATGAAAAGCACCAGGATTGTGCCAGTAGAAGTGTAAAGACCAGCTGCGCCTGCTGCGTATGCCATGGAAGCTCACCCCTTTCTATCACCTTGCATTTCGAATGGGACGAAACTTAAGCGCCGAAAAGAACAGTACGGCTGATGATAACGAGAAGGATGAAAAGCACCAGAATTGCGCCAGTGGAAGTGAAAGCGCCAGTTGCGCCAGCTGCGTATGCCATGCGAGCTCACCCCCTTGCGTTGTATCTATAGCACTATATGGATGGACGGGCTCATCCGTATAGACGGCTGCCGGGGGTGAGCATAAAATGGGCTGTTACTGGGTTTTGAAGGGGCGAAAGAACTCCTTGGGCACATCCGATTCAAAGCGCATCGATTCGCCGGTAGTCGGATGCTGGAAAGCAAGCACCTTTGCGTGTAGGCCAAGGCGGCCTATTGGACGCTTGCGGGAGCCGTATTTCTTATCGCCAACGACAGGGTGTCCAATATCCTGCATATGAACGCGGATTTGATTTTTACGTCCGGTTTCAAGCTCTACCTCAAGCAGAGAAAATTCCGAGCTCGCTTGGAGCGTTTTGAAGCGGGTAACGGCATGCTGCCCGTCCCCGGGGATGCTGCTTGAATACATTAATAACGTCTTGCTTTCCTTAAGCCAGGAGGTAATTACACCTTCCGGCTTTTTGACTTTTCCTTCGACTAAGGCGATGTATGTCCGTTCTGTCACTGCTTCCTGCCAATTTGTTTGCAGCTTTTCCTTGGTCTGCTCGTTCTTGGCGAACACCATAACCCCCGAGGTATCGCGGTCCAGCCGGTGCACGACAAAGATGCGGTTCGCCGGGTCTGTTCGGCGTACATATTCGGTCAACTGGCGATAAGCGGTAATTTCTTTCTCTGTCGCAGAGGCGATGGATAATAAACCCGCATCTTTATGGATAACAAGAAGATCGTCATCCTCATGCAAAATGCGCACCCCAACCCAGACCATCGGCTCGGCTTTTTTTCCGGTATGGATCGTTACGCTTTGTCCTGGGTGCAGCGGGTGATTATGCTTCGTTACAGAGCGGCCGTCAACTTCAATTTGTCCTCTTGCGAGCATCGATTTTAAGGTGTTTCGGCCGAAGCGGTTCGCGTGCTCCAATACAAAGGCGAGCAGCTCGGAGGCTGAAGTCACCTCCCATTGAAGCGTCGTATTCGCTTTGGCCTGCTGCTTAACGGTCGAATCTTGACCTAAACTAGGCTTTCGAGAAGGAACGCGGGTTTTTATATGATTGGAGGCTTTTCCATTGCTTCGAGCAGGGGTACGGCTTTTCGGATTGCGATTTTTTGAGCTTTTATCGTTCATCGGCTCCTAATGGCTCCCTTAATTTTTTTCTACAATATAACATGCGGATGCGTTCATTCCAAATCCCACTCCTTGTATAAGGGAGAAGTCAATCAACGAATACTGTTAGAAGTTCAGTTAAGGGGGATAACAATGAATTTGCGTACCGGTACCTTTTTATGGCCGAATACGTTTCCGAATCATCCGGTTTACCCGAGGCTGGCGGAAGACATCGATTGTGATGTGGTTGTGGTTGGCGCAGGGGAATCGGGCAGCTTGACAGCGTATCGGTTAACCGAGAGCGGCGTTCGCACGGTTCTGATTGACAAAAGGACGGTGGGTGGCGGAAGCAGCGCGGCCAATACCGGACTTCTTCAGCTGCAAAACGACAAGTCGCTCGCTTCCTGCATTCATTCGTTTGGAGAGGCGCAGGGAGTCCGGTTTTACGAGCTGACTGCCGAGGCGGTTCAAGAGATCGGACACATTTCCCGTCAACTTTCTATTGATCCGGAATACATCCCGCGCTCGACCTTATATTTTGCAAGCGGCGCAAATGATGTGACGGCGTTAAAGGATGAGCATAAGCTGTTGATGAAATACGGTTTTCCGGCGGAGTATTGGGATGCAGAAGCCATTTCGCGGCATTTTTCGTTTCGCAAGGACGGAGCGATTTTTGTTCGGGATGCCGACGCAGAAATCAATCCGTTTAAGTTTGTGAACGGCTTGGTTGATAAGGCCCATGAAAAGGGGCTGCGCGTCTTTACCGATACCAAGCTTCAAAGGCATCGTTTCAATCAGGATGGGATCGAGCTGTATACTGATGGAGGATACCGCATCCGAGCAAAAAAGGCGGTATTTGCTTCCGGATACGAGACGCAGGAGATGAAGCGCAATGCGAATGCAGTACTGTTGAGCTGCTACGCTATGGCAACAAAACCGATTTCTGATTTTCCGGGCTGGTACCAAAGGTCCCTCATATGGGAGACGGCCAGGCCGTATCTATATATACGAACGACGAAGGATAACCGCATTGTAATTGGCGGCTTGGACGAGCAGACGAGCAACCCGGAGGAACGAGACCGAATGCTCACCCGCAAGAAAGAGCTGTTGTTGGAGGAGCTGGCAAAGCTGTTTCCCAAAATCGGTGCCCTCGAAGCGGAATACGCGTGGGCAGGAATGTTCGGGACGACGCATGACGGGCTGCCGATGGTCGGGGAGCAGGAGCAGTTTCCTCACTGTTATTTTGCGTTGGGATATGGAGGCAATGGAACGGTTTATAGCACGATCGTCTCCAAGGTAGTTACCGAGCTTATTGTAAAAGGAACGAGCAAAGATAAAGAGCTGCTGCAATTTCATCGCCAAAAACGACCGAGTGCTGTTCAGGTGTAGTGGATATTCCGCTGCGCCTTTTTTGTTGTTAAACATTTACAAATACAAGAACATATGTTCTAATAGGTGAGGAAAGCAAATTCGTAGATAGGGGATATAAAATGGAAAATACAATTGGAATCGCTGCTGTTCATCTTTCTTCCTTTCAGGTCGTGGGCTTTAAAGCCAGAACGACCAACCAAGCGGAAATGGAAGGCAGGGGCGTCATCTCTTCCATGTGGGAGCGTGTGTACCAGGAATCGGTTTTGGAAGAGATTCCCGGGAAAACATCGCCTGTTACTTATGCGATCTATACGGATTACGAGTCGGATGAAAACGGGGAGTATACCTTTGCGATAGGAACTGCGGCCGAGGGCAGGGAGGTTCCGAAGGATCTCGCCATTTTTGCAGTCCCCGAGACCTCTTACGTCGTATTTACATCAAGAAGAGGGCCGATTCGAGAGGTTGTCCTGGAAGCATGGCAGTACATTTGGGAATGGTCTAGGCAAAATAAGCGAGCGTTTGCTGTGGATTTTGAACTATACGATGAACGTTGTCAGGATCCAGACAACAGTCAAGTAGATATTTATATTTCGGTTTAGCATTCCTCGCATAGAACCTTCCTCCATTGGACATACTTGCGGTAATCAATTGAACTTTACGGTGCCGAAACATGTATGCGCTTCATCGTAAGCGTTCCCTTGGAGGGATAACAATGATCTTGTATCATACCGCGATTTGGATGGAACAGCGTTCAAGGCTTATGGAACAAATGGAAGAGGCAGACGGAGACGTCAGCTTCTTCATGTACCGCAAGCAGCGGCTGGATGAAATGATGCGGGAGCGGACTGGACGGTGGATGAAAGGCAGCTGGCAGGAAGAACACTTTCCGGCCTTATTGTTGGAAGCGGGAGGCGAGTCGTTTCCGATCGTGCTGGACGAGCTGTAGGCCAAGCGGTACAATGAGGGCTGGAGGGATAAGCCTTGAACGTTGTTTTAGCAACTTTAAATGCAAAATACATTCACACTTCGTTGGCACTGCGTTATTTGAAGGCCTTCTGCGAACCGGAGTTTCCGATCGAGATGGCGGAGTATACCATTAAGGATCCGACGCTCAACATTGTATCCGACCTGTTTGGCCGCAGCCCGGATGTGGTCGGTTTTTCATGTTATATATGGAACATTGAAGAAACGGTTACGATCGTTCGCATGCTAAAAAAGATTCGTCCCGAGTTAACGATTGTACTCGGCGGGCCGGAGGTTTCTTACGATACGGAATACTGGATGAACCGACTGCCCGAGGTGGATTTTATCGTTGTGGGCGAAGGAGAAGAAACGTTCCGAGATTTTCTAAGAACGTACCAAGGGGATCGAAAGTACCATTTTGTGTACGGTTTAGCCTACCGGAAGGGCGAAGAAGTAATTATTACGCCGCCACGTCCAAAGCTGGGTCTGGATGAAATCCCGAGCCCGCACCGCTTTGCGGAGGATTTGCCGGCGATTGCCAATCGCGTCGTCTATTTCGAGACGAGCCGGGGATGTCCGTTTTCCTGCCAGTTTTGCTTATCGAGTATTGAAGTGGGCGTGCGGTATTTCAGCATGGAACGCACAAAGAGCGATTTGCTCTTTTTGATTCAATCCGGCGCGAAGCTGATTAAATTTGTGGATCGGACGTTTAATATTAAACGGGATTATGCCCTGGAAATCTTCCAGTTTCTGATTGATAACCATGCCGGCTGCGTGTTCCAGTTTGAGATTACAGCGGATATTATGCGGCCGGAGGTGCTCGATTTTCTCGCGGAGCATGCGCCGCCGGGAATTTTCCGCTTTGAGATCGGCGTGCAGTCGACGAACGATACGACGAATGAAATCATTCAGCGGAAGCAAAATTTCGCCAAGCTGTCGCGTACGGTGACGAAGGTCAAGGAAAGCGGCAAAATTGACCAGCATCTCGACTTAATTGCCGGATTGCCGGAAGAGGATTACGGCTCGTTCCGCAAGACGTTTAACGATGTGTTTGCGCTTCGCCCTGAGGAGCTGCAGCTTGGCTTTCTGAAAATGCTTCGGGGCACCGGGGTTCGTCAGCGTGCAGCGGAATACGGGTACGTGTATATGGACCGGGCGCCATATGAAATTTTGGGTAATGATTTGCTGCCGTTCTCCGATCTCGTGCGGATTAAACGTGTAGAGGATGTGCTGGAAAAATACTGGAATGCACATCGAAGCGATTTGACGGTGGAGTTTTTAATCGAGCATGAGTTTGATTCTCCATTTGATTTCTTTCAGCAGTTCGGCGACTACTGGGAAAATCGCGGCTGGTCGAGAATCGGCCACCAGCTGGAGGATTTGTTTATCCGGCTGCGTGAGTTTTTACTGAAGCGCGGGACGGAGCGTATGGAAGTAATCGAAGGGCTGATGAAGCTTGATTATTTCACGCAGCATAAGCATAAGCCTCGCAAGGTATGGTGGGATTCCGTAGCGGCGAAGGAACGCCAGCAGCGGCTCCTGAAGCTTGCAGCAGAACGTCCGGAGCTTGTTTCGCCTGAGCTGGCGGCGTACGGCTGGTCGGAGAAGGAACTGCAGAAGCATGTTGTGTTTGAAATGCTGCCGTTTGATTTTGTTCGCTACCAGCAGGGTGAAGGAATGGATGTAAGCAGGCCGACAGCGGTAATGGCGCTGTACAGACCGGATGACGGTGTCAATGGGCGGCTCTTCCCGTTCTATGTAGAAGCATCGGCACGCGTATAAAGAACGAACAGAAGCACGTTATGCTTGAAATAAAATAACTCCTGTGGATCGAAAGCCGCTGTGCTTTCATCTGCAGGAGTTTTTTTGCTGTCTGTTATTTTTTCTCGACCGCGATCAAGTAGGGGGCCGCCGTTCTTTGATTGGCGAAGCGGTAAATTAGCGTCTGCGCCCGCTGCTGCTCAAGGCTCGAGGCCCAGCCGGCAACTGCGTCGGCTTCTTCCCCGCCGCCGGCGTGACCAGGATAGACCACGGCTGTAATGACGCCGCCGGGACGAAGGAGCGTCAACGCCGCTTCCAAGGCACGCAGAGTGGAGTCCGTGCGGGTAATGACGGACGGGTCTGCACCCGGCAAATATCCAAGATTAAACATGACAGCGGCGCATTTCCCATGCAAACCAGGGGGGATACTATCAAGCATGTCCGCATGATCGCGAAGCAGCAAAGTGATACGATTGCTGTCGAGTCCATGTTGTCCAAGTCTTTCTTGTGTTTGCTGCAGTGCTTCGGCTTGAACGTCGAATCCAAATACATGGCCTGTGTGCCCAACCAGCTTGGCAAGAACGAGAGTATCGTTCCCGTTTCCCATCGTGGCGTCGATGGCTAGGTCGCCCGGCTTAACCCGATCTTTTACAAGCACGTGTGCGAAGCTTAAAACCGATAAAAATCCCATTCGACTCACTCCATATGTTCTAAACTAAGCCGGCGAAAGCCGGAAGAAAGGGGTACCTTCTTACTATGCCGCAGTTTGATGTGCTGCAATGGATTATTTTTAGCGCTATAGTGTTGATTTGTATCGTGAATATGAGAGCGGACAGCGAACCGTTTACGCTCCGTCATACGGCGAATTTTGCTGTGCTCGGCATCCCGGCGGTGCTGTTACTGCTTTACGCGATGAAGGCGGCCCCGGGCTTATGGTGGTCCGTTGCCTCCAACCAGCTTCATCTTGCACATCCGTTCCAATGGAATGATTGGTTTCAATCCATTCCGTTTAACGACGGGTTGTTTGTGCGCGAATGGTTTCACCATCCGGCATGGGACAATATTATGAGGTGGGTTTACAATTATGGCTTCTACTTCCCGCTGTGGCTGCCCCTGATCCGCAGCTTTATGCTAAGGGACACCGTTCGGATTATGCGCTACACCTTTGCTGGGCATTTACTGCAGTATCCGCTCATCATTCTTTTTTATCAAACGATCCTGCTGCAGGAGGTTTGGTATGTACTCGGCATGCCGGACTTGTTGCAGCGCAGCTGGTCCAGTGAAAGTGAGAAGCTCGTCTATGTCATGAACTGCATGCCGAGTATGCATACCTCCATCGCTTTTGCGATGCTGCTGCTCGCCAGACGTGAAAAAGACGCCGTATTCCGCAATTTTATGACGGTTTACGGCGCGTTGATCATCTATTCTACGCTGTACTTGCGTATTCATTGGGTGCTGGATGTTGCGGCAGGCATGGTGTTCGCTTATGCGGTCGTGAAGCTCACCGATTTCCTTATAGATCGCGTCCCGTCCATCGCTTCCCTTGCCATGAGTCGCGTCTTGCGAGTTCGGCGTCAATGGCGTTAAGAACCTCCCACTTTTTAAGACTCCACATCGGCCCGATGAGCAAATTCCGCGGCGCATCGCCGGTTAAGCGGTGGACGACCATTTCCGGAGGAAGCATTTCCAGCGAATCAACGATGAGCTGAATATATTCATCTTGCTCCAGGAAGCGCAGCAGGCCAGCCTCGTACTGCTTGACCATCGGCGTCTTACGCATAAGATGCAGCAGATGAATTTTAATTCCCTGCACATCCATCTGGCTTACCTGCCGGCATGTTTCCATCATCATGTCATGCGTCTCGCCAGGCAGGCCGTAAATGATGTGGGTGCACACACGGATGCCGTGCTTGCGAAGCCTTTCGACTGCGTCCAGGTAGCAGGCGGTATCATGCGCACGGTTAATGAGCTCGGAGGTCGATTCATGCACCGTTTGCAGGCCCATCTCAAGCCATAAATACGTCCGCTGATTCAGCTCCGCCAAATATTCGATGACATCGTCGGGCAGGCAGTCTGGACGGGTGGCAATGGATAAGCCGACGACGCCGGGCTGCGCCAAGATGGTCTCGTAATATTCTTTTAGTTCAGGGAGTGGAGCGTAAGTGTTGGTGTAGGCCTGAAAATAGCCGATATATTTCGCGCTCGGCCATTTTTGATGCTGCAAATCGCGGACGCTGTTGAATTGAGTAACCAAGTCGTCGCGCCGGCTTCCTGCAAAATCGCCTGAGCCTCTAGCGCTGCAGAAGGTACAGCCTCCGGTGGCGATATTGCCGTCACGATTCGGGCAAGTAAACCCGGCATCCAGCATCACCTTGAATACCTTCGTACCGAACTGCTCGCGCATTTCGTAATTCCATGTATGGAAACGTTTATCTCCCCAAAGAAGCGGGGTCGATTGCTGATTAGTTAAGTTCATTATGTTCAAGCTCCATTCTAAGCAAAAATGCTGTAACCATTGTACCTGATTGACGTCCCGAATGCGAATGGCAGGGTGGACAAGCATTCGAAAATTCCGCCATTTTGGAAGCGTTTTCCCCTTGTATCACCTTACATGATGTGTTATATTAAAACCAAGGAAAATCAAGGGTTTTTCCTGAAAGTGCGGGTTCTTGTATAACCTGCCGGCACATCGCGCATCATACTAAAAAGTACCTAATTTTAAGTAAAGAGGTGACCGCTGTGAACACAACTGTCTCGATCCCGAAGGGCGAAGAAAAAGTCATGGTTGAACTCACCGTCAAAGAAGCAATGGCACTAACTGGTTATCGTTTCAATGAAAATCCGGACGTTATTAACAATGCGCGTAAGAAAATCAAGAAGCAGATCGAAAAAGAACAGCTTCACTAAGCTTAGACGAACTCACACCTCTTAAATCCGCTGTGCCGACGCACTGCGGATTTTTTGCTGCCTCAAGCTTTACAAACGCTCCCGCGTTGGGCACAATAGGGAGCATGCAGAGATTTGATAAATGGAGGACGTTATGTCACGGCTGAGACGAAGAAAGACGACAAAGGAATATTTGGAAAAGCTCGAGGAGCTGGTTGTACTGGACCCCTCGCAATATAAAGGCAAGTGGCAGCAAACCTTTGCCTCCTCATCCGACGAAGAGCTGCAGAAGAATCGTCCTCTGCGCATCGAGCTTGGTATGGGCAAGGGGAATTTCATTAGTGAAATGAGCGCCTTGCATCCGGAAGCCGATTTTATCGGAATGGATATGTATGATGAGCTGGTGCGTAAGGCGAGTGAGAAGGCCCAGGTTATTTGGGAGGAGAAGCGTTCCGAGCAGCCCTGGAACCTGAAGTTGGCGCTTGGAAATATTGAGCGGATCGAGCAGTTTTTTGCGCCGGGAGAGCTGGAGCGTATTTATTTGAATTTCAGCGATCCGTGGCCGAAAACGCGCCATGCGCATCGCCGTTTGACCCATCCCAATTTTCTGCGGAAATACATTGAGCTTCTAAACGAGGATGGAGAGATTCATTTTAAAACCGATTCCTTGTCGCTGTTTGAGTTTTCTTTAAATTCGTTTGCGGAGCTGGATCTAAAGCTGCGAAATATTTCGCTAGATCTTCATCGGAACGGCCCGGTGCCGGGAAATGTGATGACGGAATACGAAACGAAGTTTGTCGGCAGGGGCCTGCCGATCTACCGCTGTGAAGTGCTCATTGGAAGCAGAGCCATCGCCAAGCACCGCGAGCAGCAGGAGCAGATTAGCCGCAAAATGCAGGAGATCGCGGCAGACGAAGCGGAGTCCCAGGAGCACGACGAAGAAAATTAGAAAAAAAGCATTGCGCATGGCTGTCCGTCATTTCGGAACGCTGAATGCGTAATGCTTTTTTCGTTAATAAGGATTCATCGTTTTACGCTGCTCGGTCATGAAATACTTTGTAAGAATGGCGTAAAACCGCTGCAGGGAACGCCCATACGCCCATGCCGATGGGAGTGGAGTGAAAAACAGAAAAACCGCCTACATCGTGTAGGCGGCTTCTTCCTGCTGCAGCATCGCCATGATAGCGAGCGAGCTTTCTGCCGGATTGATTCCTTGTATAGTGCGATCCGTTTGAGGACGCTTGGCGCGGAAATCATCCAGATACATGCACAGCTTTTCAAACCACTCATCTACTGTGGACAAAGAACGGATCACATCGCCAAAGCCATTTTCCACAAAGTATTGGCAGTTTTCTTCCTCTTGACCGGGAATCGGCTTGTAGAACAGCATCGGAATTCCTTTCGTGAGAGCTTCCGAGCAGGTCATGCCGCCCGGCTTCGTAACAAGCAGATCCGATACTTCCATCCATTTATAAATTTCCTTTGTAAAGCCAAGCAAATGAATGTTCCGGTGCTGGAAAAGCGGATGTACGGCTAAACGCTGCTTCGCTTTTTCGTTGCTTCCAAGGCAAAATACGAGCTGAACGCGGTCCCGCCATTGGGCCATGCGTTCCAACACTTCCTCCTGGTCAACGAGGCCCCAGCCCCCTCCCATAACCAATACGGTTGGAAGAGGAGTCAGCCCCAGCTCTTTGCGCAGCTCATCGCGGTCCTGCGGCTGCCAAAATTGCGGATGAACCGGGATGCCGGTGACTTTGATTTTGTAGGGCGCAATCCCACGCTCCATGACTTTGCTTTTAACCTCGGGCGTGGACACTAAATATTGATTGGTCTCATGGCTGATCCAAGTGCCGTGGGCATCGTAATCAGTAATGACCGTACAAAGCGGAATGTCCATGCCGGAGCGTTTCATTCTGGAAATGACCGCATTAGGAAAAGGATGAGTGCAGACGACGGCATCCGGACGAAGCTGCCGAAGCACTGCCGCCGTTTGGGTATAGAACAGCCGATGAAGAGCCAGCTGGCTGAATCGGCCGATCCGCTTATTGTATTGCTTCCGGTATACCATTCCATAAAGCTTGGGCTGGGAGGTTACCGTTTTTTTATAAGCTTCAATAATTAATGGAGCGATGGTCGGGTGTAAAAACATACCGAGCTCGATCACCCGGGTTTGGATGTCCGGGGATAGTGCTTTGAGAGAGGCGGCAAGCGCGTGTGCCGCTTGCGTATGACCCGCGCCAAAGCCTTCAGACAAAAGCAATACCCGTTTTTTTCTCACCTGAGAGTCCCTCCTTAAGAGACAAACGCTACACGATAAAATGTGATACCGCCGCTCCGGCCCCAACGCCAATCACACAGCCTGCAGCTACATCGGATGGATAGTGAAGCCCGAGATACATCCGTGAAAAGCCGACAAGCATGGCAAGTGGCAGCAAAATAAGGCTCAGGATCGGTGCGGCAATGAGGAAAGGAGTTACGACGGAAAAAATCGCTGTTGTATGACCGGAAGGAAAGGAATGATCCTTTAGCGGTTTTTTGCATGCATTCGCTTCCGGCAGAACAAGATAAGGACGCAGTCTTGGATATTTTTTCTTTATGATGGCAACTGGAATATGGCTTAGGGCCAATGCGAGAAGCGCCTTGAGCGCCGTGCCGCTCCAGGGAGCAACCGCAAACAAGCCGATGCATAAGGTAGTGACGATCGTAATGGTTGCCCCGCCTAAATGGGTCAGCCTGGATAAAATAGCATAAGTTAGAGAAGTACTAATTTTATGATTGGCCCGCAAAAACATTTTGCGTTCATGGTCTTGAAGCCAAACGATCACACGATTCATGGAAAAGCGCCTCCTCAACGCATTGCGGTTCTACTCCCATTGTAGAAGGGGAATGTTAATACAATATCAACAGCGAATAAAAAAATATTGTTAAGTTTTAACTCAAGCTTACTTGGATTTAACAATTGCATCATATGATAGGACTAGGAACCGTCGAAGGAGGGAATTTCCAGATGCGAGTCGCAATATTTACGGATACCTTTTTGCCGGAAGTTAATGGTGTGGCACGTACACTTGGCCGTTGGACCAACTATCTCGAATCCCAGGGAATTGCCTGCAAAGTATTTGCTCCAAGCAGTGAGGAACGCTCGGAAGTGCGCAGAAGCGAAACCATGGTGGAGAGATTTTACAGTATACCCTTCCTATTGTATCCCGAGTGCAAACTGGCTATTCCAAATCCTCTCAATATTAAAAGAACGTTAAAAGAGTTTAAGCCGACGCTGATTCATGTGGCGACTCCGTTTAATCTAGGTTTGTACGGCGTTCACTATGCGAAAAAGCATCGGATCCCTTTGGTCGCGTCCTATCATACGCATTTCGATCAGTATTTGGCTCACTACAGGCTGGAATGGCTGGAAGCCATGCTGTGGCGTTATATGCTGTGGTTTCACCAAGACTGCCGAAAGGTTTATGTTCCTTCTCATTCGACCCTTACCCATCTCCAATCCAAAGGGTTCAATACGCCATTGGAAATATGGGGAAGAGGGGTTGATTGCTCGCGGTTCCGTCCCGACGTGAACCAGGCCCAGGTGCTTGCGGGCTTCGAGGCAGATCCATCGAAGTTCACCTATTTATATGTGGGAAGGCTCGCACCGGAAAAAAGCGTGTCCGTGCTGCTGGATGCGTTCCGCCAGCTCCCGCCAGAAATCGCGGGCAGATCGCAGCTGCTTATCGCAGGAGACGGTCCCTCGTACGATGAAATTGCCGAAAGCTTAGGTGAGTCTACGCAAATTAAGCTGCTTGGGTTCGTTCAGGGACAGCAGCTTGCCGATTTGTATGCAGCTTCAGATGTATTCGTATTTCCGTCGGCAACGGAGACCTTCGGCAATGTCGTGCTTGAATCGATGGCGGCGGGCACCCCAGTGATCGGCGCAAAGGCCGGCGGCGTGCAGGATAATGTGCTGCACAACCAAACCGGGCTGCTGTGTCCTCCGGGTGACGTGACTGCGTTCCGTGACGCCATGGTACAATTGTACCGCAATGCGGGACAGCGGCTGCTTATGTCGGCGGCCGGGCGGGCCTACGCGATGCAGCAATCGTGGCCCAGCATCTTTGACCGCCTGCTGCTAAGCTTCCGGGCAGCGGCTGAGGCCGACTGGAGCGAAGTTCAGCAGCATCAGCATTTGGTAAAGTGAAAACGGTCAGTTGCGATAGCATTGGTTATACGAGGGGGCTCCGCAGGGAGCGCCCTTTTTTTGCGTGCTGCGGCTAGATGTGTTGATGCGAGAAAAAGCTCGATTTATGGCAGATGGTTTCGCGCAGCAAGCCTTAGTGGATATTACTTACGGACCCAGATTGGATTTGGTTCCTTTGCCCGATGTAAACCGACAACTATTAACGGTAGAATTTTACATAATCTAAGGACAAGCTAGTTCTACCGAATCGATGGAGCTATTATTTTACTAGTAGTAGTATAACAAATCGCAAAGTTGTGAAGGAATGAACAGGGACCCGATTTTAAGAATGGACGTAATATTTGGGAAAAATGTTGCGTTTTGATGGTGCGTTTCCGGTCCTACCTATACCATGTGTGTTCATTTACTAGAGTGGGAGTCAGTTCAGCTTGCAGTTGAACCACGCGATCACGCAAAGAGGATTGCAGTGGGGATGCAACCATTTGGCGGTTGATTTCGTTAGGAAGAGTGAATGGAAATGGATTATCCCAGAAAAATGCAATAACTCGAAGCGCGATTAGATCAAATTTCGTGATCGAAGTAATAGCAAAGAAGCGGGCCCGGCACTAGAGGTGAATTTTGATGCAATTCGGATTCCACTTTGCCTTTGAAATGGCAAATATTCGAATCCGAATTATAAAATCAAAGAGAATCGATGAAAATAGGATGTAAGGCCAAATGTAAGCGTAAAATCGGTTCGCCGTTGATTTTGACAAAGACAAATAAAAAGAGGAAAATCAACAATCAGTGAAGCGGCGCACCAAAAAAAGATAATTCTTACGAAAGCCTTATAGAGAAAAGAATGGGTCATGGTCGTTTTACAAAAAAGGGGGCAATATCATGTTTGACTGGATCGTCATTGCAGCACAGATCCTGTTGGTTTTGGTTGGAGGGTACCAGCTTTTGCTGTCCTTTTTCGGCTGGCGGCTGCCGAAAAAAGAATCCGAGAAGCAATTTGAGCCGCAGAAATCGTTTGCCGTTTTAGTTGCCGCCCATAATGAAGAAGCTGTGGTCGGCGCGCTGATTGAAAATTTAAAGCAATTGAACTATCCGAAAAATCTTTATGACGTATTTGTCATTTGTGACAACTGTACGGACGGCACAGCCGACGTTACCCGCGCTCTGGGAGCACAGGCGATGGAGCGTAATGTTCCGAACCTCAGGGGTAAGGGATACGCGATCGAATGGATGCTGAAGAAGCTTTGGAAAATGCCTAGATCGTACGACGGGGTTGTTATTCTTGATGCAGACAACCTGGTCCATGAAGATTACTTGAGTGAAATGAACAACGATTTGTGCAGAGGATCCCGTGTAATCCAAGCTTATCTGGATACGAAAAATCCCGAGGACTCCTGGATTACTGCTGCCTATGGCGTTACGTATTGGTACTGCAACCGGTTGTGGCAGATGCCGCGCCGTAATTTAAAAATGGCGAACTTCCTTGGCGGTACGGGAATGTGCTTCGAGTCCCAGCTGTTGAAGGAAATGGGCTGGGGTGCGACAAGCCTTGTAGAAGATTTGGAATTTACGATGCGCTGTGTGGAACGCGGGATTTACCCGACGTTTAACTATAATGCAAGGGTATACGATGAAAAGCCGCTTACGTTTAAGGCTTCGGCTCGTCAGCGTTTGCGCTGGATGCAGGGGCATTTTGATGTGGCACGCCGCTATTTCTTCCCGCTGTTATGGAAGGGATTGAAGGAAGGCAGCTGGACAAAGATCGATACTGCCGTCTATTCGGTAAATGTGTACAACGTTCTGCTCGGCTTTATTTTTACGGCGATTCTGTGGGGCGATATTATTATCCACGGTGGAACCCAGACGCTTACTTCGCTGTATGATTTTGTGCCGACATGGATGTCGGGTGTGTTCACTCTAGTCATTTATGCGTTGTTCCCGCTGGCGCTTCTGATTGAAGGCGTCCGTTCGTGGAAGATGTATGCTTCGCTGATCACGTATCCTTTATTTTTATTGTCGTGGTATCCGATCACGCTGTATGCGTTTTTCACGCAAAACAACAAGCAGTGGAGCCATACGCAGCATACGCGTGTAATCCGTCTTGAGGATATTCACAGCAAGCAGGTTAGTTAATTAATTGTTTGACATAACGAATTCGGTATGTTAAAGTGTTCAAGTGATTAATGACAGTTTCATATGTGACGCAAGCAGAGGCGCCCGCTTCTCACCTGCCCGATATTCTCGGCTGGTTCGTCAATACGATGGATTGAACTTGGATGCATTTAGCTACAGCTTCTAATCGTTCCATGTAAACGAAATGTGGGCTCTCTGTGCCCACATTTTTTTGTTTTACCAGTAGATATGGAGGTGGCAGGCTATTTCTAAAGAGCATCAAATCAATGAAGAAATCCGCGCAAAAGAAGTGCGGCTCGTCGGACCGACAGGTGAACAGTTAGGTATTAAACCGTTTCGTGAAGCGCTGCAAATTGCAGCGGACCAAAACTTGGATCTCGTAAACGTGGCACCAACCGCAAAGCCTCCGGTTTGCCGGATCATGGATTACGGCAAGTTCCGTTATGAGCAGCAGAAGAAAGAAAAAGAAGCGCGGAAGAACCAAAAGATCGTCGAGCTTAAAGAAGTGCGCTTCAGCGCTACAATCGATGAACACGACTATCAGACCAAACTGCGTAACGTGCTGAAGTTCCTGAAGGACGGAGATAAAGTGAAATGCTCGGTTCGTTTCCGCGGACGCGAGATTACACATGCCGACGTAGGGCAGCGGGTGCTGGAGCGGGTTGCGAAGGAAGCGGAGGAAGTATCCGTCGCTGAACGCAGACCGAAGCTGGAAGGCCGCAGTATGATTATGATTTTGGCTCCTAAAGCTTGATAAATTAATTTGGAGGTACGTTAGCATGCCGAAAATGAAGACGCACAGCAGCCTTAAAGGCCGCTTCAAAATTACCGGTACAGGAAAAGTAATGCGCCATAAAGCACATAAGAACCACCTGCTTTCGCATAAGAGCAACCGCACTAAGCGCGTTCTTTCCACACAGCCTGTTATGGCACCTGGCGATGTTCGCCGTCTGAAGCAGCTTCTTGGACAAATCAAGTAATTTGATAATCGACCGAAATACTCAGGGAGGTATTTACTATGGCAAGAGTTAAGGGCGGGTTCGTTACCCGTCGTCGTCATAAAAAAATCTTAAAGCTGGCGAAAGGCTACTACGGCGCGAAACACCGCTTGTTTAAGATGGCTAACCAGCAAGTGATGAAGTCCCTTATGTACGCATACCGGGACCGTCGTCAAACAAAGCGTAACTTCCGTCGTCTTTGGATCGTACGGATCAACGCTGCAGCACGCATGAACGGTCTTTCCTACAGCAAGCTGATGCACGGCTTGAAGCTTGCAGGTGTGACTATGAACCGCAAAATGCTTGCTGAGCTTGCTGTAAACGACATCAACGCGTTCAACAGCCTTGCAACTGTAGCAAAAGAAAAAGTAAACGCGTAAACCACGCGTTGTGAAGGCCGCTATTCTTGATGGATAGCGGCCTTTTTTCATGGTACCAGAATTGAACTGTGCCGTGAGTTTTTGTCCATTGGTCAAATTTGATGATTGAAAATTCGTTCCAACGGACAATCTATACGCGGGATGTCAAGCGGATGGATCCGATAAATTTGCGGTGGCAAGCGAACAGAAAACAGCTTGACGAACCGATCTCGGAAACCTATAATAACTTTAAACCAATTGCAACTGTAATCGGCAATGATGAGGACGAAGTGTTAAGGGCTCTTGTGAACAGAGAGCAGGTGGATCAGCTGAAACCACGGCCATAACCCCTTAATAACGAGCTCACCTCGGAGCTGTTTTCCTGAAAGACGGATGGCGAGAAGCCTTCGATCTGTTTATTAGGGAAAATCGTCAGGCACACGTTACCGTGCCGAGGTAATCATAGTCTCTGCGACTATTGTATTACCTCCTAAGGGTTTGCCATCGTGAGGTGGCAGCCAAATGATGGGTGGTACCACGGAAGCTCAACCCCTTTCGTCCCGTACGCAGCTTCGGCTGAAGTGCGGGAGAAAGGGGTTTTTTGTATTCATTTTTATCAATATGGTTTCAAAAACGGTTTCATTATTTTGAGTTACAAGACAACATTAGCATAGACGAATAGGAGGTTTAATCGATGAGTGTTGATTTGAAGTCGGATTCTCTCACGGGCAAGGAACTACGCAAAAAGCTTTTGCAGCCTGATGTAATCTCTGGTTCGGAGATTTTGCTGCGGAGCTTGCTGCTGGAGGGTGTCGAGTGCGTCTTTGGATACCCGGGCGGCGCAGTGCTGTACATCTACGATGCCATGCATGGAAACAAGGAGTTCAACCACCTGCTGACTCGTCACGAACAAGGCGCAATTCACGCTGCCGACGGTTACGCGAGGGCAACAGGTAAAGTCGGGGTATGTATTGCGACATCCGGACCAGGGGCGACGAATCTGGTAACAGGTATCGCAACCGCGTACATGGATTCCGTTCCGCTCGTTGTCATTACCGGCAACGTTGCGCTGACAGCAATCGGTACGGATGCGTTCCAGGAAGCGGATATTACCGGCATTACAATGCCGATTACGAAGCACAGCTTCCTTGTACGTGATGTAAAGGACCTGTCGCGCGTCATCGCCGAAGCCTTCCATATCGCAAATACAGGCCGCAAAGGTCCGGTGCTTATTGATATACCGAAGGACGTATCGGCTCATACCTGCGAGTTCCACTATCCGGACAAGGTTAACATCCGCGGATACAGCCCAACGGCAGCGCCGAACAAGGGGCAGGTTGAAAAGCTCCTGCAGGCTATTCAGCAGGCGGAGCGCCCAGTCATCCTTGCAGGCGGCGGCGTGGTTTACTCCGGCGCTCACGAAGAGCTTCTGGAATTCGTAGAGAAGACACAAATCCCGATCACGACTACCCTCCTTGGTCTCGGCGGTTTCCCAAGCGCACATGAGCTGTGGATGGGGATGCCAGGGATGCACGGTACGTGGACGGCGAACACTGCGCTGCAAAGCTGCGATTTGCTGATCAGCATCGGCGCCCGTTTCGATGACCGCGTGACGATGAAAGTAAGCGAGTTTGCGCCGAAAGCAAAAATCGCCCACATCGACGTCGATCCGGCGGAGATCGGAAAGAACGTTACGGTAGACATTCCGTGCGTCGGGGATGTTAAGATGGTGCTTGAAGCGGCGAACAAAAAGGCGAAGCAGGCGAATTCCAAGGCTTGGATTAAGCAAATTGTTCAGTGGAAAGCGGATAAGCCTTTGAAATATATTGATTCGGATACCGAATTGAAGCCGCAATGGGTTATTGAAATGATTCATGAGGCAACAAACGGCGATGCGATCGTGACAACCGACGTCGGCCAGCATCAGATGTGGGCCGCGCAATATTATAAATTCAACAAGCCGCGCTCTTGGATCACCTCCGGCGGTTTGGGAACGATGGGCTTCGGATTCCCATCCGCAATTGGGGCGCAAATGGCGAACCGGGAGCGGCTGGTCGTTTCCATTAACGGTGACGGCGGCATGCAGATGTGCTCGCAGGAGCTGGCGATCTGTGCGATCAATAACATTCCGGTAAAGATCGTTGTGATCAACAACCAGGTTCTCGGCATGGTTCGTCAGTGGCAGGAAATCATTTACAACAACCGCTACAGCCATATCGATCTCGCAGGCAGCCCTGACTTTGTTAAGCTTGCGGAGGCCTATGGAGTGAAGGGGCTTCGTGCAACGAACAAAGAAGAGGCGCGGACGGCTTGGAAGGAAGCGATGGAAACGCCGGGACCGGTACTCATCGATTTCGTAGTTCGCAAGGAAGAAAACGTCTATCCGATGGTTCAAGCGGGTATGGCGATTCATGAAATGTTAATGGGGGATAGCGAATGAGCGTAACAAAACATACGATCTCCGTCCTCGTCAACAACCAACCCGGCGTCCTGCAAAGGGTCTCCGGATTGTTCGGCCGCCGCGGCTTCAACATTGAGAGCATCACCGTCGGCGCCTCGGAAGAAGAAGGCCTCTCGCGCATGATCATTGTGACGACAGGCGATGACAGGACGCTGGAGCAGGTTCAGAAGCAGTTGTATAAGCTGATTGACGTCATCAAGGTCATTGATTTAAGCGCACATCCGATGGTTGCAAGAGAACTGGCGCTCATTAAGGTGAACGCGGAGCCAGCCGCACGTCCTGAAGTGCTCGGGATTGTTGATACGTTCCGCGCTTCAGTCGTCGACATCAGCCCAGCTTCGTTAATCGTTCAGGTTATTGGCGATAATGAGAAAATCGACGCAATGATCGAGCTTCTGAAGCCGTACGGAATCCGCGAATTGACGCGGACTGGCGCAACGGCTATGATACGGGGGATTGTAAAATAATAGCGTTATGGGGTAAAAAGGCTCCCCCGCCTTTTGCCGCGTTTTGACACTTCGATGCTTTGCCGCTTTTGGCGGTTGAAATGCATAGATTAGATTGATTTTGTCTTACCATTAAAGGAGGAACTATTCATGGCAGTTCAAATGTACTACGAGCAGGATGCAGACATTAACTTACTAAAAGGCAAAACGATCGCGATTATCGGTTACGGCAGCCAAGGCCACGCGCAGGCGCAAAACCTTCGCGACAGCGGACTTAATGTAATTATCGGTCTTCGTCAAGGCCGTTCTTGGGATCAAGCAAAAAACGACGGGTTCGATGTGTACTCCGTTGCAGACGCAGCGCGTAAAGCGGATCTTGTACAAATTTTGATGCCGGACGAAACACAAGCGAAAGTATACAACGAAGAAATCGCTCCGAACCTGAAAAACGGCGCGGCGCTTGTATTCTCCCACGGCTTTAACATTCATTTTGGTCAAATCGTTCCATCCGCGGATAAGGACATCTTCATGGTTGCTCCGAAGTCCCCGGGTCACATGGTTCGCCGTGTATACGTGGAAGGCTTCGGCGTACCGGGCCTGATCGCGGTATACCAAGACGCAACAGGCACTGCGAAGCAGCTTGGCCTTGCATACGCTAAAGGCATCGGCTGTACTCGTGCCGGCGTAATCGAAACGACCTTCCGCGAAGAAACAGAAACCGACTTGTTCGGCGAGCAGGCTGTACTTTGCGGCGGTACTTCCGAGCTTGTAAAAGCAGGCTTCGAAACATTGATCGAAGCAGGCTACCAGCCAGAAGTAGCATACTTCGAGTGCTTGCATGAGCTGAAGCTGATCGTTGACCTGATGTACGAAGGCGGCTTGGCAACGATGCGTCACTCCATCTCCAACACTGCGGAGTACGGCGACTATGTTACCGGACCTCGTATCATCACTGCAGAAACAAAGAAGGAAATGAAGGCGGTATTGTCCGATATCCAGCAGGGCAAATTCGCACGCGATTTCATCCTGGAAAATCAATCGAACCGCGCATTCCTTACTGCAACTCGCCGCATCGAGTCGGAGCATCCGATCGAGCAGGTTGGCGGACGTCTGCGTGAGTTAATGCACTGGATCAAAAAGTAATGGGGTGACCCCATGAGAAAAATTTATATATTTGATACGACACTGCGGGACGGCGAGCAGTCCCCGGGCGTAAACCTGAATACCCAAGAGAAGGTCGAAATCGCACTGCAGCTGGAAAAGCTCGGTGTCGATCGGATCGAGGCCGGGTTTCCGGCTGCTTCGCCGGGCGACCTGGCTGCGGTGAACGCCGTAGCCAGAGCGGTGAAGAACGCATCCGTTATCGGCCTCTCCCGTTCCCGGGAGCAGGACATCGAAGCGGTTCGTGAAGCTTTGAAGGGTGCGCAGGACCCGTGCATCCATTTGTTCCTGGCGACCTCGCCGATTCATCGAAAGCATAAGCTTCGCATGGAAAAGCAGCAGGTGCTGGAAACGGCGGAAGCTGCCATCCGGTATGCGAAGAAATACTTCGATAAAATCGAGTTCTCGCCGGAGGACGCTGGACGGACGGAGCTGGACTTCCTTTGCGAGGTTACGGCGATGGCCATCCGCGCGGGCGCGACGGTTGTGAACATTCCGGACACGGTCGGGTATATGACGCCGAGCGAATTTGGTAATATTTTCAAGGTGCTGCGCGAGCAGGTGCCGGGCTGCGAGAAGATCCAGCTCAGCGCACACTGCCACGACGATCTTGGCATGGCGACGGCGAATGCGCTGGCTGCGATCGAGAACGGAGCCGATCAGGTGGAGGGCACGATCAACGGAATCGGGGAGCGTGCAGGCAACACCGCGATCGAGGAAGTGGCGATGGCGCTGGAAACCCGCCAAGCGTTCTATGGCGCGAAGACGGGGCTCGTTCTGAGCGAAATCGCTCGCACCAGCCGTTTAGTCAGCAAGCTGACCGGCATGGTGGTGCCGGGCAACAAGGCGATTGTCGGGGCGAATGCGTTCGCGCATGAATCCGGCATTCACCAAGACGGTATGCTGAAGGAAAAAACGACGTACGAAATCATTTCGCCGGAAACAATTGGCTTGAAGGACAGCAAGCTGGTGCTCGGCAAGCATTCCGGTCGCCATGCGTTCCGCGAAAAGCTGATTGATCTCGGCTATGAGCTTTCGGACGAAAAAGTGAATGAAGCTTTCGCGAAGTTCAAAGACTTGGCGGACCGCAAAAAATCGGTTACCGATGAGGATCTTCGTGCTCTGATCGAAGAAAAGCTCATTCAAACGCCGGAGCTGTTCGTGGTGGAGGCGATCCGTGTTTCCTACGGCGAGCCGCAAACCGCGACGCAGGCAACCGTGCGCCTGAAGGCGGCGGACGGCTCGATTCACGAGCAGTCGGCGGAAGGCAACGGTTCGGTTGACGCGATTTACAAGGCGATCGACAAGGTGACGGGGGAGCAGGTGGAGCTGGAGGATTACTCCGTGAAATCCGTATCCCACGAAACCGACGCGCTCGGCGAGGCGCATGTTCACCTTCGCCAAGGCGAGCTCTCCGTACACGGCCGCGGCGTCAGCACGGACGTTCTGGAAGCAAGCGCCAAGGCGTACATGGATGCGGTGAACCGCTTAGTCGATAAGCGGAACAACCCGGGCAGCACTCGTGCAGGCAGCATGAAGCTGCTGTAAGACAAGGAAATACTGCATCGATGCAGGCACGAGTAGCCGTGCATGTATAATCGAATATGAACCCTTATCGAGCCAAGCGAACACACAACGCTTGTAAATCGGTAAGGGTTTTTGTTTAGCAAAACTACGGTAGAATGAAGAGTGGGCGGGCTCGTATTCAGATATCGCATTCAAAAGCCGGGATTCGGAATCGAAGGCTGAAAAAGATCTGTATAAGCAAAGAGGCGCATTTTGATCAGAAAATCATAAATCCCTATTGCTAAAACTAATGTACTTAGTTATTATACTAATATAATTAGTTTTAAGTCATGAAAAAGAGGGATGATACTCGTGAGAACGATTCGTAATCAAAACGTAATTCAACTAACCTTTATGCCGCGATGGTTTCCGGTCAACTGTTATTTTGTAGAGGAAGCCAAGGAGCTGACGCTCATTGACGCCGCGCTTCCTTTCAGTGCGGAACCGATTGTTCGTGCTGCCGAGCAGATCGGAAAACCGATTACACGCATTATATTGACGCATGCTCATGACGATCATGTCGGAGCGCTGGATAAACTGAAATCGATGCTGCCGGCAGCGGAAGTTCTTATTTCTGAGCGGGATGCGGGTCTATTGAAGGGTGACCGCAGCTTGCTTCCGGATGAGCCGCAAACCCCGATAAAGGGAGGCGTTCCAAAAGCAGTGAAGACCCGTCCTGACCGGCTTCTGCGCGAAGGGGATCAGATCGGCTCCTTAAGTGCCATTGCTGCGCCGGGCCATACTCCCGGGCACATGGCGTTCCTCGATACCCGTTCAGGGGCGCTTATTGCAGGCGATGCTTTTCAGATTCGCGGGGGAATGGCGGTATCGGGCGTTATGAAGCCGTTGTTCCCGTTTCCGGCGTTAGCTACGTGGAGTTTGTCCAAGGCTTTGGACAGCGCGCGCAAGCTGCGGGATTTGAAGCCGAGTCTGCTTGCGGTTGGACATGGCGAGCTGCTCGAGAACCCGGCAACTGCTATCGACAGAGCCATAGAGGAAGCCGAGCGCAAGCTGCAAAAGCTGCGCATTCATACGGCTGGGTAGGAGGAGAGACTACAATGTCGCCGCGAATTGGATTGAATCAAATTATGATATTGGAAGAAGCCGCTCGTGCGGCGGATGAAGCCGGGCTTGAAAGTGTAACCTTGGCGGAGCTTGCGAAGCGCTTGCAGGTCAAGACGCCTTCGTTATACAACCATATCGGCGGGCTGCCGGATCTGCGAAAGAGCTTGGCCATTCACGGGCTTGAGCAGCTTAGGATCGCATTGCTGAATGGCACCGTCGGGAAGGCGGGTGAAGAGGCTGTGCTTGCCGTAGGCCGTTCCTATGTCGGCTTTGTAAGACAGCGCCCCGGGCTCTATGAAGCAACGCTTTCAGCACCGGACCCGCTGGACCCGGATGTGTCTGCGGCAAGCGATGAGATTCTCACCTTCATGCTGAGAATTATGGACGGCTTCGGGCTAACGGAAGAAAAGGCGCTGCACGCTGTACGTGCTTTCCGCAGCATGGTGCACGGGTTTGCTTCGCTTGAGCTGAAGAACGGCTTTAATATGGCCCTTAATCGGGATCAAAGTCTAGAACTGATGCTCATAACGTATTTACGGGGCTTAGCGCTCTCCACAGCTTAAAAGAAACGAAGGGAAAAGAAGAAGACTAAAAGAACAGGGTATGCCGGAAATAAAAGAGCACATAAGGTAAACATGCATGACCTGGACTTGGAACTGGAACTGGAACTGGACCTGGACTTGGCCTTGGCCCTGGGGCCCTGGGGTCCTGGAACTGGACCACATAAATAATAAACGGCCTGTTTCCCTAACTTCTTAGAGAAACGGGCCGTTCCATTGTTATGCTTCTTCGACAACCGTATTTTTGCCGCGCAGACGAAGCAGCATCGGAATAAGCAGCCACAGCAGAGCGATAACTAAAAATACAGCTGAAATCGGATTTTGCACAAACACTAGAAAATCCCCGTTAGATGAGGTCAGTGCTCTGCGCATATTGTTCTCAATCATCGGACCAAGGACTAGCCCGAGAACGAGAGGGGCAAGCGGGAATTCATGCTTGCTAAGGAAGTAGCCAGCTACTCCGCAGCCAACGAGCAGCAGAAGGTCGAAGAGCTGAACTTGAACGGCGTACACACCGAATACGGAAATTGCTACGATGATCGGCAGCAAATATTTCGAAGGCGTTTGAATCAGCTTTGCAAACACTTTGACCAATGGCATGTTCAGAACAAGCAGCATCAGGTTGCCGACGAACATACTTGCAATGAGCCCCCATGCGACGCCAGGATGCTCTTCAAAGAGCAGCGGACCTGGCTGCACGTTATACATAATGAGCGCGCCCATTAATATTGCAGTGGTGCCTGATCCCGGAATGCCAAGGGTCAGCAGAGGGATCATCGCCCCGCCGGAAGCAGCGTTGTTCGCCGACTCCGGGGCAGCGACGCCTTCGATTGCACCCTTGCCGAATTTTTCCGGGTGTTTACTGAGCTTTTTCTCAAGAATATAGGAAAAGAAGGAAGCAAGGGTAGCGCCTGCTCCCGGCAAAATCCCGATAAAGAAGCCTAAGAAGGAGCCGCGTACAATCGGCACCGCACTATCCTTCATGTCCTGCCGGGTTGGAAGGATGCGGCCGACCTTGGAAACCGTGCCGCCCGTATAATCGCGTTCACGAATCGATTTAAAGACTTCTCCAAGGGCGAACAAACCGACCGCAATCGTTAAAAATTCAAAGCCCGAATACAGGGTCGGCTGATCGTAAGTAAAACGTGCGACACCGGAAACATTGTCGATGCCGACTGTTGCAAGCAGTAGACCGAAAACGGTCATGATGAGCGCTTTCGTCATCGATTTGCCGGCAAGCCCGCTGACGGCTGCGAGACCGAGCAGCATAAGCGAGAAGTATTCCGCCGGCCCGAAGCTGATGGCCACCGCAGACAGAGGCTGCGCGAGCAGGACAAGCGCGATCAGCGTAAGAATCCCGGCGAAAAACGAGCCGATCGCCGAAATGGAAAGTGCCGCCCCGGCACGGCCTTGGCGCGCCATTTGGTAGCCGTCGAGTGTAGTCACGACGGATGAGGACTCGCCCGGCGTATTCAGCAGGATCGACGTCGTCGAGCCGCCGTACATCGCGCCGTAATAGACGCCGGCAAGCAAAATAATGGCGCTGGTCGCCGCTTCTTCAGGCGAAAGACCTCCCGTGAGCGAGGTAGTCACCGGAATAAGCAGCGCCACGCCGCTCATGGGCCCGATGCCGGGGAGAACACCGACTGCGGTGCCGATGAGCACGCCGACGAAAGCAAAAAGCAGGTTATGCCACTGAAGCGCGGTGGCGAAGCCATTCATTAAATATTGCATCACATCCATGGTGTTCCCTCCCTACATTCCGAGCCAAGCTGGCAGCGGGGGCAGTGTGCCCTGAAGTAAATTAACGTACAGCACATAAACAAGAATGGAAAAAGCGGCGGAAATCCCGATCGACTTCAGCAGTCCGCTTCGGGACATGACTTGAAACCCGGTTAATAAAAACAAAAACGTGCTGATGATATAGCCTAAGGGCTCCATCAGAAGCACATAGGCTATTGTCGCACCCAGGATCAGCAGGAATCGGGTATTATCCGGCTTCTCTCCATCAGCGGCATCGGATGCTCCGGTGGAGGCGCGGAGCTGCTTTCTGCTCTCAAAGATCAGCTTGATACTGAGCAGGACGAGCAGGGAGCCTAGGACGAGGGGAAACAGATCCGGGCCTACGCTGCTTCCAAAAGCGGTAGCCGCAAGCTTCCGGCTTTCCCAGACGAATGCTCCGCCAACGAGTAGAAATAGAATGGCCGCCCCGATATCGAAATTTTTGACGTATCGCATGAGGAATCACCTCACCTCTCCAAGTAAAGATATAGAAAAAGGGAAGGGCGCGGGACGCCCCTCCCGTTCAAGCGGTTTCACTTATTTTGCCATTCCGAGGGCGCTAAGCAGTTCTTTGATCAGCTTTTCCTGCTCGCCTAAGAACTTCGTGAAGTCTGCGCTGCCGCGGTATTCACTTTCCCATCCGTTCGCTTGAAGCTCTTTCTTCCATTCTTCTTTTTCACTAAGTGCCTTTAGCGTCTTTTCCCAATATGCGAGCTCGTCCTTGGACATTTCCTTTGGTCCGAAGACACCGCGCCAGATCGTAAAGTCAACGTCGATTCCGGACTCCTTCAATGTAGGCACGTCTTTAAGGTCGCCTTTCAAGCGCTCAGTGGAAGTAACGGCAAGCACTTTAACTTTGCCGGACTTCAAGTATTGGCCAACTGCGGAAGCATCCGTGGCAATCACATCAGCATTGGAGCCAAGCAGTGCCGCAATGGCTTCACCGCCGCCATCGTAGGATACGTATTTTACAGCTTTCGGGTCAACGCCTGATTTATAAGCTGGCAGCACTGCAATAAGGTGGTCCATGGAGCCAGGCGCAGAGCCGCCTGCAACCGTCAGCTTTTTCGGATCAGCCTTCATGTCCTTCATTAAGGACTGGATGTCGTTGTACGGAGAATTCGCAGCGACAACGATGGCGCCAAAATCTTTAGTAAGCTGGGCCAGCGGTGTTGTGTTTTGATAGCCGTAAGGGCTGTTTCCTTGGCTCTTCAGATTATTAATCAAGATCGGCGGAGAGTTAACAAGCAGGATATACGGGTTTTTTACTTCTTTCGTCGCGTATTCGGCCATGTACACGGCACCGCCGCCGCCCGGCTTGTTTTCTACCGTCATGGTTTGGCCGACAAGCTTCGTTTCACCCAAGATTTTTGTAAGGGAACGAGCGGTTTTGTCCCAGCCGCCGCCTGCGCCGGAAGGAGCGACAACGGTAATTGGCTTTTCAGGGTATTTGGAAGCGGGTTCAGCGCTGCCGCTGTTCGAAGCATCTGGCTTCGCACCTCCGCAGGCTGTAAGGCTTATGGCAAGAATCGCGGACAAAGCGGTTGTTTTCCACGGGAAACGGCTCATGTTCATTTTGAAATACCCCTCTCATCTCTTTTATGATAGCGCTTTCTTTTTCTGGACTGATCTTATCACGGGAGTAGCATGGTTGAATAGCTTTCGCTGATAAGATGAATAATGTAAATTAACGTAATTTTGTTCATAAAAATCACGGGTCTTGCATTTCAGTCCCTTCTTGAAATCGATTACAATAGCAATGACAGAGGAGGAGATACCATGACCATAAAGCTTCACACCAAGTTAGCGGTGTTTATATGCTCTCTTCTGGCCATTGTTATTGTCGTGCTGGCACTGCTCTTTCAATCCTTATGGAGTTCCTCGGTGAAGGAGCAAATAGGTATACGGGCGCTGCATTTGGCTAAAACGGTCGCAGCAATGCCGGAAATCAGGCAGGCTTTCGCCGAATCCGATCCTACGCAAAGCATTCAGCCATTGGCTGAAACGATCCGTAAGCAGACGGGCGCGTTATTTGTAGTGGTAGGGAACCGCGAAGGGATCCGTTATTCGCATCCGATACCGGAGAGAATTGGAATGCCGATGATGGGCGGGGATAATGGACCCGTTCTCGAAGGACATGCTATTATTTCCGAGGCTAAAGGCAGTATGGGGGTCTCGCTGCGCGGCAAGGCGCCGATCGTCGATGATCAAGACCAAGTGATCGGTGTCGTATCGGTCGGTTTTTTACTGGAGCATATACAGGAAACCCAGGGAAAGCAAACGAAGTACACTGTCCTTATTGCGGCAGCCTGTCTGTTGTTGGGGATGATCGGGGCTTGGATGATTGCAGGAAAAATAAAGCAGGCTACTCATGGCTTGGAGCCGGAAGAGATCGGGAGACTTTATACGGAAAAGCAGGCGATTTTGCAGTCGCTCCGTGAAGGCATATTAGCGGTCAATGCCAAGGGACAAATCACAGCTGCCAATCTGGCTGCCAAGCGGATGCTCGATGTGCCGCCCGACATGGATGTGACCGGCGTTCCGGTAACCGAGATTTTGCCGAAAACAAGGTTACTCAATGTCATGCGCAGCGGAAAAGCTGAATTTGATGCGGAAACCGTACTAGGCGAGCATATTGTTGTAGCGAACCGCATTCCAATTATCGACGGACAGGACCGGATCATCGGGGCCGTCTCCTCATTTCGCAGCGTCACCGAGCTTAACGAGCTCAAAAGCCAGCTGTCGTTAATGAAAAAATATGCAGACGGGCTGCGAGCGCAAACGCATGAATTCGCCAACAAGCTGCATTTAATATCGGGACTAATTCAGCTGGATTTGTATGATGAAGCACTTGAGGTCATTGTACAAGAGACAGATTCGCAGGAGGATATGATTGAATTTGTTACGGAACAAATTCCGGACCCGATCATCGGAGGATTGCTGATCGGCAAATTTAATCGGGCGAAGGAACTGAAGGTGGAGCTTGCATTGGATCGGGAAAGCTCATTTTGCGATGTGCCAAAGCATATTTCACGCAGCGATATTGTGACGATTTTAGGCAATGTTATTGATAATGCGATGGAAGCGGTGCTTCTGCCTGGGGCAAGGGGCAAGCGGGTGACCATATTTATGACTGATCTCGGCCGTGATCTATTGATTGAGGTTTCGGATGAAGGGCCGGGCATTGCGGACGCGGACCGCGAGCGTATTTTTGAAGCGGGCTTCTCAACGAAGGCTTCGTCGGGCCGCGGGGTCGGACTTTCACTGGTGAGGCAGGCGATCCGTGATTTAGGCGGGTCAATCAGCATTTCCAGTTCACCGTTGGAGGGGACGACCTTGCTTGCAGTGATACCGAAGGGGGAACAGCAATGATTCAAGTATTGATCGCGGAGGATGATTCCCGTATTGGGCTTATCAATCAAAAATTTGTGGAAAAGGTTCCGGGCTACCGGGTCGTAGGGATTGCCGGGGATTGCCAGGATGCAATTCATTTTCTCGAAATCGATCCGAAGCCCGAGCTGGTGCTGCTCGATATTCAATTTCCCGATGGCACCGGCTTTGATATTTTACAATATATTCACGAGCACTGTCCCGATACCGATGTGATCGCGATTACAGCGGCCAAAGAAGTAAGGACAATACGGGAAGCGATGCATAAAGGGGTGTTTGATTATATTGTAAAGCCGGTTATTTTCAGCCGCTTGGAGGAAACACTGGAGCGGTATAAAGAGTACCGGAAACGGCTTAGTCTCATGGAAAGCAGCGGACAGCTCTTAGACCAGCAGGAAATTGATTCTCTTCGCGGGTCGCCGGAGCCGAATCGCAGCCAAGGGTGGCTGCCGAAGGGCATCGACAGGATGACGCTGGATAAGGTTTCGGCTCTCATGGAGCAGCGCAGCGAAATTACCGCTGAGGATCTGGGGCAGTCCATCGGAATCAGCCGCTCTACGGCGAGAAGGTATTTGGAGTATATGGTTTCGGAGGGTCGTCTTCGTGCGGATTTGTCTTATGGCACTGTGGGAAGACCGGAACGGATTTACCGCCGAGCTGCAAGATAGCGCTGACCGTGAACAAAATGAACAATAATCACTTTATGAACGAATACTTCACATCCAACTATGTAAGCGGTACCATATACCCTATCAACAGGGACCTTTGTCCGTCAGGAGTGAAGAAGTTATGGCGACACCGGCGAATGCAAGCACGAACATTGTACTTCGATTAGAAATTGATAAAGGAAAAACTACCTTCGGTAAAATTGCTACGGCAATCGGAGATGCCGGCGGGGATATTGTAGCCGTCGACGTGAACCGTGCCGGGAAGGCGACGACGATCCGTGATATAACGGTAAACATTACCGAAACGCTGCACAGCGAGCTAATCGTTAATGTGTTGAATAAGCTGGACGGAGTGAAGGTGCTGCAGGTATCGGACCAAACCTTCTTGGTGCATTTGGGCGGGAAGATCGAGGTCACTCCGAAAATGATGATCAAAACGCGCGATGATTTATCGAAGGTGTATACCCCGGGTGTAGCCCGTGTTTGCATGGCGATCCATGAGGACCCGTCGAAAGCGCACACGCTGACCATTAAGCGGAACACGGTTGCCGTTATATCGGACGGGACAGCGGTGCTCGGGCTCGGCCATATCGGACCGATGGCGGCGATGCCGGTAATGGAAGGGAAAGCGATGCTGTTTAAGCAGCTCGCAGGCGTCGATGCATTCCCGATTTGCTTGGATACGACGGATACGGAAGAAATTATTCGCACGATCAAGCTGCTTGCGCCCGCGTTCGGCGGCATTAATTTGGAGGACATTTCGTCCCCGCGCTGCTTTGAAATTGAACAGCGGCTGATCGAAGAGCTGGATATTCCGGTGTTCCATGATGATCAGCACGGCACGGCAGTAGTAATGCTTGCGGGCATCTACAATGCGCTGAAGGTTGTGGGCAAGCAGCTTGCCGATTGCAAGATTGTCCTGTGCGGAGTTGGAGCCGCCGGTATCGCCTGCACGAAGATATTGCTCGCGGCGGGAGCGCGCAATATTGTCGGGGTCGACCGCGCAGGCGCTCTGGTGCGAGGGCAGTCTTACGCTCACGATGCGTGGAATTGGTACGCGGAGCATACGAATCCGAACCGGGAGACGGGGGCGCTGTCGGACGTCATTAGCGGAGCCGACATTTTTATCGGTGTGTCCGGTCCAGGCTTGCTGAAGGTAGAGGACGTGAAAAAGATGGCTGAGGATGCCATCGTATTCGCCATGGCCAATCCGACGCCGGAAATCTCGCCGGAGGATGCAGAGGGTCACGTACGCGTGATGGCTACGGGTCGGTCGGATTACCCGAACCAAATTAATAACGTGCTTTGCTTCCCGGGCTTATTCCGCGGCGTGCTGGACTGCCGGGCTTCGCGGATTACGGAAGAGATGAAGCTGGCTGCGGCAAGCGCCATTGCTTCCGTCGTTTCGGATGAAGAACTGAACGAATATTACATTATCCCGAGTGTCTTTAATTCCGCGGTAGCGGACAAGGTGCGCGATGCGGTCATCCAGGCGGCTTATGAGAGCGGCGTGGCGCGGCGCAGATCGAATGGATAGTTAGAGCAGTGAAACGAAAAGGACGTCTCCCATGCTTCGGCGTGAACTGCAGGCACACACAAGTGAAATGGTGTGCCTGCGGTCCTTTGTCGAAAGGGCGGAGACGTCCTTATTTTTGTTTGGGATTAGCGAGGTCTATCGGTTCCTGCACAATTGGGTAGGATTCGTCACACCGTCGTGCCTGATGGCTGGGCACTCACAAATTCATCCATTACCTTGGCGAATCGCTGCATGCCGAGAATCATTCGCTCCCGGTCGGTATGGGTGAAATTCAAGCGGATCGTGTTCCACTTCGGCTGCCCGATATAAAACGGCGCACCCGGCACAAACGCGACGCCTTCCTCCACGCAGCGCTTCAGCAGCGGCTCGCAGTGGATCGACTCCGGCAGCTCCAGCCACAGGAACATGCCGCCCTTCGGCTCGTTCCACGTGACGCCCGGCCAGCTGTGCTCCTTCAGGATGCTGACCATCAGCTGCATCCGCTCGCGGTACTGCTCGCGAATGAGGCCGATGTGGGCATCCAGATCAAATTCGTTAAGCAGGTGATACAGCGCCTGCTGATCGAGCGAGCTGGAGTGCAGGTCGGACGCCTGCTTCGCCCGCGCCATCATTTGAATAACCGGCGTACAGCCAATGACCCAGCCGGTGCGCAGCGCCGGGACGACCGTCTTCGAGAAGGTGCTCGTGTACACGACATTGGACTGGTCCAGCGGTCCGGCCAAGGTTACGATCGGCGGGAACGACTCTGCCGGGTCAAACTGGATATCGCCGTACGGATCGTCTTCGAGCACGAGCGCTTGGTGCTGCTGTGTCAACCGCACAAGCGCCAGCCTCCGCTCCTTGCTCCACACTTTCCCTGTCGGGTTGGAGAAGGTCGGCGTCGTATAAACGAGCTTCGGGCGGTGCTCCTTCAGCTTTGCTTCCAAATCGTCCGGCAGCATGCCATCCGCATCGCTGGCTACAGGAACTACATTGGCCTGGTAGGAGTGCAGCACCTGAAGCGCCGCCAAATAGGTGGGGTTGTCCACAAGCACGGTGTCGCCAGGATCTAAAATAACCCGGCAGAGCAAATCAATCGCCTGCTGCGAGCCGGTTGTGACGAGCATCTGGGCCGGTGTGGCTGCGATTCCCTTGCGGGTGATCCGCTCGCACATCTTTTCGCGGAAGCCCATATGGCCTTCCGTCAAATTATATTGAAGCGCCGCGGGTCCCTGTTCAAAAACGCGGTTATACGCCTGCTTCGCCGCTTCAATGGGAAATAGCTCTTCCGCTGGCAGTCCGCCGGCAAAGGAGATGACCGACTTCCCCTGAGTCAGCTTTAAAATTTCTCTTACGGCTGACGATGTCAGACCTTCTGTTGCTTTCGAAAATGGTATATTCATCGGGCGGATGCCTCCTTGGCTGTTACACCGTTTTGCAAATATTGTTACCCATTTTATCCTAAATTTCGTCCGGTTCCAATCTTTGTTTACGGCTTTGTTGATAGAGACATCCTATAAAGGTAATAGTTTTTATATCTTTGTAAAATGGCAAGCTTTATGATAAAAATAAAGCTAGTGTGTACAAAGCTGCGGAAGGAGTTTTTACAATATGTCAGACGTGAAAAAAATTGCAGTACTCCCGGGCGACGGGATCGGACCTGAGGTAGTCGCTGAAGCGGAAAAGGTATTGAAGCGTACGGAGGAGCTGTTTGGCTACCGTTTTGAAACGGCTCACGCCCTGTTCGGCGGGATCGCTATTGACGAGAAAGGTACTCCGCTGCCGCAGGATACGCTGGAGCTTTGCAAAGGCGCAGACGCAGTTCTTCTCGGTGCGGTTGGCGGACCGAAGTGGGATAACAATTCGAAGGAGCTTCGTCCGGAAACCGGTCTTCTCGGCATCCGTAAAGAGCTCGGCTTGTTCTCGAACATCCGTCCTGCAGTAATCTTCGACTGCTTGAAGGATGCATCGACATTGAAGCCAGAAGTTTTGGAAGGTACAGATCTGATTGTCGTACGTGAATTGACAGGCGGCATTTATTTCGGCGAGAAATTCCGCCGCGAGGGTGCGAACGGTCAAGAAGCGGTCGACACTTGTGTATATAATGTAAACGAAGTGGAGCGCATTGTGCGCCAAGCGTTTGAAATTGCGCAGAAGCGCAGCAAGAGACTAGCTTCCGTCGACAAGGCAAACGTTCTCGAAACGTCCCGCCTGTGGCGCGAAACGGTAAACCGCATTGCACCGGATTATCCGGATGTTGAGCTGGAGCACATCCTTGTCGACAACTGCGCAATGCAGCTGCTGCGCCGTCCAAGCAGCTTCGACGTTATCGTCACCGAGAATATGTTCGGCGACATCCTCAGCGATGAAGCGGCGATGCTGACCGGCTCGATCGGTATGCTTTCCTCCGCGTCGCTGGGCGAAGGCAGCTTCGGCTTGTACGAGCCGGTACACGGCTCCGCACCGGATATTGCCGGACAAGGCATCGCGAACCCGATCGCGACGATCCTGTCTGTTGCTCTGATGTTCCGCTTGACGTTCGGATATTCCGATGCGGCCGACTCGATCGAGCGCGCAGTGAAGAACGTTCTGGATGCGGGACACCGCACAGGCGACATCGCTACAGACAAGAGCAAGGCGATCGGCACAACGGCAATGGGCGATCTGATCGTTGCCGCAGTGAGCAAATAAAGTAACAAAGCGTAAAGCTGCTCCAGGCCTATCATGGCTGGGCAGCTTTTTTTGCGTTTTCCATAGGGGCTGCTTAAATACAGGTTGAATTGACTTTGATTTTACGGAATGATACGATTTGTATGGAAAAAACTACATACGAACTCTCACGTCCTACAACAAGAACCATTTTGATAGGAGGAGAATGAAATGGCTGATCGTTTGGTTGGAAAGAAAGCGCCGGACTTTACGATGGAAACCGCACTCGGCAATGGCAAGGATTTTGGCAGGGTGTCTCTTTCCGATTACCGGGGCAAGTGGCTGGTCTTATTTTTTTATCCGCTCGACTTTACGTTTGTATGCCCGACGGAAATTATCGCGTTCAGCGACCAGATGGAGCTTTTTGACGACCTAGATTGTGAAATTCTCGGCGTTTCGACGGACAGCAAATTCTCCCACCGCGCATGGATCAACACTCCGCGCGACCAGAATGGACTTGGTACGCTGAATTACCCGCTTGCTTCCGATATTCACAAGACGGCGGCCCGCGACTACGGCGTATTGATTGAAGAAGAAGGCATTTCGCTGCGCGGTCTGTTTATTATCGACCCGGAAGGCGAGCTGAAATATCAGGTAGTTACTCATAATGATATCGGACGCAGCGTGGATGAAACGATCCGTGTTCTTCAAGCGCTGCAATCCGGCGGACTTTGTGCGGCGAATTGGAAGCCGGGCCAGCAATTTGTGACCGCAAGGTAATTGGAATGTCGACGACCCTCCTTTGTCCTGCAAGCTCGTAAGGGCGTGCGGGGGAACGGGGGTTTTTTGATAACCTACAGCGAAAGGGGAATTCGCCATGCCAATGGGCTTACGGGCAAAGCTGCCGGGCTTTGAAGGAGCTTCGGAGTGGATCAACGGTCAGGTCAACAAAGAGGAGCTGAAAGGAAAACCGGTGCTTGTCCATTTTTGGGCGGTCAGCTGTTATATGTGCAAAGAGGGCATGCCGCAGCTGAAGGAATGGCCGCAAAAATACGGCGAGCTCTACGGTCTGCAGGTCGTCGGCGTTCATATGCCAAGGTCCGAAAAGGATACCGATGTTGAAGCGGTTAAAGCCGTTATCGCGCAATATGGGCTGGAGTACCCTGTGCTGGTTGATAATGCGCACAGCGTAACGGATGCTTTTGAAAACGAGTATGTACCGGCTTTTTATTTGTTTGACGGAGAGCATCAGCTTCGTTTCTTTGGAGCAGGAGAGAAAGCAATTGGCATGGTTGAACAGCGGATACACAAAGTTTTAGGCCCGAAGAGAGCCTAAGCGCAGCCGCATTGATTATAAACGTATAATGGTGGAGGGAAAATTCATGAACGTACCAGCTGAACTGAAATACACCGAAGAGCATGAGTGGGCGAAGGTTGAGGGCAATACCGTAACGATCGGCATCACAGAGTTTGCACAAAATGAGCTGGGAGACATCGTGTTCGTTGAGCTTCCGCAACTCGGAGATACGCTGCAGGTTGGCGAGCCTTTCGGCAGTGTGGAATCCGTAAAAACCGTATCCGAGCTGTATTCCCCGGTCTCGGGCAAGGTAATCAAGATCAACGAAGGCTTAAGCGGTTCTCCAGAAAAGGTAAATGAAGCTCCATACGGCGAAGGCTGGATGATTCAAGTAGAGCTGTCCGATCCGTCTGAGGTTGAAAAGCTTTGGTCGGCGGACAAATACAAAGAAACGTACAGCGAATAGTCGCTCTACTTTTTTTGAATAACACCAGCGCATAACGAATACGATAAAAACGCCGGAGAAAGAGCACAAACTCGGACCCGGCGTTTTACATTATAAAGGGGATGAGTGCGATCGAACATTCAACTTCACTAACTTCTCTCATGATCGTTGTCATCATCGCATTTTTGGTGCCGATCCTGCTTCACCGCTTTAATATGCGGTTTATACCTGTCGTCGTGGCCGAGATTGTCGTTGGTCTCATCATCGGAAAAAGCGGCTTCCATCTCGTGAGCGAGGACCCATACCTCGAGCTTTTGTCCTTGTTCGGGTTTATTTATTTGATGTTTTTGAGCGGGGTGGAAATTGACTTTTCGCGGTTCCGCCCGAGTCCGGGAAAGGCTGACGTAAACAGCTATAACCCGCTTGCGGTTTCGTTGGTTATATTCAGTGGCGTCGTCATACTTTCTCTGCTGTTTGGCTTCATCTTAATGTGGATCGGCGTTGTGAAGGAGCCTTATTTAACGGCACTTATTATTTCCACCGTTTCGCTTGGCGTCGTACTTCCTGTATTAAAAGAACGACGTTTAACGGAAACGCCGATCGGGCAAACGATACTGCTCGTTACCGTACTGCTTGATTTCGTGACGATGATTTTTCTTGCGGTGTACATAAGCTTTCAATCGCAAAACCTGCACAATGTGCTTTTTATCGGAGCGCTGTTTGTCGTCGCCTTCGCGGTGTACATGATTATGCGCAGGTATCAGGGATTTCCTGTGTTTAAGGTGCTGCGTACGGGGACCGTACAGATCGGGACCAGAGCGGTGTTCGCCCTGATTCTGCTCTTTGTAGTTCTCGCCCAGTCCTTCGGTGTAGAAATGATTCTTGGGGCGTTTCTGGCGGGGCTGCTGGTTTCGCTGGCAGCGCCCAATAAAGAATTCGTCCATAAGCTCGATAGCTTTGGCTACGGCTTTCTCATTCCGATCTTCTTTGTGATGGTCGGCGTGAATATGGAGCTGCAAAAGCTGTTTACGGCGGAAAGCATTATTGTCATTCCGCTGCTTCTTTTCTTCATATATATATCCAAACTCGTCCCGATTTTAGTACTGAAAAAATGGCACACCTGGCGAGAAACGCTTGGCTCCGGAGTGCTGGTCGCTTCCACATTAAGCTTGGTGATCGCGGCCACCACAGTAGCTAAGGAATTTGGGTTTATTACGGAGCAGCTGAGCGGCGCATTTATTTTGGTGGCGGTAATGACCTGCCTGATTTCTCCGATCCTGTTCGCAAAATTGTTTCCTAAAGAGGAGCACCGCCGCACCCGTGTAGGGATTGTAGGCGCAAATCATATGACGATGCCGGTTTCTCTCGACCTGCAGAAGGAAGGCTATGAGGTCTGTTTGTTTACGAGCCAGCCGGAAAATGATCATGCTGAAGGGGAAGAAATTCGTGCCTCCCGTTATCCCATGAAACAGGTGCCAAATTTGGAAGTGGGCACATTAGAAGAGTATGGACTTTTCCAAAGCGATGTCATTGTGCTTGGTTCGACAAACGATAAGCTGAACATTATGCTTGCGGAATATGCCGAGAGTCTTGGCAAGGAGCGTATCGTCGTACGCGTAGAGGATCCGGATCTATTTGACTTTATGGATAAAGAGAAGTTCAGTGTCATTTCAACGCTGTACGCCTCTCGGGCGCTGATGAAGGGCATTATTGAAGCGCCGAGCGCCGTGCGGTTAATTGTGGATGAAGGGGAAAGCCTGCATGAGGTTCTCATCGGCAATCCGCGATATGACGACGAGTCGCTGCGCAAGCTGCCGTTCCTCGGCGACGCGCTCATCATGCGGATTTATCGCGGCGAATCGTTTCTTATCCCCCATGGGAATACACAGCTTCGCCTTGGCGACCGGCTGTTAGTGAGCGGTCAGCCGGAGCAGATCGCAAGAATGAAGCAAGAGCTGGAGTAGCGGTTGCCCTCGTAAGCCGTATAATCCCGTCGTGCTTTGAGACAATAGGTACGGTAAGGATTCGCATTCTTACTGGAGGTGAAGGAAGCATGACAAAGCCAAAAGCAAAAGGGCATGTCGAATTTCACCAGCCTGTCGTGCAACTAGCGGCAGACTTGCCTCAGGATGAAGAGATGCGTGAGCACCTCGATGAAATGAAGGCAAACGACGGGTATCCCGGATCCTGCGGCATTATCGGGAAAAACACCTCGAAGTAACCGTGGCAAAGCAAGCTTGCTTCCCGATGGTCTAGCTAGCGCAAGAACAAAACAGCAAAGCCCCTGCATCTCCTTAGGGAGACCTGCAGGGGCTTTGCTGTTTTGCTGTATGGTTTGCGTTAGGAACGACGAACGAGCTTTTTATATTTTTCCATATATTTAACGGCTGTAAGTACATAAGTGGCGTGCGACCAAGTAAGCGGAGCAACGGAGACCGGGCTTCCGTCGAACGGGTCGACCTGCTCCGACAGAACGCCGCTTTCCATCGTATGGTTCACGACCCACTGCAGCGTTGCATAAGGCTTTTGCAAATCTTCAACTGTTTTTGCAATTTCAATGTCATGCTCCGCCATCCACAGCGTACAAATGATCCACGGGTTCCCCGGAATATTATCAACGTCCGAAGAACGCTGGAAGTAGTAGTCGTGGAAGTAGCGGGCAATGCCGCCGACGTCCGTTTTGATGCGCAGCCCTTCCTTAATCGCGTTCATCGTGCTGATGACACGCGGATCATCGGCAGGCAGCACGCCAAATTCGAACAGCCCGTAGATGCTCGCTTCCAGCGTCATATCCTTGACCCAGACGCCGTCCTTCTTATATAAGCCCCTTGCGAAGCGGCCGGATTCTTCGTCCCACAGATGGCGCAGGATGCCTTCCTTAATCCGCTCCGCATGCCCCGCATAACGGCGGCACCGCTCGTCATCGCCGAACAGCTTGGCGAAATTGGAAGCAGCCATCATCCCGCCATACACAGCTGATGCCGTAAAGGTATAGATCCCGTAGCGCTCCTCCCACAAATCGTAGCTTGGCTTCGGCAGGCTCAGCTCCTCGTCTACGTAAGTGTATAGGAAGCGGTTCGCTCTGCGGATCAAATCCGGATAAAGCGACTGCGGCAGCTCGATTTGCTCATGCTTCACATAATCCTGCCACAGGGCGAATAACACAAGCGCCGTTTCGTCCTCTTGGATCGGCAGCTGCTCGCGGCCCTGATGCAAATACGGATGCCAGGAGGAGCCGACTGTGCCGTCCGGATTGTATTTATGTTGCAAATAGCCGTCTTCCGTAATCGCGCGGGCGCAAAAATGGAAAAAGGGCACGATTGTTCCGTGATAACCGGCCATCGTCATGGCATAAGCCACAAGCGCGCCGTCGCGCGGCCACATATAGCTGTAATGATCGCGGTTGTACTGCATAATGTCCGTGTCGTTGGCGGCAATAATAGCGCCGTTTTCATCCACCTGCGTGCGCACGATTAAGAGACTAAGCTTAAACAGCTTAATCATTTCCGGGGTTAGGTCGGCATAATCGCGTTCCGACTTATTGACCCAGCGCTGCCAGTAAATTTTTACACGGTCGAGCAAATGGCCCGGTCCGCTTTCGCGCACGTACTGATTTAAAGCGTACACCTCATCCAATGAATGTCCGGCCGTCATCCAATAATTGTAGGAAGCTTCGCCGTGCGCCGGGATGGTATGCTGGACACCTATCGTACTGTCCACGGAGCCCTGGGCAATCGGGTTGCCCATAAGGTGGCCGTCCTCGGCGTCACGCCAGGTGCCTTCCGCTTGATGGAATCGCTTGACCCCTGTGGAAAACTGGGTAATGCCTTTGGACTCGGAGCAGGCGTCAAACATGAAATAAGAGTCTTTTTTGTAATGGAATACGGTGTTGTTCTTCGGGTAATAAGCGGCGGTATCGCCGACCTCGGTTTCATTAATCAACAGATCCTGGTGGAAAAAGAGGCGTACCTCTCTAGGCTGAGCGTCATGATTGACGACAGTAACACGGCGCAGAAAAATACAATCACGCTGGTGAACGCCGTCATTAATGTGAAGCGTCAGTCCAAGCTCATGGTTTTGCGCGGTTACTTCCGTGACAAGAGAGTCTTCTGTATACGCAAGGCGAAACGCCCAGCTGCCGTCCTGAAGCCAGGAGAACCGTCCGTCCACCCAGACGCCGAAGCGGCACCAAAAGCCGCCGACATGGTTCAACTGGCCGACAAACGGGAAGTAAATATCCCGGATGTAGCAATTCCGGTCTAAATTGATCAGCATTTTTCCGTTTCCGACCACTAATTGTCTAGGCAAACCTCTCCACATCCTTACCGAAAAGTTTTTTATAAGCGATTTAATGTCTACGTTATTTTAACCTTTCCAGAAAGCCCTTGTTTTACTAATTGAATTGAAGAGGATTGTTCTCGGGCTACGCCTTCACCGGTTTGGTACGAATGATTTCCATCAAAAAATCGTATTTGTTGTCTGATTCGGCGAGCTTTCGGAATTGATTTTCCGGAACGGAGGGACAGACGGAGGCTTCTCCCGTATGATAGTGGACAATGACGGAAGACGTTTCAGCATCATAGCTGACGCAAGCGATTTGCTTGCTGCCGATAGGAATCATTTCCATGGTCACGCACCTCTTCTCATGTAGTGGCTTGCGCAAGGCTTACTAACCCAAAAGATATGCGGTTCCAGCTCGTCATATGTAAGTGGCGGAGAAGGCTGCTGCTAAAATTTGAAAAAAGGAATTTTGCCGTTCAGCATCGAATACGTTTTTGTCAAAAGAGACAACGAATCTATCGTGGAACGCGTCGCCCTGACAGGGAAAAGCGAGGAGGTCGTGCATATGAGTTTTTGTTGCGGAGCAAGTATGATCGGTACGAAAGGAACGGTCAAGCATGACCGGACGCAGATCCACAATGTTCCGTTGTTGTTTTGTCCGGTATGTCACCGGATTGAGGTGCATTATTGGATCGAGAAGGAATACGAGATCCTGTTGGAATATGCGCAAGCGGATGAAGCGTCGGAAGTGGACTTTGAGGAATTCGTGGAGCTTTCAGATGATGATGAAATGTACGAGAACTGCGTAAACCACGATGATGAGGATCCGCTTCGGGTCGTCAAGGATCAAATTGATATGGCGCTCGATTTGCTGGCGGTGGCGAAGCAGATGAGCGACGAGGACTGGTACGAGGAGTTGAAAGTTCGGCTCCGGGTTCTGAGTCAGCGCAAGGAAAAGCTGCTTCGCAAGAAAGCGAAAAAATCGTACCGGTTTTAGCAGCCGGGTTTCTATGGGCGGAGGTTCTCCGCTCTTTTTTTAATGATTAGAAAGCACAGGGCTTCTGCGGGGCTGAAGGTCTTCTTATCGTTGCGATTATACCGGCTTATCGGTAGACCATTCTAGAACATTTTTCACAAAATGTTAAAAAACTTGAAAATGGCTTGTCCGATATCGCAACTTTCGTTATTATTTTACAGTCAAAAGTAGGTGGGAAGACCCCCGCATTGCGCTTCGCGCAAGCGAATCTTATAGATGTGAGGTGGAACGGTGCTACTGGTCCTGTTCAAAAAATTTATCGGCAAACGCGACGCTGCCGGCGCGGGCGGTTCTGCCGATTCTCCGGAGAGCCTCATCGCTCGCATTCAAGAAGGCGATATGAAGCTGCGCAATCGATTTATTGCGGAATATCAGCCTTATGTAGCCAAGGTGACAAGCCGTTTTTGCAAACGATATATTGATCCAGCCAGAGACGATGAATTCAGCATTGCGTTAGCGGCTTTTAACGAAGCGATTAATCAATTTTCCGCTGAAGGAGGCAGATCGTTTCTCGGCTTTGCCGAAACGGTTATCCGCCGCAGATTGATCGATTATGTCCGCAAGGAGCAGCGCTTTACCGGTCAAACGCCGATGAGCTCGTTTGAAGTGGAGGACGAGGAAGATAACGTTGTGAATCCGGTCGAAGTTCAGGAGGCGGTAAGCCGGTATGAAAAGGATCAAACGGCCGAGGCGCGGAGAAGTGAAATCCTCGATTTCACCCGCTGTTTATCCGAATTTGGGATTAGCTTCGAAGACCTGATTTCCGTGTCGCCCAAGCATAGCGATTCACGCGAGAGCTTGTTTCAAATCGCTCATACGCTCGCATCGTCGGCTCCATTAATGCGGCAGCTGCTCGGAACGAAGATGCTTCCGATCAAGGAGCTGCTCGAGAACGTGGAGGTATCGCGCAAAACGTTGGAACGCAACCGCAAATATATCATAGCGACGGCCTTAATTTATTTCGGCCCGTACCCATACTTAAAGGAATATTTACAAATGCCAGGATCCCAGGCTGAAAGGAGTGACACGGATGAATAAAGGGATCGTGATGGACATTCAGGGCAGCGAGCTGATCGTGATGACACCGGAGGGTATGTTTCTCAAAGTGCCCCGGGCAGGCCGGATCTGCGAAATCGGTGAAGAAATTGTATTTAGCCCTGCTGCAAACCGGATTCGACCGCTTGTGATGCGATGGGGAGCAGTTGCCGCCGCGGCGATCGTCATGTGCATCGTGCTGCTGAACGGCTTACCGGGCATGCATAAGGGGAGCTTTACTGTTGTCGCTTATGTGGCAATGGATATTAACCCCAGTGTTGAACTCGGTATTAACGAAAGTAAGGATGTCGTTGAAGCTCAAGGGTTGAATAAGGACGGTATTGAGCTGCTTCAACAGGTTAACATTGAAGGCCAAAAGCTGGAGGAAGCCGCGGCATTAATTATGGAGCAAGCCGAGAAAACCGTACTAAAGGATCAAGAGGATGCAAACATCGTGATTACCAGCACACTGATTAACGACCAAGTGAAGCTGAGCGAATCGGAAATTGTGTCCAGCGTCAAAACGAAGGTTTCCAAGGTCATTCAAGAGCATCACCCGGCTGCACCGGAAAAGCTAGTCGTCACCGCATTGGAAGCTCCTGCGGAAATCCGCGAGGAAGCGATTGTGCAGGGGGTTTCGGCAGGCAAGCTGATGATTTACTTAAAGGCTAAGGATGAAGGAGTTCCGGTAACGATTGAAGAATTCCAGGGCCGCTCGGTCAATGAGGTAGCCAAGGAATACGAAGGCATCGGCAAGCTGCTGTCCTCGGGACCGAAGCTGACGCGGGAAATGGTGAAGCAGCTGTTGGAGGAAGAAAAGAACGGCGAGCTGGATAAGAAGGTAGAGAAGGCGAAATCCGAGGGGAAATCGTCGGGGAAAAACAATAGCGAGAATAAAAAGGTGGAGAAAGTAGAAACCGTCCGCCCGGTTGATACGAGGGAAAGCACGAAGAAAGAAAACACGTCCGAAAAGGATGAGAAGAAAAACGAGAAACCAAATGCGAATTCCAATGGAAATTCAAATGGAAATTCAAATGGGAAACCGGCTTCGAATTCGAATTCCAACTCGCGAAATCATTCGCCGTCCGGCGGTAATAACAGCACCAAGCAGGACGACAGGGACGACGATGAGGATAAGGACGACAAAAAGAACCAAAACAGGGGAGAAAACGGAAACAAAAAAGAGGACAACGACCGGGATCGAAATGCAGGGAATTCGCCGGTCGTTTCCCCTGACGAGATAAAGGAAGGGCTTGAAAAAGCGAAGGAAAAGGTCGAGGAAAAGCTCAAAGAGTCAAAAGAGAAAATGGAAGAAGCGAAGGAAAAAGCAGAAGAAGCGAAGGAAAAGCTTAAAGAAAAGATCGAAGAAAAGATCGAAAAAAAGCAGGAAGAGAAAGGGAAAGACAATGAGAACCAAAAGGGCGGCGAGGGAATCCCTTCTTGGCTTAATACAAAGGAAAAGAATTAAGGATCCTTTTGCGGCGTTCGTGCGTACAAGCACGGGCGCTTTTTTTCATTTTGTGGACATTTGGCTGAATTGAAGTTGAAATTTTTCTGGTGGGAAGGACTTTGATTATTTTATGTCGAAAGTGTGAAGCGGAAATGAAAGTCAGTAAAACGAACCTGCGATAAGTTGTTAGCCCATGAAGTTGACTCATTCAGTCAATCCCTTATAATGAATACTAGGCTGACACTACAAAGACAGGGCGCTTGGACTTCCAAGCGCCCAACTATTTCTCCTGAAGGAGATTTTACGATGTCAGAAATGTTAAAGTCGGAGCAAGTAGTAGTTTTAGGACAATCGCAAAGACAAGGCGAGCTGTATGAGCAGGCCGTTCGGGATTTGAACGCGGTCATTTCCGTGAAGAACAAATACGAGCATATTTTACAGCACATGGATACCTGTGTTTTCTTAGTGGACCAGGCCGGTTTTGTTTCCTTCGTAAATATTCCGATGGCGAAGCTGCTTAAGGTTTCAAGGGCGCTGCTTACCGGCTGCGATTTGAAGACGCTGCTGCGCCATCCGTTGATTCCCCGGTCCAGACGGAAATTAATTTACCGTGTTTATATCGAAATGTTTCAGCGACGACGTACATATTATGAGTTCAGCGACTCGGACAATAGGCATTATTTGGTGACGGTTACATACCCAGACGAGCTGGACGGCGATTACTTAATCAGTGTAAAAGACGTAACCGATTTTCGCAGAATCGAGCAGTCTGCGTACCGTAACGATAAGCTGGCTATGCTGGGCAAAATTGCAGCGGCCATTGCTCATGAAATCCGTAATCCGCTGACTTCGGTTCGGGGCTTTATTCAGCTGCTCCAGCCTTATCTGGCGAAGGTAGGCAAAGAGGAGTACGGCAATGTCATCGTACAGGAAATTGACCGCGCGAATGAAATCATTCATGAATTTTTAAATTCCTCCAAGCCCTCTGCCCCGGTAATTGTAGATACGGATGTCACCTCGCTGCTTAAAGAAGTGATACTGCTGACGGAAAGCTCGGCGCTGCTGGCCGGCTGTGAAATTCGCTTGGAGCATGCCGATGAGGCTTTGCTGCGCGTGGATGCCAAGCAGATTAAGCAGGTGCTGCTGAACGTAGTGAAGAATGCGGTGGAGGCTATCAAGGGCTCGGATAACGATGGAAGAGGAATTGTGCGGATTACATGCCATAAAGCCGGATCGTACGCACAAATTTCTGTTCAGGATAACGGCAGGGGAATGGATGCGGTGACGCAGTCCCGATTGTTTGATCCATTTTTTACGACGAAGGAAGAAGGAACCGGGCTTGGCCTTGCGGTCTGCTACCGGATCATCAAGAACCACTCGGGTTTTGTTCAGGTGGAAAGCGAGCCGGGGATGGGAACGACCATTTTGGTGGTGCTCCCGCTAAAACCAAGATAGTGGTGCAGGAGGGAACCTCTTATGCGATATACGGAGTTTGGAAAAACAGGCTGGAAAACATCGGCGCTAGGCTTCGGCGCGATGAATTTGCCGGGGGTGCCTCTGGAGCAGGCGAGAGAAACACTGCATTATGCACTGGATCAGGGCATTAACTATATCGATACCGCTGCAGGCTACCGCAACAGCGAAGAAATATTAGGAGAATGTATCTCGGGGCGCAGGGATGAATACTTTCTGGCGACCAAGACGAATAAGCGGGATTACGCTTCCGCGAAAGAAGAAATCGAGCGCAGCTTGAAACGGATGAAAACAGACCGAATCGATCTGCTGCAAATCCACTATGTGAATTATCCCGATGAAATGAAGAAGATCATGAGTGAGGATGGAGCGTACCGTGCGGCTCTGGAAATGAAGGAGAAGGGCTATGTGCGCTTTATCGGCATTACCGGCCATCGCCCGGAGCTGCTGGCGCGCTGGATTCAAAAATGGCAATTTGATCAGGTGCTGTTTCATTTGAGCTTGGTGCAGCCGTTTGCGCTGGATGAGCTAATTCCGGCGGCGACGCGGCTTGGGATGGGCAAAACGGCGATGAAGCCGTTGTCGGGCGGCTTTGTCCAGCCGGTAGAAAAGGCGATTCGTTATCCGTACAGCCAGGACGTACATACGACGATTTCCGGAATGGTAAGCATCGACGAAGTAAAGATGAACTTGGCCGCAATGGAGCGGGAGGTCGAAGCGGAGGAGCGCGCGGAGCTTGAGCAGCTTGCCGGGGATTTGTCCGTGCACGACTGCAGGCGCTGCAATTACTGCTCCTGTCCGGTCGGCATCGCCATTCCGGATGTGATGATTTCCAGTGTCATTCGCGATAAGCTGGGCTTGCTGCCGAAGGGCATGGCATTCTTTGAGAAAAATAAGGAAAAGATACTGGCATGCGCCGAACACGAGCCTTGCCGAGACACGCCGCTGTGCGAGCAGAAGTGCCCGTACCAGCTTCCGATGCAGCGCGTGATTCAGGAGGCAGCTTCGTTTTACGGCTAAAAACGGTTGGCGGTGATGATATGACGACGGAATGGACTTGGAGAACCGGCGCCTTGTGCGGCGTCGATGCTTTACCACTGGAGCGCATAGAGGACGCGGAAGCGCGCTATGCGCTTCTTTTGCTGAGCGGGGGCGGCGCCGTGCCGGAGGCGGTACAGGCGCTGCTGCCCGCAGAGCTTGCCGCTGCGCTGCAGGAGGATGCAGCGGCGGCGGGGCGGTTCCGCGGCGAGCTTGGCGAGACGCGGGGGTATTCGGTGTATGGCGGAGGCGCGCTCCGCTATGTGGTGGTTGCGGGGGTGCGCAAGGCCGGCGTTAGGGCGGCCGATGCGCTTCGCTTGGCGGCAGCCGCGGCCGTTCGGGCGGCGGTGCGCGAGGGGCTTCGCGAGGTCCGCGTAGCGTGGACCGCGGATGCGGTTGGCGCAGCCGCAGGCGGCGCGGACGCGCGCAGCGCGAGCATTGGCGCGGGAGCGGAGCGCGTGGGCGGCGCGAGTGCGCGGGCAGGCGCGGCGGTACGCGGCGCCTTTGGCCCCGGCGGGGCCAGCCCGGCTGCAGGCGCAGGCGGCGTCCCGCTGTCTGCGGCGGAGGCCGCTTACGCTGCAGCCGAAGGCGCCCTGCTGGGCGCGTACGCGCCGGCCGCCTACAAGAAGGATAGCGCCCCCCGCAGCTTTGCGCTGCGGGAGCTGCGCATCCTTCTTGGCGGCGCGGACCGCGATGACGCCGTCGCCGCAGACGCGGCCGTACAGCGTGCGCTTGTCGCCGCCGATGCCACAAACTACGCCCGCGATCTAACGAATCTGCCGGGCAATTTCTTGACGCCGGCTCTGCTCAGCGTCGAGGCTCAGCGGATCGCCGAGCAATATTCCGCAGCAGGCCTGCACTGCGAGGTGCTGGAGCGGCCCCAGCTGGAGAAGCTCGGCATGGGCGGTCTGCTCGAGGTGGGCAAAGGCAGCGTTAACGATCCGGTGATGATCGTAATGAAATATCAAGGACTGGCCGAGTGGAAGGAGCCGCTCGGACTGGTCGGTAAGGGCATTACCTTTGACACCGGCGGCATTTCCTTGAAAAAGGGCCCCGGAATGGAAGAAATGGTCAGCGACATGGGCGGAGCAGCGGTGCTGCTTGGTGTAATGGCTGCTGCGGCCGAACGGCGCCTGCCGGTCAACCTGATCTGCGTCATCCCGGCAGCGGAGAACATGCCTTCCGGCGAAGCATACAAGCCCGGCGATGTGATCACGACCTACAGCGGTCGTACCGTCGAGGTGCTAAACACCGACGCCGAAGGACGCATCGTGCTCGCCGATGGTATGACCTATGCCAAGGAGCTTGGCGCGGTGCAGCTTATCGACGTAGCGACGCTAACGGGCGCCGTGCTGATCGCACTGTCCGATGTGGCGACCGCCGCCGTCGGCAACGATCAAAGGCTCATATCGGGGCTGCTCGAATCAGCCGAGGAAGCCGGCGAACGCCTATGGCAGCTGCCTTCCTACCCGGAATACTGGGAGAAGCTGAACAGCCGCATCGCCGATGTGAAAAACGCAACCAGCCCGGACAAATGGGCCGGGGCAATTATGGGCGGGCTGTTCATCGGAACCTTCGCGGACGACACGCCCTGGGTGCACCTAGATACCGGCGGCACGGCCTGGCTCTGGAGCGAACGCGGTGTCGATCCTGTCGGCGGCACAGGCTCCATGGTTCGAACATTAATTCGCTATGTAGAGAAACCGGACCACATCGCCCGGTAGAAAACTATAGTTGATCTATTAGAGGAGCTGCAGCAAATGCACTCCTCTTTTTTATGTTTACTTAGTTGGTGGAGGTTGGAAAACGACTTCTTTATATCATTTTTCGACGAATATTGCTATAATTCGAACTGTGTTATGTCGAAAATTGTAGAATTGAGAACGTGAACAATATAACTATTGGAGTAAATGATATGAAGAATTTCAACAAAGGCTTCACCTTAAAGTTTTTATTCACAACCACGATGTTTGTTTCATTTATTCTAACCTTATTCATTTGTGCCATTATTGGGTATCGAAGTGAAATGGCTTCACTCATTAAAAACTCGCTTGATCATAATCAGATCCATGCCAACAAGCTGGCGGCAACCGCAGACGTCTTGTTAATTTCAGCGAAGCGTTCGTTAGCGATCGTCTCCAAGAGTGTTGGTGAAGGAGACTCCGCCAATGATTTGCAAAGCAAGCTGGACTTAGCCATGGCAGGGAACAATGTATACAACTCCGTGTTTATAACGGATAACGAAGGGGTCATTACCCAAAGCTCACCGAATAGTCTTGGTGTGGTTGGACGGAAGCTGACGAGCGAGGGAGCCCTACAATCGATCGAAAGCAAAAAACCGCTCATCTCTGATCCCTATATAGGAACAACCGGACGGCTGCTTGTCCTCATTTCCCATCCTATTTTTGACGAAAAGGGGACGTATAAAGGCTTTGTCGGAGGCAATATTTACCTAAGGGGAAAGAACATCTTTGAAACGCTGTTAAGCAACCAAATGCCGATTGAACATGGCTCCTATCTTTATGTTGTTTCAAAATCGGGAGAATTGATCTTTCATCCCGACGAGTCCAGATTAGGGCAAAATGTGCTTGAAAATGCTGCCGTTCAAGAGGTTGTTCATTCCAAAAAAGGAGCCATTCGAATCAAGAATACTGCGGGCGTGGACATGTTAGCCGGATATTCTCCTGTTGATTCAGCGGGATGGGGAATTGTCTTCCAAACGCCGACGCAGGAGCTGTTAACCTCAGCAATTAATCTTGTTTTTGATATGTTTCTGCTGTCCAGTCCTTTTATTTTGTTATGGATGGTATTGTGTTATTGGGTTATTGGGGTCATTTCAAAACCGTTATACGACCTTGCTCAGTTCGCGCGCAGGCTGTATGGGCAAGATCAGGAACGCGAGCCTCTGTTTCCAAGTAAGCACAAATTAAACTATGAAGCGAATGAACTGTATAGAACCTTTTCGAAAGCTGTAACTTCCATGCAAAGCCACATCAATGAGCTCTCTTTCGAAGCAACGAAGGATCCTTTGACGGGTTTGGAAAATAGAAGAACAATGGAGATGCTGCTGCAAGAGTGGATCAAAAATCAGGTTCCATTTAGCTATATCATCATTGATATCGATCATTTTAAATCTGTCAATGATACGTTTGGGCACCAAAAAGGGGATGAGGTGTTAAAGTTTCTCGCGGACAAGCTGAAGGAGCTCACACGCGCTGAAGATATTTGCTGCCGTTTCGGCGGAGAGGAATTTGTGATCCTATCCCCGCAAGCAAATTCTTCGGAGTCTTACCGCATGGCGGAGAGATTAAGGCTGGAAATGGAAAACACGGTGTGTCCAATCGGAAAATCGATTACGGTTTCCATCGGTATCGCGTCATCACCCAAGGATGGATTGGTCCTGCCGGAGATTAAGGATAAGGCAGACCAAGCGTTATACTCTTCGAAGAATAATGGAAGAAATCAAGTAACCGTCTTTCGTTGATGGGTACAAGAGCAAATAGATAGTACTGCTTGAAACAAAAGCGACCAGCCCCAGTTACGGAGTGGTCGCTTTTTTTTGTTTATCGCCTGCTTAACCGGCAGGGAAGGCAGACATTTTCGCAATCGCGTGTTATGCCTGCATTTGTTTGGAGGAAGCCCCGGCACCGCTTGAGATTGAACCGCGCTTCAGCCGGACAACGGCCGCCAGATCCTCGAGGCGAACCACAAATTGCGTTGCTTCGGTCACGGGAACAGGCAGCGCGGAGCTGCGCTCCTTGATTGGCTTCAGTTGAATGCCCACCCAGCCTTTTTTACGTGGATGTGCCACAAGATCATAAGCAAGCACGCTGATGGGAGTTCCGCTGCCGCTAATAACCGTTTTTTGCAGGTAGAGGTCCTCCACGGGAAAGTACAACCTGCTTTTATTCCAGTAGATTGCCTTCGGATCGAAAGTGATCGTCATTAGCCCATCTTCTGCAGATGCAGTAAAGGTGAAACGGTGATCCCTGTCCGGCTTAATATATTGGTTGGAAGGGATGTCCGGCAAAAATGGAACTAAAAATACTAAAAACAAGCTGGCCGCGTATACAAGGGTCGGCGATTCATTGTTCACCGCTAAGCCCAGCAGTACGATGAAAATGACCGTTCCGGCTATTCCAATCCAAAAATTAGTACGAGACATCATATTATACCCCTTACGTAAAAGTTCGGTTTCCATTATGATTATGCTATTGTATTGTAGCATATCGCCCAAAGGAGCGGAACCTTTCATGATTTCCATCCCTGCCTTCAAGAAGGCAACCAAAATGTCCCCATCCCTCACCCGCAAAGCGATGTACGCGAGCACCTATGAGGGAATGACCGCACTGATCGTGATGAACACGTTAGGCGGTCCTTTTTTAACCGGTTATCTGCTGCTTCTAGGCGCGAACTCCCAACAAATCGGGTTCGTGCTGGCGATTCAGCCTTTGGCGAATACACTGCAAATCGTGGCTGCTTTTGTCATGCAGAAGCTGAACAATCGGAAGCTCGCACTCACGGTTCTTGGGGGCTTGCACCGTGCGCTTTGGGTTGCAACGGGGCTTATCCCGCTGCTGCTTCCGCAAACCTGGTGGATCGCTTCATACATTGCGCTTTACAGCTTATCGTTTGTGCTGGCATCCGGCAATGCCGTGATCTGGTCATCCTTGATTTCGGATACGGTGCCAACCAGGCTGCGGGGCCGGTACTTTGGCATTCGCAACGCGCTTTCTTGGGCGGCGGGCAGTGCGTTCCTGCTGATCGCAGGACAGATTATGGATCATTTTCCGGACATGAAGGGCTTTTCAATATTATTTATGATTGCGGCGGTAGCGACCGTACTCAATATTCACGGATACATGCTTTATGCGAACCCGCCTTTTGAAAAATCGCAGCAGGCGAGTCCTTGGAGCATGCTGCTGACTCCGTTTAAAGACAAGCTTTTTATCGGAGCCTCGCTTTACTTGTCCCTATTCATTTTTGTGCAAAATATCGCGATTCCTTTGTTCTCTTACGTGATGCTGGACATCATGAAAATCAGCTACAGCTGGGTATCGATTTTGACGACGGTTCAAATGCTTACGATGATGGTCGCCTACTACGTATGGGGCAATTGGAATGCAAAATACAGCAGCCGTACGCTGCTATATTGGACACTGCCGGTGTTGGCGCTCTCCTGCCTCGTCTGGGGACTTAACGCGGTCATGCCTGCTCTTGTCATGCTGGTTGCAGCGCATATTTTTCTGGGCTTCGGGCTCGGAGGCTACCAGCTGCTTTCCTTCAATTATATTATCGGAGATACGCCGAAGTCGGAGCGACCGATGTATATCGCGGTGTTTTCCGCATTGACCGGTCTAACCGGCTTTCTCGGCCCGATGGCAGGCGGCGCGATCTACGCGGCTGCGGTCGACTGGCCGTACTGGATGCAATCGTTTGGCATCGCGGCTATTGTGGGCTTCCTGCTGCTGCTGATCGCTTTGCTCGGCAGGGCGGTACTATTTCGCAAGTAGTAATGAATAGATCCTAGGGTTCAAGATTGAGCCTATAGGATCTTTTTTTATTATCAATGTAAATTCGGTGGCAAAACAATGTGTAAAAGGCGTGTGTCTTATCTAAAACGTCAACAGCTTCCACAGCCACTTAATAAAATGATGGACCACCGGTGTAATAGTGTTGCATCGAAGAATGTGCAACATTTTCTGGATTGGTTTCGTTATAGGGACAGCATTACCGATATCAAAAATCGGATTTTCAGCTTATTCTTTTAGTTCATTTATTCAAAAGGAGGTTTGGATATGGTTGCTTGGCTTAATCTTGGCAGCCTCGTGCTAGGAGCAATCGCATGGCTTCTCCCAGCTATTAATATATCTAGATATAGTAAGCGTTCTGAGAACTGGGTTACTCTTGCTATGGTGAGCATAAGTGCTTGTTCCATTTCGCTGTTTTTCCAAATTTATAGCTTTTACGAACGTGTAAGGTCCGAGGATTGGTCCGCTCTTATGGATACAGTAAGTGTTATCGCAACTGTTCCGGCAATTTTGCTCATCGGTACGATCCTATTAAATGGAATTACATGGTATATTTACCGCGACAGGACAGCATCATAGAAGGTACGAGCCGCCTTTTCATGAAGGCGGTTTTTTTATCTAGTTAAGATGTATTTAAGAGATGATTAAGAACTTCATGCTACAATCAAAAGTATTGAAAAAGGGTGGATTGAAATGATATTGATTTGAAGAAGGAGAACCTGAATTGAAACGATTATTTCGAAAATGCACAGTAATCGTAAGTATGCTATTGGTAGCAGGCGCTTTTTTGTTCACAGCTTCGAAAGCAGCTCCGAACGACAAAATCGAGGAGATCAATCGGTTTGTTGAAGAACAAAGGCTGAAAGGGAAAATACCGGGGATTTCTCTGGTCATTGTAGAAAAAGGCGAGACGGTTTACGAACAAGGATTCGGATATGCCGATCTAAAGGAAAAAAAGCCAGTAACCGGAGATACCTTATTCGAATTAGGCTCGACAACGAAAGCCTTCACAGGGTTAGCTATATTTAAACTGGAGAAGGAAGGGTTGCTGAAGCGGACGGATGAAATCACGAAATACCTGCCATGGTTAGAGCTGATTTACAACGGGCAGCAGCAAAGGGTTACCATCGATCAGCTGCTCCATCACACAAGTGGTATCCCTTCTACCACCATAACGCTAATCCCGGAGAGCCATAAAGAGAATGCCCTAGAGGCAACCGTTAAGACATTGATAGGCCGGCCGCTTAACCGTGCGCCTGGAAGCTCGTTTGAATATGCTACCATTAATTATGATGTTCTAGGTCTACTCATCGAAACGGTGACCCAAATCCCCTACGATATTTATATGAAAGAGCATCTTCTTCATCCGATCGGGATGCATGACTCCTTCGTTGGACTTCATCAGGTGGCGTCCGACAAGCTGGCGGTTGGCTATAAACTAGGATTTATGAGGGAGCAGGTGTACACACCGCCCGTGTACCGGGGAAATATCCCTGCAGGATATATCGTCAGCAATGCTAAAGATATCGCGAAATGGTTACACATCCAGGTAGGTGCTGAGGTTCATCCTTTGATTGGAAAAGAGTTAATCGAAGCTTCACATCTTCCCGATTTATCTGTAGCCCCCTTTGATCAAAATACGCATTACGCTGGCGGCTGGGGAGTACTACAAGAAAATAATCGGACATACATTTTGCACTCGGGAGAAAATCCGACCTTCTCCTCTTATATGATTATGAATCCTAGCGAACAAATCGGAATCGCTGTTATGGCGAACATGAAGACGAGCTTTACGACAGCCATTGGCCAAGGAGTCATGGACCTATATGAGGGGAGAGCGGCAAACTCTAATCATGCGGACAGCTTTCAAACACTGGACCAAATCGTAACCTTTCTCTGTATCCTCATAGGTTGTATTGGTGCAGTTTTCGTTTTTCTGACGATATGGCTAATCACTAGGTTGGCGGGTAAGAAACGAAAATGGACAAGGATCACCGGAATTAGAGCTTTGGTTTTAGGGGTACATGTCTTAATTGTAGGAAGCGGAGTATTCTTAGTGCTTATGGCCCCCAACCTGCTGCTTGGCGGATTGCCATGGAGTTTTATTAAGGTATGGGCTCCTACGTCGCTCACGTTCTTTTTATATAGTTTTCTAGGCTGCTGCCTGATTTATTTGATATGGGGATTGATGCTTCTTTTTACGAAAAGAATGCGCAGTCGAAGGCTTGAAGCTGATAGTTAATCTAAGCCTGTTTGTCATGAATTTATCGTTGGTCAAATAAATGCAGCGTGAACTGACCTTGAATCCAAAAAAGGGTATAATAAAAGACATGTGAACTCTTAACAGAAAGAGGGGATTTGAGATGTCAGAGCTTTTACATAAAGCGGATCGCGTTCCGCCGGGGCAAACGCTGACGGATGGTTTTCCGGTTTTGCATTACGGCAGCGTGCCGCATTATAAGGATTTAAGTAAGTGGGATTTTAAGGTGTTCGGCTTGGTGGAAGAAGCGGTGACGCTGTCCTATGATGAATTTATGGGGCTGCCGAAGCAGGAATACAAGAATGACATTCACTGTGTCACGACGTGGTCGAAGCTGGACAATACGTGGGAAGGTATTCCGGTGTCAGCTGTGATGGAGCGGGTGAAGCTGAAGCCGGAAGCAAAATATGTGATGCTGCATGCTGAGCATGGCTGGACGACGAACCTGCCGATCGAGGACTTTTTGGCGGAAACCTCGTTCTTCGGATTGAAGCATAACGGGGTGGAGCTGACTCCGGATCATGGGTATCCGGTGCGCATGGTTGTTCCGCATCTGTACTTCTGGAAGAGCGCAAAGTGGCTGCGCGGCATTGAGTTTATGGAGCGGGATAAGCCGGGCTTCTGGGAGATGAACGGGTACCATATGTACGGAAATCCTTGGAAGGAGCAACGCTACGATTTTGATTAAAAGGAAAGGGGGGAGGGTCGACTTTGTCCATCGTTTAAGCCCTCCTGCCCCGTACAATTAATAAAAGCTAAAACAGCCTGATCCTCTGAACCAATCAAGAGAGATCAGGCTGTTTTTTTATTATTTCAAAGCCCACAGCCCTCCGGCATCATCGGCTGCGTACACATTTCCATCGGCATCTACAGTGATTTTGATGATATTCCCTGTCCCTTCAAGCTCACTGCGCAGCATTTCCTCACCATCGATCCCTGCTGCAAGATCTCCAGTTTTCGATCCAAGCATAACCGTGGCTTCCGCATTTGAATTGGTTCCGAGCAAATAAAGCAAGTCTTTCAGGAGATAGAGCATGAACGATGGGCCATCGACCTTCTAAGTCCGACTCTTGCCTGAATCGGCTTCCTTCACATGAAGAAATTGTAGAATCATAGGGACTAGGAGGACGAAAAAACCACAAATCAGCCCAACGGTATAAAAACCTCCTGTATGCAATAACCCCGATGCTAAAGCGGTTGAAAATGTCATGCCAAGATAAGTAGCCGAACTGTTAAATGCAAGCACCGTTCCCCGAAGTGCGGGGTTCAATTCGGACATAAATGTTGTTAAGGAAGACTGACCAACCCCGGTTGCAAAAGCCCAAATAAATTGTAAAACAACGGCAGCATAAAACCACGGTGTCATAAAAGGAATACTAACGATAAAAACTGCACAGCAGAGGCACGCAATCATTAATATACGTTTGCGGCCAAAGCGGTCGCTCATTATTCCCCCGAACCGATTCCCTAGAAAGTTCCCGAGCCCGGCAATTGAAAAAATAATTCCAAGCACTGCAGCCGATACTCCAAAGTTCACGGTGTAGAAAATACCCATATTCGCGAATAATCCTTGAAATGCCGCCCACCAAAGGAAAGTACTCAGTAAAGCAAACGGGATACTTCGATTAGAGAAGAGTAGGGCAACACTTTTACCGACCGTAAAATTATGATTCATGCTTTGGGTACCTATAGGAAGAAAAAGCCAAGCTATGTACGTTAGTGCCAATGTAATTCCGCCTACAAGTAAAAAACTCACTTTCCATGAAACGATCTCCGTAAGAAATAATCCAAGCGGTATGCCTAGCAGGTTTGCTGCTCCCATGGCGCCGGTAATCCTGCCCATCGCTCTACCGCGAAGCTCGGAACTTATCGTGTCGCCGATTAATGCAAACACACTCGGCATTACCATAGCCCCCCCAATCCCTGCGATACTTCGCAGCAGCAACAACTCGTAGAGGCTGCTTCCAATGGCAGTAAAAGCTGTCCCCAAGCCAAATAAAGCAAGTCCGGCAATGATCATTTTCTTTCTCCCGATGCGATCCGAAAGTGGACCGAACAAAGGGGCGGCCAAGCCGTAAAATAACGCATAAGAGGTAACCAATAGTCCACCGGATTCGATTGGAAAACCAACCTGGTTGGATAATATAGGTATTAAAGGAGCAATAATGAGGGCGTCTATTCCCACAAGAAATGAGCAGCACGTTAAGACAAAGATCAATTTGTTATGATTCATGATGGAGTCTCCATTCGTTGTTATATAATGAAAAATCCCGGCATAGGCCGGGACTTTATGCAGCTAGAAGCTGGATCTTCGGCTTTAGTTTGTTTCGTGTAGATATAGCAAAATCATTGCAGTTTTTTTACAACAAAGGTTGCGTATGGACGCAGTTGATTTAATTTGAGCGTTCTTTGTAATATAATTACATAAAATACTACTGTGGATCGGAGGGATTGGAATGGATAGCGAATTTGACTATCTGACAAAAGACGCTTTGTTATTAAAAAATCTTGTTGTTGCCATTGGCGAAGTTTCCGAAATTACAGGCGTCCCGACACGACAAATCCGTTATTGGGAAGAGAAGGGCTATATCTCCTCTATGACAGAAGGGGAGGGGACGACACGACGGTATGGTTATGTAACGATTAAAAAGATTTTGCTCATTAAAGAACTTCTTGATGATGGGTTTACATTGGATGCGGCGGCACAGAGAGTTGAAAAACGCATGGCAACCATTAATCAAGCGTTTGAGAAGCTAGTCAATGACATGTCTAAGGCAAAATAAGACGATTATGCTTTAGAAAATAGGATTTGGGGCGGATGGTGAAGATCATTCATTAGGTTTGGTACATCTGCATATAATCTTGCTCCAAATTCCGAGTTTAAGGCCACTTTCATGAGCTCTTCACTTTCAAATTCAAAGGAAGCGATTATATAAGGAGAAAATAAGCTGAATTGGGATTCAGTCACGTAGGAGTGATGAACGTTTTGAACCCCAGGCAGTGCATATATTAACGGGAGATGGACATCGATATAATGCCGGTTGAAACGGTCTGCGTTCTTAGGCTGTTCTAAGATAACGGTAACTTTCATCATTTTGTATTCCTCCTTAAGTGGAAATCATTGACGAGTAAGCAGCCACCGATCAAGGAGCTACTGCTCGTTTTCCGGTAGTTTGCCGATTGCTAAACATTGATCTATCCAAGTTATCCCCGATATTTTCCACCCTTCTTCTTCTCGAACTATGGTAAAACGCTCACCGCCAATTGCGTTCTTTTTCCCGGAAGATTTTCGTATCGCAGTATCAATACAGGATTTGGATTTTAAAGCTGGTGCTTCCTCGTCAATAATTCGTAGCCGTCCGGCGGCCGAATCGTAATCGTAGACAAACAATGCATGTTTGACTGGCCTTGCTGTTCTATTGGGGTTTCAATATGCGGAAAGTAGACACAACCTTTCTTCCTATGTATAAAATCTACATACATTGTAACTTAACTACAATTAGTGTCAATATGTTTCTGTTGGGCTGATTAAAATAATTGTAATTACAATCACGATAATGGATTCTTGGAAGATAATGATTCTATGGATTTACCGAAAAGTCATGATATAATGGCAACAAAAAAAGGTTCATCCAAAGAAAGCGTATACAATCAGTGGGATGAATGGGAGTAGAGTAGGATCAATGCATTTTACATAGCTGTATAGTCCTCAAACTTTCCTAACATATAGAGGATATACTAGACAGGATCTGAATACTCGGAACTGGGGGAGTTTTATGTTTAAGAGATTTGGGAGTTCCGAAAAAGCAACGGCTGCAAAACCATTTCAGTACGAGGTTCATATGAATGTGGTTGGAGATTTAGTTAACCAAATGGAAATGGTCCAATTAACGCATAACGATCTTCAATTGTTAGTTCACATTCAGCCTTATGTAAAGGCGAATATCGAATCGGTTGTAACGAGATTCTATGCAAACTTGGCGCATGAAACCTCGCTCCAGCAAATTATTAATGATAACAGCAGCGTCGAACGGTTGAAAAAGACGTTAACCTCACACATCGTTCAAATGTTCGATGGAAAGATTGACCAAGCCTTTATTGAACAGCGGTTTAAAATTGCACATATTCACTCCAAAATCGGTCTGCAGCCGAAGTGGTATATGTGTGCATTTCAGGATCTGCTTCTTTCTTTAATGGACGTTATTACTACCATTCCTGCGGGAGAAATTAGCCACTTGGATGCCATCCGGGCGGTTACGAAAATTATAAATATTGAGCAGCAAATCGTATTGGAAGCTTATGAGCTCGAAAATGAAAAAACGCGCAAGCTCTATGCGGAAACGAAAACGAAGATTACACAGCAGGTGTCCACAAGCTCCGTGGAGCTCGCATCCATCACAGAGCAGTGCAGCGCTTCGCTTCAGGAAATTTCTTCGCAAACTCAAGAAATCGTAAGCAGCGCGAAAAAAGCCCTGGAAGGATCGCAGAAGATTGAGAAAAACTCCGTAGATGGCAAAAGCCGTCTTGTCAATCAGCAGACGATTCTCCAAACGGTAGACCAAGGGATCGCGGGGATCTCGAAGGAGATTTCGGTCCTTCAGGAAGTATCCGGCCAAATCCAAGCGATTACCAATATAATTAAAGAAATCGCTGATCAGACGAACCTGCTGGCCCTCAACGCATCCATTGAGGCTGCGCGGGCTGGAGAGCAGGGAAGAGGCTTTGCGGTGGTAGCCGGAGAGGTGAAAAAGCTGGCGGAGCAAACCCGTACTGCATTGTCCGAGGTAACGGATCTGATCGGAAAAACCGGCAGTCAGATCGACATCGTAACGAAAAGCCTTCCTTCGATCTCTGCAAGCATCTCACACGCCACCACGTCCATGCAGGAAACGAGTGAGTTTTTCAATCACATTGTAGAAAGCGCAGCGTCTATTAAGGGTGATAATATGCGGATCGAGGACGAACTTGCTGCTTTTGCAAAAGTGATCGATGAGATATCCGGGGCGGTTAATCTTGTGGCCTCTTCGGCTGAGGATTTAACCGGATTAGTCCAAGGATTATAAAGGAATTAAGGAGCTGCCCATGCAAAGGGAGCTCCTTTTTTTGTTAGCAGGTCTAAATGTCCGTAACGAGAAGCTGAACTATGTAAGGAAGTGAAAACGAAAAAAAGACCCTGAATTGGCCTTAGCCTAGGGTCTCTCAGATTATAAAATTATTGGGTGTTGCATTTAAACGGAGGCAGCCGCAGCTATTTATTCCTCCGCTACATCGTAAATGACTCGAGCGATTAAATCCTGATTATAGTTGCCAAAGTTTTGGCCGTAAATGGTCAAGCCACCGGTTCGGCCATTCTCGGAAACCGCAAGCTTAAATTTGAGATCCGACTGCTGATTGAGGCCGATGTCGTTGATCGTTACATTGGAAATCCGGCAGCCGTCGATGAAGGAGCCTTCATCATTGATTCTCAGCAGCTTGATCATCCCGAATTGATTAAGATGGGGCGGCCACCAATCTGGATTGTGGGTGCCTTTCTCCCCGCCAAAATCTCCGGGCGAGGTCCAGGTTCCGAGCTCGATGTTATTTAAATAAAAGATAATATCCGACGGATAATTGTTGTTGTAGCTTGGAGCCTCCGAGCTCAGTTCCATTGTGAATTGCAGCTCTTTAAAGCTTTGATTTGGTTTTAAGTAGTTCGGAATCCGATATTCCAAAAAGCCGCGGGTCAGCCAGACGATCCCTGCATTAATATGCTGCGGGTCGGCAAAATAGCGGGGATCGTCAAATTCCCCGATAATGCTGTCCTTCGTGGCAAGTCCGCAGGTGGGTACAGCCTGATAATCGCAATAATGGCCTACTTTAATATCTACCTCGTAAACATGATCCTCGCCTTTGGGCTTGAGCTCAACGGTAAGCAGGTCCTCATTTAGATAACAAATTTTTTGAAGCCCGTGCTTGCCAACTGCGGTCGTAATATCGATTAATCCGCTATCCTCGAGCTTTTTGATATGCATCGTCACCGCGCCGTTCGTTAGCCCAAGCTTTGAGGCGATTTCATTTAAATTTAAGCTTTCATGCCGCGTAAGCAGCTCCAAGATTTCGATGCGAATGTCCGAGCTTAGCGCTTTAAAAATATTAAGGCCGGACCGAAGGTTCTTTATATGAATCAAGGGTCGATCATCGTCCTCTCATTGAATGTTTATCATTTTAACTAAGTATAAAACAAAATGAGGATACTGAAAAGAAAAATCTAAAATAAAGGATTTTCCAAATTAGCTAATAACAAGAGATAAATTGAATGAGATATGGACAAATAGTAAGAAAAATGTGAAAAATTTAAGGTGTTCTAATAAAAAAAATATACAAATAAAACGAAAACGCATACAAAATTAGCGTTGACAAATCATACCGTGATTATTATCATAATAAATATAAATCAATTTAAAAAAGTTTAAAACTAAAGGCTTCAAGCCCGAAAGGGTTTAGCATATTAATTCTATGTATATGAGGGGGAACCAAGATGAATAAGCGCTTATTAAGCATGCTTTCCGTTTTGCTCGTATCCACTTCCGTCCTTGCAGCATGCTCGGGGAGTAGCGGAAATGAAAGCGGTGCCAAGTCTGAAGGAGGAGAAAGCGGCGGCGGCAAAACAACGAAGCTGGAGTTTTGGACGTTTCAGCAGCTGCATGCCAACTATTATACGGAGATGGCGAAGAGATGGAACCAAGCCAACCCGGATAAACAAATTGAGCTGGTCGCTAACGTGAGCCCGTTTGATGATGTGCACAATAAGCTTCTTGTATCGCTTCAATCCGGCAGCGGTGCTCCAGATCTAGCTGACATTGAGCTTGGCAAGTTCCCGAACTTTATGAAAGGGGAGCCGCAGCTTGAGCCGCTTAACGATATTATCGAGCCGGAGCTGAATAACCTGGTCAAATCCCGCTTTGATATTTATGCAAAGGGCGGAAAGTATTATGGTGTAGATTACCATGTAGGCGCTTCCGTTATCTATTATAACAAAGAATTGCTAGATAAGGCAGGCGTAAATCCGGATAATATTAAAACTTGGGATGATTACGCGAAGGCAGGAAAGCAGGTCTTGGAAAAAACAGGCGTTCCGATGACTACGCTCGAAACTACTGAACAGTGGTCGATGTGGCTGCAAACCGCGCAGCAGCCGGCAAAGGGAGATTTACTGAATGAGAAGCTGGAGCCGAACCTGGACAGCCCGGAAGTGGTTAAGGTGATGAAATGGCAGCAGGAGCTGATGAAGTCCGGCGTTGCGGTTTCCGCTCCAGGCGGTTTCCACCATGCGGAGGAATATTTCGGCTTTATGAATTCCGGCGGTGCCGCTTCGATTTGGATGCCGCTCTGGTACATGGGGCGCTTTACAGACAGCATGCCTGATCTGAAGGGCAAAATGATTGTACGCCCGATGCCGGCTTGGTCCGCAGGCGAGCCGCGTTCGGCAGGTATGGGCGGAACGGCGACAGTTGTTACGAAGCAGTCTAAGAATGTAGAGCTGGCGAAGCAATTCCTGGCCTTCTCGAAAATTTCCAAGGAAGGCAGCACGGCGACTTGGACGGAGCTCGGGTTTGATCCGATACGCAGTGATGTTTGGACCTCCCCGGCGATGAAAGAGAAAAACAAGTTTACAGATTATTTCGGAGATAACATTTTCGATGTTCTGACCCAAGTGAAGGATGAAATCGAAGGCATTAATATCGGTGAAAAGACACCACAGGTAATCGATGCGATTAAGACTCAGGTCAATGCGCGTATTCTTGTGGATCAGGAAGATGTAAACAAAGTACTTACTGAGGTTAATAATTCACTGAAATAATAATTAACGAAGCAGCGTATCACTGGCCATTCCTGCCGGTGATACTGCTGTTCGGGAGGGAGGTATTCAAATGGCGGGAAGTGCCCCCGAAACAGCGCAAGTCGTAAAGGGGAAGCAGGTAGTCAAACGGACGAATTTTTTATATTCACAGAGGCTCGCGCCGTATGTTTTTGTTCTTCCGTTTTTGATTTCCTTCGCGGTGTTTTTCGCGTATCCGGTATTATCGGCGATCAATATGAGCTTTCAGCATATTGTACCGGGCGAGGCCGAATATGTAGGCTTTAAAAATTATCAAGAGCTGATGAATCCGACGTTCTGGAAGGCCATTCAAAACAGTACGATTTACACCGTATTGACGATTGCTTTGTTAATCCCGATTCCATTGGTTCTGGCTGTTTTCCTTAATTCGAAGGTAATGGTGTTCAAAAACTTTTTCCGCTCGACGCTGTTTATTCCTGCTTTGACCTCGGTTGTTGTTGCAGGTACGGTGTTCCGCCTTGCATTCGGGGAGCTTGAGGGGTCGCTGATGAACTCGATCATCACTGCACTCGGCTTTGAGAAGCAGAAATGGCTGGGCAGCCAGTGGCTGGCGATGATGACCCTGCTGATTTTAGCCTGCTGGCGCTGGATCGGCATTAACCTTCTCTATTTTATGGCTGGCTTGCAAAACATCCCGAAGGAGCTTTACGAATCGGCCTCCATTGATGGAGCGACAACGTGGAAGCAATTTACTAATATTACGGTTCCGCTGCTGAAGCCGATTACGATTTATGTATTTACGATTAGTATTTACGGCGGCTATGCAATGTTTACCGAGAGCTACATGCTATGGAGCGGGAACCGTTCGCCGAAGGATATCGGGCTTACCATCGTCGGTTACTTGTACCGCACCGGCTGGGAGCAGTTTAACCTTGGCCTCGGATCCGCGGTAGGGATTGTGCTTCTTCTAATTACATTTACGATAACCATCATCCAGCTGAAATTTTTTGGATTGTTCAAAAAGGAGGATTAACCGATGGAAACGACACGAACCTCGGCATGGACAATCAATCGGCTGCTGCTGCTCTTGTTATTCATAGGGTTTGCGGTATTCGCGCTGTTTCCTTTAATCACTTTGACTGTTGCTTCTTTTAAGCCGGCCCAAGAGCTGATTCGTTTCGGTCTGAATTTGCGGTTGGATAAGGAACTGCTCACTTTCGATAATTACAAACATATCTTTTCGCCCAAAGAGCACTACTTAACTTGGTATAAAAACAGCATCCTGATTACGGTGATTTATACGGTGCTGTGCTTGCTTTTCTCCTCCATGGTCGGTTACGGCTTGGCGGTTTATAAGTTTAAGCTGCGCAATGTGGTTTTTGTTTTGGTGCTTGTTATTATGGCGGTGCCGGTAGAAATCATTATGCTGCCGCTGTATCAGCTGGCGATTAAATTGAAGCTGATCAACAACATGTGGGGTGTCATTTTACCGTTTATCGTTGCGCCGCTGCCGGTTTTCTTTTTCCGCCAGTATGCCGCAGGGCTGCCCAAAGATTTTCTGGATGCGGGACGGGTGGACGGCTGTACCGAGTACGGCATTTTCTTCCGCATTATGATGCCGCTCATGCTGCCTGCGTTTTCCTCGATGGCCATATTGCAGGCGCTGTGGAGCTGGAACAACTTCTTGTGGCCGCTCATTGTTTTGAACGACACGGATAAGCTGACGATTCCAATCGGGCTATCCACGCTGCTTACGCCTTATGGCAACAATTATCAGGTTTTGATCGCCGGCTCGGTGTTTGCGATTATTCCCGTACTTATCGTGTTTGTATTTTTCCAACGTTATTTTATAGAAGGAATGACGGCTGGCGGGGTAAAAGGGTAGGGATAAGCAGCTTAGGGGGTTAGAAAATGCAACAAAAAAAGCTGGTCCTCCTGATGGCGATGGCGACCCTTTGGCTCTTGCTCCTATTGCCGGGCTGCAGCGGCAGTGATTTCTCGGGACAGCGTTCGAAAGGAGAATCCGCGGTGTATCATAATCCGGTTATCGAGCAGCGCGCCGATCCATGGGTTTACAAGCATGAAGACGGATACTACTATTTCACGGCGTCAGTGCCTGAATATGATCGAATCGAGGTGCGCCGAGCCCAGACGATTCAAGGGCTGGGCGATGCCAAGCCGGTTACGGTGTGGACGAAGAAGGAAAGCGGAGTGATGAGCCAGCATATTTGGGCGCCTGAAATTCATTTTATCGATGGCAAATGGTACATCTACTTCGCGGCGGCGAGGGAGGATGCGCCGTTCGATCACCGGATGTATGTGCTGGAGAATAGCTCTGCGAACCCGCTGGAAGGGTCTTGGACGGAAAAAGGCCAGATTAAAACGGAATGGGAGTCGTTCTCTCTCGATGCCACCACCTTTGAACACAAAGGAATCCGCTATCTCGTCTGGGCGCAAAAGGACCCGAGAATTCACGGGAATTCGAATTTGTATATTGCCGAGATGGAAAATCCTTGGACGATTAAGGGAAAACCATCGATGCTGTCGCGGCCGGAATTTGCGTGGGAAACGATCGGTTTTCATGTTAATGAAGGGGCCGCGGTGCTCAAGCGCAACGGCAAAATTTTTATGACCTACTCGGGAAGTGCGACCGATGATAATTATGCGATGGGGCTGCTAACGGCTGACGAATCGGCGGATGTACTCGATCCGAATTCATGGTCGAAGTCGGAAACTCCGGTGTTTCGCAGCAGTACGGAGCACGGCCAGTATGGGCCGGGCCATAACAGCTTTACCGTTGCCGAGGATGGCGTCACGGATGTGATGGTATACCATGCGCGAAATTACAAGGATATTCAGGGTGATCCGCTGTATGACCCGAACCGGCACACACGTGCTCAGGCTTTCAGCTGGAAAGAGGACGGAACGCCGGAATTTGGAGTGCCCGTACCTGATGCAAAACCCGAAACGTAGCGAGAACCTGACTCCAAGTATGTCGGGAAGTTTTCGCAGTAAGATGCTAGGAATATAGATAATGGAGGAGAGAGTGCTATGGTGTATTCACAAGAGACGATTCATAACCCCGTGCTGGAGCAGCGCGCCGATCCATGGGTTTATAAGCATACGGACGGTTATTATTATTTTTCTGCTTCGGTACCGGAGTACGACCGCATTGAAATCCGCAGATCTCGCACGATTCAAGGGCTTGCGGAAGGGGAAACGGCTGTCGCTTGGCGAAAGCGGGATACGGGCTTAATGAGTGCTAATATTTGGGCGCCAGAAATTCATTATATTGACGGCAAGTGGTACATTTACTTTGCCGCCGCCCACACGTCGGAGACGATGAACGGGCTGTTCGACCATCGCATGTATGTGCTGGAGAACGAATCGGCCAATCCGCTTGAAGGAGAATGGGTGGAGAAGGGGCAGCTTAAAACAGATTGGGAATCCTTCGCATTGGATGCGACGACCTTTGAACATAACGGTGTCCGGTATTTGGTCTGGGCGCAGAAAGACCCGAATATTACCGGCAATTCGAATTTATATATCGCGGAAATGGAAAACCCGTGGACGATTAAAAGCCCGCAGGTGATGATCTCTAAGCCGGAGCTGGAATGGGAGATTATCGGATTTTGGGTAAATGAAGGGGCGGCCGTACTGAAACGCAACGGGCGGATCTTCATTAGCTATTCGGCGAGCGCGACGGATTACAATTACTGTATGGGGCTGCTGTGGGCAGTGGATACAGCGGATTTGCTCAATCCGGATTCATGGACAAAATCGCAGGTGCCTGTGTTCCAAAGCAACAGCACAACCGGGCAGTATGGACCGGGCCATAACAGCTTTACCGTTGCCGAGGATGGCATCACGGATGTGATCGTTTACCATGCGCGTAATTACAAGGATATTGAGGGTGATCCGCTCTATGACCCGAATCGGCACACCCGTGCGCAGGCGTTCACATGGAATGAAAACGGTACGCCGAATTTTGGAGTACCGGTGCCTGACACCGTCCGCGAGCGGGTATAGCTGAATTTATATTAGAATACGCTGCAAATGAAATAGATGAAAACCCACTCAGCCGCATCGAAGATTATTCGAGCTGCCAGTGGGTTTTCTTTTTCTTTAGGTTTGCCGTTTCTTAAATTCCGATTTGTGCTCATACATCGCTTCGTCAGCCAAGCGGACGAGCTCCTCCGCAGAGAGCTTCATATCCTTCTCGTACCGCTGCAGGCCGTAACTGAACGTAATCGGATAAGGCTTGACTCCAGCTGCATTATAAATTTCAAACGCATGCAGCGCTTTCTGCCAAATCGCTTCAACTTCACCCACTGATTTATTGACGAATAAGAGAATGAACTCGTCCCCGCCGTAACGAAACAGCGTATCGTTCGTATCCAGCTTCGCCTGAATAATCCGGCAAACCGTACGAATCATGTCGTCTCCTTCAGCGTGACCGTAACTGTCGTTAACCAATTTAAGGTTATTAATATCGATGAAGCATATCGTGAGCGAGCTCTCCTGCATCTCCGCTTCCAGCAGCTCAATGCCCTTTCGCCGGTTGAGAACGCCAGTTAGAGTATCGGTGGATGCGTGAATCGTCAGCTCGCTCTCCAGCTTTTTCAGCTCAGTAATATCTGTAATCCCCGCAAGGATACACCGCTCATGATCGTAATCCACAAGCTCGTAATTGACCAAGACCCATTTGTAATCCGGTCCGATTTTCCCCTCAACATGGACATTCTTGATACTGCCCTTCAGCTTCAGCTCTTCTACTATAGCCGCTCGTTCCTCTGCGTGTTTGTAAAGAAAGCGTGCATTTCGATCCCTGGAATTGACATCGCGAAGCTGAAAAAATTCAACGGCTTTATCATTAATGAGCTTAATCTTTCCTTGCTCCAGGGTCGTGAGAATGAGCGGAAACGGGTTAACCTCAAAAAACTTCCGGAACTGCTCGCTCTGTTTTTCAAGCTGAACTTTGGAATAATGATTTTGCTTTTGATACGAATACATGACGAGCACGATCATGAAGGCGACAAAAGCCGTCACCGTGGTGTTGATTTGCTTGGACATTAACAGCTGCGCATCCTTGTTGACAAAGGAGAGCGAGTATAGGAAGAACGTATGATTCACGCAAAGAACGGCTAAAAACTTAACGGGATGAATGGGGAGCACAACGGAAACACCGATGGTAATCATAATGTAAGCATCGACATTGCCTGTCAGCTGCTGGCTGTTCAGCGAGGCGACTGCACCCATTAGTAAATAAAGGGAGCAGCTTATAAGAATAAGCGTCTCAGCCCACTTCGATGTCAGAAACGCAGGCTTGCTGTGAATAAAGCGGTATAAAGCCAAGTAGCAAGCGGATAAAACAAACCCGGATAAATGAATCAAGGCAAGAGTATGGCGGAAGCCGGGGGTGCCGGTTTTGGTGTAAAGGACGAAATCTGCATAAACATAATAGGCATATAGAAATAGCATGACGATCGAAATACTTTGCAGCCGGTTTAATAAATGCCCGCGGTGCATCGTCCTGAACTCCATGCTGCCGTAGGATAGGGCAAGCTTTGTTTGGTTATAAATGCTTTGAATGCGGGAAGACAGAAATGGGAGTATGCGCATGATGTTATCCTCTGTGATGATTTGTAATGATTTTATCACAATTGGATGCAAACAGATAGAAAAAGAGTGGACGGACAACGAAGGAGATAATTTTTTGATAGGGCATGAATGGAATTTTAAATAATCGGAATAGTAAAAGATGTAAATTTATTCCGCAAGTTGGAAACGAGAGGAAGGAGCGCTGCTATTGGACATTGCGATTATGGGGGCCGGTCTTTCAGGGTTAGCATGCGCCATAACCTTAGAACAGCACGGGGTTACACCGCATGTGTACGAAAACAGAAGCCGGGTCGGAGACCGGTTTGTCAGTGCGGAGGTCTTATTTTCGTTCATTAGCCGTCCCGTAAAGGATTGTATTGAGTACTTGTCCGAACAATTTCATTTATATTTGCAGCCTTTGGCAAGCGTTCAAAACTTATTGATTTATTCTCCGAATGCGGCAGCCTCGATTGACGGATATTTAGGATTTACCAATTTGCGCGGGAGAGAGCAGGAGTCATTTGAGGCTCAACTCAGCCGTCAGCTGAAAACTCCGATTACATTGAATTCGCAAAAATCGTACGAGCAGCTGCTGCGTGAGTATACCCACATTGTGATGGCAACCGGCGATGCGGATTACGGTGTTAAAACGAATAATTTTCGCAAAGATTTTACGGTATGCATTAAAGGTGCGATGGTGGAAGGAAGCTTCGACCGAAACACAGTCCGAGCATGGCTTAATTACGACGCCTCTCCGGGAGGCTACGGGTATCTCATCCCGATTTCGGAACAGAAGGCGAATATCGTTATTGCGTATTCAGAGCATCGGACCGGTGTGGTTAGGCAAATGGAGCCTTCATGGGATTTGTTCAAAGGACTTGTTGAGAAAGAGTTAGGGCAGACCTTGCGTGTTACCGATCATTTTGAAATATCTCAATATGCGGTTGGGATTTGTAATGAGGGAAGAATCGGCAACACTTTTTTTGTAGGGAATTGCTTTGGCTGTATCATGCCCTATCTTGGATTCGGCCAATTCGCGTCAATCCTGACCGGAGTGTATGCCGCTTACGATCTGCTCGGTCTCGGCAAGTATGAGGAGCTTACGGCAGCGATTCGGCAAAGCTATGAAAATTCACTTGTGCTTCGCAGAAGCATGGAGCAGCTGACGAATAAGGATTTGGATCTTGTTGTGGGCTTTCTAGACGGGTACTGGGGAGACAAGCTGCTGAAAACGTCACGGTTCGATCCGTTTAAAGTGGCCAGCTACTTATTGCGTCCCTATGTAAAGCTCAAGGTTGGAGCTACATCTTGAGCATTTGAATGATGAATGAAAAGGGGAATGGGTTTTGCCAACAGAAAACGCAGCAGCACTGACCTCTTCCGAAGTCGGTTATGTTTGGTCGGGGTACATGATTGATGACATGTCGATTCAATTTCTCAACGTATTTCATGAGCAGGTGAAGAGTCCGGCTATTCAAAAGCATATTCAAGCGGCAAAGACGCTTGCCATGCAGCAAAACGAACAGCGGAGGAAGCTTCTTACGAATGATGGGTTTCCGGTGCCGATCGGATTTAGCAAAGAAGAATCCGACCCGTCTGCTCCGTCTCTCTTTACCGAGCATTTTTTTTACTTTTACTTGATGAATGCCTCTCGGCTAGGCTTGCATTTCTATTCCGAAGCGATTTCCAATTCGGTACGGGAGGATGTCCGCACGTTCTGTGAAAGCTGTTTCCGGGATGCCACTCAGCTGTATATGAACTTAATCCGCGAAATGATGGAGGGAGGGCTCTATATTCCCCATCCTTCCATTCCTGCACCGGAGCAGGCCGAATTCATACAGAAGGAAAGCTTTTTGCACGGCTGGTTTGGCGATACGCGCCCGCTGCATAGTATGGAGATGGCAAACTTGTACAAATCAGTGGAGATTATTTCGATCATCATTGCGATGTGCACTGCTTTCGGACAAACGGCGGAAGGGCAGGATACCCGAACGATGATGCACCGGGGGCGTGAGCTGGTTAGAGAGCATTATCATCGCTTCGGCGAGCTTTTAGAGGAAAGTGATCTGCCCGTACCGGCATTAAGGGATGCCGATGTAACGGCGTCGGTTACGCGGTGCTTCTCCGACCGGTTGATGCTTTGCCATACTGCGGGCTTGTTTGGGGCGCTTATTACCCATTATGGACAGGCTTTGGGCACGGTTATGAAGCATGACCTCGTCAAGGAGTATACCATGCGGATCGGCGAGGCTGGGGCGTTTTCGCACGATTTGACGCAACTCTTAATTTCGCATGAATGGCTGGAAAAGACGCCGGGGGCGGTCGATCGGAAAGCGCTGCTCAGTAGATGATAAAGCGGAAAGGCGTCATGTGGACATAATTTACAAAAAAAGCGATGTGAGTTAATTCCTGCTTAATACTTCAGGAGTACGCTGGTATTATATCGGACATGGTTACTGATGTCACGGGTTGAGAATTGGAGAAAACCCTTGTTCAGTGAAGTGTAAAAATAAGCTGGGTCTGCGCACTGCGACCCGTCTGGCTTGTTTTTGCCTTTGCGAGCAAGGGTTATTTTTTATGGGAAGAGGCAGAGCAGTGACGGGATACGGAAAACAACGCAGAACAGATATGGCAGCCGGCAAAGAGCATGTGCTCGGCTTAAACAGAGGAGGCAGCGAGCAGCTGCAAGCTCGTGTGAAAAATGGCGGGCGATTGCCGCTGGATCAATATCAAGCTTATTTATTTGACTTGGATGGAACGGTTTATTCAGGGGAGAGCTTAATTCCCGGTGTTAAGCCGGCATTGGACAAGCTGCGGGCCGCCGGGAAGGCGCTGTTGTTCGTGACGAATACAACGGTACGCACAAGAGAGCAGGTACGGGAAAGGCTGCTCGGCTTAGGGGTGGAATGTGCGGAGGATGAGGTCATGACCGCGCTGTGTGCGGCCGGGGCGTATTTTCAAGAGTATGAGCCGGATGCCACTGTGTATATGGTTGGCGAAGAGGCGATGCGGGAAGAGCTGCTGCGCTGCGGCGTGCACCTAACGGAGGAGCCGCTGAAAGCATCGCATGTGCTGGTCGGCTTGGACCGGCAGTTTACATACGAGCGTTTGACCGCAGGAATGAATGCGCTCCGCAACGGCGCGCTGCTGATCGCGGCCAACCCGGATCCGTTTTGCCCGATTGACGACGGGGCGATTCCCGATACATGGGCGCTGGTCAAGGCGCTTGAGACGGCGAGTCTGCGTCCGACGTTTCGGGTGATCGGCAAGCCTTCCGCTTATTATGCGAAGAAGGCGCTGGAGCTGCTGAAGCTGCCGCCTGAAGCCTGCCTAATGGTTGGCGACCGGCTTGAAACGGACATCCGCTTCGGCATTGCGAACGGGATGGCTACCGCGCTTGTGCTGACGGGAGCCGATTCCCGAAAGGATATGATCTTAGCAGGAGTAGAGCCGGATTACGTGCTTGCCTCTTTATTGGAAATTGTAGGAGAGAGAAGACCGTATTTGGGCCGCATCGGGGATTTGGCACCTTAATAGAGCAAAGTTTGTATAGGCGAGGCAAGCGGCAGTACCCTTCGATGAATGAAGGATCAAATAAGGTGACGAAACAGAGGAGGATGTTTTGGAATGAAGAAAATGCTGTTATCGGTGCTTGCGGCAACCTTTTTAGTATCCGCATGCGGACAAACGGAATCGACGAAGCCAACGAATGAGGGAACCAAGCCGGCTGCGGCTCAGGAGAAGAAGGAGGAGGTCAAGCCGGTTGAGCTGGAGTTCTACTTCCCTGTAGCGGTAGGCGGGCCAATTACAAAGCTGATCGACGAGCTGGCCAGCGATTTCCATAAGGAGCATCCGGAAATTACGGTAAAGCCGGTCTACGGCGGCAGTTACCAGGACACGATGACGAAAGTGGCCACGGCGGTACAGGGCGGAAACTCCCCTGACCTTGCCGTACTGCTGTCGACTGACTTATACAGTCTGCTCTCCATGAACGCGATTGAGGATTTAACTCCGCGCTTTTCGAAGGAATACTTTAATGGCTTTTACGAGGCGTTTATGGGCAATACACGTTCTGGAGATACGGTTTGGAGCGTTCCGTTCCAGCGCAGCACGATTGTAATGTATTACAACAAGGATGCATTTAAAACGGCAGGGCTGGACCCGGAGAAGCCGCCGGCAAACTGGACGGAGCTGAAGGAAGCGGCCAGTAAGCTTACGGTAAAAGACGGATCGGGCAAGGTGACGCAGTGGGGAATTGAAATCCCGAGCACCGGCTATCAATATTGGATGCTTCAGGCGCTTTCACTGCAATCGGGAACGAATATCGTTTCGGGCGACGGGAAAAAGGTGTTCTTCGACAAGCCGGAGGTGCAAGAGGCGCTGCAATTTTATGCGGACTTAGGCCGCAAGGACAAGGTCATGCCGGAGGGCGTGCTGGAGTGGGCAACGGTGCCATCCGATTTCATCAGCGGCAAGACGGCGATGATGTACCATACGACGGGCAACCTGACGAAGGTGAAAAACGACGCCAAGTTTGATTTTGGCGTAGCCTTCCTGCCGGCGAACAAAAAGTACGGTTCCCCTACAGGCGGCGGCAATCTGTATGTGTTTAAAAACATCCCGGAAGAAAACAAGAAGGCCGCGATCAAGTTTATCGAATTCGTGACCCAGCCGGAGCGGGTGGCGAAGTGGTCGATCGATACCGGATATGTGGGAACGACGAAGGCTTCCTATGAAACCGAGCTGCTGAAAAATTACGTGAAGCAGTTCCCGCATGCGGCTGTCGCGAGGGACCAGCTTCAATATGCGGACAGCGAGCTTTCTACGTATCAGAACGGACAAGTAACGAAGCTGTTTAATGACAACATTCAAGCCGTACTGCTTGGTAAAATGTCGGCTAAGGAAGCGCTGGAGAAGTCGCAGCAGCAGGCGGATGCGATTTTGAAAAACTTCCAAAAATAAGGCGCGCTTGGAAACGGGGTTGTCATGGCACGAAGCCGTGGCGGCCCCGTTGTTCTACACAGCGGAGGGGGATTTCAAGTGAATGTACGCGCGCTGCGCGCTAGACGCTGGAGGGAAAATGCACTTGCCTATGCGCTGCTTTTGCCTTCTCTTCTTTTCTTAGCATTGTTTACGTTTTATCCGGTAATGAAATCGATTCGTCTTAGCTTTTACAGCTCAACCTTCGGCAGTGAAAGCTTCGTCGGGCTGGAGCAGTACGCCCAGGTGCTGCAGGACGAGGTGTTCCGCCAATCACTGGTTAACAATGTGCTGCTTGCGGCGGGAACGGTGCCGGTAAGCATCCTGCTTGCGATGTATTTGGCGGTTTGGGTGAACGGAAAGCGGAAGGGCAACGGTCTGCTGCGGGCGGCTTTTTTTTATCCGACCTTTCTTCCGATGATTGCGGTGGCGAATATTTGGCTGTTTATTTACACGCCGGACTACGGTCTGCTGGATAAGCTGCTTGGAGTGTTCGGCGGAGCGGGACCGAATTGGCTTGGCGATCCGGATTGGGTCATGCTTTCGATGATCGTGATGATGATTTGGAAGGAAGCCGGATTTTTTATGATCTTTTATTTGGCCGGGCTTCAAGGCTTGCCGAGGGATATTTATGAAGCGGCGGAGCTTGAAGGCTCCGGACCACTGCGTACGTTTCGCACGATCACGTTTCCGCTGCTCATGCCTACGACGCTGTTCGTACTCATTATCGCAACAACGAACGCCTTTAAGATGGTTGATCATCTGTACATTATGACGAAGGGCGGACCGAACAACGCCAGTAATTTGCTGCTCTATCACATTTATGAGACGGCCTTCAGCTTTTGGGATATGGGGAAGGCTTCCGTGCTTACGGTCATTTTGCTGGTGATTTTGCTCGTCCTGTCGATTTTTCATTACGGGTATTTGGATCGTCGGATTCATTACAAATAAGAAAGGGGGAACCTGCAGTGGCATTACGCATCGTAAACCGCTCAATGGTCGCCGTGCTAGGAATAATTTTCTTCATTCCGCTTGTGTGGACGCTGTGCACATCGCTTACTCCGGCTGCGGATGTCATTACCCGGAGCAACCCGTTTGCGGTGGGCAGTCCGACGCTGACCAACTTCGCGGCGGCTTGGGAGACGATTCCCTTTGGGCAATATTATTGGAACACGTTCGTTATCGTTACAGGGATTTTAGCCGTTCAGCTGGTAACCGCGACGTTAGCGGCTTATGCCTTTGCCCGGCTGCATTTCGTTGGCAGCAGCATCGTGTTCGTTCTGTTTTTGACGCAGATCATGATTCCGCCGGATATATTGCTGTTTCCGAATTATTCAACGATGAAGGAGCTCGGTCTGATCGACAGCAAGCTTGCGATCATGCTGCCGTATTGGGCATCTTCCTTCGGCGTATTTTTGCTGCGGCAGACGTTCAAGCAGGTGCCGCTTGATTTGGATGATGCCTCCAGGGCGGATGGCGCCTCCTGGTGGCGGACGCTTTGGCATGTGTACCTGCCGGCCGCCAAGCCGACCTACATTGCGTTCGGGCTGATCTCGGTCAGCGCGCATTGGAACAACTTTATGTGGCCGCTCATTGTTACGGACTCGGTGGAGACGCGTCCATTGACGGTGGGAATTGCGGTTTTTGCCCAGTCGTTTGAAACCGGCGCGCAGTGGGGCACGGTGACCGCGGCGACGATGCTCGTTATTATGCCGCTTCTGCTCGTATTTTTCTTGTTTCAGCGGCAGTTCGTCGAAAGCTTTATGCATTCCGGGCTAAAATAAGGTTGGAACGTGCGGACCACACGGAGATCGCCTTGGAGAGCGGTGAATCGGCTGTGGAATGGCAGTGAATAGAAGGCTTCACGAACGTGCGCATTCGTGAAGCCTCTTTTGTTTTATGTTTTTGCTTTTTCGCCTCGGAGCGAACGTTTACTAGAGTTTTCTACGGCTTCGGGTTCAGGCTTTCCCGGTTTTTTGGGAGTTTGCCGAAGCTCTGCATGGAACGATTTTAACATCGAAAAGGTCATTAGCAGCAGCACGAGGGCCAGCGGAAAGGCACTCACGATGATTGCCGTTTGGAAGCCTTGAAGTCCGCCGGAGGACATAAGGATGACCGCTGAGGCCGATAAGGTAAGCCCCCAAGCAATTTTCACAAAATTCGGCGGGTTCAGGCTGCCGAACGTGGTCATCATGCCGAGAACAAAGGTGGCTGAATCCGCGGACGTAATAAAAAATGTGCTGATTAGCAGAAGGGTGACGATGACCAGCAGTAAGGTCAGCGGCAGGTGCTGATACACATAAAACAGAGCCGCTTCGAGGCTTTGCCCGGAAACATCAAGACCCAAAACATGCTCCATATAGATGCCGGTCCCGCCGAAGACGCCAAACCAGATGGCGCATACAATCGACGGTATGATTAACACCGCAATCACAAATTCCCGCACGGTTCGCCCTTTCGATACACGCGCAATAAACGTTCCCACAAACGGAGCCCAGGCGATCCACCACGCCCAATAGAAGATCGTCCATGAGCGCAGCCACTCTGCGTTCCGTTCATTGAACGGAGCAAGCCGCATCCCCATCGCGAGCAGGTTCTGCACATAGGTCCCGAAGGTAGTTGTGAAAAGATCCATGAGGAAAATCGTCGGACCCAAAAACAGGAACAATACAAACAAAAGAAGTGCGAGCACCATATTGGCATTACTTAAGTACTTAATCCCCTTTTCGACCCCTGTGCTCGCTGAAAGAATGAACAAGACGGTAACCACTGCCACGATGGTTAATTGAGTAATGAAATTATTTGGAATGCCCAGCACATAGCTTAGCCCGCCATTAATTTGCGCAGCGCCAAGGCCAAGAGAGGCGGCAACACCGAAGATCGTAGCAAAGACAGCGGTCATATCGACGATTGTGCCAAGGGATCCTTTCACCCGATCGCCAAGCAGCGGATACAAGGTTGCACTCATGAGCCCCGGCACACCCTTACGGAACTTATAATAGGCAAGCGCAAGTGCAATGGTGGCATAGATGGCCCATGCATGAAAGCCCCAGTGCAAATACGTATACTGCAAAGCGAGCTTGGCGCTTTCGTTCGTTCGGGCTGCACCGACCGGAGGGTTGGCATAATGAGAAATCGGCTCAGATACGCCGAAAAATAGCAGCCCGATCCCCATCCCGGCGCTAAACAGCATGGCAAACCAAGTGGAGCGCTTGAACTCCGGCTTGTCGTCATCCTTCCCCAATTTGATTTTGCCGTACTTGCTGAAAATCAAAAAAATCGCGAAAAAAAGAAAGAATGTCGCGGTCAGCTGATAAAACCAGCCGAATCGGATTAAGAAGAACGATTGCAGCACATTCATGCTTTGGATAAGCTGCTTCGGCCAAATCGCTCCCCACATGACAAAGATTATGGATACGACTATAGAAATCCAAAAGACGCGGGAAACCTTCCCCATACCGAAAACCTCCTCCTTTGCAAACATTATCCCAATCCATGCATTGGATTATGTAAGTTCGTCATTATCATCCGCGAATGGTTAGGATAATTTGCCGCACTCGGAACACTCTATTTTAGGTAAAGGAGGAAGCGGGCCATGATAAAAATTTTACTTGCAATCTTCGGGATCCAAATCGTTTACGTAACTGCGTTTACGCTGCGGATGATATTGACCCTAAAAGGGTTAAAATACATCGCTGCCGCAATCAGCACCTTTGAAATTACGGTGTATGTGCTGGGGCTAAATATGGTGCTGCAGTATTTAAATCATTGGTCGAGCTTGACCGTATATGCTCTTGGTTATGCGCTCGGCATTATTATCGGCGCATGGATCGAAGAAAAGATCGCACTCGGTTATGTCACCTTAAAAGTAATCAGCCAGCAGATGAATGGACACATAGAGAAGGCTTTGCGGCAAAAAGGGTACGGTGTGACCTCGTGGGTCGGCTCTGGACGGGATGGCGAGCGTTCGGTGATGGAAATTTTGGCGAAGCGGAAAAACCACGAGAAATTGTATCGTCTGATTTTGGAGGTGGATCCGAAAGCGTTTGTGATCACGATTGAACCGCGGCATTTTCACGGCGGATTTTGGACGAGCGTCATCAAGCGCTGATTTCCGGGGGCTGAGGAATAACCTGCCGTTGGCGGGGGAACGTTTTGCTTTGGAGGTGACAACAATGAAAGAAGCGCGTCAAACGTACAGAAGCGGTGAACGTGCGCCGAATTCGGGGACCTTTGAAACAGTAACCGGGCGAAAAATGCAGTACCGTCAGGGAGAGCTGTTCCAAGCTTGTCCGGACACCGGCAAGGAGACGGATTGGAAGCACTGTGATGCGTAAGACGGGGCCAATGTGATCAGCTTGGGCGCTGGTGGGCTGTAGTTCATGATCTCTTACGGGGAGGAGGAGAAGCGGATGGAAGAAACGAATGTAAGGGATTCGATCATGGTTCAGGACGAGCAGGGCAATACACAGCAGTTTGAAGTGGAAGCACTGTTCGATATGGAGGAGCAGACGTATGCGCTGCTGAAGAGCGAGGACGATATTGTATTAATGCGTGTTGTCGGCGAGGAAGACGAGGAGCAATATTTGGAAGGCATCGATAATGAGGAAGAGGCGTTGTCGATTTTGGATGCGTATCAAATTGCAGTGGAAGCGGCTCCTGCCGAGTAAGCAATCGGATCAACTAAGTACCGGTTGAAGAAAGCCTCCGTCAAGTACAAACGAGACGGGGGCTTTTTGTCGGTTCATGATTATATGATGTATGTTTGAGAGTTAGGTTTCATCGGAAGGATAGGCGGTTTGCTTCAATCGATCCAACGAAAGAGAGTCTTGGGGGGCGCCGAGTAAGGTTTCAAAGATTTGCAGCACCTTGCGCACGCGGTGAGACCGTTCTTCATCGTTCCATTGGAATACAGAAGGGTCAAGCCAAAATTGAAAGCCTGTCAGCATAAATTCAGCTACCAGCTGGGGCTGCTCGACTCGAAAAGTACCCTCGCGGTTGCCCTGCTCAAGCAAGGAGGCGAGCATGGGGGCGGCCTGCTTCACCATTTGAACGACCATGCGCTGATGCAGAGCAGTGTTGTTTTCATGATGCAAATACTGGAACACATCCGAGTGTCCGTTCTCCTCATCCAGCTCATGCAGGAGCAGGGAAGCGAGTTTTTGCAGGCCGGTCCGTGAATCGGACATGACGATTTCTTTCATGGGCCCCAGGATGGCATGCAGATGCCTTTCGATGAGCGCATCCGCCGCCTCTTCCTTGGACTTGAAATAATAATAGAAGGTGCCTTGGGCGACACCAATCTGCTTTACGATATCGCTGACTGACGTTTGCTGGTAGCCTTTGGTCCCATACAGCAGCTGAGCGGCGTCTAAAATTTCATTTTTACGCTCCTCCGGGTTCTTGCTAACTCTAGGCATGAGAAAGCCCTCCATTCCTCTCTACTTATTAAATCAGCGGCGGAGGCTCTCCGTCAAATTCTTACATCGATGGCGCCTTATACGTTCGTTATTGATACTTGGAAAAATACCGCACGCATTCCCGGATCGTATATTCCCGGCCAATCGGACCCCACGCATCCCATTCCCTGCTGTCCGGGACGTACACCTGATTCGTGTACACGGCTTGCAGCCCCTGCCAAAGCGGATTGCGCTGCAGCGCCGACAACGCGGAGGCATCGCTCCACAATACGAGAATCCGCTCCGGATCCAAGGAAACCAAATCGAGAAAAGCATCCTCCCGGTAGGAATATCCGGGCGATAAGTCATGCGGCTGAAAGCCGAGCTTTTGAAACAGCAGATCCATCATTGCATGGGAAGAGCCGTCGTAGAGCCGAAAATGCTCTTTGGTGACGCGGATGACGGCCCAGCGCCCTTTGCGGGTAAAGGAGGACAGGGCATCGCGGCCTGTCCGTTCCACCTGCCCGATGCGGGCGACGATCGACTCGGCCGCCGCCTCCTGACCCACTTTTTCCGACAAGGTTGCCAGGTAGTCGCTCCAATTCGGATGGTCATCGATGAATACCGTCCCGGAATAGCGGTCCCACTGCTTGTCGTAGGGGTTGTGCCGGAAGCTCATTTTCAGCGTCATATCGGGCTCCAGCTTGGCTACCTCGCTCCAAGGGATATGACGCTCCGCATTCAGTGGAATCGTTTCGCCAAGCTGGCTGCGCAAATAGCTGGGGAAGCCTCCCTCGAAATGGCTGGGAAACGCGGGAGCGGCAATCGGCGGAATGCCGAGAGCAACCAAGTGGTCCTGCAGAAAGATGTTGCTGACCACGGCGATTCTTTTTTTATGACGCTTCCGGTATAGGGTCGGCGATACGCCCTCGTTCTGCTTGAATACGCGGCTGAAATACAGCTCGTCCTGAAAGCCGACGCTGCGTGCTACCTCCTTCAGGCTGCGGCTCGGCTGTGCGAGCAGCTCCTTCGCATGCTGGATGCGCAGGCTGGATAAATAGCCGCCCGGCGTCAGTCCGGTTGCACGCTTAAATGCGCGGCAGTAGGAGCTTGGCGTCAGTCCGGCCAGCTGTGGAAGCTCCCCGAGGGGAATCGGCTTCATATAGTTTTGCTTCATAAATTCAAGCGTTCGTTCCACGGGGCCGGCATCCGAGCTGCTGTATTGCGACGCCGCCTCCTGCAGAAGATCGAGCAGCTTATACAACAGCTTTTGCTCATAAAAGGACATCGCCGTGGTCCCAGTGAGATTTCGCGAGCGGGGATGGAGGCGGAGCAGCTGCTCCAGCACGGAATTGATCCGAGCGCGACGGGAGGCGGGGGTCGTCATACTTTGGTTAGGCAGAAAAGGCAGGCTTGCGGGCTCCGGAAATTCGGATTGTGCTTCTGTCTTCCTGCTGGTAATTAGATAATCAGGTGAAAGGCGCAGCCCGAAATAATGAATGAAATAAAGAGACAAGGGCTGGGTGCCGCTGGATGCCAGCGCGACCCGCATCGCGGGAGTGACCGACACAAAGCTTCCCGGCGACAGGTCATGGATGCGTCCGCTCAGCTGAATGGTACCGGAGCCCCGGACAACGTAGACGAGTGTGCTGCGTTCCGCGATATATGTCCGAAGCCGGAAGTCCGGTGCATAATCATGCTGCTTGATAGAGGTGATGAAAAAAGAAACGTAGGGTGCGCTGTCCATATGATCCCGCCTTTGTTCGCGTCAACAATTGATAACCATTATCACTAATTATAAAAAAGGATGGGCCAGGAAGCAACGTTTGATCGGGGAAAGGGACAATATTGTCCATAATAAAAAGGCAATGTGATGTATAGAAATGCGTCAAGGGCTAGTTTATCATTGGTAATGATAATTGTTATCAATTAGAAAAAGGGCGGTACATCGACGGGGTCGGAGGTGGACGAAGAAACACGCACGCTTAGGGGGAACAGGTCGAGTGAATCGTTTGCATAGCAGCAAGGCCAAAGGGCTTATGCTCATCTGCGGACTGCTGCTGCTTGCTGTTTGTATGCTGGCCAGCATGCTGCTGGGCTATCAGCGTTTTGGCATCAAGGAGCTGTGGGAAGCGGGCGTCCGCTTTAACGGCTCCGCAGAGCATCTGCTCCTCCGCACGGTACGGCTGCCGACGACGCTGATCGGAGCGGCGGTCGGGGCAAGTTTGGCCGTCGCCGGAGCGTTGATGCAGACGCTGAGCAAAAATCCGCTCGCGTCGCCCTCGGTGCTGGGCATCAACGCGGGAGCGGTATTGATGATCGCGATCGTACTCGCGGCCACCGGAGCGGATTTGTCCAGCGGACAGCTGATCTGGTTTGCCTTTGCCGGCGCAGGAGTGACCGCCGTCTTTGTCTCGGCCCTTGGAGCGGCCGGGAGCAGGGGCTTTGAGCCGGTCAAGCTGACGCTGGCGGGAGCGGCGGTTGCCGCGTTCGCTTCGGCGATCACCTCCGGCTTGATGCTCCTGAACGAGGAGTCGCTGCAGGAGACGCTGTTCTGGCTTGTCGGCTCCGTCTCGGGGAGAAAGCTGGAGCATTTGAGTGCAGTAGCGCCTTATTTAGGCGTAGGTCTGGTGGCGGCGCTGCTGCTCGCGAGGTCGCTCAATGTGATGGGGATGGACGATGACATCGCCAAATCGCTTGGGCAGTGGACGTCGCTGGCCAAGGGCGCTGTAATCGCAGTCGTCATCGTCTTGGCCGGCGGTTCGGTTGCCTTGGCCGGGCCGATTGCGTTTGTCGGCTTAATCGTGCCTCATATTTGCCGATACCTTGTCGGAAGCGATCACCGCTGGCTGCTGCCGTACTGCGCCGTTGCCGGGGCGATCCTGCTGGTGGCTGCGGACACAGCCTCGCGCTTCCTTCTTATGCCGAAGGAAGTCCCTGTCGGCGTGACGACAGCGCTGCTCGGCGTTCCCTTCCTCATTTATTTGTCGAGGAGGAGGATGCACGAATGAAGCAGGGCCTAATGGGATTACGAAGGCCGGCAGCTGCAGCGGCAGGGCTGGGGTTGGCGCTGCTTGCTGTCTTATTCGCACTGATCGTCGTCAGCGCTTCGACGGGGACAACGCGGATTCCGTTCTTGGAAGCAGCGGCTGTGCTGCTGGGGGGCGGGGATGAAGCCCAGCGGATGATCATTTTTAACCTGCGGCTGCCGAGAACGCTCGCAGCCGTGCTGGTCGGCTCGGCGTTGGCCGTTTCCGGGGCACTGATGCAGGGTGTGTTCCGCAATCCGCTGGCTTCGCCGGATCTGATGGGAGTCAGCGGCGGAGCCTCGGTGCTGGTCGTGGGCTTCTTGACCGTGACGGCAAGCAGATACAGCATTCATCTGCTGCCGTTCATCGCGGTATGCGGCGCGTTTGGTGCAGCGGCTATGATCTATGCGCTGGCTTGGAAACGAGGCGTCGGCACCTTCCGCCTGCTGCTGATCGGCGTCGGCGTATCGACAGCCGCCTCTGCACTGACGACCTTTCTGCTTATTAGCGGGCCGGCTTATATGGCTTCCCAGGTGCTGAACTGGCTGACGGGAACGTTATACGGCACCTCGAAGGAATATGTCTGGACCCTGCTGCCTTGGGCAGCGGTATTTATCCCGGCGGCATGGGCGATGTCCCGCCATTTGAACGTATTGGCGCTTGGCGACGCCACCGCTGTAGGACTGGGCAGCGCGGTCAACCGGACGCGCTTGCTGCTGCTGTTCTTCAGCGTGGCCTTGGCCGGGGCCTCGGTTGGAATTGCGGGCAATGTCTCCTTCGTAGGGCTCATTGCCCCCCATATGGCGCGAAGCTTGGTCGGGAACAACCACGCGAGGATGATTCCAATCAGCGCTTTGCTCGGCGCGCTGCTGCTTGTATTGGCCGATTTGGCCGGCCGCACGCTGTTTTCGCCTTATGATTTGCCGGCGGGCATCTTTACGGCCGCCTTCGGCGCACCGTTTTTCTTTTACCTTTTATACAAGAGAAAGGGAAGGTAAGAGGCGCATTAGAATGTAGGAAGAGGATCGACAAACATTACATTACATAAAGGGAGAGAGCTTTCATGGTACGCACTAAAAAGAATTCGTCATGGTTATCGTTCAGCATGCTTCTCGTTATCGTATTTTCACTGGTGCTGTCCGCTTGCGGTCAGCCGGAAACAACAAAAACACCGGCCGGGGAAGGCGCAGCGAAGCAGGGAGAGAGTGCGGCTCCGAAGGAGCAGACACCGCCAGCGGAGACGAAGCGCGTCGTTAAGCACAGCATGGGCGAAACGGAGCTGACCGGTACGCCGAAGCGTGTGGTCGTGCTGACACAGGAAGGAACGGAAGCGGTGCTTGAGCTTGGCGTAAAGCCGGTGGGCGCGGTGAATTCCGGGCTGGGCGACACATGGTTCCCGCATATCGCCAGCGAAATGCAGGGCGTAACGGAGCTGGGTGACGAGGCGCAGCCGAACCTCGAGCTGATCGTCAGCCTGAAGCCGGATCTGATTTTGGGCAACAAGGTGCGTCATGAAAAAATTTATAACCAGCTGAAGGATATCGCTCCAACGGTGCTTTCGGCAGACCTAGCCGGCAAATGGAAGGAAAACTTCAACCTGTATGCGGAAGCCTTGAACAAGAAGCAGGAAGGCGAAAAGGCGATGGCCGCTTACGATGCGAAGATCAAGGAAGCGAAGGATAAGCTTGGCGCGAAGACGGCAAAGCAGGTTTCGATCGTCCGCTTCCTGCCGAATGCGGTTCGCATTTACCAGAAAGATACGTTCGCGGGTGTGATTTTGAAGGATATCGGCTTTGCTCGCCCTGCGGCACAGGATAAGGACCAGTTCATGGAAGTCATTACGAAGGAACGAATCGCCGATATGGATGGCGATATCATGTTCTACTTCAATGCGGATTATGATGAGAAAAAAGGCGGAACGAAAAACCAAGAGGAATGGATGAAGGATCCGCTTTACACCAACCTGAAGGTTGCTAAAAACAACATGGCGTTTAAGGTGGACGAGGTGACTTGGAACCTTTCCGGAGGAATTAAATCGGCAAAGATGCTGGTTGACGAGGTTGTAAAGTACGGCGAGAAGCTGAAGTAGAGAAACGTTGTTTTTATATGGGTAATAAGGCTGTAAATCTTGGCGCTGTGGAGCATTGTAAAATGCTTTCACGGCGTCTTTTTCATGTCTCGTAGTTGCAGAAGGGCAGCGATGGTAATGGTGGTTAATGACATTAAATACATCAAACTAGGTGGAAAAACGAGATATATGAAGTAATGTTGAGTATATAGGTTTTTTTCAGGGGGTTTTCGGTAAGGGTAGCTGGAGGGAGGGAAATGCTAAGCAACCACTATATTTTATGGTATAATTATATATTTGGTTATTGTGTCTATCTTCCCCGTGTGATAAAAAATAGTAGTCACTTTTGTAAGATCGAAGCTGCTGTATGGAGGAAGCCAATCGCTCGCTCCGCAAGTTTCTGGATTACGAGCTTGAGACGGTAATTTGTTATCATGGCGGCCGAGCGGATCAGGATGCTGCCGGACAGATTAGAAAGTTAATTAAGGAGCTGTAACATTCATGAGAATCGTACGTTTTGACGAAAGCGTCGGTAGAGCCATTCAGGCGTTCGGCTCCAACCAATTTATCATTTCAAAGGTAGTGCGGGCGGAGCCGAAGTTTGTGCAGATCGGTTACGCGCATCTGGGGACGAACGGACTTATCGGTTATCATCAAGCCGCTTGTCCGCAGCTTCTGGTTGTCGTTCAAGGCGAAGGCTGGGTGCGAAGCGGAGAGGGCGAACGGCTCCCGGTGAAGGCCGGGCAGGGAGTGTACTGGGAGCAGGGGGAATGGCATGAGACGGGAACGGCCGGCGGGTTAACTGCGATGCTTATCGAAGCAGATGCTCTGGATGTGTCGGGGCTGCCGGAAGTGGAGTAACACTAGGGTTTTTCTCCTCTGGGGGCTGAAAAGGATTCGTGCGGAAGCTGGAGCTAATGCTGCGTGCAGAAATTGATACGCTTCGATATGACGGGAATGAATGGGGATGGGGGAAATGGTTACATTAAAAGTGACTGAACCTAAGGAGGTTTTCCCCATCGACTGGTTTGAGGTAACGATCCGTTCCGCCGCTGCGTTTGGAATTTTGTTCTTATGGGCCCGGATTCTCGGGAAAAAGCTGATTGCTCAAATGACCTTCTTCGAATTTATTGCCGGTGTTGCGTTGGGGTCCGTAGGGGCTAACATCATGTTTAATGTCAGTATTAATGTTGCGCTAGGGGCACTGGGGTTGTCAGTTTTTGGTATACTGGCATTTTCTGCGGATCTAGTAGCCTTAAAAAGCTTCCGTGGACGTAAGCTGCTCGATTCCGAGCCAACACTGCTGATTCGTAACGGCGAGATTCTAGAAGATGGTATGAATAAAGTTAGAATGACCATGGATGAGCTGCAGATGATGCTCCGTCAAAAGAACGTGTTTTATTTCGACCAGGTGGAGCTAGCCTATTTTGAAACGAACGGTACGGTATCGGTTTTAAAAAAACCGGAGTATATGCCTGTCACACCAAAGGACATCAACCTAGCTCCTTTACATCGGGGACAGCCGCAAACCGTAGTGATCGACGGCAAGGTTCTGGCAAACAGCCTGAAGGCTCTTGGTAAAGACGAAGCGTGGCTGCGGAAAATGCTTCGGCAGAAGGGGATCACCGATGTCTCCGAGGTGATGTTTGCCCAGGTGGATCTGCTGGACCAACTATATATTGATAAGCGAAACGATCACGAGACCGTCGTTCACTAGGCTGTCTGGATGAAGAGAACGGGTGCGTTGGAAATTCCAGCGCACCCTTTTTTCCGTGATGTTGAACATGATATAGTCATATCAAAACAAGAGGAGGGCTGCCGATGGAGCAGTTAACGCTGCTGCTCTTTGAGCGGATGGGCATCTTGCTGCTCATCACGTTTATTTTAACGCGCATTCCTCAGTTCCGCTCGCTGCTGGATAAGCGGATGAATATGAAAACCGGCGTCACCTTTGCATTGTTTTTCGGCTTGGTCAGCGTAGGCGGCACGTACGCCGGGGTGACGGTCAGCCCTTCCACAATCGATACCTCTTTTCTCGCCTCATCCCTGGCGGCGAATGAAGCGATGGCCGACTCCGCGCTGATCGGCGTGGTGATGGCGGGGTTTCTCGGCGGGACCGCCGTAGGCCTCGGGGCGGGCGTTTTGTCGGGGCTGCACGCCTACTGGATGGGAGGCATTGCCGGGACGGCGGATCTTTGGTCGACGCCGATTGCCGGGCTGTTATCCGGGCTCGTGGCGCGTTTTTTTGCGGAAGAGCGGGTTATTTCGCCGGTAAAGGCGTTATTTATTAGTGTATTTGCGCCAATTATGCAAATGGGCGTTATTTTGATTGCGAATGAGGCGTCGGAACCCTCCATTCGCCTTGTAAATTTGATCGGCGTGCCGATGGTCATCGCCAACAGCATCGGCGTCGGCATCTTCGTAGCGATGATATTGGCGGCTTTGCGCGAGGAGGAGCGGGCGGCGGCCTCGGAGACGCAGCGGGCGCTGCATATTGCCGAGATGGCTTTGCCTCATCTGAAGCAGGGGCTCAGCTTTGAGACGGCGGAAGCGACCGCGAGCATTCTGCGCCGGGAGCTGCGCGCGGGTGCCGTGGCCGTCACCGACACCGAGGTGATCCTCGCGCATGTCGGCATCGGAACGTCGCGGCATGTCCCGGGGGAGCGTATCGCGACGGATTTATCCCGCTTGGCGATCGAAACGGGACAAATCCAGATTGCCAAGGAGCGCGAGCATATTCAGCCGCATCACCCGGCGCTCGGCGCGGCGCTGATTGTGCCGTTCCAGCGCGGCGGTCAGGTGGCAGGCCTCATTAAGCTTTATTACCAGAGTGTTCGGCAGATTCGGCCGGTAGAGGAAGTGTTTGCGCAGGGGCTCAGTAAGCTGATTTCCATTCAGCTCGATATTGCGATGGCCGAGCAGCTGCAGGGCCTCATGAAGGATGCGGAGCTGCGAGCGCTGCAGGCGCAAATTAATCCGCATTTTTTGTTTAATACGCTGAACGCCATCGTCACGCTCATCCGGGTTGATCCGGATGCGGCGAGACGGGTGACGGTACAGCTGGGCAATTATATGCGGATGAATCTAACGATGACGCAGTCCGCACTCGTGCCGCTGTACAAAGAGCTGGAGCATCTGCAGACGTACCTCGACATCGTGAAGGTCCGTTTTGCCGAGCAGCTGACGATCGGTTATTTTTGCGAAACCGGGCTGGAGGGGGTATCCATTCCTCCATCTACCCTTCAGCCGCTGGTAGAGAACAGCATCCAGCATGGCTTGAAGCAGCGGACAGGCAGCGGCGGTGTGATCCGAATTCAGCTGCGCAAGCAGGACGACCGTGTGCTCGCCGTTGTAGAGGATAACGGGGAAGGCTTTCCGCCGGAGCTGCTGGAGCAGCTGGGCAATGCTCCGATCCAGGGCGGAGAAAGCACGGGGCTTGGCGTGCATAATGTAAATCAGCGGCTGATCAGCTTATTTGGCCCGGAAGCGAGGCTGAGGTTGTCCAATTTGCCGGAAGGCGGGGCAAGGATTCAATTTATGATCCCATATCGGATGTAGGATAGGAGTGAAAATAGAGTGAAGGTAATGATTGCAGAGGATGAGAGGCTGGCGAGGGAAGAGCTGCTCTATTTGCTTTCCAAGGTGGAGGATGTGGAGCTGCTTCCGTACGCCACGAATGGGCATGAGCTGCTGGAGCTGGCCGCTGTACATTGTCCGGATGTGGTATTCTTGGATATTCATATGCCGGGATTGGACGGCGTAAAAACGGCGCATAAGCTGCTGTTGACGGTGCCGCGTCCTTTCATTGTATTTGCAACCGCTTACGATCAGTATGCGGTCGAGGCATTTCGGCTGGACGCAGCGGATTATTTGCTGAAGCCGTACGATGAGGAGCGGCTTCAGCAAACCTTAAGCCGCATTCGGGCGCTGCGCGGCAGCTCAGCGGCGCGCACGGGGCCGGATGCTGCGGCTGTGCTTGCCGCCGGCGGGGTGTCCGCCGCCGCACCTGAGCAAAAGGATCGCTCCGCCGCCGCCGAATGGGGCCGCACGGCCGCGGCGACCAAGGTAAAGCTGCTCGTTGACGACGGCAGCAAAATGGTCGTGATCGATCCGCAGACGATCGGCTATGCGGTGAAAGAGGAGAAGCTGACGCAAATTCACACCATGGACGGGCGCGTGCACGCGGCGAAGCAAACCTTGCAGGATTTGGAGGATAAGCTGGTTGGTTATCCATTTTTCCGGACTCACCGCAGTTACTTGGTCAATGTGGATCATATCCATGAAATCGAGCCGTGGTTTAACGGGGCATATAATGTAATTTTGAATGACAGCAAACGGACGAAGGTGCCCGTGTCGCGGGTTGCCGCCAAGGAGCTGTTGAGGAGACTGCAGGGGGAATAACATGTCCCGTTTTACGTTTAAGGCTCATTTTTGGTAATTCAGGATTGGATTCCGACATTTCGCGCCGGATTGCCCCCTTCCGGGGGATCGCATGCTACAATAATAAAGCGCTTACATTTAGAGGGCGCAATGAACGGCAATGGAGGGGACGATTCGATGGACGCACTGGAGAAGAAAGAAATTTTGCCTGCAGACGGCGGGAAGCATAACCTCAGCCAATACGACGAGACGTACAACACATTCCGCTTTGAAGAAGTATACCCAGAATTTAGCTGGCATACGACCGGTAATGTGAATATAGCTTATGAAATGATCGATCGTCATGCGCTCGGAGCGAATAAGGACAAAACCGCATTGATCTATGCCGACGATCAGCGCACGGAAAGCTACACTTATGATGAAATGCGCAAACAGTCAAACCGCTTTGGCAACGTGCTTCGCGGTCTTGGCGTGGAAAAAGGGGATCGGGTGTTTTTCTTCATGCCGCGGTCGCCGGAAATTTATTTTGGTATGATCGGGGCGCTCAAGATCGGCGCAATCGTCGGACCGCTGTTTGAGGCCTTCATGGAGGGCGCGGTCGTCGACCGTTTATCCGATGCAGGCGCGTCGGTGCTGGTAACGACTTCAGTGCTGAAGCAGCGGGTACCGCGGGAGAAGCTGCCGAACCTAAAGCATGTCATCATCGTTGACGAGCAGCCGACCAATGAGAACGGCGAAGTGAGCTATCATGAATCGATGGCCGAAGCATCCGAGGCTCTGGAACTGGCTTGGGGAACACTTGAGGATCCGATGATTTTGCACTATACCTCGGGCTCGACGGGCAAGCCGAAGGGTGTGCTTCACGTTCACGGCGCGATGATTCAGCAGTATATTACCGGCAAATGGGTGCTGGATCTGCAGGAGGACGACGTATATTGGTGCACCGCCGACCCGGGCTGGGTAACAGGCACCTCGTACGGCATGTTCGCCCCTTGGCTGAACGGTGCAACCAGCTTGGTGCGCGGCGGACGTTTTTCAGTGGACTCCTGGTATCAAACGATCCAGCAGTTCGGCGTCACCGTCTGGTACAGCGCACCGACCGCATTCCGCATGCTCATGGCGGCGGGCAACGACTCGGTAGCAAAATATGATTTCAGCAAGCTGCGCCATGTGCTTTCCGTAGGGGAGCCGCTTAATCCGGAGGTCATCCGGTGGGGACTTCAGGTTTATGGAAAGCGTATACACGATACTTGGTGGATGACTGAAACAGGCGCTCATATGATCGTTAACTTCCCGTGCATGGAAATTCGTCCAGGCTCTATGGGTAAGCCATTCCCGGGCATCCGCGCAGCGATCTTGGACGATCGGGGCAATGAGCTGCCGCCGAATTCGCTGGGCAACCTGGCGATCCAAGCCGGCTGGCCGTCCATGATGCGGCGAATTTGGAACAACCCGGCGAAATACGAGGAGTATTTCCGGATTCCAGGCTGGTATGTCTCCGGAGATTCCGCCTATATGGACGAAGACGGCTACTTCTGGTTCCAGGGGCGCGTGGACGATGTTATTAACACATCGGGGGAGCGCGTTGGTCCTTTCGAAGTGGAAAGCCGGCTCGTTGAGCATCCGGCGGTCGCCGAAGCGGGAGTAATCGGCAAGCCGGATCCGCTGCGCGGCGAAATTATTAAAGCGTTCATCTCCTTGCGTGAAGGGTATACCCAGTCTGAGGAGCTGCTTGAAGATATCCGGTTGTTTGTGAAAACAGGTTTGTCCGCCCATGCGGCGCCGCGCGAAATTGAGGTGCTTGCGAAGCTTCCGAAGACGCGATCCGGCAAAATCATGCGGCGGGTATTAAAAGCGCAGGAGCTTGGGCTGCCAACGGGAGACTTATCGACGATTGAGGATTAATAGATAATCAGGAGGGATTCGCGTGAAGCAAAAACCGGCAACGAATGTCTACAGTCAAGTTGTGAAGTCCGCTTCATTCCAGAAGCTGATGGACAGTAAAAAACGATTTATACTGCCGATGTCTATTTTCTTCCTCGTCTTTTATTTCGTGCTTCCGGTAATGACGTCGTACTCGAGCGTCCTGAATCAGCCTGCTTTCGGAGCCGTAACATGGGCATGGGTGTTTGCTTTCGCGCAGTTTATTATGACTTGGGTGCTTTGCTCTCTCTATTCGAGAAAGGCGGTCCAGTTTGATGAACAGGCGGAAAAAATCAAAGAAGAGCTGCGAGCCAGCCTTGGAAAGGCGGAGTAACCAATGATGAACACAGCGTTTCTCCTATTTCTGATTATTGTCGCCGGTACGCTGGTCATTACGTATTACGCAGCGAAGAAAACGAACACCACGAGCGAATTTTACACGGCCGGAGGCGGTTTGACCGGCTGGCAGAACGGCCTTGCGATCGCGGGCGACTATATGTCCGCCGCTTCCTTCCTTGGCATCGCCGGCATGATCGCGTTATACGGCTTTGACGGGTTTTTCTACAGCATCGGGTTTCTTGTCGCGTACCTCGTCGTCTTGTACTTGATCGCGGAGCCGCTGCGTAATCTCGGTAAATACACGATGGCCGACATGATTGCGGCCCGTTTCGACAACAAGAAGGTGCGCGGAGTTGCGGCGCTGAACTCGATTACCATTTCGATCTTTTACATGATCGCGCAGCTGGTAGGTGCGGGCGCATTAATTAAGCTGCTGCTTGGGCTCGATTACACAACTTCGGTACTCATTGTCGGTGTGCTGATGACCGTCTATGTCGTATTCGGCGGCATGACGGCAACGAGCTGGGTGCAAATTATAAAGTGCGTGCTGCTGATGGCCGGAACGTTTATTATCTCTTTGATCGTATTTGCGAAGTTTGATTTCAGTGTCATGGCGATGTTCGAGCATATGAAAACGGCAACGCCGCTGGGTGACAGCTTCCTGAACCCGGGCAACAAATTTAAGAGCGGGCTCGATACCATTTCCTTGAATATGGCGCTTGTGCTTGGAACAGCGGGGCTTCCGCATATTTTGATCCGTTTCTTCACGGTAAAAGACGCACCGACTGCACGGAAATCGGTTGTTGTGGCCACTTGGATTATCGGTATTTTCTACGTCATGACGATCTTCCTCGGCTTCGGCGCTGCGGCGTTCGTTGGTCATGATGTAATTGTCAATGCAAATGCGGCCGGCAACATGGCTGCACCGCTGCTGGCCAAAGCGCTTGGCGGAGACTTCTTGTTCGCTTTCGTATCCGCAGTAGCCTTTGCAACGATTTTGGCCGTTGTCGCTGGGCTCGTGCTTTCCGCCGCTTCTGCTTTCGCCCATGACTTTTACAGCCACATTGTCCGGAAGGGTAATGCGACGGAAAAAGAGCAGATGATTTCGGCAAAGCTTGCATCCGTTGGGGTTGCGTTAATCTCTATTGCACTGGCTCTGTTTGCACAGAAGCTGAATGTTGCGTTCCTCGTTGCGCTCGCTTTTGCGGTAGCGGCAAGCGCCAACCTGCCGGTTCTCGTATTCACGGTATTCTGGCGCCGGTTTAATACGGCCGGAGCGGTAACAGGCATGCTGGTCGGATTGTTCAGCGCCTTGTTCCTTGTTGCGATCAGTCCGAACGTATGGGCGCCGGAGGCCGGCAAAGCGATCCTAGTCGGCAATCCGCTGATTGAACTGACGAACCCTGGCATTATTTCCATTCCTCTTGGTTTCTTGGGTGCCTACATTGGAACGCTGCTTTCCTCGAAGCGTGACGATGCCAAATATGATGAGATTTTAGTGAAGGCTAATACGGGTTCGGAAAGAGGCTAGTATGGCAATTTAGCTAGGTCCGGCACCTAGCCAAAGCGCTAAGACGGACCGGGTTCGCGAATGCAGCCCGGTCTGTCTTTTTTTAAACTGACACAAATTTACGCATCGCTTTTTAGTCTAAATATGATATGATAAATATCAAATTGACAAGAGCAGGCTGTGTGTAACTGGCGAAGCGTGGGGGAACCACGAGGGAGCACACAGTGATAACGCCGTACGCCTGGGCAAAGTGTTTGACGACCAACGGTCCGTTGAATGCTTTTTTTATTTGCTGGAGAAGGGAAGAGCAGATGTGACGGTAGCTTGGGAGCTGCTTACGTTCATTGGAACGGTAGCCTTTGCGATGAGTGGATCGATTTCCGCTATGGAGGAAGAGTACGATATTTTAGGAGTTTATGTGCTTGGGCTGGTGACTGCCTTCGGAGGCGGACTGATCCGTAATGTGCTGATCGGCGCTTCTCCGCTGATGCTTTGGCAGCACAACAGTCTCTTGATTACGGCGGCAATCGCGATTTCCGTAGTGTACTTTGTTCCGGATTTATGGTTCCGTCATATGCGGAAATGGGTGTTCTTCGACGCTGTAGGCTTATCTGCGTTTGCCATCCAAGGCGCTCTCTATGCCGCACAGCAAAATCTTCCTCTTCCGGCGGTCGTCATGGCTGCCCTGCTGACCGGCAGCGGGGGGGGGATTATACGCGACCTGCTTGCACGAAGAAAACCGCTCATTTTCCGTGAAGAGGTGTACGGCGTATGGGCGATGCTTGGAGGGCTTGCGATCGGCCTTGGCTTCGGTAGAGAAGGCTGGCAGCTGTATGCGTTGTTTGGTGTTATTTTAGGCTTACGGATGCTTTCGGTACACTTCAATTGGCGGCTGCCAAGAAGGAAATTCCATTTGTCAAGAGTGGGGGAGCCAACAAAACGCGCGCTTAAAAATTTTTAGAATGCTCCTATATGAAGTTTGTTATATAATTGGATTGTAAACGCTTGTACACGTAAATCCATCCGATGATGGGATACTTTGCCGGAATTAGAACATGATCTTCCGGCTGCCAAGGGTCGATAATCCGTTAATTCCTTGGATTCGTCCAAGGAATTTTTTTTGGGCTTAGTTTGTCGTTTTCAGTCGAAATACTTCGAACTATGTAGTCTTATAAAGGTGATACATTGCGTTCCCGGCTTTTATTAAGAATCAAAGGTGTTGATTTCATGCGGATAACGAACACAAAGATCCCGTCTGCTTTCCGTTCGGCTCTCCTTTATTTCGTGCTAGGAGCTGCGGCGTTTGTTTGTTATTTGTTTCCGTTTCATTTCTTTTATCAGCTGAGCATTATGTTTGGCAGTATCTTTTTGTTCATTACGGCACAGCGCTTTTCGCTGCTGTTGACAGTTCTTCAGATCGCCGGTGTACATATTGCGGCCATGTCAATGCCTGAAACGCAAATTCATGTGTTTCACACTGCGGAGCTAATTGCTGTTGTTTTACTCGCGCAGCTTTTTAAAAAGAACAGGCTTATGCTGTACGATGGGCTGTATTGGCTCATTGTAGGTGTGCCGATTCTAATCGGTGCCCATCTGTTTCGCGGTATGCCGGTCTACACGGAGCTTCAGCTCTTTACCTTTGCCATGGTTATTAACGGGCTGTTTAATGCGATGGTAGCGGAAATAATAGTGAAATATGTTCCCGCCTTGCAAAAAAAACCGACGAATCAATCTATGATGCTGACGATGCCGCAAATTATTCTACATGTTAATTTTTTTGGTCTGGTTAGCATGGCTTTGATGATTTTGGTGACAGGCGGTCAAGCCATGGAGCAGCAGGCGAAGAAGGATATTGTTTCTTCGCTTCGCGATACCAATCTATCCATGAAGCAGATTATTCAATCGTATTCTTCACAGCAGCTGAGAGATCTGCATTTGCGCAATGTGATATTAATGGAGGAGACGAAGGGGAGTCTACTGAAGCAAGCGGACCCGAAAGGCCACGGAGTGGTTATGCTTGATAAACGCGGTCTGATCCTGTCAGTTCCGGACATTCCGGGTTCGCCCCCATGGCTGCGACCGGAGCAGTGGGAGTTCGACAAAAATAATCTTTACTTGTCGCTCCCAAGCAGAGGAGTACTGCTTGCCGATAATGGTTCCCGATGGAAAGAGGCCGCTTATATTCATATGGTCGAGGTAGACAGCTTCGTTTTGTATTTCCGTTGGCCTTTGAATAAGTACTATATGGACTTATATGTTTCTTATTCGCTTCAGTTCCAAAATGTTTTGTATATTGCAGGCTTTATGCTGCTGCTGGTTTTTTTTCTGCACAAGGTACTCGTCCGATCCATTCGGAACTTGATTGATGCAACGACCGATATTCCGACAAAGCTGATCAATGGTGAACGGCTTCAGCTGCCGTCAAACCGGCTGTATGAAATTCAGCTGATTACGGATAATATTCGTTCGATTTCCGGGAAATTGGGAGATATGCTGTCCCAGTCACGTGTCCTGGCCTATTACGATACATTGACCGGACTGCCGAACCGCAGAAATTTTAATGAACATCTCCAAAATTTATTTAGCACAACAGCAGCGGATTCGGAAGTGTCCGTCGCAGTTATGTTTATTGATCTGGATCGGTTTAAGCAGATCAACGATACGTTGGGCCATGGGGTAGGGGACAGTTTATTAAAGCAGGTTGGACAGCGGCTTGAACGGTATATCGGGCAAAACGGGATGGTTGCTCGGCTCGGCGGCGACGAGTTTGTGATCGTGGTATCTCCTGCGGAAGAGAGTGAGATTCACGTTATCGCTAGAAAAGCGCTGGAGGCGATTTCGGAGCCGGTACGCGTGGACGAGCATGAACTGCTGATCGTTGGAAGCATCGGAATCAGCATTGCACCTACGGACGGAAATGATATGGATACCATTATTAAAAAAGCCGATTCCGCGATGTATGCCGCCAAAGGTGCTGGAGGGGATACGTACCATTTCTTCTCCTCCGTTGATGCTCGAAGCCACGCCGAATTTTTCTCGGAGCGTATGTTTATTGAGTTTGAGCTTCGAAAGGCCTTCGAAGCTAGAGAGTTGGAGCTGTATTATCAGCCGGTGATTGATGCCAAAAGTCAAACCGTTGTATCGGCTGAAGCGCTGCTCCGCTGGAGACATAAAGAATGGGGGATGGTATCCCCCGCAAAATTTATACCGGTCGCGGAAAGTATGGGCATCATGGGCGCACTGGGCGAATGGGTGCTGGAAGAGGCCTGCAGGCAAAATAAAGCCTGGATGGACGACGGCGTTGGTGAGCTTCGCATTGCTGTCAACTTGTCCCCGACCCAGTTTAACAAGGGTACCTTTGTCCAAATGATTCATGAGGTGCTGCAAAAGACGGGACTGCCGCCGAGAATGCTTGACCTTGAAATCACCGAAGAGGTTCTTGCTAAACAGACCGAGACGATGAAGGCGGATTTAAACTTATTGAAAAAGCAAGGGGTCCGGATATGGATTGATGATTTTGGGACCGGTTATTCCTCGCTAAGCATGCTGAACAAGCTGCCAGTCAACGGCTTTAAAATCGACCAATCGTTTGTGCGCAATTTGCAAAACCAGCCGGGGAATGTATCTATTATTCGGGCTATTGTCCAGCTGGCTCATATTCAGGGCTGGGGACTCATTGCGGAGGGAGTGGAAACGAGCGAGGAATCGCTGATCCTTAGCTCACTCGGTTGTGCGGAGCATCAAGGGTACTTTTATGGCAAGCCGATGCCTCCTGAACAATTTGCCCAATATATAAGAGAGAGGATGGCCTCGGAGAAGGAGGGGGATTTGGATGAGTAGGCCTATGATTATCGTGCTGCTGACCGTGATGCTCTTATCAGGCTGCACGAGAGGGGCTGAGCTGGTTAGCCCTCCTCAGCAAGCTGTTGTAGATTTTCAATCCAGTCCCGCTGCACTGCGGGTTCTCTCTTCATTTGATAAACCGGTGTATCTGGCTGAGGAGTTTGAAAAGAAGTATCCCGGCATATCCGTTGAATGGACGGTTGTAAAGACTCTTCAAAATCTTTTGGATTCGTTGGCTTCCGAGCCGCCTTTCGATCTTATTGCGTTCGATTACATGTGGTCAAACGAAATGAGCGGTTACGACATATTCGAGGATTTGAACGGACCTCCTTACCATATCGGTCAATATAAGGAGTGGTTTCCGGGGTTAAACTGGGATCGGCTCTCCACCATGCAAGATAAGAAGGTAATCATCGTACCAAGGGATTTGCCTGCTGAGCTGACATTTTATCGAGCGGATATATTGGCAGAGCATGGCTTTCCTTCAGACCCGGAGCAATTAGGCGAATGGATGGAAAACCCGGATAATTGGCTGACGATGGCCAAAAAACTCAAAAAATCCGATGTCGCGATTGTGTCACGCGCCATCGACCCGTTTGTCATGGCTTCGAAGGGACAAGGATTATTTACCGAAAATATGACCGTGTCACTCACGATGGAGCCCTTTATCTCCCTGCTTCATGTCTCTAAGCAAATTCAAGATTTAGGGCTGGACAGTAAAGCAACGATTTGGGATGAAAAGGGCAGAGAGTCTTTGCGTAACGGCAAGCTGGCCATGTTTACTCTCGGAGAATGGGGAATGGAGATGCTTCGGGCATGGTCGCCGCATAATGTTCATTTGTGGAAGACGACCCGACTGCCATTCGGATTGTACGGTATTCATGGTGGTTATGCTTATGCTATTCCAACCTTCTCCAACCATAAATCCCTGGCTTGGGAGTGGATCAAATATACAACGGAAATGGATACAAAGTATCGAGAATCCCTTGCAACTCATTCTTGGTATGATAAGCTTCCGGACACACGTCTAACCCCAGTGGATGGCCGTGGCTACGAAATCATATTACGTTCATTAGATTTGCTTCTTTCCTCGGAGAAATCGCCGGAAGAAATGGCCGTTGAACTGAAGAGTAAGGTTGAGGTGGAGCTTTACCGGGAGATTCAGTATATGAAGAATGCGCAGAACAAAGGAAGACCTCCTGAAGGCGCACCTCCGTTTTTATTCGATAACGAGGGCGGACCGGGGAGGCCACCTTTGGGAGCTGACGAATCGTCCGCTAGAAAGTGACATTTCATCGATACTCGAGATTATTTTAAGTATAGGAAAGCAGTGTGTGCTCTAACGAGACCGCTGCTTTTTTTGTATTCCAGACGGTAGGATCACCTTATGATCTTAAAATAAGAAAATGATCACTGGATTAGTTCATGTCATGATTCGACGAAATTCGTGAAATTTCGCTTGATGTTTTATAGCTTTGCCCCTAAGATAAATCTACTACATACATGAATACCTACCTGAGTCCCAATTCTTTAACAGCCGGAATGGTAGGTAAAGGAGCGATCGAACACCGCCGCAATGGGAGCTGCGGATCTGCATGAAGTCTAGGGATATACGAACTTCTAAAAAAAGAATGTAAACGCTTTACCAATGAGGGGTACTAGGTAATGGGGCCATACGGAAAGATAAAGAGATCGGAAAGGTAGAGACCACCAATGAAAAAGTTTATGATTATCGCCCTCTGTTTTATGTTAGCGCTTTCGATGGTTCCCGCAGTGTCGGCCAATGACACCACAGGAACAACTTCCGTTCCGCCAATTCACGAGGAGACCTTTGAAGACCCGCAGTACTCGCCAGATCCAGTTTCGGTCGGCTCCTTAGCAAATTACGCAATTACGAACGGAGCTGTAGGCTCTTACTTTGCTCAGCTCGTTCCTTATACGGCACCCGTGTGGGCAGCCAATGCGGATAATAAAGTGTTTAAGCTATCCGATAATGGGAGCGGGAGCGTTGTAGCTACCCGGACCTTAGCGGAGAAGCATTCCGGAAAAACGATTGTTGCGGAGTTTGACTATCGCTACGAGGGCTCGGCAACCGCAAATAATCACCGGGTCATCCGATTGAGAAGCAGCGGCGGTGATATTGTATTTATCGAAACGATGAGCGGGGCAATCAGCTATCGTTATAAGGACCCGGTTTCTCTGCTGGATAAGCAGTACATGCCCATCGTACCGTCAGGGCAATTTAAAGCGAATGTGTGGTACCACTTTAAAATTCAAGTGAATTTGAACAATGCGGCATCCGGTGTAACGGTTACGGTTACGGATGAAACGAATAATGTGTACCAACTAAACAATGGAGTGGGCGTCCAATTCTGGGATGCAGCGACGACCACAACAAACAGCAACCTTGCGAAATTTGACCACTCGACATCAGGTGGAAGCGCAGGCGTGATGTACTATGATAACTTCCGTATTTATGAGCCGCAGCTTCCGCCTAATAAGCCAGCTAATGTAAGCGCTGTCGCGGGAAATACACAAATTTCGTTGAGCTGGGGTGCAGCGGATGGCGCGACAAGCTACTCTGTAAAACGGAAATCAGGCTCGGAGCCGTATGTAACGGTTGCACAAGGCCTTACGAGTCTTTATTTTGAAGATGGGAATTTAGTGAATGACACCACGTACACTTATCTTGTCGAAGCGGTGAATGTTAACGGCAGCACGCCTTCGGATGAGATTCTTGTCACACCGAACGGTAATGTACCGCTTCCAGCCAAGACGGAAGGGCTTCAAGGAACTGTGCTTGACAGCTCGGTCATGCTGAAATGGAATAAGGTTGCACCGTCCGGCTCTGAGACCATCAGTTATATTGTAAAACGAAGCACATCCGTTGATGGAGAATTTACTCAGGTCAATTCAGCACCGATTGCTGCCGATCCGGATGAAGCAATCGTACTATATTTAGATTCAATGCTGACGAATGATACGAATTATTATTACAAAGTGATTGCCGCCAGTGTTGCCGGAAAAGGCGAAGAGTCCGACGTTTTGAAAATTGCACCACGGGCACCGCTTTCCAGCCCGACAGGAATTTCCGCTCAGGGCCAGAATAATGCTGTAAAGCTGAGCTGGAACAGTGTCGGCGCTGCTTCAGACTATTCCGTGCTGCGCAGTACGAAAAGCGGCGGCCCGTATGAGCTTGTGGCTGCGCAAATTACCGGAAACTCTTACACTGATCAAGCCGTCGTGAATGGAACGACGTATTACTATGTCGTTACGGCGAAGAATGCGAAAACGACAAGCATGATTTCCGCCCAGGCTTCGGCGGCTCCTTATGCAGCTGCAGCCGGTACTCCCGCGGCGCCAACCGGCTTTCAAGCAACCGCCCATGACGGGAAGGTCAGCTTGTCTTGGCGTGAGGCTGGCGATGCAAGCTCCTACTCGGTGCAACGCAGAGCTCACAACAGCGGCACAGAGTTCGCGGAGATCGCCAGCGTTCCTGCAGGCAGCGGAAGCTACGAGGATACGACGGTCGTGAACGGAACCGAATATGACTACGTCGTAGCGGCAGTAAATGCGAACGGCACCGGCGGATACGCTCCGACGCTTGTTGTTCTTCCAGCCGAGACGCTCACTGTAGATCCAAGTCAGCCTGCGGACCCGGCAGCGAAACGGTTTGCCACCATCCAATCGGCTGTAGACAGCTTGGGAACGACCAATGCGGAGAGAAAGGTTATTTTTATCCGCAGCGGGGTTTATGTTGAGAAGGTCACTGTGACGCAGTCTAAGGTTAGCTTTGTCGGTGAAGACCGCGATGCAACCATTATCCGTTTTGACGACTACGGCGGCTCCGACGGTAAATCCGGCCGTCCGGGATCGACCTTCCAGAGTATGACGGTACAGGTTACCGGGGATCAATTTACCGCATCCAACTTAACGATCGAAAATAGTGCGGCGCCACGAGATATTTACGGCACTGCCGTCGCCCTTTCCTTAAAAGGCGATAAAGCTGTATTCGATAATGTGAAGCTGTTAGGTTATCAAGACACTTTGTATAACGCAGTTGCGGTTTCGGACTCAACGAAGGGACGACAATATTTCCGCAACAGCATCATTCAAGGTGATGTCGATTTTATTTTCGGTGAGGCGCCTGCCGTGGTGATCGAAAACAGCGACATCATCAGTGCTACACATCCGTCCAGCACAAAGACGGGCGGATATATTACTGCAGCAGGCCAGACGAAGCCGGAAGATCCGGGTTATGTATTTATCAACAGCCGTCTGATTAAAGATCCAACGGCCAAAGGTGACTTTTACTTGGGTCGACCGTGGAAAAACAGCCCGAAGGTACGTTTTATAAACACATGGATCGACAGCAATATCATTTCGGCAGGCTGGAAGTCGTGGAACGTTGAACCGGCTTTCTACGGCGAGTACAACAGCTACGGTCCGGGAGCTAATGCGTATGGACGCAGCTCGGCACTGTCCCGCCAAATGTCTGCGGAAGAAGCCAACGCGCTTACGGTTCCGCAAATTTTTGGAGATTGGGACCCGACAGCCGTGGTCATTATGCCAGGCGTGAAGCCGAATCCAACCTTGGGCCAAACCTCCGTATTGTATGACAAAAATCCGGCACTTTCTGCGGATGTTCAGGTTTCCGTGCAGTTCTCAGGCGATGTGCTTAGCGAGATCTCGAATGGCGGAGTGCCTCTGATTGCAGGACAAGATTATGTTGAAAACAACAACGGTATCGTCCTGCAGAAAGCTTATCTGGAAGCTTTGAGCTTCGGCAGCAGCAGTTTGCAGGTGCGTTTTGGTTCGGGCGCTGTTCTTCCGGTAACCGTGAACGTTATCGATTCCTCATTTGCGCAGCAGCCTGCCGCTTCCGAAGCAGGATGGGCTTCGCAGGGAGAGGGAGTATCGGGAGGCATTGGTGCGAACGGCGATAATGTGTACGTCGTTTCGAATCGTTCGGAGCTGATACGAGCGCTTGGTGGAAACAATACGACGAATCGCACGAACAGCGTGAAGAAAATTATTTACGTGAAGGGCACGATTGATGCCAACGTCGATGATAACAACAACCCTCTTGGGTATAACGAATATATTCAAGGCACGGGGTACACGCTGGAGCAATATTTGGCGGATCCGACCAATACAACACTCGAGCAAGGACGCAGCTTGGCGCAAAAAGCACAGGCGGCTAGGGTGCAAATTTACGTCGGTTCAAATACCTCCATCATCGGACTTGGCGAGGATGCCAAAATCGTTGGGGCCAACCTGATGCTGGATAACGTAAAAAATATCATCATCCGCAATATTGAGTTCCAAAATGCGCATGACTTTTTCCCGCAGTGGGATCCGACAGACGGCTCGAGCGGTAACTGGAACTCGAAGTACGATAACATTTCGGTGACCGGCTCCGGCACCATGAATATTTGGATTGACCATAACTCCTTCAATGATCTGAGCGAACGCTTTAAAGGCATTGAGGAGCAGTATTACTTCGGCAAGCATTACCAAAATTACGACGGCTTTATTGATATTACGAAACAGGCGGATCTTGTTACGCTGTCCTACAACCATTTTGCGAACCACGATAAAACGATGCTGATCGGCAGCAGCGACAGCGACGCGATGGACATGGGACGGCTTCGTACGACGATTCACCATAACTATTTTGAAAACATTGTCCAACGTGCACCGCGCGTTCGGTATGGTCAAATTCATTTGTATAACAACTACTACAATTCCTCATCGGAATTAGGGATGCTTTACTCTGTAGGGGTTGGGGCGTCTTCACAGATTATTTCGGAAAACAACTATTTTGAAAATGTCCGTGCACCGATCGCCTATTACGATACTGCATCGGCAGGCGCAATTTCGGATACAGGAAGTCAGTTTGTGAACAGCTCGATCCCTACCTGGAAGGCACCGGTTAGCTGGACACCAATCTATGCATACCAGGCGGAGCAGGCTGGCAGTGTGAGGGATTCCGTGCTGCAGCAAGCAGGGGCGAAAGGACGGACACTGACACCGGCTTCATCTACAGCGGAGCTTGGCTTGAAGGTCTTGGAAAACGGCTCACAGGTACAGCTGAGCTGGCCTACGGTGAGTGGAGCAAGCAGCTATAACGTTAAGCGGAGCACGCAAAGCGGCGGACCATACCTTAATGTAGCAGCAGTGCCGGCGGCGCCAAATGTGCTCTCGGCAACGTATACGGATCATCGAGAAAGCAATGAGGCGGCGTTCTACTATTACAGGGTGTCAGCCGTAGGCAGTAACGGAGAGTTTGTCAGCTGGCCGGAAATTAGCGTAGCGACAGTGCCGGTTGTAATTCCGACGATACCGAGTATGCCGGGCGATGCTCCGACGATCTTGGTTAGCAAGTCGCTTGTAGCTGGCGGAGCGCAGGTTACGGTAACTGCGGCTGCATATGGATTGTCGCAAGCGAAATGGTCTGCAGGATCAGTGGGAATTAGTGACTTCAGTAACGGTGGAAGCGGGATTACAGACTTTACCGGCAGCTTCATCCCTTCCACAGTCACAGAGAATGTGTATCAGGGAAGCTTTACGGTAAATACTCTTGGCGTGTATACGGTCTATGTGAAGGATACAAACGGATACGAATTGGTTCAAGAGCTTACTGTTTCTGAGCTGGGTTCGACACTGCCGCCGGTGATCCCGGAAGAAGATGGAGACGACGGGGCGGGTACAGATGTCCCGGCTCCTGGAACACCTGAACCAACAAACCCGACGAGCCCTTCAGCTCCGACGACACCGTCGGACGAAGATGATGATGAAGCTCCGGCCTCGACATCATCTGGAGGAGCGGCGCAGTCGGCCTCACCGGCACAGGAAACAGGCAAAAAAGACCAGATTATTCTAAACGGCCAGAAGCAGGATAACTTGCTTACTCGCAGTGCAGAGGGTTCGCAGCAGGTATTTACGATAGACAGCGGCAAGCTTACCGAGATGGTCAAAAATCTTGGTGCGAAAGCCATCGTCGAAATTCCGGTCACAGATGCCGGAGACAAGGTGAAAATTAAGCTCAGCGGCAGTATTCTGAACGAATTAAACCGAAATGGCGCGTCGCTAAAAATTACTACCGACTTCGCAGAGTACGCTATTCCGGTCGGTCAAATTTCACTTTCATCCATTGCGGAACGCTTGGGCAATCAGGCGGCAGTCAGTGATATGAATGTGCAGCTTATTATTGAAAAAGCAAGCGGTCAACAGCAGGAAAGACTGAAGCAGAATGCACAAACCAATGGCTTCCGTCTTGTCGGCAGCCCCGTGGATTTCTCGGTACAGGTAACTGCCGGAAATCAATCGGTTGAAGTGAATCGCTTTACCGAGTTTGTTGAACGTTCTATTCCTGTACCAGCGGGTGAAAATCCGGATCGGATCACGACGGCGGTAGTGCTTGAAGCAGACGGATCCATTCGTCACGTCCCGACCAGCATTACTGTGCGTGAAGGCCAGTACTATGCGGACATCCGCAGCTTAACGAACAGCACGTATTCGCTCGTTGCAAATGACGCATCGTTTGTCGATACTGCTGGGCACTGGGGAGACGAAATCATTCGAGATATGGCTTCACGCTTTGTGATCAACGGTTTTACAAAGCAGCAGTTTTCTCCGGACCGCAGTATTACACGTGCGGAGTACGCAGCGATTTTGATCCGCGGCTTGGGACTTCCAAACGATGCACAGAAGAGCGAATTCTCTGATGTGCGCAGTACGGATTGGTTCAGTGGTGCCATCAGTCAAGCGAAGAGCTATGGCTTGATTCAAGGCTACGAAGATGGAACATTCCGTCCGAATTCGGCGGTAACACGTGAAGAGGCCATTGTTATGCTGAATCGCGCCATGAAGCTTGCCGGTCTTTCCGCAGGCTCGCAGGAACAACAATCGGCGGAAGCTGTGATTGCTTCGTTCCAAGACTCTAGTGCGATCAGTACATGGGCGAAGCCGTCGCTATCTTCGGCGGTAGCGGCTGGACTTGTCGGCGGTTACAACAACATGTTGAATCCGTCGAGAGAGATTACGCGGGCTGAGGCAGCGGCCATGGTTCACCGTTTGCTTGTGGCAGCGAATCTAATTAACGCTAAGTAAAGAAAACGAAATGATGAGTGAGGCTGCGAGTTCTCCGGCAACATTGGAAGCTTTGCAAGCCTCGGCTGCACATGCTTTTTGGAGAGGGGGGTCCGTTTGGACTCTTCCTCTCCTTTTTCTATGTAATTTTTATTTCAAGATGGAATGTGCGAAAATGGGAAGATGGGAAATAAAACGATCTGGGAACAAGGAGAGCCAGCTATGAAAACTCGCACAATGCTTTCGATTATTATGTCTTTCGTTCTGCTGATTAGCTTTACCGTTTATCTTGGGTGGAATGGATTGATTTATTGGAGAACGGTGCTACCCGCTGCACAGGACTGGATCTATTGGGTATTATATGCTTTGCTCGCTTATGGCTATTTATTGGCGATGCTGACACGCCGTTTTCTCCCCTACCGGATTTATAAAACGATCAAATGGGTCGGCGCCTATGGATTGGCACTGATGTTTTACGGACTATTTACCGTTCCATTGGCTAATGCGGCTGTTTGGGTCCTTCAGAAGCTTGGCTATTCCTCATCCATGTCCGTCGCAGCGGCTGGAACGGTGGTTATCACATTTCTTGCGATTTTGCTTATGGTAGGTTCACGGAATGCTTGGAGTCCGGTAATTCGGCGTTACGAGCTTAACATTGCCAAAAGGCCGGCCGATGGCAGGACGACGCTTCGCATTGCGGTGGCCTCGGATATTCACCTTGGAACAACCGTTGGCAATGGTCATATTAAACGTCTGCTTCATACGATGGAGAAAATAAAGCCTGACCTTATTCTGATTCCGGGTGATGTGCTGGATGACAGCATTGAGCCTTTTGTCATCGAAAACATGGCAGAAACCTTAAAGAACCTTCGTGCTCCCCTTGGGGTTTATGCATGTTTAGGAAATCATGAGTATATTGGCGGCAACGTCGAAGAATACGTGAAACGGATGAAGCAAATCGGCATTGAGGTGCTTGTAGATCGAACCGTAAAGGTTCATGAGAGCTTTTACGTTGCGGGACGCAAGGACATTTCGTCGGAACGGTTTACGAAGCTCGGACGCATGGGGCTGGAGGAACTGCTCAGGGAGTGCAATCTGTCGCTGCCGATCATTGTGCTGGATCATCAGCCGCATCGTCTGAATGCAGCATCTGAAGCAGGCATAGATCTGATGCTTTCCGGCCATACGCACCGCGGACAAATGATGCCGAATCACCTGATCACCAGAAGGGTGTTTGAGCTTGATTGGGGTTATAAGCGTAAAGGCGCGATGCACGCCCTCGTATCCTCGGGGTTCGGATTTTGGGGCCCGCCGGTGCGCATTGGAAGCCGTTCGGAGGTTTTGGACGTCACGCTGCGGTTTGCGGAAGTGTAAGAGGATGGATTGCGAATAGCTACTGAGCACAAGGACCATTGACAGTGTAGGAATGCCCCTCCTGAGTGATCTTACAAAGGAGAGCTTTCTTATGTTGGTGGTTCTTTTTTAATATAGAGTATTTTGTTTCGAGCGAAGCTGAAGGCGTTGTATATCTTAAGAAAACAACCTCTTAACGTAGGCGCACATCATGGAAAGGCCTCCACAGAGGTCTTTTTATTTTGAAATAGTAGAAAATTCTTGTGTAGAATTTTTGAAATGTTTTAATACCCTAAAGATGTAAATTAAACCATTCTACTGAATATGATGAAGTAAAGCTATACGAAATTTTTTGTTCCTAATAGAAGGGGGTAAGGGGTTGAAGAGGAGAAGTTATATCATTTTGCTTGCGGCCGTTTTGACACTGACATCGGTATGGTTTCCGGTTACACAAAATTCAGCTTTTGCAAATCATGGCCAAAGTGGTTCTCTAAGCTTTGATTTTGAGGACGGCACTCTGCAAGGATGGAGCGATCGAGGTGCTGGAGTAGAAGTAGCTACCGTAAGTGGGCAAGCTTATTCGGGATCCTTCAGCTTATTCACAACGGGAAGATCCAGAACATGGCATGGTCCCCGCATCAATATGCTGGAAACGCTTTCTGAGGATGCGGTTTACGAAGTTTCCGGTTTTGTAAAGCTCCCTGATAAAACAGACACTTCAACTACAAGAATTAAACTGTCCATGGAATCGAAGGCTTACGGAGGATTAATGAAGTGGACGACTATAGCGAATGCTTATGTAAATGATTCTTCCTGGGTACCGATTAAGGGGAGATACAGCTTTGCCGATCCAATGTCTAGACTATACTTGGCTGTAGAAACGGAGAATGAATCCGCAAACATTCTCTTAGATGAATTAACGATTTCAACAATCACACCTCCTCCTCATGATCAAGCGGGTTTATCGATGAGCTTTGAACATTCATCCGCTGAAGGTTGGCAGCCTAAGATGGGGAATGAACAAGTAACTGCATCTACTGCTGCAGCCAGGTCCGGTTCGCAAAGTTTGAAAATAGGGGATAGGTCAGCTCCTTCAGATGGAGCATCACTTGATATTACCAATTCGGTAGGAAGCGATAAACAGTATGAATTCTCACTTTGGGCGAAATTAGAGGAGGGAGCCGAACGCGACGAACTGAAGCTTGGCTTGCAGCTCAGCGATCAGGAAAACACGGATTATGTAACGCTCATAGAAAATGTCGAGGTAACCGGAGAGGATTGGGTACATCTATCCACAAACTATCGTATGAATACGCCGGTTACGGATATTTCATTATTACTGGAAACAAAAAATGGCAGTGCAGCCGTATTTATCGATGATTTTCAATTGAAATACGTACCCCCTCTCGTGATACAGCATGAAATCCCATCTTTATACCAAGTGCTGCAGGAGCATTTTCCACTAGGGATCGGGGCTGCGGTTGAACCCCTCCAATTGTCAGGAGAACATGGGGAGCTTTTAAAAAAGCATTTTAACAGTATTGTTCCGGTTAATGATTTGAAAGCGGAGTGGATTCAACCAACGGAAGGTGATTTCCGGTTTGAAAATGCCGATCGGCTGGTCGAGTTTGCAAGAGAGCACGGGATGTCAGTGAGGGGACATACGCTGGTATGGCATCAACGAACGCCGGATTGGTTTTTCACAGACAGCGAAGGAAGAGATATGGAGGAAGAGACGGATCCGGTAAAGCGGGCAGCGAATAAAGCTCTCTTGTTACAGAGATTAGAGACTCACATTAAGACGGTAGTTGAGCACTTTGGCGAGGATATCTATGCTTATGACGTAGTAAATGAACCTATAGACGATTTCGGAGGTTACCGGGAAAGTAAGTGGTACCGAATCGCCGGTTTGGATTATATACGCGAAGCTTTTCGTTATGCTCGAATGTACGCTCCCCATGCCAAATTATATATCAATGAATACAATACAGAGTCGCCTTCGAAAAGGGAGGACCTTTATGAGCTTGTTAATCAGCTCCTGTCCGAAGGAGTACCCATTGACGGGGTCGGTCACCAAATGCATATTAATATTAAAAGCCCGTCTGTTGAGGAAATGGGAAATGCGGTTGAATTATTTGGCGAATTAGGATTAGATAATCAAATTACGGAATTGGATATGAGTGTTTACACAAATGACTCCGAGAATTATGAAGTTGTGCCGCAGGAGTTAATTGATTGGCAGGGATATCGTTATAAAGAGGTTATACAGGAGCTAATCCAGCATAAGCAATATATTAGTTCGGTGGTTTTCTGGGGGCTTGCGGATGATCATACTTGGCTGAATACATTTCCGGTGAAAAGAAATGAGGCGCCTTTATTATTCGATGAGTATTTACAGGCGAAGCCGGCTTATTGGGGAATGGTAGATCCGACAAAACTTCCTTATCTTGAAGATGGTGTACCCGTCCAATGACGGGTACTTTTTTTGTAGACCTTTCCTTATCTTTTCTGGTTCGGGTTCACAGGCAGTCTAATCGTAACGGTGGTTCCAACATGAAGCTTACTGGACAAGGTCAAGGTACCGCCGTGCTTTTCGATGATGTTTTGACTAATCATCAGGCCTAGTCCTGTCCCATCTTCTTTGGTCGTATAGAAGGCCTCGCCAACCTTTCGCAGCTCTTCTTCGCAAATGCCATTGCCTTGATCGGTAATGCGAATATGTATGCGGTTATGAGGCGCGTTATTCACTTCAATCGTTATACTCCCGCTGCCTTCCATTGCTTCCATGGCATTTTTGATCAGGTTCATAAAGACCTGCTTCATCTGGTCCGCATCACAAATGATTTCAGGCAGCGAATCAGCGGCCTTTAATTCAATTTCGATTCCTTTGTCCTGGGCTGCAGCATTGTACAGGAGCTTAATTTCGGAAAGAATGGTATCAATTCTTGCTGGCTGGAAGCGCGGCTCCGAGGGCTTAGCAAGTAGTAAAAACTCATTAACAATCCGGTTAATCCGGTCGACCTCGGACTTAAGTATGTCCATCTTCCCTTTCAACTGGGCCTCCTTTGACAGCAGAGAAACGTATCCGGATAACACGGTTAATGGATTACGAATCTCATGCGCAATGCCGGCAGCCAACTGTCCAACCATCATTAGCTTTTCAGAGTGCTGAAGCTTGCTCTTTATTGCGACAAGGCGTTTATAAAGTACGTAGGCTAGCGCAGTAATGAAAAACATGAGTCCAAAATAATTTAAAACCGGGATGTGCCATTCCCCCAGGAGAAGGCTGTCCAGCAAATCGAGCCCTCCGAAGAGGCACATCACGAGTGTTCCAGCCATTACAATTTTGGCCTCCGTGCTCCCAATTCGGGCATAATGCCAAATTTGGATAAGCACGATCAAGATGGAGCTGGCAATTACCAGCTGGTAAAGCATCAACGCCATCGGCATATCGATAATATCGAATGCAATGAAGAGCGGTATGAAGCAGGAGAATGCAAGATGAATTAGACTAAGCTTGCGCAAGATGCCTTTCCAGCCGCGTCCAAAGAAATGGGTAATAAAGATGAGCAGGAACGTTTCACCAAAGAAAAACGAGGTGAGTTCGATCCATTCCCACAACCGGCTTTTATCGTAATAAAGATAAATAATATGTATTCGGGTTATGGTATTGACGCCAAGGAAAAAGGTAAAGCACGCAAACGAAAGAAAATACACCTGCCCGCGATAAATACTGTATAAGTAAGCCGCTATTACCGCAAACAGCATGTAAAATACGCCGATTACCAATTGATCGGTATCCTTGAACAACCAATATGTAATAATATCGCTTCGTGAATCGATATACGGCTCGTTAAGAGTGCCGATGAACCGTTCGTCAGAATATAAGTGAAACACTACGGTTTGTCCAAGCTGGTCTTCCGACAGCGAAATGATGCGGACCGGTGTTCCTTCGTACCGGGCGATCTTGGATTCACTCATGTCACCAAAGCTATAAAGCAAGGTACCGCTCTCCGAATACATTTCGAATTTATGGTAACCTTGAAAGACGAGGCTTGGATCCCGCCAATCTCCCTCGGGAAGTGTCGTGCGCAGCCATAGATGATGCCTCTCTTCCCGTCCTGGGGGAGTACGAGGGGCATCGATGGTTTGCCAGGGCTCATCGTCATATCGGTATTCCCATTGATGAATGGGAGCTGCGTCGCTGCTGCTTGGCGTATTTTCGATATAGAGTCGAAATGCTAAAAGCAGCATGAGAAGCACGAAAAAAATGATAAGTAGGGGGTAACTCTTACTTTTATTTGTTGTCATCGGACCTCCGAAGGATCTTTGCAAAAATATCTTGTATAATATTCTCAAAAAAATGTCAAACTCCTTCATTCATCGACATTTTTCAACAAGAATTCTTGCGGCTGCGGCAGGTTGAAGCTGGCCAGGGGTTCTTTTGCAACTAAAAAAACGATGCGGTGTAAGAGGCGTTACAGCGCATCGTCTTTATGAAGAGAGGACCTTATGTCCGATTAGGCTTTGTCAAGGACAGGAGCTTTTCTGCGTGCCCGGAGCTGCTCGAAGGCGTAAGCAAGCCGGATCAGCGCCGGTTCCGTGAATGCGCCGCCGGTAAAAGTGATACCAAAAGGCATGCCGTCCTTCAGGTAACCGCCAGGCACGGCGATCGACGGGTAGCCTGCTTTTGCGGCAATGCCCGCACCGGTTGATTTCGGGAACAGCAGTGCATCCAAGCTGTGCTGCCGAAGCACAAGATCTATGCCTTCTTCACGGGAAAGGCGAATGTCCTTAAGCCGGTCTTCAATATAACGCGGCTCTGTTAACGTGCCTGAGGTTTCTTCGGACCATTTTAGAATCGACTGCCCGTACTTCAGCATGTTCACGGGATCTGCTTCGTTAAAGGCAATAAGCTCTTGAAGGGAATGGACCGGCAGCTTCGGAGATACACGCTGCAAATAGAAATTCAAATCAGCTTTAAACTCGTAACGGAACACCTCAGAGCGGTAGGAGTTCAGCTCTTCGGCTGTCGCGATGTCCGCCGGATCAACGATCACAGCGCCGGCGGAAGCCATCTCCTGAAGCAGGCTGTCAAACAGCGCACGCTCCTCTTCGCTGAGCTTGTCGTGATAGATTTTGCGCGGTACACCGATTCTCGCACCTTGGAGGCCGTCCCGATCGAACCAGCCGCGCAGATCGGTAAGGGGGTGAGCGATGGAGCTGCCTGTAATCGGGTCGTTCGCATCCACCCCGCAAAGCGCTGCAAATAAGATTGCGGCATCAGCTACCGTACGCGCCATTGGGCCTGCCGTATCCTGGCTGTGGGCCAGAGGAATGACTCCGCTGCGGCTGATGCGGCCGACGGTAGGTTTGATGCCTACGATGGAGTTTTGAGTGGCCGGGCTTAGGATGGAACCGGAGGTTTCGGTGCCGACTGCAGCCGCTGCGAAGCCGGCAGCTACAGCGACACCGCTCCCCGTACTGGAGCCCCCGGCAAAGAAGGATTGTCCATACGGATTCAGTACTTGACCTCCCCGCGAGCTGTAGCCGGCTGTCATTCCTTCGGCCATGTAATTGGCCCATTCGGTCATGTTGGCCTTGCCAAGAATAATTGCTCCGGCTTTACGGAGTTTCCGGACGAGGAAAGCGTCCTGCGCGGCGTAATGACCGGCGAGAGCAAGCGAGCCTGCACTTGTGTGCATGCGGTCTGCAGTATCAATGTTGTCCTTAAGCAGGATCGGGATGCCGTGCAGCGGACCGCGAAGCAATCCTTGCCGACGCTCGGCGTCCGCTGCCTCGGAAAGAGCAAGGGCATCCGGATTCAGCTCGAGCACACTGTTTAATCGAGGTCCCTGCCGGTCAAATGTAGCGATGCGCTCCATATAAAGCTGAATAAGCTCATACGAAGTTATTTTCTTTTTCTCCAGTGCAATCTGGAGGTCTGAAATCGTTGCTTCCTCAATATTCTTCATTAAAAAATCCCCGCCTTTTTCAACCATTGCTATCTTACTTTTCTCATACGCCACGGATTTGGACAAGAGTTCATTTTACTTAAATCAAGATTTAGCTCGATTAAGGCGAAGCGCCAATATGGTTACTTGTAATCTTTTCTTTTCCTTTGGATGGAGACGGAAGGGTTTCCAAGCTAAGCAACGTATTATAAAAGGAAGGAATTAGGAAATCTGTTTTGGGAAGAATTACGTTTTCAACAATAAAATCGTGCAGTGAACAGCGAAAGGCAGGGGAGATCACGAGTGGAAATTCAACATGCAGTGAATGTAGTAGAGCGCATTCGTTCTAACATACAGAAGGTGCTGGTAGGAAAGAAAGAGGTTGTCGATTTGCTGCTAACGGCGCTGCTGGCTAACGGACATACGCTGTTAGAGGATGTTCCGGGAACGGGGAAAACATTGCTGGCTAAAGCACTGGCCACATCGATCGACGGGAGGTTTAAGCGGCTTCAGTTTACGCCGGATTTGCTGCCTTCCGATTTGACAGGGATTCATTATTACAATCAAAAATCAGGGGAATTTGAATTCCGCCCGGGACCGGCGTTTACAAACATCCTGCTGGCGGATGAAATTAACCGGGCTACGCCGAGAACGCAGTCGAGCCTCTTGGAATGTATGGAAGAACGGCAAATTTCATTGGATGGTGCCACACATCGGCTGGAAGCGCCCTTTCTGGTTATCGCCACGCAAAATCCGGTCGATAACCAGGGGACGTTTCCGCTTCCGGAGGCGCAGCTTGACCGTTTTATGATGAAGATCCATATGGGTTATCCGACGTCTGAGGAGTCCGTACAAATTTTGCGCAGATTTCGTGAATCCAGTCCGCTTGAGGAGCTGCAGCCGGCCGTCACTGCATCCGAGGTGACGGATGCCCAGCGGTACACCGCTGCTGTTGAAGTGAGCGAGGAGCTGCTTGGGTATATCGTGCGGATTGCAGAAGCATCGCGCAAGCAGTCGGATGTGCTGCTAGGCGTTAGCCCCCGCGGCGCTCAGGCGCTGCTGAAGGCATCTCAGGCGTATGCCGTTATCCAAGGTAGGCCTTTTGTGACGCCGGATGATGTCAAGGCTGTCGCTATCCCAGTGCTCGCACACCGGCTGCTGCTGCAGCATTCGATGCGGATCCGAGATAACAAAGCGGAGGAGCTTGTGCGAAAGCTGTTGAACGAAATCGAGGTTCCGGCAGAACCGTCAGCGTTTGCGAAGCGCGGGTAAGATTCAAGATGAAGCTGCATTGGTTCATTGCGAATATTGCGCTGTTGTTTTGGCTGCTTATTTGGCTGTATTCCCGATATGCGTTAAAGCACATCGGGTATTCCCGTCATTTCTCGGAAAAGGCGGTCTTTGAAGGTGAATCCGTAGAGATGGTGGAGCGAATTTCCAATCGAAAGCTGCTTCCGCTTCCTTGGCTTCGTTTGGAGTCGCGGGTATCCACCGGGCTTGTGTTTGGAAGCCAAGGGGATATGGATATTCGCGGCGGGGAGCAGTTTCAGCATCATTTGAGTCTTTTTAGCTTGCGGCCGTATCGGCAGATCGTACGGAAGCATCAAGTCGTTTGCGCGCGGCGAGGCATCTATAAGCTCAATTCGGCGGCGATGACCTCCGGGGACCCGCTTGGAATTAAAGTTCGTACGGAGCAGGTGCCACTATCTCTTGAGCTTGTGGTGTATCCGAAGCCGGCCCCGCTCGGGGAGCTGCCTTTACCGAGCCACAGCTGGCTCGGGGAGCTTGCGGTTCGGCGCTGGATCGTCGAGGACCCGTTTCTTACGTCAGGGAGCCGAGAGTACCAGCCGGGTGATCCTTTAAACGCAGTCAATTGGAAGGCGACGGCTCGTACGGGAGAGCTGCAGGTACATAAGAAAGACTTTACCGCCGACCACAGGCTTATGATTTGTTTAAACTTCGAGGTGACGGAGTCGATGTGGAGCACGGTCACCGACCCGGAGCGGGTGGAGCGTGCAATTCGATATGCTGCGGCGGTAGCCGATTATGCATTGGCACGCGGGATCGATACGGGCTTGCTCTGCAACGGCTGGACGGAACGGGAACCGAAGGAGGCCGTTCATATTGAACCTGGCGGCGGGATGCCTCAGCTGACACAGCTGCTGGAAACGATGGCTGCGCTTCAGCTGGACAGCTGTGCGGCAATGGACGCACTTATCAAGCAGATGGCCGAAAAGGCGGATGCTTCTACCGACTATCTGCTCATCAGCTGCCATGAGGGAGAGAGGCTAAGAGGAGCTGCCGAAGAGCTGGCAAGGCGGGGCAACGGAATCGAATGGCTTCTTGTTGCGGATCAGGGGGTTGGTTTGCCATGAACGGAAAGGAACGAACGGCAGTGGCAGTGAATCCGCAGAAGCCTTGGGCACAGGTGCTCCGATTCACCGGAGCCAGCGCAATGGAGCAGCTGCTGCTCCTTCCGCTGCTGCTGCTCATTCATGAATACGCAGTGAAAGGCAGCAGCCAGCTGTGGTGGCTTGCTTTGCTTCCGGCTTTCTCGGCCGTGGGCTGTGCTGCTTCGTTACGGCTGCGCGTCGTATGGCAAAAGCTCGCGTTGTCCGCTTTAGGCGGCGGAGCAGCCTTTTACTTGACGGTTACGTCGGCATGGGGGCCTCCGTTTCTTGGCGCAGCCGTCGCGTTCGCGGCTGTATTGCAAGGGGCGACGGTGGCCCGAAGACTCGGCCGGCCCGGATTTTATTGGTTTGCGATTTGCGGCTATTTTGTCGCAAGCTTCTTCTTTGGACGAATTGCAGAGCTTTCTAAGTATACGGATGCAATACTGTGGGCCGGATTGTTCTGTTTGACGGCGGCCATCGCCGCGACAAATACGAGCAGCTTAAGGCATGCCGCATTAACGGGGGAAAAGGTGGGAGGAATCCCTTCCCGGGTAAGGCGTTTCAATCTCGTTTTCTTGACCTCCGTCTTCGTCATATTTGCTTTGCTGGGGCTTCTATTAGGAGGCAGCGTGCTGCAGGGTCTCGTGCAATTGATCGGCGGGGCGATCAGGATGATTTTAATGCTGCTGCGCGGTTCGACGACGGAGATCGCCCCGCCTAAAAATATGAAGCAGCAGCCGCCCCCGGACTTTGGCCCGCAGCCGGAGCAAGGCTGGTTTGCCGAGCTGCTCGATATGCTTTTTCTCGGTATGATTTGGCTCGGGATCGCCGTATTGATTGCAGGACTGCTTTATGTTGGGTATAAGAAGGCCGGGCCGTTTCTGCGCAAATGGATCAGTAAGCTGACCGCATTCCTTCAGCGGCGCAGTAAGGGAGAGCAGCAGTCAGGGTACACGGACGAGGAGACGAGCGTGTTTGAATGGGATGCACTCAGCGGGACGTCTCCAGCTGCATGGCTTCGGAGGGTGACGTCCGGATTCACCCGTCGGCGGGATGATCAAGAACAAGCGGCAACGAACAGCGAAAAGGTGAAGAAGCTGTATCGTGAGTGGCTTCGCGATGCGGTCAGCAGCGGCTACGAGCCGAAGCGTCATTATACGCCTCAGGAAACCTTGCGGGATGTTATGAACTGGTTCACTGGGAAGCAGCAGACCCGGCAGAAAACCGTACAAGGAAATGAGCTTGCTCAAAAAAAGCTTGTCCAGCTTTATGACAAGGCGAAATACTCGGGTGAGGAAATCGGGTTAAATGAGCTTGAAGAGCTAAGGAATACGCAGTCCGGCAAAGGCGGCGGGAGCATAACGTAGAATATAAGATTCATCGCGTGGGGGGAGGAATCATACCTGGACTTACTATTTTCAATAGAAAACCTCGCCAAAAAACGCCATGACCAACCATCAAAATATTTATTTCAAAATGTAACCGCAAAGATTGCAGCCGCCCAGCGAGTCGCCCTGCTAGGAACTTCAGGCCAAGGGAAAAGCACGCTGCTGCGCATCTTCGGATTGCTCGATACTCCGGACGAGGGTGATATGCTGCTTCATAACAGTCCGCTGGCGGAGTGGAAGGCCCACGAGTGGCGGCAAAAGGCCGCCTATGTCGCCCAGCAGTCCGTCATGCTTCCCGGAACGGTTGAGGAAAATTTGCAAACCGTCAGCAGGCTGAACGGGAAGCCGTTCGACCGGGAGTTGGCTAAGCGATGCATGGCTTCCGTCGGATTGAGCGAGCTGAGCTGGTCCAAGAACGCAGCCGATTTATCCGGTGGCGAGAAGCAGCGGACCGCGCTTGTCCGCTCATTGCTGCTTCGCCCGCAGCTGCTGCTGTTGGATGAGGTGACCGCTTCGCTCGATCCGGCAAGCAAGCATTTGGTTGAGCAGTGTTTGTTGGAGTGGAACCGACAGGAGGGGACGGCATACGTTTGGGTAACGCATGATTTGGAGCAGGCGCGGGAGATCAGTGAAACCACCTGGTTTATGGACGAAGGTACGCTTGCGGAGCAAGCATCGACAGCTGCATTTTTTAGAGAGCCTGCTTCGGAGACGGGGCGGCGTTTCATCCAAAACATGCAGTTTGAAAGGGGGGCTACTCCATAATGTCGGGCTATGCACTGGCTTTTACTCTTGTTTTTGTGGCGATCACGGTCTTCCTATCCTTAAGGCAAAAGTTGGGGCTGGAAAAGGAAATTGTGATCGGCACGATGCGCGCCGCAGTACAGCTGCTGCTCATTGGCTACGTCCTGCACTTTGTATTCGATATGAATCATCCGGTATTTATTGCCGCTATTATTTTCATGATGATCGGTACCGCATCCTGGAATGCGGGTGCACGAGCGAAGCAGCTGCCCAAGATTCGTTCCAGAATTGCAGCAGCTATACTATGCACGGAAGTCGTGACGATGAGCGTACTGCTCGGACTCGGTATTATTGAGGCTACTCCTCAATTGATTATACCGGTCAGCGGGATTATTATCGGGAGCTCGATGATCGTGGCGGGATTATTTCTAAACGCCATGCGTCGTGAGCTGGAATCCTCGCGTGGAGAAATGGAGGCGCTGCTCTCCTTGGGAGCAACGCCGAGGCAATCCATTCAGGCGGCGATCAAGCGTTCCGTTCGGTCCAGCATGATCCCGACGATCGATGGGATGAAGACGATCGGGCTGGTGCAGCTGCCGGGCATGATGACCGGCATGATCGCGGCGGGTGCCGATCCGGTGGAGGCAGTGAGGTATCAGATATTAATCGCTTTCGTATTAACATCCGCAGCGGCTATTACAGCGATGATATTAGGAAGAATCAGCTATTCGTTATGGTTTACGAAAGAAGGGCTTCTGCGAGGTATGGAAAAGCAGCAATGATTCTGCGGCTGCTTACAACGAAGGATCTTTTTTGATAAAGCTTCGGGCCAACGCTTCCGCTTGCGGGTCGCGCGTGCGCTCGGAGCTTAATTTTTCCTCCATAATATCGATTAAAATCGGTTCTCCTTTTTCAAAAGCTTTAAACACGGCCTCCTCGGCATTATCCAGCGTTACATCATATCCGGATCTTCGAAGATATTCTTCAAAGTGCTGCAGGGTAGGGGTCTCATTTTCCCCCAAATAGATGACTCCTCGCAATTTCTTTGTTTCATTTTTGCGGATCAGCTTAAATTCGACGGTTTGTTCTCTCATCGCCGCGCAGCCCCTTTCGGAAAGTTTATTTTAAGTTATATAGGAAATGGTTTGAAATGCAGTGACATTTTATACTGTACAGATGGGAAGTGCTGTAATCACAAGGAGACTTTTTACCTTTGGCCAGTAGACGGATTTCGGCTAGAGGATTATGATTACGTATATTTGAGCAGGCAGGTCACCGGGTTGGAATTTGGGATAGGGGAGAGAGAAAATGAAAGCAAAGAGCGCGTTGTCATTGGATTTCGAGCAGCTGTTTATGGACAGCCGGGTTACGAAGGGTAGCGGTCTTCGCACACTACTGCTGCTCTACAAGGGTCAATATTTGAATCTCATTTTATCGCTCATTTTCTTTGTTATCAAGCATTCGCCGGTTTGGGTTATCCCTATTGTAACGGCAGACATGATTAACCACTTGAGCCAACCGGCCGATGGCGATTTGTCATGGCTGTGGATTGACCTCATCATCGTTAGCTTGGTCATCATTCAAAATATCCCGAGCCAAATCATCCATGTCAGCTTTATGAGCCGTTCTTCCCGTCATATTGAGGCAGGATTGCGCGGCACAATGATCCGCAAGCTGCAGCATTTATCCATGTCGTATCACAGTGACCTGCGGTCGGGCAAGCTGCAGGCGAAGGTGCTGCGCGACGTCGAGGCGATCGAGACGCTGTCCAAGCAAATGATGTATGCGTTTATGCCGGCCGTGTTAAACGTGGTCGTGTCGTTTATATTGACTGCAGTAAACAATCTCAGTGTGGCGAGCTTCTTTATTTTGGTGGCGCCGACAGGGATCCTTATTGTTTCATTATTCCGTAAAAACCTGCGGACGCGCAACCGCGAGTTTCGTAAAGAAATTGAAAATATGTCCGGACAAGTCGCTGAAACTGTGGAAATGATTCCGGTCACCCGTGCCCATGGTTTGGAGCAGGTTGAGATTGAGAAGGTCGAAAAGACGCTGCGTGAAATTAAGGGCAAGGGCTACAAACTCGATGTCGCAGAGGCCTTCTTCGGGTCCTCCAGCTGGGTCGTGTTTATGCTGTTTCAAATGGTTTGCTTAGGCTTTACATGCATGATGGCGTACCGGGGCTCCATTCAAGTTGGCGACGTTGTGATGTATCAAGGCTTTTTCCAGACGATCCTCATGTCTGTGAACGGGATTTTGAACGTGTATCCGCAGTTTGCGAAGGGATTTGAATCGCTCAATTCGGTTCGCGAGCTGTTGTCTTCGACAGAAACGGAAGAATATCAGGGGACACAGAAGGCGGATCGCTTAAAAGGAAGCTTTCAGTTCCGCAATGTTCATTTTCATTATAACGATACGGATAAGCACGTGCTGCGCGATTTTAATTTAGAGGTGAAGCCGGGCGAATGCATTGCCTTTGTCGGGGAATCCGGTGCGGGGAAGTCGACGGTACTGAATATGGTAGTCGGCTTCTATCGCCCGACCAATGGCTGGATAGAGGTCGACGGGGTTCCGCTTGACGATCTGGAAATGCGTTCCTACAGGCAGCAGCTGGCCGTTGTGCCGCAAAATACGATTTTGTTTTCCGGCACGATCCGCAGCAACATTACGTACGGCTTGACCGATGTGCCGGAGGAAAAGCTGCAGCAGGTAATCGAGATGGCGAACCTTAAGGATGTTATTGATGCGATGCCGCAGGGGCTGGAGACGTCAATCGGCGAGCATGGCAGCAAGCTGTCCGGCGGCCAGCGGCAGCGCATTGCGATTGCGCGCGCGATGATCCGCGACCCGCAAATTATTTTGCTCGACGAGGCGACTTCTGCTCTGGACAATGTGTCCGAGTTTAAGGTGCAGAAGGCGATGCGCGAGCTGGTGCGGGGACGGACGACGTTTATCGTCGCCCACCGTTTGTCCACGATCCGCGATGCAGACCGCATCGTGGTGATGAAGAGCGGCCAAGTGGCCGAGGTGGGCACCTTCGAGGAATTGATGGAGCGCCGCGGCGCTTTCTACGAGCTGAAGCAGATGCAGGCGTAAGTTGAGATTTACGATTGATGGGCACGCAAATTTTCGGACAGGGTGATTCGTGAGCATCCGATGATCCATCTTCTGTGTTTGCTGTTGAACGAAGCGATAAACTTTAAGAAAGATCCAGAAACAACCGGTTTCCTCAAAGGAGACCGGTTGTTTTTATAGGGTATGAAGGTAGCTTTCCAACAAAATTATTTTTCACTAACTTACAATAAAATTAACAAAAAGTTACTGGAAATACATATCAATTTACTTCCATTTCTATTATAATGATGTAGGAAATTTGTACTAGATTTATAGTTTAGGGAGGAACGACGGTGCGCTTATTCGAGCCGATACTGCAAAACATGACGATCAAGAAACAAAAGAAAGCGAGAGGTCGCAGATTATGGGGGGCTGTTCTGGCAGGTGCCATGCTTGCCTCCTTATGTTCTCCGTGGGCAACATCCAGCACTTATGCGCTGACCGCTGATCCGGTCTCCAGTGGGGGAGCTTCTTCTGGCGGTGGCGGCGTTACTGCTCCAACGGTTGTCCAGTCTGCTCCACTGAACATTTTCCAATGGGTTGTGGATGATCATCGTGGAATGATTTACGCTCTTTCTAGAGAAACCAATGAGCTGCTGTTTATACGTTTAAGTGATTTGGTGGTTGAAACTGAACTGGCAATTGACTCACCTACCGATATTGACTTAAAGGACGGAAAGCTGTACATCCCGACCCAACCGGGCAGCGTTATGAAGGTCGTTGACGTAGAAACTAGGGCTGTAACCGATACGTTTCCATTGAAGGAATCCTCGACTTTGCCGGAACCGGGTTCAGCTACTGTACGTGCAACTTTGGGGGAATCCTCCATTTACTACACGAGCCAAGGGATGAGTTGGACTGATATCATGGAGTATAGCCTCACGACGAAAAGTGAGCGTGTCGTGACAGCAGTCTATGGCAGCAGTTTTTATGGAGATCTGCAGGTAAGTGAGAATGGACAGAAGCTTTATTTTACGAGTTCAGACCGTTTACGTGCTTATGATACCAACGATTTTACTAAAGTTGACAGCGTATCAGTTTCAGTTGATCCTATCTTCATTCAAGCGCCAATGTTTCTAGAGGACTCTGGCTATTTATATTTAGGGAAAGAGCGTAGGTCGGCTAGTGTTATTGATAAGGTATACGGCGAATATCAATCTCCTGTAATTTATGCAAAGGGAGATATTGTATTTGGGGCTCAAGAAATATACAACAGAGAATCGTTCAGTAATTATTTCAATCTCCCCTATAAAGTGATCAAAGCATATACACTGCGAAGCGGAGAGATCGTTTTATACGGAATTGATCAGATCATCCGCAAATACTCGTCCTTAGAGGCTGTAGAGCGGGAAACTGCTTCACTAAAGCTTCCAACAGCGATTCCGCTTCCCTACGGTTTTGTTGATCGATCGGATGAGCAGCAAAAAATTAGCGGTTACTTAGAGTGGGACATGCCTGAAAATACAGATCATTTAACAAGCTTTACGATATATTTCTTAAATGAGTTCAATCAAAAAGTCGGGTCTAAAATAGCAGAGAAGTCGGTGTATACTTCCAAAGGTGGATATTTTCATTATATTTCAAGCATCGATGTTCCTGAAGGTGCAGTAAAGCTGGGGATCTTCCCTAAAAATACCGCAGGTGAAAGTGAGCATGGTGCGAAAGTTCCATTTCTAGATGCTTCGGTATATTTTCCAAGTAATCTATCTCAGGGCTATGTGGACGAGAATCCGATGAGGGGGATTGAGCCGAAGCTGCATTGGGAGTTTTGGCCGAATGCAATAAATAATCCTCCTCTATCTTCAATAATTGTTTACTTGGCTGACAGCAGAGGGCTAATGATTGAAGGAAGTTTGCAGGAATTCTCAACTACAGACGATGATCGTTTTACAACTTGGCCCAGTTCACTTGTAAGTGATGCGAGCTATATTTACGTTCACATGAAGGACAGCTTTGGTAGGATTTCCGGTCTATATAATGTGGAAAGTATTTACGACAACATTACCGGGGAGCCGGTACGTTCCTCTTCTGGAGCGGGAGTGCCGGTTCTAAATCCGAAACTAGAGCATCAATTGTTTGACAGAGATTTGCATAAGGGTGAAATCGGCGGCGAATATATTTGGTTGGAATCCAATGCTCCACAAGATTCGCATACGGGCTATACGTTGTATTTTATGAGTGCTTCGAATGTAAAACTTAAGCCGATCGCGTATACAAAAAGAAAGCAGATTAACGGCGAAAGTCTGATCGTGCTTCCTGAGCATACAAAAATCCCGTCGGGAGCAAGTAGAATCGGATTGTTTATGACGAATGATTATGGTGATAGTGCAGAAGGATACATTACTTCTTTATGGGACGCACCGTATTCGATTCCTACTAATTTAACATTCGTAGATGAGAATGGGAGTCGGGGCGTAATAGACGGAACGATTTCATGGGCAGCATCGGCTGAAGAAACGAATCTGAGTTCTTACGATGTTTTTTATCAAGATTCGAGAGGAGCACTCCTTCCTTTAACAGAGGGCAATTCAGTTTCCGCTGGAGCAGAGTTTTATCAAATGGAATTAGGTGTAAGCCATCCGATAGACGCAACAAGAATCTTAATAAAGCCCAAAAATTTAGCAGGAGAGTACGCGCCCGAGTACGGGATTATCTCGATCAGTGATAATGTGTCTGAAGAACCAGCCGTTGCCCAGCCTCTTCCTATCACAAGGGTAACTCCTTTACTTATTTTTAATGATACGGATGGCAATAGAGGGAAACTGGGAGGAACTGCTGAAATTTATCCGAACAATGAAGACACCATCGTACAGCTGTTTTTTGCGGATCAGCATGGAAATAAACTGCAGCTTATTAACGAAACTAGGGTGACGATCTATAATGGATGGGCCTTAGTTACAATTAAAGAAGGTACCGTCATTCCGCAAGGTGCAGTAAAGATCGGGGTTGTCTCGATTGCTGACAACAAAGAAAGCGAACCTGATTATCTATACTTTACTGATCGAGAATATTCACTACAAATTGACCCGGCAAATGTTCAAATCGTAAATAATACAAACGCCGCAGATCAAATTACGATTACGAATTTGCAATGGGGCGATATTGTAAAGGTGTATGCCACAGAAAATAGGGCATACCCCATTGCAGAAGGAACAGTATCTAAAGATCAAAGCTCGCTTCACCTCTCGGTGCCGCAATTAGGCACGAAGGCGGCGAATGTATATGTTTCGCTCCAGCGAAATTTTGGATTGGAAAGTCTCCGGACCGCTAAAGCCTATGCAGCAGAGCCAACAACCTCTGGCGGCGGAGGCGTAGGTGGTGGAGGCGGAGGCGGTGGCGGAGGTGGCGGCGGCTGGGCTGCTCCAGCCGCAAACGAAGCAGCTGCTACCGGCAGCATTGTCGTTGATCGCTCTAAGATGGAAGAACTGCTTAAGACACGTGACCCGCAAAAGGAATCGATCACGATTCGCAGCTCTTCCGAGGACGAGAAGAATTCCGTACGTGCCGAACTGCCGTACGATGTATTTAAGCTGCTGCTCGAAGGTAAGGGAAGCGGCGTAAACATTGAAACCAAAGGAGCCTCTCTGGAGCTTCCGGCGAGTCTTGTTCGCAGCATCGCAAACCAAGCAGACGCGTCCAGTGGTGAAGCAATCGTTATTAGCGTAAAGCCTATCGATGACACATTGGCGTCTTCGGCTCGCTCCCGTCTTCAACAATCTGGAGCCAATATGATCGGCAACCCTGTTGAATATGTAATCGAGATCATTGATGCTAACGGTAAGGCCAAAGAAATAAATGAGTTCGCAGAATATGTTCGTAGAACGATAACGGTGGATTATCCGGCTGGAGCAGAGGGGATTCAAAGCCTGGCGGCTGTTATGATCGACACTGCGTCGGGGACGTTTTATCCTGTACCGGCAACCTTTACGGCTGACGAAGAAGGTCATCTCCAAGCAAGCATTTATCGCAAGGGCAATTCGGTCTACAGCATTGTGAACAATAACAAACAATTTGCCGACCTCGCGGGCGATCATTACGCGAAAAAATCTGTAGAGGCACTGGCCTCCAAGTTCATCGTCAATGGATACCAGGACGGGACCTTTGGAGCCGATCAATCTGTCACTAGAGCGGAATTTGTTACGATGCTGGTGAAGGCGCTCGGTCTCGTATCCAAAGGAGAGCAAGTCTCGCCGTTCTCCGATGTTCAAGCTGGGGAATGGTATACAAACTCTATCCTAACAGCAGTTCAGCACAAGCTTGTTTCCGGGTACACGGATGGCACATTCCAGCCGAACAAAACGATTACCCGAGAAGAACTCGTTGTTATGGTCAAGAACGCTCTGCAGTCCGCAAACTACAAGAACGTAAGTGATGAGGCATCGATTCAAGAGACGCTTCAACAGTTTACAGATGAAGCCGCCATATCCGAGTGGGCGGGTCCTTCCGCCGCTGCGACGCTAAAAGCGGGAATTATCGGAGGGTTTGAAGACAATACTTTCCGGCCTAACAGCTTGGCAGATCGCGGACAGTGTGCGGTTATGATCCATAGAATGCTTCAAGCTTTGCATTTCACGAATTAATTCAACAAAGCCGTATCCTGGGGAATTACTCCATACAGGATGCGGCTTTTTTTCATGAACGGGACTGCATGACTATCGTATAAAAGCCGGTAAGCGAATAAATCTTCTTGTCAGTGCCTTATGTCGTTTTTATAATAGTATTGAAGAACTAGAAACTGATTACATAATATTGGCAGGAGGCTTAGTCCCATTCGGAAGGTTAGGTATTACCCTCTGTTGCTTGTGCTCCTTGTCGCATTAGTTAGCTGCAGCTCTGTTGGTAAGAAAGAACAGGGGCTTTTTTTGGAAACGTTTTCCCCAGAGGTCGCGGCCCCAAACCATACATTTAAAATTTTGCACGTGATGAGCTACCATTCGCCTTGGATTTGGACAGACGGGCAGTTTTCCGGCTTCCAATCCGGCCTAGGTACAGATGTAAAAGTCGAATATAGAACCGTACAAATGAATGCGAAAAATAACAGTTCGGAGGATTGGCTGAAGTCGAAGGGGGATGAAATTGAACAACTCATCACGGAATGGAAGCCGGACTTGGTTTATACGACCGACGACGAGGCGCAGCAGTATGTTACCTCCAGGTTTGTCCATTCCACCACTCCATTTGTCTTCAGCGGCGTTAATCGGCAACCGGCTTTTTATGGGCTAGATGGAGCTTCGAACGTGACGGGAGTGCTGGAAACGGAGCATTTTGCAGAGAATATCAGGCTCCTTCAAGAATTGGCCCCGAATGTCCGTAAAATCGCGCTAGTATTCGACGATGCGCCTTTATGGGAGCCGGTGATCGCGCGGATTCGTAAGGAGACGGACAAATTTCCTGATATTCAATGGATGGGCTGGGAACCGATCCTAAGCTATAAGGACTATCAAAGCAAGATTTTAGAGTACCAGTCACAGGTGGATGCAATTGGGATCATTGGGGTTTTTAATTTTAAGGACAGCAGCGGAAAAAATGTTCACTATACAGAGGTTCTGAAATGGACGGCGGAAAACAGCATGCTGCCGGATTTCAGCTTCTGGAAGGACCGGGTAGCTCATGGGACGCTTTCAGCGGTCACCGTTTCTGGCTTTGAGCAGGGCTTTCAAGCCGGAAAAATGGCTCGCACGATCATAGTCGAGGGCAAACAGCCGTCAGAGCTTGAGATCCGTCCGACGAAAAAAGGCGAGGCGATCATAAGCTTGGCTCGTGCCAATAAACTCGGGCTGAAATTGAAAAGCGGGCTGTTGCTCGATTCCCTGGTCTATACTCGCTATGAATGGGAGAAATAAGATGCGCCTTACGTCAAAGCTGCAGACCAAAATTATTTTAATGCTGGTTACGATTCTTATCGTGATCTTGGGCGCTAACAATGGAATCATTAAACACTTGTTTGACAGGCAGTATTCCGAAGCCTTGAAGGCACATCTGATTTTGAATGGGGAAAGCCTGCGGAATCAGCTTGAACGAATCCAAGGCTTAGGGATTTCTGCATATGATTTGGTTGGGTTTGATGAACAGTGCCGTGAGCTTGTCGAGAAAAATAGTGATTTATCGTTGGTTTTAGTTACCAATTTAACCGGGAATGTCTTGTTTTCAAGTGATGAGCAATACAAACGAATGACAATTATTCAATCTGATCTGGCATCAGCTGTCCAACAAGCTAAGGAAGGCATTTTTGAGTACACATTGCAAAACGAGCATTATATTGCAGCAGTAGTCCCCTTTCTCGATCAAAACAGGATCAATAAAGCGGGTGCAGTTATCGTTTCAGTTGAAAGCAGCAAGATTCATCAGAAGGTATCGAAGCTGATTCTTTACCCTACGATTCTAACCATATTGTTTGGAATTATCGCTCTTCTCCTCATTATGATTCCGTTTTCCCGTTGGGTGACACGCCCTCTGCACGGCATGGTGGAGCGTATGAACGAGGTGGCTGCCGGCAATATGAGAAGTCTCGTACAGATATCAAGTAATGATGAGGTGGGGCAGCTGGGACAAGCCTTCAACCACATGGTCGGTCAAATTGATGAACTGCTGGAACGCACGGCGCGCACGACAGAGCTGGAAAGTCATTTTCTACTGGAGCAAAAGCAGCGGCAATTGTCAGAGAAGCTGAGAGAGGTGAGCTACTCGGTCAGCTCTACTTTGGATGAATATCAAGTGGTGGAACGCAGCATCGCCGCATGTAAGCAGCTGCTTCCGTACGAAGCAGTAGCCCTGTGGATGCTTAGCGATGATCATCCTCCAAGACGGTTTCCGGAGCAAGGCCGTGTGCCGATCGATGATAAATTTTCGCATGCGGAGCTAAAAAGCGTCATTGTTCAGCTGCGTACGGAGGAACGCCCAATCACTAGGGTGCATTCGGACGGACTCTACTTATTTGTTCCCATACTTGTTAAGCGGAAGCTGATTGCAATGTTCATGATTCTTTCGATGGAAGGCTCCTTTACGACCAGTGAAGTGAGCTTGGCGTTTACCCATGCAAGCCAAGTTGGAATTTCTATGGAAAATGCCAGACTCTATCGCCAAATGAGAGAGATCGCAGCGCTTGACGGCCTGACGGGGATTTTTAACCGGAGACACTTTTTTGAAGCTGGAGCTCAAATTTTTACGGATTGTATACGAGAAGGCATTCCGCTTGGCTTAATCCTGTTTGATATCGATCACTTCAAAAGTGTAAATGATAAATATGGTCATCCTGTCGGAGACAAAGTGCTGAAGGAGGTTGCCGAGGGAACCTTGGAGGTGCTTCGCGACGTGGAGCAAGCCATCTTTGGCCGTTACGGCGGGGAAGAATTTGTCGTTCTTTTACCTGGGCTAGAGGGAGAGGAAGCGGCTGTTCTGACCGAAAACATTCGAAGACGCATTGAAGCTCTCGAATTTTCGACAAGTTTAGGCAGGCTGCGGGTTACCGCAAGTTTAGGCATTGCCATCCTAGCCCCGGATACGCCGACACTGGACGAGCTGCTGAAAAAAGGCGACAAAGCCCTGTATAAAGCGAAGGCTGATGGGCGAAATCGGGTGTTTATGAGTCCTGCCTACGAATAATATGATCTAGATGAATGCGTGCCAATGGCGCGCATTTTTTTATTTTAAAGCATCGATTTGCAAAATGTGCACAGAAGTGGGCCCGAGTGATCCGTATAATTGCGAATCGGTTCGGGGAATTATGTGTAGTAAATGATGGATAAGGTGCGGATACTATGGCTAACAATGAACCAGCGATCAGCGACAACCTAGAACAAAATGAATCCCGCTTAAAACAAGCTTTTCAGCATTGCAGCGATGTAGAATTTCGCAAGCTGAAGCATCCCAAAACTAAGCTTTCCGGTATTTTGATGTACATGAAGGAAGTTGTTGATGTAAACCGGCTGGAGGATCATTTGCTGCAGCCGTTTTTTGAATCTGGAAATATCGAGCCGGAGAACGGGCAGATTGCACTGCTGTGGTACTCGAAGGCTGAATCGATTCCAGCCGTGGAGGCTGCTGTGAATTCGGGAAAAGCAGTGCTTTTACTTGAGGGACAAAAGCACGCGTACGTATATGCGGTTCCTAAAGTCCCGGAAAGGGCGGTGGAGCAGCCGCCGACGGAGGCCGTCATCCGCGGACCGCGGGAGGGGTTTACGGAGCGTGTAGGCGTTAATGTGGCGCTCATTCGACTGCGGATTAAGAGCTCAGCCTTAAAGTGCGAAGTATTTACCGTAGGCAAAAGGACGAAGACGAAGGTTGCATTAATGTACATGGAGGATATCGCCGATTCCTCCGTGATCAACACGGCCCGCAAACGCATTGAATCGATTGAAATCGACGGAGTGCTGGAGAGCGGCTATATTGAAGAGATGATTGAGGATAAGGCATTTTCTCCTTTTCCGCAGCTTCAGTATACGGAGCGTCCGGATAGTGTTTCAGGGCAGCTGCTTGAGGGGAAGTTCGCTGTTATCACCGATGGGACACCATTTGTGCTGACTGGACCCATCACCTTTTGGCAAATGCTGCGCTCTCCCGAAGATTATTATGAAAGATATTTATTTTCAACTCCATTATTATGGCTGCGTTATTTATTTCTTTTTATAGCCATTTTTCTGCCTGCGATCTACATCGCGACGACGACATTTCATCAGGAGATGATGCCGACAAGTCTTGTTCTCAGTATCGCGGCAGCGAGGGAAGCGATCCCTTTTCCGGTCTTAATCGAGGCGCTTATTATGGAAATCTCTTTCGAAGCTCTCCGTGAAGCGGGGATTCGGCTGCCGAAAACAGTAGGTCAAACCGTTAGTATATTAGGAGCTTTGGTTATCGGACAAGCGGCAGTAGAAGCAGGAATTGTTTCCGCCCCCATGGTTATCGTCGTTTCCATGACAGGGATTGCCTCCTTTACTATCCCAAGGTTCAATTTTGCGATCTCCATTCGTCTGCTGCGCTTTCCGCTAATGCTTTTCGCAGGTATGTTTGGATTGTACGGCATCATTGTTGCCACCGTTATCATAGCGGCACATCTTTGCAGTCTTACCTCATTCGGTGTGCCATATATGACAGGAGTTGCTCCGCTAAAGCTAAGTGACCATAAGGATATATTTATTCGCGCTCCTTGGTGGAAAATGCGCAAGCGGCCTAGTACAAGCAACGGCGCGGATCCGCAGCGGCTAGGACGAAACAGGTTCGGGGCAAAAAAGAGAGGTGGAGGAAAATGAGGCCGAGCAGCCGGTTGCCGCTTCTTGTTCTCGTACTAACTGTTACCGGGTTTATTTCCGGCTGTTGGGACCGCAAGGAGGTAAACGATATTGTGTTTGTTTCCGCAACGGCGATGGACAAAGTAGAGGGCGAGGAGCCTTACCGGGTCACCGTACAATTTCCTCTGCCCAGTAAAATGGGGGGAGCCGGTTCCGGAGGCGGCGGGGGCGGTACGCCCGGTGAGGATACGTGGTATATTGACTCGGCAGCAGGTAAAACGATCCGTGACTCCAATCAAAAGCAGCAGCGAGCACTTTCCCGGCAGCTGTATTTTGCCCATCGAAGGGTCATCCTGATCGGTGAAGATTTGGCCAAAGCAGGGATCGCGCCGATTATCGATATTATGGCTCGCGTCCCGCAAAACCGGATGAGCGCAAATTTGTTAATCACAAAGGGACCGGCGCAAGAGGTGTTAAATGCGAAAGTTCCCACCGAATATGTGACAGGTGAGGTTCTCAGGGAGCTTGCAACACGAGCGATGAAAAAGCCGATCGATATCGTTGATGTGATCGATAAACTACTTACTCCTGGGATTGATCCCGCCATATCGTACGTGGTAAAGGAGACAACCAAGCCGGGTGAAAAAAAGCTGGAGAAGCCGACGGTTGTTTTGAAAGGACTCGCTGTATTTCGGGAGGATCGCTTGACAGGAATGCTGGAGGGGGAACTCGCTCAGAGCGTGCTTCTAGCGATGAATCAAGCGGATAAACCAACCGTTACCGTAAAATCCCCGAAGGGGGAAGGTCATTTGACGGTACAGATTAGTAAGTACGATGTTGATTATATTCCTAAGGCGGGACCGGAAGGTCCGGAATTTGAGCTGCGGTTGACAGGGATTGGGATGCTCATGGAAAATGCCTCTGTTTTCAAAGTCTCCACAACCATGGGGATGCAAAATATAAGTAAATTGGTCAACGAAAAAATTGTAGAGACGACAACGAAAGGAATTCAAAAATTGCAAAAGGAATACCAATCCGACCCGATTGGCTTCGGTGACAAAATTAGACGGAAGGATGCTGCATACTGGCGTCAGTGGGAGAAATCCTGGTACGAGACGTACAAGACCATGAAGGTGAACGTGATTTCGGAAATGGTCGTGGAGCATCCTGGGGTTATGCTTGCTCCTGCAGCCATACCCGACCAGCTGCAAGAATAAGGAGGGTTGGAGGTGAATAAATCGGAGCTTACCCGCTATCAAAGTGTTCTAATCGCAGCGGGTTTTACATTGAATGCAACGCTTATCAGCTTACCATCGGTTCTAACGAAATATGCGGATGGTAATTTTTGGTTTTCTTATTTACTTGCCTATTTTTATGGTATAGCTGTTGTCTATTTCATATCAAAGACCGCATCCCGATTCCCTGGGAAAGATTTATTTGTCTCTTTAATTGAATGGCGTGCATGGGCAGGAAAGGCGGTAGTCCTGCTCTACACCGGTTTTTACCTGTTTATCCTAATTCGTGATTTGCGCAGTACCGTAGACTTTATAGAAATTTCGTTATTGAATCACACTCCGCTGCCGATGATTATGGTTTTACTTATTGCCACGACTGTGATTGCAGCTGCAGGAAAACCAATGACTTTTGCCCGAATGAATGAGCTGTGGCAGCCGTTTTTACTTTTTATCATCGTGCTGCTGCCTGTTTTCCTTCTCGGAGACATTGACTTCAAATACTTATTTCCCGTTTTTGAAAAAGGATTACTGCCGCCGCTTCAAGCTTCGTGGTACCTTATTCCTTATCTTGGAGAAGCGATCGGGCTTGCTTTTATTGCAAACAGTCAATCGTGGATGCCCCGGGCTGCGGTGATCGGCGTCACTATCGGAACGGGGGCGCTTTTTATACTACAGGCTACTGTTATTCTTACACTAGGAACAGAGCTGCCTTCGCGGCTTTTGTATCCTAACTATGAGATGATCCGGCAGATCAGCTTGACCGATTTTTTGGACCGGTTTGACTTGCCTATTGTGGGGATCTGGCTCCCCGCGATGATGGTGAAAATCAGCTTTAGTCTTTACATTGTGAGTCATGGACTAGGGCGTATTTTTTCACCGAAAAGAGAGAAATTGATGGTTTTCGTGTTGGGATTAATTTCGGGCATCCTCGCACTATATCTATTTCGCGATGCTTTGCAGGTGTTCGCTCTAAACTATGTTTGGGTGCCGTTTGCTGTTGTTTTACAGCTAGGCCTGCCGCTTCTGATGTTTATGTTCGTAAGACCGAGGAAGGCGGATAAGCCGGGTCCAAAAAATGAAGACAAGAGTCAGCAGAATAAAGATAAACAGAATAAGGAACAGCAGAACCAAGATCAACAGGATCAAGAGAACCAGCAACAAGGTGAACAGCAGCAGCAGGGAAATCAAGAACAAGATCAACAGAATCAACATACCCAAAACAACCAAGAACAACAAGGCCAAGAGCAACAAAATCAAGATCAAGAGCAACAAAATCAAGATCAACAGGACCAAACGCAGAACAAAAAAGGTCAACGCAAATCAAAGCAAAAAAGTCATCTTCCTAAAAATCAAGCGGAAACGACTCAGAATCAATCTGGCAGCAATAACAACTTATAAAGCCGAATCATTTTACGGAGTAGAACAAGCAGGGGGATGAATGGTAGAATAAAAAGAAAACTTCATTTTGGAAGGATTGGCTCTATTGTCTGTAAAACAACTGATAGTACTAGCGGGCGTGTTGTTATTCCTGCTAGGCATGTTTACGGTCGGAGGACCGTTTTTGCTTGCTTTAATTGTTGCCATATTAATAGAGCCTGCACTGCTCTTCATCACCCGGGTAACGAAGCTGAGCAGATTGTGGACGGCTGTCATTTTATGCAGCTTGTTCACGTTCCTTGCGATTGGGGTGATCCTGTTTATCGGGGTGAAGGTCACTGCCCAAGCAACCGTCTTTTTCAAAATGGCTCAAGACTTCCTGATTGTCGAGGTCCCCAATTGGAAGGTCCAGTGGGTGAGCTGGGCGGAAAAGTTATCTCCGGAGCTCCAAGCTGGCATTGAGAAAAGTATTGATGGTATGACGCAAACAGCGGCCGGCATCGCCGGTAATATTTCGCGATCGCTGGTGAATATGGCTGCCAAGCTGCCGGGTATGTTTATCGCATTGATTGTATTCGTCATTGCACTGTATTTGTTTAGCATCAGCTTGCCATCAATGAAACGATCTTTTTTAAACTTTTTTTCAGAACGATCCCGTGACAAAATGGATCACGTCCTGGTTTCGCTTCGCGGTTCCATTTTCGGTTTTTTGCGGGCGCAGCTGTTGATCAGCACAATCACCTACATCATTGTGGCTGTCGGACTTCTGCTCATGAACGTTGATTTCCCGTTTGCGATTGCCCTGCTGGTTACCTTGGTCGATGCGCTTCCGATCCTCGGCTCCAGCGCCGTGCTGCTTCCGTGGGCCGCTGTCAGTCTTGTCACAGGGGAGCCTCAGCTGGGAATAGGCCTTCTGCTCTTATTTCTCGTGCTGGCGGTCGTACGCCGTATTATTGAGCCGAAAATCCTCGGTGATTCCGTCGGAATCAGTGCGATCTCCGCTCTAGTTGCTCTTTACGTTGGCTTCCAACTAGTGGGGGTTATCGGATTGTTTTTAGGGCCGGCTGTCGTTGTCATCTTCCAAGCGCTTCGAAAAGCAGGTTTATTTCAGTTTAAATTCGATATGGACTAAGCGGCGCGAAATCCGCTGTTCGTTCATGAACTATTTGATCCCGTCTCGGTCATGTACACCATAGCCAAGGCGGGATTTTTCTGTTTGGAAAATTTTAGGTAAAGATGAACCATAGCAAAATCGATGATTTTTTGACATAATATTCAGGGGAAAGAATAAGACGTTGGATGGATAGATTTCACCCGGATTCAGGAGGAACGACCTAACGAGTCGGACACGAATTGAACGGGATTGATAGGGTTTGTGGATGGGGGGATTCGTTTTATGAATAGTATTTTGGAGCTATTGCGGCAGATCGTCATTTTTCAAGGACTAGATTTCGAGGAACTGGAACGGATTGCGCCTCTCTTTTCGGAAAGAAAGGTTCCAAAAGGCACGGTCCTATTTTGTGAGGGAGACCCTGGTCACGAAATGTATATTATTAAGTCGGGGCTCGTGAAAATACATCGGCTTGAAAGCAACCGGGAAATTATATTAACCTTGTTCCGGCAGGGGGATTATTTCGGAGAGATGGCGTTAATTACACCGGGACAGACGAGGTCGGCTACGGCTGAAACGCTGGAAACGACGGAGCTGTACGTTTTGCTGCGCGAAAACTTTAATGAATTTCTATTAAAAACCCCCAGCATAATGATGAAGCTGCTCGAGACGACGATGGAGCGCATGCGCAGGACCAATGAACAGATCGAAGACCTATCCTTTTTGGATGTACGTTCCCGAATCATCAAGCTGATCATAAGACTAGGAGAAGAATACGGCAAACCGGTTGCCGATGGGGTGTTAATTGAAATGAAGCTGACTCATCAGCATATTGCCAATATGGCCGGTACAGTTAGAGAATCGGTTACGAAAATTTTGCAGGAGCTGCAGCTGGAGCAAGTGATTGATGTGCAGAGTAAAATGATATTAATTAGACGAGCGGAGGAGCTGCAGAAAAAAATTATGTATTAGCCCTATTGAGGTATACTTCATTCCGAAAACGTGAATTGTAAGAAAAATGCTTCATGAATCGTTACGATTTCTTTACATAGAAGAAAAAGGAACTTTGAAATTTGTGTCGAATTATGAATGTTTGGCAAATTGTTTTATGTAGTCATCATTATCATTTACAGAAAGTTGGAGGCTAATGATTCAGTTTAAAAATGTTTCGAAGGTATACCCGAACGGCGTTGTCGGTCTCAAAAACATTAATTTGAGCATCGCCCCGGGCGAGTTTCTTGTCATTGTAGGTCTTTCGGGGGCCGGGAAATCTACGCTGCTCCGTTCTATTAACCGCCTTCATGAAATTACAGAAGGGGAAATTTTGATCGGCGACAAGTCAATCACTGCAGCGGCTGGCGGCGAGCTTCGCCGGATGCGTAGAGATATCGGCATGATCTTTCAAAGCTTTAATTTGGTAAAACGTTCGACAGTGCTTCGTAACGTTATGTCCGGTCGCGTCGGTTATCATTCCACTATGCGTACGCTTCTGGGATTGTTCCCGAAGCAGGACGTGGAGCTTGCATTAAAGGCGCTGGAACGCGTCAATATCAAGGAAAAGGCGTATACCCGTGCCGACCAGCTGTCGGGCGGTCAGCAGCAGCGTGTATCGATTGCGCGTGCGCTTGCGCAGGAGGCCAAAATCATTTTGGCGGACGAGCCTGTTGCGTCTCTTGACCCGTTAACGACACGTCAAGTTATGGATGACTTGAAGCGAATTAATCAGGAGCTTGGAATTACAACGGTGGTCAACCTTCATGATATTGATCTGGCGCGTGAGTACGCCACCCGAATTATCGGGATGCGGGCTGGAGAGCTTGTATTCGACGGTAGTGTGGAGGAGGCGACTGACGAAACGTTTATGGGCATCTATGGACGTTCGTTACGAGAAAACGCAGCGGAGGTTCAAGCATAATGGCGGGCGATAAACAACCTTCCAATCCAAACAAAGGATTACAGCCTCCTTCGCAGCTCAAAACACAGCTGACTTTCGTTCTTATCCTGCTCCTGCTCGTGGGAAGCGCATATCAAACCGATGCTTCCTTCGGCAAGCTCATTACAGGAACCGGAGAAATGATGGAACTGCTGGCCGACATGTTTCCGCCGGACTGGGCTTACATAGACACGATCTGGGAGGCCATGCTTCAGACCATTCAAATGGCGGTCATCGGAACGACGGTAGGCGGATTGCTTGCGATTCCAGTCGCGTTCACAGCGGCGCACAATGTATTTGGCTCCAAGCTATTACATAATGCATCCCGCGTTATTCTGAACCTGATCCGGACGATCCCGGAGCTGCTGTTCGCAGCGGTGTTTGTAGCGATTTTCGGGATTGGGCCGTTTGCCGGGGTGCTTGCAATCAGCTTCTTTTCGTTCGGGTTAATTGCCAAGCTGTTCTATGAATCGATCGAAGCGATTGATCCGGGACCGTTAGAAGCAATGACTGCTGTTGGGGCGAATAAAATGCAGTGGATTCACTTTGGAATTGTTCCTCAGGTAGTGGCTCAGTACGTAGCCTACTTCTTGTATACCTTCGAGGTAAACGTACGTGGGGCGGCGATTCTTGGTATCGTTGGAGCAGGCGGTATCGGTCTTTTCTTGGACCGTTCCTTGAACCAGCTTCGGTACGACCGGGCAGCCACGATTATTATTTTAACGCTGGTGATCGTCTTGATTATTGACTACGTCAGCACGAAAATTCGGGAGAAATTGTTATGATGAACGAAGTGGTAAAACCGAAACGTTTTCGCATCCGTTTTTGGCTTGTCGGATTGATCATACTGGCGATTTACTTGTGGTCGTTTACCGGCCTTGAGTTTACGGGAATTAAGGAAACCTCGGGAGAAATCTCGCTAGCGATTTTACGAGGTCTCATTCACCCCGACTGGCATTACGTACCGGGTGAAGAGGGGCTGCTGGTTGGGTTGTATGAGACGCTGGCCATCGCAATCCTGGGTACGTTCATTTCTGCAGTGCTTGCGGTTCCGTTTGCTTTCTGGGCAGCGGCGAATATGAGCAAGCGCAGACAAGTATCCGGCTCCGGTAAATTTGTATTAAGCTTTATTCGGACCTTTCCGGAAATCATTATGGCGATTATGTTTATTAAAGCGGTAGGGCCGGGTCCCTTTGCCGGGGTTTTGGCGCTCGGTCTGCATTCGATTGGGATGCTTGGCAAGCTTTATTCGGAAGGAATCGAAAATTTAGATATGGGGCCTTCGGAAGCGCTGACCGCTTGCGGTGCAAATCGGATCCAGACCATTTGGTTTGCGGTCATTCCGCAGGTGCTGCCTTACTTCTACTCCTTTACCCTGTACCGCTTTGAAATTAACATTCGTTCCGCATCCATCCTGGGGATGGTCGGAGCGGGGGGCATCGGGGCTCCGCTGCATTTTGCTTTGGAAGCCCGCGGATGGGACCGTGTAGGCATCATATTGCTTGGGATTATCGTGCTGGTAACCGTGATCGATATGATTTCGGGCTATATCCGTAAACGGATCGTGTAATGAATGAAGCAGTAGCGTTTTTGAAACAAGATTTATGTGATAAAAGATTAGTGTGATAAACCATTTATGACGGTAATCAATTTGTTGCTGATAAGAAGTTCGTTTGGTTGATATGCTGGACGAGCTAGTGTCAGGGGCAAGTGCCGGTGATTACCTGTCGATGCGGCTTTGGCAGGGTATATAGGTGGAATGAAAGAATGGTTGTTGGGAAGGCTGTTTCGAGCCCAACAACCGTTTTTTTTGTTTGTAATGAGGTGGTTAGTACACGTGATGGGATGACTCGATGACTTGGAGTATTACTTGATTTACACGGGAATGGCATCGCTTAAATCCTTCATCTTATTTTGAGCAAGAAAAAAGCCCTCGCAATGGAGGGCTAATTATCCAAACAGGCATGCGCCGAAATTACTTGATTTCTTGACCTACAGCCTTTGCATATTCACGAACAGGCTGGAAGTTTTCGTCTTTACCTTCAGCATAACCCTTGTGGGAGTAAACGTCGCTGATGATTTTTTGGCCTTCCGGATCTTTACCGATCGCGATGAATGCGTCAGCAAGCTTCTTGCGGAAATCCTTGTCCATGTCGGAACGAACGGAAATCGTATCGTTCGGGATTGGAGCTGTGTAGTGAATAACCTTTGTCGTTTCGAATACGTCCGGCTTGTCCTTCACAACGTTGTTACGAGCATCTTCAAATACGGTTGCTGCATCAACTTCGCCGTTCAGTACAGCAAGGATTGCTTTGTCATGGCCTTTAACAGTGATACCAGTTACGTCTTTCTCCGGGTTCACGCCAGCTTTGATCATTTCAGCTGCCGGGAACACATAACCTGCGGAAGAAGTTACGTCTTGGAACGCGATTTTCTTGCCCTTCAGGTCAGCGATCGAAGTAATCGGGGAGTCCTTCTTAACAACGATCATTGCACGGTAGAAGTCAACCAGATCAGCTGTCGGCTTGCCTGTTCCTTCAACTACACCAAAACGCTGGGATTGAAGAAGAAGGTCAGCCGCTTTTCTTACGTCATGCGCAAGAACATATGCGTTCGGAGGCAGGAAGCCAACATCAACTTGCTTGGAGTCCATAGCTTCGATGATCGTGTTGTAGTTTGTCGAAACCGAAACCTTAACCGGGATGCCCAGACGGTCGCTAAGAAGCTTTTCCAGCGGCTTCGCCTTCGCTTCAAGCGTTTCTGCTGCTTGGGAAGGAACGAACTGTACCTTCAGCTCTTTCGGAACATAGCCAGCAGCTGCTTCTTGTTTGTTTTCTCCGCCTGCTGGGGCTTGTCCTTGACCCGCGTTGTTTGTTTCTTCTTTCGTGCCGCAGCCTACTGCTAAACCAGCAGCCAGCACCATAGTAAGACCCACTGCAGAAAACTTTTTGAACATCTTTTGTTTCCCTCCTGTGTGCTTTTTGACCGAAGTCGAACACGTAAAATATATTAGCAGAGAATTCCAAGGAACGGAAGTTAAAGTTTTATTAACTTGTGGGGAAAGGTCGAATTTTTCTGCGAAAAATCGTCGAACCTTGCCGTATTCCGTTCCTCTGCCAATAATGTGGTATAGTGGTCTTATCGAAACTTTTTCAGCCGGAGGACTGTTATGATTCCGATAGACCGTACATCAATCACTCTTTTAGAAACAAGCGACTTACATGGAAATATATTGCCCAAATCTTATGCAAATCATGAGCAGCTAGAGCTGGGGATGGCGAAAGTGTACACATTAGTGGAGAAAGAACGGCAAGAAGTGCCCTTTACCCTTGTTATTGATAATGGAGATCTGCTGCAGGGAACCCCGCTCGTATACCATCATGCCCGCGTGAACTCTGCTCCGCCGAATCCGATGGTGCTGGCCGCAAATGCAATGGGGTATCATGCAGCGGTAATCGGCAATCACGAGTTTAATTACGGAATGGAATATTTCTTAAAGGCGGTAAACGAAAGTCAATTTCCGTGGCTCAGCGCGAATTTGCTTAATGAAGCGGGAGAGCCGATGTTTGGACCGCCATATAAGGTGTTTGAAACGGAAGCCGGAGTAAAGATCGGCTTGCTTGGTTTGACCACCTCCTATATCCCCAATTGGGAAAACCCTAATCATATTCAAGGGGTTGTGTTTGCCGACCCGGTGGAGACTGCAAAGCGGTGGATTCCGGTGCTTCGCGAGCAGGAAGGTGTAGACGTTGTCATCGTTTCGTATCACGGCGGATTTGAAAGAGATTTAGATACCGGTGAAGCGACGGAGCCATTGACCGGTGAAAACCAAGGCTACGAGTTGTGTAATGCGGTAGAAGGCGTGGATGTACTGCTGACAGGTCACCAGCACCGAATGATTTCTCAGGTGCTTCCAAACGGAGTGGCAGTGGTGCAGCCGGGACATGCCGGACGTGCGCTGGGCAAAGTGAAGCTTGAGCTGGAGAAGCACAGCGAGGAAGGCTGGAAAATCGTAAGCAAGCATACGGAGCTGCTGTCGGTTGAAGGGGTTCAAGAGCACGAGGAGCTCGTTCGGTTGAGCGAAAGCTATGAAACAGAGACGCAGCAGTGGCTGGATCAGCCGATGGGCCGAATCAAAGGAGATATGACAGTTCGCGATGCGAAGCAGGTTCGACTCAAGGACAACCCGCTCATTGAATTTATTAATCGTGTGCAAATGGAAATATCGGGAGCTGAAATTTCCAACACCGCATTGTTTGATAATACGTCGCCGGGCTTTCCTCCTGAAGTAACGATGCGCCATATCGTATCGAATTATATTTATCCGAACACGCTTAAGGTGGTTCGCGTCAGCGGACGAGACGTACTGGAGGCGCTGGAGCAGACGGCGGAATACTTTATGGTCGATGCGAATGGACAGATTGAAGTGAATCCAAAGTTTGTGGAGCCGAAGCCGCAGCATTATAACTATGACATGTGGGAAGGCATTGAATACCGCCTGAATGTGGCAAAGCCGGCAGGCCAGCGGGTCGAGTTTGCGAGATTTCAAGGGAAAGATCTGGATCCGGACAGTACTTATGATGTCGTCATGAACAATTACCGCGCAGGCGGGGGCGGAAATTATTTAATGTTTCACGGCAAGCCGGTAGTGAAGGATATTCCGACGGATGTGTCGGAGCTGATCGCCAATTACATTTTCGAGCGCGGCACGATTGAAGCGGATTGTGACGGAAACTGGGAGGTTGTCGCAGAGTAATCCGAGGGAAGGAGCTGGGCGGCGATGGAGATCTATGCATCCGGGGACCGCGCGCTGACGCTTCGGTTCGGAGAGGCGCCGACAGATGAAGTGAGGGCCTCGCTTCGGGCGGTAATGCAACAGCTCATGGATAAGCCGTTAGCAGCAGTGCAAGAAGTGGTACCGGCTTATACGACGCTGACGCTTCTGCTAGATCGGGTAGTTGATGACGAGATAGCGGAGACTGTTCGAAGATATGTGGAAAAGGTGATCCTGCCACGTGATGGAACCGAGCCGGAGGATGTCAACAGCTGCTCAGCGGAAACGGATGAGGAGCAGCGTGCTGAACGTGACTGGAGCGTGTCGATTCCTGTGATTTATGGGGGAGAGCATGGACCGGATCTGCAAGAGGCAGCAAGCCGCTGCGGGCTTTCGGAAGATGAGGTGATCCGGCTTCACAGCTCCCGGAGCTACGAGGTTTGCATGCTTGGCTTTGCGGCGGGCTTTCCTTATTTGCTCGGGCTGCCTCCCGAGCTGGCCGTGCCGCGCAGAGGAACGCCGCGAACGAAGGTTCCGGCAGGCTCTGTTGCGATCGGCGGAGTACAAACGGGCATTTATCCGTCGGAGCTTCCGGGAGGCTGGAGCATTATCGGGCGGACGCCATTGAAGCTGTTCGACGCGTACCGTGAGCCGCAGGCGCTGCTGCGAGCGGGCGATCGGGTACGTTTTGTCCCGGTAACGGCAGATGAAGCGTCTGCATGGGCACAAGCCGGCGTCGCTGGCGGAGCTCCGGCAGACGGCGAGGCCATGCGGCTCGATGCCGCAGGGGAACAGAGCAGCGCGGCAGTGTGCGAGGGTGAAACGAGTGCGCCGGCTGAAGGTGCTCGCTTAAAGCGGGGAGGGTCCCTTGGCGGCGATGCAGCGGCGGGGGCCTTGCTCGTCGAGCGGGCGGGTCCGCTCGCGAGCGTCCAGGCCGCTCCGCGCATCGCGGGCCGCGCCTTGGGCGTGGCGCCCGGCGGCGCCGCGGACCCGCTCAGCCTGCGGATTGCCAACGTACTCGTCGGCAATCCGCAGGACGCGGCCGCGCTCGAGCTGACGCTCGGCGGCGCGGCCCTCATTTGCGAGCGCGATACGCTGCTCGCGGTTTGCGGCGCCGACGCGGCGCCGCAGCTGGACGGCCGCCCGCTGCCGATGTGGCGGCCCGTCCTAGCCAGGGCCGGAAGCCGCATCGGCTTCCGGGCCCCGCTGCGCGGCTGCCGCGTCTACGTCGCGGTCGCCGGCGGCATCGATATGCCGCCGTGGCTCGGCAGCCGCGCGACGGACCTGCGCGTCGGCGCAGGCGGCTACCGCGGGCGCGCGCTCCGCGCCGGC
>NZ_WTLI01000009.1 GCF_011421635.1 Paenibacillus turpanensis
CGCCGGCAGCGAGGCTGCGTCGGCGCCCGGCGGCATGCGGCGCAAGCTGCAGAGCGCCGCTGCGCGCCTGCGCGAGGCAGAGGCGCTGCTGGCCGGGCTGCCCGGCGCCAGATCGGCGGTGCGCGCGCTGCAGGAGAAGGCGGCGCAGCTGGAGGACAGCCGTTTCACGATCGCGCTGTTCGGCGCCTTCAGCGCCGGCAAGTCCTCGTTCGCCAACGCCTTGATGGGCCAGCGAACGCTTCCGGTATCGCCGAACCCGACAACGGCGGCGATCAACCAGATCGTGCCGCCGGACGAAAACGGCGCTCCGGGCACCGCGAAGGTGCACATGAAGTCCGCTGAGCGCATTCAAGAGGATATAGAAGCTTCGCTGCAGGCGTTAGGCCTTCGTGTAAAGCCGGGAATCGCTCCGTACGAGGGTCTACAGCAGGCGGCGGAGGTTAATCCGTCCCATGTGCCGGCTTCCGGGAAGCCGCATCTCGCCTTCCTTAAAGCGGCGCTGGCCGGATGGGCTGACGCCGAGCCACACTTGGGATCGACCGTTACGGTCGATCAAGAGGGCTTCCGCGCCTATGTCGCGGAGGAGCGCAAATCGTGCTTCGTTGAGCGGATCGACTACCACCATGAATCGCCGCTCAGCGAGCAGGGGATCGTGCTCGTCGACACGCCGGGCGCCGATTCCGTGAATGCCCGCCATACCGGCGTTGCCTTCACCTATATTAAAAACGCGGACGCGGTACTGTTCGTCACGTATTATAACCATGCTTTTTCGCAGGCGGACCGCCAGTTCCTTGAGCAGCTCGGACGGGTAAAGGACGCTTTTGCGATGGATAAAATGTTTTTCATCGTCAATGCGGCCGACCTTGCATCGTCGGAGCAGGAGCTCGACGATGTGCTTCGTCACCTGCAGGATAACCTGCTGAAGTTCGGGATCCGCAACCCGCGGATGTATCCGGTGTCGAGCCTGCATGCGCTGGAAGCAAAGCTGGCGGGCGACGAGGCTGCACTGGCAGACTCCGGTTTCGCCCGTTTCGAGGCGGATTTCTTCCGCTTTGCTTCCACCGAGCTGGCGGAGCTTGCGGTTTCCGGCGCTGAAGCGGAGCTGGGCCGTGCCGCTGCGCTCATGGAGCAGTGGACGGAGGCGGCACAGCAGGGCGAAGAGCAGCGGCAGGCGAAGCTTGAAGCGGTTGCGCGGAGCAGGGAGCAGGCAAAGCGCCTTCTGGCCGCCGCTTCCTCTTCAGAGGAGGAAAATGCGGTGAAGCGGGAAGCCCAAGAGCTGCTTTATTACTTGAAGCAGCGGCTGCAATACCGCTTCGGCGATTGGTACACCGACAGCTTTAACCCGACGCTGTTCCCGGTAGGGGCAGACGTTCGTACCTCGCTGCGAATCGCATACGGCGACTTGACCCGTTCGATTCGCATTGAGCTGGAGAATGAGCTGCTTGCCTCGACGCTGCGGATCGAGACCTTCGCTAAGAGCCTGCTGCGGAAGCAGCGGGATCGGCTTTCCGAGCAGCTGCGCGAGCTGCTGCAGGATTTTGCCAGCGGGGAGCTGCCTGCTGAGCCCTTTGAGACGGCCGATCATGAGAAGCTGTTTACGCCGCCGGAGGCTGATGAGAAGCTGCTGATGTCCAATTTCAAGAACGCGAAGGCGTTTTTTGAAGGAGAGGGTAAGAAAAAGCTTCGCGCCGAGCTGGAGAAGCTGCTGTTCGCTTCGATCGAGCAGGCGGTTGAGGCCGCTGCCGAGCGGTTTGCTCCGCATTACGCAGACAGCTACCGTGAAGCGTTCGGTCAGCTGCGCGACATGATCGACAGCGATGCAGCAGAGCACGCAGACGGACTCGAAAATGCGCTCCGTATGAACGTCGATATGGATGATTTACTACGCAGACAAACGCAGCTGCAATCATTACTCGGGGAATAAATAAATATAGGGAAGCTGTACCGCGAGGGCTCATAAACCCGTGCGGTACAGCTTTTTTTGCGTGCTCGAGGAACGGGTGCAAGGATTCGGATGATATCCATGAATAGAGGGGATATTTTCCAGAAAATCGACGAATTTGTGAAAATACGCGGAAATATGAGTGCATCCCTGAATTGAATGTGGAAGGGTGCGGTGCTAAACTTGCTAAAGATTTTGTGGCTCGCAAGAGGATACGGGCTGCTGAGGAGGTTGCGGGGTGGAAGTATTTCGTCAGCTCAAGTCATTTTACTGGATGGATCGTTGGTTAATTAGTTTTTCGCTCGTTTCGTTGATGGCGGCGACGGGACTCGGGCTGGCATACCCTTATTTGCTGCGGTATTTAATCGATTATGTAATTATTCCGAAGCAGTTCGCACTGGTCCCGATGCTCGCCGGCCTAATTGTCGTGTTTATTGTGTTAAAGGCGCTCATGCAGTTTGCGCACGGTTTTAGCGGGGGACGGATTGCCAACCGTTTTGCCTACCGCATCCGCAATGCGCTGTACGAGAAGCTTCAGGTGCTGTCGTTTGCATATTATGACAAAGCGAAAACCGGCGATCTCATGTCCCGGCTGACCGGTGATTTGGAAGCGATGCGGCAGTTTATCGGCTTTGGCTTCGCGCAAATTGTAAACGTTGCAATTATGGTTACATTTGGCGCGGCGGCGATGCTGAGCATTTCGTGGAAGCTTACGCTGTTTACCCTGATCACGATGCCGCTGCTGGCCTTTACGGCGATCCGTTTTGAAGGGAAAATTCATCCTGCGTTCCGGTTAATCCGGCAGTCCATGAGCAGTATGACGACTGCCGCGCAGGAAAATATTACGGGAGTCCGGACGGTCAAATCGTTTGCCCGCGAGCCTCATGAAATTACGAAGTTTGGCGGCATCAGCCGTAATTATCAGACGAACCATATCGACACTGCGAACATCTGGGCAAAATATTTTCCCGCGATGGAGCTTTTTGCAAATATGAGTGTTGTCATCTTGCTTGGCGCCGGCGGCTTTATGGTGCTGAACAAGCAGGTGACACTGGGTGAGCTGGTCGCTTTTTTCAGTTTGATTTGGTACATTATTCCTCCGGTTTGGGGGCTTGGCTTTCATATTAATACGTACACGCAGTGCAAAGCGGCCGGGGAGCGGATTCTGGAGATCCTGCACGAATACGTTCACGTTAAGGATAAGGAGCACGCCGCGGTGCTGCGGGAGGAGCAGGTTAAGGGCCATATCGTGTTTGATCGGGTGACGTTCTCGTACGGGGGCAAAAACTCGGCTGAGGCGCTTCATGATTTTTCGCTGGATGCTCCACCGGGGTCGGTGATTGGCTTTCTTGGGGGAACGGGTTCTGGCAAAACGACGGTGATTCAGCTGCTGCTGAGGGCCTACAACGTGCAGGAGGGGCGGATTACGCTGGATGGGATCGACATCCAGGATACCGCGTATTCCTCGCTGCGCAGCCAGATGGCAGTCGTGTTTCAGGAAACATTTTTGTTTTCCTCGACGATCCGCAACAATATCGCCTACGGCTGTAAGCTTGTGACGGAAGAAGAGATCATTCGTGCAGCGAAGCTGGCCAAGGCGCATGATTTTATTATGGAGCTGCCGGAAGGGTATGACACGATTGTCGGCGAGCGTGGTCTCGGCCTTTCCGGAGGACAGAAGCAGCGGATTGCCATTGCGCGGGCGCTGATTAAGCAGCCGAACATTCTTGTGCTGGACGATGCAACAAGCGCCGTCGACATGGAAACGGAGCACGAGATTCAGCAAGGGCTTCGTGAGGTGATGAAAGGGCGTACGACGTTTATTATCGCGCACCGGATTTCTTCGCTGAAGCATGCCGATGAAATCGTGGTGCTTGACGGCGGTCATGTGGTGCAGCGGGGCACCCACGAGGAGCTGCTGGCACAACCGGGTCCGTATTTGGAAACGTACCGCATCCAATATGCGGATGCAGATGAGTCTGGCGAGAAGCGGAGGGTGGCGAATTGAGCGAGAACAGGCAAAAGCAGGAGCTGGGGCAGGAACAGGAACAGGAGCGCTTTATTTATAAAGACGACGATGTGCTGGAAAAACCGTTTGACTGGGCGCAGGCCCGCCGCTTAGGCCGCTATTTGAAGCCTTACCGCAGGCAGCTGCTGCCGATCGTGGTTGTGATGACGCTGCTTGGTACGATTACGAAGCTGGCGGTGCCTTTTTTGATCGGCTATGCCATAGACGAAGCGATACGCAAGCCGAATGCCGGCCTGCTGATGGGCGTGGTGGCGGCCATGGCTGCGCTGTATGCGATTCAGATGGCGGCAAACTATTTCCGCATTCGTTTTACAAACCTGATCGGCCAGCGCGTCATTTACGATTTGCGGGATGATTTATTCAGCCATATTCAAAAGCTGTCCTTCCGGTTTTTCGACAAGCGCCCGGCGGGCTCGGTGCTCGTTCGGATTACGAATGATGTGAATGCGCTGCAGGAGCTTTTTACCAACGGGGTTGTTAATGTGCTGATCGACTTGGTGCAGCTGAGCGGCATTGTCGTCATTTTATTGTGCTTGAATGTGAAGCTGGGGCTTGCCGTCATTATAACGGTACCGATTATGTTTCTTGTTTCGCACACGCTTCGGAAACGGATCCGCAAGGCGTGGCAAAATGTCCGCTTCAAGCAATCGCGGATGAATGCGCATTTGAATGAATGCATTCAGGGCATTCGGGTGACGCAGGCGTTTACACAGGAACAGGAAAATATTCAGTATTTCAACGATTTAAACATGTCCAACCGCAAGTCATGGAATGTCGCGTCCGGCTTAAACCAAACGTTCGGACCGATTATCGAGGTCACCTCGGCGATCGGCATGTTTATCCTGTTTTACTACGGCACGAATTTGGTTCAAGGAAATGAGCTGTCCATCGGGGTTTTGGTCATGTTTGCAAGCTATATCGGCAACTTTTGGGAGCCGATTAACCGGCTAGGGCAAATGTATGCACAGGTACTGGTTGCAATGGCTTCGTCGGAGCGGATATTTGAATTTATGGATGAGCAGCCGAACGTTCCTGAGCGGCCGGATGCGCCGGAGCTTCCGCCTGTACGGGGTGACGTTCAGTTTGAGGATGTCGTTTTCGAGTATGAGCCGGGACGGACTGCGCTGAAGGGGATCAGCCTGGATGTCAAGGCAGGACAGTCGATTGCGTTGGTCGGCCATACGGGCTCGGGCAAATCGACGATTATTAATTTGCTTTGCCGGTTTTACGACCCGGTGTCCGGCACAGTCCGGGTGGACGGGACCGATATTCGTGAGGTTACGTTGCAAAGTCTGCGTTCCCAGGTGGGCATCGTGCTGCAGGACACGTTCATTTTCTCGGGAACGATCCGTGACAATATTCGTTACGGACGCCTTAACGCAAGCGATGCGGACGTGGAGTTAGCGGCGCGCGCCGTGCATGCGCATGAGTTTATTGAAAAGCTGCCGAAGGGTTATGACACGGAGGTGGAAGAGCGCGGCGGCATGCTGTCGATGGGGCAGCGACAGCTTCTCTCGTTTGCCCGGGCGCTGCTGGCGGATCCTCGGATATTGATCTTGGACGAAGCGACGGCTAGCATCGATACGGAGACGGAGGCGAAGATTCAGGACGCGCTGCAGACGCTGCTCGCGGGCCGGACTTCGTTTATGATCGCCCATCGGCTGTCCACAATTCGTGGCGCAGACCGCATTGTCGTGCTTGATCATGGGCGGATCATGGAGCAGGGCGATCACGACGAGCTGATGGAGCACGGGGGAATTTACCGCGGCTTGATTGAGGCGCAGTACAAATTTTTGGCGGAGCAGGCAGGGTAGATAGTGTGGTATTTGGGGGAGGGGGCCTTATCGGAGGCCCCTTTTTTGTATGCGGGCCAATCACGAACCAAAATACGAACTTAAACACGAGCCTAAACACGAAGCGAAACATCAACTCAAAACAAACATCAACTCAAAACAAACACCAACTCAAAACAAACACCAACTCAAAACAAACACCAACTCAAAACAAACACCAACCCTAAGCCCAAGCTAGCATAAATACAATCATTTGAAGCCGGTTCAAATAGAGGGGAATTATTCCACTATTTCAACACGCAAAAAATGATAAGACCCAAAACTTCCCCAATTATTAAGTTATCGTAAAAATAACGGAAATGTTGGGTCTAATTAAAAAAATGATGTCGATATAGCGGAAGTTTAGGGTCTTATTATCATTCCTCGCCCTACCACGAACAGCTGAGATGTCCTCATCTCCTCATTCCTCGCCCTACCACGAACAGCTGAGATGTCCCCATCTCATCATTCCCCACCATCATCACCTGCATATCAATCCGATTCTGGCTGGCCAACATCCTCTATCGCTCACGGCTCCTACTGTTTTCGCCGGTAACTTCGTATGCGAAGCTCCCCGCTGCCAGGCTCGATGACCCCCTGATCCACTAACCGCGACAACATTTTTCGCACCGTCTTGCTGCTTTTTCGTAAATACTCTGCAATTTGTTTAGGAGCAACAGGCTCAGAGGACGCGTCCATATAGCGCAAGATACTATGTTCCTCAAAGGTTAGACATTCACTCTGCTTTCTATGACCTCCGGACCATAATCCAAGCGCTTGCTGCACGATTTGCTGGCATCGTTTTGGTTTCTCGTTGACGTCGTCGTACGAAAAACGCAGAATCTTCCAACCGTCAAGAACGAGATGATTTTGCCGCATTAAATGGTCCGAAAACCGACTCTTGTTAATGTCCCGCCAATGCGATGCGTAACCGTCGACCTCGATACAAATCTTTACATCGCCTACCAAATAGGCAAAATCCAAAAAACGACGGCCCTCAAGAAAGTCGTGAACCTTGTACTCCGGATAAAGGTTATGAAAATGTCCAACAGCCGGGAACCACACCTTTTGTAAAAACAAGTGCTCCGCATGTCCATGCTCCTCTTTACTGCTAATCACCCCACTGTGTTCCTGCAAAAACTGCTCGTACGCCATTTCGAAGCGAGTCACCCTGATCTACCTCCTCAAAATAAAAAATGCCACCTCTTTGAATTAAAGAGATGGCATGGGCCTCATGCGTTATTTTTTGTCTATGGTAAAGGAGACGTGCGTTATTTTGTTTTTTTTATATTTCATCAATCTTGAAAATAGTATACCAGTTTGTACGTAAGTCATCTACAACCGATTGGGAATGGAAGGTAGGATAGACCAAAAGAAATACGCTGACCCAAACGCTCATAAAAAGCATGGTCAGGCAAGCCAAACGTTCGGAAAAAGCAAGGTCAGTGCAGCCCAAACGGCCCCGTGCGAAGCTCCCAGCGCGCGGTGTTCTGCGTCACATGACGGTGGTCAACCACCACATGCCAATAAATTCTCGGGTAACACCTTTTTTAAAAAAACAAGAACACAAAACAAGAGCACAAAACAAGAACACAAAACAAGAACACAAAACAAGAACACAAAACAAGAACACAAAACAAGAACACAAAACAAGAACACAAAACAAGAACACAAAACAAGAACAACCTCTCTCACACAACAAGAACTCGATCCCTAAGAAAAAAAACAAGAACACATATTCGCCAAAACGCACGCTTTGCTGTATGATATTTTAGGCAGCATCATTTTTTCTGTTTCAATCAAAGTTGCAAATTGATTATGGAATCGGTAGTCTATTTAACAAACAACTTGTACGATTGCCCGTGTTACAGGGATTGAAGGGGGAAGCCTTGTTGTCGTCATCACGTACTTTATGGAGATTGGTCGGAGGGTCGGCTTTTATCGCGACCTTGCTGTTAGCCGTAGGCTTTGTTTATGCCGTTAAAACGGTCGTAGCGCCCCCGCCGGCCCAAGAAGCGCCGCCAAACGCCGTGAAGCAGGATAATGTGCTGTTAAGCGATGATAAAATTAATATTGTCGCCTTAGGCGACTCCCTAACGAGAGGGACCGGGGATGAAACCGGAAAAGGCTATGTCGGTTATACTCAAGAAAAGCTGTCTAAGCTGTATAAGAAGCCGGTGTTTGTTTTGGCGAATTACGCGGTCAGCGGCTATACGAGCACTCAGCTGCTGCAGGATTTGCAATCCAAGAGCGGGATCGCGGATACGCTAAAGCAGGCTCATGTTGTCCTTTTAACGATTGGCGGCAATGATTTATTCGCCTTTGGGACTGAGCCGAGCCTAGAGAAGGTAAGAGCAAATGTAGAGCCTACTCTCGATCGTCTGAAGCAGATTTTGACGCTGCTGCATGAGGTGAATCCGAAAGCGCGGGTCATTTATGTCGGCCTGTATAACCCGTTTATCGACATTCCGGAGCTGCGCATTCTGTCCTTGGAAGCTGCCGCATGGAATAATAAGGCCTACGAAATTGTACACCAGTGGGAACAAATGACGATGGTACCGACCTACGATTTGTTTGAACAGCGGGTGAGCGATTATTTATCCTCCGATCATTTTCACCCGAACGGTCTTGGTTATGAACGCATTGCCGAGCGAATCGTCCAGGTGCTCGAGTAGCATTGCATGGCTTTGCTGGAAGCAGCCTGACCGGATGGTGTCGGGCGTGAGAGAAAACACCGGGAGGGGCGTAACATGGGGGAAAAGAGAGTAGCACCCAATGACGACAAGCAGATCATTCTCGCGGTTAGTGATGTAAAAAAAGCAATCGGCGGCAGAATGATTATTAAAGGGATCTCCTTCGATGTGCGCGAAGGAGAAATATTTGGATTTCTTGGACCGAACGGTTCAGGTAAAACGACGACGATCCGTATGCTGGTTGATCTGATCAAGCCGACGGCGGGGGCGATCACGCTTTGCGGCAAGGATGTACATAAACAGCATGACGAGGCCCTGCAGCATGTCGGGTGTATCGTTGAAAACCCGGAGCTGTATCCATTTTTAACCGGCTGGGAAAACCTTGAGCATTTTGCCGGAATGCTTCCCGGCGTCGGGGAACAGCGTATACGCGAGGTGGCGGAGATCGTCGGTCTCGATCAGCGGATTCATGATAAGGTCAAAACCTATTCGCTCGGCATGCGCCAGCGCCTTGGCATTGCGCAGGCACTGCTTGGCAATCCGAAGCTGCTGATTCTGGATGAGCCGACAAACGGCTTGGATCCGCAAGGGATCAAGGAGCTGCGTACGTTTATTCGTAAGCTAGCGGATCAAGGGATGGGCGTGTTTGTCTCCAGTCATTTGCTTAGCGAAATTCAGCTTATGTGCGACCGGGTTGCGATTATCTTAAACGGTGAGGTCATCGCTGTGGGCGAGGTGGACGAGCTGCTGAAAGAGCGGACCAAGCAGGTAAGCTGGCGGCTGGAACCGGTGGAAACGGGCAGGTCGGTGATCGCCTCTTTCGAAGGTGTGACCATGCATCAGCTTGAGCTTTCCGAACAGGAGAATGCCGGAAACCCTGCGTCTTTGGGAACGGATAACGTGGAGTCGTTCACTGCATTTGGGCAGCATATGCCGGAAAGCTTGGGCGGCGGTGGTGCTCCCGGTACCGTGACGGTATGGATGGAAAAGCTGGACGATATCCCGCTGATTAACGAGCAGCTGGTCGCCAAGGGTGTACGGATTTATGCCGTTGAGCCGAAGCAGCCTGCGCTTGAGGATCTATTCCTTACGCTGACGGAGGGGAACCGAATTGACTAGCCTATATCCGCTTATTCGCAATGAAACCGTGAAAATATGGAAAAAACGGCGTTTTCATGTGATTATATTAATTTTACTTGTGCTGATTCCGATCTTTACTTATGCGCAGATGCGGGTAGCGCAGACTCAGCTTAAGCAGACCGGAAGCAGCGATTGGCGCGTTGCCACACAAACAAGAGTACAGGATTATACAAGCCGTTTAAGCTCGCCGAGGATACCGGAGGAGTGGAAGGAATCGATCAAAGTCGAGGTGCAGCGGCTGCAGTATTATCTCGACCGGGATATCGATCCGCAGGCGCCCAACGGCGTGACCTTTACCCGGGTATTTCTAGCAAACTCTATTAATTTGTTTTTACCGTTGATGGTAATGGTCATTGCTTCCGATATGGTATCGTCGGAGCATGCGACAGGCACGATAAAGCTGCTGCTTACAAGGCCGGTTCGGCGCTGGAAGGTGCTGTTCAGCAAGCTGGTTGCGCTGATCTTTTATGTATCCATGATCGTGCTGGCGACAACCGTGGTGTCCTATCTTATATCCGGTCTGGTGTTCGGCTTTAGCGGTTGGACTCATCCGGTGCTGACAGGCTTTCGAATTAATGGCAGCGAAGTCGATACCTCGCGTATTCAAGTGGTCCCGCAATGGCTGTTTTTGCTGATGACGGCGGGTCTCGCTTGGTTCTCCGCTTTGGTCGTCGCGATATTGAGCTTAATGGTATCGGTGCTGATTCGAAGCACTGCGGCCGGAATGGGCGTTATGCTGGCGGCGATTATCGCCGGAACCATTTTATCGAACATGGTTTCCTCCTGGGAAACGGCAAAATATTTTTTTATGGTCAATCTCGAAACGACCGTGTACCTGAACGGAACCGTCCCGCCCATCAAGGGAATGACGCTTCCTTTTTCCCTCGCTGTGCTGTCGGTTTGGGCAGCCTGCGCATTATATGTTTCGTTTAGGGTATTTACGCGGAAGGATGTTTTAAACTAAAATAAGTCTGGTCTCTTTTGAAAATATTGGAGGTGTACGGATGGTCGAACAGCTTGACATATTTGCAAAATCGCAAGCCGGACAGGCTTCGGATTACGATGCGGACGCCATACAGGTACTGGAAGGATTAACGGCAGTCCGTAAACGGCCGGGCATGTACATCGGCAGCACGACCTCTTCCGGGCTGCACCATCTCATTTGGGAAATCGTCGATAACGCAGTGGACGAGCATTTGGCAAAGCACTGCTCCGAAATTCGCGTTACTATACATGAGGATCAATCGGTCAGCGTAAAAGATAACGGGCGCGGCATTCCAACCGGTATGCACAAGATGGGGGTTCCGACGCCGCAGGTCGTCTTTACGATCCTTCACGCGGGTGGGAAATTTGGCGGCGCGGGTTATAAAAAATCCGGCGGTCTTCACGGTGTCGGAGCTTCGGTAACGAACGCCCTGTCCGCATGGCTCGTCGTCGATATTCAGCGTGACGGCAAGCTGTACCGCCAGCGTTTTGAATCTTGGGTGGACGCTGACGGAAAGGAGCATGTCGGAGAGCCGGTAACCGGTCTTGATGTGATCGGCAACGCCAAGACGACGGGGACGAAGGTCACGTTCAAGCCGGATCCGAAGGTGTTTCACGGCAATGTGACGATCAACTACGATTTATTGTCCGAGCGCCTGCAGGAAATTGCATTCCTTAACTCCGGCTTGCGCATTGTTCTGCGCGATGAGCGCAGCGACGATGACAAAGAGGAAACATTTGAGTACGAAGGCGGCGCGGCGGAATTTGTTCGGTATTTGAATGAAGACAAGACCGTCCTGCATGACGTGATTCATTTTCATGGCGAGAAGGAAGACGTGGAGGTTGAAATCGCGCTGCAGTATAATGACGGGTATACTGAAACGATTGCTTCTTTCGTTAACTCGATCCCGACGCGAGGCGGCGGCACGCACGAAACCGGCTTCAAAGCGGCATATACACGTGTGATGAACGACTATGCCCGAAAAGCTGGACTGCTCAAGGAGAAGGACAAAAATCTTGAGGGCGGCGATCTTCGTGAAGGCATGATGGCTGTCATCAACATCAAGATGGCCGAGGTGGAGTTTGTCGGTCAGACGAAGGATCAGCTTGGAAGCGCCTTGGCGCGCAGCGCGGTGGATGCTGTCGTGTCCGAAGCGATGGCGGTTTTCCTTGAGGAAAATCCGCAGTCGGCGCAGCTGCTCGTAAAAAAATCGATACAAGCGATGAAGGCACGCGAGGCGGCGAGAAAAGCGCGCGAGGACGTGCGCTCGGGCAAGAAGGGCAGGGGCGAGGGCCTCAGCCTAGGCGGCAAGCTGACCCCGGCGCAGTCGAAGGATTTTACCCGCAACGAGTTGTTTATCGTAGAGGGTGATTCGGCGGGAGGCTCTGCGAAGCAGGGCCGTGATTCGAAGCACCAAGCCATATTGCCGCTGCGCGGAAAGCCGCTCAACCCGGAAAAGGCCAAGCTGGCGGACATCATGCGCAACGAAGAATACCGCATGATCATCGCTGCGATCGGTGCTGGAGTCGGCGCAGATTTCGAAGTGGAAGAGAGCAATTATTCGAAGATTATTATCATGACCGACGCGGACATGGACGGTGCGCACATTCAGGTGCTGCTCCTGACATTTTTCTACCGCTATATGAAACCGTTAATCGACGCGCAGAAGGTGTTCATCGCCCGGCCGCCGTTATATAAAGTGAGCAAGAAAAGCGGCAAGTCCGAAGTAACACGCTACGTCTATTCGGACGAGCAGCTGCAGGAGGTCATGAAGGAGCTTGGAGGCTCTAAGGGCATCGAGCTGCAGCGCTATAAAGGACTTGGCGAAATGAACCCGGATCAGCTGTGGGAAACGACGATGGATCCCGAATCGCGAACGCTCTATCAGGTTCAAATTGAGGATGCGGCGAAGGCGGAGCGGCGCGTATCCACCCTTATGGGGGATAAGGTCGACCCGCGGAAGCGCTGGATTATCGAGAATGTTGATTTTACGGAATACGAGGAGTAGAGGAGGGACCTGAATGAGTTCGACGGAACAACTGCTTGCGGCGGTGCTCGAGGATATCGTCGGGGATCGGTTCGGCCGCTATTCCAAATACATTATTCAAGACCGGGCGATCCCGGATGTCCGAGACGGCCTAAAGCCGGTGCAGCGCCGAATCTTGTACGCGATGTACGATGCCGGCAATACGCCGGACAAGCCGTACCGGAAATCGGCCAAGACGGTCGGAGATGTGATGGGCAACTATCATCCACACGGTGACTCGTCGATTTACGAAGGTATGGTGCGGATGGCGCAGCCTTGGAAAATGGCCCATACACTGGTGGACGGGCACGGCAACTGGGGCTCGATCGATGACGATCCTCCGGCAGCGATGCGTTATACCGAGGCAAGGTTGTCAAAGATCGCCCTCGAAATGCTGCGTGACATTGAGAAGCGTACGGTACCGTTCAAGGATAACTTCGACAATACCGCGAAGGAGCCGGTTGTACTGCCTGCGCGCTTCCCGAATCTTCTCGTAAACGGCGTAAGCGGAATTTCCTCCGGTTTCGCTACGGAAATTCCCACGCATAATTTGCGGGAAGTGATCGATGCTTGCATCCTGATGATCGGCAAGCCGGATGTAACGTTGGAAGAGGTCATGACCGTCATGAAAGGACCCGATTTTCCGACCGGCGGCATCATTATGGGTAAGGATGGAATTCTTGATGCATACCGGAGCGGGAAAGGCCGCATGTACGTACGCGGCAAAACAGCGATTGAAGAGACGCGCGGCGGCAAGCAGCAAATCGTGGTGACCGAGATTCCATACGGGATCGTCAAATCAAAGCTGGTTCTGGCGATGGAAAACGTTCGTCTTGAGAAAAAGGTCGAAGGCATCGCAGAGGTGCGCGACGAAAGTGGACGGAACGGCCTCCGTATCGTCATCGAGCTGAAGAAGGACGCAGATGCTCAGGGCATACTAGCGTATTTGTTTAAGAAAACCGACTTGCAAATCGCCTACAATTTTAACATGGTGGCGATTGTAAACCGTGCGCCGCGGCAGCTGGGCGTGCTGGACATGCTGCGGGCGTATTTGGCCCACCAGAAAGAGGTTGTTACCCACCGCTCCCAGTATGAATTGGAGAAGGCGGAGGATCGCGCTCACGTGCTCGAAGGGCTTGTGAAAGCGCTCAATATTCTCGATGAAGTCATTGAGACCATTAAACGCTCGAAAAACCGGCAGGATGCGCAAAAGAACCTGATGAGTGAATACGGGTTTACCGAGCGGCAAGCGGATGCCATCCTGACGCTCCAGCTGTATCGTTTAACGAATCTTGAAATTACGACGCTGGAGAAAGAGCATAAGGAGACGCTGAAGACGATCGCTTACTTACGCGGGATTTTGTCCAATGAATCTAAGCTAATGGGCGTAATTCAGGATGAATTGACGGAAATCCGCGATAAATACAGTATCGACCGCCGTTCTGAAATTCAGGAAGAGGTTGAGGAGCTCAAAGTAAACCTTGAGGTTATGGTACCGGCTGAGGATGTCATCGTCGCTTTGACCGCGGAGGGCTATATTAAACGGACCAGTAAGCTTTCCTTTACCCGTTCCGGCGGTGAAGTAGAATCCACCGGCATGAAGGAAGGCGATTATCTCCGCACGCTTCTTGAGGTCAATACGATTGAGAATCTGCTTATTTTTACGAAGCAGGGGCAGTATTTTCTGCTTCCGGTCCACCAGGTTCCGGAATTCAAATGGAAGGACAATGGAACGGCCATCGTCAACGTCATTCCGCTTGTAAAGGACGATAAAATCGTAAGCGTCATTCCGGTGAAAGACGTTGCGGAGCAGGGCAAGTCACTTGTCTTTGTAACCAAGCGGGGCCAGGTGAAGCGGACGGAGCTGAAGGATTACGCGACAAACCGTTCCACCGGCATTGCAGCCTGCAAGCTGGCGGACGGGGATGAAGTGATCCATGTGCAGCTCAGTAACGGAACGAAGGATGTCCTGCTTATTACGAAGCTCGGCATGAGCATTCGCTTCAAGGAAGATGAGGTAAATGCTATGGGCCGCGTATCCGCCGGGGTAAAAGGGATTCAGCTGCGCGAAGACGATGAGGTGATTTCATCGTTGTGGGTTGATGGCGATGAAGGCGAAATTCTTGTTATCTCCGACTTGGGTTATGCAAAGCGTTCCTTGCTTTTGGATTATTTGCTGCAAGGCCGGGGAGGCAAAGGGCTGTTTACGTTTGAGTTCAAGGAAGGCAAGCGTGTGAAGCCGAATGGAAACGGCCTTATCGAGGCATTCCGCGTGACGGAGGAGCTCCGTTTTTCGGCGATCTTGAACAGCGGTGCGCAGGCCGTATTTTCCAGCGAGGCGGCGCCGATCGAGGATCGGAAGGCGATCGGAAAACAGGTTGTGCCGGTTGAAAAAGGCGACAGTATAAGTGACGTTGTTGTACTGCCTGCAAAACTATAAAATGTCATCAATCGAACCCGCATGATTCAGCCGCAAACGACTGCGCTGAGCGCGCGGGTTCGACTCGTTTCGCTAGGAACACGTGAAACATGTTGTGAGCGCTGTCAAATAGGCGAATAACTACTCGATTAATGTCATAAACTATTCTCCTTGCGAACCTATCCTTGGTTTAGCAACCTATGGTACAATAAAAACAAATAAGATGTATGGAGGTACATGATGTACGCAGTCGAATTTGCGAAGCTATGGCATAAGCTCAGCAAAGAGATGAAACATCATATGGAATCGAGCCTGTCCCCATCTCTCACTGAAAGCCAGTTGGTAGTTCTGGAATTTATTATGAATAACGACCGGGTAAAGCCTTCCGATCTAATCGAATTTTTATCAACGACTCCCGCTGCAGTGACGACATTGATAGACCGTATGGAGAAGAATGAGCTTATTGTTAGAGAAAGAGACAGCCAAGACCGGCGAATTGTATGGATTCACCTTACAGATAAAGGCTTAGCGGAAGGGAAGAGGGGCTTGGAAATCCGACAGCAATACTTACAGGATTCTCTCAGCCGCATTTCGGCTCATAACCAACAGGTGTTAATCTATTTACTAGGCAAAATTGCACATGAAAAGCTCTCTTCCTAAACGAAAGAGAGCATAGACAACTCGTAGTATATGGACTTATTCTAAATGCTTACGAATATCCTCAAGTCCTTTTTCAAGTTGGGGGTATAGGCTGGCCGGCAGAAGCGGATCGCTTTTGTCGGCTATTATTTGTTCTAGAGGAAGTACACGGTAGTGCCTTTTCCCGTCCTCACTGTAAAACTGATGAACCCAGGTAGGGAGCGTGGCCGCCTCAGAAACCTGTACTGTTCCGTCGGACATGTTTTTCACAATTTGCAAGTTAACGATGACTCCGTAATCCGTATACTTTCCGCGCTGATTGGAAATGAAATTGCCAAGCGAATAAATGACATAGCCTCGTTTCGGCTTCCCATCCAATCCTTCGGTTTCAATAAACTCATCCGGCTGTACGACATGAGGGTGACTTCCAAGCACAATGTGAGCGCCTGCTTGAATACACTGCTCGGCGATCTCGCGCTGTTGAGGAGTAGGCACGAGCTGGTACTCGTTCCCAAGATGCAAAGCAACAGCGACGACATCCGCCCCGGAAGCGCGAGCGCGAATGATGTCACTGACGATTTTTTTATCGTCGATATGATTAACTAAATAAGGCTTGTCCTTTGGTACGGGAATTCCGTTTGTGCCATATGTATAAGCGAGCAGGGCCAGCTTAATTCCGTTGCGCTCAAGCATCGGAATCACTTCCGCTTCTTCCGGTGAAGCTGCCGTACCGGACGCGATAATTCCTCTTTCCCTCAATACCTCAAGGGTATGAATCGCTCCGGCGGCATTCCGGTCCATAGCGTGATTATTGGCTGTTGTCAGCATCGAAAATCCGGCTTTCTTCAAAGCATCCGCCAATTCATCCGGCGCATTGAAGCGCGGATAACCGGAATAGCCGCCGTTATCCTCCCCGGCCAGTGGCGTCTCCAGATTTCCAATTACCCAGTCGGCTTCGGCGAACAGAGGCTGGACATGGGCGAAGAAGCCATCGTAATTGTATGTTCCAGTCGATGCATCGTAGCCGGATGGAATTTGCGGGCTGTGCATCATAATGTCGCCTACAGCCATAAGCCGTGCTGTACGCATGACCGGCGGACCGCTGCGATCGGCCAGCAGGGCCGGATCGGAAGAGGGGGCATCCTGTGCGGTGTTGACGAGCCCACCGCTTTCCGAACTTTCCTTGCTGCCGGCAGCGGATCTTTCAACCTGCGACTGTTCTTGCAATTCCAGCGAAGGCTTTTCGTTGGTTAGGGTCATATCCGGAGACTGGCTTTCCCCTTGGCATCCGGATAAAAGCAGCAAAGCGGATACAAAAAGGAACACCCCGCCAAGGCGGGCCGTGTTCCTGAGTACGTTTTTCATCGTAATCGGACTCCATTTTCCTTGAGTTACTTCATAGATTATACCAAATGTATTAATTTTACTCAGCTTTCCTGCCATCTTGCCAAAATTCCGGCTGGCAGCACAAGACCCGAATTCGTGATCGGCAGTCCGATTTCACCGCTTGTAATCGTCCCGCCATACTTTTTCACGAGAGTCATCGACATAATGTTCTTCAAAACGGTCGGTGACAGGCCGGTCGTGTACGAATTAATCAGGAAAAATAGCGGAGTATCGGATAAGATCGAGGTGCAAAACTGCACGAAAGGATATAAGCTGTCCTCAAGCTTCCATACCTCGCCTCCCGGACCCCGGCCGTAGGACGGAGGATCCATAATAATACCGTCGTATTTGTTGCCGCGTCGTTCCTCACGCTGCACAAATTTAAAGACATCATCCGTAATAAAACGGACAGGGCGATCGCTAAGCCCGGAAAGCTGCATATTTTCCTTCGCCCAATGCACCATGCCCTTAGCGGCGTCAACGTGCACCACTTCGGCTCCGGCAGATGCGGCTGCAACCGAAGCGCCTCCGGTGTACGCAAATAAATTGAGCACCTTAATCGGGCGACCGGCATTGCGGATCGTACCCATCATCCAGCTCCAGTTTGCGGCCTGCTCCGGAAATAATCCGGTATGTTTAAAATTGGTCGGGCGAATGTAAAATTTCAGATCGCGATAACCAATCGTCCATCGTTCGGGAAGCTGACGTTTAAAGTTCCATTGTCCTCCGCCCGAAGAGCTCCGAAAATAATGGGCATCGGCCTGCTTCCATTGGGCCGTTTCCGTGCGCAGCGGCCATATAATTTGCGGGTCGGGTCTGCGGAGCACGACATCGCCCCAGCGCTCCAGACGCTCACCGCCTCCGGTATCAATCAATTCATAATCCTGCCAATCTTGTGCTACATACATTTTGTATTTCCCACCCCGGTCATGTCTTTGTCCATGCAATGTACTTTATTCTACAATACTTACCCTCTTGTGGCAAAATACGCTACAATATACGAAAAAACAGGGTAGAGGGGCGCTCCATTTTTTATGAAACGAAATTCGATTCTTCTTCTATTTAGCAGTTTCCTCATCTTATTCTTACTTCTTGCAATGTTCTTATCCTCAGAATGGTTCATGTCGTTTGACCAATGGGTGGGAAACTGGATACGCGGACTTCGCTCGCCGTCTATGGATGGGCTGTTATCGGTTTTTAGCGCATTGGGCAGCGTGCCGTTTTTTGCAGCTGTGCTTGTAGTTGCTTTTTTGGGTATATGGCTCGTAGGAAAACGGATAAGGGATGCTTTTCTTGTCCTGCTTAGTCTTCTAGTCTCGTATGGACTTAATACTCTCATCAAAAATACTGTCGCGAGGCCTCGTCCAGAAGGGCTGGACAGGCTGCTTGAAGCGGATGGATATAGCTTTCCGAGCGGAAATGCAATGATTGCGGCAGCCTTTTACGGCTTCTTGGCTTATGTGCTGTGGAAAGGATCGTCCAAAAGTCCAGCTGTAACGTCGGGTACGGCAGCATTTGCGGGCAACGTTATTCTTGGAACGGGCTTGTTCCGTATTTATGCCGGTGTCCATTACCCGACAGACATCATTGCGGGCTTCTTACTTGGCGGCGCCATCGCAGCCGGCTTCGTATTGCTTAGGGAGAAGCTTTCCGGTAAACGGTAACCTTAAGGCTGGTTCTGGGATATTGTAATTAGAAGGTTAGGCAATGTGTTTCTTCATGTTTAAACGTTTGGGATAAGCAGGTATACATTTCCACTCGAGCGAGTAGAATAGGGTAGCGAAGGAACGAAACGGAAAACACTCGGTGGAACATAGCAGTGTGTCCTTGTCAGCTGAGGCTGACTTTTTTGTTTATTATAGGAAGAACAGTAATTTTTGGGTCTTTTATTGGGGTAGACTAAGGGGGAGGTGGGAATGATGTCCGTGTCCATGTCTATTTATCCGTCGGATCATGATGTATATCTATTTAGACAAGGTAATCTGCATTTCAGCTATCATACGTTTGGAGCGCATCCGTGCATCGTCGATGGCATATCCGGAGTGCGCTTTTCCGTGTGGGCCCCGCATGCCAAAGAGGTGCGCGTTGCGGGTGATTTCAACGCGTGGAACGGGTTCCGTCATCCGCTGCAGCCATCATGGGATTCTTCAGGCATCTGGAACGGCTTCATCCCCGGTCTGAAGCAGTGGGATCGGTACAAATATGAAATGGTTACATGGGACGGCCGCCATCTGCTCAAAGCCGATCCGTATGCCTTTCATGCGGAAACCCGCCCGGGTACGGGCTCCATCGTATACGACCTAAGCGGTTACGAGTGGGGAGATTCAGAATGGCAGCGCCGTAAGCAGGAAAGCAATCCCTATTCGCGTCCCATGAACATATATGAGGTGCATTTGGGCACCTGGAAACGGAAGCCGGACGGTCTTCCCTATAGCTATCGCGAGCTGGCCGACCAGCTTCCGGCTTATGCAGCGGAGCTGGGCTTTACCCATATTGAGCTGCTCCCGGTCATGGAGCATCCTTACGACCGTTCGTGGGGGTATCAGACTACCGGCTTTTATGCCGCAACGAGCCGATTTGGTACTCCGAAGGATTTAATGTACTTTGTGGACCGCTGCCATCAGCATGGGCTGGGGGTAATTTTGGACTGGGTTCCGGGACATTTTTGCAAGGATGATCATGGGCTGCGCCAATTTGACGGACAGCCGCTGTACGAATACCCCGATGAACGAATGGCGGAAAAGCTGGAATGGGGGACGCTCAGCTTTGATTTCGGCAAGCCGGAGGTCGTTAATTTTTTGATCTCCAATGCGATCTTCTGGATGGATGTTTACCATATGGACGGAATTCGTGTCGATGCCGTGGCGAGCATCCTATCCCATAATTTCAGCAAGCCTCCCGAGCGGCATGTCATGAACGTTTATGGCGGTCATGAAAATCTAGAAGCGATCGATTTTGTAAAACGGCTGAATATGGCGGTGTTTCAGTATTTCCCGAATGCGCTTATGATGGCGGAGGATTCCACCGATACCCCGCTGGTGACAGCCCCGGTGCATCAAGGCGGTCTCGGCTTTAATTATAAATGGAATATGGGCTGGATGAACGATATGCTGCGGTATATGAAAAAGGATTCGCACTACCGGAAGTGGCATCATGACTTGATCACTTTTTCATTTTTTTACGCCTTCTCTGAAAACTTCGTTCTGCCGTTCTCCCATGACGAGGTTGTGCATGGAAAACGTTCGTTAATCAGCAAAATGCCGGGGGATTACTGGCAGCAATTTGCCCAGCTGCGCCTGCTGTATGGCTACTTAATGACCCATCCTGGTAAAAAGCTGCTGTTTATGGGCGGGGAGTTCGGTCAATTTTCGGAGTGGAAGGACCTGGATCAGCTGGACTGGCATTTGCTCGGCTATGAAATGCACGGGAAAATGCTGCGCTTTGTGAAGGAATTGAATGCTTTTTATGGTAACGAGCCTTCGTTATGGGAGCTTGATCATAGTCCGGAAGGCTTCGAGTGGATTGATCCGCACAATAAAGATCAAAGCATCATTGCCTTTATGCGCAAATCCGCACACGGAGAGCATTTGCTTGTGGTGTGCAATTTCACACCTGTGCCGCATGAACATTACCGGCTTGGTGTCCCGGAGCCCGGTGTTTACCGCGAAGTCCTCAACACCGACGATCCTGAATACGGAGGATCTGGCGTCATTAATACCGCCGAAGCTGCTTCCGAAGCTTCGCCGTGGCATTACCGCGACCACAGCGTCGTATTCCGCTTGCCGCCCTTTGCGGCAGTCATCTTGAAACGATCGAAATGGAAAGAGGGGATTGGCGATGAGGAAAAAAGAAGTCGTGGCGATGCTGCTCGCTGGGGGAGAGGGGCGCAGGCTCGGGGCGCTGACCAAGAATTTGGCGAAGCCGGCCGTGTACTTCGGGGGGAAATACCGGATCATTGATTTTACGCTCAGCAACTGCACGAATTCTGGGATCGATACGGTAGGCGTGTTAACCCAATATCAGCCGCTCGTGCTGAATTCCTATATCGGCATCGGCTCATCCTGGGATCTCGACCGCAAAAACGGCGGTGTTACTGTACTTCCGCCGTTTGTCGAGCAATGCGGCGGCAATTGGTACAAGGGTACGGCGAATGCGATTTACCGTAATCTTAATTTTATCGAGCAATATGATCCGGAATATGTGCTTGTCATTTCCGGTGACCACATCTATAAGATGAATTACGATGCGATGCTCTCTTATCATAAAGAAAAAGGCGCCGACGCTTCCATAGCAGTAATTGAAGTAAAGTGGGAGGAGGCAAGCCGCTTCGGTATTATGAGTACAGCGGATGACGGAACGATTACAGAATTCGCCGAAAAACCGAAAGAACCGAAAAGCAATCTTGCTTCGATGGGCATTTATATTTTTAATTGGAGCGTGCTTCGAGATTATCTCATTCGCGACGAAAACAATCCAGAATCCTCGAACGATTTTGGCAAGGACGTCATTCCGCAAATGCTTCGGGACAAGGTCAAGCTGTATGCTTATCCGTTTCAAGGCTACTGGAAGGATGTTGGCACAATTGATAGCCTGTGGGAAGCGAATATGGACCTGCTCGAGGACACCCCATCTCTCAACCTGAATGACCGCAGGTGGCGGATTTATTCGGTCAATCCGAACCAGCCTCCGCAATACGCAGCGCCGAGCGCTGCCATCAACTGCTCTCTCGTCAATGAAGGCTGTGCTGTGTTCGGCGAAATCAAGCGTTCCGTCCTTTTCTATGGAGTTCAAGTCGGTGAACATTCGTATATTGAGCAGTCGGTGATTATGCCGAATGCGGTGATTGGCAATAATGTCCGCATTTATAAATCCATTATCGGAGAAAACTGTGTTGTAGAAGATGGGGCTGTCATCGGTGATGAAACCGGACAAACGATCACATTGATTGGGGCGAATGAAACAGTTCAGGCGGAAAGGATGGGTTCGGTATGAATAGCATCATGGGAGTCATCAACCTTGTCAATGAATGGGACCATTTGGAGGAGCTGACCTCGGCACGCTGCCCAGCTTCTGTTCCATTCGGTGGAAGGTACCGCCTGATTGATTTCGTGCTGTCGAATATGGTGAATTCTGGCATCGATGACGTTGCCGTTTTTTCGCATAATAAATATCGTTCCCTGATGGATCATCTTGGTTCGGGCAAAGAATGGGATTTGGACCGCAAACGCGGCGGGCTGTTCGTTCTGCCGTTTATTCATGATGATGCGTTCAGCATACCTAGAGGGGACCTGTACCAATTTTACAATCACCGTGATTACTTTTACCGTGGCCCGCAAGAATACGTATTGGTCACGCGCAGTCACATCATCTGCAATATCGATTATCGTGATGTGCTGCGGCAGCATCTTGAGCGAGGAGCGGACATAACGGCCGTTTATACGACTATGGAGCAGACTGATGCGGCCAAATACCGCAAGCTCGAAATCGATGATAACGGAAGAGTTACGGTAATAGAGAGCGAAGAGGGACGGCTGAACAGCCCCTGTATCTCCATGGAAATGTATTTGATGAAAAAATCCCTGCTGCTTGATCTTGTCGATACATGCCTATCCCAGGGTTATTATCATTTGGTTCGCGACGGAATTATGAAAAATGTAAACCGCCTTCACATTTCCGGTTACCGGTTTGATGGGTATACGGCCATTATTAACTCGATTCAAAGCTATTACCGCCATAGTATGAACCTGCTGCAGCCCTCTGTTCTCCGTGAATTGTTTTTCCAGCCGAACAGCTTAATTTACACGAAGGTTAAGGATGAGCCGCCAGCGCGGTATATGAACGAGGCCATCGTCAAGAACTCATTGATCGCGAATGGCTGTACGATCGAAGGCCGTGTGGAAAATTGCATTATTTTTCGGGGCGTAAAAATTCATAAAGGGTCTGTCATTCGCAACAGCATTTTATTGCAAAACGGCGAGATCCAAGAAAACGTTATGGTGGAAAATGCGATCCTTGATAAGGATGTGTTTATAGACCGTGGACGGGTGCTCTCAGGAGCGCTGACGGCTCCTTTTATCGCCTCGAAGAAAAAAATCATTTAATTCGGATCGTAGGAGTGGTGAGCGGTGAACGTTTTATTTGTTGCCGGAGAATCAGTTCCTTTTTTTAAGACCGGCGGGCTTGCGGATGTCATTGGCTCGCTGCCTCAGGAGCTTAAGCGCCAAGGGATTGACGTTCGTGTTATGCTGCCGAAATACGAGGATATGGCACCGCACTGGAAGGAAGAAATGAAGCATGTGAAGGCGATCAATGTACTGATCGGCTGGCGAAATAAATATTGTGGGATCAATATGCTGGAGCATGACGGGATTACGTACTATTTTATCGATAACGAGTATTATTTTAAGCGCAGCGGGTATTACGGCTATGGTGACGACGCAGAGCGATTTACGTTTTTTTGTGAAGCGGCGCTGGAAGTGCTGCCTCACTTGGACTGGCGGCCGGATGTGATCCACTGTCATGACTGGCAAACCGGGATGATTCCGGTGTTTTTGAAATCGCACTACGCGTTAAGTCCATTCCACCAAGGAATCCGTACCGTGTTTACCATTCATAATTTGAAATACCAGGGTATTTTTCCCGAATACATTCTTCAGGACATGCTGAACTTAGGCTATGAGCATTTTCACCCCGATGCACTTGAATACTTTGGCTGTGTCAACTTTATGAAGGGCGGGCTGGTGTATTCGGATGTGTTGTCCACCGTCAGCAAATCCTATGCCGAAGAAATTACGATGCCGTACTACGGCGAAGGACTGGATGGACTGCTGCGCAAGCGAAGAGGGGATTTGTTCGGAATTATCAATGGTATCGATTATCATTCCTATAATCCTGGAACCGATACAGCACTTCCCGTTCATTATCAAAAATCGTTAACGAAAAAACAAAAAAATAAGCTTGCTTTGCAGGAGGCTTTTGGGTTAGCTGTAAGCGAAGAGACTCCTCTGATTGGCATTGTGACGCGGCTCGTACACCAGAAGGGACTCGACTTGATTTCCCATGTGCTTGACGAGCTGATGCAGAAGGATGTGCAGGTTGTCGTTGTGGGAACGGGAGAGCCCCGTTATGAGGGCTTGTTCCGCTGGGCGGCGGAGCGGTATCCGCAAAAGCTTTCCGCACATATTTATTTTGACGAGGGCCTTGCCCGCAGGGTATATGCGGCGTCCGATTTTTTTCTGATGCCTTCCCTTTTCGAGCCTTGCGGAATCGGGCAGCTGATCGCGATGCGGTATTTATCGATCCCGATCGTGAGAGAAACCGGGGGACTGAAGGATACGGTGATGCCTTACAACCAGTACACAGGCGAGGGCTGGGGCTTTTCCTTCAGCCATTACAACGCGCATGACATGCTGTATACAGTGAAGCGTGCGATCGAAAGCTGGAAAGACAGGGGCACGCGTCAGCGTATTCGCCGAAATATGCAAAAGCAGGATTTCAGCTGGCATACGTCAGCCAATCAATACCGATCTTTGTACGAGTATGTGAAAAAGCACAAGTAGGCTGAATGAATTAGGCTCATTCGTAGGGAAGAGGGCTGTAAAGAAACCCTCTTTCCATAGGTCAGGAGAATAGCTCGCAATTGCTTAATATTTCATCTGTAGGGAGCAGGGTGGCTTCATGGATTCCTACTCTATTCTTTTTCATAAAGGATTGTACCGCATGATACCCAACCGCATAACCCGCAAATGGGGATAAGCCTACAGGCGGATATCCTTGTTCCGCTGCAAAGGTGTCACCAAACATATAGCTGCTGACGCTTGCAAATCCTTGAATGTCCAACGAGTTCTTTAGTACCGCTATGGAATATTCTAAGTCTTCTTCTTCCATAGAAGTGACCCACGGCCCTAAAAGCTCTTCTCCGTAAAGCTCCTTTGCGAACGATTCCGCTAATCCTTCAATAATTAAGTAATCACCAACGGTAACGTTACCATGATTCCAATCGAAATACGAGAAACGGATATTATGATGAAATTCATGGGCAATAATTGAAGGGATTCTCGGAATATTGTATGAGTTTGGATAAATAGACGTTTGTATAAATCCTGGAATGCCGCCAAATCCACAATAACCCTTTTGAAGTCTGAGCTTTTCCGGGTCGGCAAGGTACATTCCGAATTTCAGTGTATCCGCCTTGATTTGTAATTGATTGTTCTCTATATACTGCAAGCATTGATGTAAAGTTTGCGCTGCGGTTTCAAGAACGTTTATCGCTTTTAGCTTGGCTAAGGCTTCTTCGCCGGCTTTTGTGCTTGAAATATCAAGATATCCAAGCATTTTGGCCGCAGAAATTACATCGTATCCGTTAGGCTGCTTTGCCTTTAAGGGCACATTTATAGTATTCCACATCTCCTCAAAGGGCTTCATCATTGAAAAGCGGAAATAATTTTCTCTTTCACTGTCCATAGAAAACAAGGTTTCGTACTGTTTTAATGTATCTTCCACGATGATCTTCATATTTGTCCCCTTATGTTATGTTTGCTTCTCTACAAATTCCTTCATCGCCTTATTCATAAACTTTGCCAATCCTTCGCCATACTGATCGATGTTGTTCGTAAATCGTTCATCCTCGATATATAGCTGTCCTAATCCATAAAATGCATCAAGAGTATAAGTCGTAACGTTTTCATTTAGAAAGTCGTACCATTCTTGAATGCTGGCTTGTACTTCTGGAGAGGCTGGGGATTGCGTACAAAGGCCGGCGAGTGTACGGAAAATCGCATCCCATTTTTCAGACAAGTCGTTTTGTTCATTTACGGACATTTTCTCTACTTTGTGCTTTAGGTTATCGACAGATTGATCTCCCCAGCGCTGGCGTGCTTCTTGTTCATATGGGTCATCCCGAAAGTGAAATCCCTCGAATCGTTCTTCGTTTGTCATACGGATTTCTCCCCTCATATGTTGGATCGACTTATCAATGCTTTCAATCATTTTGTCGATGCTATTTCGTTTATGGATCAACATTTTTCGTTGTAAAATGAATGCTTCCTGTCGGTCAAACGATGGACTGTCAATCATCTTTTTGATTTCCTTTAGGGAAAAACCAAGCTCTTTGAAAAATAAGATTTGCTGCAATCGTTCCAGATTCTTCTCCGAATAAAGACGGTAGCCGGAAACGGTAGTCCCGCTTGGGGACAATAATCCAATATGATCGTAATGATGCAGTGTCCGGACACTAACGCCTGTTAGCGCTGCTACTTCCTTCACTTTCATTTCCATCTCATACACCCCTCCTTTGATTGCTACTATAAAGCATCACGCAGCGTTAGGGTCAATACATGAATCACAGCCATTAACGTAAAGCTATTTTACAGCAAAAAAATGACGGGAGACTGGCCCCCGCCATTTTTCATGGATCGATCTATTTGCTTGTATTGCGTTTAAGCAGCAAGGTAATTACAGCGAATGCCAGCACCATAAACAAGATGGCATCAATATGCTCGGACGGATCGCTGTGTGCTGGTGGAATCGTACTAGCCGACTCGCTTTTGGCGACAACAGCTGCCGGTCTGTCAAACATTCCTCCGGAGGAGGCTGGCTGCAATGCCGTGCCGCCGGCGGGTACCGTTTCAAAGATGGAAGGCACTTTATTGGCCATATCAAAACCGCCCCTTTGAAGATTGTCTATGAAGGTTCTGTTATTAGGATAGACAAGCCCGGAGCTAGTTAGTACGCATTTGGGAAATTTTATTTTTGAACTGGTCGATGGTAATCCCGGAAAACAGCGAAAAGCCCCCTTGCTCCAGAGCGATCAGCTTTCCGTCCATGACCGGATAGAAGCCTTGAAACCCTCCGTTAATCCGGTAGTAATTGCCAAATTCTAGCTTTCGGAGAAAGCAAACATAGGTGCCCGGCTCTAGTGGCCCGGGATATTCAATATTTATGGTGTCCGCTGCGGGAGGCAGCGGTTCCACGCCGGTCGTCATCACGCGCAGCGTGGATGCCGCTGGACTTCCTTTAAAAACGCGTTTTACCTGAAAGGTTTGAACAAAGTTAACGAGACGTCCGCTTGGTGTTGTACGGCTTGTCGGATACGTTTCCATTTCTTCTGTGAATTGTCCGAGAACGACGAGGTCGGCTGCTTGGTTGAGCTGGTTAGCCGAAGCATAGGTTTCCGGCTGTATAAGCTGTTCCCCCAAAGGCGCTGGCAAAAACGCAGTTTCCGGTGCAGGAGCTAGCAGGGTGAGCAGCAGTAGGAATCGTATCATGGGTTCAATTTGAGCCTCCTTGAGATTGTCATCGGAAGCATTCCCGTTAAATGAGGATAATATGTAAAATATTGTTTAATTAGCTGAGGATAAATCAAGGTGTGGGAGGGATACTAGAGGAAAATTGTTCAAATGGAGGGATTGCCATGGAACTTCGCAATGAAATGGTGCAAATCGGTTCTCATCGTATTTTTTATCGTTTGGCAGGCAGTGGATCGGAAACGGTTGTACTTATGCACGGGATACCAACCAATTCCATGCTTTGGTCGACGGTTATACCGCAGCTTGCATCCTCATATACAGTCATCGCACCGGATCTTCTTGGTTTCGGCCAATCCGGCCGCGCGACTGCGCAAGAATTGACACTGCCGAAGCAAGCGGAGCGTATGATTGCGCTCCTTGATCAGCTTGGTGTTCGCAAAGCCCATTTTGTAGGACATGATTTGGGGGGCGGCATCGCGCAAATCATTGCCGTTCGTTATCCCGAACGTGTGGCGAGCTTCGTCGTGGCGGACGGCGTGTGCTTCAGCAATTGGCCGCTTCCGCATGTAGTCTCCTTGCGCGCTCCGATTGCGCCGGAATTTGAGCCGTCACCTATTTTTATTGAGCGGATGATCCGCGGCGGCTTATATCATCAGGAGAGCATCTCGCCGGAGCTGATTCATGCGTTTGTTGCGCCGTTCGATCATCCGTCGGGTCCGGAGCAGCTGCAAAGCGCGTCATTTGCGCTTGAACATCATCAAACGGAAGAGCTCGTTCCGTATTTATCGAAGCTGAACGTTCCGGCCACCTTCTTATGGGGGCAGCACGACCGTTACTTACCGCCGTATTGGGGCATGAGGCTGCAGCAGACTGTACCAAACTCTCAGCTTCGCATTATTCCTCAAGCCAATCACTATTCGATGCTTGACAATCCGGGCGTGTTTGCGGGCGAGCTGCTTCAGCATTTGCAGCGTGCGAGTACGATGCAGCGGACACCAGTGCTTGTTTGAATCAAACAGGCTTAGAATAAATTTGCAAAAAATACTTTCATATGCTATAATGAAGTTCTGCTTGAATATTGACCTCAGATTATGATTCCGATTCACTGGCGCGGTCATTGGAGCCGCAAGGACGGGAGAGAGGCAGGGCTTTCGTTGTTTTGGTTGTTTCAGAGGAGCGAAGCCTTCTGCACCACAGTTTCATCGACAGGAAGATGAAGGTAGCTTTCATATAGGTATTCACATGGAATCGGGATGGGCTTTCAAAAGAAATTGAAGGTTGTTCCTGTGATGTTCGGAATATGGGTAGTTGTTTACATTGTGCAGGTACAGGTTTCGGTTATGTATTCAAGTTGTTCATTTGGAACGTCCGCAGAGCCCCGGCTTGCTGCGCTGAAACGATCAGCGCGGTGTTGGGTGAAGCAGCGGAAGTCGTTCCCTAATCAAAGCGGTCGCCCTAGAGGGTGGCCGCTTTTCCAATTCCAATTGAAGCGCACCTATCGTAGCCCTCGTTTGAGGTTTTCCTCGTATTGGAGACAGAACACTGCTTACTGTTGTCTAAATTGTGGCATGAAGTTTCATCGATTTGTCACTAAATTTGGGCAATGGAATGTTACAATGCAGTGGAAGTCATTTCCTAAAGGAGGAATTCGATCGTGAGCCAAGTGTTGACCGATGTCCTAAACAAGCAAATTGCAAATTGGAGCGTATTATATGTGAAGCTGCACCGTTTTCACTGGTATGTGAAGGGCAGTCAGTTTTTTACGCTGCATGCGAAGTTTGAGGAGCTGTACACTGAGGCGGGGCTTCATGTGGATTCTCTTGCGGAGCGGGTGCTTTCCATCTATGGAAAACCGCTGGCGAAGATGAAGGATTATTTGGCGGTAGCCTCTGTGAAAGAAGCAGAAGAGGAAGAAACGGCGAACGAGATGGTTGCTTCCGTTGTCGCTGACTTTGAAGCGATGATTTCCGAGTTAAAAGAAGGCATGAAAATTGCTGAGGAAGAGGATGATGAAACAACGGGCGATATGCTGCTTGCGATTCATACCTCGCTGGAGAAGCATGTATGGATGCTGTCCTCATTCCTTGGTAAATAATGATCGTAACCAGTAAGCCCCTCTTGCCGAAAATACGGCTCGAGGGGCTTTTTTCTGTCATAAGAAAATAAAGTATTTTTCTTATTGCTTAAGATAAGATAAGTCCCCTTTTTAAGCACTACATGCTACCCGCGTACGTTCTTTAATTAGTAATTGGAAATGGAATATAATGAAGAGGACGTAGCCCAAGCGAAGACGCGGGAGCGTCCTTTTTATTGAACTAACGGGCAGATTTGCTTCACAAAGGGCAGATAGGTATAGTGATTTAAAGATGGATAAAATAAATGAAAATCGGTGAAATATGAAGAACTTATTTTCTATTGGTGAGATGTCAAAGCTCCATAACACGACAATACAAGCATTGAGATATTACGATCAAATAGGTTTGTTAGTTCCAATCCATATCGATGAAAATAGCGGATATAGGTATTATTCAACCGAACAATTTGAACAGTTGAATACGATCAACTATCTCAAGGCTTTAGGGTTCTCACTCAAAGAAATCAAAGAGCAACTCGAACACCGGGATATAGAAAGTTTCCTAGACATGTTGGAAAAACAGAAGCAAATTACAGAAGCTAAAATCAACGAATTGCACAGAATTAGTTTAAAGTTTCAGAGTAGGATGGAGGAAATTCAAGAATCAAGAATAATAACGGATATTGGAATCCCACATTTAGAGGAAACTCCTGCGAGGAAAATTCTTCGAATGAAAGATAAAATATCGTCTGAACCCGATTGGGAAGTATCGCTTAGAAAATTAGAAAATATCTCAAATTTAGGCCCTTCGATTTTTATCGGAAGAGTCGGACTAACTATTGGTGTAGAGCATTTGTTAAAAGATAAATTTGATGAGTACAACTCCATATTCATTTTATTGGACGAGCATGATGTGAACCATGAACAAGTCGCGTATTTTCAAAGTGGCCTTTATGCCAGTATCAAGTTTAGGGGAAATCATAACAGTTCCCCCAAGTACTACAACATATTAATAAATTATATTCAACAAAACGGCTTGAAGATAGACGGTGACTCCATAGAAAGGACGATCATAGACCACTATATCTCCAAAGACCCGGAAGATTACCTTACCGAAATACAAATTCCCGTAAAAGATTGACTCTCTTCCTACAAGAGGGTCTATATTTTTTGTTGGATACTCATTTCGGAAGGAGATTGTTGAATGTTTGATTTTAGCACATTACTTTTCTTTATCGGCACCTCTGTCATACTTATTATTATTCCCGGGCCTGATCTTGTCTTTACAATTACACAGGGCTTGGCAAATGGGAAAAGGGCAGGGGTTACAACGGCATTAGGACTAAGTATAGGGAATATTGTTCATACGGCAGCGGCTGCGTTAGGCCTGTCTCTAATAGTCAAAACTTCGGTAATTCTTTTTACAATTATAAAATCACTGGGAGCGATATATCTATTGTACCTTGCCTATAAATCAATAAAATACAGAAAAAAAGGAATTGATTTAAACGGTATAGATAATAAGCGGGAAAGACTTTTTCAAAAAGGTATATTGATGAATATCCTTAACCCAAAGGTAGCCATTTTCTTCCTTACCTTTTTGCCGCAATTTGTCGATTACGAAAAGAGCAATGTGACGTTACAGATGCTGTGTCTTGGGTTTATTTTTATTATTATGACAGCAATACTGTTCGGCTTATTAGGTTATTTTTCGGGGATATTCAGGGATGCGTTATTACGTTCCCCACGTAATTTGGTCATAATGAATATATTGGCTGGTTTGATTTTTATCTGCTTGGCATTAAAGCTAATGACAATCAGACTTTAAATAGTGGAAACCATCGGTGGAATTCAAGTGAAAAAAATTTTCAACTAACGGCGAACGTTAGCTCAATAAAATAGCGACAGTCTAGGACTTAATTTTCGTCCCTGGCTGTCGCTATTTCATATTCTAGACTCAGTCTAAAACTTATTTTTAGGGAGTCTGACGGTATGACAATTCGAATAGGCTCCTCGAATAAAGTCATCTAGTTTAATACTTTATTTTCTGCTGACAGTTTCATCATTAGCGCTTACTGGAGCTATGCCGAGGTTAATTCCTCGCTAAACTGGGAATACCCGAAGCGGCGGCCGGCGAACTGGCCGATGTCGGGAAGCGGGATGTCGCTGCCCTGCTCCACAAGGCCGGAGCACTGGAAGCGGATCATGCAATGAAGCTTCCCTGTTTGCTTGGATTGATGGGCGGCGAAGTCCCGGATTGCTTCCAGCAAACGTTCATATTCTTCGTTTCCTTTGACGTAAGATAAACAAATGTCGGTATAAATCTCTATTCCAGTTTCGTTTTCTTTCACATAAGCGGTAGCGGTCCAGCCGTTCGGGTTGCCGTGCTCCGGTTCAAACCCGTACATATTCCAAGACACGGGAATTGCGTTCCACATGGTTAATCACTCCTTTGGCGATATCATCAGCTCAGGTCTGACAATTTGATCAAATTGCTCTTCCGTCAGCAATCCGCTTTGTAACGCAGCTTCCTTTAAGGTTGTGCCTTCCTTGTGCGCCGTCTTCGCGATGGCGGCGGCATTTTCATAGCCGATATGAGGATTTAAGGCGGTTACAAGCATCAGCGAACGCTCCAAATGGCTCTGTATGACCGGGAGGTTCGCTTCAATTCCTACCGCACAGTTTTCGTTAAAGGAAAGAATGGCGTCGGCCAGCAGGGTAACAGACTGCAAGAAATTATAGATGATGACCGGCTTGAACACGTTAAGCTCAAAGTTGCCCTGGCTCGCTGCAAAGCTGATCGCCGCATCGTTGCCCATGACCTGGCAGACGACCATCGTCATCGCTTCGGATTGCGTCGGGTTCACCTTACCCGGCATAATCGAGCTGCCCGGCTCATTGGCGGGGATTGTAATTTCGCCGATACCGCTCCGTGGTCCACTGGACAGCCAGCGCACGTCGTTCGCGACTTTCATTAGGTCGGCGGCCAGCGCCTTGATAGCACCATGGACATACACCAGCTCGTCGTGGCTCGTAAGAGCATGGAATTTGTTCGTTGCGGTAATGAATGGGATGCCGGTATATTTAGCGATTTCATCCGAGGTCATCTCACCGAAACGGGGATGGGCGTTAATGCCGGTGCCGACTGCCGTGCCCCCGATCGCCAGCTCTAGAAGGGAGTCCGAGCTTGCTCGGATCATTTGCTCGGTTTTCTCCAGCATACGGTACCAGCCGCTGATTTCTTGTCCTAAGGTGAGCGGCGTGGCATCCTGAAGATGGGTACGTCCGATTTTAATGATGTTGGCGAAATCGCTGCTCTTTTGCGCAAGCGTCTTCTTGAGCACCCCGATGGCCGGCAGCAGCTGCTCGTCGATGGCGGTACGGGCGGCAAGATGCATGGCCGTCGGGAACGTATCGTTTGAGCTTTGCGAACGGTTCACATCGTCATTCGGGTGAATGCGCAGGTCGCTTCCTTGTTCGGCCAGAAGCTGGTTTCCGCGAAAGGCAATAACCTCGTTGACGTTCATATTCGACTGGGTGCCGCTGCCCGTCTGCCAGACGACGAGCGGGAAGTGATCATCCCAGCGACCTTCGATAATTTCATCGGCCGCGGTAATAATTGCCTGCGCTTTCCGTTCATCCAGCTTGCCAAGCTTCTGATTGGCGATCGCTGCGCTCCGCTTCAAGATAGCAAACATACGAATTACCGCGAGCGGCATACGTTCTCCGCCGATTCGGAAATTTTGAAGGCTCCGCTGTGTTTGAGCCCCCCAGTATTTGTCCGCGGGAACTTGAATTTCACCGATAGTGTCCTTTTCTATCCGATAGTTCATAATAACCTCCTGATCTTCAGTCAATAACGCTAATGATTATCATTCTCACTTGGATTCTATCACACGAACCGGTTGGAGAAAAGAGGAAGTTTCCAACATGAAACGCAGCTTTTGTCGATTAGCTCTACTGCATATTCAGTTTTGCTTATTCCAGCATGAACCATACTAGGTACTGTTATTTTTCCCAAGTAAGCGAATATGGCGGCTTTTCCTGTTGGATCGAGGAGGCGCTGTACGCATTTATGCCTTGAAATCAACAAAAAATGGCTGCTCCGGTATCAGGGGCAACCATTTCTTGTATGTGCTTCACTTGCCTTTATGCTTTTCTTTAGCCTTCTGCTTGCGAAGCAGCCATTTGCGTTCCTGAAGCGCAAGCCGTTCTTCCCGGGAGATTTGCTTACGCTCACGCTTCCGGGCATCCAGCTCTAGCTTCATGGCTTCCTGGGCGTAGGTCGATACACCGGAGGCTTTCAACTCCTTGGCCACTTGACGTGCCAGCCTTTTCGGGTTCACTTTGCGTTCCGCAAGCGGTTGGACCGAAGCTTCACGCGTAACCGTCTCTAGGAGAGGAAGCATCCGAAATTGGATAAATTCCATGACTTCTCCATCGAGCGGCTCGGAGCCGAAAATATGCTTACATGCCCGAAGCCTTGTGCCGTTTACACTTTCTACAATGCCTACCCAATACTGTCCATCATAATGTACGGTTAGTTTCATCGAAACCGCCCCCTCTAATATGTTGCTATAGAGTGACGGACATCCCGAGGGGGGAAGGTTACTGACACGGAAACGTTCGTCCCGTGCGCCTGGACTACCGACCAGGTCTGTGTTTTTACACTCTACTTCCCATTAGTATGAAAGATGAAGGGACTATTTTACAAGAACCAAAAACGCTTTTAAAAAAATTGGCTCATTTCATTATGCAGCAGCATATTCCTATTCATTGGAAATTTCCGTTGAGTATGATAAATTTTGTAGAGGATAGCTTCCATTTACTGATGTTATTTTGTGGGCGGGACATGAACGAAAGAGCAGGCTTTGTGATAAAAATGTTTTTTTACTGGAGGTATGTATGTGTCCATTGAGACAGAGCAGGATTTGATTTCGCTTCAAAAAATCGGGAAGATCGTGGCACTTGCCCGAGAGGAGATGGTCAAGAGCGCCAAGCCCGGGATGACAACAGCTCAATTGGATGAGATCGGCAAAAGAATTTTGGATCAATATGGTGCGGTGGCTGCGCCTAAAAAGGAATATAATTTCCCGGGCACTGCATGCATTAGTATTAGTCCTGTTGCCGCGCACGGCATTCCTGATCATACGGTCTTAAAAGAAGGGGATATCGTCAATATCGATGTTTCCGCCGAGTTCGACGGTTATTACGCGGACACGGGCGCTACTCTTGTGCTGCAGCCCGATTCGAGCTCATGGAAGCAGAGGCTGGTTGAATGCTCAAGCCGTGCACTGCTCAAAGGCTTGGAGAAAGCCAAGGCAGGCACAAGGCTGAATCAAATCGGGCGAGCTATTCAGAACGAAGCACGGGCAAGCGGTTTTCAGGTCATTAAAAATTTGTCGGGCCACGGAATTGGAAGAAAGCTACACGAGGCGCCAGACTCCATCGTTAATTATTATGAACCGCGGGACAGCCGTTTGCTTCGTGCAGGACTGGTGCTTGCGGTAGAAACCTTTATTTCCAGCGGAGCGGAGGAAGTGGAGGAAGGCAGTGACGGCTGGGCGCTCGTGACACCGGACGGCAGCTATGTCGCGCAGTTTGAGCATACGATTGTGGTTACGGACAAAGCACCGATTATTTTAACGGCGGTGTGACTTTCCTCCGCATCGCTGATACAAATAGGAAGATTAGAACAGGATTTGTAGGTCAGAGCGGCTGTGTCCTGTTGGTGAATAAGGTCCCGGCAAGAGGTTTTATCCAAAAGATACGTTATCTACACAGAGCGGACTGCCCAATGGAGGCAGTCTTTTTTCTGCAGCTGGAACATTGGATGTTGTAACGAGGCTTGAAAATTATAGGCTCAGGCTATTGAAACGCAGCTGCGAGTGTGATAAATTATACCTCATTAGAACTACAGAACTGAGATAGACTTTTGGTCACGATAGTGAGGGATAGCTTTGCCGGAGCGCAAGCACAAAATTATAGAGGCCGCAAAGACGTCGTTTTCTTTGTACGGGTATAAGGGCACAACGATGGACCGCATCGCTAAAATTGCCGGTGTCGGTAAGGGCACGATCTACATTTTTTTTGAAAACAAGGAAGTGCTGCTGAACGAAATCATTACCGGTTTGGTTGATGAAATGAACAGGGAAGCGGATAAGGCGATTTTGGGTAAGGAGACGATTCGCGAGAAACATCATGCCGCGATTTACGCGCTTCTGATGTACCGCAAAGAGCATGAATTGCTCATCAAGCTGGCTCGCGAAGAGAATGACATCGGCACGGAGGCAGTAAAAAAAGCACTGCAGGAGCTGGAAACGCAAATTGTAGACTTAATATCGAGCAGACTGACGCGGGCTATCAAGAATGGATGGATAAAAGAATGCGATCCCGAAATTACTGCCTTTGTGATGTACAAAATGTATACGGCGCTTGTTTATGATTGGGAATCCAAGCATTCGCCTTTAACCGATGAGCGGATTTCTGAGCTGTTTGGTTTGTATTTGATGGACGGATTGGCTGTAAAGAAGTAGAGAAATAAGGTTTAAACAAAAGGGAGCGGAAAGAACATGATGAAGGTAGTTCGGCCGTTGGTTTATGTTGTCATGGCCGCATTAATTGGCGGCGGATTTTATATGCTGCAGCCGGGTACGGCGCTGATGAGCAATCCCGGGGCTTCGGCGTCCGCGCCAACGGCGTATCTTGAGCGGAATGAGCTGAACGCGAGCTTTAAGATCGGCGGACGGATTTCCGAGCTGCTCGTGAAGGAAGGCGACGTGGTCAAGAAGGGGCAGGTCATTGCACGTCTGCAGAACGACGAGCTGCTCGCGAAGGTGGAGCAGGCTAAGGCGGCAGTCGCGCTGGCCGGCGGGAAAATCGGCGAAGCGACCGGCGCAGTGGAAACGGCGAAGGTGAAAGCGGAGCAGGGGCAAGACGCCGTGGCGCTGACAAGCGGCACGGTCGAGGCGCAAATCGCGCAGGCGGAGGCCGCTGTGAAGGCTGCGCAGGCGAAGGTCGATGCGATGCATGCCGGCGCAAGACCGGAGGAGCGCAAGCAGGCGGAGATCCAGCTTGCCGCGACGAAAGAGGTGCTCGCGGTAGCGGAGACGAATTTGCAGCGCGCGACGGCGCTGTTTCAAGAGGGGCTGGCCGCAAAGACGGATGTGGATAAGGCGAATGTTTCTTATCAGGAAGCGAAGGCGAAATACGACGCGGCCTTCCAGCAAAATGAGCTCGTGACGCAAGGCCCGCGCGAAGAGGAGGTCCGCGCCGCCGAGGCGCAGCTGGAGCAGGCGCAAAGCGCGCTGCAGCTGGCACAGGCGAGCCGTGCGCAGGTGCCGGTGCGCCAGGGCGACGTGAAGGCCGCCGGTGCGGCGCAGCAGCAGGCGGAGGGCGCGCTGCAGTCGGCGCAGTCCGCGCGTCAGCAGGCGGAAGCGGCGCTTGCCGAGGCGCAGACCTACCTCGGCTACGCGGAGCTTATCGCTCCGGCCGACGGTGTGATCATCGCCCAATCGGCGCAGCTTGGCGAGCTGGTTGGCTCCGGTTTCCCGGTATTTACGCTGCAAACGGCGGAAGAAACGTGGGCGAAGTTTTTCTTGACGGAGAAGGAGCTGCCGGGCTTGAAGACCGGTGACCGGGTGGAGGCGACTCTCGTGTCAACTGGGGAGACCGTGCAGGGCGAGATTGCTTTGATTTCCCCGGGGGCGGATTTTTCAGTGAAGAAAGCATCGCAGAATGCAGGTCAAACGGACATCCGCTCGTTCGGGGTGAAGGTTCGCTTCAACCAGCTGCCGGAATCGGCTCGGGCAGGGATGACGGTTTTATGGCGAGGATTAAGTACTAGCGCTGCTGCTGCGGAGCCGGCGGCTGCCGTAGAGGGCGCAGCTGCGGAAGGCCAAGGTGAAGATACTGCACAAAGCATAGAAACACAGCCTAAGGGTGAACAGTAATGCGGCTTACAATTCGTAATGTCATCCGTGATGAATGGCGGACGATTTTTACCGACCGCAGGCTGCTCGCCATGCTGCTCATCATTCCGCTGCTGTATACCTTGTTATTCGGATTTTTATATATGAACGGACGCGCCACTGAATTTCCGACCGTAATTGCCGACCATGATGACTCACAGCTGTCGCGGCAAATGGTGCAGGCGTTCGATGAAAGTGAATCGTTCCAGGTGATCCGGTTCACTGAGTCGGAGGATGCGCTCAAAAAGGCGCTCGCTTCCGGGGAGGCGAAAGTCGGAGTCGTCATTCCGAACGGCTTTTCGGCTTCGTTGAAGCATGGCGACGTGCTGCCGGTGCTGACTCTAATTGACGGAAGCAATATGATGATCTCCAATGCTGCTACGCGGGGGGCGAACGAAATCGTAAACACCTTCAGCCTCGGTTTTTCGGCCAAAAAGCTGCAAATGCAGGGGCTGCGGGATGAACAGATCAGCGCTACCTTTCAAGCGATCCCTTTCCGGTACCGGGTGCTGTATAACCCTACTTTTAATTACCGCGATTTTCTTGTATACGGGTTAGTCGGCGCCGCGCTTCAGCAGGTGCTGCTGCTCGGTATATCGATAGCTGTGACCCGGGATAAGGAGCGCGGCGAATGGAGTCGTTTTGCCGTATGGCGGCGAAACCCGTGGCGGATTGCATTTGCCAAATCCGTTCCGTATTTTGTGATCGGTATGATAAACAGCTTAACCACGCTGATCCTGGGCGTCTATGGCTTCCATTTGCCGCTGGTGGGGTCTTCGCTGCTCATGCTGCCTCTCGCAGCTGCGTTTACCTTTGCGGTGCTTGGAATCGGTTATTTGGCCAGCTTGTTTTCGTCAAGCTCGCTTAATGCGACGCAAACAGCAATGCTCGTTGCGGTTCCCTCTTTTATGCTGTCCGGCTTTACGTTTCCTTTTGAGGCGATGCCGAAGGCCATTTCCATACTCGGTCATATGCTGCCGCTGACGTATTTTCTGGATGGAGTTCGGTCTGTTCTGGTTAAAGGCGCAGGCTGGGAGTCGGTGGCACACAATTGTATATCGCTTAGCTTAATTGGACTCATTACGTTTTTCATCTCATTTGTGATAAGCCGTTTTGTCATTTTTAAAAAGGATTCGGATGTTTTATCGGCGGAGAATTCCGCGTCACAAGGACGGTCGGCGCTGCCTGCAGGGCATACCGGCAGTCCGTTATCGATGTAAGGAGTGTTTGTGGTGAAAATGAAAACACGCATTTCGGCGGCTTCCGCCCTGCTACTTTTTCTAACGGCTCTGTTGATTGTGCCTTCAGGCATTGCAGCAGCGGCGGATGAAGTGGATTACTACGGGGAATGGCTGTCCGAGCAGGATAAGAAAGCGCAGCAGTTTCCGGTATCCGAGATGGTTCATATGGATGAGATTGACCTGGAGACGGTATTGCAGCGGGCGACGGAGGTTTCCAACAATATAAAGCTGTTGACGTTGAAAAGCAGCTATTTGAAGGCGAAGTCGAGTGATGTGAACATTCAGGCGTCGGAGCTTTCCACCGGTGAAGCGCGGACCGTAACCCTGCCTACGACGGCCGAGCAGTTTATGGGCAGCTCGAATTACACCGTGCCGAAGCCTGAGGTGTGGATGGGACCTGTGGCGGAAACGAACACGGTGGTGACTGCTGTCGTTTATGGACAGGCGAAAATGGTCAGCGGAATGAACCGCCTTATTGAGAAGCAGCGTTTCCAGATGATTGTAACGGCAAAGCAGGTGGATTCTGAATCGATTAACGCGCAGATTCAGCAAAATGAAGCGGCGAAAGGCGTTCGGCTGCAAATGACGGGTCAATATGCCACCCTGCTTTCATTGAAAAAGCAGGAAAAGCTGATGGAGCAATATTTGGAGCTGCTTACGTCAAAGGTGAAGGCGGCGAAGGTGAAGCTGCAATACGGACTCGCTTCGGAGGACGATGTGACGAATGCGGAGCGCGCGCTGCAAAAACAGCAGGATGATTTAGCGGTTGTAAAAAATAATGTGTTATTATCGCTGGCGCAGCTTTCCTTTGATTTGGGGATCGAATATAATCCGGATTTGAAGGTAGCAGATCTGCCTGAAGCGACCTTGGAGCCGGTGGAGCGTGCGGATGTGGAGACGCTGGTGGAGAAGTCGTTTGCCATGCAAATGGCCTATGTGAACTTAAACCAAGCCGGCTGGGAGAAGAGTTTTACCACCGATCCGAACTTTAACGGGCGCGAGGCTCTTAACACGAATATTGCGCTGCAAAGAGGGAAGATCGCTCAGCTGCGCGTCGATTTGCAAAAGAAAATTGAAGCGGTGTATACCGAAGCGGATAATCTTTACGAGGCGTACCGTGTAGAGCGGAGAAATAGAGACGATGCACATGCCGACTACGAAAAGATGAAGATTCGCTTTGAAAATGGTGTCATCGCCAAGCATGATTTGGAGCAGCTTGCGTTTAAAGTAACCCAGGCGGATACGATGCTCGAGCTGGCGTCCATTAAATATGCGGTTGCGGTGGAAAAGGAAAAGGCGATGGAGCAGGGGCTCATCCCCTAGGAGATATTATTTGGCCTGATGCGAGGAGAATAATACAAGTAATTTGGATAAGCTCGGCCAAATGAACGCGGCAGACGCCGGATAATCCAAAAAATTTGTATTGTTTGTTCGGGAATGAGCGGAAACGGCCCTATGCGAGGTGGACAATACAAGTAATTTGTATAAGTTTGGCCAAATGAGCGCGGCAGGCGTCGGATAATCCAACTAATTTGTATTGTTCGCTCAGTCATAGATAGCAGCATCATTTGGCTAAGTTGTTCAACCACAATAAGAGCGGCATTCTTGAACCTCATTCATTAAGGTGCGAGAATGCCGCTCTTCGTTGATCAATTGGAGATTATGCGATGAGCTGCTGACTACTTATTCTCTTCTTCTTTCTTTTCTTCTCCGCCGCCTTGACCACCTTGCCCGCCTTGGCCGCCCTGATCTCCGCCACCTTGACCGCCTTGGTCACCGCCGCCTTGACCACCTTGACCACCACCTTGTTCTTGACCTTGCCCGCCGCCCTGCTGCGCTTGATCTTGATTCATGTTGCATGCTGTAAGCGCGAGCAGAAGCGAAGCTGTAATGACTAATACTGATAGCTTTTTCATGACATAACCCTCTTTTCACGTAAATTATTGGGATTTCATGCAGTATTATTCCAATCCAATGGACGGTTATTCGCAAAAGATGCAAGACAGGGTCATTTTACGCTAGAACGCTCTATGTTCCTCAGGCAAAGCCGATACAGCATACAAAAAAATGGACAATCAACCCCGTGACGGTACAAATTATGTCAGGGTACGCAGCCGATCTTTATCAAATCGGTTCCCCCTCCTTCTTCACCTCGCTTTATCGCATTTTCAAGGTACAATGTAAGACATAGATAGCGTATCGCTACAAAACTCCGGTTTGCTATCCCGTTGGTGGATAGTATACCTACTACGAAACGAAGCATGGGGCAGCGGAGCCAGAGTTTGTAGTGGCCAGATTGTTTTCTTCATTCATCCAATAGGGGGAGACTAATGAGCACCTTTTTTACACGTTGGTATGATCGGTTCATGGGACCTTTAGAAAGGGGGAGCTTCCAGCATATTCGACAGCGTCTTCTTCAGGCTGCAAAGGGAAAAGTGCTAGAGGTAGGCTCGGGAACCGGCGTCAATTTTGAATGGTACAGCAGGGTGACGGTTGAGGAGGTCACTGCAATTGAACCTGTTGACGCGATGCGCGAACAATCTCTCCAACGTGCGGCGAAGGCTCCGGTCACGATCCATCTATATAATGCAGGGGCGGAGTATCTGCCCTTTCCTGATGAAAGCTTCGACACGGTTGTCGCGACGCTGGTCATGTGCACGATCCCTGATCCTGTTCAAGCAATGCAGGAAATGTATAGAGTATGCAAGCCGGGCGGACGTTTTCTCATGTTCGAGCATGTGCAGCACGAGCATCGATGGCTTCGCTTTCTGCAAGATGCTCTAACTCCGATGTGGAAACGATGGTGCGACGGCTGCCATCTGAATCGAGATAGTATCGGCCTATTAGGTAAAGGGGGCTTTACGATCGTGCGGGAGGAGAGGCTTCTTGGCAGCCTGTTTGTCGTGGTCGAAGCAGTAAAAGAGAGATGAAGAGTAAGATTCAGGTATAAAAAAATACCATTCAGGAAAAATATGGACAACCAAGAAAGGGGGGATTCGTGATGACAAAAACGCAGGAAGAGCAATTAATTCAACTGAATGAAAAAATGAGCTCCGTAATGAATGATTGGACCGCGTATTGGCAAACGTATTCTTCGATTGATACATGGCCGTTTTGGGTCAGCGCGTTAATTTTCGTACTTCCATTGGTTGTCTTTTATTTTGCCATCGATAAATCAAAAGTATTTCAAGTCGGTTTTTTCGGATTTACGGCTCATGTGATTGCAGTGTACGTCGATCTGTACGCCGTATTTCACCGAATGTGGATGTATCCGTACAAGGTTTACTCCTTTCCGCCTGCCAGCTTCGGTGTCGATGCGGCGCTTATTCCGGTAGCTTACGCACTATTGTACCAGTGGACGCTAAATCATCGGAAAAATTACTATCTCTACTCGACACTCCTAGCGGGATTATTTTCGTTTGTCATCAAGCCTCTCATGTCGTATTTTGACCTGTTCCGGCTGCTTGAAACGAATTATTTTACGTTGTTTCTGTTATATCTCTTCGGAGGCTTTGGAGCAAAGTGGCTTTCCGATTTATTTACATATGCACATAACCAATCGGTCAAAAAGCCGGCGAATCCGTAGATTCGTCGTTTTTTTATGAGAATCGCACTGCCCTTGTGATGTAAAGCATGACACCACTCCTACTATTGGATATAATTTACAACAAGTGAAGGGTGAGGGGAGCGGTTGGTTTTGGCGGAAATTGTTGCGTTGAATGCGAATCGAATTGCGGATCATCATATTTGCTGCGCAATGTCGGATAAAAAGTCTGTGAACGGGGTGCAGCTAAAAAAAGAATGGCTGAGCTGCCGCTTTGAAGAAGGGCTGCAGTTTCAAAAGCTTGATGTGAAGGGAAAAGTATTTATCGAGTACGTGCCTGCTGAATACGCCTGGGCTCCTGTAGATGCCCCCGGATACATGATGATCAATTGTTTTTGGGTGTCCGGAAGCTTTAAGGGGAAGGGCTATGGGGCGGCTCTATTGGACCAATGTATGGAAAATGCGAAGGAAAAGCACGGACTCGTCATCTTAACCAGTGCGAAGAAGAAGCCCTATCTTTCGGACAAAGCGTATCTAGTGAAGCATGGATTTGAGGTGTGCGATACGGCGCCGCCTTATTTTGAATTGATGGTCAAACGGTTCAACTCCAGCGCTCCGGATCCTGTATTTCGGGCAAGCGCGAAGCAAGGAATTCCCGGAGGAAAAGAAGGTCTGGTTGTCTATTACACGAATCAGTGTCCGTTTACCGATTATTACGCCAACGACGAATTGGAGGAGATCGGGCAGGAGCTTGGGGTTCCCGTGGAACGGGTCAGACTTACAAGCAGGGAAGAGGCCCAAAATGCTCCGTCGGCCTGGGCAACCTACAGCGCCTTTTATAACGGAAAATTTCTTACGCATGAAATTTTAAATAAGAAAAAGGCAGCCACACTGTTGCAGAGGGGCTAGCCAGGTTAAAAGGCCTCCACCGCTAATTCAGCCAGTATGAGCAGTTCAAAATGCCGGACAAGCCCGGTATGGTTGAGCTGCTTTTTTATGCGCTCATTCGAGTGAGTTCGATCAATCAAAATAATCCAATGCGCTGCAAAAATGTAGTATTGCCGAAGCTCCGTGTAAGCAAGATTGTTTCATTGTTGATAAGTAAGCGGTTTTTTATAATCAAACGCACGAGGAGGTGGTTTTTTCGTTTGTTATCGTGGAATCGCTTTCAGTATGAATAGGAAAAAGGAGGCGTAAGTGTGAAGCGACTGTACCGTAAAGCATGTCTGCAGGTTGTCATCGGTGCTCTTTTACTTTCAGGAGCTGCCGTAACGGGTCCGGCTGTGCCTGAAACAGCGGCTAAGGGATCCAAGGAGTATCACTATGATTTTGGCAGCGGGCGTGTGGAAAAGGGTTACACCAAGGTTAAGGATAACACTGCATACACAAAAGGCAGAGGTTACGGGTTTGCGGACGTTTCAAAGGTCAAAGCCGAAGACCGGGATACGTCCGACGAGCTGCGAAGCGATTTTGTAACCATGAACGGTACTTCCTTTATCGTCGACGTCCCCAATGGCGATTACAGCGTAACGGTCATTGCGGGTGACGAAGAGGCTGCTCTAGCGATGGATATTTATGCTGAGGGGCATAAGGAGGCACTTGGGCTGACCGCTTCTGCCGGACAATATGCGGAGGTTACGTTCGCGGTCGCTGTCATAGACGGAAGGCTCGATTTGGAGCTGCAGGGGACAGACCCGCGACTCAATGCATTAACCTTGGAAAGGCTGCCGGAACGCACAGCGGGAGATAAGCCGAATGTTTATCTCGCTGGAGATTCGACGGTGATGTCGTACCCTTCGCGTTATTATCCGATGGCCGGTTGGGGACAGCGGATCGCGGAGTATTTTACCGATGGCGTAACCTTTACCAATAAAGCGATCGGCGGCCGCAGCTCCAAAAGCTTCGTAATGGACGGCAGGCTGGATACGATCTTGACAGAAATTCGCCCGGGCGACTATTTGTTCGTTCAGTTCGGACATAATGACGCTTCCAGTGTCCCGGAACGACATACGGAACCTTTTACAACATACAAAGAATACTTAACGATGTATATTGACGGAGCGCGGCAGCGTAACGCTGAGCCGGTGCTGGTCACGCCGGTCGGGCGAAGAAGCTGGGATGAAAACGGCCGATTTAAAAATGACTTTCCCGATTATTGGCTGGCGATGAAGCAGGTGGCAGAGGAAAAGCAGGTTCCGCTGCTCGATTTGAATTCAAGAAGTATTGCATTCTATGACACGGTAGGTATGGAAGAGACGAAGGCGTTGTTTTTCTGGCTGGAGCCGGGAGCTTATCCGAATTGGCCGGACGGCACACAGGACAACACTCATTTTCAGGAAGCGGGGGCTTTAGCAATCGCGAAGCTGGTCAGCGAAGGCATTCGCGATTTGGAGCTGCCGATCAAGGCGTACTTAAAATAATGGTTCGCCAAGTAAGGAGGCCGTGTTCATGAAAAAGCTCAATTATTTAAAGGTGTTTCTTCTTTTGGCCATGATATTGACGTTATTAGGAGATTATACTGCGCTGCCCGTTCATGCCGAGCCGAGCAAATACAAGTTTGATTTTGGCGATGGTGCTGTGGAAAAAGGCTATAAGGGCGTATCTGCCACTGACAAATACGACGCGAAGAAGCGTTATGGCTTTAATACCCCGGAAAATATGCTGAATGTACCCGCCTCGGGAGAAGGAGCATTACGTGATGCGGTTAGGTTTGTTACATTTGGAACGAAAAGCGACAACACGTTTAATGTGGATCTCCCAAATGGGCTATATGAGGTAAAGGTCACCCTGGGTGACACGATGAGAGCCAGCGTTGCAGCCGAGGGTGTGTTCCAGGTCATCAATATGACCGGCAACAACGCAACGGCCTCCTTCCAAATTCCGATCACAGACGGACAGCTGAATTTACTTGTTACCGAAGGCAAGCCGGGAACGCCGTATACGTTAAGCGCTCTCGAGATTGATAAGCTTTCCCGCCATCCGGTGATGAACCGGACCATTTGGATCGGCGGCGATTCGACGGTATGCAATTATTATCCTCTTGATCGCAGCGTTCAAGCTGGTTGGGGACAATTGCTGCCTAACTTCGTAAACGAAAAGACCTTTGAAGTACGCAACATGGCCTCAGGCGGGCAGATTGCAAGAGGCTTCCGCAACGATGGACAGCTGGAAGCGATTTTGAAGTATATTAAGCCGGGCGATTACTTCCTGCTGGAAATGGGCATTAACGATACGAACCCGAAAAATACGACGACGGAAGAAGAGTTTAAAGAAATTATGCGCGACATGGTTCGCCAGGTGAAGGCCAAAGGAGCGACGGTGGTTCTCGTTACACCGCAGGGGAGAGCCTCTCACTTTACTGCGGATGGCATTCATTCGTCCGTGGACCGCTGGTATCGGCATTCTACAGTTGCGTTAGCTGAAGAAGAAAATGTTTCGCTGGTCGATTTGAATGTGCTTAGCTCGGCGTACTTCACATCCATTGGGCCGGAGGCTACCCTTGCTCTTTACATGCAGGGCGATACGCTGCATCCGAACCGGGCCGGAGCGACGGAGCTTGCCCGGATCGTGGTGGAGGAGCTGGCACGCCAAGGTATGGACGGTTTTGTGCCGGAGTCGAAGCCCCGCCGCTGAAACAGATGAACCGCTTTTGATAGAGGAAGACTCTCCTCCAGAGTGCCACCAGCTGGGAGGAGAGTCTTTCCTTGTTTCTACGTTGAAATTATACATATGTAGTAGCTGTGGATAATTTCCGTTTCCTTATGATTGACGCTGTAGAATGAGGCTATCTATAATGAAAACATGACAATGACAATTTTATCCACGAAACTATATATTCCAACTCCTCGCGCAAACGTTATCAATCGTCAACGTCTCTTTGATCGATTGAACGAAGGGAAGAGTCGCAAGGTAATTCTCGTCTGTGCACCGGCGGGGAGCGGAAAAACGACGCTAGTCAGCTGTTGGCTTCGAAATCGTACTGAGCATGCTGCTTGGGTATCGTTGGATGAGAGCGACGACGATCCCGCACGCTTTTTGCTGTATCTCATTGCGGCCATACGCACCATTGCGCCTAGTGTTGGCGATCGCTTACTAAAGCTTTTACAAACGCCGCAGCCTCCTCCGCCGGAGCTGATTATTTCCAATCTCCTTAATGAAATCACAGGCATTTCATCCCCATTCTTTCTTGTCCTTGATGACTATCAATTCATTGCTTCAAACTCCCTCATTAACGATGCAATGAAGCTGTTGATTGAACATATGCCGGAACAGCTGCAGCTTGTCCTTATTACCCGTGAGGAGCCGCGGCTGCCGACCGCTAAGCTGCGTGCCCGGAACCAACTAACGGACATTCGTGCTGCCGATTTATCTTTTACTGTGGTAGAAACCTCACATTATTTGAAGAGAAGCATGGAGTTAACGTTGTCCGAGGAACATATTTCTTATTTGCAGCAACTTACGGAAGGCTGGATTTCCGGTCTACAGCTTGCCGCACTTACCTTGAGGGGACAGAAGGAGCCCGGACTTGCGGTGCAAGCTTTTACCGGAAGCCATCCCTTTGTATTGGATTACTTGGCAGAAGAGGTGCTCCAGCGGCTTCCGGACTTGATTCAGCAATTTTTGCTTTATACCAGTATTCTTGATCGCTTTTGCAGCTCGTTATGCGATGCTTTGCTGCGGTCGGAGGACAGCAGGTCAGCTGGCGGTGCCGCATACGCTAACGCGAATTCACAAGAAACGTTAACCTATCTTGAGCGGTCGAATTTGTTTCTCGTATCGTTAGATAATGAACGCTGCTGGTACCGGTATCATCATTTGTTTTCGGATTTGCTGCGGAAGCGGCTGCGTCAAAGCAGTGCCTTTTTACATGCTGATGGCGAACGATTGGTGGTTGATTTGCATCTCCGCGCCAGCGAATGGTTCGAGCAGCATGGCCTGGAAATGGAGGCCTTTCAGCATGCGATTGCTGCCAAGGATACGAACCGTGCAGCACGACTGGTGGAGGGAAACGGAATGCCATTGCTTTTTCGCGGAGCGGCCGCACCGGTACTCGAGTGGCTGAAAGCTTTGCCTAAGAAGGAACTGGATGCAAGACCCTCTCTGCGGCTATTGTACGCCTCCGGACAATTAATGAGAGGGGAGATATCCAATTTAGAAGCAGGGCTGCAGGCTGCAGAAACTGTTCTGGAAGGCTGTGAAATGGATGAGCGGACCCGGGATTTGCTCGGTCATGCCGCTGCAATCCGGGCTGCGCTTGCGGTCAGCAGACATCAAGCGGAAGTGATCATCGCTGAATCGCAGCGTGCTTTAGAATTGCTGAGACCGAACAATTTGGCGGTGCGTGTATCGACAATTTGGGCGCAAGGTTACGCTTATCAGCTTCAAGGAGAGCGTGATCGGGCAGGTAGGGCCTATAGCGAAGCCTTAGCCTTAAGTCAACAGCTTGGCCACACCGTGATCGAGATGATGGCAATGCTGGGCATCGGTTACATTCAGGAAGCGGGGAATCAGCTTTACCAAGCGGCTGAGACGTATCGGCGACTAAGCTTGTTGGCTGGCGATTCGCCGCTTCCGGCCTCCTGCGAAGCTTATCTGGGCTTGGCGCGTGTGACCTATGAGTGGAATGATCTGCCTTCTGCGGAGCAGCATGGGCAGCGTGCCGTACTTCTCGCAAAGCAGCTGGGTCAAATGGATCAAGCCGCTGCAGCCCTGCTGTTTCTTGCGAGGTTGAAACTAGCCACGAAAGAGACGGATGATGCGGCAGTTATTCTTGCAGAGGCAGACGATTTAGCGCGTCAACTAAATCATGTAATTCAGCTGCGGCATATCGCAGAGGTGCGTGTGTCGATACTGCTGCAGCAAAGAAACGTGGCGGCAGCCGCACATTTGGCCCGTGAGCATCATTTGCTTTGCAGCCAGGCTCGTGTATGGCTTGCACATGGCGACCCCGACGCCGCTTTAGCGCTGTTGGAGCCCCTGCTAGAGCAGGCGGAAGCCAAGCGCTTGGAGGATGAACGGCTCAAGGTTATGGTGATTCAAGCTGCGGCATTAGAGATGCATGGGCAATTCGAAGCGGCATTGGAACAGCTGTCTTATGCGCTGGCGTTGGGGGAGTCCGGCGGAATGCTGCGGGTATTTCTCGATGAGGGAATGCCAATATGGTATTTGCTGCAGAGGGCGACCACCAAAGGGATTATGCCCGAGTATACCGGCAGGCTGCTTACTGCTTTTAAAGGTGAGAATGGGGTCGGAGAGCGGAGCAAGCATGAACGGGATGAGGTCCCATGGCATGTTTCCGCACACTTGATCGAGCCCTTGAGTGATCGTGAGCTGGAGGTGCTTCGTCTGATTGCAGCGGGTTTATCTAATCGCGAAATCGGCGAACGGCTATTTCTCGCATTAAGCACGGTAAAGGGCTATAACCAGATCATTTTTAATAAGCTGCAGGTTAGCCGTCGTACCGAAGCGGTTGCGCGTGCCCGTTCGTTAGGCTTGATATAGGTTCTTTCCTAACCACCCTACTTAAGTATCTATATTTATCATTGAGGCTAGAGGTATAATGGTCGCAAAAATGCGGTCAGGGAGGTCACTCATGAAAGCAATCCTTTGCACAAAGTACGGTTCGTCCGATGTTTTGAAGCTCGCAGAGATCAACAAGCCCATTCCCAAGTCTAACGAAATTCTCGTTAAAGTGCATGCTTCAACGGTGGCATCTGGGGATATCCGCGTACGGAGCTTCAACAGTCCGTTGCTGTTTTGGCTCCCGATGCGCCTCGTCTTAGGGATTACAAAACCGCGAAACCCGGTGCTGGGAGTAGAGCTGGCTGGAGAAGTCGAGGCGGTAGGGACCCGTGTGACGCGATTTAAGCCTGGCGATGCTATCTTTGCGTTAACGGGATTGCGGTTTGGCGCTCATGCTGAGTACGCATGCCTTCCCGAGAACGGGGTGATAGCCCATAAACCGGCGAATGCAGCTTTTGATGAAGCTGCCGCCGTTCCGATGAGCGGAACCTCGGCGTTGTACTTTCTTCGAAAAGGCAATATCAGCCGAGGGCAAAAGGTTCTTATCTACGGGGCCTCCGGGGCGGTGGGAACGGCCGCGGTGCAGCTGGCCAAGTTTTTTGGAGCACAGGTAACAGGAGTATGCAGCTCGGCAAATGTACAGCTGGTGAAGTCAATAGGCGCAGACCAAGTCATCGATTACACCAAAGAGGATTTTGCACAAAGCAAGGAGCGTTTCGATCTTATTTTTGATGCGGTTGGGAAAACCTCGAAATCACACTGCGATAAGGTGTTAACCCCAAAGGGACGCTTTGTAACGGTTGACGGTCAGGGGATCGCGAAAGAGCGCACAGAGGATTTGCTCTTTCTTAAGGAGCTAATAGAGAAAGGCAAGTTTTCTCCGGTGATCGATCGGCGTTATCCTTTGGAGGAGGTTCCCGACGCGCACCGATATGTGGAAAAGGGGCATAAGAAAGGGAATGTTGTGATTGCGATGATTAGGTAGGTTCGATTCAAAACTTTCTTAGATTAGGTTGGTGTCTATACGGTACAAGTTCACTATACATATGCTGACATCAGACCTAGTGAAGGAGGGATTTGGAGATGAGTTGTGTCGGCGCAGTTCCATACACTTCCACTGCAGCTATCTTGGTTCTTTACATTTTGCTCGTAATTATTCTTTCTGCCGGTTTCTTTGTATAGTGTACAGCATATTAAACAAGAGCCGGGTTGCCTGGTTCTTGTTTCATTTTTAACAACCTGCGATTAAGGTGCGATGGTAATGAATAACTCATTAGGATAACCTCGCTTCTTTTAGATTCGATTCAAATGCACTCGTCCATAGAATGGTGCAAAATGGCAAAAACCAAATGGGTGAGAGTCTATACATGAATCATTCATGACACATAACCTATAGTAGAAATAACAAAGGAGGGATCGACGATGGGTGCAGCGGTAAAAGGCTTTACTTCCACGGCTGAAATCTTGGTTCTTTATATTTTGCTGGTCGTTATTCTTTCGGTTGGTTTCTTCGTTTAATTCATATGACCAAAAAGGAACAGTGGCCTCCCTTGGGCTCCTGTTCCTTTTTATCCTACATAGGTTTTATTTTCTTCCCACCACAGTGATATATCCGATGGAATCACCATGCTGCTCCATGATCGAGTTGTATTTGTTGGATGTTTCCCAAATCGCCGGATTCAAAAAAATACCGTTGTCCATTTGCTGATGCAGGTCAGGAAACTCGGTTTGATCACCGAAAGGATGGGGGAATGCGTGAGGACCGTCAATATGGAAATGTTGAAATGCGGATGTATTGAGCAGTGTCAGCCAATCGTTGGTGTCCATAAGCTGCGGTATTTGAAAATACCTTGTGATTTCTTCATGAACCTCCGGGGGCATTGGCGCCCGACTTACCATCTCTTTATCGTACAAGGTTCCGCCTGGACGCAGTACTCGGAAGTATTCCGAAAGCGCTTTGGCGGTATCTGTAAAAATCGATACGGATTCAACCATGACGATATCAAAGGAATCGGCCGGAAATGGCAGCGCGCAGGCGTCACCTTGTAGAAACTCTACGTTAGCCTGCTCCTTTTCAGCGCGTACTTTCGCTTTCGCGATCATATCCAGGCGAATATCTAGACCTGTCACAGAATGCCCTTGAGAGGCGATATAGCAGGACGTTCTCCCGGTACCGCAGCCTACCTCGAGAACGTTAGCGTTGGCTGGAAGGGGATACTGCTTTAGCTGCTGCAGCGTTGCCGCAAACCCTCCCGGATGAGCATTGCCAATACCCAGCTTAGAGATCATATCCAAATATTCCATGAGCTCGATGTTCCTTTCAAGTAGAAGATACTCCCATCATATGAAAGGAAATGATGATTGCCCCCACCCATCTCCGGAAAAAACGAATCACTTGGGAGACCTGTCCCTCCTATAAAATGAAGTATAATTACGTTTGGTGCATTGATATGTTGGAGCTCAGGATCAGGTTAGCGAGCTGGGTTCGATTTTGCAGTCCGGTTTTCGTCAACATGGATTGGACATGTTTTTTAACCGCTGCTTCACTGATATAGAGAGCAGCTGCTATTTTCGCGTTACTATCTCCTGTAATAAGCAGCTTTGCAACTTCCAGCTCTCGAGGGGTAAAGCCGAAATTCACTCCGATCTCACGATGAGGTATTTCATCTGAGTTTCCGTCGGTGTATTGGATCACTTGCTTGATAAAGCCGGCCAGCTTCTGGCCGCGGGTATCCAAAACATAATATGGAGCCGGTGTTGTTCCATCGTAATAAAAATGAACCACATCAGAAAGGCATTCGAAGCCAAGGCTGCGATATGCGAGTGTGCAATAATCGAGCGGAGGCGGGGAGGTGACAATCACCTTACCCGACAGTATTTGTTCGAAAAGCACACGTACAATGTCCGAGCGAAGATCGTCTCTTTCTAAATTTTCTACGTCCGTGGTAAAGAGAAAGGTGCCGATAGAGCGCTGCGGCTCAACCCAGTATTCATTTTGCTGCTTCGCAGGCAATTGATGAAAATATGCTGCCGACAGAGGAGCTTGAAGCAAGTAATGCATTGAATACTTATGGATGGGCAGAGCTGCATGCAGGCCAACCATTTTGCCGGAAGGATCACGCAGCAAGCGGAGCTCGGCCCCTAAATCCAGCAGCGGTTTAACTTCGATTCCGGCCAGCCGGTACAAGCTTTGCTTGGGACTTAGCGTATATCGGAACATTTCCCCGGTTACCGGGTCGGAGCATAACATTTTGATATATTTGCTTTGATTTTTACGCTGCGCGATGTAATCGTTAACCTCGGTAAGATGCTCATGTGTCATCTTTTCCCAAGAGTTGACTGAAGGTTTGGACAAGCGAAAATGTGCTCGTAAAACCGAATTATTCGTAAGAGGCATCACCTCAGAAATGTGCCAAGCCGTATGTTCTCTGTTGGTAATGCATTGTTTTATATTCAAATAATAATGCTCAATAAGCGCTTGACGGTACTGTTCAAAGGTATCGGGCATCCGCTCTTGAAACATGCTGCGTATGCATTCGCGCACGAGGTCGTGCAAATGCCAGCCTCTAGCTGTTCGCATCACAAAAGAGAGTCGGATGAGTTGTTCGAAGAGGGAATAGGGAAGCTCTTTTCCGAGCAATGAGCTTAATAATTCTTGTTGGAAGGTTCGCGGCACCGAAGCGGCCATAACAAGCTGGCGAAGCTCATCGTGGTCGGTTTCTTGAAGCCATTGGTGAATGATACTATGCAGCCCGCCTTGTACCTCATCAAAATCTAGTATTCCCTTCATGGCACAGGGCAGCAGCATCGACAGGGAGAGAGGATGACCGAGCGTTTTCATCCACACCGTGTCCACGATAGTCTCGTCCCGAATGCCATGAATGTTCAAGTACGCCGCGGTATCCTCGTAAGTAAGCTCCGTGACAGGTAAAGAAACGATTAGCCTTTGCAGTGCTGTGGAATGTTTCCAGGGGCCTTCCAATGGGTAGCGTCCTGAGATAATAATCAACACCCCGATAGAGAGCCTAGGCAGCCATTGCTCTCGAAGCCACGAATCAATCGTTCCCGCTTCTTCATACTGGTCCAATAGGAAAACAACGATTTGCCTCGCTGCTTTTTCATTGATCAAGTTTATACATTGCTCTTCAGTCAGCGCCTCCGTCATTCTTAAGGATGGCTCTATTTGTGCGGTTAACTGCCGGCAAAACGAAAGAGGATTGTTACCATAGTCACGCAGGTTTACAGCCGCATGTATGAAACCATGCCGTTGCACCGCCTTCCGGAATTGACCGAGTAACTGGCTTTTGCCCATCCCCCCTGTACCGTGAATATTTATAATCCGTTCTCGTTTGCTTTGCAGGTTTAGGAGGTACTGTTCAAATAACTGCAGCTCGAAGGCTCGACCAACAAAGCCGGCATCCTGCCAATCCTCGATTTGTTCCCCTATCGTTTGAAAGCTAGTTTTATCATTAGAAATGTTCATCGGAACCGTCTCCAGTTCTTGATTTATAGCTAATAGTATACTACGAATGCTACCTTTGGGTAATTCTTCCTTCCGTTTGCGGGTGGTATTTTTAGACGTATAGCCAAGAAACGGAGGGTACAGATATGACGTTGAAACCGATTGAGTTCGATCCGTTCAACCCGGTTGATCGGGAGCTGCTGAAAAAGAGGGAGCGCATCAGCGGGTCCGATATTTTACTGCGTATGCTGCTATTAGAAGGAGTGGATTGTGTTTTTGGCTACCCCGGAGGGGCGGTCCTGTTTATTTATGATGCCATGTATGGAAACGAGTCTTTTCGGCATTTGCTGACGCGTCATGAGCAAGGAGCCATTCATGCTGCAGACGGATATGCGCGGGCAACCGGGAAAACCGGAGTGTGCCTAGCTACCTCAGGACCGGGGGCGACAAATTTGGTTACCGGCATCGCAACCGCCTATATGGATTCCATTCCGCTTGTGATTGTAACCGGAAACGTGGCAACCTCACTGATTGGAACCGATGCCTTTCAAGAAGCGGATATTGTAGGGATCACCCAGCCGATCACAAAGCACAGCTTTTTTGTACAGCGCGTCGAGGATTTGGCGGTCACGATCCGGAAGGCATTTTTCATTGCCGGTACGGGAAGAAAAGGGCCGGTGCTCATCGATATCCCTAAAGATGTTTCGGCAGCCGTTACGGAATTCATTTATCCGGAAATGTTTGAAATAAAGGGATATCGGCCGAATGAGGCGTTAGACATGAAGGCAATCGATCTGCTCGTAGAGGAGGTGCTGGCGGCAAGCAAACCGTTGATCCTAGCCGGCGGCGGATTGATTCAAGCTGACGCTTCACCAGCATTAACAGAATTTGCGCAGCGGAATCGAATTCCCGTTACAACAACGTTGATGGGTTTGGGCGTTTTTCCGTCTAGCGATGAGCTTTGGCTCGGAATGCCGGGCATGCATGGCACCTACGCCGCGAATCAGGCGCTGCTGCAGTGTGACCTGCTGATTGCTGTGGGTGCACGTTTCGATGACCGGGTGACGATGAGGCTCGACGGCTTTGCGCCCCAAAGCAAAATTGTTCATATCGATATCGATGCGGCAGAAATTGCCAAGCTGGTGCCGACAGCTCTTGGAATAACGGGGGATGCCAAGGTCATCCTGGAGGAATTAAATCGGCGACTGTGCACCCCTTTGCTGGAAAGGCCTTGGAATGAGCAGGTCCGAGGCTGGAAGCGGGAGAAGCCGCTGCGATATACAGACAACGGGTCGGAGCTCAAGCCGCAATTCGTTATGGAATTGTTATCGCGAACAACGAATGGCAAGGCGATCATTACGACCGATGTCGGGCAGCATCAGATGTGGGCCGCGCAATTTTACAAATACAATCATCCCCGTTCTTTTATTACCTCCGGCGGATTGGGTACGATGGGCTTTGGCCTGCCGTCGGCAATCGGCGCACAAATTGGGCGGCCGGATCAGCTTGTCATCTCTATTAACGGAGACGGCGGCGTGCAGATGTGCATTCAAGAGCTGGCCATATGCGCGATCAACCAAATCCCAGTTAAAATTGTGGTGATTAACAATCAAACGCTTGGGATGATCCGGCAGTGGCAGGAAGTTATTTACAGTGGGAGGTTCACTCATATTGATCTATCCGGAAGCCCGGATTTTGTAAAGCTGGCGGAAGCATATGGTGTGAAAGGCTTGCGTGCTGCCAGCAAAGTAGAGGCCGAACAGGTTTGGGAAGCAGCTCTAAATACTCCGGGGCCCGTATTGATCGACTTTATCGTGCCGAAAGACGAATTGGTTCTACCGATGATCCCGCACGGAAAGACCTTACATGACATGATTCTGGAGGTTGAGTAGCGATGCGGAAATATACCCTGTCGGTGTTTGTGAACGACCATCCGGGTGTCATGCAGCGCATTTGCGGCTTGTTCAGCCGAAGAGGCTATAATCTTGAGAGCATAACCGTGGGGGCATCGGAGGAAGCAGGAAAGTCGCGAATGACGATTGTTGTAAAAGGTCACTGTGCCGAGCTGGAGCAGATGATGAAGCAGCTAACCAAGTTAATCGATGTGATCCACGTAGAGTGTTTAAATGAAAAGGCTTTTCTATCTAGAGAACTCATGCTGGTGAAATGTGCGGTTGCCCCAGAGAAGCGCCATGAATTAATGAGTCTCGTCGAGACGTTTCGTTATTCGATCATTGATATTGGTCCGCACTCTATTATGATTCAAGTGGTGGGAGAGGTCGAGAAGAATGATGCCTTTCTTCGAGTCATTCACTCATACAATCTAAAGGAGATTACACGAACCGGTGAAACGGCGATGATCCGCAGCTGCCTGGAAGCAAGCGTGTAAAAAGCTGCACACCCTTTAGGAGCTCTATGGTATGCTGGGAAGGAATAAGGATATCATCGAGGCTTAGTAGAATGTGCGGAAAGCGGGAAATGGCCATCATGTACACAAAAGACAGTTTAATGCGGGATCTTATGAACATGGGGATTGATCGACATGGAACTCTGCTCGTTCATTCTTCATTTAAAAGTATCGGTGTGGTCGAGGGAGGACCGCACACAGTGTTAGATGCCCTCTCTGAATATATGTCGGAAGGTTTACTTGTGCTCCCTACCCATACTTGGTCAACGATTAATAGTGAAAACCCGAAATTTTACGTTCAGGACTCGCCGACCTGTGTTGGAGTGCTCACCGAATTATTTCGTAAACGGCCTGGTGTCATCCGCTCACTCCATCCAACCCATTCTGTCGCAGCTCTCGGAAGGGATGCGGAGGAATTCGTCTCTGGAGATGAAAAGAGCGAGACCCCCTGCGGCTATCAAACAACGTGGCATAAGCTGCTGCAAAGAAACGCCACGATCATGCTCATAGGAGTCGATTTGCGCCGAAATACATTTATTCATGGGGTAGAAGAGTGGGCAGGAATACCGGGCAGGCTTACCGATCATTACGAGAAGCTGTTTACGGTATTGCCTGACGGCACAGAAATCGAGGTTCCCTCGCGCAGGCATTGTGGAGAAAGCTGGTCCCATTATTACTGGAAAGTAAACGATATTTTTATTAAAGAAGGGGCAATGTATACCGGGCGTTTTGGATTCGCAGAGACGAGAGTCTGTAATACAGAGAAGATGACGGAGATTCTCTTTGAAATGCTTCACAAAAATCCGAATCTATTTTCCAACGGGGATCCATTACCAAGAGGATGAACAACTCATATGGAAAGAACGTGAATCTACATTATGAATATCGAAATTACAAGAATTAAGGAACGCAGTGTTTTGTTTACTCACCATGTCCCTTCGGGTTGGAAGCTGCATGTTCAGCTTATTATGGGGGACCGGTACAATTATTTGATAGATACGGGTTTGGGCTCGTTAAGCATGGCCCCGGTTCTTGAATATTGCAAGAACAATGATAAATCAACGATTATTATTAATACACACTATCATTGGGATCATATTTGGGGTAACCATGTTTTGAAAGACAGAATCATTGTTTCCCACGAGCTGTGCCGGGACATGATTGAAAAGCATTGGGAAGAAATGCTTCAAAAAAACAACCAATATGTATATGGCGATGTAGGGAAGGCCCTCCCTACGCTGACAATTAAGAACGAGTTGTATTTTCCGGATGATCAGATCCGATTACTGCATACTCCAGGGCATACCCTGGATTCTATTAGTGTTCTTGACGAGAAGGATGGGGTTCTGCATGTTGGCGATAACTTTGGTGATTCTGCGGAGTTTTTGCTCCCAAGCCTAGCGTGTGAGAAGGACGTGTACCGGAACACAATTCTAAAGTACATAGAACTGCAAAAGGATTTTGATGCTTTTATATCCGGGCATTATGTTACAAATGACAAGCAGGTCTTTGAAAAGATTTTAGCCTTGCTTTAAGCTGCGGTAAGTAGAGCAGATAGCTTCGATTCGTGGAACAGGGTGATCTTTCCTGCATGAATCGAGGCTTTTTTTATCGTGGGTCGAGCAGCGACTGCAGAAAAAGAGTGCGACGTTTGTAGGAGGCGGCAGTGATCAATAGTTCGTTATAAATATACCATTTGTTACATAAAAAAATTAAGTTAATCGTTTTCTAATCTTTTATTGACATATCTAGACATTTTATGATTACATAAAATTACCAAGGTTACTTCCACTTCATGCCGTGGGATTTCCATTTTTATGAAGGGATGGACCTGGGGTGAGAGCTTTACATCTTTCTTATAAGGGGGGAGGAGAGGGAAACATCGCAGTCTTTTGGAAGCGATTTCAATTCTTGTCTTTGACTAATGAAATACGGAGGGAACGTAATGAAAAAAAGGATGAACAAGGTAATCAGTCTAATATTGTTGTATTCACTGACGCTATCTTTGTTTGTAGGCGGCTTCGTAAATACAACTGTATCTGCTGCCGGTTTTTCTATCTCCAACAGTGGAGGGTGGTTTGAAACAGCCTATGTCGAATGGTCACCTGTAAGTAATGCGGAAGGGTATAACGTTTATGTGAAGCCTGCAAGTGCGTCAGATTCCCAATATAAACAAATCGATACTGAACTCATCCGTAGATACCCTACATATTGGAGAGCTGATGCTGTAGGGCTTGCGGCTGGAAATTATGTAATGAAAGTAGAAGCGATGCTTTCGGGTGGTTCCACCGTAAGTGCGGTTACAAACACGTTGACGGTAGCGGCACATGACCGATCTGGATTTGCTTTTGCAGCAAACTCACAATACGGCACAGGTTCAGGCGCTTATCATGATGACGGTACTCTTAAAGCTGGTGCTCAGGTAATTTATGTGACATCCGAGACAGCACAAACCGTAACTCTTGATGTAAAGGTAAGCAGCTCAGGTTCTGTACAAACCGGTGTGGGTATTGGTGAAATTTTGGCACTGAGACAAAAAGGCTATGATACGACGCCTCTCGCCATCCGATTTATCGGAAAAGTAACAGCTGCTGATATGAGTGGACAACTGAACGGCAGCGGTTATCTTCAAGTAAAAGGTAAAAGTAACTATTCAGAAATGAATATGACGTTTGAAGGAATCGGACAAGACGCGTATGCCTATGGATGGGGGTTGCTGCTTCGTTATGTCGGTAATGTAGAAGTTAGAAACTTAGGTATCGCCCTATTCCCCGACGATGGAATTTCCCTTGATACAGGTAATGTGAATGTTTGGCTGCATCATAACGATATTTTCTATGGAACGGCTGGAGGAGATGCGGACCAAGCAAAAGGCGATGGTTCAACGGATCTTAAAAAAGGATCTACCTATATTACCATTTCTTACAATCACTATTGGGATGCCGGAAAAGCGTCTCTGGTCGGTTTGAGTGAATCAACGGAATTTTTTGTAACCCTACATCATAACTGGTTTGACCATTCCGACTCCCGTCATCCGCGTATAAGAGTGGCCTCTGTTCATATCTATAATAACTTCTTTGATGGAGTTTCAAAGTATGGGGTTGGGACTACGACAGGAAGCTCAGCCTTTGTCGAAGCCAATTACTTTAGAAATACGAAATATCCAATGCTGAGCTCCTTGCAGGGTACGGATGCATTAGGAGACGGAACGTTCTCCGGTGAAGATGGCGGTATGATTAAAGCATACAATAACATCATTGTTGATGCTGCAAGTCTTATTTATGCAAACTCCAATGCAGGAACAGCTGCAGCTGATGCAAGTTCATTTGATGCATATTTAGCTTCGTCCAGAAATGAAGCCGTTCCAAGCTCATACCAAACAGTAGTAGGTGGAACATCCTATAATAACTTCGATACCCGTATCGATTTGGGCGTCGACGCTGCTGATATTGACAACGTAAGCGATGTTGAACAAATTGTTACGGCAGAAGCTGGACGCTTAAACAAGGGAGATTTTACTTGGGAATTTAATGATTCAGTGGATGATGCATCGTCTAGCCTTAATACAGCACTCATGTCGAAAATAAAAAACTATACGAGTGCCCTTGTTTCTGTTGGGGGGAACTCAACGGAGAACCCAACGGATCCGACGGAGCCGACAGATCCAACAGAGCCAACTGATCCGACAGACCCAACAGACCCAACAAATCCAACGGACCCGACTGATCCGACAGATCCGACAACTGGAGAGTATGTTCATAACTTTACAACAGATGGAAAAGCGAGCGACTTCTTCGCGATTCAAGGGAACCTTTCCACAAGTAAGGGAACGGTGGTCTACAATGGCTTAACATTAACCCAATGCTTGAAAATCGAAAGCTCGACCAAAATTGAGTTTACGACCACAGAAAATGCAACTTTAACATTAGTATTTAATACAGCAGACGGTACAAAAATCAAGATCGATGGAACAAGTTATGCCATGCAGGATGGTGTGGTACGTGTAGACCTTCAGCCGGGCGCACATACCATTACAAAAGATGAAGTTACGAATCTGTATTACATGGAGCTAGAATAATAATACAATTATAATTTGATAAGAGCTGCCAACTGTATTGCGATATTTGCATACAGTTGGCAGCTTTTTTGTCTCTTCACGTTCAAACAGGGAATCGGCTCTATCGAAGAGCTAAATGGTGTTATGCCATTGAGGATATCATGATTTTTTAGTGCAATTAACCAATATAACTAAAAAAATATGAAATTAATACTTGCAGACACCGTTGGATTGGGGTTATTGTCGAATCATTGGGAATTTTATCTAATGAAGGAAGGCGGAAATGACATGGGGAATGATACGATTATACGTTTTGATAAAGTAACGAAAAGGTATGAGGACGTAGTCGTTCTAGATAAGGTGAGCTTCGAGATTGAGAGAGGTAAATTTTACACGCTGCTGGGCCCTTCGGGCTGCGGAAAGACGACGATCCTGCGGCTGATTGCAGGTTTTATGGAGCCGACGGAAGGCAGCATTATGTGGGACGATAAGGTTATCAATCATGTTCCGGCGAATGAGCGGCAGGTTAATACCGTGTTTCAGGATTATGCGCTGTTCCCACATCTGAATGTGTTTGAGAATGTCGCCTTCGGACTAAGGATCAAGAAGCTGAAAAACAACGTGATCAAAGAAAAGGTGCAGGACGCGCTGAAGTTTGTCAACCTCGAAGGGTATGAGGATCGCGAGATTCATGAGATGTCGGGCGGTCAAAGGCAGCGCGTAGCGATAGCGCGGGCGATCGTGAACGAGCCGCGGATTATCCTGTTGGATGAGCCTTTATCGGCACTAGATTTGAAGCTTCGGACCGATATGCAATATGAGCTGAGAGAACTTCAGCGCAGACTTGGCATTACGTTTATTTTCGTCACGCACGACCAAGAAGAGGCGCTCGCGATGTCTGACGAAATTTTCGTTCTCAACAAGGGACGGATTGAGCAAAGCGGTACTCCTACGGACATCTATGATGAGCCGATCAATAGGTTCGTCGCAGACTTTATCGGGGAATCTAATATTGTGAGAGGGCGAATGATACAAGACTATCAGGTCGAATTTGCAGAAAAGGTATTTGAATGCGTTGACGGCGGTTTGCAGCCGAACGAGCCAGTAGAGATTGTCATCCGCCCTGAGGATCTCGAAATCACAATGCCGGATCAGGGCAAGCTGCAGGTGAATGTGGATACGCAGTTGTTCCGCGGAGTCCATTATGAAATTTGCTGCTACGACGATGCAGGAAACGAATGGCTCGTCCATTCGACCAAGAAAGTAACGGTTGGCTCTCGAATCGGACTCGATTTCGAACCGGCAGCGATTCATGTTATGCGGTTTGGTGAGTCGGAGGAGGAGTTCGACAAGCGGCTGGAGGCTTACACGGAAGACGGCGGTGAGCGAGAATGAACAATCAAATTCGGAGTATTTACTACATCCCATATTTATTGTGGATTGTTCTCTTCGTTGTCGCGCCTATGATTCTTATCGTTTATTATTCCTTCCATGACATGGAAGGTGGCCTTAGTCTGGATAATTACAGCAAGTTTTTCACACCTGTCTATTTGGAAATGTCGTTAAGTTCTTTCTTTTATGCAGCTCTAATTACATTTTTCTCCTTGCTCGTAGCGTATCCTGCGGCCTATCTGCTCACCAAGCTCAAGCATAAGGAGCTTTGGCTGCTGCTGATTATCCTGCCTACCTGGATTAACCTTCTGCTGAAGGCATATGCATTTCTGGGCATTATGGGGACATATGGCCCGTTAAACATGCTGCTTGAGGCACTTGGTTTCGGACGGCAGCAGCTGTTGTTTACGGATTTTAGCTTCATTTTTACTGCGGTGTATATTTTCATTCCGTTTATGATTCTGCCTATCTTCAATTCTCTTGAAAAGCTAAATCCTACACTTGTAGACGCGGCGCGTGATCTTGGATCATCCGGTTGGACAACCTTTCGCAAAGTGATCCTCCCCTTAACGCTTTCAGGAGTGAAGACGGGCTGCCAGGCGGTATTCATTCCGTCGTTGTCGCTGTTTATGATTACACGTCTTATTACCGGCAACCGAGTGATTACGCTTGGAACGGCGATTGAGCAGCATTTTCTCGTCACGATGGATTGGGGAATGGGGGCGACCATTGCCGTGTTTCTGATTTTGATCATGGCTGCAGTGATGTTTGCTCTAGGAGATAAGAAAAAGGAGGTGCGTGTGCGCCATGAGCCGTAAATATCAATGGTCTTACTTGTATTTGGTTGCAGTGTTCGCGGTGCTCTACGCACCTATCGCCTACCTTATTTTTTATTCATTTAACAGCGGCGGCAACATGCACACGTTTGAAGGCTTTACGCTGGATTGGTACAAGGAAGTGTTTCAGGATACGAGATTGCTGATCATTGTGCTGAATACGGCGGCAGTAGCGCTGTTGTCCTCTGCAATTTCCACGATTATCGGTATTTTTGGCGCCATGTTCATTCACAATATCCGAAAAACACGGATGCGCAGTACGGTGCTGACGTTAAACAACGTGCTCATTGTGAGTTCGGATGTCGTGATTGGGGCTTCTTTTCTAATCTTGTTCACGATGCTTGGGATAAGTTTGGGCTTCTATTCCGTGCTGCTGTCTCATATCGCCTTCAGCATTCCGATTGCGGTGCTGATGATCCTTCCGAAGCTGCAGGAGATGAGTCCGACGCTTGTAGACGCGGCACGTGATCTTGGCGCCAACCGCATGAATGTGCTGTCCAAGGTTATTCTTCCGATGATTAGGCCGGGGATCTTCAGCGCTTTCTTCATGGGGCTCACGTATTCGCTGGATGATTTTGCCGTAACCTTCTTTGTAACGGGAAGCGGGTTTTCCACTCTGTCAGTTGAAATTTATTCTAGGGCGAAGCAGGGGATTTCTCCTTCGATTAATGCGCTTTCTACACTGATTTTCTTAGTTACCCTTGTTCTGGTGCTGGGGTATTACTATACGCAGCGCCGAAGAACTTTAGCTGCACGGGCCGCAAGAGCGGCACAGGCTGGAGGTGAGTTGGGCCAATGAAGCCTTTAGTTCGCATGTTTGCCATTGTATTTGTGGTGGCTATAGGAATCCTGTATTGGATTCAATATTTGAATACGTCGGAGGGGTACTCAGGCGACAATACACTCACAGTGTACAACTGGGGGGACTACATTGATCCGGAGCTGATTGAGCAATTCGAAGAGCAGTCAGGGATGAAAGTGATCTATCAGACGTTCGACTCGAATGAAGCGATGATGACGAAGATCAAGCAGGGCGGGACCGTGTACGATGTCGCCGTGCCGTCCGAGTATGCGATAGACAAAATGAAACAGGAAGGCTTACTGTACAAGCTTGACCCGTCCAAGCTGCCGAATCTGGGCAACATCAATGAGCGGTTCATGGACTTGCCGTTTGATCCGGGCAACGAGTATTCGGTACCGTATTTCTGGGGGACCGTGGGCATCGTGTATAATCCGGAGCTTTTGGACGGTAAGAAGCTAACCGGCTGGAATGATCTGTGGGATGAGTCCTTACGCAATGAAATTTTGCTGGCGGATGGGGCGCGAGAGGTAATGGGCTTTGCGCTGAACAGTCTCAGCTATTCGCTTAATGATACGAATGATGATCATCTGGTGGAGGCAAAGCAAAAGCTTGAGAAGCTGACACCGAATGTAAAGGCGATCGTCGGCGACGAAATCAAGATGCTGCTTGCTGCCGAGGAGGCGGCAATCGGGGTCGTTTGGTCGGGAGATGCTTCGGAGATCATCAGCGAGAATGAGAAGCTGGATTATGTTGTGCCTTCGGAAGGGACAAACCTGTGGTTCGACAACATGGTCATTCCTAGGACCGCTCGCAACATCGACGGCGCGCATCAGTTTATCAATTTTATGCTCGATGCCGAAGTAGCCGCACAAAATGCCGAGTATGTCGGCTATTCCACGCCGAATGAGGAGGCGCTTGCGATCATGCCGGAGGAGATCACCGAGGACGAGCGCTTTTACCCTTCGGAGGAAATGACGGCAAAGCTTGAGGTTTATGAAAACCTGGGGAAAACGATGCTCGCGAGGTACAATGAGCTGTTCTTGGAATTCAAGATGCATAGAAAGTAAGTGGCGCAGACGTGAAAATGGCCACTAGGTATTGAGTGGCGTCCCAAGAATTATGTTTGTAATAGGTTAACGGAAACACAGCGGCGGAAAAGACTAATCCAAATGGGTTAGTCTTTTTCAGTTGGTGTGACAGCGCTGCCTGAGGCACGCTGGTCGCACACTCGACCGGTTACTGCCCAAGCCAGTGGAGTGAAATGGATTTTTCCTCTTTAGAACAGGGTATGATAAGCTTTACACATACAAAAATATCCAACGAAAAAGGAGGTGATGCCCAATGACAACGAACAAAAAACCCAATCGATTAGCGAATGAAAAATCACCGTACCTGCTGCAGCATGCCTTCAACCCGGTAGATTGGTTTCCTTGGTCAGAGGAGGCTTTTGAAAAAGCGAATCAGGAAAACAAGCCTATCTTTTTATCTATTGGTTATTCCACTTGCCATTGGTGTCACGTCATGGAACGCGAGTCCTTCGAGGACGAGGAAGCTGCGGAGGTGCTTAACCGCGATTATATCTCGATCAAGGTCGATCGGGAGGAGCGTCCCGATGTCGACCATCTCTATATGGGCGTATGCCAAGCGCTGACAGGACAGGGCGGGTGGCCGCTAACGATCTTGATGACGCCGGATAAAGAGGCGTTTTTTGCCGGCACTTATTTTCCGAAGCGCAGGCGCCACGGCCGAATCGGCCTCATTGAGCTGCTGGAGCAGGTGGCGGCGAAATGGAAGGACGATCGCGGCGAGGTCGTCGATTCCGCCCGCAAGATCATGGAAAGCACGGCGAGGCGGACGCTCTCGACCAAGGCGGGAGAGGTTTCGCTGGAGCTGCTGGACCAAGCGTACAGCGAGTATGGCCAAACGTTTGACGAAACGTATGGCGGTTTTGGCGAGGCGCCGAAGTTTCCGACGCCGCATCATCTCATGTTCCTGCTTCGTTATTACCATCGAACGGGAAAGGAGCATGCGCTGCTCATGGTCGAAAAGACACTAGACGGCATGCACCGGGGCGGCTTATATGACCATGTCGGATTCGGCTTTACCCGGTATTCGACCGACGAGCAGTGGCTCGTACCGCATTTTGAAAAAATGCTCTACGATAATGCTTTATTGGCCATGGCTTATACCGAGGCGTACCAGGTTACGGGCAAGCCGAAGTATTCAGGAATCGCCGAGCAAATTTTCACTTATGTGCTGCGGGATATGACCGATCAGGAGGGCGGGTTTTACAGCGCGGAGGATGCCGATTCGGAAGGCGAGGAAGGAAAGTTCTACGTCTGGTCAGAGGACGAAGTGCTGAAGGTGCTGGGACCGGAGCTTGGTGAGCTGTTTTGCGAGGTGTATGACATTACGGCGGAGGGCAATTTTGAAGGACACCACAGCATTCCGAATCTGCTTCAAGCGTCGCTTTCCCGGCTTGCCGCTACCCGAAGTGTGACCGAGGAAGCGCTGACGGCTCAGCTGGAGCAGGCCCGCGAACAGCTGTTTCAGCATCGGGAGCAGCGGGTTCATCCAGGCAAAGACGATAAAGTACTGACGTCCTGGAATGCGCTGATGATTGCGGCGTTGGCCAAGGGGGCAAGAGCATTCGATAAGCCGGAATACGCCTACGCCGCAGAGCGAGCTGCACACTTTGTGCTGACGCGGCTGCGCCGGGAGGATGGAAGGCTTCTTGCCCGCTGGCGGGACGGGGAAGCGGCGTTTCCGGGGTATATCGATGACTACGCATTTATGGTATGGGCGCTGATCGAGCTGTATGAAACGACGTTTGACATCAGCTGGATGAAGATAGCACTAGAGCTGAACGAGGATATGATCCGGTTGTTTTGGGATGAAAAAGACGGAGGATTTTATTTCTACGGGAGCGACGGCGAGCAGCTGCCCAGCCGAATGAAGGAAATATACGATGGTGCGATTCCTTCGGGCAATTCGGTGGCCGCGTATAACATAATCCGTCTTGCAAAGTATACGGATCGCGCACCGCTAAAAGAGCTTGCCGACCGTCAGCTTGCCGCGTTTGGCGGAACCGTACAAACGTATCCGCCGGGACATTCGATGTTCATGATCGCAATGGATTTCGCCCTGAGTCCCGGCAGTGAGATTGTCATAGCGGGTCAAGAAGGAGACGAAGAGCGTGCCAAAATGAAGCGGGTGGTCCGTGAGCGTTTTCTGCCGAATGCAATTGTCGTGCAGACGCGAGAAGAGCCGCAGCCGGAATGGGGGGATTTGTTTCCGTTTACCGCAGGAAAGCACGCATTGGAAGGGAATGCAACCGCATATGTATGCTCGGGATATGCCTGCCAAGCACCGGTTGGTACGTCCGGAGACCTGATAAAACAGCTGTAGCATAGACGTGGAAAAAAGCTGACTTTACCCCTAGTACACGAGGGAGAAGGTCAGCTTTTTTCAAGAGAGGGAGCACAGCATCCACTTTACACCTTTTCAGATGTTTGCTCCTTGGCTTGGAACGCAGCTCTTTCGGATTTCATTTGGATATCCGTCTCATTGCTTTCTTTGGCCGAGGTTGCAGGCGTGTCGGCAGTTGCAGAGGTAATCCGTCCAGTACGGTCGTGCTGATTTTGATTGGTCATGGTTACGTTCCATCCTTTGCTATTTCAAAAATATTACGGATCCGCATCGGGATTCCCACGTGTATCTTTTCCAAGTCATTGAGGAATTATGTTGCAGAGGAACTTCGTTCCATAGGAAAAAGCACGTGTCGGGTTTCCCCTTCACGAGCTTTCGATGGATTCATGCTGGTGATAAACCGGCATTATTTTTTCGCTGTGAATACTTTTACTTCCGCCCGCTTGCTTTGGTAGTACCACCAATTGATTGCGATCGCGGCTGCATAGAAAAGGATAAAGATGTAAAAAGCTGTTGTATACGTTCCGGTGGACTTGATGGACCAGCCGAAAAGCTTAGGAATAAAGAACGAACCATAAGCTGCGAACGCTGCGGTAAATCCAAGGACAGGTGCGGCTTCCTTTTGCGAGAAAATATAAGGGATCATTTGGAAGGTTGAGCCCGAACCGGTACCTGCTGCAAGGAACAGGACGAGGAAGGCAGCCAAAAATCCGCCAAAATGATTGATTTGAATGAAATAGGTAACTGCTAAGGATCCTAATCCCATCACAGTTAATACAAAGGCTGTTACTTTTTCTCCGCCAATTTTGTCGGAAATGTAGCCCCCTACCGGACGTGCGGCTGCTGCGATAAAAGCGCCAAGGAAAGCAAGAGAAACATGCTGCGGAAACTGTGCTTTTAAGAGCAGCGGGAACGCAGCCGAAAAGCCGATGAAGGAACCGAAGGTTGCAACATATAAGAAGGTCATAACCCAAGTATGCTTGCGCTTTACAATAACGAATTGCTCTTTCATCGATTGTTTGCCGCCAGGCAAATTATCCATACCGAACATCGCTACAACCGTCATAATGAGGATCGGAATGACCCAGATGAAAGCTGCGTTTTGCAGCCATATTTCTTGTCCATTCTTTAACAGCTGGCCCTCGCCGCCGATAAAGGCAAACGTGCCAGTTGTAATAATAAGCGGAGTTACAAATTGAACGACGGAAACCCCCATGTTTCCTAAACCGCCGTTAATGCCAAGCGCCGTTCCTTTTTCCTTCTTCGGATAAAATAACGAGATGTTGGCGAGCGAAGATGAGAAATTTCCTCCGCCAAGTCCGCACAATGCCGCTAAGATCAGCATCACGGAATACGGTGTATCCGGATTTTGGACAGCGATGCCGATTCCGATTGCCGGAATCATCAATACTGCGGTAGAAATTACGGTCCAATTCCGTCCACCAACGATGCCGACGGCAAAGGTATATACAAACCGCAGTGTGGCTCCAACCAATCCGGGAATAGCGGCTAGGGTGAAGAGCTGATCTTGGGAAAAGTTAAATCCGATATCGTTTAAGCGAACAGCCGCGACAGACCAGATCTGCCATACAATAAACGCTAGCATAAGGGAAGGGACGGAGATCCACAGGTTGCGGGTTGCGTGGCGTTTTCCCTCTGACATCCAAAAATCGTTGTTTTCAGGTTCCCATCTTGATATTCGTGGCATCGTAAAAACCTCCTAGTATAGTTCAAAGCTCTTGCTGGCTTCCAGTCCGATGGTCTGTAAAGCATCAGGTGGTCATGAAAGGATTATAGCGTCGATGGGAACGACCTAGCTGTAGCTTATATCACAGCGTTTTTTTCGAAGAGGTGAATATAAAAAAAGCCCGGCAGGGGATCTGCCAGGCTTTCGAGGTATGGAACGACAGGCTAGAGCATTACTTTACTCCAGCTCTAAGGAGAATTGGTGAAGCCACTCGTCGATGCCGTTTGAAGGAACGGTAAGCTTACGGTATACCGGAGTTGCCTTTGGATACCCGCCGACTTCGTTCTGGCTGTTGAGCAGCTTGCCGGTGCCGTTCAGCGTCTCCGAAACGATTCGCTTGTCAACGCTATCCCTGTCCTTCGGACGAGCCCCTGCATGCTGCGTTACATACGTCAGCACTTCGGAGGAGCGGCGGACAGTCAAACCGGCGGACGGCCAGGAAGGTTTAGAGCTGAGCGTTTTGACGCCGCCGAATGTCAAGGGAACCGCTTGACCGGAGCGGTTCAGCGCGGTGTTATCATCCATATAGGCCTCGCCGCTGTTTGAATTCGTTCCAACCAATCCTAGGCCGGAGACCGTATTCGCTCCGTGCTTCATATAATTGCCGACAACGCTGACCTTCGGTCCTTGAGGCGTGATCGAGGAGGAAGTCCATTCCCCGGGAACGTAGCCGAGGCGAATCGCCCATTTACCGGGATTATGAATGACGTTATTGACGACAACTCCGCTGGCAAAGCCTTTGAACCAAGGATTTCGTTCATAATTATGGGCAAAAAGATTCCCGACAATGGCTGCATCGGTTACGTAATCGTGGATGAGAGTACCCATGGAATGCGGACCCTTCTTATGTACCGAGTCATGCAGACCCTCGGCAATAATGTTGTTGCTGAACGTCAGCTTCCGGGAGGTGCCGGACGTGCCGTTAAAGCGCGGTCCGCTGGCCGACAACGTCTCGTCAACGCCCCATGCGAACGAGCAGTGATCGATGACAATGTTATAGGCGTTTGCGCCGTAAGTCGAAACGTCGGGCTCGTAGCCGCTGCCTTTTGCCGCCCCGGCGTCACCCATTCGAAAGCGGATATGCTTCATCAGCACATCGTGAGTGGAGATCCGCATGCCGCCGCGAATGAGAGTAATGCCTGGAGAGGGTGCTGTCTGACCGGCGATTGTGACAAACGGCTCGGAGATTTCCAAGGTTTGGCGATTTAGATCGATCACCCCGCCCACTTCAAAGACGATAATGCGCGGTCCCTTGGCAGCCAGAGCCGCTTTGAGCGATCCGGGGCCATCCGCGTTCAGGTTGGTAACCTTAATGACGGTTCCGCCGCGGCCGGCAGGGGAGTCTACTCCGAAGCCTTCGGCTCCGGGAAATACTCGAACCGGGTCCGCAGCGGAGCTTGAGCCGGCCGGTGCGGCGAACATCGCTGTGAGCAGAAGGGCAGAGCAAAGGATGGAAGGGAGCAGCTTGCGGGAAAACGGTCGATAAAATTTCTTCAACATCGTAACGCCTCCTTTGAAAATAAGAATAGTGTGATGAGCTAAAAGCGGTTGCGGCATTTCCTCCTTTCTTGATGGATACGCGGCACAAGAAATGTACTCTTTTTCCGTATACCATATATAGTAAAATCACACAACAATTATTTATAAAACGCTTACAAATTGGATCGGCTAAGAAACTGCAGGACGGCCGGCACATGTACATGGGTAACAAAAAAAGCAGCCTTCGGGCTGCTTTTTTGTGGCGAGGAAAGAAACCTTTGGATAGGATGATGCGGGTTACAGTCTTTGCGAATAGTACTCAAAGCTAGAAACCGGGCGGAATCCGCAGGATTCGTAAAGGCGGAGTGCTTGATCATTGACGGCGTTTACTTCCAGCCATAGGTTGGTGTAGCCTTCCGCGATGAGGGTGGACACGGTCTGCTTTAATATGGCTCTCCCAAGCCCCCGGCCGCGATGGGCCGAATCAACGACAAAGCCGAAAATTCCGGCTCCGTGGGTATCCTTCATGAGTCGAATCGTTCCAATCGGCTCTCCTTTGTAGTGGGCCATATAGGTATGGTCCGTGGTGCTCTCCAGTGTGGATTCGAGATATGGGCGGGAGAGCAGCTCGCTCATGCCGAATCCATCCTGCATCAGATCGATAAGCCGGGCAAGATCGGACTTTGAAGCGGGGATAAGGGCGATGCTTTCCTCCGATGACGGCGAATCGCCGGTACCAATCGCAGCAGCGGTGCTGTCATACCGCATCAAATGCTCCGTATGCGTATATTGCAGCTTACGGGATTTGGCATAGCCGATTGCCCCGATGGAAGCGGAGGGACAGATGTACAGCAGCTCTTCGGCACCACGGGAAAGCGCCTCAGCTTTTACCCGCTCGGCAAGGAGGCGGAATACGCCGTTCTGTCTGCAATCCGGGTGCACCATGCCGCTAACCTCAATCGTTTCACTGCCGGGAAATGCATAAAGCCCGACAAATCCGACTAAGCTTTCTCCGTCAAAGGCGAGAAAATCGTCACCAACGCCGGAATCCCGGCTTTCGAGCATATCCCAATTCAGCTTCAAAGGAAAAAGATCCGCCTTCAAGCATTGCTGCTCGAGCTGGCGGATCATCGTCAGGTCTTGTTCCGTTAAACCGAAGCGCTGTTCGATTTGAATTGGCAAGATTTATCAATCCATTCTATATCTATTAATGTTCCGTTCGTTTATTTTTCGCGGATCATCGTGTTCCAAAGCTCTGCGGAATCGTAGCCGAGACGCCAAGCGGCAACGCCGGCGAGATCGTATTTCTTGGCCAGTGCAATTCTTGCTTTGACGGTCGATTCATCCTCAAGCCAGAAAACGTACGTAAAGCCATCCTCTTTGTATTCCACCTTGTACTGCTGGAAGCGCTCGTCCCATGTGGAAACGGCTTTTTTCTCCTCGATCAGCTTCGGCAGATTTTTCATCAGAAGGGCTGAGTTGCTGACCAGATTGCCGGAGCTGTCCAGCTTCCATTGACGTACGTAGAACGGAATTCCAATGATGAGCTTGTCCCGTGGAATACCGTAAGCCAAAAATTCCTTAATGCCCTGCTCCACCCACTGTAAACCGGCTACCGAGCCCGGAGTCGGGCTGCCGCTGTAATGATGGTCGTAGGTCATGGTGATCACGTAATCGACGATTCCGGCGATGGCCTCGTGGTCGAACGCGGTCTTTTCATTCCAAGCTGCGCTTCCGCGCGGTAAATCAACGGAAATGATCAGACCTGCATCATGCGCGGTTTTAGTTAGATTACGTAGAAATTCCGTATACTTCGCGCGGTCGCTGCCGGCCATCGATTCGAAATCGACGTTAATACCATCAACCTTTAATTCCGCGCAGCGCTTTACAAGCGCGTCGATGAACTTTCTTTGCGCATCTGCGCTGGATAAAAACTGCGTCGTCAGCTTCGCATCGAATTGATTCGTAACCAGCGGATGGACCCCGATCCCTAGCTTCTTCAGCTCCGCCACGGTTGCCGCATTGCTCTTATCCGTCAGGTTGCCGGAAGCGTCGGTTAAGCTGAACCACGAAGGGGAGTCGACGTCAAGGCCCTGCGTTTGTGCGACATGGGAGCGAATCGTGTCTGCGCCGGAAACACCGTTCCAAGCCCAGAACTGCAGCTTGCGCAGGTTATCCCAAATCTCAATTCCCTCGTACGTGCGAATCGCGGAATTCGCGTACTTCATGGAATAAGCCAACGATTCCGGGATGGACTGGAATTCGCCGATCAGCGTATTATTTTGAAATACTTGATAGTAAGGATAGTTGTTCCAAATTTCCGTGCTGTTTTCGAGCACCTTCGCATGGGACCATTTTTGCGCGTAAGCAATAGCCTGCTCCAGCGTCATAAAAGAGTCGAGTACCGTATTAAACTGCTTGACTTCATATGGTCTAACGTTGGAATGGACCGTTTTGCCCGTGCGCTTATTGACTACCGTGGAGCCGCCCCACTTGGCCGCCTCTTTGATCGCATCTTCAATGAATGCAAAACGCCACTGCTCGTTCGTATAGCTGCCTTGGTACACTTGATACGTCAGCTCGCCGGAACGAAGCTTCTGCTTGTCGGCCTCGGGATAGTTGTCCCAAACCCATGTTTTACTGCTGTTGTCGATAATATGGGCATGTCCCCATTTTTTCGCTTCGGCTTTGGCCTGTTCAAGAGTGGCGAACGTCCATGTATCGAGAGTAGTATCACCTTGATACAGCGTGTAGCCCGGCTTGGCGTAATTGTTCCATACCCAGCCTTGTCCCCTCAAATCGCGTACGGAGGAATTGCCCCACTTTGCAGCTTCCCGGATCGCTTCCTGCAGCGTAGCAAATTCTCCCCATGGAAGCGGCTTGCCGTTCTGATACACCTTATAGCGGGCAAAATTATCCCAGCGCCATTTGCGGCTGCCAATTTCTTCAACGTGGCTGTTCGAAAAGCCCTTCGCATAGTTTACCGCCTGATTATAGTCGGCAAACTCTCGTAAAATATTGTCGTTTTGATATACCCGGAATTTTGTCGTAAGATCTGCCGCTCCTATGGTTCCGACGCTTTGCGCGAACACGGAAATCCCGATTAACGCAGCGCCAAACACCCGCCAACCTCGTTTTGCTGCCAATTCCCACACTCCCTATCTATCAAACTCGTACATAGTATTGGACGACAAATGATAGAAAAGGTTGCGCAGGAAAGTGGTGGAAAATGAACTCGAGTGCAGGTTGGTCTATTCCGCAGGTTTGGGGGAGAGGGGGATTGCATGTTCTACCCACATTGTGAGTTGGATTGGTTGCTTGGAGGTTTTAAGAGCTGCCGCGGGAAGCCTCGTAAAAATAGAAAAAGACGGGGCCTTTGAGCCCCGCCTTCGGATTAGCATTAGCTGCGGATGTACGCAACCATTTCTTCTTCAATATCCAATTGAATTTGGCTGCGGAAAACGCGTTGGTCGTACTTTTTCAAAAGATAACGCTCAATCGCTTCCAGCATGTTCGCTTCGACGTAATATTGGCTGCGGCCTTCGGCAAACACCTCGCAGGAGTACCCATGATCTTCGTCCCAAGCGAGCTGGGCTTCGACCTGCTCCGGTCGGATTTGCTTCCGTTCCGCTACGTGGAAGCAGATTGCATTAATAATTTCATCTTCGTTCAGCTTCATTCGTTAAAACGCCCCTCATTTTGCTTCCGGCGGTTTTTGAAGTATGTGAAGATGGAGCGAATCACCATGAATAGAACCACGATTGCTAGAATGTTAACCAGGAATCCTAGAAGACTGCCCAGTACGCCAAGATTGCCAAGCAGGCCGCCGAAGAGAAGTCCGGCTACGCCGCCAAGCAGTAACGCTCGTCCGAAACCGCCGCCGAAAAATCCGCCTTTGTTTGCGGCCGGAGCGGTACGCGCCGGTGTCGTTGGCGATACGCCAGGATTTTGGTTTGGCGTCTGATCCGCACGGTTAACGTTGTTGTTCGGCTGTTCGGTTACCGACTTGCGGGGCGATTTATAGCCGCTGCGCGATTTGGCATCGACAAGATCAGGAACAGAAATAGCAGCAGTGGTGTAAATAAGGGTCATGGCCATAAGGACGAGCAAAAGCTTTTTCACAGGAAGATACAGCTCCTTTTTAGTAATTACTATCCGCAGTGATTTCAAGTTTTATCCTCCGCAGTGTACAATAACTAAGTATAGAAAGGACGGCGGTGGAATGCAACTTATTAAGGAATACGTAGATTACTTGGTTTCGTTTCATGCGGAGCGGGATTATTTTGAGTGTCATGAGATTATGGAGGAATTTTGGAAGGAGCACCCCGAGCATCCGAACCGGATCGGATGGCTGATGCTCATCCAGGTGGCCGTAGGTGCGTATCACGCGCGCAGGGGGAACTTGCCGGGGGCGCGGAAAATGTGGGGCGCGGCGCTGGAGAAGGTATCCGGCGGCGGCGTAGATTTTGAGGCGATGGCCCTTGACGGGGCGCGCCTGGAGGCGGATTTGCGGGAGCGGCTGGCGGAGCTCGCCGCTGCGGGTGAAGAAGCGGAGCGGGACTACCGCTACCGCGAGATGGATTTGCCGCTGGCCGATGCGCAGCTGGCAGAGGTGTGCCGGCGCGAGGCGGAGCAGCGCGGCTTGATTTGGGGCGCGCCGAGCGATATGAGCCGCCGCGAGCTGATCGATCGCCACACGCTGCGCGACCGCAGCGATGTGATCGAGGCGCGCCGCGAGGAGCTGGAGCGGCGGCAGTCCGAGCGGGGCTAGCCGCCGGGTCTCGCGGGCAGCCGCGGAGCGCATCGCCGGCCCGGGGGCAAGCGCGCGAAAGCAAACTACATTAACAAGCTCCTCGCCATAAGGAGCATGAAAACTGTCGGGATCCTCATCCTCGACAGTTTTATTTTTTTGCACATCGCTATATGGATGGAGGGAATGAGGATTGGTTGTAGAATTATGGAAATACATACTATTTCTGAGGAGTGTTTCGTGAATGCAAGCAAATCAGACAAGCTATCAAGTAACCGAAGGAAATTACGACAGGCCCACCAGCATTACTTTAATCGCCATCCTTCTTATTTTAGGGGGAGGCATCTTAGCTGTTACCCAGTTGATTTCATTCGCTTCATTAACAGACGCTTCGGCGGATATCGGAGTTCCCGCAGTACTTCTGCAAGGTTCGATTGCCTTCTTGGGGATTCTTGGAATTGCGGCCGGAATTGGAGCGTGGACCGGGAAGAAGTGGGGGTGGTGGCTTGCCATTTTTTACTTCGCATACGCTATTGCCCGTAATGTCAATGCGTTGGTTTCGATCAATGATGTTGTAAACCTGCTTGGAGCGCCTGGTCAAGGTGTGGCATCTTACTATATAAAGTACGGTTTTCGCGTATTGTGGAATGCATTGCTGTTCTTGTTCCTGCTCCGGAGTGAGACCGTGAATATTTATTTTAAGACGGAAAATACTCCGAAATGGAAAGCGGCAGCCGTGGTGTTCGGCATCGTTATTTTACTTTTCATAGTGATAACGAATTTGGTCTAGATTGGCTTTGGCTTTCTCAACAAAACGAAGGGTCCCTCGCATCAAGGGACCCTGTTTGTTTATTTTGTTGCCGGCGCCGTCGTTTTGATAGTGATTGACGGGTTGTAGATCTGGCCGTCGCTGGAAAGGGAAAAGGTGCTCCGAGCCTCGTTGTACCCTAATTTTAGTTTTGGCTCAAAGAAAATTTCGTGCCGCTGTTCATAACAAATGGTTACCGGGCTTTCACCCTCGGCCACCAAGTCGTCTTTACCTGGAGCCTCCAGCAGCCACAACGACGGTACACCGCTCACTGCACATCCGCAGCCCTCGGAATCGTAAACCAGCTTAATCGCTTTTCCTTGATATGGCTCTTCCGACAGCCGCTGCTTCGCTTCTGGCGATAAGGTAATATGGATCATGAGTAACTCCCTCGTTTCATAAAAATAGTTCAAGTTGTCTCCTATCACGGGAACAACCACGCTGCATCTGCGCCGCAATCCCATCCAGCCTCACACCAATTAGACTCGGCAGACTGTTTTTTCTATAATAACAGGTATAGTCTTCCTTGACGAATGTTTTCATGTAGAATTAATCCGTTATAACAAAGGAGTGCTTTTATGGAGGCTGTAAAAACGAGCTTGCAGAGCTTTAAGGAACTGATCCAAAAAATCAAAAGCTACGAGGAAGCCGTAAGCGTCATGTACTGGGATTTGCGCACAGGCGCGCCGAAGAAAAGCGTTCCCGTACGCTCGGAGACAATCGGTCTGCTCTCCACCGAAATGTTCAAAATGTCCGTGTCCGACGACATGGGCCGTTACCTGGAGGAGCTGATGGCGCCGGGCGTGTTTTCGAGTCTGACGCATAACGACCAGCGGATGCTGGAGGAAGCGAAGAAGGATTACGACCGCAGCAAAAAAATCCCGCCGGAGCTGTACCAGGAGTACGTGATTCTCACATCCCAAGCGGAATCGGCATGGGAAGAAGCGAAGCCGAACAATGACTTCAAAGCATTCCAGCCTTACTTGGAAAAAATCATCGAGTTCCAAAAGAAGTTTATCGACCTGTGGGGTTATGAGGGTAATAAATATAACACGCTGCTCGATATGTACGAACCGGGGATGACGGTGGAAAAGCTGGACCAAGTATTTGGCGAGCTTCGCCAAAAGCTCGTTCCGCTGGTCGCGGCGATAGCTAAGGCGAAACAGCCCGAGGGAGATTTTTTACATAAGCCGTTTCCGATTGACAAGCAGCGTGAATTCAGCGTGTTTATTCTCGAGCAAATTGGATACGACTTCCAGGCGGGGCGCCTCGATGTAACTGCGCATCCGTTCATGACTGCGCTTAACCCGGGCGACGCCCGCGTCACAACACGCTTCGATCTGGAAGATATGAAATATGCGCTGTTCTCCACGATTCACGAGGGAGGCCACGCGCTGTACGAGCAAAATATCGATCCGGAGCTGGGCCGTACGAACCTGGGCACCGGTACGTCAATGGGCATCCACGAATCACAGTCCCGCTTCTGGGAAAATATTGTCGGCCGCAGCCGCCACTTCTGGACGAAGTATTATGGCGACCTGCAGCGCATGTTCCCGGAGCAGCTGGCCGGAATCGACTTGGACCGCTTCTACCCGGCTATTAATGAAGTAAAGCCGTCGCTCATCCGTACAGAATCCGATGAGCTGACGTATAATCTGCACATCATGATCCGCTACGAGCTGGAGAAGCAGCTGATTAACTCGGAGCTGAATGTTTCCGACCTGCCGAAGGCGTGGAACGAAAAATATGAAGAGTACCTCGGCATCACGCCTCCATCCGACACGCTTGGCGTGCTGCAGGATGTGCATTGGTCGGGCGGCGCCTTCGGATATTTCCCGTCCTACTCGCTCGGCAATATGTATGCTGCGCAAATGTATCACACGATGCGCAAGGAGCTGCCGCAGTTTGATGAGCTGGTTGAGCAGGGTGACTTTGCTCCGATTCGCGACTGGCTGACAGAGCACGTGTACCGCTTCGGCAAGCTGAAGACGCCGAATGAGATTATCCGCGAGGTGACGGGCGAGGAGCTGAACCCGGAATACCTGGTTCAATATTTGGAGGAAAAGTATAAGCCGCTGTATCAGCTGTAAACCGCACCGGATCAGCTGACCGTGCTTTGCTGCTGTGCCCAGCGTTTCGTGTCTTTAACTAAAATCATAAAGCCGTTCTGTGCAATCGGGGCACACCATGCTCCCGACTTGTGCGGAACGGCTTTTTTGCATTTTCCAAAAAAGATTCAAGAACCCCTTTCTAGACTGCCGCATATATTGAGGGTAAAACCCAATTTCGGAAGGGGACGACAGCAATGAGATCGAAACTAGCGATTTTACTGACCCTGATGCTGATCGCAACGGCAGCTCTAGCCGGGTGTTCCACCGGTGGAAATAAAGAAGAGCAAACGAAGGTGCGGATTGGCGAGGTAACACGCTCGATCTTTTACGCTCCACAGTATGTCGCGTTGACGAAAGGCTTTTTCAAAGAGGAGGGACTTGAGGTAGAGCTGACGACGACGCCGGGCGGAGACAAAACGATGACCGCGCTGCTCACCAATTCGGTAGACGTCGCGCTGGTCGGCTCGGAAACGTCCATTTATGTGTATCAGCAGGGTGCGCAGGACCCGGTAATTAACTTCGCGCAGGTCACGCAAACCGACGGCACGTTCCTCGTATCCCGCAAAAAAATTGACAATTTTACATGGGAAATGATCAAAGGCACCACATTCCTAGGACAGCGCAAGGGCGGAATGCCGCAGATGGCCGGTGAATTCGGGCTGAAGAAGAATGGAATCGATCTTTCCAAGGACGTTGAGCTGATCCAAAACGTCGAATATGCAAACATACCGTCCGCATTCGCTTCCGGCACGGGCGACTGGGTACAGCTGTTTGAGCCGCAGGCATCGATTTTTGAAAAGGAAGGCAAAGGGTATGTGGTCGCTTCCTTCGGTGTGGAGAGCGGACATTTGCCGTATACGGTTTATATGACGAAGCAAAGCTTTATGGACAAAAATCCAACCACCGTACAGAAGTTTACGAATGCGGTCTATAAGGCCCAGCAGTGGGTGAAGGAACACAGTGTAGAAGAGATTGCCGACGCGGTTGCGCCATTCTTTGACAACACCGATCCTGAGATCTTGAAAAATGTAGTGAAGCGTTACAAGGAGCAGGGCTCTTTTGCAGAAAATCCGATTGTGGACGAAGAGGAATGGAATAACCTGCAGAACATCATGGACGAAGCGGGCGAGCTGAAGGAGCGCGCGGAACACAGCAAGCTGGTCAACAATTCTTTTGCGGAAAAGGCGATGGAATAACGAATTTCGTCAGTTGGATTTAACCGGGGAGGTGTGTGTATGAAACCAGCTGTTCAACTGCAAGGAGTAACGCATGTATATGTGTCGAAGAAAAAAGCGATGCTGGCCGTGGAAAATATTGATCTGGACTTGTACCCGGGAGAGTTTGTGAGCTTAGTCGGTCCGAGCGGCTGCGGAAAAACGACGATCCTTTCAATCATCGCCGGGCTGCTCGATCCGACAATCGGCAGAGCGGAAATCGCCGGACGCAAGGTGACCGGCCCGAGCTCCCGCGTCGGCTATATGCTGCAGCAGGATTACCTGTTTCCTTGGCGGACGATCTGGCAGAACGCGCTGATCGGCATTGAGCTCAGCGGTTCCTTGACGAAAGAAAAGCGGGACTACACGCTTCATCTCTTGGAAGAAATGGGTCTGCTCGACGCTGTCGATCAGTACCCTTCTCAGCTTTCGGGCGGGATGCGGCAGCGGGCCGCGCTCGTCCGGACGCTAGCCGTCGAACCGGAGATCCTGCTGCTTGACGAACCGTTTTCCGCGCTCGATTACCAAACAAAGCTCCAACTGGAGGAGCTCGTCTCGCAGACGCTAAGGAGCCGCAGCAAGACAGCGCTGCTCGTGACGCATGATTTGTCCGAGGCGATTGCCATGAGCGACCGCGTCATCGTGCTCGACCGCAACCCTGGCCGCGTACGCAAGGTAATGGAGGTGCCTGCGGAAATCCGCAAGGCTTCTCCAATGCGTGCCCGGGAGCTGCCGGGTTTCCACGAGCTGTTCCGGGAGCTGTGGCAGGAGCTGGAGCAGGCCGATGAAAAAGGAGAGGATGCCACGTGAATACGATGCTGACGCAGCGTGTGCACGACGAATACAAGAAGCGCCAGCTGAAGCGTACATGGCTCGTCATGCTGACGCAGGCGTTGCTGCTCGTCGGATTTGTCGGGATTTGGGAGGTAGCGGGGCGCAACAAGTGGATTGACGTTCTGCTGTTCAGCTATCCGAGCAAAGTGATAGAGCTGCTTTACAGCAAGCTGCTGGACGGAACACTGCTGCCGCATATCGGGGTTACCGTGCTTGAGACATGCGCGGGCTTCCTGCTGGGCACGCTGTTCGGTACGGCGATTGCAGCATTTATCTGGTATTCCGAATTTTGGTCCCGCGTGCTGGATCCGTTTATTGTCGTACTCAATAGTATGCCGAAGGTTGCCCTCGGTCCGCTCATTATTGTCGGTTTCGGTCCGGGCACTTTTTCGATAATCGCTATGACGCTGGCCGTTACCGTTATTATTACAACACTCGTCATTTACAATAGCTTTAAAGAAGTGGACTCCAATTATAACAAGGTTATTCGCGTTTTTGGCGGAGGCAAGCGGGACATTTTTGTGAAATCGATATTGCCCGCTGCCTTTCCAACGATAGTGTCTACCTTGAAGGTCAACGTCGGGCTGGCGTGGATCGGCGCCATCGTCGGTGAATTTCTGACATCGGAGCGCGGACTCGGTTACTTGATCATATACGGTTTTCAGGTGTTTAACTTTACGCTTGTCATCGGAAGCTTGTTTGTAATTGCGATTTTTGCAACCTTAATGTATCAGGTTGTTGCATTCGTAGAGGAACGGATTGTTCGTAAAATGTGAAAGCTGCCCCGGAGCGAAATCCGGGGTTTACATAAACGTTTGCAGTACTTCTGGTGTTCCGGTACGATAGGAAAAAACAGGTGGAGAAATGGTGGGCTGGCACATGAAGCTGTTAATTTTGGGCGGTACATCCTTTGTAGGGAGACATATGACACAAGCGGCCATCGACCGCGGACATGAAGTCACGTTGTTTCACCGGGGGCAGACCAACCCGGGTATTTTTCCTGCCGCGCAAAAAGTGGTTGGCGATCGAATGGACGGGCTCGAGCCGTTAGCATTCGGAAAATGGGATGCGGTCATCGATACGAGCGGGTATTTGCCGCGCGCCGTATCTCTTAGCGCGCAATTTTTGAAAGAGCGAGCCGACCGTTATATTTATATTTCAACGCTTTCTGTTTATGCGGACAAGTCCTTCGCCGGAATTACGGAAGAGCATGAGGTCGAGCAGCTTGAGGATCCGGAATCGGAGGATATCCCGGCTTACTACGGCGCCTTAAAAGCAGCTTCCGAGCAAAGGGCTGCGGAAGCGTTTGGCGGCCGCCTGCTTGTGATCCGTCCCGGCGTCGTGGCCGGGCCGTACGACTCGACGGACCGCTTAACCTATTGGCCAAGGAGAGTGGCCGAGGGCGGAGCCATTCTTGTCCCGGAGCAGCAGGCTCCTTTCCAATGTATCGATGGCAGAGATCTTGCGGCATGGACGATGGCTATGGCTGAACAGAAGGAGACCGGAATATACAATGCCGTGGGTACACCGGGTGTATACACGTTTCGAGGGATGGTCGAAGCTTGCCGTTCCGCTGTGAACCGGAATGCGGAGCTTGTTCCGGTGGACGAGCACTGGCTGCTGGAGCAGGGGGTACGCCCTTTTACCGATATTCCGCTATGGATTGCTGCAAGCGATCGGGAGCGGTCCGGGTTTATGCAGGTGAGTGCCCGTAAGGCAGAGCTGAAGGGGCTACGCTGCCGTCCGCTTGAGCAAACGTTTGAGGACCTGTGGGCGTGGGATCGGGGACGTCTGGATAATCCGCACCGTACGGGAATGTCCCGCGGCAGAGAGGCCGAGCTTCTTCAAGCATGGCAAACTGTGAGTAAAGGAGGGGACTCCTTTGGGGATTCGCGTCATTAAGACGGCAATCGCTGCCGTCGTAGCGGTTTATATAGCTAACGCATTTGGGCTGGCCTTTGCGACGTCGGCCGGTCTGCTGGCAGTGCTGGGCACTGATATTACCCGCCGGAAAAGCCTGCATACGGCGTTTGTACGCAGCGTGGCGTCCATCATCGGGCTGCTTTTCGCGGTGCTTATTTTTAGTTTATTCGGTTTTTATCCCTGGGTAATCGGGGTGTTTATTTTGGCGGCGTATCCGGTGCTGTCGAAGGTGAAGCTGAAGGACGGCATCGTCACCAGTTCGGTTATTGTCATTCATGTATACAGTGTGAGATCGACGGATCCGCAGGTCATTTTGAATGAAGTGTTCCTTCTATTAATCGGTCTCGGCACAGCGATGGTCGTTAATCTAATTTATATGCCCCGGTCCGACTTGCGGATTAAACAGCTTCGCGAGCGGGTGGAGGATTCTTTTTCGGCTATTTTTCTGGAGTTTTCCCGTCATTTAAAGGAACATGAGCATATTTGGAACGGTGAGGAATATATACAGGCGCATGATGCGATCGAGGAGGGGCTGGGCCAAGCACGCCGATCCAGAGAAAATCAGCTGCTCCTCATCGATGATTATTCGTACACCTATTTTTTAATGAGGAAACAGCAGCTGGACAGCATTCAGCGGATGATGGAGCTCGTTGCGCAGGTGTATCGGACGCTTCCGCACAGCCGGTTAACAGCAGAGCTCTTTGAGGAGCTTAGTGTAGATGTCAAAAGCGAATATTATGCGGGCAATGTAGAAAAGCATTTAGTGGAGCTGGAGGCGAAATTTCGGTCTATGCCGCTGCCGGAAACTCGGGAGGAATTCGAGGTTCGTTCCGCCGTTTTCCAGCTTTGCCTGGAATTGGAGCGTTATTTGACGATAGCGAAGGGGAAGAAAAAAAACAAAAGTAAGAACGAAACAGCGTCACAGCAAGGGTGAAGTTCATCAATCATGTAAATCTCGAAAAAAATTGTCACCCTAGACGAATGTCCTGCATACAAATGTAACGAATGATTGTATGGAGGAGGTTAAGAAGATGTCCATTAGTTATAAAGACTTCGAGTGCAGAGAGATTATCACCAAAGCAGTGTGCGGCAAGGGACGGAAGTTCTCTCAAGTCGCTCATACGGTTACGCCGCCGAACCGGCCTACAAGCATTCTTGGGGCATGGATCATCAACCATCAGTACGAAGCGGTGAGATCGGCGGACGGCATTGAGGTCGTCGGTACTTATGATATCAACATCTGGTATTCGTACAACAGAAATTCCCAAACGGATGTAGCGAAAGAAACCGTATCTTATTCCGAGCTGGTTCCGCTGTCGTACTTAGACCCGAAGCACCGGGCATCGACAGAAGAGGTTTCGGCGGATGCAACGCAAGAGCCGAACTGCGTAGAGGCGAACATCAACGCCGCCGGTAACGGCGTTGTCGTTCGGGTAGAGCGCGAGTTCGAGGTTGAAATGGTAGCCGAAACAAAAGTGTGCGTTGTCGTTTGCGAAGGCGGCTGCGACGGTTTCGGAGATAAAGAAGCTGACTACGGCGACGAGTACGACGATTTGGAAGCAGACCTGCTGGAGGACGAAATCGACTAAGCTGTCTAGCCTGACGGTACGTTCCGGGGGATAGTGATAGTTCATTGTATGTGTTCCCGGGGGGTCTGTTGAGGGCGAGAGCCCTCTTTTTTTGTGCAAAATATGCGGTACGGCGGTAGGAGGGGTCGGATTGGCAGTGGCGGAAACAGCGGCAAGAGAAGAACTGGTAAGGACATTCCAAAACATGCTGGAAGAAAACCCTCATGCAGCGCGGGTACGCGATGCGGCGCTGACGCTGGAAGATCTGAGTCGGAACGGCATACGCACGCTTTCGGAGGAGGATACGGGTCAAGAGGGCGTACGGCGCCGTTTCATTATTCCCGTATACGGGCTGGAGGCGCTGGCTGTATGGTCCAACGCTCCGGATCGGCTGATTTCTGGGTCCGGGGGCGGCGATGCCCGTAAGTTCCGGGAGCTGATGCGGGAAGAGTATACGCTGTCGATCCGGAGCGCGATGAAGACGGCGATCCGGGCGATTTACGTGCTTGGGCTCGATTTCGGCGTCGTGGAGCTGGCCGCCTCCGAGCATGGACGCCCCGCAGTGACGAGGGTGGTGCCTGTGCCCCCGGCCAGCAGAAGGATGGAAGTGTTATTCAGCGAGGCGATCGAGCTGCACCGGATTTGTATGGAGGTGGAGGGGAAGCGGGAAAGCTCCGCCGTGCTGGGGACAGACCCGGAGTTCGTGCTAAGGCGACCGGGAGGCAAGGTGGTGCCCGCGTCCCGTTATTTTGAGAAGCGGGGGCCTGTCGGCTGCGATGCCGTTCGCTTCGGCCGAAGGCTGCTGTACCCGCTCGTGGAGCTGCGCCCGAAGCCGTCCTCGGATGTGCTGGAGCTGCTGCGCGCGCTGCGCGGGACGATGCGGGTCGCCTCCCGCCGCATCGAGGAAGGCAGCCTGGAATGGCTGGCCGGGGGGATGCCGGCGGCCGGGCTACCGCTTGGCGGTCATATTCATATGAGCGGCCTGTATTTGAACGGCAGGCTGCTCCGTGCCTTGGACAATTACTTAGCGCTGCCGCTAGTGCTTGTGGAGGACGATACGACTGCGGACCGGAGAAAGCGCTACGGCTTCCTCGGCGATTTCCGCAGGCAGTTTCACGGCGGCTTCGAGTACCGTACGCCGCCGTCTTGGATCGTGTCCCCGCGAATTTCGGCGGGAGTGCTGGCTCTGGCGAGCCTGCTTTCGGATCATTACCGAAAGCTGGACTATTTTCCGCTGCGTGATCCGCAGGTGCAGCGGCATTATTATGACGGGGCAAAGCAGGAGCTGCTGCCGATCGTGGAAAAGCTGTGGGGCGAGCTGGAGAAGGCCGAGAGCTACCGTGCACTGGAACGGTTTTTGCGGCCGCTGCGCGAGCAAATGCTTCGCCTGGAAAGCTGGGAGGAGCAGCGGGACATTCGGCCTGCATGGAAAATTGCTCCTTATGACCTTTCAGGTTTCTCTAAGGTAAATATGATATAATAGTAGAGTCATAGACAAGGATTGACAAAAACGGCACACTCTTGTGCGTTGTAAGGTGACTTTACTTATGGCTCAATATACTCCGATGATTCAACAATACTTATCCGTTAAGGCCGAGGTGCCTGACGCGTTCTTATTTTTCCGTCTCGGCGATTTTTACGAGATGTTTTTCGATGACGCCGTAAATGCGGCGCGAGAATTGGAAATTACGCTCACCGGACGCGAAGGCGGCGCGGCTGAGCGTATTCCGATGTGCGGCGTGCCCTATCATTCGGCGGACCAGTACATTGCAAGATTGATAGAAAAGGGCTTTAAGGTCGCGATTTGCGAGCAGGTGGAGAATCCGGCCGAAGCAAAGGGCGTCGTGCGCCGGGAAATCGTCCGGATCATAACGCCAGGAACGGTCATGGAAGGAAAGACGCTCGGCGACGGATCAAACAATTTTATCGCTTCGGCGGTTGTGCGCGGCGGCGATGTGGGACTTGCGTTTTGCGATTTGACGACCGGCGAGCTGTATGTAACGGAGCTGGCCGGGGCCAGCGAGGACGATCGGCTGCTGGCCGATGAGATCGCTACGTACCGGCCGGCGGAAATCGTCGCGGAAGCGGCGCTGCTGGAGCGTCTTGCCGCTACGGGCGAGTCCGCGGTGAGAAATGCGGTCAACTCGGTATGGAGCAGTGGTGACGCGGAGCCGCTGCAAACGGCGGGCGTTGCCGGGGTTTCGTCACTGGCGGAAGCGCCGCTAGCTGCGGCGGCTGCGCTGTATACGTATTTGCAGACGACGCAGAAGCGGTCGCTTGGGCATATTACGGCGGTGCAGAGCTACGATTCGCAGCAGTTTATGGTGCTGGATCCGTTTACGCGCCGCAATTTGGAGCTGACGGAGACCGTCCGCGAGCAGGGCCGAAAGGGCACGCTGCTTTCGCTGCTGGACCGGACGGTGACGTCGATGGGCGCGCGGCTGCTCCGCCGCTGGCTGGACAAGCCGCTGCTGAACCGCGATGCGCTGCAGCGGCGGCTTGATGCGGTAGACACGCTCGTGCGCGACTGGATGGCGCGCAGCGATGCGCGGGATTTGCTGAAGCCGGTGTACGATCTGGAGCGGCTGATCGGCCGCGTATCGTACGGCAGTGCGAATGCGCGCGATTTGGCGGCGCTGCGCACCTCCTTGCGGCAGGTGCCGGCCGTGCTTGAGCTTTGCCGCAGCTCGGCGGCTCCGGCGATTCAAGAGTTGGCGAGCCGGACCGAAGACTGCGCCGAGGTGCGGGAATGGATCGAGGCGGCGATCGTGGACGAGCCGCCCGTGTCGGTTCGCGACGGCGGGATGATCCGCGCCGGGTACCACGAGCATTTGGACAAGCTGCGCGAAGCAAGCAGCGGTGGCAAGCAGTGGATCGCGGAGCTGGAGCAGCGCGAGCGGCAGCTGACCGGCGTGAAGTCGCTGAAGGTCGGCTTCAACAAGGTGTTCGGCTATTACATCGAGGTGACCCGCGCCAACAGCGGGTCGCTGCCGGAGGGACGCTACGAGCGCAAGCAGACGCTGGCCAATGCGGAGCGCTTTATCACTCCGGAGCTGAAGGAAAAGGAAGCGCTAATCCTCGAAGCGGAAGAAAAAATGGTCGATCTTGAATATGCGCTTTTTACCGATTTGCGCGATCGGATTGCCGATCGGATTGCCGAGCTGAAGACGCTCGCGGAATCGATTGCAGCGCTGGACGCTTTTCAGTCGCTGGCAGAGGTCAGCGCATCGCGCGGTTACGTGATGCCGGAGCTGCATGAAGGCGGCGATCTGGTGATCGAGGAAGGGCGACATCCGGTCGTCGAGTCGATGCTGCCTGACCGAACCTTTATCGCCAACGACACGGTGCTGAGCCGCGAGGAAGGCGGCATGCTGCTCATTACCGGCCCGAATATGGCCGGCAAGAGCACTTACATGCGCCAGGTGGCGATGCTGTGCGTGATGGCGCAGATCGGCTGCTTTGTGCCGGCGCGCCGCGCGGTGATGCCGTTGATCGACCGCATTTTTACGCGGATCGGGGCGGCCGACGATTTGGCGGGAGGCCAAAGCACCTTTATGGTGGAAATGAAGGATATTCAGACGATGACGCAGAAGGCGACGCCGCGCAGTCTTGTCATTATCGACGAGCTTGGCCGGGGCACCTCGACCGGCGAAGGCATGGCAATCGCTCAAGCGGTCATTGAGCATATACACAATCATATCGGCTGCAAAACACTCGTTTCGACGCATTTTCACGAATTAGCTCACTTGGAGCAGTCGCTTTCGGGCCTGCGCAATTACTGTATGGCGGTCAAGGAAAGCGGCGGCCAAATTACGTTCCTGCGCAAGCTGACGCGAGGCGCCGCCGATACGAGCTACGGCATCTACTGCGCGCAAATCGCCGGGCTGCCGAAAACGATTATTCAGCGCTCCTATGCGCTGCTTAACGATTTTGAGGCGCGTGCCCGGTCGGCGGACGAGGCCCAAGGAGATGAGGCTCGGACGTATAAGGATCTTTCCGGCACCGCAGGCAGGTTGGCTGCGCTTCAGGCAGAGGCGCTGGCCTCGACCGCGGGGACTGACGCTGCTCCGGCTGCTCCGGCTGCACAGGCCGCGCAAGCAGACCGGGCCGCAGAAATGGGCTCTGGCTACGCGGCGCAGGAGGCTGCGTCTGCCATTGCCGCAGAGTCACCGGCTCCGGCAGGTGAATCGCTGTCATCGACAGAATCAGCTGCGCCTTATGAAGCGGAGCCCGCGGAGGCATCCGGTTCCGGGATCGTACAGCTGAGCATGTTCGATACTCCGGCAAGTCAACCGGAAGCGGCGGGCAAACGGAAGTCAAGCGCCAAGGATGAAGCTGTTTTGGAGCAGATCAAGGCCGTAGACCTAATCAACATGACACCTCTCGAAGCGATGAACCTTTTATTTGACCTAAAAAAGAAGCTTAGCACGAAGCTATAAATATAGAATGGGAGAGGAACACAGCATGGCAGTAAATCAAGCTTCAACACGATGGAAAATGTGGAGCGCTCTTGCCCTTTCGTCCAGCATCCTTTTATCCTCCGTACCTTCGGCGTATGCGCAGGACAGCGCGGCACAGGCTCAGGCAATCAGCGAGCAGGCTTTGGACGAAGTGAGACTGCTGATCGGCAATTACCACGTAAGCGGCGTATCGGTAAAAGAGCTGGAGAATAAGTCGCTTGAGGCGATCATGGAGCAGCTGAAGGATCCGTACACGCAATTTATTCCGAAGGAAGAGTTAACGGGCTATCAGCGTTCTCTTGAGGATCAATACGTTGGGATTGGCGTTCGTGTAAGCGAGGAAGCGCAGGGTCTGTACGTTACGGAAGTGTTTCCAAGTTCGCCGGCACTGACTGCCGGTCTGAAGGAAGGCGATACGATCGTTTCCGTCGGCGGGACATCCGCACAGGGCAAACCGATGGAAGAGGTCGTCGCCATGATTAAAGGGCCGGAAGGCAGCACCGTACAAATCGAGGTGCTTACTGGCGAAGGGCAGCGGAAAACACTGGAAGTGTTGCGAAAAGCGGTAGGGGTTCCTCCGGTTTACGGCTATCTCTTCTCGGGCGGCGTTGGATTGATTGAGGTCGCATCGTTTACGAGCGAAACGGACGAGCTGTTCGCGGCAAAGCTGAAGGAGCTTCAGGAGAAGGGCTTGAAGTCGCTTATTATCGATCTGCGCTACAATCCGGGGGGATATCTGGAAACGACGCTGAATATGGCGAAGCTCTTCCAGAAGGAAGGCGTGCTGATGCATGAAAGAGACCGTACCCGTGAAACGGTTGCAAAAACCTTCAGCGGCGGCCAAAACTTTGATGCCCCCGTTTATATTTTGGTGAATGCAAACAGCGCAAGCGCCTCCGAGGTATTCACAGGCATGATGCAGGATGCGGGAATCGCAAAGGCAGTGGGAACGAAAACGTATGGAAAAGGCAGTGTACAGGGCTTTTTTGAAATAACAGGCGGCGGACAGCTGAAGCTGACGATTGAAGAGTATTTGACGCCGAACTTCCGAAAGGTGAACCATGTTGGGTTGACGCCTGACATTGAAGTGGAGGGCGATTTGCTGCAGCTGTTTACGGCGATGCGTTTGGCGGGCGAAAACAGCATTCAAATCGTGCTGCAGCAGCGCGACGACCTGATCAACGGGCAAGACTACAACGTTGATTTTCCGACGAAGGAGCAGGACGGTAAAGTGCTGGTTCCATCCAGACTGCTTTCCGCTATGGTAGGAGCCAAAATCGCTTGGAACGGGGAGCTGGCGGCAGTAGATATGACGGTCGGCAGTGAGCTGAAGCGATTCACAAAAGAAATGATGATCAATGACAACGGAACGACTTATATTCCGCTGGAAACGTTCCAATCGCAATTCCCGACGTTTGCGTGGTCGAAGCAGGACGGAAAAGTCGTTATCGAAGCAAAATAGGCTTTCGGATAAGTAACGGATAAGTAAGGTAGAATCATGGAGCGAGATTGGTTAGGCTGGTGATGTGTGAATGGGTCAAATCATGGTGCTGGACGATCATATTGCAAACCAAATCGCCGCCGGCGAGGTCGTGGAACGCCCGGCCTCCGTCATCAAGGAGCTTGTGGAAAATGCGGTTGACGCGGGCAGCACACGAATCGAGGTTACCGTTGAAGAAGGCGGTCTTTCCTTCATTCGTGTCGCCGATAACGGCTCGGGGATTGCGCATGACGATTTGCGCACCGCTTTCCAAAGGCATGCGACGAGCAAAATCCGGACGGGGCGCGATTTGTTCCACATCCGCACCTTGGGCTTTCGCGGCGAGGCGCTCCCGAGCATCGCGGCTGTTGCGAAGGTGGAATGCGTCACCTCGGACAGCGGCAGCGGCTTGGGCCGCCGGCTCGTGATCGAAGGCGGGGAAGTGAAGGCGGAGGAGGACACCGCTGCTCCGCAGGGTACTGAATTTACAGTGCGGGAGCTGTTTTACAATACGCCCGCGCGGCTGAAATATATGAAGACGGTCCAGACCGAGCTAAGCCATATTTCAGACTATATTTACCGGATGGCGCTTGCGCATCCGGGGATTTCCTTCACGCTGTCGCATAACGGAAACGTGCTGCTGCAGACCGCGGGAAGAGGCGACCTGCTGCAGGCGGTAGCGGCCATTTACGGAACGTCGTGCGCAAAGACGATGCTTTCCGTTCAAGGGGAAAGTCCGGATTTCACGGTGGCCGGCTTTGTTTCAAAGCCGGAGCTGACCCGGGCCAACCGCTACGGCATGTCCTTCTTCGTCAACGGAAGGTATATCCGGCACTACGGGCTGCAGCAGGCGCTGCTGCAAAGCTACCATACGCTGCTTCCGGTTGGGCGGTACCCGCTTTCCGTGCTGCATATCGACATGGACCCGTCCTTGGTCGATGTTAATGTGCATCCGTCGAAGCTGGAGGTTCGTTTCTCCAAGGAAGCGGAGCTTAGCGAGACGCTGCAGGCGGCCGTGAAGTCGGCGCTCGGGCGCGAGCAGCTCATTCCGCGCGCGCAGCAGCCGAAGGCACGCGGCGAAGAGAAGCCGAAGGCGGTGCAGGAGCAGCTCGAGCTGTACCGCTCGGCGTCGCCTGCGCGCGCGCCGCTTACCGGCGCGTTCGGCGGCGGCCCGGCCTCGGCGCCGGGGCTGGCGGCGCGCCCAGCGCAGTCTGCGGCGGAGCTGCCGCGTCTGGCTCCGGCTGCGCCGAAAAGCTTCACGCGCTCGCCGGACCTGCCGCAGCGCCATTTGCCATCGCCGATCCCGGAGACGCGGATCCGCGAATGGCTCTCGCCGCCGCCGGAGGACGCGCCGCCGCCGGCGAAGGTGCCGGACGTCTACGCGTCCGGCGACGGCGACGCCGCTCAGGCGGCCGACCTCGCCTACGGGGCCGGCGCCGCTTCGGCGGATGCGCCGCCCTTCGGCGAAGGCGCCCTGCCGCAGCAGCGCAGCAAGCTTCCGCCTGCGGCGGAGGATGCCGCGGCGTCTGAGCCCGACGCCAAGCGCAAGCTGCCGAGCTTGATGCCGGTCGGGCATCTGCACGGAACGTACATCATCGCGCAGAGCGAGGACGGCATGTACATTATCGACCAGCATGCGGCGCATGAGCGCGTCAATTACGAATATTACGTCGCGAAGTTTGCCCGCCCGGAGCCGGTCAGCCAAGAGCTGCTGCTGCCGATTGCTCTCGAGCTGACGCCATCGGACGCAGCGCTGCTGAAAGGCAGGCTTGAGCTGCTGGAGGAAGCGGGGGTCGCGCTTGAGCCGTTCGGCGGCAATGGATTTTTGGTGCGCGCTTATCCGGAATGGCTGCCAAGCGGCGAAGAAAAGATAATTATCGAAGAAATGATCGATTGGGTGCTCGCTTCGCGAACCGCTCCAGACATCGGCAAGCTGCGGGAGAAGGCGGCGATCCTTTGCTCCTGCAAAGCGTCCATTAAAGCGAATCAAAAGCAGTCGCTGCTGGAGGCGGAAGCGCTGCTGAGCAGCCTCAGCCAATGCGAGCAGCCGTTTACGTGTCCGCATGGCCGGCCGATTATCGTTCATTTCTCTACCTATGAGCTTGAAAAAATGTTTAAACGCGTCATGTAACGGCAAGGATGAATGGTATTCATGTGAGCGTGTGCGCGCGGTAAAGGAGAGTTAACGCAATGCTCGTAACAACCTCCCTTGACCCGAGTCAAGCGGCTGTCGCGCGCGGCAGGGAAGCCGCGCTGCGGACCGGAGGAAGGTATGTCCCGCGCAAGGGCTTGTCTTTACAAAAGCTGCGCCAAGCGTACGGTGACCCGATCCTCCTGCTCGTGAAGGAGCAAGGCATGGAGCTCCACCGGGAGGATGGCCGGGAGCCGTTGTTTTTTCACCCGAGCACGGCGCTGCTTAGAATAAAGCGTCTTTTGCGCGGAGAGGCCGACACGCTGATTGACGCATCGGGCACTGCTGCAGGTGACCGGATCTTGGACTGCACGGCCGGCCTTGCTTCGGATGCGATCGTATTTGCCTACGCAGCGGGGGAGCAGGGCCGTGTGCTGGCTGTGGAAAGCGAGGCGCTACTGCATTTTATCGTTCAGACCGGCCTGCAGCAGTATCAATCGGACGTTCCTGAAGTGAACGAGGCGATGCGCAGGGTGGAGCTGGTGCAGGCCGATCATCTTGAACTGCTTGCGTCCCTCCCGGACCGCAGTGTGGAGGTCGTTTATTTCGACCCGATGTTCCGCATCCCGATCTATGATTCGAATGCATTGTCGCCGATCCGCGGGCTTGCGAATGCGGAAGCGCTGCGGGACGAGTCGATTGAGCATGCCAAGCGGGTCGCGACCAAAACAATCGTGCTCAAGGAGCATAAAGACAGCGGCGAGTTTGAAAGACTTGGATTTCGCCCGATTTTGCGCAATCCTTCGAAATTTAATTATGGAGTGATTCAAGTTTAATGTTGTCGTCGCCAGATCCGAATAAACCGAACTTGCTCGTGCTGGTCGGACCGACGGCAGTCGGAAAGACGGCACTCAGCATTTCCCTGGCCAAGCAGTGGAATGCAGAAATTATTTCCGGAGATTCCATGCAGGTTTATCGCGGAATGGATATCGGTACGGCGAAAATAAGTCCGCAGGAGATGCAGGGAGTTCCGCATCATTTGATCGATATCCATTCCCCGGATGAGCCGTATTCCGCCGCCGAATTTCAAAGCGGCGCGGAGCAGCTGATTGCAGACATTACCGCCCGCGGAAAGCTGCCTTTTATCGTTGGAGGCACGGGGCTGTACATTGAATCGGTTTGTTATGGGTACCAATTTACCGACGTACAGCAGGACGAGACGTACCGGGCCGAGATGAATGATCTGGCCGATGCTTTTGGTACGGAGCGGCTCCACGAGCTGCTGCTCGAGGCCGATCCGAACGCCGCGGGGCGAATCCACCCGAATGACCGGAAGCGTTTAATCCGTGCGCTTGAAGTCATTCGCCAAACCGGCAAACCGTTATCCAAGCAGGATGAAAAAAAGAACAAAGAAAGCCCCTACAATCTTTGCTTGCTCTGTTTGACGATGGATCGGGCGCAATTATACGCGCGTATTGAAACGCGTATCGATCAAATGGTACAATTAGGATTATTGGAAGAAGTACGCAATCTTTTACAATCCGGTTATTCCTCGGAGCTGCCTTCGATGCAGGGCCTTGGCTATAAGGAGATTGCCGCTTATTTGGAAGGAAATGTAACGTTGCCCGATGCGGTTGCGCTGCTGAAACGGAATACAAGGCGTTTTGCCAAGAGGCAGCTGTCTTGGTTTCGTCATATGGGTGATATGCATTGGATCGATGTCACACCGCCTTCTTCGGAAGAGGAACGGCTCGACCAAATCAATACGATAATACGCCAAACCTTAGGGGGCTAATTTGATGAACAAGACCATTAATATCCAGGACACGTTTTTAAACCAATTGCGAAAGGACAACATCCCGGTGACCGTTTACTTGACGAACGGCTTCCAAATCCGCGGATTGATTCGCGCATTTGACAATTTTACAATCGTTATTGATTCCGAGGGCCGTCAGCAGATGGTATATAAGCATGCGATTTCGACGTTCCAGCCGCAGCGTAACGTCAATCTGATGCCGGAGAACAACAACGAGGCGTAAGAGAAACTTTTTCTTGTCCAATTACGTCTATTACATAGCAGTTCCATAACGGAGCAACCCGATGAGGGTTGTTCTTTTGCTTCCAGGAGAGGGAGGGACAAGGATGGCTGAGCCAACAAAGAAGAAGAAAAAGAAAAAAGGAAAGCCGTTCAGCATTCGAAAGCTGGTAGTTGTTTTGTTTACGTTGTCGGCACTTATGGTTTTTACTTTTATTGTGGGTTATGCGGTCATTTATGTGAATGGTCAAAAAATATTAAGGGAAAACGCCAACAAGTTTGAAATGGAGGAAACGTCGATCATTTATGATTCCTCCGGTGCCGAGTTTACCAAGCTTTATATTACACAAAATCGGCAAATTGTATCGCTGTCCGAGATGCCGAAGCGGCTGCAGGAAGCGTTTATTGCAACGGAGGACCGGCGTTTTTATGAGCATGCCGGGATCGATTTTTGGGCGATCGGCCGCGCGATTGTAAAGGATATCATTCATCGCAGCGCGCTGGAGGGCGGAAGCACGATTACACAGCAGCTGGCCAAAAATTTGTTCACGAAATCGGAAAAAACGTTTTTCCGTAAAGCAACGGAGGCCTCCATAGCGGTGGCGCTGGAGCGTGAATATACGAAAGAACAAATATTGGAGCTGTATTTAAACCGGATTTACTTCGGCAACGGTGCGTATGGCGTTCGTGCAGCAGCGGAGCGTCATTTTGGCATCACCAATCTGCAGGATTTGTCGCTGGCGCAGATGGCCACCTTGGCCGGAATACCGAAAAATCCAGGTGCGTATTCCCCGACGAACGATCCGGAAAAATCGAAGGGCCGGAGGGCCGTTGTGCTTTCCTTGATGCGCCAGCAGGGTATCATTAGCGCGGAAGAGGAGCAGCAGGCCAAGGAGGTCACGTTCCCGGTGCGTAAGGGCAGCCAGGAGCGGAATCACTTCGTGGATTATGTCATTGAGCAAACGACGGAGCTGACCGGTATCAGCGAAGAGCAGCTGTATTTGGGCGGGTACAAGATTCATACGACGCTTAACGCGAAGGCCCAAGATGCGGCGGAAGAGGCGTTCGCAAAGCCGGAGCTATTCCAAAAGGACGGACCGTCCAAGAAAATGGAAGGCGGTATGGTCATTCTTGACCATAAAACGGGCGGGATCGCCGCGATGGTCGGCGGCCGGGACTATACGGCAAAGGGGCTGAACCGTGCTGTTATTCGGCAGCAGCCGGGTTCTACCTTTAAGCCGCTGGCGGTGTATGCCCCTGCATTGGAATCCGGCAATTGGAATCCGTACTCGATGCTGACGGACGAAAAGCTAACGTACCCCGGAGGTTATTCACCGTCGAACTGGGACCATACGTACCGCGGGCAGGTTACGATGGTGGACGCCATGAAGCGCTCCATGAACGCTCCGGCCGTTTGGCTGCTTAATGAAATCGGCGTAAAGCGTTCGCTGGATTACTTGGCCAAAACCGGGATTAAGGTTGACTCGCAAAAGGACCGCAACCTTGCTATTGCGCTTGGGGGCTTAACCTATGGGATTTCCCCACTCGACATGGCTAAGGCATATGGCGCATTCGCCAATAACGGCGTCATGATGCAGCCGTATGCAGTGCAGCGTGTTCTAGATAACGAGGACAGGGTGATCTACGAGTTTGAGCCATCGAAAAAGCAGGTGGTCAGTGGTAAGACCGCGTATTACATGACGGAGCTGCTTAAAGGGGTTGTCGAAGCGGGAGGAACGGGTACACAGGCGCAAATTAAAGGGCGAAATGTAGCCGGAAAAACCGGGTCAACGCAGCTAGATCTTAAAAATGTGAAGCGATCGGATGCGATGCGCGATATTTGGTTTGTCGGGTATACCCCAGAGCTTACGGCGGCGATATGGATGGGCTTTGATATCCCGGATGAAAAGCATTTTATCGTAGGCAGCAGCGGAGCTGCGGCAAAGGTGTTTTCCGTCGTCATGACGAAAGCGCTGGCCGGCACGAAGGCAGGCGATTTTACGAAGCCGGAAGGTGTGCAGGACCTCAAGGCGCCGCCTGAAGCGGTAACGGAGCTGAAGGGTGAATATTCGGAGGATCAACAGGCTGCGGTGCTTTCGTGGACACCGGTGAAAGAAGCAAATGTGGTCTACCGCATTTACCGTAAGGAGAAGCAAGAGGCGGAGTTCAAGATGATCAGTACGCACCCAAGTAATGATGTCGTGGATTTATCGGTAGCGGCAGGCGCGGAATATGAGTATTACGTTACGGCCGTACGTGCGGAAAACCAGCTCGAGGGTGCGAAATCCAATACGGTAGTCATCCAGATTCCCGCGAAAAAGGAATCCGATTTGCTTGATACGCTCCCATTGCCGGGCATCGGAGAAGATGCGGAGAAGCAGGGCGAGAAGTCTCGTGAGGGCAAACCGAATAACGGCAGTGACAGCGGCGCCGGTACCAAGACCGGTGGCGATAAGAAGGGCAATCAGCCGAAAGAAGACGATGAGAAGACGGAGGGGGATTCCGCGGGCAGCAACAGCGGCTCCACGGGCGGTACGAGGTCGCCGGGTACGCCTTCGGGCTCTGGAGATGAAACGAAGCCGAACAGCGGCAGCGGTACCGAAACCGGGACCGGCGGGTCGGGAACAAGCGGTGAGGGTTCTGGTTCCGACTCTACAACTGGTTCTGGGACAACTGGAACAGGCGGAACATCCGGCACTAGCGGCACTGGCAGCGATACAACCTCCGGAACGAATTCAGGTACGCCTTCGGGCAGGACCGGAAGCGCGGAGGGGGCTACCGCCAATAGCAGCCCGGATAAAACGGGAACCACAAGCCGGTCCACAGAACCGTCGAATCGTGGCTCTGCAAACATGGGAGTTCTTGAATCCGTTGTACAGTAGCACTATTTTTCCATAACTGGGATCTCAGCCATTGCTGAGTCGTTCTATGGGGCATTTGACAGAAAAACACTGTCAAGTGCCTTTTTTTTCATAAATTGTATGCGTTCTCATTGTAATGACAGTCTACGTCAGGTAATATATGGTTGTTGTAACAGGCGATTATAGATATAGGGGGAGGGGGAGTGGATATGTCGCAGCCGTCGCAGGCAACTGTTTTGCAGGCGCAGAATGTCGTACGAACATTCGGCAAGGGGGCGAACGCCGTTACTGCGCTCAAGGGCGCGAGTCTTACTGTACCGCGGGGAAGTCTTGTCGCATTAAAGGGAAGATCCGGATCGGGCAAAACGACACTTATGAATATGTTAGGCGGTCTGGACCAGCCAAGCTCAGGAACGGTGTGGCTGGAGCAAACCGACCTTTCCAAGCTTTCGGAGAAGGAACGAAATGAGCTTCGCCGCAGGCACGTCGGGCTTGTTTTTCAATCCTTCGCCTTAGTGCCGTACATGTCGGCGTATGAAAATGTAGAATTTGGGCTGCGAATCGCGGGCGTTCAGGCTTCGCTTCGCAAGGAGTACGCCGAATCGGCGCTTGCAGCTGTCGGGTTAAAGGAGCGGATGAAGCACCGCCCCAACGAAATGTCAGGCGGGGAGCAGCAGCGGGTCGCCATTGCCAGAGCTGTGGCCCACCGGCCGAAGCTGTTGTTAGCCGACGAGCCGACGGCCGAGCTGGACAGCCGAATGGGCTTGCAAGTTATGAAAGCGTTTAAAGAGCTTGTTGAGGCTCACGGGATGACCATATTATTGACGACACATGACCCGGCTATTATGGAGATCGTCGATCACGTATTCGCATTGGAGGATGGACGCATTGTTGAATCGTAACGGAACCACGGCGGTATGGAAAATCATGATTGCCGCAGCTGTGGCTTTGGCGACTGCCGGCTGCTCGCTGCTTCCCGAGGAGGAGCAGGCATTAAAGCCGCCGCTTGTGAAGCCGGTGAAGGAAAAGGTGGAAACGGCGGAGGTAAAGCGGGGCACTATCGCCAAGATGCTGAAGGGCGTCGGTACCTTCGAATCCTACGAGATTACCTATCACGAGACGAAGCAATCGGGACTTCGCGTTTCGGAAGTTTTGGTCAAAGCCGGCGATACGGTAAAAAAGGGCGATCTGCTTATTCAGCTGGAAAATGAGGGGCTGGAGCTGGTGGCAAAGCAAAAAATGCTTGAAGTGGAAAAGAAGAAGCTTGCGCTGCAGGAGCTGCAGTCGAAGGAGGGCGATCAGAGCACACAGGATCAGGCGAAGCTCCGGATCGCGGCACTGGAGCTGGAGATTGCGGAGGAGCAGCTGCGAATGGCGCAGGAGGACTTGGCCAACCGCCGGATCCTGTCGAAGGCGGATGGAGTGATCACGTTCTTGGCGGAAATGCGGCCGGGGGACAAGCTCGACGCTTACACGGTTTTGGCGGCGGTTTCCGACCAGTCTAAGCTGCGGATCGCTTACTCGACGAGCGCTGCCAATGATTTGCAGGCGGTGTCGGTCGGGATGGAGGCCAAGGTGAAGATCGGCACGAGCGAAGTGGCGGGATCGGTCGTCCAGACGCCGTCTTCCGCACCTTTTACCGAGGATAAGCGTCTCGCCGAGGCGTATTCCAGATCGTTGTATATTTCTTTGCCTAGACTGCCTGAGGGTGCTGGAATCGGCAAAATGGCCGATCTCTCGATCACGCTTCAAAGTAAAGAAAATGTACTGGTAATTCCGAACCGGGCGGTACGCACCTATTTAGGACGTACCTATGTACAGCTTCTGGACGGTGAAAGCCGCAAGGAAATCGATATTCAAAAGGGCATTGAAACCCAAACGGAAACGGAAGTGCTCGAAGGCATTAAAGAAGGTCAGCAGGTCATTTTGCAATAATCCATCGGAGGGACGGACATGGCGCTGTTTACGATGATTTTGCGCAAAATGGCGCAAAACCGTTGGTTGATGCTCTCCTTATTCGGAGGGATGATTTTGTCGGCTGCTCTTGCATCCAGTATGCCGATCTATAAACATGCAATATTACAGCGGATGCTGGTGAAAGAGCTGGAACAGTCGCAAATGAAGACGGGAACGTTTCCTGCATCGTTTACGACGAGAGTCCATGCGAGCGGAGATACCGCGCCGGAGCTGCGGTTGAAGCTGTTCCATGAGACCGACGCATATTTAAAGCGCATGGAGCAGGAACGGCTGCCCGTCGATATGCTGGCTTCAGTGAGGGAAAGGTATACGGACATGTACACCTTTGTAGCCGCAGATTCGAGCCGCTATGACCCGACGGTCGAACGCGACGCACAGCTTCAAGCGATCAGCGGATTGGAAGAGCATATCCGGCTGATCGACGGGAGAATGCCAAGCGCATCTCCAGTCAATGGGGTGTACGAGGTGCTCGTGGTTGAGCGGGCGCTGAATCATTTGGATCTTGTCCTGGGGCAGGAGCTCATCATGCAGGACAAGGCTTCGCCAACGCCACTGCGGGTGATGCCTGTGGGCGTGTTTGAGAAAAAGGATGACCGCGATGTGTTTTTTTCAGCAACTTCCTTGGGCTCCTATCAATCCGCTTTATTTGTCCCGTTTGAGTTGTTTGAGAAATCGTTTACGGTGGAGCAGGTCATTCCGGTGCGCGGGAGCGAATGGCATTTTGCACTTAACTACAACCACATTAAGCTGCAGGATGTGCAGACGATTCTCGCACTGCATAAAGAAGCGGAGGGCTTCTTTGCGGAACGTTATGCGAATTACACGATGAGCTTTCCGCTTGATCAGATTCTCACTACGTACTTTGAAAAAGAACAGCGCCTGCAAACGCTGCTGTGGTCCTTAAATGTGCCTGTGATGGCGCTGTTAATGTTTTATTTATTGATGGTAACCGGCTTAATTATGGACCGGCAAAAAACGGAAATATCCGTCATCCGCAGCCGCGGGGCCAGCAGGGCTCAAGTGATGGGCTCTTACTTCGTAGAAAGTGTACTGCTCGCCGCGATCGCTCTCGTACCAGGCGTATGGCTGGGATTAGGCTTAACGAAAGTTCTCGGCGCTTCCAACGGCTTTCTCGAATATGTGAACCGCAGCGCACTTGCCGCGGAGCTGAGTGCGGAAGCCTGGAAATACGGAGCTGCTGCGGTTGGAGCTGCTGTGCTGCTTATGCTGATCCCCGCTTTCTTGGCTTCCAGAATGACCATCGTTAGTCAAAAGCGTGCGTCGGCGAGAGGCTTGCAGCGTCCATTGTGGCATAAGTGGTTTCTCGACCTCGTGCTCATTGCGATAGCTCTTTATGGTTATACGATGTTTCGGCGCAGAACTGCGGATCTTACGGCACTGGGGCTGGATTCGTCGGATTTGGCGATCGATCCGCTTTTATTTCTCGTACCGAGCTTGTTTGCCGTCGGATTCGGGCTGCTGCTGCTTCGTTTGTATCCGCTGGTCATTCAAGGAATATACGCCATGTTTCGCAGCAGATGGTCGCCCTCTGCTTATAACAGTCTGATTCAAGTAGGGCGTTCGATTCATCAATATCAATTTCTAATGATTTTTATTATTTTGACGATGTCGACGGGGATGTTTAGTGCCAGTGCGGCCCGCACAATGAATGAAAATATGGATGATCAAATCCGCTACCAAGCCGGCTCCGATGTCGTGCTTACGTTCCAATGGCAAAGCGATGCGCCTGCCGGGGACGATGGAGCGTCTTCGCTCGGTAGCGGAAAACGTGTGCAATACACGGAACCGCCGTTTGACGCTGTTCGCGATCTCCCGGGCGTTCAGGATGCTGCACGTGTATTTATAAAGGGCGGGGCGGTTTTCTCGGCCGGTAATGACCGCGGGACGGCAAAGCTGTTCGGTATAGACACGGATGAGTTCGGACGGGCGAGCTGGATGAAAGACGGGCTCCTTCCGCATCACTACTATGATTATTTAAATCTCATCGCCGAGGACCCGAGTGCGGTGCTCATTTCCAGGACAATGGCGGAAGCGTACAATGTCAAAGAAGGCGACACGCTGATGGTCGGCTGGGAAAAAGTAGAGGCGAAGCCGTTCATTGTTTATGGCATCATCGACTATTTCCCGACCTTTAATCCGATGCCGCAGCCTTCGGAAAAAGCAGGAGAAAAACCGGTGGCTCCGATGCTGATTGTCGGCCATCTGGATACGATCCAAAACCGTCTTGCTTTGGAGCCTTACGAAGCGTGGGTAAGCCTTACGGAGCCGGTGGCGCGCAAGGAGCTTTTAGAGGGTATCGAAAAGGCGGGATTGCCTTTGGAATCCTACAGCGACACGCTGCAGCGCTTAACCGACTCCAAAAATGATCCGTTCCGCCTCGCGATCAACGGCGTGATGACTCTCGGCTTTATTGCCTCGGTCTTCGTCTGCTTCTGCGGATTTTTGCTGTACTGGATCCTGACGCTGCGCGGAAGAACGCTGCAGATCGGCGTGTTCCGGGCGATGGGGATTTCGTTAAAGGAAGTGATTACGATGCTTACGCTTGAACAGCTGCTGACTTCGGGCGCCGGCCTCGTGATCGGTCTGGCCGCAGGCAACGTAACGAGCCGGTTGTTTGTGCCGCTGTTTCAGCTTGGCTTCGATCCGAAAACGACCGTACCGCCTTTTCAGGTTCAAATGGAGGCGGCTGATCTGTTAAAGCTGAACCTGTTTTTCGGGACGATGATTGTACTGGCGCTTGGAATATTGGCGTTTATGCTGACGCGGATTAAGATACACCAAGCTGTGAAGCTGGGAGAGGATTAATCAAATGATTCAATGTGAAGAGCTTGTCAAAATCTACAAGGCGGCCGAGCTTGAGGTCGTTGCTCTGCAGGGGCTGGATCTTCGGGTGGACGCCGGGGAAATGATGGCGATCATCGGCAACAGCGGAAGCGGGAAATCGACGCTGCTGAATATGCTGGGCGGATTGGACCGTCCTTCCGCCGGTAAGCTTCACGTGGACGGGCAGGATTTACTGCAGTTTAAGGAGCGGGATTTGGTTCGGTACAAGCGGGAAACGGTTGGCTTTGTGTGGCAAAATAATGCGCGCAATCTCGTCCCCTATTTAACCGCAATGGAAAACATTGAGCTGCCGATCCTGCTTCAAGGCAAACGCAAGCGTATGCGCGCTCTTGAACTGCTCGAAGCGGTGGGGCTGTCCCATAAAGCAAAGCATAAGCTTCACGAGATGTCGGGCGGCGAGCAGCAGCGGATTGCCATTGCCATCGCTTTGGCCAACGGACCGAAGCTGCTTCTTGCCGATGAGCCGACCGGATCGCTGGATACGGCGATGGCTAAGCAAATCCTGGATCTATTCCGCGAGCTCAACCGCACACTTGGGTTGACGGTCGTCATCGTCACGCACGATCCGATGCTGGCGCGTAAGGTCGATCGGGTGGTAGCGATTCGCGACGGCAAGACCTCCTCGGAGATGATCCGCAAAGTATCGTATGCCGAGGAATTAGCCGAGCTGGGCGATGGGGACAAGCAGGACGGTTCGGCGGATTCCCATGTTGAATATGCGGTTATTGACAAGGCCGGCCGTCTGCAGATTCCGTCTTCCCTGTTGGAACAGGCAGGCATGTCGGATTCTAGCAAAGTACGAATTGCCTGGGAAGAGGGACGTATCGTTCTGCTGCCTCCTGAGGAATAATTATGCTATACTTTCTTGGTGTCAATTCTCAACTACGAAGAGCGGGTGAATACAATGAACACTTGGAACAAAGCAATGATTACTCTCAGCCTCTTTGCGCTGGTGGGGCTGACGGCCGGCTGCGGAGGAAAAACCGAGCCGAATCATGCCGGGGGAGGCGCGCAGCCGAACGCACCGCAGGAGGAGACGAAGAAAAAGCTTCAGTGGGACAACCCTCCTGAGATGACGATCGATCCGTCAAAAAAATACAAAGCGACGTTTCAAACCTCTAAGGGCAGCTTTACCGTCGAATTATTTGCCGATACTGCTCCCAAGACGGTGAACAACTTTGTATTTTTGGCAAAAGAAGGCTTTTATGAAGGAGTGACCTTTCACCGGATCGTTCCAGGCTACATTATCCAATCCGGAGATCCTACGGGCACCGGTATGGGGTCGCCGGGCTATCAGTTTGAGGACGAGCTGGGCGGCGGTCGAAAGTACGAAACCGGAATTGTTGCGATGGCTAATTCAATGAAGGCGGATACTAATGGCAGCCAATTTTTTATCTGCACCGGAGAGAACAGCAAGGCGCTGAACAGTCAGCCGAACTTTACGATTTTCGGCAAAGTGATTGAGGGCATGGACAATGTGTTGAAAATTGATGCTGTTCCAACGAAGCGCGATGCGCGCGGCGAGCTTAGCAAGCCTACCGAGCAGGTGACGATTGATTCTATCACTATCGCTGCGGAATAACCGGTCGATTTCAGAGTGTAATTCGAGATCATAAATGTAACGTAAAATAACGGGGCTTATGCTCCGTTATTTTATTTTTCTACAGGAGTTGACATGATTCGCGGCGAATAGTACAACAGAAGGATGAAAAATTTAGGTGTTCTTCAAGGAGGGGAATGGATTGGCGATTATAAAGGAATTTAAGGATTTTGCCGTCAAGGGTAATGTGATCGATCTGGCAGTCGGTGTAATTATCGGCGGAGCGTTCGGGAAAATTGTTACCTCGCTAGTGAACGACATCATCATGCCGCCGATCGGGCTCTTGCTTGGGAAAGTTAATTTCACCAACTTATTCATAAACTTGTCGGGAACTCCTTATGGTACATTGGCTGAAGCGAAGGAAGCGGGTGCTCCGACAATCAACTACGGCCTTTTTATTAATAATGTGCTTGATTTTTCCATTGTTGCCTTCTCCATTTTTCTTGTCATCCGGCAGCTCAATCGTTTCCGCAGACGCCAGCAGGAGAAATCCATAAAGGCCGAGCCGCAAACGAAGGAATGTCCATACTGCTTGTCGGACATCCCGATCAAAGCGGTGCGCTGCAAGCACTGTACTTCACAGCTGGAAATATCCGTACAAATAAATAAGTCGCATTAATCGGAGGATCGGCACGATGAAGGCATGGAGAGTATTGCGGCGTACGGTAATCCTACTGCTTGCGGCCGGTCTGCTATGGACCGGATACGTACAGTGGAGGATCGCCTCGGTCGAGCACAGCAAGCTTCCCGAACGGACAGACTGTGCCATCGTGCTAGGCGCCGCACTATGGAACGGTGCACCAAGCCCTGCATTAAGAGAGCGGCTCGATTATGCAATTCAGCTGTACCGGGAGCGGACGTTCCATACGTTCATCGTAAGCGGCGGGTACGATACCCCTCAATCTGAATGGACAGAAGCGCAGGGGATGAAACGGTATTTAGTACAGCAGGGCATTCCTGAACAGGCGGTGCTTGAGGAGAATCAGGCAACGAGCACGCTGGAAAACGTGCTTTTTAGTAAAGAAGTGATGAAGGCTCACGGGCTGCAGACCGCAGTCATTGTGACGCATCAGTACCACGGCGCACGTACGCAGGAAATTGCCGAGTTTGTTGGAATGGAGCCCGTTCATGTGGCGGTGACCGCATCCAATGTGCTTTGGATGCCTTGGCATAAAGCGAGGGAGACGCTGGCCTTTGCCAAATGGCGGTGGGACAGACTGACATATAAAACAGAAGAGTGATTGTACATAGGGGAGAGACAGAAGAAAATGCGAGTTTTTTTTCAACAAACCGTATTATTATGCGGTATGGCTGTGCTGGCAGGCTGCGCAGGCGACCCGTCGGCAGCTTCCAAGTCGCCGGATTCGAGTGAAGCGTTACATACGAGCCATGCCGAGCTAACTCATGCGGGGGGATTCAAGCCGACGCTTGAGGTGAACGTTACCGTAGAAGGAAATCAAGCGACGGTACAAATAGAAACGGATTTGAACATCGAAAACAACTTAGGAAAAGAGCGGCGCAAAGGGGAAGGCCATATCCATATGTACGTAGATAGCGGGGAAAAACAATCCGTAGTCAGTAAAAGGGTTGTATTAACGGAGCTCTCCAAAGGCGAGCATTCGGTAAAGGTATCGCTCCACAATAATGATCATACGCCATACGATGTAACGGATTCCGTTGCGTTTGAAGTGAAGTGAAATCGATGAGACGTTTGTTCAAATTCAACCTCAGCATCAAGCTGAAAATGATCATTCTCGCTGCCGCCGTGCTGACCGTTTTGACATTGTTTCATCTCGCATATACAGCAATGATGCTCCGCTCCGCCATCAATGAGGCATACTCCAGCCAGCTCAAAGGGATCACAACCGCAATTAACGGGCGATACGAGGAGTCGCATTCGATTGAGGATGTGCAGCAAATCTTTGATTATATCACTTATCGTAATCCGAGTGTGCTGGAACTGACGATGTTTGATTTAAAAGGGAAGGTGCTAGCTTCCACGGATCGAATTACCGTTGGTGAAGTCGAGCCGAATGTGGTGCCGCTGCTCGATTCGAAGACGCATATTTCCCGCTCTACGACAGAATACGTTGGGATTCCGACCGTTAAGCTGCTGGAGCCCTTGATTGAGGACGGTCATATTATCGGGGCAGTCGGTTTTACCATAAATGCTTCGGATGAGGAGCGGATGATTCAAACCCGTATTCAGCGAACCATCGTTGTCAGCGTCATTGCGGGCCTCATTCTTATCCTGCTGTTGTTCACGCTGCAGCGGAGAATCCTGCTGAAGCCTCTGCTCAAGCTTCGCGAAGCGGCGTTTTCCGTGAAAAGCGGTAAAGCGTATGAGCCGGTGAACATCCCCGGAAGTATGGAAATTAACGAGGTGGCCTCCGCTTTTAATGAAATGGTGGAGACGCTGGATAAGCAGTACAAGGATTTACAGGATGCAATGGTCAATCTGCGCAGCACACAGGAAATGCTGATCCAAGCGGAAAAAATGTCCGCTCTCGGCAGCTTGGTGGCAGGTGTAGCGCATGAAATCAACACCCCGATCGGCATAGGTGTGACGGCCGCTTCCTTTGTGAAGCAGCGTACCGAAGAGATGGAGAAGCTGATCCGCGACGGAAAGCTGAAGCGCTCCGACCTGCAGCACTATATCGAAAATATGTCGGAAACGACGGACATGATTTTGTCGAACCTGCATCGGTCAAGTGAGCTTGTCCGCAGCTTTAAGCAGGTGTCCGTGGATCAATCCAGCGAGGTTCAGCGGCGTGTTTTTATAAAAGGTTACATCGAGGAAGTAATCGTAAGCCTGAAGCCGCAGCTGAAACGAACCCGGCATCAAGTTACCGTTGAGGGTGACGGGGAGGTAGAGGCTTTCACCTACCCGGGAGCCATCTCGCAAATAATAACCAATTTTTTGATAAATTCGGCTACCCATGCATACGGGCCTGAGGAAGCGGGGCGAATGGAGCTCCACATTTCCAAGCGGGACGGAAAAGCGGTGCTGGTATATCGGGATTACGGAAAAGGCATGGAAGAGGAAACACTGCGTAAAATCTTCGATCCGTTTTTTACGACGAATCGAAGCGGCGGAGGAACAGGACTCGGCATGCATATTGTGTATAACATCGTGACTCAACGGCTGAACGGCACAATTCAGTGCCACAGCTCGCCGGGCGAAGGCGCTGTGTTTACGATAGAATTTCCAACTCAGGTGGAGGTTTGACCATGCTTGACAACAACAACGAATTGCAGGATGAATTATTATTTGCTGATGAGGAGACGGAGATAGAGCGGCAGTCTTGGGCGGTTGAGGCAGGAAAATGGAAGATCGCCATTGTTGACGATGAGTCGGAGGTTCATCAGGTTACGAGAATGGTGCTGTCCGATTTTGAATACGCGGGCAAAGGCATTGAATGGGTGAGCGCCTACTCGGCACAAGAGGCTCGTGAAGTGCTGGCGGCTCATACCGATCTCGCCGTGATTTTGCTGGATGTAGTGATGGAAGAGGAGCATTCCGGTCTGCATCTCGTTCGTTATATTCGCGAGGAGCTCGGGAATTCGGCGGTGCGCATTATTTTAAGGACAGGCCAGCCGGGACAAGCCCCGGAGCGGGATGTGATTACGCATTACGACATCAACGATTACAAGGAAAAAACCGAATTAACGGCACAGAAGCTGTATACAACACTGGTTGCCGCGCTTCGTACGTATCAGAACTTAAAAATTATCGAGAACAATAAGCTCGGTTTAGAAGAAATTATTAAATCCTCGTCGACCATTTTTGAAATGCAGTCGATGAAAAAGTTTTCTTCGGCGGTGCTTTCTCAGCTGGTATCGATATTGCAGCTAAACCGCAACGCGATCCATGCCAATATTTCCAGCTTCGCGGTAAGCGGAGGAGGCCAGGAAGCTGTGATTGTGGCGGCAACGGGAGATTATTCGGGCGAAGTGGACCGGAGGCTGCGCGATGTGGCGCCGGAGCCGATTTTGCGTGATATTGAGCAGGCGTTTGCAGCAAAAACAAGCCTATTTATGGAGGATCGTTTTGTTATTTATTTCCGCAGCAAAACCGGGGCGGAAAACGCGATTTATATGCAGGGCTCCAGCCCGTTGGAGGACTGGGACCGCTATTTGATTGAAATTTATTCCTCGAACGTATCGGTGGCCTTCGACAATATCTATTTGAATGAAGAGCTTGAGCATACGCAAAAGGAAATCATCTTTACGCTTGGTGAAATCGTGGAGACTCGGTCCAAAGAAACGGGGTTTCACGTTAAGCGTGTCGCGGAATACTCTAAGGTGCTGGCCCAGCTGTATGGGCTGTCCGAGGAGGATGCGGAGCTGCTTCGATTGGCATCTCCGATGCACGATGTCGGCAAGGTTGGCATTCCCGATCATATTTTAAATAAGCCGGGCAAGCTGACGAGCGAGGAATTTGATGTCATACGGACGCATACGACAATCGGGTATTCCATGCTCCAGCATTCCGATCAAAAAATAATTCATGCGGCGGCGTTAATCGCCCTGCAGCATCACGAGAAGGCGGACGGGAGCGGGTACCCGAACGGCTTGAAGCTGGATGAGATTCATATTTTTGCGCGGATCACGGCGCTCGCGGATGTGTTCGATGCGCTCGCTTCGGAACGAGTGTATAAAAAAGCGTGGCCGATGGAGGAAATCATTGCTTATATTCGGGAGCAGCGCGGAAAGCAATTTGACCCTCGTTTAGTGGATTTGTTTTTGGAGCATGTGGAGCAATTTTTGTATATTCGAGATAAATACGATGACAGCAAAATCTTTTAGGATCGGATAAGGACGGAGGAACATCATGTCATCGAGATCGATTACCTATGTGCAGGGTGTCGCCCTGTACATGGGGGCGGTGCTCGGGTCGGGAATATTAATCCTGCCCGGCAACACGGCGGAGCTGGCAGGCCCCGCCTCGATCATATCGTGGGTGCTGATGTCTTTGCTCAGCATTCCGCTAGCTTATACGTTTGCCCGGCTCGCTCTTGCATATGAGCACTACGGCGGTGTTGCGACGATCGTCGGACAGGCCTATGGCAGAACGTGGAGCGCCATCGTCGGATGGCTCTTTTTTGTGTGGGTTTGCTGCGGCCAGGCGGTTGTCGGCTTGACGGGAGCCGGCTATATCAGCGCCGTGTTCGGGCTGCCGGAGGCAGCGACCTATGGCTTCGCATGGCTGTTTCTGGTTGCCGCCGCTGTAACCAATTGGCTGGGCATGCGTGCCAGCGCAGCGTTTTCCCTGGTGCTCAGCGGCACGGTGCTCGTCTTGCTGCTGCTGACGATCGGCTTTTCGCTGCCGGATGTTCGTGCGGAGCATTTCACGCCATTTGCACCGGGCGGAATCAGCGGAATCGGCCAAGCGTGCGTGCTTATTTTTTGGGCTTTTTTTGGCTGGGAGAGCATTACGCATCTCGTGCCGGAGTTTCGCCGGCCGCAGCGCGACGTGATGCGGGCGACATGGTCCAGTGTGTTCCTCATCGGCGCGGTGTATACGCTTCTTTCGGTTGTTACTGTCGGCACGGGCGGGTACGGCGCAGACGGAACGAACGCCCCGCTTGCGGCGCTGATGAGCCGGGCCATCGGGGTCAGCGCCGGCTTCGCGACGGCGATTGTTGCCTGCATTGTTTGTGCGGGCACGCTTAATGTATACTTGGCCAGCTCTTCACGCCTTTGCTATGCGATGGCGGAAGAGAGGAAGCTGCCCCGTTGGTTTTTGCAGCGGAACAAACAGGGGACACCGCAGCGAGGCGTGCTGTTTTTCTTTGTCACCAACACGCTTACGCTGGCGGCTAGTCTGCTGTTCAAGATACCGGTTGAAGAGCTCATTCTGGTGCCAACCTCACTTGGTATCTTTGTGTATATCATCGCTTCGTTCGCCTGTGTGAAGCTGCTTTGGAAGGACCGGATCGGCCGGGTCTCGGCGCTGCTTGCCGCTGTATGCTGCACGGCCGTTGCGCCGTTTTCCTACGGTTACTTAGTGTGCCCGATCGTCGTTGCCGCGGTGTGCGTCGTCTATTTACGCTGGCGTGAGGCAAGTGACGGCGTACAGCTGGAGAAGACAGGCATAGAAGGATGATAAACGATTCCGTTCATGTGAGAGACCGCCTAATTCCGCTCCAGTTCGATCATGCCGCTATTGGCAGTTTTACGGAATGGTGCGGCGGGGCAAAGGCTTGTTCCGGTTAGGAGGCAGGCACAGGCATAGGACAACGTATGCAAGCCATACGATGTAGGAAGGGGAACCCCTGCAGGCTCATGTCTACCTAAGCCAGCACCTACCCGAACGAGGTGAATTCGATGAATGGGCATGTGAGTTCGAACGACCCGGTTTCCGCCGCCAGAGCCTCCAGGCAAATTCAGGTCGTGCTCCGCAAACCTGATCCGATCAGCGCTCCGCTTGCGGAAGCGGGCAGACAGGCCGCCGGAAAGCAGCTGGCCAGCGAAGGGCCGTTCGCGGAAATTTTTAAAGAGCTCGAGCATATGATCGGCCTGGACAATGTGAAGGATCTCGTGTACGAGATTTACGCCATGCTGCAAGTCGCGCAGTACCGTACAGATGCAGGGCTGCAAAGCAACTCCCATGTGTATCACATGATTTTTAAAGGCAATCCCGGTACGGGGAAAACGACAGTAGCCCGCATCGTTGCGCGGCTATTTCATGCGATGGGCGTGCTTTCCAAAGGGCATCTGGTCGAGGTGGAGCGCGCAGACCTAGTCGGTGAATACATCGGACATACGGCGCTGAAAACAAGAGAGCTGATGAAAAAAGCGATGGGCGGCATCTTGTTTATCGACGAGGCGTACAGCCTGGCGCGCGGCGGGGAGAAGGACTTTGGCAAGGAAGCGATCGATTGTTTGGTCAAAGGGATGGAGGACAAGAAGAACGATTTTATTTTGATTCTTGCCGGCTATCCGGATGAGATGGATCAATTTCTGGCGACGAATCCCGGGCTGCCGTCACGGTTTCCAATCCAAGTGGAGTTTCCGGATTACAGCGTCGAGCAGCTGCTGCAAATTGCCGAGCTGATGGCCAAAGAGCGAGAATATGTGCTCATGCCGCAGGCGGTTAATAAGCTGAAGCAGCACCTCGCGGATGAGAAAACGAGCGCGTGGTACACGTTCAGTAATGCACGATATGTGCGCAATGCGCTGGAAAAGGCGATTCGTCATCATGCGGTACGCGTGCTCAACGAGTATCCAAACGTGCCGTCCCGCCAAGAGCTGATGTCGATTCGCCCCGAGGATTTGAAGCTGAACAAATAGCCTCCTTGACTTTGCACCGCGAAATCGGTAAGATGAATACCGAAAATGGTATATTTACGCAGGCGATGACGAAAAAAAGTACTTGCTGCACTGTGCATCAGCGAACCGGGGAGAGTGGAAGCCCGGGAACAGAAGCGGGGAAGAGGCATTTCGGAGCCGATGCATGAAAAGAGGGTGTGCTGGCGTTGCGGCGTATTGGGCCGATAACAGCATACCAACTAGGGTGGAACCGCGGGCATAACGCTCGTCCCTTGGCATTGCGCAGCTGCGCAGCCATGGGGCGGGTGTTTTTTTATTCAAAGAGGAAGTCATTGATGCAATCAGTAGAAGGAGAGCGATCGTTCATGGCAGTAACAATGGAACAAATCGTAGCATTAGCCAAGCATAGAGGGTTCGTTTTCCCGGGCTCCGAGGTTTATGGCGGATTAGCGAACACATGGGATTACGGTCCTTTGGGCGTGGAGCTGAAAAACAACATTAAACGCGCATGGTGGCGCAAATTCATTCAAGAATCGCCGTACAACGTTGGCTTGGACGCTGCTATTCTTATGAATCCGCAGGCGTGGGTCGCTTCGGGACACGTCGGCAATTTCAACGATCCGATGATCGACTGTAAAAACTGTAAGGCTCGTCACCGCGCAGACAAGCTGATCGAGAATGCGCTCGGCGAGAAGGGCATGGAAGTCATCGTCGACGGCATGTCTTTTAAGCAAATGGAAGATTTAATCCAGGAGCACCAAATTAAGTGCCCGGACTGCGAGGCGCTTGATTACACGGAAATCCGCCAATTTAACCTGATGTTCAAGACATTCCAGGGTGTAACGGAATCCAGCACGAATCAGATTTACCTACGTCCAGAAACGGCGCAGGGCATTTTCGTCAACTTTAAAAATGTACAGCGTACGATGCGCAAGAAGCTGCCGTTCGGCATCGGCCAAATCGGCAAAAGCTTCCGTAACGAAATTACACCGGGCAACTTCACGTTCCGTACCCGCGAATTCGAGCAGATGGAGCTTGAATTTTTCTGCAAGCCCGGCGAGGACATGAAATGGTTCGAATTTTGGCGCGGCTACTGCCGCGATTGGTTGCTCTCCTTGGGCATTAAGGAAGAAAGCATCCGCTTGCGCGACCACAATGAAGACGAATTGTCGCACTACAGCAATGCGACGACCGATATTGAGTATAAATTCCCATTTGGCTGGGGCGAGCTGTGGGGCATTGCCGACCGTACCGACTTTGACCTGAAGCAGCACAGCGAGCATTCCGGTGAGGACTTTACGTATATCGAGCAGGAAACGAATGAGCGCTACATCCCGTACTGCATCGAGCCGTCGCTCGGCGCGGACCGCGTGACGCTGGCCTTCCTGATCGACGCTTTCGAGGAGCAGCAGCTAGAGGGTGACGACAGCCGCGTTGTGCTTCGCTTCCACCCAGCGCTTGCGCCGTTTAAGGCAGCGGTATTCCCGCTGTCCAAGAAGCTTTCCGAGGGCGCGGAAAAGGTATTCGCCGACCTCTCGAAGCACTTCATGGTCGATTACGACGAAGCGGGCTCGATCGGCAAGCGCTACCGCCGCCATGACGAGATCGGTACGCCGTTCTGCATCACGTACGACTTTGACTCGGAAACTGACGGTGCGGTAACCGTCCGTGATCGTGACACAATGGAGCAAACCCGTGTAGCGATCGCCGATCTGCCTGCCTTCTTGAATGAAAAAATTCAGTTTTAACCGGTATTAAGCCGGGAATAATGAGAAACCCCGGACTCGGTTCGGGGCTTTTTCTCTAAAATGGTACATTCCTTTGTACGTCATTCGGGAATACTTTATTGTTGAAGCAGTAGGACATATGCGAGGGAGATGCATGCGAATGGCTACACATGAAGTGGCATCAAAAATGAAAGAGCGCGCAGTGCTTGTTTCGGTGGCAGTTACGAAGGGCGGGCGCGATGCTGAGGAAGAGGCGCGCTACTCGCTCGGCGAGCTGGCGAAGCTGGCGGAAACGGCCGGCGTCGAGGTGCTGGAGACGCTGACCCAAAACCGTGAGTCCCCGGATCACACATGGTTTATCGGTAAGGGCAAGGTGGAAGAGCTGAAGCAAATGATTGGGGCGCTTGGTGCGAACACGGCGATTTTCGACCAGGAGCTGTCCGGCGCACAGGTTCGTAATTTAGAAGCGTTTCTGGACGTGAAAATTATCGACCGGACGCAGCTGATCTTAGATATTTTTGCGCAGCGCGCCAAAACGCGCGAGGGTATTATCCAGGTAGAGCTGGCACAGCTCAGCTACCTGCTGCCGCGTTTGGCGGGACAGGGCAAAAACTTATCCCGTCTCGGGGGCGGCATCGGGACGCGAGGTCCCGGTGAAACGAAGCTGGAGACGGATCGCCGGCACATCCGTAACCGCATTTCCGAGCTGAAGCGCCAGCTGGGTGAGGTCGTGCGACATCGCCAGCTGCACCGCGAACGCCGCCGCAAAAGCGGGGTGTATCAGGTGGCGCTGGTCGGTTACACGAACGCCGGCAAATCGACGCTGCTGCGGCAGCTGACGAACGCCGATGTGTTCGTGGAGAACCAGCTGTTCGCGACGCTCGACCCGACCACGCGGATTTTGGAGCTTCCGTCCGGCAAGGAAATTGTAATTACCGACACGGTCGGCTTTATTCAAAATTTGCCGCATGATTTGGTCGCGGCGTTTCGGGCAACGCTGGAAGAAGCCTGCGAGGCGGATTTGATCCTGCATGTGGTCGACAGCTCCTCGGATATGCGCGAAATTCAGATGAAGGTCGTGCAGGAGGTTTTAGAAGAGCTGGGCGCTCATCAGAAGGAGCAGATTACGATTTATAATAAGATCGACCGCTGCGGACCGGCGGAAATGCCTCTGCTCGGCGGGGACAATGCGATTCGCATGTCCGCTTACAACGACGAGGATCTGGAGCAGCTGAAGCTGAAAATTCAGGAGCATGCCTCCGGAGGCGTGAAACGTTTCCGCATTCCGGCCGGCTCTGGCGATGTCATTTCGTACGTGTACCGCATCGGCGATGTTGTCGCACAGGATACGGACGGAGATGATATCGTGCTCGACGTTCATGTGAATGCGGCGGATTTTGAAAAAATGGGTTATATGTTAAGCGAATACGAGCAGCAGCAATAAATTGTAGGCATACAGGGTGGGAGCGGAAAACATGGTTGCAGAAGACAGGCTGGAGCGCCTGGTTGAGGAAACCGAGCTGCGCATCGCTCCCGCCGTCCAGCGAATTGAACGGACGGCGGAGCGCTGCCAATGGAAGGTCATTCAAGCGTTCCAGAAAGCGAAAATAAGCGATTATCATTTTTCAGGCTCGACCGGCTACGGTTACAATGACCGCGGCCGCGAGCTGCTGGACGAGGTGTATGCAGACGTATTCGGAGCGGAGGCGGCTCTGGTGCGTCCGCATTTCGTCTCGGGGACGCATACGATCGGTACGGCTTTATTCGGTGTGCTTCGACCAGGGGATAAGCTGTTGTACATAACGGGAACGCCGTACGATACGCTGCACAAGGTGATCGGGACAAAAGGAACGGCCGGCGGCTCGCTGCACGATTGGGGAATCGGCTATGACGAAGTCGCTCTTACGGACGACGGCAATGTGGACTGGGAGGGTGTTCGTGCGAAGTGGGACGATTCCGTTCGCGTTGTCGGCATCCAGCGCTCACGGGGGTATTCGTGGCGCAAAGCGTTTACGGTAGCCGAAATCGGCGAAATGGTTCGTTTCGTGAAGTCGATCGATCCGAAGGTGATCGTCTTCGTCGACAATTGTTACGGCGAATTCGTCGAGGAGCTTGAGCCGCCGGCCGTGGGCGTAGATCTGATCGCCGGCTCGCTCATTAAAAATCCCGGCGGCGGTCTTGCGCCGACCGGAGGCTATATCGCCGGACGGCGCGAGCTGGTGGAGCTCGCCTCCTACCGGCTCACCGCGCCGGGCATCGGCGGAGAGGTCGGCTCGATGCTGGGCTCGATCCGCGCCATCTATCAAGGGCTGTTTCTCGCGCCGCATATGGTCGGCCAAGCGGTTCGCGGCGCAGTGTTTGCCGCAGCGCTGCTGGAGGCGCTCGGGTTTGAAACACACCCGCATTGGCAGGCGGAGCGCTCCGACATTATTCAGGCGGTTCGCTTTGACAATGCCGAGCAGACGATTGCCTTCGTGCAGGGGATTCAAAAGGCTTCGGCCGTAGACGCTCACGTTGTGCCGGAGCCGTGGGATATGCCGGGATATGAGCATCCCGTGATTATGGCGGCCGGAACGTTCATTCAAGGCGGCAGCCTTGAGCTGAGCGCGGATGCGCCGATTCGTGCACCGTACACCGCTTACATGCAGGGCGGGCTTACGTATGCCCACAGTAAGCTTGGAGTTTTGACCGCTGTTCGAATCATGGCGGGAAAAGGTTTGCTTCCGGGACTGTAATTAAACCTAACATAACTTGACACATATAATGTAAGGGGCTACAATGGAAAAAGGATGAAATAATGGTGACTCACCAAGTGGAAGGTTGATGAGTAATGGGTGATGACATCCGCCGCAATATGGCCCTTTTTCCGATTGGAATCGTGATGAAGCTGACGGACCTGTCTGCCCGTCAAATCCGCTATTACGAGCAGCATGAGCTCATTATGCCTGCGCGCACCTCGGGGAATCAGCGTCTCTTTTCGTTTAACGATGTCGAGCGTTTGCTGGAAATTAAGTCGCTGATTGAGAAGGGCGTGAACATTGCTGGCATCAAGCAAGTTTTGATACCGGTTACTCGCGATTCCGAAGAAGCGACGGTCATTACGGAGCAGACGGAAACGAAACGAAGAGAAATGAACGACCAGCAGCTGCATAAGATGTTGAAGCAGCAGCTATTTGCTGGCCGCCGTCCTGGCAAGGTGTCGCTGATCCAAGGCGAGTTATCAAGGTTTTTCCATCAATAACGCACATAAGGAGAGGATACAGTGAGCTTTACGAGAGAGGACATTTTACGTCAAGCCAAAGAAAGCAACGTTCGTTTTATTCGGTTGCAGTTTACAGATTTGCTCGGCACGATTAAAAACGTCGAAATTCCAGTAAGCCAGTTAGAAAAAGCTCTGGATAACAAAATGATGTTCGACGGTTCCTCAATCGAAGGATATGTTCGGATCGAAGAATCCGACATGTATTTGTATCCCGACCTGAGCACATGGGTTGTGTTCCCGTGGGTAACAGAGGATCGCGTCGCACGCCTCATTTGTGACGTGTATATGCCGGACGGAACACCTTTTGCAGGGGATCCGAGAGGGATTTTGAAGCGTGTTCTGGAGGAAGCCGAAGAGATGGGCTATGCGTCCATGAACGTGGGTCCGGAGCCGGAGTTTTTCCTGTTCAAGACCGATGAAAAAGGCCATCCGACGACAGAATTGAATGATCAGGGCGGTTATTTTGACCTTGCCCCGACCGACTTAGGCGAAAACTGCCGTAGAGAAATCGTACTTACACTGGAAGAAATGGGCTTTGAAATCGAAGCTTCCCACCATGAGGTGGCTCCGGGACAGCACGAAATCGACTTTAAATATGCCGACGCCATTCGTGCGGCGGATCAGATCCAAACGTTTAAGCTTGTCGTAAAGACTGTGGCGCGGAAGCATGGCTTGCACGCAACCTTCATGCCGAAGCCGTTGTTCGGAATGAACGGATCGGGCATGCACTGCCATCAATCGTTGTTTACGGATGAAGGCAATGCGTTCTACGAGGAGTCCGACAAGCTGGGCTTAAGCGAAACCGCTCGTTATTACATGGCCGGCGTACTGCGCCATGCACGTGCTTTCGCTGCCGTTACGAATCCGACGGTCAACTCCTACAAGCGTCTTGTTCCTGGCTATGAAGCACCGGTATATGTTGCTTGGTCGTCCAGCAACCGCAGCCCAATGATTCGAATTCCGGCTTCCCGCGGCTTAAGCACGCGTGTCGAAGTTCGTAACCCGGATCCGGCGGCGAACCCGTACCTTGCTCTTGCGGTTATGCTGAAAGCAGGCCTTGACGGCATTAAAAACAAATATCCGCTTCCTGCACCGGTAGATCGCAATATCTACATCATGTCGGAAGAGGAGCGCGAGGATGCGGGCATCCCAAGCCTTCCGAGCTCCTTGAAGGAAGCAATCGACGAGCTGCTGCGCAGCGATGTAATCTGTGAAGCACTTGGAGACCACGCTCTCGCTCATTTCGTTGAGCTGAAGGAAATTGAGTGGGATATGTACCGCACCCAGGTTCATCCGTGGGAGCGCGACCAGTACATGACGCTGTACTAGGCTTCATTTTCGCAGCTGAGCATGGATCGATCCATGTTGCAATAAGAGACTAAGAAACCCGTAAACGGGCACTTTTCGATGGGTGCTCCTTTACGGGTTTTTGTTCACGGAAGAGAGTCCTTCTTAGTTAAATGGACTAGACATCATAAGCGGATTAGCGATGAAGATAGATAGTTACATGACATGGGGAAAAAGAATCAAAGGGAGAGATCGTGTTGCTTGTACATCTGGGTGAATTTGAGATTGCCACAGGCAAGGTTGTTGTTTCCGATCCATGCTATAAGCTGGGTTCTGATCAAATTTGTATGGGGATGCTCGACCAAGTAGTAAACGGTATGTGGCGGGCGCAGGTAGAAAAGACAGAAGTTCGTGATTGGGGAGAGGTGAACGCCAAAATTACCGCTTATCACCATTCCTTTGTGGAGCAGTTGGATCACTTGTTATGGGTAAAGTGTCCGTTTGTTGTTGGTGTTGACAGCGGGCAAGCGGGGATATTTGATGCGGAAAAATATCGGGTTCCGGATGCCGGTGCACAGTCGGAAGCTTCGGATGCTGACAGTGATTGGTACCTGGCCTGCTGTGATATTACAGAGAGCGCGGAGGAAGCAGGCGTGCTCGAAGGCGGGGTTGTTTCCCGTTCCGGTATGGGGGATGGAGGATACGGCGCCTACTATGCAGTCAACGAACAGCAGCAGGTCATTGCGGTTAAGATCGTGTTTATGAAGGTACCAGAGTGGCAGTAGCATTCATAATATAAAACGGCTTCGTTTCTCGAATGGCAAGTATCCTGTCAAATGATAGGACTTTCCCTTTCGGACGCGAAGCCGTTTCTTTGTTATTGGAGCAGAGTTACCGAATTAATGGACCTGCCGGAACAGCCCGATCACCTTGCCCAAAATTTTTACATTCCGAAGCCGAAGCGGTTCAAATGAAGGATTTTCCGGCTGCAGGCGAACGTGATCCTTTTCTTTATAAAAGGTCTTTACGGTAGCCTCATCATCCTCGGTCATGGCGACGACGATTTCACCATTATTAGCGGTGGCTTGCTGACGGACGATTACGTAATCCCCGTCATGAATTCCTGCCTCGATCATACTGTCGCCCATAACATTCAGCATAAAAACCGAATCTTCTTTGACCATCGTTGTCGGAAGCGGGAAATAATCTTCTATATTCTCTTGTGCCGTAATAGGCAACCCAGCGGTAACTTTGCCCACTACGGGAACCTTTGCAATTGACATGGATAGGATCGGATTCGAAGGATCGTCTGACTCATCCAAAATTTCAATTGCTCTCGGCTTCGTCGGATCGCGGCGAATTAAACCTTTCTTCTCCAGACGATCCAAGTGTCCGTGTACGGTTGAGCTGGAGGCTAATCCGACCGCCTCGCCGATTTCTCGTACGGAAGGAGGGTAACCTTTGGCTCTCACTTCGGTTTTTATAAATTCAAGTATGGCTTGCTGGCGGTTCGAAATTCTGCCCACGTAAAACGTCCCCCCATGATATGGTAATCGTTATCTACTACTATATCACAGAACCTTCGTTCGTACAAACATAGGTTCGTTCATTAAAAAAACACAGGGGAACATTTGTTCTAAATTTTTGTTGACTAGAACGTTTGTTCGTGTTATTATAGCTTATATAACGAACAAACGTTTGGGGGATGTTATTATGACGTATACTTCTACCAATTCCATTCGGAAGAAAACCTATTTTAAGATTAAAACTTCAACGGTCAGGTTGTTTATTATAGCGCTTTTTATGCTTGTTCTTTTCAGCTTTACCATGATATTGTCGGCCTTTGCCAATTCGAATGAGCGTTTACCGTCGTCCGATCCTTCTCTAGAGGCGGTGAATCGCACTGGTGTGGTTGATGCTAGTTCCAAGTCAACTGTGAAGCCGGGAAAAACCGTTTATATTTCACCTGGAGAAACCTTGTGGTCAATCGCGGAACGTTATGCTCCTGACCATATGGATAAACGAGCTTATATCCATGAGCTTAAAAAGTTAAATCAAATGAAGAGCAGCTCGATAACCGTCGGGCAAAAGCTTGTTCTTCCTTAATAAAGCGTATGCTTTCTAAAGACTGTAGCCACAGCTCCTGCCTAAGGGGCTTTTTTTGTTTTTCACCCTTTTCTGTTTCTTGACATTCTCTACGGGGCATGTCAAAGTAAGGGGGATGAAAAAGGAGGACAAGCAGCATGGATGACGCAATGATTCAAAGAATTAACGAGCTTTCCCGCAAGAAAAAGACGATCGGATTAACGACCGACGAAGCGATGGAGCAAGCGGAGCTTCGCCGGAAATATATAGATGCTTTTAAGGCCTCGTTAAGGCAGCAGCTGGACAATATTGAATTTGTCGACGAAGAGCCGAAGCAAAAGCCTCATTAATACAAGGATCGGTCCACAAGGGCGGGACGGAATTGTTAATACATTAATCGAAGCAATTGGAGAACGCCGACTATATGATTTTATTGCATGGAGGAATTCGAGTTGTCGCGTAAATGGGAAAGGCTTGTAGAGAAAAATCAGAAGGCTGTAAATAAACAGCGTATCAAATCGGGCAAGCAGGCGATCCAGCCTAAATCGGGCGATGAAGAGATGGAGAAGTTCATCGGGCGGCAATGGTTAATTCCGCTGCTGCTTGTCGGGGCCTCAGTTGTATTTGCTTTTATATTTAACGGCGCCTACACAGCGGATTACTTGTACTGGGTAACGATTGCGATGTATGCGGCTCTCGGCTTATTTCATTATTTTGTACGCCGGCCCTTCATTAAGATCGGCAAAAATCGTCTCTCCCTAGTTAAGTATGGAAGAGAGCGTTTCTTCGATGCGGCGGATATTAAGTCGATTTCCGTAGCGCCTGGTACTGCTGTTATTGAGGTGAAGGAAAAAAATGCGAAGTTCAAGCTGTCCAAGACAATGCAGCGGCTGCCTATCGACCAAATTGCCGCTCGTTTGGCTTCGTTTGCACGGCGGCATTCCATTGCGTTCCATGATCCGAGCGGAATGGCTGCCGATAAATAGGGGAGGGATCACTGTTGGCGATTCAGGCGGTTTTATTTGATTTGGACGATACGCTCTTATGGGATGAGCGCAGCGTGGAAGAGGCGTTTCGGGCGACATGCCAGACGGCTCAGCAGCAAGTTGGAGTCGATCCGGTAGAGCTGGAGAAATGCGTGAGAGAAGAAGCGCGCCGAATTTATTCGAGCTATGAAACGTTTGCGTTTACACAAATGATTGGCATCAACCCTTTTGAAGGGCTTTGGGCTCATTTTACCGGAGGCAATCTTCCCGAGTTTCGAAAGCTTGAGCAGCTGGCTCCTGGTTATCGTACGGCTGCCTGGACCGAGGGTTTAAAGCGGCTTGGCGTGGAGGATGCGGAGTTAGGCGCAAAGCTGGGTGAGCAATTCGGTGCAGAGCGCCGGGCAAGACCTCTCACATACGAGGAAACCTTTGAGGTGCTTGATACGTTAAAGTCCAAATACCGTCTTCTCCTCCTTACAAACGGTGCGCCCGATTTACAGCAGGAAAAGCTTGACGGCGTTCCGAAGCTAGCAGCATATTTTGAGCACATTGTGATTTCCGGCAATTTCGGCCGTGGAAAGCCTGACCCGGATTTATTCCATCACGCCATCGGCTTGCTGGGGATTTCGCCAGAAGAGGGCGTAATGATTGGCGACAAGCTGACGACGGATATTTTGGGCTCCAACCGGATCGGCATGCGCAACATTTGGATTAATCATCACAACGTGCAGCGTTCGGGTGAAATCGAGCCGGTTTACGAAGTAAAGCGTCTGCGCGATATTTTGCCGATTATTGAGTCCTTATAATATTTTGTAAAAGAGAAGAGGCGCTGGCCCACATGGAGGGCGGCGCTTTTTTGCTGCAAAGTTTATCTCCAAAGCCAATGAGATAAGTTAGAATTGGGCAATAAAAAAGTCCTCGAGCAATAGCTCAAGGACTTCACATGAACACGTTAGTTAAATGGGCCTGCCGAAGATTACTTTTGGAATGCAGGGTCGGCAAACGGATGAGCGATCCAGCCTTCGGTTTCGATAAACAGGCGAACGGCTACGATTTTACGGTCGGACATGAGGGTGAAGAAGTGTGCCGTGCCTTCTGGTACGGAAATAACATCGCCTGCGGAAAGCTCTACGTCAAAGTAACCGACGTCGTCGGAGCCCTTGATGATGAAAATGCCGTTGCCCGCAGTAATCGCGCGAACCTCGTCCTCGGTATGGGTATGAACATTTTCAAACTTCTTGAGAAGCTCTTCAATGTTTGGCGTTGCCTCGGACAAAGCGATGACGTCCCAAGTGCGGTAGCCGCGGCGGCCGGCTAGGTCGCGGATTTCGCTATCGAAGGTGCTCAGGATTTGCTGCTTTTCCTCGTCGGAAAGCACGAATTTCTCTTGAAGATCGGCCGGAAGCTTGGAAGCGTCCCAGTGTTCGTAAAGAACACCCTGGTTATTCAGGAACTCCTTTACGTTTTCTTCGCCGGAAATATATTGATCCGTATTACGGATACGTACTTTTGCCATCTAAATTCCCCTCTTTACAGTTAAGATTTTACACGTATTATATAGCAATACAAAGTTGCTGTCGATCTGTGAATGTGAAACATTTTCAAATTCCGAGTATTTTGCTAAACTATAAAGAATAACGTCGGTTAGGAAGCAGGGATATTGATGAGTAAGAGAACATTACAAGAGCAACTACAGAACAAAATTTTAATCCTAGACGGCGCGATGGGCACGATGATCCAGCAGGCCGACCTTACTGCGGACGATTTCGGCGGCGAGGAATTTGACGGCTGCAACGAGCTGCTTGTCGTGACGCGTCCTGACGTGATCTCCCGCATTCATGAGCAGTATTTTGAAGCGGGTGCCGATATCATTGAAACGAATACGTTCGGCGCGACTAGCGTCGTTTTGGCTGAATATGATATTCCCGGCCGGGCACGGGAGCTGAACCTGGCGGCGGCGCGCCTTGCGGTAGAGGCGGCAAATAAGTACAGCACGCCGGAGTGGCCGCGTTATGTGGCGGGTGCGCTCGGACCGACGACGAAAACGCTGTCGGTTACCGGCGGCGTCACGTTTGATGAGCTTGTCGAGAGCTATTATGAGCAGACGATCACATTAATTGAGGGCGGCGTCGATGCGATTCTCATTGAGACGAGCCAGGATACGCTGAACGTGAAGGCGGCGGGGATCGCCGTGCAGCGCGCTTTTGAAGAGTCCGGCAAGAAGCTGCCGGTGATGATTTCCGGTACGATTGAGCCGATGGGCACGACCTTGGCGGGACAAAACATCGAAGCGTTCTACATTTCGCTTGAGCATTTAAAGCCGGTTTCGGTCGGCCTGAACTGTGCGACGGGACCGGAATTTATGAAGGATCATATTCGTTCGCTTTCCGCGATTGCGCAAACGGCGGTAAGCTGTTACCCGAATGCGGGGCTGCCGGACGAGAACGGCCATTACCACGAATCGCCGGAGTCCTTAGCGAAGAAGATGGCCGGCTTTGCCGAGCAGGGCTGGCTGAACATTGCCGGCGGTTGCTGCGGAACGACGCCGGACCATATCCGCGCGATGGCGGAGACGCTGAAGCACTACAAGCCGCGTCTCGCTTACGGCGACCATCCTCCGGCGGTCAGCGGCATCGAGACGGTGTACGTCGAGGACGAGGCACGGCCGCTGATGGTCGGCGAGCGCACGAACGTGCTCGGCTCGCGGAAGTTTAAGCGCCTCATTGCCGAAGGCAAGTATGAGGAGGCGTCCGAGATTGCGCGTGCGCAGGTAAAGAGCGGCGCGCATGTCATCGACGTCTGCGTGCAGGATCCGGACCGCGACGAGGCGGAGGATATGGAAAAGTTCCTTGAGCACGTCGTGAAGAAGGTCAAGGCGCCTCTCGTGATTGATACGACGGACGCCAGCGTGATTGAGCTTGCGCTGAAATTTTCGCAGGGCAAGGCGATCATTAACTCCATTAACCTTGAGGATGGAGAAGAGAAGTTCGAGAAGGTGACGCCGCTCATTCACAAGTACGGTGCAGCTGCGGTCGTCGGAACGATCGACGAGCGGGGCATGGCGGTGAAGGCGTCGGACAAGCTGGAGGTCGCGAAACGCTCCTACGACCTGCTTGTCAATAAATATGGCATGAACCCGCGGGACATTATTTTTGATCCGCTGGTGTTCCCGGTTGGAACAGGGGACGAGACCTATATCGGCTCGGCGAAGGAGACCATTGAGGGTCTGCGGATCATCCACGAGGCGTTGCCTGAAGTTTCCACGATCCTCGGGGTCAGCAACGTATCGTTCGGCCTTCCGCCGGCTGGCCGCGAGGTGCTGAATGCGGTGTTCTTGTATCACTGCACGAAGGCAGGCTTAACGTACGCGATCGTCAACACGGAGAAGCTTGAGCGGTATGCGTCGATACCGGACGAAGAAAAACGGCTTGCGGAAGAAATTATTTTTAACACGAACGATGAGACTGTTGCAGAATTTGTCGCTTATTTCCGCGAGAAGAAGGTTGTCGTTAAGGAAAAAGCGTCCAATCTATCGCTGGAAGAGCGCATCAGCTCTTACGTGGTGGAGGGCACAAAGGAAGGGCTGGTGCCTGACCTTGATGAGGCGCTGCAAAAATATACGCCGCTTGAAATTATTAACGGCCCGCTGATGACGGGGATGGACGAGGTTGGGCGGTTGTTTAACAACAACGAGCTGATCGTTGCCGAGGTGCTGCAGAGCGCAGAGGTAATGAAAGCGGCGGTTGCCCATCTGGAGCCGTTTATGGAGAAGTCGGAGTCCTCGGTCAAGGGGAAAATCCTGCTCGCTACGGTAAAAGGCGATGTGCATGACATCGGCAAAAACCTGGTTGAAATCATTTTGACCAACAACGGGTACCACATCGTGAACCTCGGCATTAAGGTGCCGCCGGAGCAGCTGATTGAAGCGTACCGCAAGGAAAAGCCGGATGCGATCGGCTTGTCCGGCTTGCTCGTAAAGTCGGCGCAGCAGATGGTTACGACCGCGCAGGATTTAAAAGCGGCCGGCATCGATGTGCCTATTCTTGTGGGCGGTGCGGCATTGACCCGGAAGTTTACGAAAACCCGTATTCAGCCAGAGTACGACGGTGCCGTTCTATACGCGAAGGACGCGATGGACGGACTTGATATCGCGAACAAGCTTTCCAATCCGGAGCATCGCAAGCGGCTTATTGAAGAGCTGCGTGAAAGCCTCGAATCCGATGTGCAGGTCGGTGGGCGCAAGGCTAGCCAAGAGCTGCCGAAGCTGACGCGCGTCAAGGATTCCAAGGTTTCGCGAGACGTTCCGGTACGGATGCCGCCGGATCTTGAGCGCCACGTGCTGCGCGATTACCCGATCAGCCATCTGCTGCCTTACGTAAACATGCAGATGCTGCTCGGCCACCACCTTGGATTGAAGGGGAAGGTGGAGAAGCTGCTGGCCGAGAAGGACGCAAAGGCGGTTGAGCTGAAGGAAGTCGTTGACGATATTTACCGCGAAGCGATGAGCTCGGGACTGCTCAAGGCACATGGCATGTACCGCTTCTTCCCGGCCCAGTCCAAGGGCGAAGAAATATATATTTACGATCCGGAAGATCACAGCCGCGTGATCGAAACGTTTACGTTCCCTCGCCAATCGGTGGAGCCGTTCCTTTGCCTTGCGGATTACATTCGTTCGGTAGACAGCGGGGAAATGGATTATGTCGGCTTCCTCGTTGTAACGGCTGGACATGGCGTGCGTGAAAAGGCGCAGGAGCTGCGCGAAAAAGGCGATTACCTTCGTTCCCACGCGCTCCAAGCGGCGGCGCTGGAAACGGCGGAGGGCTTCGCCGAGCGTATCCACCATATGATGCGCGATGTATGGGGAATCCCGGATCCGGCAAACATGACGATGCAGGAAGTGTTTGGCGCCCGTTATACCGGGCAGCGCTTCTCATTCGGTTACCCGGCGTGTCCGGACTTGGAGGATCAAGCGCAGCTGTTCCGGCTGTTGAAGCCGGACAGCATCGGCGTCGAATTGACGGACGGCTTTATGATGGAGCCGGAGGCGTCGGTCAGCGCGATTGTATTCGCTCACCCGGAAGCGCGTTATTTCAATGTAGATAAGGCGGAGTGATCCTGGTGGATTTATATTTCCTTGGAACCGGAGCGGGAATTCCTTCTACGCAGCGCAATGTAACCTCCATTGTGCTGCGCCTGCTTGACGAGCGGGGCACGATCTGGATGTTTGACTGCGGCGAAGGAACCCAGCAGCAGGTGCTGGCCTCTCCGATTAAGCTGGGTAAGCTGGAGAAGCTGTTTATTACCCATTTGCATGGCGATCACCTATACGGCCTGCCCGGCGCGCTGACGAGCCGCTCCTACCAAGGCGGCGATACTCCCCTGACGGTTTACGGACCGCAGGGGCTTCGTCGTTTTGTGGAGACGGCGTTGGAGGTCAGCGGGGCGCATCTGAGCTACGACCTGCATATCGAGGAACTGCAGTCGCCCGGGCTCGTCTTCGAGGACGAGCAGTTTGCCGTCTATGCGGACGAGCTCGACCATCGCATCGTCTGCTACGGCTACCGCGTTGAGCAGAAGCCTTTGCCCGGCCCGCTGCTGTCGGATAAGCTGAAGGCGGACGGGGTCAAGCCCGGCCCGGTTTACGCGCAGCTGAAGCAGGGCCGGGACGTAACGCTGCCGGACGGGCGCGTGCTGGCCAGCAGCGACTACGTCGGGCAGCCGGTGCCGGGCCGCATCGTCACGGTGCTCGGCGACACGCGCCCCTGCGAGGCGGCCGTGCGGCTTGCGCGGGACTGCAGCGTGCTCGTGCACGAGGCGACCTTCGCCGAGCAGCACCGGGAGCTGGCGCACCAATATTATCACGCCACTGCGGGAGATGCTGCCCGGGCGGCGGCCGAGGCGGGAGCGAAGGCGCTGGTGCTGACGCATATTAGCTCCCGGTATCAAGGCGACGCGGCGGATATGCTGCTGGCAGAGGCGCAGCTGCATTTTGCCGAGACGAAGCTGGCCAGCGACCTATGGAGCTGTACAATCCCTTAGAAATCAAACAAAATCTTTACAATGGCGAAACGATCCGTTAACCGTTCCTTGTTACCCTTTACACAGGCTCTGTATGCAGACCTGCGGCAAAGGGTATTTCTTTTGCCCTGAGGGCTGTATGGCGGGACCGATCATCGAAGAGATCTCCGTTCAGCGAGGAAATTATAAGCATGTTGGAGGGATGACACATGGATACGGGAAGTCATTTGTTGTTTGGGGCTACGCTGGCAGGCCTTGCCTGCGTGGATGCGGCAGTAGCGGGGAGCGGGGCGCTTTTTGCAGCGGTATTAACGGGGACGTTGATCGGATCGCATGCGCCTGATTTTGATACGTTCGCCCGTTTACGGGGGATGGAGGCGTATATCCGAACCCATCGGGGAATTACGCATTCCTTGCCGGCCTTATTCCTGTGGGCGCTTGTCATTGGGCTTCCGGTCGCTTTCGGGTACGGGGTGATGAATGAGTTTTGGCATGTGTACGGCTGGACATTGGTGGCCGTCGTGCTGCATGTGTTTTTGGATTTATGCAACGCGTACGGTGTGCAGTGCCTGCGCCCGTTTACTCGGAAATGGCTTCATTTGGACGTGTTAAGCCTGCATGAGCCGTTTTTCCTCGTCATTCATGCCGGTGCGCTGGGCTGGTGGCTCTGGTCGGGCAAAGCGCAGGCAGCTCTTTTTATAACGCTCTACGCCATCACATTTGCCTATATTGCATTACAATATTTGCATCGGCAGCGGCTGCTCCGCAAAGTGCGCCGAGCGCTCGGACTGCGGGGTGTCTACCACCTGCTTCCCACTTTGCATTGGTTTCATTGGCAGTTTGTGCTTGAAACCGATGACGCTTTTCATACCGGCTTTATTCAATACGGACGGGTGAACCGTGTTGAGGTCCTGGCAAAAGGGGAACGCAATCCGGTCATTGAGGCGACGCTTCAGCTGGATGGAGTGCGCACGTTTTTTTATTTTGCGAAGCGGATTCATTGTGTTTGTACGGAAGCGTCGGACGGATATGTCGTCAAATGGCGTGATGTGCGTTTCTGGCACAACGGGCGTCTTCCCTTCGGTGTGGATGTAAAGCTGGACCGCAATCTAAATGTGGTGGAGTCTCAGCTGGGCTGGAACAAGAAGGCTTGGCAGGGGCCTTACGTGTAAGGAGGCTGCTGCAGCCCAGCAGCCACCGTTCCATATGAAGCGGCTGCCGGCGGGCGGTCCGCTGTTCCTCCTGCTGACGCTGAAACTCTTGTTCTTTTTCATAAACGTATGTGTGTAAGTCTTGACCTAACATGTTGGTTCCCTCCAGTGTTGATGTGCATTTAGGATATGCACTTGGTGTCGTGTCGTTCTTGATGCCAATTGTACTGGAGCGGCAAAAAGAAAAAAGGTCAAAAACGTGCTGCATCTTTTCACTTTTTCTTGTGTTGCGTAGCCCTTATGATGAGATTACAAGGGGTGATAGGTGGATGCAGCTTGCTTCGCATTATTTGCAATTGCGCAAGAGCTTCAGCGGCTTTCGGCAAAGACAACCATTTAAAACGAGGGTAGAGGAAATCGCGGGAGCGCTGTACTGCTCGGAACGGAATGTGAAGGTGATTGTGAAGCGCCTTGCGAGTGAAGGCTGGATCGAATGGAAGCCGGGCAGGGGGCGAGGGATCGGCTCGACGTTAACGTTTCTTGCCGACGCCCAGCACATTTTGCTCCAGGAAGCCCAGGCGCTCGTTCGCCAAGGACAGCTCCAGGACGCGCTTTCTCTTTTAAAAGAATACGATCAAAGCTCGGATTTGAAGGCGACCTTCATGAACTGGCTCGGCGAATATATGGGGTATCATGAGGAAAGCATGCCGGAGCTTCCAAGAGATACATTGCGTATTCCGATGTCCGGTAAAATTATTTCGCTTGACCCGGCCTACGGGGTGTACTCCTTTGAGGGGCATTTGGCGAGGCAGGTTTACGATACACTCATGGTTTACAACTCGAAGCGCGGGGCCGTTGAGGGGCGGCTTGCGCATCATATGGAGCACTCGCCGGATTGGACGCGCTGGACCTTTCATTTGCGAAAAGGAGTAATGTTCCATCATGGCCGCGAATTGAACGCTGAGGATGTTGTGTTCACGTTTGAGCGCTTACTGCGGGAAGGGCATTACCGGCGTATGTTTGCTTTCATCGATCGGGTGGAAGCGTACGGAAAATATACGGTTCATTTTTTGCTTCGTAAGCCGAATGTGCTGTTTCCTCGGTTTTTATGTGCGATTATGACTTCTATTCTCCCAAGAGATGTTGTAGAGAAGCAGGTGCATTCGATCGATATGGAACCGGTGGGTACGGGCCCGTTCAAAAATGTAGAAATGCAGCGATCGCGTTTTATTCTGGAAGCGAATCCGGTTTATTTTTCGGGGAGGCCCTTTCTGGACCGGCTTGAGTTTTATCTCATGCCGAGCAAGAGTGAGGATTGTCAAAGAGACGCTAAATGGAGGAAGCTTGTAACGCTTTCCGATATTCCTTCACTTAAAGAGGCGCGGGACGGTCTTGTCGCTCATGGAAAGAGCTACTGCAGCTCCACGATCTCGTTGAATGTGAATAAGCCCGGACCCCAGCAGTGTGTGAAGTTCCGCCAGGCTCTTCGCAGAGGGCTTAACCGGATGGCGCTGCTGCAGCTTGCCGAGTTGGATGCGTGGACGCCGGCTACCGGTTTTCGTGCCCCTATTCAAGCATATAAATTCGATATAGAGTACGATTTTGCAGAGGCGAAGCAGCTGCTTCAGCAATCCAACTATGCTGGGGAAGTATTTATGCTTGGCACAGCGTCTTGTATGGTAGGGGCTGCCAAGATCATCCAACATCAAATGGAAGCGCTCGGGATCAGGATGGAATATGTTGAGCTGGATAGTGAATCGATGGTCCAACCGGAATCGATGCTAAAGATGGATGGAGTGCTTTGCGGGGTAATCCTTGACGAGGATGAGGTTACTCTAATGGAGGTCTTTACCGCTGATTATAGTAAGGTGTATCACCATTTAAGTCCTTCGATTCGGGACCAAGTACTCCATTTGTTTGAAGCGGCGATGGGGGAACCGAATGACATGGCCCGTTCTCAAATTTTCGATGAGATTGAGCAGCAGCTGCGAGACGAAGCGCTCGTTCTTTTTTTGACCCATAATCGGCATTCAACGGTATATCATCCTTCCTTGGAAGGGGTTCAGCATAATTCACTAGGATACATTGATTACAAGGATATTTGGATTCGTCCTACGTTTCCAGCACAGTAAGTTTCAACGAATGTGTTGACTGCGTTCCTTTCCAAGTGGTTTACTATGAGGAGTAGGATTCATTCAAAACGGAATACAGTGCAAAGCTAAAGCATAGCGGCCATTTCTGATTTCAGAGAATTGGCCGTTTTTTTATGCAAAAAATGATATACCGTAGAAAGGGATTTTGATATGAACCTCGAAATTTCATTGTTATTGTTTGTGTCATGGTTTGCGTTAATGGGAAGCGGGGCGGGTTTCTTCGTAAGTAAGGCTGCAGATCAGCTTTGTATAAAGGGGTATGGTCACAGAGGAGAACCAAATCGTCCGTATGCGGATACGATGATCGGTCGTTTGAGCGGGTCGATAAACGATAACAAGCGGGTGTTAGTAGTGGGGGCGTTACACGGCCTGCTGTATGGCGCCGCAGCCTTCCTGTTCGGACCGGTCCCGGAGCTGCTGGCCGCGCTGCTTCTTGTATCCGTATTACTCTTTGTTACGCAGACGGATATAACGATACATATCATTCCTGATAAAATGATTGCATACGGAAGCATGGTTATTTTTATGGTACGACTATGGATACATCCTCTGCCGTGGTGGGACTATTTTGCCGCATCGTTACTTGGGTTTTTGCTCATGTATACATTCGCGTGGATCAGCCGGGGAGGTGTGGGCGGCGGTGATATTAAGCTTTACTTATTTCTTGGGTTGGTGCTTGGGATTGAAGCGATGTTGTGGTCGTTATTTCTCGCTGTTTTCCTCGGAGGGATCGCGAGCGGTCTGCTTCTGCTAACGAGGAAATTTTCACGCCATTATATGCTTCCATTCGGTCCTTTTATCGCCGCAGGCTCCCTTCTTTCTTATTTTTATTTTGGAGCAATAAGAGTCACGTCAATTGACAGCTTTTGGTTATGAGTTTCTTCCGGCGCGGGTACAATAAAGATAGCCTGAGTAATGAAGGAGGAAGCGACGTGGATTTGACGAACCAGGATTGGGCGACCATTGAACAAGCGTTACGAGAAGCGATTCATTCCGGATCCGATTACCGAAAGATTATGAATTATCGTTCCGTGCTGACGAAGCTGCATTCTGTCCATCCTAATGATTTTGAAGCTTACACTGCAGGTAGTGGTGAACAAAAAGGCGGATTTGGCAGCATGCCTGAGCTCGATGGTTTCCGGTACGACTACGATGACAATTCCGAGCTTCGTTAATACTTTCCCGGGAAAGCGCACAATGCGACAAATTCCTTCTCGGTGATCGAAATCGTCACTGGTTGACGGGGTTTATGTCGAACGACCGTTAAAAAGAACGGGAATGGTGCAGCAGGAAATCTGCGAAGACGAACTGCTGTACCCCTTTCCATTGGAGGTGGGGGATATCGAAAGGTTTCGTTTTTTTAAGGGTCTTTTCTGGGGCCTGGTTGTATCCATACCCATTTGGGCGGTTCTTATTGTGTGGATCGTGAAAATGGTACAATAACGTCTTAAACTAAGCTCATAAGAGCTTTTTTTCGTGGTTGAAAAGCGAACATACATTCTAGTAGAATAGAAGGAGGTGTATCGAGTAGAGGAGTTGCTTTAGTTACGATGAATCCGCTAACAGGGAAGATGAATTCGATTTCCGAAGTGATCGATTTTGTTCGCTCGGATCGCGAATTAAGTGAAAATATAACCCACTGGCATACCATCCCGCCCCGCGAGGCGGAATATTCTGCTTTTCCGGAAATGCTCCACCCCTTGATTCGGAGCTCCCTTGAGGCAAAAGGAATTCAGCAGCTGTATTCCCATCAAGCGCAAACGTTTCTGGAGGCGCTTGGAGGGCGGCATACGGTAACGGTAACCCCGACGGCGTCGGGCAAAACGTTATGCTACAACCTGCCGGTGCTGCAGTCGATTGTTCAGGACGATGCGGCCAGAGCGCTGTATCTTTTTCCTACGAAGGCGCTTGCTCAGGATCAGGTGGCTGAGCTTCAGGAAACGGTAGACCGCATGGGGGTGGATATCAAGACGTATACCTACGACGGGGATACGCCGCCGACCGTCCGTCAGGCGATTCGCAACGCAGGCCATATCGTCGTGACGAACCCGGACATGCTGCATTCCGCCATCCTGCCCCACCATACGAAATGGGTCAAATTATTTGAAAATATTAAATATATCGTCATCGACGAGGTGCATTCCTATCGGGGCGTGTTTGGAAGCCATGTGGCGAACGTCATTCGCAGGCTGAAGCGGATCTGCCGCTTTTATGGCTCGCAGCCGCAATTTTTGTGCGCTTCCGCTACGATCGACAATCCCCGGGAGCATACGGAACGGCTTATCGGTGAAAAGGTCGCCTTAATCGACCGCAATGGAGCGCCTGCCGGAGAGAAGCATTTTGTCTTTTACAATCCTCCGGTTGTCAACCGTCAGCTGGGAATCCGCCGCAGCAGCGTGCTCGAGACTCGTAAGCTGGCTGGGCTGCTGTTAAGGCAGGGGATACAAACGATTGTTTTCGCAAGAAGCCGCGTCAGGGTTGAAATTTTATTAACCTACCTTCAAGACACGATTAAGCATGAACTGGGAGCGAAGTCGATTCGGGGGTATCGCGGCGGATATTTGCCTAAGCTGCGGCGCGAAATCGAGAGAGGACTGCGCAGCGGGGAAATCCGCGGCGTTGTAAGCACCAATGCACTTGAGCTTGGCATTGATATCGGCCAGCTTCAAGCGTGCGTAATGAACGGTTACCCTGGAACGATTGCGAGTACATGGCAGCAGTCCGGCCGTGCGGGCCGCAGACAGGAAAGCTCGGTTACGTTTATGGTAGCGAGCAGCAATCCGCTCGATCAATACGTCATTCAAAACCCGGACTATTTCTTCCATCGCGCACCGGAGCAGGCGAGAATTCATCCGGATAACCTGATTATCTTATTAGATCATGTGAAATGCGCTGCTTATGAGCTTCCGTTCGAGAAAGGGGAGACCTTCGGAGAAGAAAAGCTGGAGGATTTGCTTGAGTTTTTGTGCGAGGAGAAGGTGCTGCATTCCACCGGTGACCGATGGTACTGGATGGCGCAGGCGTTTCCGGCTAATAACATTTCTTTGCGGGCGGCAGCGCAAGAAAACTTTATTATTATCGACATGACCGACGGGCATCGGGTGATCGGTGAAGTCGATCGATTCAGTGCGCCGACGCTCATCCATGAGGAAGCGATCTATATTCATGAAGGCGTCCAATTTCAGGTGGAGAAGCTCGACTATGCGGAGAAGAAAGCTTACGTTCGCGAAGTGAATGTGGACTATTTTACCGATGCCAATATGGCGGTTGAGCTGAAGGTGCTGCATGTCGACCGGACATCGGCCAATGAGGGCGATGAGCATTGCTACGGAGAGGTTACTGTCGTTGCAAGGCCGACGATATTTAAGAAAATTCGTCTGCGCACGCATGAAAATATCGGCTCTGGGCCGATCCATTTACCTGAAGAAGAGCTGCACACGAGCAGCTACTGGATCACTTTTCATGAACAAACGACAGGAGCCTTTTCGGGTAACGACATGCAGTTTGCCTTACTCGGGCTCGCCAATGTCCTCGTGCATATCGCTCCGTTGTATTTGATGTGCGACCCGATGGACATTCGTGTTGTCCCGCAGGTGAAATCCATTCAAACGAAGCAGCCGACCATCTTCTTATACGACCGTTATCCCGGCGGAATCGGGTTAAGCGAAAGATTGTATGAGGTTCGTGAGGATTTGCTGAGACAAGCGGAGTCGCTTATCTCTGGCTGCACTTGCTTGAGCGGCTGTCCGGCATGTGTCGGACCGATTGAAGAAGTAGGGTTAACAGGCAAGCAGCTGGCGCTTCGCCTCTTGCGGCATGGACGAATTGGCAGAGGCACAATGGGAGATGGACGTCATGAGCTCGCTTAAGGATCGGTTGAAACGGCTGACCCAGTCAAGCGCTGCTTCGACGAATAACAGCGAGGCTTCACTGCATCAAGAGCTGCCTTCCCTGAAGCCGGCTGCCGCTCCTGCAGAAGACCCATGGTCAGAGCTGGAGGCTGTCATTTATACCAATGAGGGCGGCAGCTTCGTCATGCGAACGAAGCATTATCCGCTATCTTACCGTCATGGCCATGTTCCCCTCACATGGAACGATTCCGGTCATGAGGGGATCAGGCTGTTAGGTTCAGCTGCATTGGAATGTGATCGGGAGCAGCTTTTATTTTTGGATACCGAGACGACGGGGCTGGGCATTGGTGCCGGAAATGTTGCTTTTATGATCGGCATCGGATTTTACAGCGAAAATCGTTTTACTATCGAACAGCTGTTCATACGAAATCCGGCGGAGGAGTACGCGGTGCTCTTATACCTGCAGCACAAGCTGCAGCAATACAGCCATCTCGTTACCTACAACGGGAGAAGCTTTGATTGGCCGGTAGTAAAAAACCGGTTCGTGCTCCATCGGCTGCAGGCTCCGGCGGAACCGGTCCATATGGATTTGCTTTATCCATCACGCAGGCTGTGGAAACGAACGATGCCTTCCTGCAGTTTGGGGACGGTAGAAGGAAGACAGCTAGGGTTTTATCGAATGAATGACGTACCCGGTTCTATGGCGCCGGTGCTCTATGTGCAATATCTTACGAGCGAAAACGTGGAGGATATCAAAGGCGTATTTATTCATAATGAACATGACATTGTATCTCTTGCAGCCTTGTGCGGTTATTTGTGCGATTTAATTGGGGGCCAGCCGCTCTGGAAGCAAAAAAGCGCCGAGGAGTTATTTCGTCTCGCCTGCTGGTTTGATCATATCGGCCGTACGCCGCAAACGGAAGAGGTGCTGGAAGCGCTGCTTCAATATCCCGAACGTGAAAAATCAGCTTTTTTTCTGGGGATCGCCCAGCTGTATAAACGAAATGGCCGGCATCAGAAGGCGGTTGAACTATGGAAAGCCTATATTGCAATGCATAATGACCGTGTAATTCCCGCCGTACTAGACCCTTATATCGAACTGGCCATGTATTATGAGCATAGGATCAAGGATTGGCAGGAGGCATTGCATTGGGCGGAAGCTGCTTTGAGCAGAGCGAGAAAACGAGTCTCGATGGCACGCGGCGGCGAAGCGGGAAGAGAGCTGCTGGCAAGCTTGGAGAAGCGCTGTGAAAGACTTCATCGTAAACAATATAAGCATTCAGAGCGTAAGGTGAGCATATCGAGAAGAAGCATAACCTCGACTCGGGTGGAACAGGTTTCCATTTCGGATTTGCTGTAGACGACCTGGCAACTGAACACGGGGCTGGCTGGAGAATAAAGGTCATTTTGTTTGGATGAACAGCTCGTGATGACCTTTAAGCTCCGCCAGCAGCACTTCTTTATGGTGTGAAATCTTTCTGCGGGCCAGCTGCTCCATTAACCAGGAACGGTCTACTCCGGCTTCCTTGAAATTTCCGTCAACCAATTTACCGTCCAAAATTAAGGTGACTGGTATAGGGTCGGCAGCCGCTTTTACTCGCAGATTCTTATTTGTGGGCGGAGCATAGTCGGGCTTTGGAAAAACGCTCAAGGAACCGTTGGTTTCCAGAATGGCATGCTCCAATTCGCTAACGGAGAGATGTCCCTGCTGACGAACAAGGCTCTGCAGCTGATTCATATCCATATTATTTTTTTTCATCGTTTTATACTCAATTTTTCCTTTATGAATAATGATCGACGGCTCGCCTTCTAATAGCTTTCTCAGCTTATTGTTCTTTTGAGTGACGAATAAGGATGAGAAAATCAAAACGGCCCACAGGCCCGTGGCGAACAGTACCTTCCAGATATCCACTTCATCATCGTAAACCGCGTTTCCAAGCAGTTCTCCAAGGATCAAGACGGATATAAAGTCAAAGGGAGTAAGCTGCGAAAAGTGAGTTTTCCCCATGATTTTCGTATACGTAAACAACGCGAGAAAACCAATAAATAGCTCTAAGGCAATGTTTAAATAAGAACTCATGGAGTCATCACAAATCCTTTAACTATAGATTGTTCTTGCGCAGAATGCTTTGGAAGGATGGAGATTGTTCCCAATCTTTGATCTTAATTTGCCCGATGATCGTTATAATACTCCGCCTTTTACCTTATGGTATAAAACTAGAGAAGGTAAGGTATTCGAATGAAAAGTAAACTTTTGGTACATAGTAGGTAAAAAACTCAGCTGGTCGGAGGAGGAGTTGTTTTGCCTGAATTGCCTGAGATGGAAACGTACCGGATGCTTCTTCAACCTTTACTACTAGGAAAGACGATTACTGAGGTGCAGGTGGAGAGGGTGAAATCAGTCGGTCTGACCGAAGCGGGACCTTTTATTCATGAGGTAGAAGGCAGGACGATCACCGGCATTGAGCGCAGGGCAAAGCATCTTGTGTTTCGGCTTGACAGTGGTAAATCGCTTTTATTGCACCTTATGCTGGGCGGATGGATGTTCTACGGCACGGAGGAGCAAAGACCGAATCGAACCGTTCAGGTACGGCTCTCGTTCGGGGATAAGCATTTGCATTTTATCGGGCTGCGATTAGGTTATTTATTTTTATTGAATGAGGTGGAGCTGGAACGTAAAACCGGCGGGCTAGGCCCGGAGCCGATGGATCCTACTTTTACCGAAGAGGCTTGGTGGTCTCAGCTCCGTTCCCGTCGCGGTGTTCTAAAGCCTGTCCTGACGGATCAAAAGGTGTTTTCGGGAATTGGAAACTGCTATGCCGATGAAATTTGTTTCGACGCCGAGCTTCGTCCGGATTCACCGATTTCTTCTCTTTCCGACGATCATATACGGACATTGTATTCTTCGATGCGTTCGGTGCTGCGCGAAGCGATCGTTCACGGAGGATATATGGAATATCCGCTTTACGAAGGGGACTTGCATACCGGCGGCTATAACGATAGGTGCCGAGTGTATGATCGGGGCGGAGAGCCGTGCGTTCGGTGCGGCGGTCCGATTACGCAGGAGCAGTTGTCGGGACGTAAAGTGTTTTATTGCCTGCGCTGTCAAGAGCTTCCTTCCGGAGTGTTTGCTAGGGGCGCGTATGACCGGGGACAACGGTGATGTATGTAGGCTGCCATATCAGTATTCGAAAAGGGTTTTTGGCAGCTGCGCAGACGGCTGCGGCCATTGGCGGAAATGCGTTTCAATATTTCCCCAAAAACCCGCGCTCCCTATCAATCAAAGAATGGGACAAGGCAGACGCGGAAGCGTGCTCGAATTTTTGTAAGGCGAATGACATTCGTTCGATTGCTCATACGACGTACGCGACGAATTTGGCGGTTACGGGATCGCTTCGGGAACCCACGATTCAGTCGGTTAAAAATGATCTTTCGATTGCGGATTCATGCGGGTCGATAGGGCTTGTCGTTCATTTTGGAAAATTTAAAGAAAAGAACCCGCTTATAGGCTACCGCAACATCATTTCGGCGTTAAATGAGATTCTGGCGGACTACAGCGGCGAAGCGCTCATTTTATTGGAAAATCAGGCAGGAGAAAGCGGCAAGGTCGGCTCAACGCTGGAGGAGCTTACCCAAATTCGCGGCTTGTCGGACTATCCGGATAAGATTGGCTTTTGTCTCGATACATGCCATATATTTGCAAGCGGGGTATGGACTCTTGAGAATGGGGAAGAGCTTAAGGCCAAAGGGAAAGAGCTTGGATATTTTGAGCATCTAAAAGCAGTTCATTTGAATGATTCGAAGCATCCCTGCGGCTCCCTTCGCGACCGCCATGAGAATATCGGCAAGGGTTATATCGGTGAAAACGGATTTCAAAGGCTTTGCATCCCAAGTGAGGTGTTAAGGGAACTGCCGATTGTTCTTGAAACTCCTGTGCCCGAAGAGTATACTCATGGGCAGGAAATCGCTTATGTGCGAAAGCTGTTAGGCGGGGAGTAGAAGGGGGAAACAAATGTGATCCGTTTGGACCAGGTTTCATTGCGTAGAGAAGAAACGCAAATTTTATCCGATATATCTCTACATATAAAAAAGGGAGAGCATTGGGCCCTGCTCGGCCGTAATGGCTCAGGAAAAACGTCTTTGCTTGAAATCATTAACGGCTATATGTTCCCAAGTACCGGAAAGGTGCATGTGTTAGGCGAAACGTACGGTCAATGCGATCTCCGCGAAATTAGAAAGCGGATCGGTTATATATCGCAATCGTTGTTTGAGAAAATGCAGCCCGCTGATCCGTTGTGGCAGGCAGTCGCTTCCGGAGAGTATGCGTTTTTGCGTTTTTACACAGAAATTCCAGCAGCGGTGAAAGAAAAAGCGATCGAAAGATTACGTCAAGTAGGGCTGGAGCGGCTTCAGGATCACCCTTTGGGAACGTTGTCGCAAGGGGAACGGAAGAAGGCTCTGCTTGCTAGGGCGCTCATGCAGGAGCCGGAGCTGCTTATATTGGACGAGCCCTGCTCGGGGCTGGACATATTTGAGCGCGAGAAGCTGCTGCGGGTCATCGAACAGATTGGTGCGGAGAAGCTGAGCATCGTGTATGTCACGCATCATTTGGAGGAGATCATGCCGTTTTTCACGCATGCCGCGGTGATTGAACAGGGAAGCGTCATTGCCTCCGGTGAAAAGCGTGAGGTATTGACGGAGGACAATGTTCGCCGCGCTTTTGATGTGAATGTAGATATTGATTGGACTTACGGACGCCCATGGCTGCGCGTTCGTGGACAATAGGAGCGGATTGCTGTGTCGTCTACTAACGTTGAAGCTGCGTCCCGCTGGATCTCGACGAGCAATCGAGGTTCTGCGGTGTATGCATTAGAAGAATGGAGAAGGTTGTTCCCGGGAGCGAGAGGAAAGCATCTCGTGCCTTCGGAAGTGCTTATCGTCGAGGTTCCTTTATCCTCTAATGAGGTGTTGAAGGGGCTGAAGGCGGAAGAGCCCGTTTTTGTCCGGCATGTTCAGCCTGTACTGGTCGAAGTGCCGGTAGCCTCGAATGTCGAGCAAACGGTAAGAGAGGCGTTGGATCGAGCTGATTTACCACAATTGAACGGGCAAAAGACGGCAGTTCAGGTTCGCAGGACGGAAAAGGCCGGCGAAGACGCTTCGGTCGGGGAGTGGAAAGCGTCTTTCGAGCGGGAGCTCACAGAGAGGTATGGAATGATTCCTACCGTGAATGAAGCGGCATGGATTGTATCCGTGTTTGTAACAGAAGAATGGGTATGGATCGGCTGCTCCACTCCGGATGAGAATTTGTCGGATTGGCCTGGTGGTGCAATACGTTTTCGGCGCGAGGAAGGTCTTATTTCAAGAGCGAAATTCAAGCTGCTGGAAGCGGAGGTTCGCTTTGGATTGAAGCTGGATTCATTTTCGTCGGCGCTCGATATCGGGGCGGCGCCGGGGGGCTGGACTTCGCTTCTATTGGAGCGGGATCTTCAGGTTACGGCTGTGGATCCTGGTCAGCTGGATGCTTCACTGCTATCCAATCCAAGGCTAACCTATCTGCGCAAAAATGCTGCGGATGTCAAGTTTCGCGAGGGCGAGTTTGATCTGCTCGTCTGCGATATGAGCTGGAGCCCAAGACAAATGCAGAAGCTGATCAAAGAGCTGTTGTATTCGCTGCAGGCTGGTGGAACGGCGATTATTACCTTGAAGCTGATGCACGGCAAGCCATTCCAAACGATCCGAGAAGCCAGAGAGGCGTTCGGTTCAGGCGGTTTGACGGAAGTTGGGGCGAAGCAGCTGTTTCATAACCGCGATGAGTTAACGATGATTTTCCGCAAAGGATAGTGGAATCAAATATTCGTGTTTTACAAAGGCATGGATCGTTTTTACGAACGATTCATGTTTTTTTTTGTGCCTTTGTTAGATTTTGGCGAGACAAATGGATAGAAACGCGATATAATAATAGTCAATGTTAGGTTTAGTAACATATAATGTTCGGTTTGGAGGCGAAGAGGTGCATTTTACGGAACGTGAAAAGGAACGCTTGTTAATTACCGTTGCTGCTGATGTTGCGCGCCGCCGTTTAGCCCGAGGAGTTAAGCTGAATTATCCGGAGAGCATGGCGCTTTTGACCTCGGAAATCTTGGAAGGGGCACGGGATGGAAGATCGGTGGTCGAGTTGATGGAATATGGGAAGCAAATTTTAACTGAGGATCAAGTGATGCCGGGGGTGGCAGAGATGATCGGTGAGGTGCAGGTGGAAGCGACGTTCCCGGATGGGACGAAGCTTGTCACGGTGCATCATCCAATTGGAGCGCCGACAGCCGGCCAAAGCGGGGGTGCTTTGGAATGATTCCAGGACAATACCGGATCAAACCGGGGTTGGTTGAGCTTAATGCGGGCAGGGAGAGGATCGAGCTCGATGTCGTGAATACGGGGGATCGTCCGATTCAGGTGGGTTCACATTACGTGTTTTATGAAGTGAACCGGGCGCTTCGCTTTGACAGGCCGACTGCTTACGGCATGAGGCTCGATATTCCGGCAGGTACGGCCGTCCGGTTTGAGCCGGGGGAAGAGAAGCGGGTCACTTTGGTGGAGATCGGCGGACGACGCCGTGTTCAAGGCTTTAACGGGCTTTCTGCATCGGAGTCGCTGCAGCCGGGATCACCGGATCAAGAAACGCTGGAGAAGCTGAGGCAGTGGGAGGCGAGATCATGAAACCGACAAGATCTATGGACCGGGAATCCTATGCTTCGATGTTCGGTCCGACAACGGGGGATGCGGTCAGGCTGGCGGATACGGAGCTGTGGGCCTGTATCGAGAAGGACTTCACGGTATACGGCGAAGAGGTGAAGTTTGGAGGCGGCAAAGTAATCCGCGACGGCATGGGGCAATCGCAGGCAACGCGCGCTGAAGGCGTCCCGGATACGATTATTACCAATGCGATCATAATCGACCATTGGGGGATCGTGAAGGCGGACATCGGTATTCGCGACGGCTTGATATGCGGCATCGGCAAAGCCGGTAATCCGGATATAATGGATGGCGTGCATCCGAAGCTGGTGATTGGCGCGTCCACGGAAGTGATCGCCGGCGAAGGCATGATCGTAACGGCGGGCGGGATCGATACGCATATCCATTTCATCTGTCCGCAGCAAATTGAAACGGCGCTCGCTTCCGGCGTAACTACGATGATCGGCGGCGGAACGGGACCTGCCGCCGGAACGAATGCGACGACCTGTACGCCGGGCGAGTGGCATATTCATCGGATGCTGGAGTCGGTTGAAGCGTTTCCGATGAATATTGGCTTCCTTGGCAAAGGGAATAGCTCGACACCCGAGCCGCTGCGTGAGCAGATCGAGGCCGGGGCGATCGGGCTGAAGCTGCACGAGGACTGGGGAACAACCCCTGCTGCTATCGATACGTGTCTAACCGTCGCAGATCAATACGATGTGCAGGTCGCGATTCATACCGATACCTTGAACGAATCCGGCTTTGTGGAGGATACGCTTGCGGCTATTAACGGCCGCACGATCCACACGTATCATACGGAGGGTGCGGGCGGCGGACACGCGCCTGATATTATCCGCGCTGCAGGCATGCCGAATGTCATTCCGTCTTCGACCAACCCGACGCGTCCGTACACGGTTAACACGGTGGAGGAGCATCTGGATATGCTTATGGTTTGCCATCATTTGGACAGCCGCATTCCGGAGGATGTCGCGTTCGCGGATTCGCGAATTCGCCCGGAGACGATCGCGGCAGAGGACATTTTGCATGATATGGGCGTGTTCAGCATTATTTCATCCGACTCCCAGGCGATGGGCCGAGTGGGAGAGGTTATCATCCGCACCTGGCAGACCGCGGACAAAATGAAAAAGCAGCGCGGGCCGCTGAGCGAAGACTCGGTGGACGGCGATAATTACCGGATTAAGCGCTACGTTGCGAAATATACGATTAATCCGGCGCTCACCCACGGCATTTCCCATCTGGTCGGCTCGGTAGAAGAAGGCAAGTTTGCCGATTTGGTTGTGTGGAAGCCGATGTTTTTCGGCGTGAAGCCGGAAATGATCCTGAAGGGCGGCGTCATCGCCTACAGTCAAATGGGCGATCCGAACGCCTCGATTCCGACGCCGCAGCCGGTCTATGGCAGACCGATGTTCGGGTCGTTCGGGCGCTCGATCTACAGCAATTCCATAACATTTGTATCCCAAGCCGCGTTAGCGCAGGGAGTTCCGGAAAAGCTGAAGCTGCAAAAGAGAGTGGAAGCAGTTCGGGGCTGCCGCTCCGTTGGCAAGGCGGATATGATTCATAACAGCGGTACGCCGCTGATTGAAGTGAACCCCGAGACGTACGAAGTGAAGGTCGACGGCGTCGCGGTAGGGTGTGAGCCAGCGGAAGTGCTGCCGATGGCGCAGCTGTATTTTATGTTTTAAGGAGGTGGGGCTGTTGCCCGGCCGTACGATAACAGCATGGCTTTCTTTTGTACAATTTCTCGATTCGGCGCTTCCGGTCGGCAGCTTTTCCCATTCCTTCGGTCTGGAAGCTTACGTCCAGCATGGCCGAATTCAAACGTCGGAGGATGTGCGGAATTACATCCTGTCTATGCTTTATCAAAGCTGGGCGACATCGGATGCTCTGGGTGTGAAGGCCGTATACGAATACGCGCCCGAGCAAAGATGGGAGCAGCTGTGGGATTTGGATCAGCTGCTGCATGTGCAGCGACAGGCCGAGGAAACCCGCGAGGGGATGCGTAAAATTGGCCGCAGGCTGTTTCAGCTGGGGCGGACGATTTATCCGCAGCTGGAATGGACTCCGCTGGAGGAGGCAATGAAAAGCGGCAGCTGTGTCGGCACCTTGCCCGTTGTGCTGGGGTGGATTGCCTGGCAGCTCGGCATTCCTCGCGATCAAGCGGTGCACGGGCTGCTGTACACGAGCTGCAGCGCCGCGGTGAATTGCTCTTTGCGGTTGATGGCCATCGGCCAAACCGAAGGGCAGGCGATGCTTGCGGAGCTGATCCCGCATATTGAAGCGGCCTGGTCCCGCAGCTCCGGGTTGGATCCGTTCGACTGCTCGTCGAACGCCTTCATCGCCGAGCTCGAAATGATGCGGCATGAAACGCTGTATTCCAGATTGTTTATGTCTTAATCCAACGATGACAACTTTACTAAGGGGGAAGTTACAATGTGTCAAAATGGACAACATCATCACCACCATGAATGGGAAACACCGGTCATGGCCAAAAAGAGACCGATTCGCATCGGAATCGGAGGCCCGGTGGGCTCCGGTAAAACCGCACTCGTCGAAAAGCTGTCCAAACGTCTGCGCGACAAATACAGCATCGGCGTAATTACCAACGACATCTATACCAAAGAGGACGCGCTTATTCTCATGCGAGCGGATGCGCTGCCGGAAGAGCGTATTATCGGGGTCGAAACAGGCGGCTGCCCGCATACGGCGATCCGTGAGGATGCTTCCATGAATTTTGAAGCAGTGGAAGAGCTTGAGGCTCGTTTTAACGATTTGAAAATGATCCTAATCGAAAGCGGCGGCGATAACCTTGCAGCAGCGTTCAGCCCGGAGCTGGTGGACCGGTTCATATATATTATCGACGTCGCGCAGGGAGAAAAGATTCCGCGCAAGGGCGGCCCTGGCATCATGCGTTCGGATCTTTTGATTATTAACAAAAAGGATCTGGCTCCTTTTGTCGGTGCGAGCCTGGAGGTCATGGAAAAGGACTCCCGCACGATGCGAGGCGATCGTCCGTTTGTGTTCACCAATTTACGCGATGAGGATGGGCTGGAGCAAGTCATCGCTTGGCTGGAAAACGAGCTCGTCTCATGAGTGTTTCAGGGCTGCTGAACGCCGAATTTGAGCTCACAAGCGCCGGAACACGACTGGCCCGCAATGTCCATCGATACCCGCTGAAGGTGCAGAAGAGCTTTCCGGTCGGCGGCGGCCAGGCGGCGATCGTCATAATGGACGCTTCGCCCGGCCTTCTCGAAGGAGATGTGTATGATATATCCTTAGTGGCGGGCCGCGGCACCAAGGTGTACGCAACGACGCAGTCCTACACCAAAATTCATCCTTCCACGCAGGGCAAGCCGGCAAAGCAACAGATCAAGTTAACCGTGCGAGAGGATGCGCTGCTGGAGTTTTTTCCAGAGCCGGCCATGCCCTACGCGGATTCGCTTTACGAGGGGGCCGTCGATATTAGCCTTGTAGGAAATGCGGTGCTGCTCTTCGGGGAAATCCTCTGCCCAGGACGTGATTTGCGGGGGGAACGATTCCATTACCGCTCGTACCAAAATACACTTCAAGTGAACAGGGACGGGAAAAGACTTCTTTTCAACCGTGTACGGCTGCAGCCGCAGGAACCGCATTTCTTTTCACCCGCCGTGTTGGATGGAAGCTTGTATATGGGCACGTTCTACGCCTTTGGACTGACCGATCCGCGTGCGACGGTTGAGGCGCTGCGTATGCTTTGCAGCGAAGCGCCGGATTGGGGCTCGAAGCTTACGGCAGGCATAAGCCGAACCGAGGGCGGAGGCGTGGTGGTGACGATGTCCTCGGCCTGTCTGCGCAGCATGAAGAGCTGCATGCAGAGCTTGCGGGAGGCGGTCCGACGTGACGCTCTAACTATGCAGCCGCTGTATTTTTTGGCGAGCTTATAATTGTAAAGCCGAATGCTCCACTCCTTGTGCGTGGACTTCGGCTTTTTGTTTTCTGCGGCGGTTGTATTTTGTCCAAGGTTCTGCGCATTGCAATTGCATTTTGTATAAGGTTAATTTGGCTCGGTTTCCTTGTCTAGATGCTTGATCTGTACCGCTTGTCAGGAGTCCGAGAAAATGTCATCGATTGTTAAGGGAACACGCAAACAATGGGGAGGATTTTGCTGCACGGCTTCCTTGCACCCGGAGCCTCCAATGTAAAATTGGATATGGGAGTTGCTCCTTGCGAGAAGATCGAGCTCTGGCAAAAGTTCCCGATTGCTCTCAAACGGGATCGGTGTCGATGCGGACAGCACTACCTTCGCCGGCTGGAGCTGGGAGATCGCCGCTTCCAGCGCTCCCGGGGCGGGGGAAGCTCCAAGAGTGCTCGTTCGCCATCCATTCAGCATGGCATGAAGCAGAATCATTAAGAGCGGAATCTCATGACGCTCTCCGGGTAAGCAGGCTCCTAGCAGCAGCGGGGCATTTGGAGATTCTCTGAAGGTTCCTCTCACTTGGAGCAAATAGTCTCTGACAGCGAGGCTCGCCATATGCTCCTGATGCTCGGACCATTTCCCGGCCACCCAATGTTGTCCAATTACCGAAAGATACGGGCGGACGACCTCATCCAGCAAATAAAGAAGTCCAAACTGATGAAAGGTTTGCTGCAGGAGAATATGGATTGCCTTATCGTCGCATCGTTCACCGGAAAGAAGCAGCTGTTCGACCACGGGATTAATCTCGGCATCGGAGCAGTTGTCGTTCTCATTTTCCCGGGTAAAATGTTCCGTTACGGTTGTGTTATGGCTGATGTTATTTTTTACGGATAATTTGTGGTTAGCGGCAAGAATCGCGTTGCGGACAGAATAGCCTCTGTTAATTAAGTCTTTTATATTGTTAAGGGTTTGGATGTCCTCGACACTATAAACACGGTACCCGTTTTCGAGCCGCTTGGGAACGACCGCTTTGTAGCGCTCCTCCCACTTGCGGATGACGAAGGTGGATAACCCTGTTTTGTCGGCGGCTTGGCGAATGCTGTACCACCCATCAGTCATGGTTTTTGACGCTCCTTCTTACTCCAAGTATCTTATGGTGAAAATTGTACCATGAGTGTATAACCTATCACAACAATCTATATACAAAGATTTGACAATAGTTCGTAAGATTACGTATAATAGAAATGAGAGATTTATCCGTGGAAATATCATGTTGCCGACCATAGCGATCGAAGACGTCGTTGAAGGAGGAAGGACGCATGCAGAAAGAATTGCGAAGACAATTGCGGTGCACAGTGCTGAAGGAAGTGTACTATACAACAAGAAGCCGTAGAAGCAGAAAGACTATCCCCGTCTCTATTGAATTTGAGGACCCGGAAACATTTTTCGCGTTGGAATATTTGGCTGACAAGGGCCTGATTTACTTACGGCAGCAGGATCAGGAGCATTATGTAGCGAAAATTACGTCCTCCGGGAAGCAGTATGTTGAGCAGGGGAAGGATATTGTGGCTGCATATTAAGAACGAAAAGGCGGTCCGTTACAAACGGAATCCGCCATTTTTTTTGTTTCGGGAGGAACGGATCAGGACGAGGAACGAGGCGGCAAAAACAACAGCTTCGATAACCAGCAGTGCGATAACGGGAAGTGAGGTCTTCTTAAAGTGAATAAAGCTGTGAAACGCATCTAATGTTTCGCTAATTCGGAGAATCCAATTCATGTCCGGTAAAATGCCGAGTGAGGCTGCGACCAGCACCCACAGATCCTTTAGCTTCCAAGCAAGCAGCGACACTCCCGCTCCGGTTAAAGCGAACAAAAGCACCTGCCATGGAAAGCTTAATTCGTAGTGCGGCACGGCGTCCAGTGCAAAGTGGGAGGCGAATGCCACAGTCAGACCGAGTATCTTCGGACGGCGGAGCAACGTGTAAACAGCGGCTCCGGCGGCAAAATGCGTTGCGCCAAGCATGGATAGGCACTCTCCTTTTTTGTATGTATTCTATAGCTAAGGTTACCAAATATTACTTTACAAAGAAATATTCATTCGATATAGTTTATTTTACGCAGATCGATCCGAACCGAGGATCGGTCTGTTTTTTTTGTGCTGTGCAAATCAGAGTGAATGGGAGGGGGGGAATTTATGAAGGAAGAAACAATGTTACAGCCGGGCGTGCTGGTAGCGGGCAGATACCGCGTGATGAGAAAGCTTGGACAGGGCGGCATGTGCGAGGTGTTTTTGGCGGAGGATCAAAGGCTTCCGGGCAAGCACTGGGCGATTAAGATACCGAGAATGGACGTGCCGTTTTACAGCCAGGTCCGCCAAGAGGCAATGCTGCTGGCAACGTTTCAGCACCCGAGTTTGCCGCAAATCGCTGATTTTATCCCTTTAGGGGACGGTGCTCGTTACGCTATGGTGATGGAATATATCGAAGGTGAAAATTTGCAGCAGTGGTTTGAGCGAAAGCGGAGGGAGCCTTCTTTACAGGAAGTTGTTGATGTTGCTGTACAGCTCTGCGAGGCATTGACTTATTTGCATGGGCAAATTAAAGATCCGATTATTTATCGGGATGTGAAGCCATCCAATATTATGATTTCCCGAGAGGGCAGGCTCAAGCTGATCGATTTCGGGACGGCCAGGCAGTACAAAGCAGGACGGGCGCAGGATACGGTGCCGCTTGGAACGCTAGCGTTTGCTTCTCCTGAGCAGCTTCGCGGTCATCAGACGGATGTGCGATCCGACGTATATGCGGTTGGGACGCTGCTTTATTATTTGCTGACTAGAGGCAGCTTGTACATTCAGAGCGTAAAATCCGCTAGCCAGCTCCATGCAAAGCTGTCTTTGAAAGTTAGCGAGGTTTTGCGGCAGGCGCTTCGTGAGGATCCGCAGGAGCGCTTTGCTTCCATTGCCGCGCTTCAAGCAGCACTCGTACAAGCAGCGGCGGCGGATTTGCCGGGCGTTGCAGGAGGCGGCTTGCTGCGGAAGCAGGGAAGCGCAGGTGCGTATGCTGCGGGGGTGCCGACGCGAACCATACTAACCGTGGGCAGCTTGTATTCCGGGGCTGGCGCTACGACGACGGCTCTGCTGCTGGCCGCGCTCCTCGACCGGGCGGGGATCCCGCACGCCTTTGTTGAGCTTCCGGGAAGCGAGCCCGAGCTGATGTATCGACTGAGCGGCGGACAACCGCATACGGATGAGGAAAGTATACATCCTCTGGGCGAGGATACGGGTTCAACGCCCAAAGGTACTGGGCCCTATCAGCCCTGGTCTGCCGACCCCATGTGCACAGATCATACGCATTGGTACCCGGCGGAGCGGGGCGGGGCGCGTTGGGAGCAGACGGAGCTTTATCGTCTGCTTGCTTCGATAAAACAGCCGATCGTCATTTTGGATGCGAGCGGCCATTTGCCTGACGAGAAGGTGCGCGTGGCCTGTGAGGCATCCGATTTGTTTTGGCTTGTCAGCGGACCGGATCCGCAGAAGCTGCTTACCATGCGAGCGCAGCGGCTGCATGATATGATGCAGTCCGCCAAGGCTGCAGGCAAGACGGCTGGCTGGATTGCAGCCCGGTTTTCGGCTGCTTCTTACGCAGCCGTCATGGCGGAGGCGTTCGGGCTGCCCCCGGCGGCGGTCATTCCCGAGCTGCCTGGGAAGGAATTGTTCCGAGCCAAGTGGAATGGGGACGGGCGTCTCCACTCGCTTCTGAAGGAAGAAGAGCTGCGCATTACGCTCACGAAGCGACTGGGTGAGCTGCTTGGAAGAGATGTCTCCGCTTGGGTTTCCCGCATGGAGAAAGGCGGGGGCTTGTTTAAGTGGATCAAAAAGAAACATTTATTTGAAAAAATGGGTTGACCAATCGCTTGAACCTCGGTATTATATTGCCATATAACATATTGTCGAATGCGGAAGCACCGCTGACCGAAATCTTAGGATTTCGATCTGCGTGTGCTTTTTTTTATTTTCTGAAACGAAAGGGGAGGTAAGGTTGTGCAAGGCAGAAATGGGCGTTTGTACACCGTATGGGCGGTAGTTTCTTATTCACTTATCGTGTATGGCGCTTGGCTTCTGATTTTACAATACGTGCCGAGGGAAGGGGGATAAGCCTATGGAGAGATTGCTGCTGGCAGTTGCTGATGGGGATGAAGACTATGTTGCTGCTTTAGCTTCTTTTTTGCGGGAGTCGGAGCTTTTTTTCCGTTTTGAAGTGCTGGAGTTTACAAATTGGGAGAAGCTTGCTGCGTTTGAAGCGCAGCAGCGAAGCTGCGAGCTCTTGGTGGTGTCTGCTTCTTTGGCGAGGGCGGTTGAGCGTCTTCCGGAAAGCGCCGTTATTGTGGCGCTGCTTGATTCTCCTCATGAAGCGGACCAGCCGGAGGGCTCCGCTGCAGCGATTTTTAAGTATCAATCGCTCGTTGAGCTCGTCAACAAGCTGGGGAATGTGTATATGAGCTTCCGGCAGCAGCCTATGAGACAGCACGGAAACGGGCCTGGGGCAGGCGCTTGTACCGTCGTTACCTTTTTTGCGGCCTCCGGCGGGACGGGAAAAACAACCGCTGCAATCTACAGCGCCGCAGATCTTATTAAGCGGGGAAAGCGTGTGCTGTACATTAATTTGGAAAGCGCCAATTGTGTTTCTTCCTATTTGTCCGAGAGAACTCAAAGCTCAGTGGATTTAGGGCGTATGCTCTACCATATTCGTGCCGTGCAGCCGGAGCAGGCCATGGAAGCGGCAGCGGAAGGCAAGGTAATGGAAAGAGGCATTGCGTACAACCGTCCGCTTCATGTGCGGGAATGGCTCGAGCTGCGCGCGGACGATATTGAAGGGATTGTTACAGCGGCGAGAGCTTCTGAAGCATATGATATGGTTTTGCTCGATCTGGAGAGCGGTTTATCCACGGTTGCGTTAGCCGCACTTCAAGCATGTGATTTAACGGTGTGGACATGTACGGGAGACGCAGCCTCAGAAGAAAAGCGGAGACTTTGCCAACGTGCATTGGAAGAGCTGCAGCTTTGGGGGCAGTTGAAGACAAAGTGCATGTTTCTGCAGACAAAACGGGTCCCCACTGCATATCCCCCTGCTTCGGGAAATAAGCACCTGCCCTATATGCCGCAATGGAAAACCTCGCAATCGCTTGAGGATGTTTGGCAGTCGCCCTATTACGCGGAGCAGGCTGCGAGCTTGTGGGGGGCGCTGCTAGAGGACGGTGATCGCGATGGACCAGCAGTTGTACGCGAAGCGGTGCCGGGAGGCCGTCCGCACTAAGCTTGAATATTTGGAAAGCTGCAGCGATGAGCAGCTGAAAGGCATCGTTGAAGCCGTCGTCTTCGGGATATCGGCGGAGTCTTACCTTACCGCAGCGGAAAAGGAGCAGCTGGTCAGCAGGGTTCTGTACTCGTTTCGTGGTCTTGATGTGCTGGAGCCGCTGCTGCACGATTCGCAGGTGACGGAGATTATGGTCAACTCACACGAGGAAATATTTTTTGAAAAGGGCGGTCGTCTCTTTACCTATGATTTGGCATTTGAATCCGTGGAGCGTCTGGAAACCGTCATCCAGACGATCGTAAGCAGCGTAAACCGAACCGTGAACGAAGCCTCGCCGATCGTTGATGCGCGGCTGGCCGACGGGTCCAGGGTCAACGTAGTACTGCCGCCTGTTGCCCTTAAGGGACCGGCGCTGACGATCCGCAAATTTCCGGAACGTCCGCTAGGGCTGCAGGACTTAATCGAAAAAGGGGCATTAACACCGGAAGCCGCGGATTATCTCATTGCTGCTGTCAAGGACCGCAGAAATATATTTATCAGCGGAGGAACCGGCTCGGGCAAAACGACGTTTCTTAACGCGTTGTCCCAGCATATTCCGTCCCATGAGCGAATTATTACGATCGAGGATTCGGCGGAGCTGCAAATTCGTACGGTGCCGAATCTAATCAGCCTCGAGACGAGGAATCCGAACACAGAGGGGAAGGGTGAAATTACGATACGGCAGCTGATTAAAAGCTCCCTTCGTATGCGCCCGAGCCGCATCATTGTGGGGGAGGTTCGGGGAGCAGAGGCGCTTGATATGCTGCAAGCAATGAATACGGGGCATGACGGCTCGTTGTCCACAGGACACGCGAACTCGGCCCGGGACATGCTCAGCCGGCTGGAGACGATGGTGTTAAGCGCCGTTTCCTTGCCCTTGGAAGTGATTCGCCAGCAGATCAGCTCTGCGCTTGATGTGATGGTGCATTTAAGCCGGATGACTGACTTCAGCCGTAAAGTCGTGGAAATATGCGAGGTAGGGGCTGCCGACGGAGGCGCTGTGAAGCTTAAACCGCAATTCGTCTATGATCCATCTATGGAATGCTTGCAGGCGGTGACGAAGAGTGTAGACGAAGGAGGACATGTCCGTTGATTGTGGTCATTATAGCTGCGGCAGCGCTTTGTACGTATGGCGTGCTTGTGTGGCGCGATCGAGGCAAGGTCCGCGATGGAAAGCGAGAAAAAGGCTTTTCTTGGCGGACTCGTATGAACATCCCGGTGAGGACGGACAAACTCAGCGGGACAGAAAGCTACGATACATATGTGCTGTCCCAGAAGGAGCTGTTTGTAGTGGGCGCAGCCGGTTTTGCTGCAATGGCGCTGATCGGACGTCTGTTTTATGAACCGCTGCTGCTGAGTGTTATAACTGGGCTCTTGGGCTTGTCAGCCGTCCCGTTCTACCGCAAGGCAGTGGCAGCAAGGCGGAAGCAGCAGCTAACGCTGCAATTTAAGCAGGCCCTTTACTCGGTCTCCTCTTCATTGTCCGCAGGGAAATCGGTGGAAAATGCCTTCCGTTCGGTGAACGAAGACTTGTCGCTCTTGTATCCGCAAGGAGATGTGCCGATGATGAAGGAGCTTGAGCGAATTGTTGCTCTCATTGAACTCGGCGAGCCCATCGAAAAAGCATTGGAGCAGTTTGCCGCTCGCAGCGGGGTTGAGGAAATCCAAACCTTCTCGGATATATTCCGCATTGGCAAGCGAAGCGGTGTCGATTTGGTGCATGTGGTACGACTCACCTCTCAATCGATCGGGGAAAAAATCGATATGGAGCAGGAAATTTCCGTCATGCTCGCTCAAAAGCGTTTTGAATCCAAAGCGCTGCTGCTGGTTCCCCTCGTCCTGCTTGCTTTTTTGAAATATAGTTCACCGGACTATGTTGCGCCTCTTTATGCAGCGGGAGGGATCGTAGTAATGACAGCAGCGCTTCTCGTATTAGGCGGTGCGTTCTGGTTCGTCAATCGGTTGATGAATATTAAGGTGTGATGGGAAATGGCAATTGCAATGATCGGGCTTTTGATAGTTTGGCTCTTTGGCGCCGGAGCGGGTAAGGCTTATCGCGCCAACAATGTTCGAAATGGCTTCTTGGCGTCTTTCAGCTGGTACATCGATAGGCTTCGATTGGCACAGGTTTTCGATGCTTTTCTTGTACGACTGCAGTATAAGTTCAGTCAGCTTGGAGAGATGACAGGCTTGTTTGAACGAAGCAAGCTTTGGCTTATTGAAACAACAGGCATCAGTTATGCTGTGCTGTTGTTTACGATTTTGCTGGCCTGGCTGGTCGGCGGAGACCCGGTTCTTGTAGGAGCGGGTCTTCTAGGGGCTCTGGTGACTCCGCTATTTCGCATCAAAAGCTTGGACGCACGTGTATTGACTCGGAAACGTCAGATGATGCTTGAGCTGCCGAATGTACTGAATCAGCTGGCTCTCTTTATGCACGCCGGCGATCCGATCACGAAGGCATTGTCGCGGTGCGCCGTGCCGGCAAGCGGAAATAAAGCGGTTCACCCGCTCTATGGCGAGCTGGCAAGATTGAAGCTGGAGCTGGAGCAGCAGCAGCCGTTTGCCGAGAGTATAGAGCGGTTTAACAAGCGCTGCGGTTTACAGGAGGTTTCCTTGGTTTGTACGACGATATTGCTTAATCACAAAAGGGGCGGTAATTATCTTGCGGCTTCGCTGCAGGAGCTGGGCAGAGGATTATGGGACAAGCGAAAAACGACAGTCCGAACCTTGACGGAAGAGGCGTCTTCAAAAATGCTTTTTCCGATGGTCGTCATTTTTCTTGTTGTACTTGTTATTGTCGCTTATCCAGCGATTATGCTGCTTGAAAATTCATAAGGGGAGAGAATGTGGATGAAGACGATTTCGATTGTAAATGAATGGAACAAGCTGAAGAGGGACGAGAGCGGAATCGGGACGCTGGAAATGCTGCTGATTATTGCAATCATCATTATCATAGCGGTTGCTTTCCGTAAATGGATTAGCAAATGGGTATATGAAATGTTTACCGATTCGCAAACCAAGCTGGACCAAAACCGCACGGACCCAGGAAATATTAACCCTCCAGCCAGCGGCAGCTAATGGCCAAAGCGAAATGGAAATGGCTTGGAAATGAAAAAGGCTCATTTACGCTGGAAGCGGCGCTTGTAATGCCAGTCATTATGCTGATCGTGATCAGTCTGCTGCTTCTTGCGGTTGGGCAGCTGCGCAGTGCGCAGCTATATAAGTTTTCCTATCAAATTGCCGACCGTACCGCGTTTTCGTGGAGCAACAGTCACCGAGAGTATAAAACAGGGGCTTTAACCCCGGGATTTTACGACCCGCTATATTGGCGGCTGACCGATAATGCGCCGGTAAGGGTGGATAAAGGAAGCGTTCCGGATGACGGGCTTCCAGGAGCGAAATTGGCCAAGGGTCTTCCTGAAGCATCATTTGGCGATGCCTATTCGGCGATGGATAGATCGGGGCTGTTTTCGTATGTGCAGGTTTCTTCTTCAAGCAATGTGCCATGGCAGGGCCGGAAAACACTCATTGCGAATGCCTCGATAACAGAGCCGGCGGAGTTTATCCGCAATACCGATCTCATACTTAACGATCTTCCCAAATATGTTCAGAGGGCAACAGCTCCCGCACAAGCATCTGCTGCGCAAAACGGAACCCAGCAAAATTCCGGCAGCAATGAGGCTGCTAATAAACCGAGAGAGCTGGTATTCAGTAATCATGCTGAGGCACTCGCATACCTGCGAACGATTGTAAAAGGAAGTTATTCTTCTAGAAGTACAACCGAGAACGGGACGTGGCGAATGATCGATGCATTGGATCGGGACGGCATTGCCCATCAGGTGTATGTGGGTCCCAAAACTTACGGCGGAGACATCAAGGATCAGCTTTTGAAGGATGCGGAGCTGGTGTCCAAGGGGGAGGTGAAGGGCGTGGTTTGGCATTTTTTTCGCAAGGAGGGAGCGGGCCAGCCGGGTCCAAGCAGAAGTCTAGCTGCAGAGCTTCAGAAGAAGGGAATTATGGTGGTCATCCATGAGTAAGCAGCCCTCTGAAGATCATGATCCGCTTCCAAGCCGCAAATGGTGGGACAAGAGTGTAAAAAACGAGCGCGGCTCTGTATCGGTGCTGCTGCTCCTTCTGTTTGCGGCATTTTTCTTGTTCTGTGGGCTGCTGGTGGATATTGCGAGAATTTACATGGCGGATAATCGGGTGGAGACGGCCCTCCGTGCAGGTGCCCGCAGTGCTTTGTCAGGATATGACACCGGCGTGAAAGAGTATGGATTGTTTGGGGTTAGCGTGGGTGACGAACAGATCAAGCAGTGGTCGATAGAAGTTGTGCAGGCGCATCTTCGAGGTCAAGGAAAGAGCGGCTGGACTGCGGCTGCGGTTGAATCTAGCAAGCTGCATACAACGGCGCTCTACCCGTTGGCGGATCATACGATTTTTCGCCAGCAGGTGATGGAGCGGATGAAGTATGTTGCTCCCGCTGAATTCGCGGTATCCATTACGGAGGGCTTCCGTAAAACTCGTGCGGAGGCCGCCGCCGTACAAACGTATACGGAGCAGATGAAGCAGCTCGAGCAGCTGCAGGAAAAGCGGGAACAAGCCTTGAGGGCGGCAAAAAGTAAAGCGGAAGAGCTGATTAGGGATGCGAATCGCTTCCATAACAACTTTACGTCGTATATTGCACAAGCCACTCACCCGGAAATGCCTTCTTATTCTGCAGGTGATGCGGCATTATCCCAATATTCCGGAATGACGAAAACGCTGAACGAGCTATTTGCACATTTGCAGGAGGCGAACCAAGTTGACCGTGAAATGGCCGGTTATGCCGATCAGACGGAGCAAAGCTGGAGAAGCCAAACCGCTAATGCTTCCGCAGAGTGGCATGGATTAGGGCTTCTCGGTGAGGATTATTTTGCAAAATACCGGAGTGATGCAGCGGAATTGGTTGCTTACGTGGGCAAGCTCTGCAATCAATGGTCTGCGCGAAAAGGCGGCCAAGAGCTTCGGCAGGCGAATGGTGACATCAAACAAGGGGCCCAGCGCTGGGGACAGCAGCTGATGCAGAAGGAAGCAGAACGGCAAGCGGCGTATGACCGGCAGAAGCAGGCGGAAAAAGGAAAAAAGCAGGAAGCGGAAACGGAAGGGAAAAAGGCGTTGTCCCAAGCGCTTAAAGGAGCCTGCGAGCGGGTCGATTTGCCTTATTACATCAAGCTTTTGGGCAATGGGGGTGCGTTGAAATACTTGCAATATAATGAGAACCAGGCTGCTGCGGGATCAGATTACCAGGCTCCTGAACCGGTCGGCTCGAGCGGCCTCGGTGCAATTCAGTTTTTATCGACGGTTTCCAGTGCGGCAGAGCTGCTGAGGAATGATATGTATTTGAATGAATTTGCGTTGACCACCTTTAATCACCGATTGAGAGCAGATGAGTATAATCATGTTTTGGAGAAGCAGGAGGCGGAATACATCCTTTACGGACTTCCAGGCTGTGAAGCGAATATTTCGGCGGCTTACGCGGAAATGTTTGCTGTCCGTACGGCACTCCGAACAGCAGAGGCGCTGCTCCAGCCGGCTAGGGCGGCAGCGGGAACTCCGGCGCTTGCCTTCTTTACTGCTTTAGCGGAAGGGGTGCGGCAAGCCTCTTTGGACATGGAGAAGCTGATTAACGGAGAGAGCGTGGAGCTCTTTGCCAAAACCCCATCGATTCGTCTCAATTATGGGGATTATTTACGAATTTTTTATTTGCTGCACAGCAGCGATGACAAGGCGATGGCACGAATGCAGGCTCTCATTGAGCTGCAAACAGGGACGGATTTAACGAAGGCGTATACGTCGGTTCATGCTTCGGTTGAAGCAAGGGTGCCTTATTGGTTTATGCCCCGTGTGCTGCGCGGATCGGAAGGAGGGAAGGGCTCCTATGCAATCTATAAACAAGTGTCTGACAGCTACTAAAGGCCCCACATCTAAACGTTCGTATTGGAGGGGGCAGCAGGGCGGGTATACGCTGGAGGCCGCTGTCGTTTTTCCCATTTTTGCCGTGGCCGCAGTGATTTTTATTGTCATGATTCATATTGCAATTATTGAAATGAATGTAAGGTCTGCACTGAATCAAGCAGTGAAGCTGGTGGCCGTCTATTCCTATCCAGCGGCAGCGGTAATGAATAAGACTAATCTTCCCGTTGATGTCATTGCCGGTATACAAGAACAGCTGCCGGAGGCGGTTAAGCCATTGCTGTCTGCAATCACATCTCCTGTTGATCGCGCTGCGCGGGATGCGGCTGAGGTACTCATTTACAACCACGCAGACCCGAAAAGCGATGGAACGAAGCGGCTGTATCGAGATCGGCTGGAGGTTTCGGAGCTGGAGCTGCCCTCGCTCTTTGGTTCAGGCGAGCCAATGGTGAAAATGACGGTTCAATATAAGGTGCCGATCACACTCCCGTTTTTCACGATTGACGTAACGCTTGTGCAAACGGCTTCGGAAAGAGCTTGGCTCGGGGCGTCGTAAGGGCTGATGTACGCTTAGCGAAAACCAAGTTGTTCGACTCGAATTTGTTGTTTTTTCATTTAGGAAAGCGGGAGGTTTTCGTGCATGGTGAAGCTGGCCCTGCTCAGCTGTTTTTTGTTGGCGGTGCTTTACACAGACTTACGCAGCCGGCGAATTCCCAATAAACTATGTGCGGCGGCTTTTCTTGCGGCTATCGTTTATCAGGGAACGGTGTCTTCGTTTGCAGGGCTTGGGGAAGCAGCCGCAGGAGCCTTGGCCGGAGGCGGGCTGATGGTCATTTTGTATGCAGCGGGGGCGACGGGGGGAGGAGACGTGAAGCTGTTTACAGCCGCAGGCGCGTGGATTGGAGCCGCGGCAGCCGCAAAAGCAGTTTTGATTGCAGTTCTGATCTCCGGGGCTGTTGCTGTGATTTACTTCGGCTGGAAAGGAAATCTTGGTTCCTATTTTCGTGAAATTTATCGATTCCTCCTTTGCAGCGCTGCTTTGCGGGATCCTTCCATCGTTTTACGGGATGCGGCGCTTCAGAAGAGCCGTTTTCCTTTTGCCGTAGCGGCGGTTCCGGCCATTTATGCAGCGTTACATTTTCCCTTTAGGTAAGGAGGTGTTTGTCATTGACACTGCAGTTGCAGCTTCATGGACGGCCGGTTCAATTTGAATCGGCAGGAGGAAAACAATTGCTGACGGTATCCGTTGCGGATCGGCTTGAGCTATCTGGCTCCGAGGTAAGCATGCTGCGCCACTGCCGCATTCCCAGCTTACTGGTTTTGTCGGTAGAGGAACGTAATTTGGATGTCCGGCTGTGCTATAACGTTACGGGAAGAAGGTCACTTTCGCAGCAGCTGCGTTCCGGAGCTTTTTCAAGAACGGAAGCATGCCATATCTTGCTACAGATTATATCTATCATACAGAGCGGAGCACCATATTTATTAAAGCAGGATGGCTTTGTGCTTGATGAGCAATATATTTTTACCAGTGAGCTTTCGGGTGAATATCGGTTGTTGTATTTGCCATTACGAAGAGAGAAAGAGGATGCCGCGTTTTCCGAGCAGTTTTTGGATTTGGCGGAGCGGCTGTTTGGCGGGAATGGGGAATTTCGAGACTTTGTCCGGAAGGAAGGAGGGCCGCCGTCGGTAATCGTTCACTGGAAGCGGCTAGTGGAGGGCTTTGAATTTCCATCCTCCGGTGACGACCGATTATTCAGGGATCATCTAAGTGAGGGGGCGGCGCGAAGCCATCTCAAGCTTGCAGCTACGCATTCCGAGAATGCGGGAGGGACGATGTTCTCTGCGCCTGGACAGTCAGCGGGCAACAAGGAAGAAAAAAAGCAGACGGCACAAACCTTGCTTGATGTAATGAATGCTGCGCGTGTCACCCCCAAAGCAGCGGAAGGCGGGGGCGAGCTTATTAACCCGAAGGGGGGACAGGGGAAGCCGCCGTCGAAGCACTCCGCTTTGGGGCGGGGGATGGGAGAATCTCCGGAATGGTTTGCAAGCATGCTGGAGGAGGAGTTTGAAGAGGGCGCTACTCCAGGAAAAGGACGCTTTAAGGAGCTTTTGACAGACAAAGGCGTTGGGCTTTGGACGGTGTTGACTTGTACAGCGGGAATTGCCGTCGTCTGGTTACCTTCTGAAGGCCTGTTGTATACAGCGCTGGGATGCTTATCGGAAGTGGTGAGACGAGTAGTGCTCGCCATGGCGGCAGCACCCGCTTTAGCGGCGGAGTCGGACGTATACGATACAGGGGAACTGCAGGGAGAATTCTTAGCTGTCAAAAATGATGTTCAGATGAGCGAATGGTGTCAAACATCTTTTTTACCGGAATCCGATGCAACGGTCTTTTTAGGTGCGGGCTGGAAGCCTGATCCGACCCGGCTTCTGCTAATCGAGCATGAGGGGAAGGAACGAACGGTGCCTTGGAAAACAGAACGTTTTGTCCTTGGAAGAGGTCCGGAGGGGGTAGATTATGAAGCGGCGAGTTCTGGCATTTCCCGTCAGCATGTGGAATGGAGCACAAGCGATAAGGGGATATTTATCAAGGATTTAGGCTCGCGCAATGGAACTCGTCTTAATGGAGAGCTGCTGCAGCCGTTCACATTGTATCCGTTAAAAGAAGGGGATACGGTAACTGTTCTTACTTTTGAGGTTACTTTGCGTATCGCCTAAAAATACGGTTATAATAAAATGCAGGAATTCATTGGGAAAGGATGATCCGTTTTGGCTAGAACACCTTCCAACATGGTAGCCCTAGGGACGAAAGCGCCCGATTTTTCGCTGCCGAATGTCGTTTCCGGTACGACGGTTTCGCTTCAAGACATTAAGTCTGACCGTGCAACTTTGGTCATGTTTATTTGTAACCACTGTCCGTTTGTTAAGCATGTGATGGATGAACTGGTACAGCTTGGCCGGGACTATATTCCAAAAGGCGTGTCCGTAATCGCGATCAGCTCCAACGATGCGGAGCAGTATCCTGATGATTCGCCGGAGGAGATGAAAAAGCTGGCGCAGGAAAAAAGCTTTCCGTTCCCTTACTTATACGATGAAACCCAGCAGGTTGCCAAGGCGTTTGATGCAGCATGCACGCCGGACTTTTACATTTTGGACGGCTCCTTGTCGATCGTGTACAGAGGGCAGCTGGATGATTCGAGACCGGGCAATGATGTGCCTGTAACGGGGAAAGACATCCGCACCGCGTTGGACGCACTGCTTAGCGGAAGCCCTGTATCGCAGGAGCAGCGACCTAGCCTAGGCTGCAATATTAAGTGGAAATAAATCGCATAACGGAGACATTGCCCTGGACAAGGGGATGTCTCTTTTTATTGTCGTAAGTTGTATCTCGCCTAGTCGTTTGGTATGTTTAATATTATACCTATTTTTGCCGAGGTGAACGGCGTGTACGAACTTTATGGCGAATGGTCGGACGGCCGTCATCAAGACAGCCGCCTATATTTTTTGGTTTGGGCAAGAATGGAAAGTGGAACGGAAGAAGAGGGTCGTACGATGCCAATCGACGCCTTATACGAACTGCTTGAGCATACGGTGCCGGAGGAAGAGCGATCGATCCTGCGTCAGATGTTTCACGCATCCGAGGAGGGGACTCGGTTACAGGCGGAGCTCTGCCCGGAGTTCGCAGGTCCCCTTTGCCGATGTTTGCTGTCCATTGGACGTAATCATGCCGCTGCTATATCGGCTGATGTCAAGCCTGCGGAAAGCTGGCAGCGCTGCGCCCGATTGGCGGAGCGAGCTTTGCTTATTGTGCAAAGCGGAGCGTATCTTCCGGGGATGCGAAACGACGGAAAGCGCTGGACCCCGGCGTGGGTCACGGAAAATTTGGCCGGAGATCAGCCGCTCGTTAGGGATCGTACTGCTGCGGAGATCGAAACCGTTGCGGATTTGGAAATCCTGCACTCTCTCGTCGATGCGTTTGTCAAAGGTTTAGTTTCGGAACGCTTGAAGACGGTCGTGCTGCAGGAGGTCAATCCTTCGTATGTGGTGCCATTGACACCAATTGAGCACTGGTTATCCGTGATCTTAAGCTCGGAGCAGCCTCATGAGCAGAGCCTTGAGGCCATTGAATGGATTGCCGAGGAATGGGTGGATTGGGCCCAGTCTCGCTTTGAAGCCGCAAGGCAGGAGGATCTACAGACCTGGCTGCGGCTTGAGCCTTCCGAGGAAGAGAGCAGGCCATGGACACTATCCTATTTTATCGGTGAAAAAGGAAGCCCGGACAAATTGACTCCAGCCCGGCAGGTTTGGCTGGAAGGGGCATCCCCGAACGGAGACGCAAAAGCGCAGCGGCTGCTGGAGGATTTGGTTGCAGCTGCAGACCGCAGCCCCGAAATTGCCTCCAGCCTAAAGGAGGCTGCCCCGGAACGCTGCCGCTTGTCGGTGGAGCGGGCCTATATGTTTTTGAAGGAAACTGCGGGGGAGCTGAGCGAGGCCGGGATTGGCGTTCTTGTGCCGTCATGGTGGAAGCGGCCGGAGCCGGTTGGCCTTCGCATGACTGTACAGGATGATCGCCCCGAAGAGGGAACGGCTGCTGGAGGCGCAATGCCTTCTTTACTTGGCTTCGATGCGCTGGTCCGTTACCGCTTTGAGCTTTATTACGAGGGAGAAGCGGTTCCCGACGAGGTTGCTGCGGACTGGATCAAGCGGAAAGAGGGGCTCGTCACATGGAACGGCCGCTGGCTGGAGCTGACGCCGCAGCGTGCCGAGCAGCTGTCCCGCTGGCTCAGCGAGCGGAAAGACGGCCGCATGAGCACGGCGGATGCGCTGCATCATGCACTCGCTTCAGAAGGCGGACAACAGGCAGAGGATCGGCTTCCCGTCATTCATACGGCTGCGGAAGGCTCTTTTGCTCGAATGCTTACCATTCTGCGCGAATCATTCGAAATTGCCGAGCTGCAGCCGCCGCCGTCGTTACACGGATCGCTGCGGGAGTACCAGCTTCGCGGATACTCCTGGCTGGCCGCCATGCTGACGCATGGCTTCGGTGTTTGCTTGGCGGACGATATGGGCCTAGGCAAGACGATTCAATGGATCGCGCTGCTGCTGCATTTAAAGGAGCAGGGAGAGCTGGACGGCCCCGTGCTGCTGCTCTGCCCGACCTCGGTCATCGGCAACTGGGAGCGGGAGCTGCAGCGCTTCGCGCCGTCGATCCGGGTGCTGCTGCATTACGGCCCGGAGCGGGCGCTAAACCATCAGCAGCTCCAAGAGCTGATGGATGACCATGATGTTGTCATCACCAGCTACACCACGGCTCAGCGCGACGAGGAGCTGCTGGCCCCGATAACCTGGGGCATGGCCGCATTTGATGAAGCACAGCAGCTCAAAAACAGCGCGGCAAAGCAGACGCGGGCGGCGAAACGGCTGCGCGCTGCCAAGCGCGTAGCGCTGACCGGGACGCCGGTGGAAAACCGGCTGTCGGAGCTGTGGAGTATTATGGATTTGGTGAATCCGGGATATTTGGGGTCCTATGAGCGCTTCCAGGCTTCGTTCGCGGCTCCGATCGAGCGCGGAGGCAGCACAGAGGCACAGCAGCGCCTGCAAAAAATATTGCGGCCGTTTCTGCTGCGAAGACATAAAGAGGATCCCGATGTCGCACCTGATCTGCCGGATAAGCTGGAGCATAAGCAATATTGCCAGCTGACGCAAGAGCAGGCGGAGCTATACGAAGGCGTCGTGGATCAAATGCTGCTGCGTGTGACGGAATCCGACGGAATGAAGCGCAGAAGCCTCATTCTGTCGTCGATTACCAAGCTCAAGCAGCTGTGCAACGATCCCGCGCATTTTCGAAGAGAAACGGAGCTTACGCTGGGGCGCTCCGGGAAACTGCTGCGCCTAACCGAGCTGCTTGATCAAATTGTCGAAGCGGATGAACGCGTAATTGTGTTTACGCAATACGCGTATATGGCAAAGCTGCTCGTACGCTTTTTGACCGAGCGTTACCGCGAAGAGCCGCTGCTGCTGCACGGAGGAGTTCCCAAGGCAAAGCGCGACGAGCTTGTTCGCGTGTTTCAAGAGGAGGCGGACGGCCCTCATATTTTTGTGCTGTCCTTAAAAACCGGGGGCTTTGGTTTAAACCTAACTCGTGCTAATCACGTCATTCACTACGACCGCTGGTGGAATCCAGCCGTAGAAAATCAAGCCACTGACCGGGTGCACCGAATTGGGCAGAGGGAGCATGTGCAGGTGCATAAGCTCATTACCGCCGGAACGCTGGAGGAACAGATCGACCTGCTGATGGAACGGAAGAAGGAGCTTTCCGAAGGAGTAATCGGCAGCGGTGAGCAATGGCTTACAGAGCTTTCCAGCGAACAGCTGAAGGACATCCTGATGCTGAGAGAGGAGCATGTTGGGGGGCAGAGCTGAGCATGACAAATGATCAGGGGATCGAGTGGAAAATTATCCCGGGAAAACTGCAGGCCCGCTTTTCACCGAATGGAGGAAAGCCGTTCCGGGTAAGCCTGCAGGTTCGTGAATGGGATACAGCATCGAAGCAGGAAGCAGCGGGAGCTGCCGCCGAAGCACTTCGTTATGAAGCGGAGCTGCGGTCAGGCATGTTACCGGAGGAATTAAAGGAACGGATGGATGCCCGGGGCATTATACTGCTTCCGCCGTTTCAGGAGCTTGCTGCTTCCAGCTGCACTTGTAATTTTACACAGCCGTGCAGCCACGCGAGAAGCGTGTGGACGCACTTTTATGAATATATATCACATCGCGGGATCTTGGATGCGTACCGGTTGCGGGGGTTACCGGAGGAGGAGCTGTGGCCGCTTGTACGGGCGAAAAGAGCCGAAGCCGCTGCTGCGGTAAACGCAGGAGCGGGGCGCTCTTCCACAGCCTCCCCAAATCCGGTAAGCTACGAGCCGGCAGCCGATATGGAAGAAGCCAAGGAAGTAACCTCCATGCTGAAGGAATATGGGGACCCGCCGTTTTGGAATCGGCCTCAGGCATTATATGAGGTACTGGATCTGGTTTACGAATCAGCCGCAGAGGCGGCAGCTCAAACGCTGTCCGAGAAGGGAGGCCGTTCATGAACGGGAGAATGACCGAGCGTTTTCTTGTGAAATATGCGGCAGTGGCGCGGCAGGCATCGTATTTAGATAAGAAGTCGTCGCTTCTTGGCGAGTCGAATCCGTATTATGTGCTGGAATGGCTGCTTTTGCCTCCGTCCAAGGAGGAGCTGGAGCGTTTGTCTTCGATCGATTATGCTCGTTCCCCTGGCTTGGACCGGAAGAAGCAGATCCCGTTTTTGCAGGTTTTTTTTTCGCAAACCGTTCCGGATCTTGCGTTTTCGGTGTCCAATCGTCTAGCTTTTGCGCTTCGCAGATCCGCTTTAGCCGATCTTCGCCGATTGTTCGGTGAGTCCGCGTGGACAGAAGCGTCGGGCCGGTTGGTTTCGAGATTGCAGGAGACGCTCAGCTTGTGGAGCAGGTTCCAGCAAACGTGGGCGGAGCTGACGAAAGAGGCGGAGGAAGAGTTTGCAAGAAAGCGGAAGGAGCTTCTGCAGGAGGAGGCAGAGCAGCCCAAGGAAGTCATGGAGGAGCAGCTGCAGCGCTTGCAGGAAACGCGTAATGAACGGATTAACGCGATTCCCAAAGAGCTGCTGAGCGGTCCGTTCGCCGAAGAGCCGCTGCTCGCATTGTTTTATTATAAAAATTGGGAAACCCCTTCCTCCTATGTAGAAGGCTTCATCGAAGCAATCCGCCATGCCGGCGTAGATCCTTACGCTGCTGCGGCCGAACAATCGGAGCCTGAATCGCTTGTCGAATGGGAGGCTCAGGAACGGAAAACATTTTTGGATTGGGCCGCGGGGTATTTTTCCGAAACCGATCTAAATAGAGCAAAGCTGGATATGCAGGAAAAACAGCGTGTATGGGCCCGTTGGCTGGAGCGTCTCCCTGAACTGGCAAAGACAAACAGAGTGCTAGCGGAAGAGCTGATTCAAACGACAGTGAATATTCACGGCGCGGAACGGCTTTTTGTAGAGGACGGGACGTCGGCTCCATGGCTTCCTGCCTTTATCCGCACACTGCTTGAAGGAGATGAACGGCGTGCGCAGGAGCTTGCCTTGTTTGTGCGCGACCGCATTATTTTGAAGCAGTGGCCGATTTTTGCGGAGAAGCTTCTTTCACCCGCCATCTCTAAGGAGAAGCACATCTGGGTGTTTTGCCTAGACCCGGTGAGCATCGAGCAAAGGCTTTTGCGGAGCTCGGCTGCGAAAGCGGGACCGGCGGCCATGATTGAGGCCTTGTGTGAAGCGTATGCATTCGGTTTGAAGACGGGTCTGCCATTCCGCTGGTTGGAACCGCATTTAGCGTATTTATGCGATAAGGAGCCGGGAGTCATTACAACGTTCCCGTTCAAGGTAAGCAGCTTTGCGGAGCTTTCTCCGGTGCTGTCGGTGGATGCGGCGCTGTTAACTCCCGTGTTTAAAAGGGAAGCAGCCGCACCGGCAAGACGAAAAATAGCGGAGCTGCTGGTTCAGCATATGGCGGCGGGAGCGGATCATGTTGATCAGCAGGAAAAGAAGGCAGCCCGGCTGCTCGCTTCGGAAAAGCCGGATATGGTGAAGCTGTGGCTTGAGCGTTATGGAAGAGAACCGGATATGCTGCCGAAAGCAAGCTGGGAAAGGGCGGCCCGCACGTTGGACGTAAAGTGGCTGGGATTTGCGCTGCCGGGCAAGGAAGCGGAGCATGCTCAGGTGTTGAAATGGCTGGAGACAAACAGCGAATGGATCTCCTTTGAGGGGGATGCTTCGCCTAGCTCCGGCGGAGGTTCAACCAAGGTAAGCTACCGAATCTTGGCCCCGGGTGTGCTGGACGCGGCCGGCGGCCGGCTGCTCGCCAGAGTGAAAGTGAGGGCGGAGCTGGCGGATCAACAGGAAATCCGTTCTTTGCTCGACGATTTAGCGGACTTATAAGGGGTAAAAGGGGGATGCTTATGGCGGCCCGTTCATTTCGTCGATCGCTTTTATCGCTGCTTACCTTTTGGAAAAAAGCGCGAAATCCGAAGCCGGACACGGCGCAAAGCGCTCAGGCGAAAATTACTTTACGCCATGAACAGATCGAGGCTCTGCTGGATCTCCAGGCGGACTACGCACAGCGTTCGGAGGAAATGAAGAAACATTTTCCAGAGCTGGCGTTTTCCATTGAACGGCTTTATACTCCGGGAACGGACTGGGAGTGGTTTCCGAAAGACACGGAAAAGCTGCCGGCTGATGGGGAAAACTATATCATCGTCAGCCATGAGGGCGATGCTCCTCCGGAGCAGCTGATGATTCGGGTGCTCCGGCCGGGGATCCGTTCCGTGGGGGACCGGAAGGCTTTGGTAAAGGCAAAAATATCCGTGCATCACCGCCGAAAGGCGGGGGAAGCGACTTCGCTTCTTGACGATCTGAACAATTTATAAGGAGGAACAGAATGGCTCCTTTGTACGTAGGTATCGATTTTGGCACGACCAATTCTTCGGTGGCTGTACTCGATCCAATCACACTTCAGCCCGAGCTGCGCAAGGTGGACGTCGGCGAGCAGCCTGAGCTGATCCGGACCATTTTGTCCAAGACAGAAGAAGGGGAATGGACGATCGGCAACCAAGCCGCCGCAATCGGCGCGCTGCGCGACCGTTCGGTAATGTCGGTCAAAACGGAGCTCCGCAAAAATATCGATTTTGTACTGGAGCTGGATGGCCGACGCCATGATGTCACCTCGTTAATCTCTATATATTTGAAAGAACTGCTGCACCGAGCGGGAATTGAAGACCCCTCGGAAATTGAACGGCTGGCGCTCAGTATACCGGTAAACTACGATGAACGCCGCAAGTCGATGATGGAGCAGGCGGCTGTTTCGATCGGCCTTAAGCCGGGCACTGTATGGTTCGTCGATGAGCCGGTAGCCGTGCTGTGGGACTGTCTGCGTATTCCAGGCAAATATGTGCTCGTATTTGACTTTGGCGGCGGTACGCTTGATTTGGCGATCCTTGATAAGCATGAAACGGAGGATACGGCGCATGAAACCGGCGACCGTTTCAGCGGCGAGGTCATCGTTAAGCATGGCCTCGATATCGGCGGGGACGATCTCGACGACCGGCTGATCAAGTACTTTGTGGAGCAGGGCCGTCAGCAGGGAAATCCGGTTTGCGCAAACATTGCGCCGGAGGTGTTTGACGATCCGGAGCGCCTTCACAAGCTGAAGACCCATCCAAAGTTTACGTTTTATTATCAGCTGAAGGCGGCAGCGGAGCGGGTTAAGCGGCAGCTTTCCAAGCATGAAGAGGTATCGTTGTCGATTCCGGCGCTCATTCCGGGAGTGGACGAAGGGATCAAGGGATTGACGGTGACGGTTCGTCAATTTATGGAAATGACGGCGGGCATTCAAAGCCAAATGCTGCAGGGGCTGCGCAAGCTCGAGATGCTGTTCCGCGAAAAGACGAAAAAGTCGCGGCATGATATCGATGCGGTGCTGCTTTCCGGGGGAAGCAGCTTGGTAACGTTTGTACCTGACTTGCTCGAGGAGCTGTTCCCGAACGCAAGGATTGTCTGGGATGAGGCGCACTTGCAAACCCGCATCACCCGAGGCAATGCGCGTTATGCGCTGTCTGAGGATGACTTGGCAATCGGCGATACGATCAATGCCGCTTACGGCATTTACAACCATGCGGGCAAGGAAACGATACCGATCATTTACGAGGATGAGCGGTATCCGATTCAAAAGGTAAAGCGAGTTGCTACAACACGCGCAAATCAGACGAAAATTGAGATCAGTCCGATGGTGAAACGGCGCGAGGATCAGCAGTATGTGCCGCTAACGCGAAACGGCCAGCCGGTTGCTTGGAGGCTGACGATTTTGCCGCACGAGAAGGCGCTTGACGTGAGCCGGATCTCGGTTACCTATACGATTGACAAAAGCCGCGTGCTGCGAATTCGCGCTTATGATAATTGGTTTGAGCAAGAGGTAGGGGTTAAGGAAATCCCGCTTCAATCATAAATAAAGTGGAGGGCAGAAGCAGTGGGCGAGCTTAAGAAGCAAATTAATATGGATTACATGGTGGGACAACTCGAGGCCCTCCTGTCGATCCCAAGCCCGAGCGGATTTTGCCGGGATGCATTACGTGTATTGAACGCCGAACTCGGTCAGCTCGGCTTCACAGCCGAATCGCTGGCCAAAGGCGGTCTTATTATAACCGTACCGGGAGCTGACCCGGCCAAAACGGTCGGCGTATCGGCGCATGTCGACACGCTTGGGGCGATGGTTCGCTCCATCAAAAGCAGCGGCACGCTGCGGATGACTTCGGTGGGCGGTTATATGATGGGATCGATCGAAAATGAATACTGCACGATTCATACGAGGAGCGGCAAAACATATTCGGGAACGATTCTTACGACGAAGCCCTCCGTCCATGTCTACCCGGAAGCGCGGGAGCTGAAGCGCGAAGAGGCAGTCATGGAGGTGCGTATTGACGAGGATGTAGCCTCGAAGGAGGATGTGGAGCAGCTCGGTATCGGAGTAGGGGATTTCGTATCCTTCGATCCACGTACGAAGGTGCTGCCGAACGGCTGGATCAAATCCCGCCATCTCGATAACAAAGCGGGAGTTGCGGTTATTCTCGGATTACTGGAATGGCTCAACCGAACGAAGACCGTACCTGCGTATACCTTAAAGCTGATTATTACCGCTTATGAGGAAGTAGGGCACGGCGCAGCGTACATTCCCTCCGATATCTCGGAGCTTTTGGCCATTGATATGGGGGCGATCGGCGACGATCTGCAGTGCACCGAAAAGGATGTTTCGATCTGCGCGAAGGATTCCTCCGGGCCTTACGACTATGACATGGTGTCCTGCTTGATCGAGCTGGCCAAACGGGAGTCCTTGTCGTACGCAGTCGATATTTACCCGCAGTATGGCTCTGATGCGTCCGCCGCGCTGAGGGGCGGAAACAATATCCGGGCGGCGCTGATCGGCCCCGGCGTCCATGCGTCGCATGCGATGGAACGTACGCATCGAGATGCGCTGCACCAGACCGCTGCGCTGCTGGCCGCTTATGTTACTGCAGTATGAGGGCCTTGGAAGAATGGAACCGCCGGGCGGGGGAGTCCCGCGACGGCTTATGGTTCCTTTACATTTACACCCCGATGTGCGGAACCTGCGCGCTAGCCGAACGGATGCTGCAAATTGCTTTGGAGCTTGAGCCCGACGCACCGGTGCTGAAAACGAATATTCACGCTTTGACGGACATCACGGCAGCCTGGCAGATCGAAAGTGTTCCTTGCCTGCTTAGGCTGGAAGACGGGGTTGCGACCAAAAAGCTGTATGCGTTTCAATCGGTGCCGAATGTGGTGACCGTGCTGCGCCGCTGGAAGATTCGCGAGGTGAAATAGGGCCGGACCCTTGATCATGGCTTCGCAAGTGAGGTGCCACTTTTCGTGCAAGCCCTTGTCCTATATAATGAAGGCTCATAGATAAACTATTATTGTTAGTTAGGGAGAGGAACCAGATGGCGAAAATTAAGCTTTTTTCGGATAGCACTTGCGATCTCGGCAAAGAGCTAATAGAGCAGCACGATATCGGCATTGTGCCCTTGCATGTCATCTTCGGCGAAGAATCCTACAAAGACGGCGTAGATATTGATGCCCCGGAGCTGTACAGCAAAGTAGACCAGACCGGGAGCTTGCCGAAAACAGCCGCACCTTCTCCAGGTGAATTTGTAGAAGCGTTCCAGCCGCATATTGAGAAGGGAGAGACGATCCTCTACATTGGCTTGTCCTCCGACATATCCGCCACGTATCAAAATGCAAGATTGGCTGCACAGCAGTTTGAAGAGGGACAAGTCTACGTTGTAGACTCCCGCAACCTTGCGACCGGAATCGGTATTCTAGTATTGAAGGCGGCTGACCTTGCCGAGCAAGGCATGGCTGCTGAGGAAATTGCGGCTACGATTGAAGGGTTGACCTGCAAGGTAGAGACCTCCTTTATCATCGATACACTCGATTATTTGTATAAGGGGGGCCGTCTTTCCAGCCTGCAAAACTTTATCGGAAGCCTGCTCAAGATCCGACCGATCGTAAAAGTAACGGATGGGAAAATGATTTTGGCGGAGAAGATCCGCGGCCAGCGCGAGAAGGCACTTGATAAACTGTTAACCAGTGCGCTAGCCGATAAGGATTTCATTGACCGTGCGCGTATGTTTGTTACGCACTCTATGGCGGACCGGGAGGCGGAACTAGTTCGCGAAGCGCTCCATAACGCAGGAATAACCAATGTACATATCACAACGACCGGCTGCGTCATTTCCAGCCACTGCGGACCGCAAACCCTAGGGATTGTTTACTTGAAAACATAAAAGGATGTGCGCTTTCATGAAAGTGAAAATCATCTCAGACGGCAGCTCCGATTTGCCGAAGGAAATCATTGAACTTCTAGGTATTGAAATTGTTCCTTTATTCGTTCACTTTGGCACGGAGCAGTATTCCTCGAGCGAGCTGACTGCCGAGCAATTTTACAGCAAAATGAAGCAAGCCGATGAACTTCCGAAAACATCAAGTCCTTCCCCATACGACTTTCTGAAAGCGTACAGAAACGTTCCCGAAGGATACGACATCGTGGTCATTGCCTGCTCCTCCGGGCTGAGCAGTACCTACAATCACGCTGTGATGGCAAAAGAGATGCTGATTGAAGAAGGGTATGCAGGGGTTATCGAGGTGCTGGACGCTCGAACAACCTCGCTCGGCCTTGGCCTCATTGCGTATCAAGCGGCGAAAATGGCGCAGGCGGGAGCAGGTGCTATGGACATTATCCGAACGGCTCGCCAGCATATCCAGGACGGAGCAACGTATTTTGTGCTGGATACGCTTGAAAATGTGATCCGCGGCGGCCGCCTTGACCGTGTGCGCGGTACGGTGGCCAGCATGCTGAACATTAAATTGCTGATGCGTAATAGCGAGGAAGGCAAGGTTGAGGTCATCGATAAAATTCGCGGCTCGCAAAACGCGATCAAGAAAATGATGGACAAAATTGGAGAGGCCCGCCACGATTTCGGGCAGGCCGTCGTTGCCATTGCACACAGCAATTGCGAGGAAAAAGCGAAGGCGGTACGGGACATGCTGCTTCAACGTTATCCTTTTAAGGACGTCGTATTCGGAAATATGGGTCCCGTTATTGGGACATACGCCGGCGAAGGGGCGATCCTGATCGCGCATTAATCCAGAGTAGGGCGGTGGCCAGCAGAAGAATACCGCACCAGGAAAACATCGTTGTCACCGAAAGAAGATCAACCAAGGCAAAGCCGACGACAGGACCCACTGCTGAGCCTAGATCAAGCGCAAGGGTATACGCCGTCATGACGGTGATCTTTGCGGCAGGCTGCTCCCGTTCTGCGGTATCGGACGCAAGTGCATCCATGACGGTGGTCAGCAGTGTATTCGTCAGCTGAAGAACAAACAGCATGATCAGCCATACTGCTGCGGAGGCCGCAGGCAGCAGCGCCAGAATGAGGCCCGACCCGGCAAGTCCGAACAGGAACCAAGGGAGACGGCCTTTTTTGCCGTCGCTCAGCCTTCCGAACAAGGGCGAGAGCAGAGGCGAGACGCCCCAGCGAAATGCCTGCAAAATGCCGGCCACTGCTGCCGCAGTAAGGATGATTCCGGGAAGCGTGAGCCCGCTTGGAAGCTGCTCGGCCATCGCCTTGCTGATGGTGGAGGCGAAGACCCCGAAGAACACGGCAGCGACAATAAAGCCGGTTACGCACATCCGGATCGGACCTGCTTGCATAAGAATTGTCCAGATGGGGAGGCGCCCCTTATCTTGCGGTTCGTCGGCTGCCGGCGCGGCTGCGTTATCGCTCGGAATGTAATAAACGGCGGGGATCAGCAACATCACCATGAGGACGGTAACGATCACGATGGCCGTTTCAAAATGACTTGCCGGTACGAGCCCGCCTGTGAGCATTCCGAGCAGACCGCCAAGGCTCCAAAGACCGTTGTAGAGGCCCATCGCCTGTCCCTTTTTGTCAAAGGAGGAGCAGTCGATTACGGTCAGGAAGCCCCCGAGGCGCAAAATCCCCCATGAAATGCCCCATAGGCAGCGGACGATGAACAGCAGCAAAAAGCCGTCAATAAAGGCGTAGGACAACGATGTGAGAATGGCCAGGGCAGCGGCAATGACGATGCCGTTCCGTTTTCCGATCGTATGATACAGCCAGCCGATGGCGGGGCTCAGCGGCAGCCTTATAAATCGATTTACGGCGAGCAGCACGCCGACCTGCCACATGGAGTCCAGTCCGAAGCGTTCGGGGTATAGAGGCATAAAAATGTACAGCATGGAGTCTGCAATGAGGCAGACGGCGGTGATAAAAGCGACGAACAAAATCGGTTTTCGGTTAATCATGGGAGGTTCTCCTAGTTATTATCGTTGACAACCATCTTATACTGGAAGCAATGTTTGAAAAAGGGTAAGATATCGAATATTATTTTTCATCTTTACGATGGACGGAGGAATGAAGATGGATCAAGAACAGAAGCAGCTGGTCATTGCTGAATATAAAACGGGCGTGTACATTGGTGAACTGTTGTCGTCGGAGGGACCAAAGGCTAAGGTGCGTGTTCTGGCTGTCCGCAAGCACCCGGAGCAGGGCGACTTGCATCAGCCAATGGAAGCCGACGTGGCGATGTTTCATCAGCGCAGGGCGCTTGCTTACCGCGAGGTGGCGAATGTGCCTGCGGCATCGGTAAGGCCGTACCAAGGCGGAATGGTTCCAGCCTACGAGGAATCGCTGCGGGCCTCCTTGGCAGCGGAAATAGAACGGCTGCAGGGCGTGTCACGCTGGGCCGAGCGTTCGCTTCAGGAGCTAAGCCTGCTTCGCACGGATTATGGTTTTGACAAGAGCTAACAACAAAAAGAGCGAGCATGGCGGAAGCATACCACCATAGCTCGCTCTTTCCATTATGCGTCCATAGGCACGTTTTCGTTGACGTCCGCCTCGTAATCGACTCCGCTTAAGTGGAAGCCGAAGAGCCGGAAAAATTCTTCGCGATAGCCTTCGATATCGGAGATCGCAGCTAAATTTTCCGTCGACACTTGAGGCCACAGCTTGGCGACAGCTTCTTGAATATCGCCCCGCATTTCAAGGTTGTCCACACGGATGCGTCCCTTCTCGTCGAGCTGAGGACCGCCGTCTGTGTACAAGTATCCGGCGAACAGGCGGTACATTTGCTCAATTGTTCCTTCGTGTACGCCCTGCTCCTTCATGATCTTATAGAGCAGCGAAATGTATAAAGGCACAATTGGAATCGCAGAGCTCGCCTGTGTCACCAGCGCTTTGTTCACCGAAACGTAAGCACGTCCTCCGGACGCGTGAAGACGGTCGTGAAGGCGATGCGCCGTAGCCTCCAAATGCTCCTTCGCCCGTCCGATCGTTCCTTCACGGTAAATGGCATGGGTAACTTCCGGTCCAATATAGGAGTAGGCCACGGTGGTGGCGCCTTCTGCTAGAACACCCTCACGCTGCAGCGTGTCGATCCACATTTCCCAATCCTCGCCGCCCATTACAGTGACCGTGTTTTGGATCTCTTCTTCGCTAGCCGGCTCGATCGTCACATCGGACACTTCACCGCTGTGGAAGTTAACCGTTTTGTTGGTATACGGCGCTCCAATCGGCTTCAGTACCGAATTAAACGTTTCTCCGCTTACCGGGTGTGTGCGGCGTGGGGAAGCAAGGCTGTATACCACCAGGTCGACTTGTCCAAAATGCTCGCGCACAGCGTCCACCGTTTGCTGCTTGATTTCGTTTGAGAATGCGTCGCCGTTAATGCTCTTGGCAAAATAACCGGCTTCGCGTGCAGCCTGCTCGAATGCAGCCGAGTTATACCAGCCCGCTGTCGCCGTCCGGCCGTTTTCCGCCGGGCGTTCGAAGAAGAGGCCGATGGTACCGGCTCCCATGCCGAAGGTGGCGGCAATGCGGGAAGCAAGCCCGAAGCCTTGGGAAGCCCCGATGACCAGGACGCGTTTCGGTCCGTTGATCGCAGGCTGGCTTTTTACATATTCAATTTGCTCCTGCACGTGCTTCGCGCAGCCAACGGGATGCGCCGTTGTGCAAATAAATCCTCGTGTTTTCGGCTTGATAACCATACTCACGTTCCTTTCGGCTTTGAATAGGCACTATTTTCCTTTGACTGTTCCTTATTCTACTCTAAGTGCTGTGGTCAAGCCAAGCCAAAAAAATGATTTACAGCAATTAACCATTGTATTAATATGGGATTTATTTTTCTTTTGTGGAGAGGACGTAATCATTTGAAATTTAGAGAGTTTCATCCGAACGTAAGAATTCGGTTTATGATGAATTTTTTAAGCTCGCTCGCGTTTAATCTTGTTATTCCATTTATGACCGTCTACTTGGCGCAAAAAATGAATCCTGCCCTCGCTGGTCTTGGTGTAGGGGCAGGCGTCGTGATCGGGCTTGTAGCCGGGCTGTACAGCGGTTATATTGCCGACCGAATCGGGCGCAAGAAGGTAATGCTGATGGCCGAAGGGGTATGGCTTGCCGCTTTTGCGCTGATGGCCTGCATCAATTCGCCGTGGGCGGATCAGCCATACGTGACGCTCGCGCTCGTCGCGGTTGTGAGCGCCTGCTGGAGCCTATATGAGCCGGCAGCCAGCGCGATGCTGCTTGATGTGACGACCCCGGAGTCACGGAAGTTTATGTACAGCTTTTTTTATTGGTGCAACAATTTAGCGATTGCTCTCGGCGGAGCAGTGGGCGCATTGTTTTTCGGTGAATATTTATTTGTGCTTCTGCTTGTTTTGACCGCCAGCGGACTGATTCAATTTATTGTCACTTACTTTTTTATCGAAGAAACGAAGGTCGGGAACAAGGAAGGCTTCGATGCAGGGGAGGCCCGAAAACAAACGGCTGCCGCTGCTGCAGCGGGCGGTCTTCGTTCGATTTTGGTTCATTACAGAGAGGTTTGGAAGGATAAGCTGTTCGTGCTTTACATTACCGCAAGCATGCTCATCGTATCGATGGAGTTTCATTTGACGGGTTATGTTGGGGTGCGTCTTGCAGGAGAGATGTCGAATACAACACTGCTGAACGGGTTTGGCCAGCACTGGACGGTAGACGGCTACCAAATGCTGGGCATGCTGCGCACAGAAAATACGGTGCTGGTTGTTCTGCTGTCGTTCCTCACTCCTGTGATTATGAAGCGCTTTAAGGATCGGAATGTGCTCTATATCGGGTTTCTAATTTACATCACCGGATTTACATATATCGCCTTCGGCAATTCCCCGCTTGCGCTATTGATCTTTATGCTGCTGGCCACGCTCGGCGAGGTTATGTATGTTCCGGTTAAGCAGGCCTACATGGCGAACATTATTCCGGACCATGCGCGCAGCTCGTACATGTTTGTCAACGGACTGACTTACAAGGGAGCGACGCTGATCAGCGCACTTGGCGTATCCGCCGGCGGATGGCTGCCGCCATCGATCATGGCGGCAGCGATTGGATGCATCGGCTTCGGCGGGCTGCTGCTGTTCCGCTTTATAATGCCTGCGCTTGAGCGGCGCTCTGCGCAAACTCCTGCTTAATTTTCTCCAGCAATCCCGGAGCGGTCATCGCGTCATACGCGGTGGCCGCTAATGTTTTGGCGCCAAGCAGCATGCCCTCAAAGGCGCGGTCCTTCATGGCGAGATCGCGGAATTCGGTCGTGTGCAGCTGATGCTTTTCATCCACAACTTTAATGTATGGATGGATAGCGGGACAGCGGACGGATACGTTGCCGAGGTCGAGAGAGCCATGGTCTTGGCCGGTTTGCACCTCTCGCTCATCAATACCGTGCTCCTTCAGGTTGGCGGTAAAAAGCTCCGAAAGCGTTTCGTTGGTGCGGAGCTCGTCGTAGGAATACTCGTAATTGGATACGGAAAGCTTGCAGCCCGTTTGCAGCGCGGCTCCCTCGGCGCAGCGGATCAGCTTCGCCGCCAGCTCGTCGGTGTACGGACGCGTCGCGGAACGCACATAGAATTGTGCTACGGCGTAGTCCGGGATAATGTTCGGCGCTTTGCCGCCCTCGGCGATGATGCCGTGAATGCGCGCGTCGCTGCGCGTTTGCTGGCGCAGCGCGTTCACTGCGTTGAACAGCTGGATGACGGCATCCAGCGCATTGATGCCTTCGTGCGGACTGGCGGCTGCGTGTGCCGTTTTGCCGGTGAATTCAAACTGCAGCGCGTCCATCGCGAGCGAAGCGCCCGACTTCTCATAGGCATAGTACGGATGCGCCATTAGCGCAAAGTCGCAGTCGTCGAACAAGCCTTCGGCCGCCATCGTTACTTTGGCGCCGCGCGTTTCTTCGGCCGGGGTACCGTAGACGCGGATAATCCCGCCCGGTCCGCCGTTTTCCATCGCCGCCTTCAAACCGAAGGCCGCGCCGATGCCCATCGTACAGATCAGATGATGGCCGCAGGCATGGCCAATGTCCGGCAGGGCGTCATACTCGCAGAGAAATGCCGCAATCGGCCCCGGCTTGCCGCTGTCGTATTCTGCGATAAATGCAGTAGCAAGCCCGAGTACGTTACGCTGGACGGTAAAGCCTGCTTCCTCGAGCGCCTCGGTCAGCTTCGCGCATGCTTTAAATTCTTCGTTTCCAAGCTCCGGATTTTCCCCAATATAAGTAGATATTCCGGTCAGCTGCTCTGCCCGACGTTCAATTTCGTTATAAATCAATTGTTTCGTATCCATCGTGAAAAGTCTCCTTTTTCGGCGCTTGTTTTACGTTCACTACCGAATATTGTATAATAGCCGGAGCGAAAAATTAAGCTTTGCTTAAGGTAAGCTCGGACAAACTCTGTTATAGTGATGAAGATCGAACTCAAAGGGAGGATTTAATACGAATGACAACTAATAACGAAAATACACGTCCGGAGGACGAGCAGGTGCGGGATCAGAACGATCAGCAGCGCGAAGAGGTGCACCAAGCCGTTTCCGAAGCGGACGTCCGCAATACACAAGAACAACCGGCGCAGGCGCGTCCGCCGGGAAGCAAATGGCCGTGGATCTCGCTTGCTGTCGTTGCCGTTTGCGCAGCGGTAGTATTCGTTTCGTTTGGCAAGCCCGGTACGAGCGCGGCGGTTGCTACCGTTAACGGGGAAAATATTACACAGCAGCAGCTTTATGATGCAATGGTGAAGCAGGGCGGCGAGCAAACGCTGGATGCTCTCATTACTGAAGCGCTGGTTAACCAGCAGGTAAAGAAAAACAACATTACCGTTACGGATGAAGAAGTCAATGCGGAAATTGAAGAAATTAAGAAGAATTTCCCGACAGAAGAAGAGTTCAACATGATTTTGGAGCAAAACAATCTTACGATGGACTCGCTAAAGGTCGAAATGAAAAAGCAGGTTTCCCTGAACAAGCTGCTTGAGCCTCAGGTGACCGTAACAGAAGAGGATATGAAGATTTATTACGACAGCAACAAGCCTCTCTTTGTAAAGCCGGAGCAGGTTCGCGCTTCTCACATTTTGCTCAAAACAAAGGAAGAGGCGGAAGTGGTGCTGAAGCAGCTTCAGGAAGGCGCAGATTTCGCAACGGTGGCGAAAGAAAAATCGCAGGATCCGGGTTCGGGAGCTAGAGGCGGGGATTTGAGCTACTTCGGGCGCGGAGATATGGTTGAACCGTTTGAAAATGCTGCTTTTGCGCTGAATGTTGGCGAGATGAGCGGGATTGTAGAGTCCCAGCATGGCTTCCATATTATTAAGCTGACGGACAAGAAAGCGGCGGAAAACCCGACGTTTGAGGAGAAAAAGGAAGAGATCAAGAAGCAGCTTATGCAGCAGAAGACGGCCGAGCTTTATCCGGATTGGCTGCAAAAGCTGAAAACCGACTCGAAAATCGAAAACTTTTTAAACAATAAACCGGATACAGCTGCATAAGCTAGTACCGTGAAAACAAGCAGCGCCGTGCGCTTTTGGGAACCAGCCCGAGAGCGTGCGGTGTTTCTTTTTGCAGAACGTTTGGAGTATAATGAGAATTGCCATTTTTTAACCGGAGGTTGGTTCGGATGTCATTTAAGGACCAAAGCAAAATCGCACAAGAAACGCTGCAGCAAAGAATCGAAACCGTCCGGGAGCTCGGGGAAAGCGATTGGGAGGCCTATTCGCTGGCCAAAGACACGGAGACGGGCGAGCACTATATTCATTATGCATACATACATCGCGACATTGCGAGAGGCGTCGAGCAGGAATCGTTCCACTATTTGCTGCCTGTGGATTCGGACGAGGTGCTTGCCGTTCTTTTTGAAGGGAAGCAGTATTTGTATCCGCAGGCATGGCAAAAGCCTTTTTTACGTAACGGACCCGACGGGTTTTATGTGTGGTACGACCCGACCGGAGAGGGCGGAGACAAGGATGAGCAGCTCGGACAGGCGATGCGGGACATGCTGCTAAAATTCAAGCAATCGGGCAAAACGGACGAGACGGATGTAAAAAGGCTGCTGAATGATATCGAGCGGCTGTACAAGGAGGAAGACTAATGAACGCGGAAACGATGGAGCTGTTTCGCACGATAACGGAAATGCCGGCGGCGCCGGGCTTTGAAAGAGGGCTGAGACGGTTTGTCCGCGCAGAGCTGGAAAAGGTATCGGATGAGATCGTACAGGACCGAATGGGCGGCGTATTTGGGGTGCGCAGAGGCGATGAGAAGGGCCCGGTCGTCATGGTCGCGGGTCACCTGGACGAAGTCGGATTTATGATTACGAGCATCACGGATAAAGGAATGCTCAAGTTTGTGCCGCTTGGAGGGTGGTGGAGCCAGGTTCTGCTCGCTCAGCGTGTACAGGTGGTTACGGATCAAGGCGTGCTGATGGGCGTCATCGGCTCGACCCCGCCGCATCTGCTGGACGAAGCGTCCCGCAGCAAGCCGATGGACATTGGGCATATGTACATCGATATCGGCGTGGAGGACCGCGAGGAGGCGGAAGAGCTGGGCGTGCGCCCGGGCATTTCGGCGGTGCCGGTTTGTCCGTTTACGCCGATGGCCGGCGGCAAGAAGATTATGGCGAAGGCGTGGGACAATCGCTATGGCGTCGGCCTTGCGATTGAGCTGCTTCGCGAGGTGCACGGCAAGCCGCTGCCGAACGTGCTGTATTCGGGCGCGACGGTGCAGGAGGAGGTTGGCCTGCGCGGGGCCGAGACAGCGTCCCGGCTTATTATGCCGGATATTTTTTACGGGCTGGATGCGAGTCCTGCGAACGACATGAGCGGCGATAAAAATGCCTTCGGCCAGCTCGGCCGCGGCGCACTGCTGCGGATTTTTGACCGGACGATGATTACGAATTCCGGTATGGTGGAATTTGTGCGCGATACCGCTGAAACGCATAAGATTAAGTACCAGTATTATGTGGCCCCGGGCGGAGGAACCGACGCCGGACGTGTGCATTTGAACGGGATCGGCGTGCCTTCGACGGTCATTGGCATATGTGCGCGATACATTCACTCCGCGGCGTCGATTATTCATATCGACGACTACGCAGCGGCGAAGGAGCTGCTGGTGAAGCTTGTCCAGTCCACGGACCGTACAGCGGTGCAGACGATTATCGGGGATTAAAGTTGGATACATTCCAACGTAAAGCACTATGGAACGGCATCGAGTCAGTTAGGACGACAATGATACTTTAATACATGATGGGCACGGTACAAACGTGACCCGTACTAAGGTAACGAACTACAGGAGATTGTGAATGATGGAAGAATTAGAGCCAAAGAGACCCGGGCAATCCTACAGCATGATGACGGATGTTGTGTTTCCCGAAGATACGAACTATCATGGCACGGCATTTGGCGGTATGATTATGCGCTGCATGGACAAAATTGCGACTGTCGCCGCTATGCGGCATGCCGCAGGGGGCGTGGTCACCGCATCCGCCGGGCCGATTGAATTTTATAAGCCGCTGCGGGCGGGGCAGGCTATTGAGCTTACATCGAAGGTAGTGTGGAGCAGTAAAAGCTCGATGGAGATCGATGTGCGCGTCACTGGCGAGGATTTTGAAAGCGGGGAGCGTTTTCCGACGGCAAGCGGCGTTTTTATTTTTGTCGCCGTTGACCATGAAGGAAAGCCGCGTGCAGTCGCCCCGATTAAGGCGGAAACCGACGAGGAGCGTCGTCGTTTCGAAGAGGCACAGGTCCGATATTTGGAGCGCAAAGCGAAAAAGTAGTCGGATGAGCTTGCTTGCTTTGTCAATGACTCGGGTAATGGGGTAATCCTAAGTGGTCGGATTAAGAGGGTTCCACGTTCGTCGACGATAGCAGCATAATATATGGGGAGTTACGAGCGGGCGGTGACTGTGAACTGCCTTCGGTAAATGGGGTGTAGTCAAAGTTGTACACCGCCTTCTACACGTGGAGGTAGCATAAGCTGTACACTGCCTTCTACACGTGGAGGTAGCATAAGCTGTACACTGCCTTCGACACTGGGGAGTAGCATAAGTTATACGCTGACTTCGACATATGGGTTGTAGCTGTATCCGACATTAGCCGCTTGAAAAATGGGTGCTGTTACTCCGGCAATGGAGTATCGGCAGCCGACAACAACCGATCGCCACGAGATAATACAAATAATTTGTTTAACATTTCTGTTCCCGCACGTTTCTCACTTGTGTTATACAAATAATTTGGATTAAAAGGCGCTGACAACGTATGAATCAGGCTCTGAGAGCAAAACAATACAAATTATTTGTATAAACTGATGCGTAATCTGTATTTTATGAAAAACAATACAAATCATTTGTATTAGCGGATGCCTAATCTGTACTTAATAGGAATTAATACAAATCATTTGTATTTGTGGCGGATCAACAAAAACACAGGTGCTTGTGTCCAATATCGAACCAATGGAAGCGGCACTTTTGAATGCAAAAGTAACAAGCACATAAAAGCCGACACTTATCGTGATGAATAAGCGTCGGCTTTTTGCGTTTTTATATGGATTATCTATGTTGCACTAACAAATAATCGCTAATGAATGTTTGCAGCCGGAGATTTTTTTACGCTAACACTAGCGATATCCGGTTGTCTTTTTCAACTTTTTCAAGATTTCAAACTGTGAGTGGCAAATTTCTATGTTTATCCGCTTACTAAACTTGAGTAACAATAAAAAAATGAGTATACTATACATAGAGCAAAAGGTAACACATATGACAAAAGGCAAGTCCAACGCTAACGGCAAGCTAAATGTCAAATGGTAGGCCCACCGCAATGGCAAATGGAATGCTAAATGCTAGGCCCATGGCTAATGGCAAGTCCAACGCAGTGGCAAGCTAAATGCCAAATGGTAGGCCCACCGCAATGGCAAATGGAATGCTAAATGCTAGGCCCATGGCTAATGGCAAGTCCAACGCAGTGGCAAGCTAAATGCCAAATGGTAGGCCCACCGCAATGGCAAATGGAATGCTAAATGCTAGGCCCATGGCTAATGGCAAGTCCAAGGCAATGGCAAGCTAAATGACAAAAGGCAAGTCCAACGCCAACGGCAAGCTAAATGCCGAAAGATAATCAAAAGCTAATGTAAAACAAACGCTCATGGTAAGACTTTTTACGAAAAGGCAAATTCAAACACGATGGGGTGGCCAACATGGAAATTGGAATCAGCACATTTTTGGAGGCAACGACGGATCCGGTGACCGGTAAAGCATTCAACCACGCGGAAAGGCTGCGCAACGCGGTGGAGGAAATCGTCCTTGCCGATCAAGTCGGCTTGGACGTGTATGGGATCGGCGAGCATCACCGCGCCGATTATGCGGGCAGTGCGCCTGCGGTCGTGCTGGCTGCGGCAGCTCCAATGACAAAAAACATCAGACTCACAAGCGCCGTTACCGTACTTTCTTCCGATGACCCGGTCCGGGTGTATCAAGCCTTTTCCACCTTGGACGGATTATCGAACGGACGCGCGGAAATTATGGCGGGCCGCGGCTCCTTCATTGAATCGTTCCCGCTGTTCGGTTACAGCTTAAACGACTACGATGAGCTGTTTGAGGAGAAGCTTGAGCTGCTGCTTAAAATTAGAGCTTCAGAAAAGGTAAGCTGGCAAGGCGGACATCGCCCGGCGATTAACAATCTCGGCGTGTATCCGCGTGCCGTGCAGGATCCGCTGCCGGTATGGATCGCAAGCGGCGGTAATCCGGAATCCGCGGTCCGCGCGGGGATGCTGGGGCTGCCGATTGCTTTTGCCATCATAGGCGGAATGCCGGAAAACTTTGCACCGCTCGTATCTTTATATAAAGAGGCGGCTGCTCGGGCTGGACATGACCCCGAAAAGCTGCAAATTGCGACGCATTCGCATGGTTTTGTGGCGGATACGACGGAGCAGGCTGCCGATCTCTTTTTCCCGCCGACCCAGGCGCAAATGAATGTGATCGGCCGGGAGCGGGGCTGGAGCTCTTATACTCGAGCTACCTTTGACGCCGCACGTACACTGCGGGGAGCTCTTTATGTCGGGGACCCTGAGTTCGTTGCAGAAAAGATCATCCTGCTGCGCAAAAATTTGGGAGTAACCCGTTTTTTCCTGCATCTGAACGTCGGTACTATGCCGCATAAAGAAGTGCTCCATGCGATCGAACTGCTGGGCACGAAGGTGGCGCCGATCGTGAGGAATGAGTTAGCAAAGAGTGAATCCACACCAAATAAATAACCCTCAACAATACAACGCGAGCCCAACAGACGGGCTCGTATTTTTTTACCCTTTCTTTTCCCTTCTGTGACAGGCTTTTCTTTATTATTAACCATTGTTCAACTAATGCAGTTATAAACCTCCTGCTTTTTCCGTACATTAAGGCATAGCAAGCCTACGGAACAGGAGTTGATATGATTTGAACGAGCCTCGTGGAGGATCGCAGCAAGCGATCCAAATGACAGAACGACTCGGCGCCAAAAACTACCATCCGCTTCCCATTGTCATTTCCAAAGCGGAGGGCGTTTGGGTAGAGGCCCCTGAAGGCAATCGCTACATGGATATGCTGAGCGGGTACTCCGCGCTTAACCAGGGGCACCGTCATCCGAAGATCATTCAGGCGCTGAAGGAGCAAGCGGATCAGGTCACGCTGACATCGCGAGCCTTTTACAACGAGCCGCTGGCTCATTTTTACGAGCGTCTGACGAGAATTACCGGCAAGCAGATGGTGCTCCCGATGAATACCGGTGCGGAAGCAGTGGAAACCGCCATTAAGGCGGCAAGGCGCTGGGCGTACCGGAAAAAGGGTGTTCCCGACGGTGAGGCGGAAATCATCGTTTGCGAAGGCAATTTTCACGGAAGAACGATCACGGTGACGTCTTTTTCATCCTCGCCGGAGTACAAAGACGGCTTTGGCCCATTTACGCCCGGCTTCAAGATCATCCCTTACGGTGATGCGGCCGCGCTGCGTGAAGCCATTACCGACAAAACGGCGGCTTTTCTCGTTGAGCCGATTCAAGGGGAAGCGGGAATCGTCATTCCTCCCGACGGCTACTTAAAGCAATGCGCGGAGCTTTGCCGCGAGCACAACGTGCTTCTGCTGGCCGACGAGATTCAGACCGGCTTTGGCCGTACAGGCAAGACGTTCGCCTGCGACTGGGATGATGTCGTGCCGGACATGTACATCCTTGGCAAAGCGCTGGGCGGCGGCGTGCTTCCGGTATCGGCAGTCGCTGCCGACGAACCGGTGCTGGGGGTATTTGAGCCGGGCTCGCACGGCTCCACCTTCGGGGGCAATCCGCTGGCAGCAGCCGTCGCATCGGCGTCGCTCGATGTTATGGAGGAGGAGCGGCTGCCCGAGCGTTCGCTTAGACTTGGAACGTTTATGCTGGAGCAGCTCCGCGAAATCAAGCATCCGGATATTAAAAACATCCGCGGTAAAGGTTTATTTATCGGCATCGAGCTGCATGGCATGGCCCGCCCGGTTTGCGAAAAGCTCAAGGCTGCCGGCTTGCTCTGCAAAGAAACGCATAAGCATGTGATCCGTCTGGCGCCTCCGCTTGTCATCTCGGAAAACGACCTAGAATGGGCCATTCAAACGATTCGCACCGTATTTGGAAAGGAGAATGCTTAATGATTCCGTATCGTCCAGAGCCATTTACGAATTTTAAAGATGCTGCAGAGGAGGAAGCGTTCCGAACGCAGCTGCAAAAAGCGGCACAATCGCTCGGTCAGGAGTATCCGTTAGTGATCGATGGAAAACGAGTGATGACCGACGAGAAGATCGTCTCTCGTAACCCGTCCCGCAAAGCGGAGGTGATCGGCTACAGCGCCAAGGCAACCCAGCAGCATGCCGAGGAGGCGATGCAGTCTGCCTACCGCGTGCTGCAGTCGTGGGCGCGGACTTCGTCCCGCGAGCGGGCCGGCGTCCTGTTTAAGGCCGCTGCCATCTTGCGCAGAAGAAAGCATGAGTTCAGCGCGTGGCTTGTACTCGAGGCTGGGAAATCGCGGGCGGAAGCCGATGCGGACACCGCGGAAGCGATCGACTTTATGGAGTATTACGCTCGTCAAATGATCGAAATGGACGAAACGAGCGCCAAGAAGCTCGTTTCCATCCCGGGAGAGGACAATGACCTGCGTTATATCCCGCTCGGGGTCGGGGTAGTGATCCCGCCATGGAATTTCCCGCTGGCGATCATGGTCGGCATGACCACGGCTTCGATCGTGGCCGGAAATACGGTGGTGCTTAAGCCAGCCAGCACGACGCCGGTTATCGCCTACAAGTTCTACGAAATCCTTGAGGACGCAGGCATGCCTGCCGGTGTCGTGCAGCTCATTCCGGGCAGCGGAGCGGAAATCGGCGATTTCCTGGTGGAGCATAAGCTGACCCGGTATGTGGCCTTTACAGGATCGCGTGAGGTTGGGCTGCGAATCTTTGAGCTGGCCTCTAAAACCTCCAGCGGTCAGCTGTGGCTGAAGCGTTTTATTGGCGAGCTCGGCGGTAAAGATTCGATCGTCGTTGACCGCGATGCCGATCTTGAAGCAGCGGCGCGAGGGATCGTTGTCAGCGCCTTTAATTTCTCCGGGCAAAAATGCTCGGCCTGCTCGCGTGCCATCATTGTTGATGAGGTTTACGATCAAGTGCTGGAACGAGTTGTGGAGCTGACAAAAGCATTAACCGTCGGGGATGCTTCCGATCCGCGTTTCGACACGGGACCGGTGATCGATGAGCATGCTTATCAGCGGATTTTGCAATATATCGAAACCGGAAAAGGCGAGGGCCGGCTCATGTGCGGCGGCGGTCCGGGCAGTGAAGAAGGCTACTTCATCCTGCCGACGATTTTTGCCGATGTATCGCCGGATGCGGTCATCATGAAAGAAGAAATATTCGGGCCGGTGCTGGGCTTTACGCGGGCGCGCGATTTTAAGCATGCGCTGGAAATCGCTAACAATACGGAATACGGCTTGACCGGAGCCGTGTACAGCCGCAACCGCAGCCATTTGGAGCTTGCCCGTTCCGAATTTCATGTTGGGAACCTGTATTTTAACCGGAAGTGCACCGGCGCAATTGTCGGCGTGCATCCGTTCGGAGGCTTTAATATGTCGGGCACGGATTCTAAAGCGGGAGGCCCGGACTACCTGCTTCAATTTACACAGCCGAAGCTGGTATCCGAGCAGCTGTAGCGGTTAGGAGCTGCCTATGTCAATGACGGGCTTGATGCGGAAATTGGTGCTTACGGCGGCAGGCAACAAAGCGGTCAGCGGTTTTTTTCAGAAATACGGCATGCGAATCGGTGTTCAGCGCTTTGTGGCGGCCGAACAGCTGGAGCTGACTGTAGAGGCGGTAAAGCAGCTTAACCGGCAGGGACTGCTGGTCACCCTCGATTACTTGGGAGAAAGCGTAAGCAGCCGGGAAATGGCCGATGAGGCCGCGGACATGGTGCTTCGCACGATGGACGCGATACGGGACCACCGCTTAAACTCTAACGTCTCGGTGAAGCTGACACAGCTTGGCCTCCTCATTGATCCGGCGCTCTGTCTTGCGCAAATGAAAAAGCTGCTGGCTCACGCCAAATCGCTCGGCCAATTTGTGCGGATTGATATGGAGGATTCGCCGGTTACGGACATTACGATCAAGCTGTTTTTGGAGCTGTTCGAGCAGTATGGCGCCGATACCGTGGGACTGGTGCTTCAATCGTATTTGTATCGGACGGCGGCGGACCGAAAGCAGCTCGCGGCGCTTGGGGCGAATTTGCGAGTGGTGAAGGGCGCCTACAAGGAGCCTAAAGAAGTGGCGTTTCCTGCCAAAGCAGATGTCGACCGGAGCTATATTGAGCTGTGCGAGGCGCATATGGAGGACGGCTGCTATACCGCCGTTGCCACACATGACGAGCGGATTATCCAGCATATCATTCAATTTACCGAGAAGAAGAAGATTCCGAGGGATCGATTTGAATTCCAGATGCTTTATGGAATTTCGTCGAGTCTGCAGCTTAGGCTGGTAGAGCAAGGGTATCGCGTTCGGGTATATACTCCCTACGGGGAACAGTGGTACCCGTATTTCAGCCGGAGGATCGCCGAACGTCCCGCTAATCTTTGGTTTGTAATACGAGGCTTTTTCCGAAAATAATTGTATCTTGGGGGAGGGTGTCGGCATGAAGCAAATGACCATTTCCATGATCGGCGTTCCGATGGATCTCGGTGCGGACCGCCGCGGTGTCGATATGGGACCTAGCGCTCTGCGCTGCGCGCATTTGCAGCAGCGGATGGAGAAGCTTGGATACACCTTCCACGATAAAGGCAACCTCGTCGTGGAACGCCCGGGGGATTACGGTCCGGAGGGCGAGAAGCTAAAATACTTACCCGAGATCATCAAAGTAAGTACGGAGCTTTGCAGAAAAGTAGATGCGGAGATTAAGCAGGGCGCTTTCCCTCTCGTAGTTGGCGGCGATCACAGCATTTCCATCGGAACGTTAAAGGGGATCCTTCAGCACAAGAAAAGACTTGGGGTCATCTGGTTCGACGCGCATGCCGACGTGAATATTCCTGAAACATCCCCTAGCGGGAATATTCATGGGATGCCCCTTGCTGTGGCGATGGGATATGGTCACCCGGATCTGACAGGCATTGGCGGCCAAGAAGCGAAGCTGAATCCTACGGATGTCGTTATCGTCGGTGCAAGATCCGTGGATGAAGGTGAGCGAGATTTTATACGCAGTAAAGGGGTACACATCTACACCATGCACGATATTGATCGGATGGGGATGACAAAGGTGATGGAGGAGGCCATTGCGGCTGTATCCAAGCATACAGACGGGGTTCACCTCAGCCTGGACTTAGATGCCATTGACCCTTTGGATGCCCCGGGAGTAGGGACTCCTGTACCGGGCGGTGTGACCTACCGGGAAAGCCATCTTGCGATGGAAATGCTTGCTGATGCGGGGATTATCACAAGCGCCGAGCTGGTTGAGGTGAACCCGATTTTGGATACGATGAACCGTACAGCGGAGGTCGCCGTCGCGCTGGCCGGATCTTTATTTGGCGAAAAAATTATGTAGCTTATGTAAAACTACAAATATTTTGTTGCGTCCAAGCCCAAATCTGGGCTCTCCGCCATATGATACAGTAACTTCATTTGGAAAAACGGAGGGATGCGGCATGAAAACCATTCGATATGTTGCGCTCGGCGATTCGTTAACGTTTGGCTATGGAGTCAGTGGAGAAGCTTCCTTTCCTGAAGTGCTCCGCAAGCTCGCCGAGCATAGCTTGGACTGTCCAGTAGAGCTCCACAATGCAGGTATTGTCGGGGCAACCGCATCGGATACCGCACAGCTGCTTCATACCGACCCGGCGCTGCAGGCCAAGGTGAAGACGGCTGAGCTCATAACGATCACGGTCGGAGGCAATGATTTATTAAACGCAGCCAGAGTTTATTATACGAATGGGGATGCACAGCTGCTGACGCAGGCTTTGAAAACGTATTTGCATGCTGTTCGTGAGCTTCTTGGACGAATTTCGGAGGTGCAAGGGGGCTCTGAAGACTGTGCAATCCGTTTGCTGGGGCTGTATAATCCATTTCCGGAAATTGAGGAAGCGGATTATTGGGTGAGACGCTTAAATCGCCTGCTGACTCGTTTTCATAAACGAAATGTGTGTGTTATTCAGCTCTACGATGTGTTTGAGTCGAGAGAAGAAGGATTGATTTCGGACGACATGGTCCATCCGACAGCAGAAGGGTACGAGCAAATGGCGTTGAAAACAGCCGATGCGGGGTACTCGCCTTTAGACACGAAATTGTGCGGTATGTTGAACAAGGATTAGCTCATATTCATGTAACGGGTTCGTAAATGAACTTAATTCGAGTCGAGGAGGGAAAACCATGCGCATCCGCGAGTTTTTTATGGATGTGGAAATGAATGCAACCCAGTCGCTGAGCGAAGAGCTGGAGCAGGCGAAATCAAGAATTGCGGAGATCAGTCATACCTGCCCCGACGATGTGGTTGTGAAGCAAATTATCCCGTCGGGAGAACAGCGTTACACGGTGATGCTGATTGCTACGATCTGGGACCAGCAGCAGGGCGCGCTCGTATAAAACGGTCGAAAAATACTTGCTGTTCGACAAGAGGTTTAGACAAACATTTTATATCACTCCACTTATACTAGAATGAAAGATTACGATATTTCGTACCTGGGAGTGAGAAGAAATGTTGAGTTGCAGCGTTCAAAACTGCGGGGTTCACGTAAAGCATCAACTGGCGATTATGGATAACGGGCAGCACCGTTTTGTGCTTTGCGGCCAGCATCAGCTCATGTATGCGCTTGGAGAGCTGCCGATCGGCCTGCTTCGTGTGTATCCGTCTTTAATGGAATCGCATGATTGTGAAATCTGCTCTTCCCCAGCGGGATTGTACGCGGATGAGGTCGAAGTACATTTATGCGAGCGTCATATGCGAAAGCTGTTGACCCGCTCGCTTAATACGCTTGAATATCATATTTTGCGTTCGACTCACGGCGATTTCATGCTGATTCAGGACGATTTTTATGCCAAGGGAGGCTACGCGCTTCAGCCGATGGCCTCGCAGGTTGAAACGATGCTTCCGTGACGCTACAATGAGAAGAACTAAAACAGCGAAGGAGCATCGATCATGGCAAAATGGCGCGAAATCACGACCTTGGACGAATGGAAAGACGTCTATGCTACGTCGGAACAACGTCCGGTCGTCCTTTTTAAGCACAGCACCGCTTGTCCGGTAAGCGCAGCGGCGCTTGAGGAATTCGACGATTATTTAGGCGGGCAGCCTCGCGAGGATGTGGAATATGTGCTGGTGAAGGTGATTGAATCCAGACCGGTTTCCAACCAAATCGCAGAGGATCTTTCTTTAAAGCATGCATCACCGCAGATCATGAGAATTGAGAAAAAAGAGCAGACCTGGAACTCCTCGCATTGGTCGATTACAAAGAAGCATATGACGGCCGTACTGGATTAACGATATGAAAATCGGGATCGTAGCCGATACGCATATGCCTGCAAGGGCGAAGCGTCCCCCGTCTGCATTGATGAAAGGCCTCGAAGGGGTCGACCGCATTTTACACGCCGGGGACTGGACGGAGCTTGAAGTGCTTTATTGGCTGGAGGAGCTCGCTCCGGTCGATGGGGTAGCCGGAAATAACGATGGCGACGATATTGAACGCCAATTCGGACGGCAGAAAATTATCGAAGCGGGAGGGTACAGGTTCGGCCTTGTCCATGGCGACGGTTATCGTTCGACTCCGGAAAATGCGTGGGCGGCGTTTTTTGCGGCAAAGCCTGAAATCATTATATTCGGACACTCCCATGTTCCTTACAAAGAACAGCGTGGAGAAACGCTGCTGTTTAATCCGGGTTCACCTACGGACAAAAGGCGGCAGCCCCAGTTTTCGTACGGAATTATTGAGCTTGGCGAACAAGGGATTGACGCAAAGCATTATTATTACGACAGTAAGGAATAGCTGACCCGAAATAAAATCCGGAAAGCCTCGTGTGACCACACGCAGGCTTTTTTGCTATAATGGCAAAAAAGCGTATTTGCGAAAAGCTGAGGGGAATAGGACCAATGAGCCGTAATGAAAATGAGTATTTAAACCTGCTTCGATATGTGCTGGAAAATGGGAAGCGGAAGGAAGACCGGACAGGCACAGGCACGATTTCTACGTTCGGTTATCAGATGCGCTTCGATCTTTCTGAAGGATTTCCGCTTTTGACCACGAAGCGTGTTCCCTTTGGGCTTGTAAAAAGTGAACTGCTTTGGTTCATGAAGGGCGATACTAACATTCAATATTTATTGAAGCATAATAACAATATTTGGAATGAATGGGCGTTTAAGAAATGGGTGGAAAGTCCGGAGTATAGCGGGCCGGATATGACGAACTTCGGACTTCGTTCGCAGCAGGACGAGGCGTTTCGTCTCCAGTACGAGGAGCAGATGGAGGCGTTTAAAGCACGGATTGTAAGCGATGACAGCTTTGCCCGGCAATATGGGGAGCTTGGAAACATATACGGCAAGCAGTGGCGGGAGTGGCGCACATCGACCGGCGGCACGATCGATCAGCTGAAGGATGTGATTGAAGCGATCCGCAAGACGCCGGATTCACGGCGCCTAATCGTTTCAGCCTGGTCGCCGGAGGATGTCCCTTCCATGGCGCTGCCGCCTTGTCATACAATGTTTCAATTTTATGTAGCGGAAGGCAAGCTTTCCTGTCAGCTTTATCAGCGCAGCGGAGATATTTTTCTCGGCATTCCGTTTAACATTGCCAGCTATGCGCTGCTTACGCATATGATCGCCAAGGAATGCGGGCTTACGCCCGGTGAATTCGTTCATACACTTGGCGATGCGCATATTTATATCAACCATTTGGAGCAAATTAAGCTCCAGCTGTCACGAGAGCCGAGGGAGCTTCCTCGCCTGAAGCTAAATCCGGACATTTCCTCAGTATTTGACTATGAGGTGAAGGACGTACAGCTGGAAGGATATGAGCCGCATCCAGCTATTAAAGCCCCCGTGGCGGTGTAATAGGACCAAGCTTGTGCAGCCCGGTCATGTTGTTTCCCGAAACGAAGGCTTGGATAACGAGCAGTCCCCCGGAACCGGGATGGCAGGCTCGAATTCAGCTAATTTGAACAGTAAATAGCAGGTTTCGGGATAGTGATGCTCCAAAAACCGCAGCGTTGTGCGGTTGAGCAGCGTATCATTCCGGTAGGAAGAGACAACGCTTTTGACGAACCGGTAAAAATCGACGGTCGTTTTGCCCACATGAAGGGCAAACTGGCGCTGGGCCGGAAAGTTCGGCGGGGTAAAACGCAAATAGCCGCGCATTGCTTTATTTTTAACAATATAAGCTTGCAGCTCTTGGGCGAATCGTCCTGCCTGTTCGGAAAGCATGATTTCGACGGGGTCGAGAATGTTGCGCAGCAGTATGGCGTGACCGAGCTGATCCTCCAGCCATAAATCAAGCAGATCCGCCAGCGGAAGGGGAGGCGGAGTATCCCCGTTCACCCAGTATGCGAGCATGCGCACATATTCCTGATTCTCATTCAGTGTGCCGTTCAAATATGTAGGGGTCAGGTTTAAGTTGACTTCATTCGCGATCCGGAGCCGCTGCATTCTTCCTTCAAACTGGAAATAGCCGAAAGCAACGGGGTAGACATTTCGGGCAAATTGAACCCAGATCGGAGAGGCGGGCGCGTTACCCGCAGATGCAGCGCTCGGTACGTTGGACAGCAGCTCGGAAAAACGGTTAATATACACTTGCGTCTGCTCAATCCAATTGCTTTCTTCAGGCGCAAGATGGTCGCGGACAAAATACGCGTGGTCTTCCAGGACTTCCAGCCAAAAACGGTGTTCTTGCTCCAGAGTGAGCTGCATTTCCGTTACCGCCACTCGGATCCCTCCTAACAGGAATTCATTCACTATAAGACATATATGCAGTAATGTCCCACAACTTGATGATGAGGTGTATAAAAATATGGTTGAGCCGGGTTTCATTAATTTACTTTGGGCGATGGATGACCGGCGGGTGATCGGCTACCAGAACACGCTGCCTTGGAGGCTTCCTGCTGATTTAGCTTATGTGAAGCAGGTTACGATGGGACACCCGTTGGTGATGGGCAGACGTACCTATGAGTCGATCGGACGACCGCTGCCAGGACGGACGAATGTGATTGTGACGAGACAAAAGGACTATGCTCCAGAAGGCTGCGTGGTTGTTCATTCCTTCGAGGAGGTGCGGGAACGATTTGCCGGTCAGCCGGTCTTTATTTTTGGAGGCGCCGATTTGTTCCGCAGCTTCCTTCCGCTGGCCGATAAGCTTTACGTGACCCGAATTTCCGGCACATTCGAAGGGGATACCTTTTTCCCAGAGTACGATGAGTCGCAATGGGAGCTCGAATTCCGCCGGGAAGGGATGGTTGACGAGAAAAATCGTCACCCTCATGTGTTTGAAGTGTACCGGAGAAAGGAACAAGCCTGATGTCCGAAAAACCGTATGTTTTGTTTTTGTTATCCGATTCGCTCGGGGAGACTGCAGAGGCCGTTGCCAAAGCGACAATTCGGCAATTTAACGCGGAGCAGGTGAAAATCAGGAAGTTCGGACATATCCGTTATGAGGCCGAAATCCGTACGATTCTAGATGAGGCGGCTAGAACAGGGGGCTTTGTCGCGTATACGCTGGTCCAGCCTCATTTGCGCGAGGTGATGAGGGAAGAGGCGCTGCGCTTATCAATTCGCACTGTCGATATTATGGGGCCGATGATGCAGGCGTTTATCGATACCTATGATGATTCCCCGAAGCGCCAGCCGGGCTTGCTGCATAAGATGGACGAGGACTATTTCCGCCGGGTCGAGGCTATCGAATTCGCTGTGCGGGCCGACGATGGTCGAGATCCTTCATGCTTGCTGGAAGCGCAAATCGTGCTTGTCGGAGTGTCCCGAACCTCCAAAACGCCTCTCAGCGTCTTCTTGGCGCATAAGGGCTATAAGGTGGCGAATTTGCCGCTCATTCCGGAGGTTAAGCTTCCGAAGGAGCTGTTCCATATTGACAGCCGCAAAATAATCGGGCTGACGATGAACGAGGAGCAGATGCTGAAAATTCGCAATGAACGGCTGAAAACGCTGGGGCTTCCGGCAAACGCGCAGTATGCCACACGTGAACGGATTCGGGAGGAGCTCCAGTATGCCAGGAGCTTGGCGGAAAAGCTCGGCTGTACGCTGCTCGATGTAACCGATAATGCGATTGAAGAGACAGCCAATGTCATTTTGGAGCTGCTCCAGCAAGGATAAGCGGTTCGTAAAAAATGGATGTAAGTCAGGTGCGTTTTTGATACAATGTGAATAGGACTTACGACTTACGATGTAACGGGTGATCGATACCGAGTGAGAGCTAATAAGGGAATCGTTTGGCAATATATAGAGCATTTTATCGGCGCTGCTAAGGTGTTGCCGAAGACGAGCTGCTCCACCACACTCGGTGAGCTGCGCAATAGCCCGGAGCTTTGGACCTCGTGGGAGGCCTATCCGGGCCTGTTTTTTCTGTTAGGAAATAACCAGCTTCAGTATATCGGACGGGCATTCTCTTACGGGGGGCTCGGGACGCGGCTCCGTCCGCTCCACTTGATTCCGGTCTCACCGGAATGGGACCGGCTGGTGCAAAATCCATCCACAGAAATCGGCATTGTCGCGTTTCAGCAGGAGGATTGGCATTGGGTGCCGTCTTTGGAATTATTTTTGATCGCGCGATTAGGTCAGCCTTATTTTAACCGCTCAAAAACAAACAGCTCCCTATAAAGGGAGCTGTTCTGGAAAGCCTGTTGATGACTCAGCAGGCTTTTCTTCTCTTTGCAGTTGACTTTACTGCGTAGTTATTTTTGTGCAGGCTGCGCAATTTTTTCGGCGGTGCCAAGGATGAAGGCGTCGATGACATGCTTTACGCCATCGTCGTTGTTGGACAGGGTCACGTAATCCGCTGCCGCCTTCAGCGCAGGCACGGCGTTGCCCATGGCTACACCTAGTCCGGCGGTGGTAATCATCTCCATATCGTTCCAGCTGTCACCGAATGCGATTGTTTCCTCAATTTGGCAGCCGCAATGGGAGGCTAAAAACCGCAGCGCGTCACCTTTCGTCCCTTCTTTATGGACAAATTCTAGGAAGTTCGGCTTCGACTTCGTAATATGCACATCACCGCCAATCAGCTCCTTCAAAACGATGGCGTGACGATCAAGCACCTCAGGCTCATCGATAACAAGCATCTTTGTCATGGACTGGCGGACCAGCTGCTCAAAATCGGGATGCACGGTGTAGGGGATTTTGGAGAGGTCGGCGTAAGCTTTCGCTTTATCATTATCTTCTTGCACGTACAGGATATCGTCGTGATATAACTGCAAATGCAGTCCATGCTCTTTGCAGTATTCGTATAATTTTACCGCGCTTTCCGCGGGTACCGAACGCTCGTACAGCACGTTCTCGTCAAGCAGTGTTTTTACCAGGGAGCCTTGGTACGTAATAAGCGGTACATTTAATTGCAAACTGCCGGCAATTTGTTTGGCGGAAGCGTACATCCGGCCGGTGGCAAGTGTCACTACGACACCCTTGTCCATCGCCTGCTTCAGCGCCTCGCGTGTTCCCGCTGAGATTTGGCGGTCGTCGTTCAAAAGTGTATCGTCGATATCGATGAGTATCAGTTTGTACATAGTATCTCTCCCTTTATCTATTCTGGTTTAACCTTACGATGTTTCCAACGGAAACGCAACATGAAATCAGGAAGGATTGAGAAACATGGATGATGCGAAAATTGATGTGCGTTATATAGGGCGTTTTATCCGCAAATACCAGACAGACCTTGCCCATGTCAGGCATGTCGCTGCGCTTAGCGGGAAGCTGTTTCGAGAGCTGATAAGCGTTCATAAGCTTGACGCAAGCTGTTCGGAGCTGCTGGAAGTATCGGCGCTAATGCATGACGTCGGTCATTTTATAAGCGAGCGAAAGCATCATGAGCATGGGGAGTATTTGATTTTGAATGATCCGCTGCTGGACGGAATGGAGGAGGGGGCGCGCAGGACGGCGGCATGCCTTGCCCGAAATCACCGCAAACGGGGCGACGCCGGTTTGGAGCAGTGGACCGATTCAACGCAGCTTAACGCGGTCCGATCCTTGATTGCAATTCTGCGTATCGCAGATGTGCTGGATTACGAGCATCGCCAAGAGGCGAATATACGGGCAGAGGTTGTCATGCGCGGGGAGGAGAGAACGATTGCTCTCACGACGAAGGGGATGGATCTGCAGCGCTATGAGAAAAAGATTCGCAAGAAATCTCAGCCAGCCGCCGATCACTGGCAGCATGTCCTGCTCTTCCAAAGTGAAGGCTGCGTGTTTCGCATTGAGCCTAATAAAGAAACAGCCGGGTAGCTGCCCGGCTGTTACATTTAAAAGAGCTTCACTTGATTTCGTCCATTCTGCTTTGCTTGGTAGAGCGCCTTGTCCGCTTGCGCGATCAGCTCCTGCGGTTCACTGAAGCTATTAGGCACGACTCCTGCCGCCCCTACGCTGATCGTGACCACACCGCTTACATTCGAGCGAACATGGGGGATTGCTAAGTCCTCTACGGCTTTTCGCAGTCTTTCGGCTACAAAAGCGGCCCCGCTGCGGGGAGTGTCCGGCAAAATGATCACAAATTCTTCTCCGCCAAATCGCGATACAAAGTCGGTGTTCCGTTCCAAATGGTTAGTGAGTGTTTCCGCGACCAGTTTCAAGCACGCATCCCCGCCTTGATGCCCGTAATAATCGTTATAATCCTTGAAATAGTCAATGTCGAGCATGATCACGGACAGCGGTGCAGAATTTCTAGCGCTGCGCTTCCATTCCCGGTACATCGTTTCATCAAAATATCTCCGGTTGGGTATACCGGTCAGTCCATCCATATGGGAAAGCCGCTTCAGCATTTCGTTGGCTTCCTGCAGCTTCTGCTCCTGCTGCTTTCGTTCGGTGACGTCCCGTCCGATCCCAAGAAAGGCTTCTTGACCATTATAAGTAATGGGGGAAAGCGAAAACTCCATATTTATGAGAGAGCCGTCCTTTCTTACAATACGGGCCTCCGCCGGCTCTAAAGGTTTGTTTTTTTGTGCGGCATTTTTGATAAGGTTGATTGAGCTTTCGTGATCATCAGGATGAATGAGGTTATAAATATTTTGACCAAGCAGCTCTTCCGCGTGCTCCATGCGTAAATATTCCTTCACCTTATCGTTGGCAAATACGACAATGCCTTCACAATGAACAAATACTGGATCCGGACACAGCTCGATCAGCTTCCGGTATCTTTCCTCGCTTTCACGAAGCGCATAAAGCGCTCTGCGCTTCTCCGTTACGTCCCGGAACTGCCACATTGAGCCGAGATTTAGCTCATCCGATGCAATCGGCGAGCAGATCCGCTCTAGAATCGTCCCATCCTTTAAGAGCAGCTCATCCGGTATATTCGGCTTCAGCAAATGCTTAAACAAGCCTCCGGTTCCGGGGCGATCCTGCTCGGAAAGCTGCTGCACCTCGTCGATCGGGAGACCGATGAGGCTTTCACGTGGCAGCGTCAGCCGAAACAATTGAAGAAACTGATCATTCACGAATACGATAGTTCTATTTTCATCCTCTATCAATACAGCCGCAGGCAAATGCTCAACGACGGATTCGAGGCGGATGAGCTTTTTTTCTATATCGGATAATGAAGTGGAAGTGCCGTTACGGTCATTGTCTTGATTAAACGACATAATTCGATCTCCCTCGACTGAAATGCATAGTTCTATAATACCATTAACCTATGCTCCTTCCCATGAAAAGTTACTGAAAATCGCCTAAATAAATTCTTAAAGTTGCGTTAGGGAAAAAAAGTATTGAACAGGCAATAATATTGTGATAGGTTAATATTATAGGTAATGTGCAATAAGCACGGCCTATCTTTTTTGGGGAAAATGTTGCCCTGGGGAAAACCTATTGCTTGTACGAAACATTATATTATGGGTGGGGAAAAGGAGAGATTTTACAATGGGTAAAATGAAACGAGTCTTGATCACGATTTTTACACTCATCATCGCGATAGCTGCAGCAGGCTGCGCACAGCAGACACAGGCTCCAAATCAAGCATCGGAACAAAATCCAGCGGAATCCGGCAATACGAAGAAGCTGGCAATTACGACTACCATCGGTATGGTTACGGATATTGTAGAGCAGGTTGGGGGCGAGCATGTCGAGGTGACGGGCTTGATGAAGGCTGGCGTTGACCCTCATTTATATAAAGCTTCGCAAGGGGACATTAAAAAGCTCGATGAGGCCGATTTGATTTTTTATAACGGCTTGTTCTTGGAAGGAAAGATGCAGGAGATTTTAGAGAAAATCAGCAAGGAAAAGCCTGTTGTTGCTGTGTCTAAAGGGGTAGACAAAAGCGTACTGCTTGCCGGCGACGCTTCTCTGGGAGAAGAATTCGACCCGCACATCTGGTTTGACGTTACGCTTTGGATGAAGGCGGTCGAGGTCGTTCGCGATACCTTAGTCGAGCAGGATGCTGCGCGTGCCGATGACTATAAGAAAAATGCAGAAACATACTTAAAGAAATTGGAAGAGCTGCACACATACGCAAAAGAGCAGCTGGCTTCGATTCCAAAGTCGCAGCGCGTACTTGTTACAGCGCATGACGCGTTCGGATATTTTGGCCGTGCATACGAGGTCGATGTAAAAGGTCTTCAAGGTTTATCCACTGCATCTGAATATGGCTCGAAGGATGTTTCGGAGTTAAGGGATTTCCTTGTTGATAACAAAATTAAAGCGGTGTTTGTAGAGTCCAGCGTTCCGAAACGTTCGATTGAAGCCGTAGTTCAAGGAGCGAAGGAGAAGGGTCACGAGGTTTCGATCGGCGGAGAGCTGTTCTCCGACGCCATGGGAGAGCCGGGAACGGAAGAAGGAACCTATATCGGTATGGTCCGCCACAACGTAGACACGATTGTTAAGGCATTGAAATAGTTTATATTACTGCAGCTTACGAGATCGGAAAGGAAGTGCTGGCGATGAAAGCAACAGAAACACCGCTGTCTATTCGAGATTTGACGGTAGCATATCAGCGAAAGCCTGTTTTGGAAAACATCTCGTTTGATATACCCGAGGGAAAGCTCATTGGCATCGTAGGTCCGAATGGGGCAGGTAAATCAACGCTGATTAAGGCGGCCCTGGGTCTTATTCCGAAGGTAACCGGAGACGTCTCCGTATACGGGAAATCCTATAAGGAGCAGCGGGGCATCGTCGGTTACGTTCCTCAGCGTGAATCGGTGGATTGGGACTTTCCAACGAATGCGCTCGATGTCGTGATGATGGGGCGATATGGTCATCTAGGCTGGTTCAAGCGGCCAGGCGCAAAGGAACGAAAAATCGCACTGGATTGCTTGCGCAAAGTCGGTATGGAGGCATTCGCGGATCGGCAAATCAGCCAGCTTTCAGGCGGACAGCAGCAGCGGATCTTTTTAGCTAGAGCGCTTGCGCAGGATGCCAGCTTGTATTTTATGGATGAACCGTTCGTCGGTGTCGATGCGGCGACGGAGAAGGCCATTATTACGCTGCTGAATGAGCTGAAAACACAGGGGAAAACCGTGCTCGTCGTTCACCATGATTTAGCGACCGTCAAAGAATACTTTGATTGGGTGATGCTGCTGAACGTGCAGCTGGTCGATATCGGCCCAGCGGAAGAAGTGTTTCATAAACAAAATTTACAGCGTACGTATGGAGGCAAGCTGGCTTTTATCGGTGAAGATCAGGATGCGCCCCTTATTGTGACTTCGAGGTGATGACGAATGTTGAATTGGGTTGAATTGTTGACGGATCCGAATACGCAGTGGATATTGATGGGCAGTATGCTGCTGGGATTGTGCAGCGGGGTGCTTGGCAGCTTTGCTTATTTGCGCAAGCAGTCGCTCATGGGAGACGCGCTCTCCCATGCTGCACTGCCGGGCGTTTGTATTGCGTTTATGCTGACCGGAACGAAATCGATTATTTTCTTTATGATCGGAGCGGTTGCAGCTGGGCTGCTCGCTACCTTCGGTATCGGTTACGTTACGAGGAATTCACGGATTAAACAGGATGCCGCGCTCGGTATCGTATTGTCCGTATTTTTCGGCTTTGGAATCGTGCTGCTGACGCAAATTCAGCACAGCGCAAGCGGAAACCAAGCCGGGCTGGATAAGTTTTTGTTCGGTCAGGCGGCCTCGATGATTGCCTCTGACGTATATACGATGATGGTTGTCTGCATCGTGCTTGTAGGGGTTTGCGCTCTCTTGTTTAAGGAATTTAAGCTGATGAGCTTTGATCCCGGCTTTGCCCGCGGCCTCGGCTTCCCTGTGGCGTTTCTGGATCAGCTCATGATGCTGTTTATCGTGATCGCCGTTGTTGTCGGCATTCAGGCGGTGGGGGTTGTGCTTATGGCGGCGTTATTAATTACGCCGGCCGTAGCGGCGCGCTACTGGACGGAGCGGCTTGGCGTCATGGTCGTCTTATCGGGCATTTTCGGTGCTTTAAGCGGGATTGTCGGCACTTTGCTCAGTACGCTTGCCAACAATTTGCCGACCGGTCCACTCAGTGTCTTAGCAGCGACCGTGTTCTTTACGGTATCCGTGCTGTTTGCTCCTCAGCGGGGCATTGTGGCGAGAGCGATCCGTCGTTCAAGGACGAATAAGCTGATCATAGAAGAGCAGCGGCAGCAGCGTGTTCGTGTGGCGAAGGAGGTGCATCACGGATGAACGATTTCTGGATTTTGCTTACGGGAATCCTGGTTGCCTCCGCGTGCAGCCTCGTCGGCGTATTTTTAGTGCTTCGCAAGATGTCCATGATCGGGGATGCAATTTCCCATAGCGTGCTGCCGGGTATCGTGGTCGCGTTTTTGCTCAGCGGTTCGCGTGATTCTCTGTTTATGATGCTTGGGGCCGCAGTAGTCGGTCTACTGACCGTTTTCCTGATTCAAATGTTTACGAACGGCGGGGTGCAGGCTGATGCTTCGATTGGAGTTGTGTTTACAGCACTGTTCTCCGTTGGTGTCGTCTTGGTAAGCATTTATACGAGACAAATCGATTTGGATTTGGACTGTGTGCTGTACGGTGAAATTGCATACGTCCCATGGAATACACTAGAGCTGTTCGGCCATGAGCTGGGTCCGAAGGCCGTGTGGGCTTCAGGTGGAGCCCTATTGCTGAGTGCAATCGTCATTGGTTTGTTCTATAAGCAATTCAAAATCGGTTCTTTTGATCCGGCGATGGCGGCCGCCCTTGGAATTCCGGTTGTGCTGTTCCATTATATCTTGATGACGCTCGTTTCCATTACGACTGTTGCTTCATTCGAAAGTGTCGGCGCCGTGCTCGTTGTCGGTATGCTTATTGTACCGGCTGCTACAGCGTACCTGTTGACGGAGAAGCTTGGCTGGATGATCGTATGGAGCATTAGCGTAGGTGCGCTCAGTGCAGTGCTCGGCTATTACATGTCGTACCTGCTGGATGCGTCGATTGCCGGATGTATGATTACTGTGGCCGGCATTCTATTTATCCTTGCTTTGCTTTTCTCCCCGAGTCACGGTGTTGTGTGGAAGCGACTTCGTCTTCGTGCACTTGCGTTGAAGCAGCAGAGCCTGTAAGGGAATGATTTTAGGTAAAGATTTAGGCTGTCCTGTCGGGCAGCCTATTGTTTTTCTAGAGATCATGTTACAATAGAAAGCAATGGTAAAAAATCACCGTCGGGACAAGCCAAGGAGGATAAAGGGAATGAGCATTCCAAATGCAAAAATTGTTGATTGCACGATAAGAGACGGAGGCCTGGTGAATAACTGGGATTTTAGCGTCGAATTTGTTCAAGATATGTACCGCGCGCTCAGCTTAGCGGGCGTTGAATATATGGAGATCGGATATAAAAACTCGCCAAAGCTGCTAAAAGGTGCCGACGCAGGACCGTGGAGGTTTTTGGACGAAGGCTTCCTGCGTGAAGTCATTTCAAAAAAATCGGATACCAAGCTTTCTGCCCTGGTGGACATCGGCCGCGTTGACGAGAATGATATTTTACCGCGCGAGCAAAGCGCACTCGATTTGATTCGTGTTGCCTGCTACATCCAAGACGTTGACAAGGCGGTCGACTTGATTAACAAGTTTCATCGGATGGGCTACGAGACAACGATTAATATTATGGCGCTTTCCCATGTGATGGAGAACGATCTTGTAGAAGCGTTCGAGGAAATTAAGAAAAGTCCGGTTGACGTAGTTTATGTCGTCGATTCGTACGGTAACTTCGACCACAAGGACACCAATTACCTCGTGTCGAAGTTCCAATCGATGCTGCCGGAAAAAACACTCGGCATCCACGCGCATAACAATATGCAGCTTGCATTCTCCAATACGCTTCTCGCACACGAGAAAGGCGTTAGCTTCCTGGACTCCAGCGTTTATGGAATGGGCCGTGCTGCCGGTAACTGCAACACGGAGCTTCTCGTTGGATACCTGAAGAACCCGAGATACGAGCTTCGCCCTGTGCTTGAATTCATTGAAAAGCATATGCTTGCCACGAGAGAGAAGTGGGAGTGGGGATATATCATTCCTTACATGGTGACAGGACTTTTGAATGAGCATCCTCGTGTAGCGATGGCTGCCCGCGCAAGCGCGGATAAGGACAAGTTTGCGGAGTTCTACGACAAGCTGACTTCTCCGGAAGTAAACCCTGCGCAAAGCATCGAGTAGTTGAAACGGAAGATACATATATGCCGGTTACAATGGCTGAAACGTTGAGCTCACGCTGCTTGTAAGCAGCTATACGCCGGTTTACTATGGAATGTCTAGAAGAACAAGACACTATACAAACGGGAATCCGTTTGGTATAGTGTCTTTTTTATCGGCGATTTGCAGTGCGGAATCTGCTAAAATAAATAAATCAGGGCCACAAAGCTCGCAATCTATAATCCGTTACTATTCTTTGAGGAGCGATACGGTTTGAAAACTCTTATTATTGCGGAAAAACCGGACATGGGGCGAAATATCGCCGCCGCAATAGAACCGAAGGCGAAAAACAACCGTTCCTATATTGAAGGGGAGCAGTATATTATTACTTGGGCAATCGGTCATTTGATCGGTTTAGCCGAGCCCGATTCCTACGATGCTAAATATAAGAAATGGAATATTAATGATCTCCCGATTATCCCGGACGTCTTTCAGCTTGTGCCGAATCCAAAAACGAAGGATCAGCTCAAGGTGATCGCCGACCTCGCCAAACGCTGCGGCATGCTGGTAAATGCATGCGACGCCGGGCGCGAGGGACAGCATATTTTCTCGCTCATTCAGCGTCACTTGAAGCTAAAGCAACCGGTGAAACGGCTGTGGATTTCCGATTTGACCCCGGAAACGATTAAGAAGGGGTTTGCCGAGCTGAAGGACGGCGCGGAATACGAAAATTTGACGAAAGCGGCCAGAGCACGAAGTGAGGCGGACTGGCTGATTGGCATGAACGGCTCCAGAGCTTTCACAACCAAGCATCAGGTGCTGCTGTCGGTCGGCAGGGTGCAAACTCCGGTTCTTGCTTTGCTGTATGATCGGCAAAAAGAAATCGATGCGTTCAGCTCCAGTAAATTTTACGATGTGGAGGCATTTTTCCGGCAGAAGGATACGGAATATAAAGGGATGTGGCAGGGGGAGAAGCTCTCGGATCCGGCGAAAGCGGAGGCGCTGGCTGCGAATGTCAAAGGGAAGCAGGGCGAAGTAGCAAGCTATGAGGTAAAAGAGACAAAGGAATACCCGTTTAAGCTGTACGATCTTACGCTGCTGCAGCGGGAGGCGAATGCCAAATACGGCTTCTCTGCCAAAAAGACGCTCGACGTCGCGCAGGCGCTCTACGAGAAGCATAAGGTGATCAGCTATCCGAGAACGACCTCGAACTACGTAACGGAGCAAAATATTCCGGAAATGCATAAAGCGCTGGATCAGCTGCGCGGAACCTCCTACCGGCCATTCGTGGAGCAGGCAGAAAAGCGATTCGTGCACAAAAATAATAAAGCCGTGTGCAACCCCTCTAAAGTCGAGGATCACCATGCGATATTGCCGACTCATCGCATCGCGAAGGGATTATCTGCTGATGAGGAGAAAATTTACGATTTAATCGTGAGACGGTTTTTATCGCATTTTTATGCGGCTGCAGAGTACAAGGTTCATACGGTAATGACGGAAGTCGAACGGGAGACGTTTAAAACGACGGTCAAGGAGCTGCTTTCGCTAGGCTGGAAGGTCATCTATGCCGACCAGAAGAAGGAAAAGAGCAGCAGCAAATCCCGAAGCAAGAGCGATAAGGAAGACGATGACGAGCAGAAGTCTGCCGAGGAGGAAGTGACGACCCCATTTCATTTGGAGTCTGCGCTTGGTGTGCTCTGCTTCGAAAGTACAGCAAAAGAGAAGGAAACGCAGCCTCCGAAGCCCTACACGGAGGGGACGCTGCTTAAAGCGATGGAGAGCGCGGGCAAGCAGATCGAGGATGAGGAGCTTCGCGACGCGATGAAGGATTCCGGCTTAGGCACCCCGGCTACACGGGCGGCTATTATTGAGCGGCTTAAGCAGGTTGGTTATATGCAGATGCAGGGCAAGAGGCTGATGATTACGCAGAAAGGCCGCAAGGCCATTGAGGTCATTCGCGGTGCCGGGATCAATCTGCTCGCTTCGCCGGAAATGACCGGGCAATGGGAGCGGCGGCTGAACGAGATTGCCAAGGGGATTGCCTCCGATCAAACCTTTATGGAAAACGTGAAAAAGTTTGCCGCGATGATTGTTGGTAAGGTCAAGGTTCAGCCTCGGGTGTCCAAGGAAGACTTCGAGGGCGAAGAACCGGCAGCCAAGCCTGCGGCGAAGAAACGTGCTGCGGGGAAGAACGGCGCTTCTGCTGCAGGGAAGGCCGCGTCCGCCACTATGGCTGCGGCGGGGAGCGACGATGCTGCCGCAGCTCCCAAAAAGCGGACAAGCCGTCGGCAAGCCGTCGATAACGCCAATGCCGAAACTGCTGCAGCTCTAGCCGAGCCTCCAGCAGCAGGGGCGGCGCCGCAACGCTCGTCTGCTGCCGCTGCCGCAGCGAGAACGGCGGTCAGCCTAAAGGCCGCGGCTGACGGTGCCGCACGAGGGCATAGCTCACGCGCAGCAGCAGCTCCTGAGGAAACGGTCCGCCAATTCGCAGGATTGGCGCCTTGTCCGTCACCTGGCTGCGGAGGCAAAATCATTATGGGGCGCCGCGGATACGGCTGCTCCCATTATAAAGAAGGCTGCCGCTTTGTCATTTGGAAAGAACAGTTCGGCACCACGTTGGATGAAAACGATATTATCCGCTTGATTGAAGTTGGCATCACAGAAGAGAAGCTGTTACAGGATGAGGCAGGAAATACCGCATCAGGAAGGCTTCTATTACAAAAGAATGGAATGGGCACCCTGCAGGCTGTAAGATCGGCAACATAATTGTAATGACGTCGAATCATCGGCTGCTTCCTCGAGGCCGTATCCATTCTTCTCTCATCCATTCGGACAAATGAAGCATTGTGTCTTATAACAATCTAGAGCAGCCTGTTGTTCCGCTGCATTCCAAATAGCCCGGGGCCGATTAGAAGCCGCCGGGCTATTTTTCGTATTTCCTAAGAACGGTGTGCCGTCGAATCCTTATTTGCCGCGTTGTTCTTTGCGCTTAGAATCGGGGCTGCCTTGATCGCCGAACTGATCCAAACGGGATGGCTCTGCCACTTTACCGTCATTGTCCGGTTTATTGTTGCGTCCGCTCATTTGGGCACCTCCTTACTACGGGTTTACCGCAACAAGTAGTCTCCCACAAGGAAGCAATTTTTAACACTCGTTTTACACGCAGCGGTTGGACAGATGGTACAATAACGTTGCGGTACACGTACCACAAAACCTAAGATTCATGCCGAGGAGAGAGTGCACAGTGGGTAACAAACCTTTGATTTATGCTCATCGCGGAGCGTCCGGTGATGCGCCGGAAAATACAATGGCGGCCTTTCGGCTTGCACTGGAGCAAGGGGCAGAGGGGATTGAGCTTGACATTCACCAAACAAAGGATGGCCAACTGGTCGTCATCCATGATGAAACGCTGGAGCGTACAACGAACGGCAGCGGGCTTATTACTTCCTTGACTTACGATGAAATCCGTTCCGTTGACGCCAGCTTTCATTTTGAATCATACCGGGGAGAGCATGTTCCTTTATTGTCGGAGGTCCTTGATTTACTTTCCAATACCCAAATCGAACTGAACATAGAGCTGAAAAACGGGATTATTCGATATGAAGGCATGGAAGAACGAGTCATTCGCCTCGTACGTGAGTATGGGATGGAGAACCGGGTTGTTTTCTCAAGCTTCAATCATTACAGCGTCGTGGATTTGATCCAGGCTGTACCCGATATGGACTGTGCTCTCCTCTATACTGCAGGGCTGTATCATCCGTGGAAATATGCCAATTCATTAGGGGCGCGTTCCCTGCATCCGCTTTTTTATAGTGTCGATCCCGAGATGGTTCAAGGGGCTCACGATGCCGGCCTAAAGGTTAGACCGTACACGGTGAATGAAGAGAAGGACATACGTGCGATGATCGCAAACGGAGTAGATGCCGTCATCACAAATTACCCAAGCCTCATGAAGCAAATTTTGACTGAACAGTCTTCGTAAATCGCTGTGCACAGTCAGGATATAGACTAATCGAATTCGTTATGCTTCGGCGGAATATCCAAATAACTCATCACTGCATAATAGAGGGCTAAGAACATACATACGAAAAATAAGCTCATCACATATACCTCCAATCATTCTTTTTGCCAAAAACAGGGACATTTCCCATTGTACCAACTACAGCATGCAAAGGCTGTCGGTTCATGAATGGGAAATCCGTTCGATTTTTGACTGCCGAGAGGGTAAAGTATATGCGGCTGACGTCGAAATGATGCGAGCTTGTCGAAAGAAATCTGCTTTTAGGCGTTAAGATTACTTGCTAGATTCCAAACGCTTCGCAAAAGTCTGCAGGCTTTCTTCTCCGTTAACAAAAATTCGTTTTAATTCTAGTGCGGGCTGCTCCGTTGTGGTGCGGCCCTGCTGGATGGTAAAGGCATAACGATAGCCGTTTTCTTTCAGCAGCGAGAGGGTAGTTTTATTGTATTGTCCATACGGATAGCAAAACACTTCCACCTTCGTCCCCAGCTCTTCCTCGATCAACCTTTTAGATTCTTTAATTTCATGCTCCTGTTTATCCTTGCTAAGCTTCGGCAGCTGCGGATGTGTCATGCCATGCGCTTGAATATCCCAACCGGCTTTATGGAGCTCGCGGATTTGCTCCCAATTCATAAAATTTTTCGTACCCGCAACGCCAGGGGAAACGAATACGGTTGCCGGGAATTGATATTTTTTCAAAACGGGATCCGCCGCCGTCAAATTATCAACATAGCCATCGTCAAAAGTTAGCAGCACCGGCTTCTGTGGAGGCGCTTTCTTGAATTCGTAAATCTCGATAAAATCTGCGAGTTTTAAAGGGGTATAGCCCTCGTTAAATAAATACTCCATTTGCTCGGCAAATTGCTCAGGCGTTACGACCGCACTGTTGCCCGGTTCAACCGAAACACTGTGGTAGTTGAGAACTGGAATAGATATGGGCTGCTTAGGATCAGGTAAATACACCTTCTCTGTAACGACAGAGGCAGGCGGGGCGGGGGGTATAACTGCAGGTTGGATCGGCAAAGCTTGGCTAGGAGGAGCATTCGTGCTCTCCTTTTGAGGCGTGACGTTCATATCCTCCGGATCATTGGACATGTCTGCGTTTGGTTCATCCGCGCTGCTCTGATTTTCGCTGTCGGGCGGAATCGGCTGAGCATATACATCCGGCACTTCATTTGTTAGAGCAGCTTTGTCCGGCATGTACGCGAGCCCAACTAGAGATAAGCATATACAAACAATGATGCATCCAAACGTAATGAGTGCGATCCTTGATTTGTTCATAGTCATCCTCCGGAGAATGGCATTCTTTTCTCCAGTATATGATAGGTTGTCCGTTTGTGATGAATAAAATTTACAAAAACCACAAGCAATGAAAATATCCCATTAATATTGTTTTGTTACAATGCTCGTAATTTGTAGGGGCAGAACTTGATCCGGGCCGCCGGGGAGGAGCTAGCGTGAAAAAACAGTTGGGAAAACGGTTGAGCGGTTTGCTGCTGTTGGGATACGTCGGGTTCAGTATGTATTTGATTTCTGTTTTGGCAAGCGATTATTTCATGAATTGCAGTGTAATGGAACGGACAGGGTGGATTGCATTGCTCGGCTTGATTTATACGCTGCTGATATCCTATTCCTTTCGTCTTCTCGGGGGTCCGGGGACCGTTCAAGAGCAGGTGGAACGTATTGGAAGTTAACTCGTATATAAAGTCGTTGCTTTGAATCGTAGGAGGATGATTTCAAATGAATGCTCATGAAATTGATTACCGTGTATACGGAGAAGAAATGCAATATGTAGAAATTGAATTGGATCCCCAAGAAAGTGTCATTGCAGAAGCAGGAGCCCTGATGATGATGGCTGCTTCGATTCGTATGGACACGATTTTTGGTGATGGCAGTGACAGCGGCAAAGGGTTTATGGGTAAGCTGTTTGGCGCCGGCAAACGGCTGCTGACGGGTGAAAGTTTGTTCATGACGGTCTTTACGAACGAAGGTCAAGGTAAACAGCATGTATCCTTTGCTGCGCCTTATCCCGGAAAGATCATACCGATGGACTTAAGTGAGCTTGGCGGAAAAATTGTGTGTCAAAAGGATTCGTTCTTGTGCGCAGCAAAAGGCGTTTCTGTCGGAATCGAGCTTCAGCGGAAGCTCGGTGTCGGCTTTTTCGGCGGCGAAGGCTTTATTATGCAGAAGGTAGAAGGCGACGGTCTGGCATTTTTACATACCGGCGGAACTGTGTGTGAGCGCGTATTGCAGCCGGGTGAAATGATCCGGGTGGATACGGGCTGTTTGGTTGGATTCACGAAGGATGTCGAGTATGACATCGAGTTCGTAAAAGGAATCAAAACCGCATTTTTTGGCGGGGAAGGATTGTTCTTTGCAACGCTGCGCGGTCCTGGAAAGGTTTGGATCCAGTCGCTTCCGTTCAGCCGCATGGCCGACCGGATTTTGTCTGCCGCTGGACCGGGCGGCCGAAAGGAAGAGGGAAGTATATTAGGAGGTTTAGGCAATTTCCTCGATGGGGATAACCGATAAGACGGTTGCAATTGCCATCTATTTTCGTTACCGTTAACGGGACCCCCTCTTGGAGGTCCCGCTTTTTATTTATTTTGGAGAGGAATAGGCTATGTCTTCAATCTTGATTGGACTAATAGGAAGTACGCTGATTTCCTGGATCGCTTATCGTAGGAATTCTTTAACCAGGGACGGAGCATTGGCTGCTGTGGCCGTAGGAACAATTTTGTATGCCGCAGGAGATTTCTCGTGGTTCGGAACAATGATCCTATTCTTTATTACTTCCTCTATATTGACCAAGTGGAAGTCAAGACAGAAAGAAAAGCTGGAAAGCGGGTACGCTAAGTCCGGCAATCGGGATGCGGTTCAGGTGCTGGCAAATGGAGGCACAGCCGCGCTTTTATGTGTGCTGCATGCCTTTTTCCCCAATTTCGGTTGGTGGATCGCATTTATGGGGGTTATGGCTGCGGCAACAGCCGATACATGGGCGACCGAAGTGGGCGGTTTAAGCCGCTCAAAGCCGAGATCGGTCATCACTTGGCGGCAGGTTGAGCCCGGGCAGTCAGGCGGGGTTACCCCTGCAGGGACAATAGCTTCGGCTGCAGGTGCTTTGCTGATCGGAAGCTTTGCGGTAATTAGTGCGGGCTTGCTAAAACAAGAAATGCAAATGTCAGAGACGTTGTCCAAATCCTTGCTTACACTTCTTATCATTACAGCCTCCGGAACGTTCGGGGGATTGGCTGACTCGTTCATAGGCGCTGCCGCACAACGAATGAATCGATGTGTTGTTTGCGGCAGAGAGATCGAGGCGGGTATGCATTGTAATGCAGTAGCGGTGAAAAGCCGAGGGATTTCATGGATGAATAATGATGTAGTGAATGTGATTGCGACTTGGGTCGGCGGTGGAACGGCCTTCATATTGGCGAAATTACTGCTTTGATAAAAAGGGGTGGACGATGGTGAAGTATGTACGCCTGAAGACGAATCTAGAAGAACGCTGTATTGAAGATCGATTGCAATATAATCCGGAAATTATTGAGTTTTTTCTATCGGAGCATGATCTGAATGACCGTCAACGGTTGGTCGATGCCATTCGGTATGTGAAGTCCAAGCATGCTAAAGTGTATCTTCATCATCCTCCGAAGTATAAAGGCAACAGACTCGATATTATGGCGGATTCATCAGAGCTGCGACAATTTTATTGGGATTCGAGCCGTTGGTTGGCGGAAATTTGCCAGCAAGAACAAATTCGATGTGTGATTCACGCCCACTATGCACAAACAGAGAGCTCTTACAGTATTAACGAGTCACAATCTATTGAAATGAGGAAGCGGATTTCCGAGATTTTATCCTTCTCTGGAAATGTGTTTCTTTGGGAGGATACGATTGAAGGACTGTTCTCGTACGCCAATCCGTATTTGATGACCCAGATTATAAAGCCGTTATCCCTACCGCTTATCGTGGATGTCAGTCATTGTTTTATTGCGTTGAAAGCGAACAACTCGAGACTTATCCAAATCCTGAAAGAGACGAGCTCGCATGCTCAATACTATCATGTTGTAGATAGCATGGGTGAGCGTCATGATTCCTTACCTCTTGGGGTGGGAAAGATCGACTGGCTGCAGGTTGCGCCGCTTATAGCCGATCGAGATTTTATCTTTGAAATCTCACTGCCTGGTGATCACTCCGATTGTACTTTGATGATCGAAAGCGTTAAGTATTTCAACCAAGTTCTGAATCTCGCATACGCAGATAAATGAGAGTCCACGAGGCTATGACACGATTTTACCTTCGGATGAAGAATTGCGGCCAGTAAGCATGGTTCGGATAAATTGAATTCGTTTGCCGACATAATATTCGTAGGATTGTCCTTGGAGTTCTTTCGGAGTAACGCTGCGTTCTAAGCAATTGTCGATAATCTTAACGGATCCGTCCCTGTAGAAAGTAAAGGTTAAATCTTCTTCAGATTCTCTGCCGATATAACGATAACGCTCTGCCATGGTAACCCCTCCTTAGCGAACATTTGTTCTGTTTACAGAATAGCAAACATTTGTTCGTAAATCAAGGGGTGTTTCTTTTCCCGTATCATTTTTCTGAATCGTGCCAAACTAATGCGCATCGGGAGGTGATACCAATGGGCAAAAGAAGCAGTAAAGCTTATAATGAACAGCAAAATCGAGATGAATTCGCGGAAGAAATCGTAACGTTAAATGCGGAGAAGATGAAGGAGTATTCTCCGAATGTCAATAAAATCCCGAAAAACGTTACCAACCCTTAATCCAGTAAAGCTGATTATGGCCGAATGGACACGCGTGTACCGACGGATACCATTTCTGCAAGCTGGTTCACGTCTTTGTTGTACATGCGAATACAACCGTGCGATGACATTTTTCCAATGGAAGACGGATTGTTTGTGCCATGTATGCCGTAATGCGGCTTGGAAAGCCCCAGCCAGTAGGAGCCATATGGCCCGCCTGGATTCGGGGCTTTGTTTTTAATGGTAAATTCCCCGATTGGAGTTCGGGTGACCATCCGGCCGATTCCGACAGGAAAGGATCTTACGACACGCTCTTCCTCTAAGACATGAAGCATGCGATCAGACAGATCGACAATAATTCGATAGTTAGGTATTTTACTCACCCCCGTTTTTACAATATTCTCTAAGATTGAAAAGGTTCGGAACATCAAAAAAACGCCCCATCAAAGGGGCGCGCTGCATCCGGTTCGTTTACTCCGCATCGGCTTCAACGACTTTGATGACATAAATTCTCCGGCGAACAGGAACTCCATTTACACAAATCCACATGGAAAGCACGGTTTTTCCCGGACACAGACCTGTAATTTTGAGCGATTTTTGACCGATAATCTTGTATGCGGCAATGGAGCGGTTCGCGCAGCTGATGCCGCCGATGTGTTGGCTGGTTTTCAGCTTGATCGGCAGTCTGACGGTACTTCCCACGGGAACGATTACTTTGCGAATATTTGGTACCATCGTTTCCACCTCCTTTGCTGAACTTATGACATTTTATGCAGCGGAGGCTTAATCAACTTGTTCGCTTGTCCACAAAAGAGAGCCTATTTCATAATGAATCGGACAAACGGGGTATGAAATGGGAAGGGTCAAGCATATAAATTTCACTATCGCTGGTAAAAAAGGTGATGGGAGATGAGTTTTTGCTTGGGAAGGTTTTGTCGATCGTCAGCGGCAGTTTTATGATTGCCATAGGCATTAATTTTTTCCTTTTGCCCTATCACATATTGGACGGCGGTCTAATTGGTATCGCTCTTATATCGCATTATGTTTTCGGGGGGAAAGTGGGCCTGAACTTGATTTTATTGAGTGTTCCTGTGTTTGTGCTTGCCTGGAGATTTGCTAGGGAGCAGTTTTACAGCAGCGCAACAGGCATGATGGCTTTTGGGTTTATGATTGATGTGCTGAGACCTTACCGATACCAATTTCAGCAGTGGACGGATTTAACCCCTGTGTGGAGTGCGGTGGGCGGGGGATTGCTGATCGGGCTAGGGATTGGTGTTATGCTGCGTTTCGGTGCGAGCACCGGTGGAACCGATCTGCTTGCATCCATGCTTGCCGACCGGTTTCCGGTTAATGTAGGTGTGCTTGTGTTTGTCATTGATGTGCTAGTCATCGCTGCGGGAGGAGTTTTGATTTCGGCGGAAACGTTCATTCTTTCCTCTATAACCGTAGCTGTAGGCGGGCTTGCGACCGTTGCCTCGACGATGCAGGTATCGTTACGCTAATACTCGGTCTTGTGATCCGATTCCGCCCATGCAAGGAAAGGCTTTAGATGGTCTTCAATCGTCATTTGCTTCATCGGGATAGAACGCTGCTCGGGGACCAAATCAAGCTGTTCATATATAAATTGATCGTCAAAATTTATTTTTGCCGCATCGTGCTTGGTTCCCGCGTAGTAAACTGCCTTTGGCCGTGCCCAATAAATCGCCCCAATGCACATTGGGCATGGCTCGCAGCTGGAATATATGATACAGTCATCCAGCTGAAAAGAGTTCAGTTTACGGCACGCTTCGCGAATCGCTTGTACTTCGGCATGGGCAGTCGGATCATTCGTCTCGGTGACAACATTGCACGCCTCTGCTATAATAGCGCCGTCTTTTACAATGACTGCTCCGAATGGGCCGCCTTTTGCGGATTTTACATTTTCATAAGCTAACTCTACGGCTCTCTTCAAAAAAGTTTCGTGGCTCATCATTCGCTCTCCCTTACCGGACATGTCGTTACTTTCAGATTGCCCTAACCTCGAGGAAACATGCTTGGCACATCGAACCGATGAAATTCATCGGTTTTTTGCGTTTTTATGTATTCGCGATTAGTTTTATGTGATAATTTCTCGTTCGTGGACCGTCAAATTCACAGAAGTAGATCCCTTGCCACATGCCAAGCAATAAATTTCCGTCTTGGATAATGATGGTTTGCGAGGAACCTACGGTGATCGCTTTAAGATGGGCCGCGGTATTTCCTTCATTATGACGGTCCTTTGGATGCTGCCATGGATAAACCTCGTTCAGCCGCATGAGCACATCCTTTTTGACATCGGGATCGGCGTTTTCGTTGATGGCGATCCCGGCCGTCGTATGCGGGCAGTACACAACGGCTATGCCATTCACAACTCCAGAAGTCCGCACGTGAGCATTTACGGTTCTCGTAATGTCGTGAATTTGGTCGCGCTGCGACGTAAGTATGGTTTCCGTATAGAGCATACGCTGCCTCCTCCTTTTTCGTTCATGATTTATTATAACGACTTGGCCATTAATTTTCACGGGAGGGCAATAGCCGTTAGCTTGGATTCTCAATTGATATTGAGGGTTCACAAAAATGAATGTAATCACTTTGTTTTTGGAGGGACGCATGGTATATTAAGATGTTTGATAGTTTAGAACGAATGGGAGAGGGATTTTATGCAAAATGAAAACATTTTGTTACTTGCTGAGGAAAAGGTACGGGAAGCACTTGGGCATGATAAAAGCGGCCATGATTGGAATCATATTCGCAGGGTGGCCAATGCGGCTTGGAGGTTAGCGAAACTGGAGGGGGCCGATCCATTTGTATGCCGTTTGGCTGCGCTTTTTCACGACATGATAGATGATAAGCTGGTGGACAATGTGGAAAAGGCGACGGATGAGCTTTTTCATTGGATGAAAGGTAATGGAGTCGATGTCTCCGTTCGTGGACATGTGATTGAAATTATAAGCACGATGTCATACCGGGGAGGAGTTAATCGGCCTGCTATGAAGACACTTGAAGGGAAAGTGGTTCAGGACGCTGACCGTCTCGATGCCTTGGGGGCCATTGGCATAGCGCGTACCTTTACATATTCCGGGCATAAGGGACGGGCAATGCATGATCCTGAAAAAGCACCTCGTGTCAACATGACGATTGAACAGTACCGGAGCGGTGAGGATACTGCAATCAACCACTTTTACGAAAAGCTGCTCAAGCTCAAGGACGGGATGAATACCGATACGGGGAAAAGGTGGGCCGAAGAACGTCATCAGTTTATGCTGCAGTTTCTCGATCAGTTTCTGCTGGAATGGGAACAAATGGATTTGACGTAAGCTGATATGGCGTGGTAAATTGTTATTCCGCCGCTGAGCAGCGGTGGCGTTTGAAACGCTGAGATCAGCTTTGCAAGGTATGGAGCTGACACTTTTGAGATCGATACTTGGTTGAAAATGGTGGTTGCGTTTCGAAGATCGCTATGATATATTGTAATTCCGGCCGCGAAACGGCGG